>NC_017668.1:2400000-3600000 GCF_000284515.1 Halobacillus halophilus DSM 2266 | reverse complement strand
TTTTTATACAACTTGGAATCCAGCATTTCCTAGAGCCTGCGCTGTCTATGGTTTTAAAGCTAAGGAGATGCCTTCAAAGCTGGTGCTTCATGTAACTGGAATTGAATGCATGGAATTTGAGCCAAAACAATCTGGGGAAAGGGAGAAAAACCCAGTTAGCTCCTCAAACTTTGATGTACGGCTGTAAATAATATGAAATTTTCAGAATTCATATGGACATCCTTTTATTCTATGGTATGCTGATGGATATTTAGTATGGCCACGAGGTCATCTGACAGCTTTGCTCTACAAAAGTAGAGAGAAATGTAGGAAAGGAGTTGAGAGTTTTTTATGCACAGAGAAAAATGGGGGACAAAATTAGGTTTTATGCTGGCTGCTATGGGCTCAGCTGTAGGACTGGGTAATATATGGCGCTTTTCATTCGTGGCGGGTAATAACGGTGGAGGAGCTTTCTTGTTACTTTATCTGTTATTCGTGCTTATTATAGGAATCCCTCTATTGCTTACAGAGGTAAGTATTGGACGGAAAGCAGAAAGCGATGTAGTAGGGTCTTTTCAAAAGCTAGCTAAAGGAACGCCCTGGTATTTAACAGGCTTTTTCGGTATTATCAGCTCATTCCTTATCTTAAGTTTTTATGCCGTAGTTGCAGGCTGGGCAATCTTTTATTTCTGGAATTATATCAATGGATCATTCTTTACACAGCCGGCAGTCGGGTATGAAGGAGCGTTTGGACAATTTATCAGCCATACGTGGCATCCAATTGCCTGGACCGCACTTTTCATGATATTAACGATTACTATTGTATTAAGTGGTGTTAAAAAAGGGATTGAAGCAGCGAATAAAATTTTTATGCCGCTGTTGGCATTAATCCTCATCGCGCTTGCGGTCTTCAGTTTATCGCTTGATGGTGCTTCAGAGGGAGTGAAGTTTTTATTCCAGCCGAATTGGTCGGCATTAAGTGAGCCTTCTATTTATATTGCTGCTCTCGGTCAGGCCTTCTTCTCGCTTAGTCTGGGGATGGGGGCGATGCTTACGTATGGAAGTTACTTAAGGAAAGAGAATAAACTTCCAAGCGCCGCTTTAGGTATTGGCTTAATGGATACGTTCTTTGCCGTGATTTCAGGGCTCGTAATCTTTCCTGCGGTTTTTGCCTTTGGTATAGATCCGAGCTCAGGTCCACCGCTCGTATTCATTACACTTCCTAGTATTTTTGAACAGATGCCGTTTGGAGGAATCATTGGCCTGGTGTTTTTCTTTGCCTTGATTTTGGCTTCTCTTTCTTCATCCGTTTCCATTCTGGAAGTACCTACAGCTTATTTTATGCGGGTATTCAGTTGGACGCGCTTTGCGACAAGTGTGCTTATGGGGTCTATCATGTTCGTCATGGGCATCGCTGTCTCCTTAGGATTCGGTATTTGGTCAGGCGTCACGCCGATTGGAGAAAAAAATATCCTGGACTCCATGGATTATATTGCTTCCAATATTCTCCTGCCGCTAGGCGGTCTGTCCATGGCCCTTCTTGTTGGATGGTACTTTAAAAAGTCAGAAGCTCTGGAATCTGCGGACTTGTCCTCTTCTTCTATTGGAGGCTTCTGGTATTTCATCGTGAAGTGGATGGCTCCCATCCTTATAGTATTGATTTTCTTAAACAAAATCGGTATTATCTTTTAAATTCTTCCATCTAATAATTGGAAAGAGATCCTGATGATTATCATCGGGATCTCTTTTATTCTTGGAGGAAGAAGCATATATGCTTAATTAATCATTATTTTGTGAACGATGAAAGGAACATAAGACAGAAGTACAGGCGGCGTGTTAAACTACGACAGAACACTATTTTCTTTAGTATGAGATAAAGGAGTCTGACCATATGGCGATACCAAATCAAAGCGTTCTCAAAAAAATGTCCAGTGAAATACAGGAAGCTATGCTTCAGCACGGTGACGAGCAAAAAGTTCGTGAACATATACGTTCTGTAAGATTGTTAGCGGATCTATTTTTAGAACAGGGGCAGGAAGACACGACCTCTTCTAAACAAGGAAGTCAAAAGATGCATGAACCGACGGCAGATGAAATACGGCAGATGATGGGGGCCGATAAAACTCCAGACTCTAAACCAAAGAAAGAAGAAAATCGGCTGGAGGATGATGATGCTAACGGGTCATCAATTTTCGATTTTTAGGAGGAGGTAAATGATGAAACTTATTTTAATTGTAGCGGTTATTAATGGCTTTCTTTCGGTTGCTCTTGGAGCTTTTGGGGCACATGGACTAGAAGGGAAAGTGTCTGAAAAAGGCTTGGATCAATGGGGGAAAGCGGTTAATTATCAAATGTTCCATACAATGGCTTTATTTGTGACCGCCTTATTAATGAGCAAAATCCAGACCGGATTGATGACGGGAGCAGGGTGGTTCTTCGTAGCAGGCATTATTCTCTTCTCGGGAAGTCTTTATATCTATGCGCCTACAGGTATTAAAACGTTTGCTATGATTACCCCGCTCGGAGGTCTATCCTTTTTAATCGGCTGGATTCTGCTTGGTTATGCGGTTATTAAACACCTTTAAAAATAAAGAATAGTAGTAAATAAGAAAATAATTAACACGTGGAGAAGTTGGATGATCGCGTTGAGCATATTCTGGGTTTTCAGTTCAATTAAAGCTTCAAATAAAAAGCTTGCGGCCAAGACATAAAACATGAGCAGAATAATCCACTGGTGATCTAGTTTAAAGAGCCCGAGAACGGCTAACAGCACAGCTAATGCCAGTGCTCCTAATTGGGCTTTATAAAAATTTTCATAAGGATGTCTCATGGGTTCACCCTTTTCTATTAATAGGAGAAAAACTCGCTAACTGATTTTAGCGAGTTTTTTTATGAGTTCGAACTGATTATCTTGGCTGGTACTGAGCGAAACCTGATCCTCCACCGTTGAACGGATAGCTATAATTAATTTCTTCATCAAAGGTAATATAGTCAAGATAGATCATCAGCAGTAAATAACGTTTTCCTGTTTCAGGATCACTTAAAATGATATGGTCCCTACCGGCAGCTTCGATAATGCCTTTAAAAACTTTGGCATTCCACTGATCGTTATTTTCGAATGTCATGTACACGGTAGCGGTCTTTCCGGCGTTTAATCGTAAAATGTTTTCAATATACGATTGTTCTGTGGGAAGCATATTAGGTGGATTTATACCGCCAGACTGTCCCTGAGGCATTTGAGGCACCTGCCCGCCACCACTATATGCAGGTGGAAAACCTCCCTGTCCCTGATTGGAAGCTGGAGCGCTTGGATAATAATACATATATGGATTACTCGCGTAATAAGGGGAGGTGGGTTGATTATACATTTGCTGCTGCCCTTGCTGGGCGCCTCCCATAGATGGTTTTTTCTGAGCCAATTCACTCACTCCTTCAATAAATTAGTACACACTTGGACAAGCAGACCTAGTAGGAGAATAAAAACAGTGGGATTTGAACCTTCCTGTATTCCATTGACCAAACCACTGGGCCGGGCAGCTGCCTCCAGGCATGAAGAACCAGAGAGAGTTGCTGGCCGGATGATACCGCTTGCCATTAATAACTTTCCTTGCCAGCCTTCGGTCCTTTTCGCGGGATCGCTGGTAAAAGTATCCTTTTTGTGTTGCTTCAAAGCCTCCTGGACTTTGATAGACCATCTGCCTGATCGAATCAATATCTGTGAAATCAATACAGTCCCCCCGTACACGATTAACACCCGTGTTCCCGACCATAAGCATACCCAGTTGCCCATCACCCTCTGCTTCTGCACGCATGAGTCTTCCAAGAAGCTTAACGTCCGCTTCGTTGTAAGGAATAACAGCCACGCTGTCACCTCGCTTTAATACAGACATGTTATTGCTCTTTAACACTATATGTAAGTCCACCATGATGATATGAATAAAATATCAAGCCTCCTGCTGTATTGCAGAAAAACCTTCCACCTCAGGTCATCCAAATTATGGGTGACCTGAGGTGGAAGGTTTTGGGGGGTGTTTAATGAAAGTTAATAGGATTTTTAACTGAAATAAAAAAAGACTCCGCCTTAACAGGGCAGAGTCTTTTGTAGAGTTATACATGTAAGAATTGAGGAACAGCATCCGGTTTAAGCAGGTTGCCAATATAGAAGGAACCGAAATCGCCATAACGGGACGTAACCTCATCAAAACGCATTTCATACACAAGCTTTTTGAACTGGAGTACATCGTGAGCGAATAGAGTAACGCCCCATTCCCAGTCATCAAAGCCGATGGAGCCGGTGATGATTTGGCGAATCTTGCCAGCATACTGGCGTCCGGTCATTCCGTGTGCGTACATAAGTTTAGCACGTTCGTCTTTTTCAAGTACGTACCAGTTATCGTTGCCCTGGCGGCGCTTGTCCATTGGATAGAAGCAGATATGATTCCACTTCGGAAGGGTTGGTTTTAATCGCGCCTGAATTTCAGGGTCCTCTTCATTCGCATTTCCCATGTAGTTAGAGAGTTCCACAACTGATACATAAGAATAGGCAGGGGTGGTAAACTCGGCGAGCTTCGTTTTGTTGAAAGCTGTTTCGATTTCATTTAATTCTTCCATCGTTGGACGTAAGATCATCATCATGAAATCAGCTTTTTGTCCCATGATGGTGTAGAGAGCATGGCTGCCCTGTTTACTTTTTTCGGTATCTTCCCAATTGGAAATCATCTGTTGGAATTCGTGAATGGCCTGCTCGCGTTCTTCACTCGAGGCATATTTCCAAGAGGTCCAGTCAATTGAACGGAAATCGTGCAGGCAATACCATCCATCCATGGTTACTACTGCTTCTGGCATGGTATCGATCGCTCCTTTATGATTTGTTTTATTTATTGAAAACTTCCTTTCTCAATATAACACAGTTGCTTCGTTACATCATGGGAATGACTTTGAACATATAGTGAAAGGATAAGGATAGGGAAAGAAGAAATAGAAGCAATTTGAACGTATATGGTCAGGTAATAGAGGGTAATGATAATGAAATCGCTTCATTGTAAAAATCGATAGGAATGACTTTCATTTATACACAAAACCTTTTATCATGTATAACAGAAATGAAAATTGGAGGGTTCAATATGAGCAACCTATTTGATACATTGAGATCTAAGATAAACGGACAAGGCAAGAAGGTCGTGTTTCCGGAAGGTTTGGACGAACGTATTTTAACAGCTGTCAGTCAGCTTGGTACAGAAGATTTACTGACACCTGTACTAGTCGGAAATGAAGAAAAAGTAAAACAGAAGGCATCTGAGGTTGGAGTGGATATTTCTTCTGCTGAAATTCTGGATCCTGCCAATTATGATGCTTTTGATGAAATGGTGGCCAATTTCGTGGAGCGCCGTAAAGGAAAAGCCACTGAAGAGAAAGCACGAGAGATCCTGCAGGATGAAAACTACTTTGGTACAATGCTTGTTTACATGGGCAAAGCCGATGGTCTTGTAAGTGGTGCTGCTCATTCCACAGCAGATACCGTAAGACCTGCTCTTCAGATCATTAAAACAAAGCCTGGAATTAAGAAGACGTCAGGTGTATTCGTAATGGTACGTGATGAAGAGAAGTATGTTTTCGCTGATTGTGCGATTAACATTAACCCTGATAGTCAGGATTTGGCTGAAATTGCTTTGGCTAGTGCCGACACGGCAAAGCTGTTTGACATCGACCCGAGAGTTGCTATGCTCAGCTTCTCTACTAGAGGCTCAGCAAAATCTCCAGAAACAGAAAAAGTAACGGAAGCTTTAGGACTTGCTAAAGAGCAGAATTCTAATCTTGTAATCGATGGAGAATTCCAGTTCGATGCAGCCTTTGTTCCTTCTGTGGCTGAGAAAAAAGCACCGGACTCTCCGCTTAAAGGAGAAGCGAACACGTTTATTTTCCCAAGTCTTGAAGCGGGTAACATTGGTTACAAAATCGCTCAGCGTCTTGGTAATTTCGATGCCGTAGGTCCTGTATTGCAAGGCTTGAACCAGCCGGTTAACGATCTTTCAAGAGGTTGTAATGCTGATGATGTGTACAAACTTGCGATCATTACTGCTGCTCAATCACTATAATAAGCAGAAGAAGCCAGCGATTTAATCGCTGGCTTTTTTTTATGTATGGTTTTATTGATTGGCAGTAATATTCTTACAGTAAAGCTCCCGTTTGTTGAAGACTCAGTTTCGAGACATTGGAGGAGCGGAAGGTCCTCCGGGGGACGATTTCGCTTTCCGCGGGCATGTGCTGAGCTTCCTCGGGCTTAACAGCCCTTGCGGGATCTCACCGATCATGTTCATCCCACAGGAGTCTCCATCGTCCCCCTCCGGACCTTGCGATATATGGAGCTCGAGACCACTTAAGACATCGTCTGCTTAATGATAAAAAGCAAGTGATTATGAGGCTATTTTCATGCTATAGCGATGTCAAATAGCCTCTCATATAAACATTTAGGTCCCGTTAAGAATGAAGAGCATTCTCTTATAACAGGGTCCGTTATTCACCCATGGCTGGGTTGGTGGGGAAATGGCGAGACTCCCATGGGAGAAGGGACTAGGTGAGATCCCGCAGGGAGTGAAACGAGCGAGGAAGCTCACCGTTCCCCCATAGGAAAGCGAGTTATTTCCCCACCAACCCTTATCCATCTTACGTAACGGACCCAATTTATCTCGAAACTGAGTCTTCAACTATACGGCCCTTTAGCTTAATAAGCATGCTATAAAAAGGTACACCATTGATTACCAGAGACTTTTAATAGGCTTAAGTTCTTACTTATAAAGTTTAATTGAATACCCCCTTCAAGTAAGGGAGCAGGGTGTACCTGTGCAAAAAGAAAGCGCCCGATCCCCTTAGGTAAGGTTTTCAAGCGCTTTTTCATTCCGCTGGATCATCTGTTCCAGCCGTTTGTTAAACCATTCAATCTCTTGACCTTCCAGGGGATCAACGGTGACTTCACCAGATAGCTCGTAGATTTTTTTAAGGATCCGATCGCGTACGTCAGATACACTGAGGCGGGTGTCTAACAGTTCATTGAGAGAAGCCATAACCTTAGGATCAATGACGGGATAGGTGAAGCGTGTTTCCTCTTCACGCTTCCCAATTTCATAGAATTGTTTTAAAAGCCGGGCTCGTTCAGCACCACTTCCGGTGACATCCAGATAAATTTGGACGGCCGAGCCATTTTTGACCCGGCGCTGGGAAATTCCAGCGAACTTTTGACCGCCGATACTTAAATCATAAGTACCTGGACAATAGGAACGTGTAATTTCATAGGCTTCAATTTGATCGGTTAGGTCTTCAAACAGCAGTTGAGTAAACGAAACCATAGCTTCATAGCCATCGTGAATGTTCACTTCTTTAGAGTCCGGGAATATAAATGATAAATTCAGAACACCTTCGTCTAATACAACGGCGAGACCCCCTGAATTTCTTACAATGACCCGGTATCCTTCCGTTTTCAGATAGTCAATTCCATCCTTAATGTAAGGCAGTCGAGCATCAGGGATTCCGAGAACCACTGTGTTATGATGAACCCAAAGCCTTGCCGCAGTCGGACTCATTCCTTCTCCTACCGACATCGATAAAGCATCATCTATGGCAAAGGACTGAAGGGCGGAAAAGGAGGGCCCTAAATTACTTTGGTCCATGAAGCGATATTTTTGAGGTTGTAATAACGGATGTATGTTTTTCATAAAGCTGTACTCCTTTTTATGCAATCACCATTCTTCATTATAGCAGAAGAAACCTGTTGCATGAATGGCGCAACGGCTGTAAAATCTTCAAAGGATTAAGAAGTACCTGCTAAAAAATGTTTGATTTTCTTGAAGCCTTTAAAGACAGGAGTAAAAGAGTTCCCCTGTCATTTTTTGTCTGTCAAGATGTTTTTTTGTCATAAAGAAAGGTATATAATAGTTAAAAATGTCGTGAAGAAAGGAACAACTGATGGACTATCGTGATGAGAAATTAAGTGAAGAGAAGGTTTTTAAGGACCCCGTCCATCGCTATGTCCACGTGCGGGACCGGGTGATCTGGGATTTAATCGGAACATCGGAATTTCAGCGGTTAAGACGAATTAAACAGCTGGGGACGTCGTATTTAACATTCCACGGGGCAGAGCATAGTCGTTTTAACCATTCATTAGGTGTTTACGAAATAGTTCGCCGAATTATAGAAAACTTTAAGGACAGGCCGAACTGGGACGGCGAAGAACGGCTGCTTTGCCTCTGTGCAGCTTTGCTTCATGATCTGGGCCATGGGCCGTTCTCTCATTCTTTCGAAAAGGTTTTTAAACTGGATCATGAAGATTATACCCAAAAGATTTTACTCGGAGATACGGAAGTGAATAAGATTCTGAACCAGGTAGAAGAAGGGTTCCCTAAGAAAGTGGCTGACGTGATAAATAAAACGTACACTAATAAACTGGTTGTCAGCTTGATTTCCAGTCAGATTGATGCTGATCGTATGGATTACTTGCAGCGGGATGCTTATTTTACAGGAGTAAGCTATGGTCACTTTGATATGGAGAGGATATTGCGGGTCATGCGTCCGATGGAAGATCAGGTTGTTGTGAAAGAGAGCGGTATGCATGCGGTAGAAGACTATATCATGAGCCGTTACCAAATGTACTGGCAGGTCTATTTCCACCCTGTGACGCGGAGCGCTGAGGTTATTCTATCTAAAATTCTTCATAGAGCGAAAGAACTTTATGAATCCGGCTATACGTTCAAGCTGAAACCGACTCATTTCTTTTCTTTCTTTACGGGACAGCCAACACTCAAGGAGTACTTAGCACTTGATGAAGCTGTAACGCTGTATTACTTCCAAACATGGATGGAAGAAGACGACCCGGTTCTGAGTGATTTATGTGACCGATTTGTTAACCGCCGGTTGTTTAAATATATTGAGTTCAATCCTAATTCTCAGATGAACCAATGGATGGAACTGTATAAATTATTTTCTAAAGCAGGGCTGAATCCGGATTACTATTTGGTGGTAGATTCAAGTTCTGATCTTCCTTACGACTTTTACCGTCCGGGTGAAGAGGAAGAACGACTGCCAATCCATCTGCTGCAGCCCAGTCAGGAATTAAGAGAGTTGTCCCGGCTTTCTGATATTGTCGAGGCCATTTCAGGCAAAAAGCGGACAGATCATAAACTATATATTCCTCTGGACCGCCTGGAGGAAATGTCCAATCGTAGTAAGACGAAGAAGCGGATTATGGAAATATTGTATGGATAAGGAGTGAAGCTCCATGTTGGAAAATCATGCGAAGCTGATGCAATTCTTCTCAAGTACGGATGAGATCGTAGGTCGTAAAAAACTGCAGAAAATGATCTACATACTTAAAAAGTGTGAGGTTCCATTTGAAGAGCGCTATCAGTTTCATTTTTACGGACCCTATTCAGAGGAATTAACGCTTAGAATTGAGGAAATGTGTAACCTTGGATTTATCAGTGAGGAAAGAGAAGAAAAGAAAAATTACTATCAGTACCGCTATGAGATTACGGAAAGCGGACGTGAATTTCTAAATCATTATGAAATGGATCTGCCTCCGTTGCATGACCATATCCGCGAAATGAACGGTAGAAGTTCCCGATTTCTGGAGTTGGTCTCTACGATGCTCTTCTTTGAGGATCTGCCTCGTGAAGAAATCACTGAAAAAGTTTACGCCGTAAAAAGTACTCAGAATTACACAGAGGAAGACATCCAGGATGGATGGGAATTTATTGAAAAATTACGAGGGATTCATTAGTATGATTGATAGGAAGAGATATACTGTACGTCAGTATATCTTTTTTTATTCATTATTTTTTGATTATTTTTATAATTTATCTGAGATCATGGATGAGAATAATTAGTATGGGGAGGGAAGTGTATGAAAATCGTTAAGTTCGTGGTCTATTACATAATGGGACTGGCAGGCATTTTGTTCATTAGCGCGTCCCCGGCTTTATTCAGTGGTGGAAGTTTTTTTGATGTATCTCATTACTTTTTGGAACTTCAGCAACTGGTCGCTGCAATTTTTAATCCCGCTGAATGGGTGTACATGTATAAAGATCGTCCGGAACCGCTGCTTGAGTTTCTGTGGGAGCCTTATCAATACTCTATGACTGTTTTCGTTGGAGGTCTTCTCCTTGGGATTGGCCTGGCTTTTTTATTGGCCCTCGGAACCATGTTTCTCCCTGGGTGGGCAAAATTGATCATCGGAAGACTCCTGAACGTTTTAGAAGCTGTACCTGATTTATTACTCGCTTTTTGTTTACAGCTCTTCGTTGTATGGTTCTATAAACAAACAGATATTCAGATTGTCTCTTTTACGGCTCTAGGTCAGGATAAGGTGTATATTCTGCCTATTATTGCCATTGCAGTATTACCTTTAGTTACGATGTACAAAATCATTCTTATACTTATGGATGAGGAGATGGCAAAGTCTTATGTGCAGATGGCTAAGAGTAAAGGGTTGGAGAAAGCTGTAATTCTTAATGTACATGTGACAAGAAATATTGTAAAAAGTCTATTCTTTCATTCCAAGATCATCCTCTGGGGATCTTTATCAAGTCTGTTGATCATTGAATATATTTTTAATATGAATGGGATCACCAGTTTGTTTAGGGGGGATTTTAGGCCAATCGTCTCGGCTATGATACTATTTATGATCTTCACCCCTTTTTTTATCATGTATCAGGGAACGGAGCTGTTTATCTTCAAGGATCATAAGGTGTCTAAAGAGACCAGCTTGAGCATGAATCGTTTCATAGGTGATTTCAACATGAAACCAGGTGGGAAATGGCTGAAGCAGACTTTCGCAACGATAGGGGAACATTTTAAAAACCTGAAATTTCTAATTGGATTTATGATCATTTCGGGGACGGTCTGTGTGAGTATGGTTTATAGTATCATGGCGGATCCTTTAGTAGATAAGTTTTATCATATTACGAATGAGGAAGGACGGCTGGTAAGCGCTGCTCCTCACTCGCCTGAGTATATATTTCTCGGAACGGATGCACTCGGTTACAGTATTTTCGATCAGTTACTCGTGGGAGCAAAATATACGATTATATTTGCTCTCGCTATAGCCTTTTTAAGGATGAGTATTGGATTTTTATTAGCCATTCCATATACATTCTTTCTACATTCCCGAATTCAGCGTAGTGTAGAAAAAATAGTGGACGGTATGCATTTTCTGCCTATGACCATTATTGCATTCATGCTATTGACCCCAGTCTTATGGATGTCGCCAGGCGGTTTTACCACTACTCAGACGGAACGGATTATCTATCAAGGATTGATTTTGGTTCTACTTGCTGTACCTTTGATTGTTACGCTCTTTGGCAGCGAAATGAAGCTTTTAATGCAGGAGGAATATGTAGTTAGTACGAAGGTCCTTGGGGGTAGTTCGCTTCATTTACTTTGGAAGCATCTGCTTCCACATTTGAGCGCACGGATGGGCATTGTGTTTGGACAGCAGTTTATTCAGACGCTGCTGATCTTTATCCATCTAGGTGTTTTTAATATTTATTTTGGAGGGACGAATGTAGATTATTCTCCCATGCAGGCTGATCCACCGACGAGTACTACGTATGAATGGTCCGGGTTGATTGGAGCAGCGAAAGACTCTTTAATGACGGGGAGATGGTGGTTTATTATTCCCGCCCTTCTTTGTTTTATGGGGATTATTCTGTCTATGCAGCTCATTATTCAAGGAATCCAGGAAGTTCAGGAGAAACGGGTAGGTATCCCCGTTTCTAACCCAATGGGGTGGAAGAGGCTTTTCCATAAAAGGAAACCTGCAAGTAGGCGAGTGGATGATCCTTCAGCTGAGAGGTTTGTCTTTATAAAAAGCGAACATCGTTCCTCTTAGAGGCCCACTAAAGGCGTTATAAAAGGGAAGTAAAGGTATTAAACAAGCGTTTGATTAAGGGTATAATATAGGGGGGAAAACTGCCGGAAAAAGGAGAGTGGCTTTGAGGACCATTACGTTATCCAGTGAAAAAAATTGTAGAAGTCGAGTGTTAAACTCTTCCTTAACAAGCGTTTTAATCTAACTAGATGGGGGCATAGTTTACGAAACGGAGTATTTCCAAGCTCATTAGGACCTACCCTATCCCATTTAAGAATTAATTATTTCAGCGTCAAAACGTCATATAAAAAGCTTCGATGAACTAACAGAGGCGGAGTCTGGTGTATATAAATCCTTATGGTAAAACATAGAGTGGATTCTATGTTAAAATAGGGAAAAATCAGTCACGTCTAGAGGAGGTTCAGTTTGTCATGAAAGAATTTGATCAATTTAAAAATAATGATGAGAAAAGCGATAAAAAGAAGAAGCAGTTCACGATTATTAAGGACGACTCCACGGATGGTCATGGTGGTTATGGTGTAGGCTCCATCAGCCTTGAGAATATGACCCCGGTTATCGTGGATCCGAATGAAGAGAAGGCCTTTGTTGATATGGGGGCTCTGCATGCCCGCAGCGCGGTTGAGAAGCGGGTGAAGTTTATTACGGATCGTGAAGTAGTAGCGAATGGTTTATTGTACTGGATCGTCTGGGTTACGGTGGATAATCAGGCAGGAAAGCCAAGCTACTATGGAGTAGCTGGCAGTGAAATCGTCGTCGATCGTTCTATTAAACGAGGCTATAAGCTGATGCCCGAGCATGTGAACCATATGGACAAGTCCTTAAAAGGAAAATTTGTTGTCGACCATATGGATGAAAAGTCAAGGACGATTCTTGGTGAGTATCTCCGTGAATTTAAGCCCGAACTATGGGAAAATACAAACCAGGAACTAAAAGACTCCCTCGGTGTCCAGTAAATCATAAGACAAAGCACTTTCCTCAGAGAAAGTGCTTTTTTACTGCCTTATTTTATAATTCTATATTAAAGGGTTTATCGTAATAGTAAGCCTTCCAGATAAGCTCCCGTTTGTGTAAGACTCAGGTTCGAGATAAATTGGATCCGTTACGTTAAAAGGAGAAGGGCTGGTGGGGGAATAACTCGTCTTGTTCCATTACCCAGACACTCGAGACATAAGCCGTTCATCAACGGACGGCAAGACCACCGTCCTTTTGATGCTCGGCTTATGCTGTTCGTGTCTATAGGGGTGATTCCACACTTGAACACTTTCCTATGGCCCTACACGACGTAGGGTCGATCGACGTTGCCACAGGACGTGGCGACTTTAGTCGATCCTCCTTTTTGCCATGAGCTTCCTCGCTCGTTGCACTCCCTGCGGGATCTCACCTAGTTCCTTCTCCCGTTCTTACAATTGATAAGGAGGGAGTAATAAATCAACGCCTAAACGTCACGGAGAGCTATCCAGCTCCAGCACCTAGCGTCTAGTGAGACTTCCCTCACTTCTGTACGATAAGGCAACATCGAATCGCTCCGCTCTTCGTGTTTTCTTTATCTCCGCCAGTTCAGTCCAGTCCATACGCCGCTGACCAAGGTGCTTCCGCTTTTAAACTGGGAGTCTCGCCATTTCCCCACCAACCCAACTATAATGTTGCGAACGGACCCTTCCAGAAAAAAAGTGAGAACCTAAAAATCGTCTTAAATGCTTCGACAGCGGCGTTAATACCCTGTATAGACGCGGTATTTATCGTTGATCATATAGGTTATCCTTCCTCATATGAAGGCATTTACGTAAAGGATTTCGAGCTCTCCACACAATATCTCGAACTGAGTCTTACACAATCCGGCCCTATTGTTAAAGACTCGATTTCGAGATGGTGTTGGAGAGTCACTTTCCCAAGTCACTAAGAAAACGTAACGGAACAAATCTTATAGTTAAGGAAGCTTGCCGTAACAGACTTAAAAATTGACTATCCTGTAAATTCCAGTTTACGAAAGGTGTTTTTGTGCTACAATAAGAACAAATGTTCGTATTAAGGAGTTGATCAACTATGGATAGCCGCAATCGGGACCGGGGTACAATTAAGTGGACATCGTTAATGCTCCCGGAGCATGTAGAGATGATAAGGAAATTATGGAAGGAAGATGAGCGGGTAGAGAAAGGGATTATTGATGAACAGAAAGCCATCGAGATTGATTTTTTACTGCAGCGGGCTTTGAACGACGATCTGACGGTACGGGTCAAAATCCATAATGGTTTTGACTATGAAGAGATTCCAATGAAAATGGAGTACATTCATAAACTGAAACGCAAAGTTTATGGGGTGCACTGGGAAACAAAAGAAAACGTTCAAATTTCACTGGATGACCTTACCGATGTTTCAATTATTTAGGTGAATAATTCGTTCACAAAATGTTCACTAAAAAATGGTCGAAAGGGTACTCGGAATCTTGACGTACTGGCAGAATGGGTAATATATTTAGTAACACATGGTTATACATGTATTTACTAGGACAAGGAAAACGACCGGGTTGCCGCCGGTCGTTTTCTTTGTCTTTTTTTAAGTCTTTCATGCAAACCCCTCATTTAAAAGAACCAGTCTACTACATCTTTGAACCATGGATCATTTTTAAACTCATTTTCGATCTCTTCTTTGTTCTTATCCTCATCGCCACCGCAAACTTCTTTTGGAATATCGCTTTTTTCCATATACATGAGACGTTCTTTCGGGCAATTAGGACCGGACCTGTGTCCAGTTTCCGGATCAATATAAACCCCTTTTACATCCGGGGTTGGAATAAACGCTGCAGATGGTAGTGGTTCATGAATCGACTCCATGGTGTCTGCCCAAACAGCTTTGGCATATCTTCTTTCGTTGAATGTTTCAAGTTTTCTACCGCCTTCATCATGGCCAACCCAAACCCCTGATACAAATTGAGGACTAAAGCCAATCATCCAGCTGTCATAATCCGTCGTACCAGATTTTCCGCCGTACATACGAGTTAGTTTTCCTTTAATAGGAGTGCCCGTAACAGACGCATATCCATCAAGAGAAGAGTCAAACATCCCTGTCATCATGTGAGTAATCGTAAAGGCACGGTTCGGGTCAATTTCTTTCTCTTTATTAAAAACGGGCTGATATTCAAAAAGTATATTTTCGTGACGGTCTGTAATTTTCTCAATGGTGTGTCCTTCAAGAGATTCAGAGCCTTTCACCATTTTCCCGTAGGCACTCATCATTTCATAAAGAGAAATAGAGGTAGAACCAAGGGCAAGAGAAGGGACAGGCTTAGCACGACTCGAGATTCCAAATGTGTCCAGTGTATTTACCAGCTTCTCGGGCCCAATATCCATGTTGGTGGCTACAGCATAAATATTGTCAGAAACCGCCAGTGCCTGGGCCATTGTAATCGGTTTGTCCGCATACTGGTCTCCAAAGTTGGTTGGACTGTAGACTTTTCCGTTATCTCCTATCTGAAAATCGGTCGGTTTACTTTCGATCATAGTGACCGGTGAGTAGCCTTCTGCAAGCGCCGCGTAATATAGAAATGGTTTTATAGTCGATCCCACCTGACGCTTAGCCTGTGTAGCTCGATTATAAGCACTGGTTTCATAATCGCGGCCGCCGATCAGCGCGGTAATGGCACCGTTATGACTATTCATAATAGCAGCGGCGATTTGGATATCTTCCTCTGCTGAAATATGGCGGTCAATCTGTTTTTCTAGAGTCTTCTGATGATCTTCTATGAGCGTCGTATGAATGTGATAACCGCCTGTTTTAACTTCTTCTGCCGAAATATCTAGAATTCTGGCAGCCTCTGCGACGACTTGGTCCTGAAAGTATGGAGCAGCTTCTTTGTCGGAGCTGTCAGAGTGCTCCGAGTAGACAAGACTCGCTTCTACTGCTTCATTTTTTTCAGAAGAAGTAATAAAGCCGCTTTTCTCCATTTCCCCCAAGATCAATTTTTGGCGTGAGGCCGCGTTCTCTTCATTGTTCAGAGGAGAATAATAGCTGGGACCTTTCGGGACGCCTGCAAGCATAGAGGCTTCCGTCAGCGTTAATTCTTCTGCGTTTTTATTAAAGTAATAACGGCTCGCTGCTTCAATTCCATAGGCTCCATGACCATAGTAGATCGTGTTTAAGTAGCCTTCCAGAATTTCATCTTTATTATAAAAGATCTCCAGTCTGAGGGCATAGAGAGCCTCTTGGATTTTTCTCTTCCATGTTTTATCATGTGATAAATAAAGATTACGAGCGTACTGCTGAGTAATGGTGCTCGCGCCTTCCACCATGCTCATTTGTTTAAGGTCGGTTAAAGCAGCACCAGCTATCCGCTTGAAATCAAAGCCGAAATGATCGTAAAATCGACGGTCCTCAATAGCGATCGTCGCTTCTTTAATGGCATCCGGCATTTCATCTACGGTAATCCAGTATCGTTCTTCCGCTCCATGATCTTCCCCAATAATATTCTCTCCCTGACTATAATAAACCGTATTCTGTTCGGTCATTAAAGAAGGGGGGCCCTGGGTAATGGCGAATCCTAAGACAAACAAAAATCCGGCTCCTGTTAACACAAGGCCGATCAATGTCCATTTGAGCGCTCGCTTTGACCAGCGGTATGTCGTTCGTATAAAAAGAATCATTCTTCTAGACTCCCAACTGTTAAGAATGAATAAAGACTGCTATTATTATGTGAGAATACGTAGTAAAATAAACCTCTCATGACGAATTATGTAATAAAGAACTATGGATATACAAAGGAGAATGCATAGATGAGCACGTGGTTTACTGAGAAGCAGACAGAAAATTTCGGAATTACGGCTAAAGTAAAACAGTCCCTTCATAACGAAAAAACAGATTTTCAGGAGTTAGAAATGCTTGAGACAGAAGAGTGGGGCAACATGCTGGTGCTCGACGACATGGTTATGACCACGGAAAAAGATGAGTTTGTTTACCATGAGATGCTGGCCCATGTACCGCTCCACACCCACCCGAGTCCGAAACAGGTTTTGGTAGTCGGCGGCGGAGATGGCGGTGTGATTCGTGAAGTACTGAAGCATGAAAGTGTTGAAAAAGCCACACTGGTAGAAATTGACGGCAAAGTTATTGAATACTCCAAACAATATCTGCCTTCTATTGCCGGTGCTCTGGACGATGAGCGTGTAGAGGTTAAGGTGGCAGATGGCTTCATGCACATTGCGGAAAGCGAGCGTGCTTATGACGTCATTATGGTAGATTCAACAGAACCGGTGGGTCCTGCTGTTAATCTATTTTCAAAAGGCTTCTATGAAGGGATTGCGAAAGCATTAAAAGAAGACGGAATCTTCGTTGCTCAGACTGATAACCCCTGGTTCAAGGCTGATTTAATTCGACAGGTTTATGGAGATGTAAAAGAAACATTTCCGATCACCAAAGTGTACACGGCCAATATACCAACGTATCCAAGCGGTCTTTGGACGTTTACTATGGGAAGTAAAATCTATGATCCTCTTCAGGTTCCTGCTCATCGGTTTACAGAGATGGAAACGAAGTATTATACAGAGGAGCTTCACCAGGCCTGCTTTGCTTTACCAAAATTCGTTAAAGATTTGACGAAAGGGTGAGTTCGATGAGATTTGATGAAGCCTATTCTGGAAAAGTGTTTATCATGAGCCGGGCTTCCGAACAGGAGGCGGATGCCGTAATTTACGGAATGCCAATGGACTGGACTGTCAGCTTCCGTCCGGGCTCCCGATTTGGTCCGAGCCGCATCCGCGAAGCCTCGATCGGCCTTGAAGAATATAGTCCTTATCTGGATAGACATTTAGAAGAAATCAAGTACCACGATGCAGGTGATTTGCTCCTCCCCTTTGGAAATCCCCAGAAAAGTATTGATATTATTGAAGGCTATATGGATGAACTTTTGGAGAAAGGGAAGATACCTTTCGGACTGGGCGGCGAGCATCTGGTTACATGGCCAGTCTTAAAAGCGATGTACAGGAAATATCCAGAACTTGCTGTGATTCATATTGATGCTCATGCTGACCTCAGGGAAGAATACGAAGGCGAGACGCTATCCCATTCGACTCCTATTAGGAAAGCATGCGAGCTGATCGGAGCTGAAGATGTGTATTCGTTTGGCATCCGCTCAGGGATGAGAGAAGAGTTTCAATATGCGGAAGAAAGCGGCATGTTCATGGCTAGATATGAAGTGCTTGAGCCCCTGAAAAAAATTCTGCCGGAGCTATCTGGTCGTCCCGTTTATGTAACCATTGATATTGATGTACTTGATCCTGCTTATGCCCCGGGAACGGGGACAGCAGAAGCAGGAGGGATTTCCTCTAAGGAGCTTCTTGCTTCCATTCATGAAATGGCAGGCAGCGATTTAAACGTGGTAGGGGCTGACCTTGTTGAAGTGGCTCCCGCTTATGACCCGACAGAAAAGACTCCGATTGCAGCCAGTAAATTCTTACGCGAAATGCTTTTGGGGTTTGTAAAATAAATGATAGAATGAAACAGCCGCTATGATTTTTCATAGGGGCTTTTCTATATGAGATGAATAAAGGAGCGCTTCTTTTGGATAAAAAGATTATAGGCATTACGCTCACGTATGCCATTATCATGATGAGTCTAATTCTTGTAACGTTTATAGGGGAATGGAACCCTTCAGGATATAGTTATTCGCTTAGTAATGAGACACTAACAATTGAAAAAGGACTATTTTCTAAAGAAACCACTGAAATTGCTATTGAAGATCGAATAGATCAAGCAATCAGCTTTTCTTTATCCATCTCCGAGGAGAATCAGCAGTGGAGAATGGATGTCATTGTGATTGGACTGTTGCTGCCATTTCTATTGTTATTATTTGTTCCGGACCGTCGTCCTTTTAAGAAACAACTATCCTATCCCTGGTTTGCGCTGATTGTCGCAGCACTTGTCGTGTTATACGCAAGTTACAGTGTACCGGCCCATATCACGGAGATTAGTGATATCCAAAATCAGGTGGACAGGTTGGTTCAGGAGTAACGAAGCCAGGGGATCCTCTTGCGTTTTTGTGAATGAATTCTTATAATAAACAAGTTATAGTGTACGTAAACCCTTTGGAGGGAGGACGAAGAAATGACAAGTAATGCTAAGGACATCCAGGTGCAGCTCGTTACGGAAATCAGAGACACGGATCGCAAAGAGACGATGGAAGTAAACGAAGCCGGTCAGTTTTTTGCGCGTGGCCAGACTCAGGTGATTACTTTTACAGAACATCCTGATGAAGGAGATCCTGTAAATACGATGATCACCGTTAAGCCAGGGCATGTCAGCATAAAACGAAGCGGTGGTATAGATATGCGTCAGGTTTTTCAGCCTGAAGTAGAAACAGAGAATTTATATCATCATACTTATGGTGATTTCCATATGAAAACTTATACAGAAGAAATGGAGTTCAGTTCCCTTGATGAAGCAATGGGCGGCCGATTATTTCTTCATTATCAGATGACGTTGAATCATGAAGTAACGCAGGATCATCGCTTGACATTGACGTTTGAGGAGGAGAGTGAATCATGAATATCGTTGAACAAATGGAAGAAAATCTGAAGAAAGAAATCGTCCGCGCCGTGCTTTCAGCTGAGCTTGCCGGGGAAGAGGAAATGCCGGAGGTTGTGTTAGAGCAGCCAAAGGATAAAGCTCACGGCGATTATGCAACAAACATGGCGATGCAGCTCGCCAGAATAGCAAAGAAGAATCCGCGTGCGATTGCTTCAGAACTTGTTGAACAATTTGATCGATCACAAGCCTCAATAGAAAAGATAGAAATTGCAGGTCCAGGCTTTATTAATTTCTATATGAACAATCAGTACTTGACTGAACTGGTTCCTTCCATTCTGGAAGCGGACAGTCAGTATGGTCGCAGCGAAAGTGGGAAAGGTCATAGGATTCAAGTGGAATTTGTATCTGCTAATCCGACCGGAACCTTACACCTTGGTCACGCAAGGGGAGCAGCAGTAGGGGACTCGTTATGCAACGTGTTGGATGCTGCAGGCTACGATGTTTCCAGAGAGTACTATATTAATGATGCCGGGAACCAAATGGCTAATCTTGCTCTTTCTGTAGAAGCACGCTACATGCAGGCATTAGGGAAAGAATGGGAGATGCCGGAAGATGGATACCATGGTCGTGATATCGTAGAACTAGGAAGGAAGCTTGCTTCGGAAGAGGGAGAGAAATGGGCAGAAGAATCTGCACAGGATCGTTTGAAGTTCTTCCGTGAGTACGGTTTGCAATATGAACTGAATAAGATTAAAACGGATCTGGAAGAATTTAGAGTGCCTTTTGATGAATGGTTCTCAGAAACTTCGCTATATGAAGGTGACCGGATTGAAAATGCGCTGCAGGTTCTGAAAGAAAAAGACTTTGTCTATGAAAAGGACGGAGCTACCTGGTTTGAGACAACGAAATTCAGTGATGATAAAGATCGCGTCCTCATTAAAAATGATGGCACGTACACTTATCTGACGCCGGATATCGCTTATCACAAAAACAAACTGGACCGCGGGTTCGATACACTTATCAATATTTGGGGTGCCGATCACCATGGATATATTCCACGTATGAAAGCAGCGATTCAAGCCCTGGGCTATGATGAAGATACACTGGAAGTAGAGATTATCCAAATGGTCAACCTGTTCCAGGACGGCGAAAAAGTGAAAATGAGTAAGCGTACTGGAAAAGCTGTTACCCTTCGTGAATTGATGGAGGAAGTTGGTATTGACGCGATGCGTTATTTCTTCTCCATGCGTTCCAGTGATTCACACCTGGATTTTGATATGGACCTGGCCCGCTCAGAATCTAATGAAAACCCTGTTTATTATGTACAGTACGCTCACGCCCGCATATGTACGATGCTGAAACAGGCAGAGGAAAAGGGGCTGACGGATGATACGTTTAACGGAAGTCTTTTAACAGCTGAAAAAGAAGAAGATCTGCTAAAAAGGCTTGGTGAATTTCCGCAGCTGGTCGCAGATGCTGCAGAAAAAAGAACCCCTCACCGTGTGACTCAGTATGCATTTGATCTGGCATCTAATCTTCACAGTTTTTACAATGCGGAGAAAGTACTCGATCAGGAAAATCCTGAACTTACAGCTTCACGACTTTCACTAATGAAAGCTGTTCGTATTACTCTGAGCAATGCGCTGAAAATCATCGGTGTTTCCGCACCAGAACAGATGTAAGTTCATAAAATGACTAAAGGGCGTCTTCGCATAAAAAAAGAGCAGGGCGCTCTTTTTTGTGGCATTCTTTGCCTCGGTACCTTATGTATGCATAAAGTCGTCTGCTTTTGATAGGCTCTGTTATAGTTTATTTTTGTTTTTCATAAGGCTTATTACGCAATAGGGCCGGATTGTGGAAGACTCAGTTTCGAGATACTTTTATGACAAGAAAGGTCCTGCGGGGGATGATTCGCTTTCCGCGGGCATGTGCTGAGCCTCCTCAGTCTTCGACTTCCGGGGTCTCACCGATCATGTTTATCCCGCAGGAGTCTTCATCATCCCCCTCCGGACCTGGCCAAATCAGAAGCTCGAAACCACTTCAACCATCACCTGCATAATGAAGTATTAGACCATGTAGTTAGGATATAACGACCCACACAGCCCGTCATGATAGCATTCCCTACAGATTACAGAGGAGAACCATTCTCTTCTGGAAGGGTCCGTTCGCAACATTATAGTTGGGGTGGTGGGGAAATGATGAGACTCCCATGGGAGAAGGGACTAGGTGAGATCCCGCAGGGAGTGAAACGAGCGAGGAAGCTCACCGTTCCCCCATAGGAAAGCGAGCTATTTCTCCACCAGCCCTCTTCTACATAGAGTAACGGACCCAACTTATCTCGAAACTGAGTCTTCAAGTAATGGGAGCTTTATCTTAAAATCAACACGACAGTTTAACAGATCCAATTGATAAAATAAGAACAGTAAAGTTTGGTAATGAAAGAAAGCGTAAAGGATAGATGATGAAAAGGAGGACGAGCATGTGAAAGAAATTATTTTAGCGTTAGTCACTGGTTTAGTTGTTGGCATTGTATTTGCAGCTTTAAAACTTCCGATCCCAGCCCCGCCTGCACTGGCTGGAGTAGCTGGAATCGTTGGTATTTACTTAGGTTTTAAAGTTATGTTGTGGATAGGACCCGTGTTTACGGAAATCTTTAAATAAATCAAAGTAAAGGTCGCAGCTTGGCTGCGATTTTTTCATTGATTTTTGTACTTAGAGAGCGGTTTTTAAGCCAGCTTTCATTAAATGGCACGGCATCTTTCATATCTTGAAAATAAGTGTCGCGAACCGCTGCGATGAACGTTTTGTCATAAACATAGGTATTCACTTCTTTATTTAAAAAGAAGCTTCTCCTGTCGAAATTCGCGGTACCGATATCCGCACATTCCCCATCCACTATGAATACTTTTGAATGGTAAAATCCTGCATCAAAAAATTTAATATGAGCTCCTCTTTGATAAAGCTCGTTTAGGAAAACGATGCCGGCTTCCTTAACAAACGGATGGTCCGATTTCATAGGAACTAAGATGTATAGTTCAATTCCGTTTTTTAAAGCATTTTTTAATGAATGGAGCAGCTCATGGGTTGGAATGAAGTAAGGCGTTCCTATTATAATTTCTTTTGAAGCAGAGCGGATTAACCGGTTAAATTCTTCCGCTACACCAATTCCATCCGAGTCAAGGACGGATACTTTCTTCCCTTCAGGGTGTCTTAATTTTATGGTTGTTAATTTCTCCCCGGTGGATTCATACCAGTCTTTTAGGAAAACAGCATGAAGTTTCTCAACTACTGCGCCTGTGTATCGCAAATGGTAATCACGCCAGTCTCCAAATTTTGGGTTATGCCCAGTATAGTTGCTCCCCACATTGAACCCTCCAATATAGGCCACCTTTCCATCAATCACTGTAATTTTTCGGTGGTTTCTCCGATTTAAATGGTAGAAGAACAAAGGAAATCTGGGTTTTTCAGCGAATGCAAAGTGAACGCCAGATGCTTTAAGTTCATTCCTGATCTGTTTATTGATCAGGTAGCACCCTAGACGATCACCAAGCAGGTGAACAGGTACTCCTTCCTGCGCTTTTTTCTTTAATATGTCTAAAAATTTCCTGCTGATTTCATTCTGGTCGATGAGAAAGAAGCTGATGTCGACTCTTACTTTAGCTTCAGCAATATCCTGAAAAAATGCTTCAAAGAGCGTTAATCCATTAGAAAAAAGTTCGTATTGACCGTGTGTTTCTTCAGTGTTTATCGGATATCCTGTTTTTTTGTGGGATATTTGTCCCATTTTAAAATCTGTAATTAACAGTAAAATAAAGGTAGCTATACTAATCAGTATGATTACGACTATCATGTTTCCGCCTCCCAGTGCCATCTGTCGCTTAGTCTTCCCATATGATTTCTTTTCAATAGGAAAAAAATGAAAACATGTTGACTGAATGCTCATTCATAATTTATAGTAAAGCTATAAGATTCAGAAATTTCTAAGTTTCTGGGCCGATAAAAAAGGAGAATCGCATCTGCGATAACAACTAAGAGGGGGAGAACAAATGAATCCGTTGTTACTTGCAAACTGGATTTTGTTCCTTGGCGTTACGATTTATGGATTATACTTATTTGTAAGCGTTGTCCGTACACGTATCGCTTATATTAAGATGGGGAAGAAATTTGAGTTTGATGGCAAGATTAAAAGACGTCTGCAGAAGATTGGGATTTATGTGTTTGGTCAAAAGAAACTATTGAAGGATAAGAAATCCGGAGCGATCCACGTTATGATGTTCTATGGCTTTATTCTTGTTCAATTTGGGGCCATTGATTTTATTTGGAAAGGACTAGCTCCTGATTCGCACTTGCCGCTTGGTCCGTTTTATCCAGGATTTACATTTTTCCAGGAGATTGTAACGTTAACGATTATTGTAGCTGTGATCTGGGCGTTTTACCGCCGTTATATAGAAAAACTCGTCCGTTTGAAGAGAAGCTTCAAGGCAGGACTTGTACTTATTTTTATTGGAACATTGATGGTTACTGTGCTTGTAGGAAATGGTATGGGGATAATCTGGCACGGCCATGAAGGGGCCTGGACAGAACCTGTTGCGACGTTAATTGCAAACGCTTTCGCATGGCTTCCTCCGGCAGCTGCTGCTACTGTATTCTTTATTATGTGGTGGATTCACCTGCTTATCCTGCTTACATTCCTAGTGTACGTGCCACAATCCAAGCATGCGCACTTGCTGGCAGCACCGGTCAATGTTTTCTTAAGCCGTGAAGATCCTCCGGGCAAACTGAAACCGATTGATTTTGAAATGGATGAAGAAGCAGACGAAGAAGATGTTTCCTTTGGTGTTGGAAAAATTGAAGAACTGAATCAACTGCAGATGATTGACCTGTATGCCTGTGTGGAATGTGGACGCTGTACCAATGTCTGTCCTGCTTCAGGCTCAGGTAAAATGCTCTCACCAATGGATTTACTTATTAAAATGAGGGATCATTTGACTGAAAAAGGTGCCGCTGTCACGGGTCAGTCACCCTGGGTACCTGCTTATGCCTTCTCAGGTACAGAAGGAAACACACTGGCTCAAATGGCACGCACTAAGGGGACAGATGAAGCGGCCGCTACCGTGGAAGCTGCTCACAATAAAAACTTAATTGGCGATGTCATTACAGAGGAAGAATTATGGGCCTGCACCACTTGTCGTAATTGTGAAGATGCCTGTCCGGTTATGAATGAACACGTTGATAAGATCATAGATCTTCGCCGCTATCTTGTTCTTACAGAAGGAAAAATGGATCCGGACGGCCAAAGAGCGATGATGAATATTGAACGCCAGGGGAATCCGTGGGGACTTTCCAAGAAGGAAAGAGAAGACTGGAGAAGCCTCGATGAAGAAGCTCATATCCCTACTGTGAAAGAGCTGAAGAAGTCAGGAGAGGAATTCGAATACCTTTTCTGGGTCAGTTCGATGGGATCTTACGATAACCGCAGTCAGAAAATCGCCGTCGCCTTTGCTAAACTGATGAATAAAGCCGGCATTAAATTTGCGATTCTCGGTAATAAAGAGCAAAACTCCGGTGATACAGCACGCCGGATGGGCAACGAATTTCTGTTCCAGGAACTGGCTGAAAAAAATATGAAAGAATTCGAAAAAAATGATGTTAAAAAGATCATTACCATTGATCCGCACGCTTATAACATTTTCAAAAATGAATACCCGGATTTCGGTCTTGAAGCGGAGGTTTATCACCATACTGAAATGCTTTCTGAATGGCTGAAAGAAGGGCGTCTGAAGCCGGAAGGTGTAGTAAATGAGAAGATCACCTACCACGACAGCTGTTACTTGGGCCGTTACAACGAAGTGTACCAGCCGCCTCGCGAAGTACTTGAAATGATTCCTGGCGTAGAGGTTGTCGAAATGAAGCGTAATCGATCCAATGGAATGTGCTGTGGAGCTGGCGGAGGCATGATGTGGATGGAAGAAAAATCAGGGAACCGTGTGAACGTAGCTCGTACAGAACAGGCTCTTGAAGTAGAACCAACGATGATTTCAAGTGGATGTCCATTCTGTCTAACCATGTTATCGGATGGTACCAAAGCTAAAGAAGTGGAAGAAGAAGTGAGCACAATGGATATAGCAGAAATTCTGGCCAAATCCATTTTTGAATCAACAGAAGAAAAGACAGCGTAAGTACTTGGAATATCTCATCATTTATTAGAAAAAAATTATGAAAATTGTGGAAAGTGTACACTATTTTAGGTACACTTTCCTTATGAGGACAAATTGAGCGAGCGTTCAATCGCCAATTTTGAAAGCGTTATCACAATGAGGAGGAATTTAAAAATGCGTAAAACAGTAATCGTGTCAGGGGCTCGTACTCCATTTGGAAAATTCGGGGGCGCTCTTGCTCCTTTAACAGCTTCCCAGCTTGGAGGCATCGTGATTAAAGAGGCTTTAAAGCGTGCTGGATACAAGGGTGAAGAAGTAGATGAAGTAATCATGGGGAGCGTTTTACAGGGAGGACAGGGACAGCTGCCATCCCGCCAGGCCGCGCGTGAAGCTGGAATTCCGTGGCACGTGAAAACAGAGACAGTCAACAAGGTGTGCGCTTCTGGAATGCGGAGTGTAACGATGGCTGATCAGTTCATCCGTTTAGGCGAGGAGGATGTCATCGTAGCGGGCGGAATGGAAAGCATGAGCAATGCTCCTTATTTCATGCCAAAAGCACGCTGGGGATTACGCATGGGAGACGCTCCGGTTAAAGATATGATGGTACACGATGGTCTTACCTGTTCATTTGAAAATGTACACATGGGTAACTACGGAAACCGTACAGCTGAAGAATTCGAGTTAACACGTGAAGCGCAGGACGAGTGGTCGTATAACAGCCATCAGCGCGCAGCCCAGGCTATTGAAAACGGAACGATGGGTGAAGAAATCGTGTCTGTAGAAGTTCCTCAGCGAAAAGGGGACCCGGTTGTCGTCGACACAGATGAAGCACCAAGAAAAAATACAACTGTAGAAGCTCTTTCTAAACTGCGCCCAGTGTTCGACAAAAATGGAACGATTACGGCTGGTAATGCGCCGGGTGTCAACGACGGAGCATGCGCGATGCTGCTCATGTCTGATGAAAAAGCAAACGAATTAGGGCTCGAATCCCTGGCAACCGTCCTTGCTCATGATGAAATTGCCGTGGAGGCTCAAGACTTCCCTCAAACCCCGGGGCTGGTCATTAATAAACTATTGAAAAAAGCAGGAAAATCCATAGAAGATATTGATTTATTTGAAGTGAATGAAGCATTTGCAGCCGTGTCCTTAGCCAGTGGAAAAATTGCCGGTCTTGATCCGGAGAAAGTAAATGTAAACGGAGGAGCTGTAGCCCTTGGACACCCGATTGGGGCAAGCGGGGCGAGAATCTTACTTACACTTGCTTATGAATTGAAGCGCCGCGGAGGCGGTCTTGGAATTGCAGCTATTTGTTCCGGTGGCGGACAGGGCGATGCCGTATTAATCGAAGTACCAAAGGTATAAAGGAGGAACTATTGAATGGCAATTAATAAAGTCATGGTCATCGGTGCAGGGCAAATGGGAGCGGGGATCGCTCAAGTGTTTGCTCAGGCTGGTCTTAGCGTCATCTTAAACGATCTGGACCAGCAAGCTCTAGACAAAGGAATCGACGGTATTAAGAAAAGACTCGAACGAGCAGTAGAAAAAGATAGGATTTCTGAGCCTGAAAAAAATAAAACGCTGGACCTTCTATCTGGTACTACAGACATGAACGACGCTTCTAACTGTGATCTCGTTGTCGAAGCTGTGGTTGAAAATATGGATATAAAAACAAAAGTATTCAAGAGTCTGGATGAAATCACACCTGAACACGCCATTTTAGCTTCGAATACATCTTCGCTGCCTATTACTGAAATTGCAGCAGCAACGGATCGTCCTTCGCAGGTTATTGGTATGCATTTTATGAATCCAGTACCGGTAATGAAGCTGGTTGAAATCATACGTGCCATCCAGACCAGTGATGAAACCTATCAAGCGATTGAAGATTTAACGAAAAAAATAAATAAATCGCCAGTTGAAGTAGAAGACTTTCCTGGTTTTGTCTCTAACCGAATCCTGATGCCTATGATTAACGAGGCTATATATACCGTTCACGAAGGCGTAGCATCCCCGGAAGACGTGGACACCGTGATGAAGCTCGGGATGAACCATCCAATGGGTCCTTTGACTTTGGCAGATTTTATCGGTCTCGATACGTGCCTGTATATTATGGAAGTCCTGCACGAAGGTTTCGGGGACAGCAAGTACCGGCCATGCCCGCTGCTTCGTAAGTATGTGAAAGCAGGCTGGCTTGGCAAGAAATCGGGTCGAGGTTTTTACAGCTACGAATAACAGGTGAAGGAGACGGTGACGATGAATTTAACGTTTACAGATGAACAAGAGATGATGCGGAAGATGGTCCGTGATTTTGCTGAAAAAGAGGTGGCTCCAGCAGTTGAACGTATGGAGAAGGAGGACCGTTTTCCTGTTGAGCTGATTCCGAAAATGGGGGAGCTTGGCTTAATGGGAATTCCTATTCCGGAGAAATACGGCGGAGCGGAAATGGATTATATATCTTATATTATAGCAATCCATGAGATCTCTAAGGTAAGTGCAACTCTTGGCGTCATTTTATCTGTTCATACGTCTGTAGGAACAAATCCGATTCTATATTTCGGTACGGAAGAACAGAAGGACAAATACATTCCGAAGCTTGCTAGCGGCGAGTATTTAGGTGCTTTTGCCCTGACCGAACCTAGTGCAGGGTCAGATGCTGGTAGTCTTAGAACGCGTGCTGTAAACAAAGGAGACCATTATGTTTTAAATGGATCGAAGGTATTCATTACCAATGGCGGTCATGCGGATACATTCATTGTGTTTGCCCGTACGAACCCTGATATTCCGAGTGGTAAAGGGTTAAGCGCTTTCATTATTGAACGGGATACGCCGGGTTTTTCGATTGGAAGAGCTGAAAAGAAGATGGGGATGCATGGTTCAAGCACGGTAGAATTGAATTTTGATCAATGCGAAGTTCCTGTTTCACAACTTCTTGGTAAGGAGGGCGAAGGGTACAAAATAGCCTTATCCAATTTAAATATGGGGAGAATCGGCATTGCTGCCCAGGCGCTAGGTATTGCGGAAGCGGCTTATGAGCATGCCGTAGCTTACGCGAAGGAGCGTGAGCAGTTTGGACGTCCCATTGCCAAGCATCAGGGAGTTTCGTTTAAGCTCGCTGATATGGCTACAGAAGTAGAGGCATCTAAACTTCTTGTTTATCATGCGGCCTCTTTACAAGCAGCAGGAGCAAAATGTGGAAAAGAAGTATCAATGGCTAAATTGATGTCTTCCAAGACGGCCGTCAAGACAGCCATTGAAGCTGTCCAGGTGCACGGAGGATATGGATATACAGAAGATTACGCTGTAGAGCGCTTTTTCAGAGATGCTAAAGTTTGCGAAATTTACGAAGGAACAAGCGAAATCCAGCGCATCGTAATCAGCAATCACTTGATTAGAGACTGAGGGGGAAACGAGAATGAATTTTACGCTGACAGAAGAACAAGAAATGCTGAGAAAAATGGTAAGAGACTTTGCCAAAAATGAAGTAGAACCTACGGCCGCAGAACGTGATGAAGAAGAACGGTTTGATCGTGAAATTTTCGATAAAATGGCGGAGCTTGGATTAACAGGAATTCCATGGCCGGAAGAATATGGAGGAATCGGCTCCGACTTTGTAAGCTACGCAATCGCTGTTGAGGAATTGTCACGTATATGCGCTTCTACGGGCGTCACGTTGTCTGCTCATATATCATTAGCCAGCTGGCCGATCTACAAGTTCGGGAATGAAGAACAGAAGAAAACGTATCTTTCCCAGCTCGCGACTGGAGAAAAACTTGGAGCTTATGCACTATCCGAACCAGGAGCTGGAAGTGACGTATCCTCTATGAAAACTCAAGCGAAATTAGACGGCGACCACTATGTACTGAATGGCAATAAAGTGTGGATCACAAACGGTGGAGTGGCCGATATTTATATCGTATTTGCAAAAACCGACCCAGAAGCAGGAGGACGCGGAGTCAGCGGTTTTATCGTGGAGAAGGGAACGCCAGGATTTTCGTTTGGCAAGAAAGAGAAAAAGCTTGGGATTCGTTCTTCGCCTACGACTGAACTGATCTTTGAAGATTGTAAAATTCCTAAAGAAAACCTGCTCGGAAAAGAGGGAGAAGGTTTTAAAATTGCGATGATGACCTTGGACGGTGGACGAAATGGGATAGCTGCTCAGGCAGTAGGGATCGCCCAGGGAGCATTAGATGAAGCTGTCGCCTACGCAAAAGATCGAGAGCAATTCGGCAAGCCGATTGCGAAACTTCAGGGCATTTCTTTTAAATTAGCCGATATGGCTACAGAAATTGAAGCAGCCCGGCTGCTTACTTACCAAGCCGCTTACTTTGAATCAGAAGGACTCCCTTATTCGAAAGCATCTGCCATGGCCAAATTGTATGCAGGCGATGCAGCGATGAGAATTACAACAGAGGCCGTACAAGTACATGGCGGCTATGGATATACGAAGGATTACCCTGTGGAACGTTATATGCGTGATGCGAAAATTACGCAGATTTATGAAGGGACGCAGGAGATTCAGCGTCTTGTAATCGGCCGAATGGTCAGCAGCTAATGAATAAAGCTTCAAGCGGAAAGGGGCTGCCTCATGCATCCACTTGCAGAACGAATACAAAAACAGGATATGCGAGCCCTTGCCCGCGCTATCACTCTTGTAGAAAGCGATGATGACGAGAAATTAACATTAATGAGCGATATCTTTTCCATTAAAAAATCAGCTCATTACATCGGAATCACCGGATCTCCAGGGGCAGGCAAAAGTTCGTTAATTAACAAACTGCTAACCTATTTGCGCAGTCTGAATCTGAGTGTAGCGGTTATAGCTGTCGATCCCACCAGTCCATTCAGCGGCGGTTCCCTGCTTGGGGACCGGACCAGAATGAACCAGCATTTCATGGATTCCGGGATATTCATTCGCAGTATGGCGACAAGAGGGAACCTGGGAGGGCTAGCGCGCGCCACCAAGGACGCGATCCGGATCTGTGACGCGTATGGGTTTGATATAGTTCTCGTTGAAACGGTGGGGGTCGGTCAATCTGAACTTGATATTATGAAAGTTGTGGATACGACAGGACTCGTTTTAACTCCCAACAGCGGAGATGTGCTCCAAATCTTCAAAGCAGGCATTATGGAAATAGCTGACCTGTTCGTTATTAATAAAGCTGATCTACCAGGAGTAGAAAAGCTGAAGACGACCCTTGAGGAGTATATGATGATCGCCCAGCCTAAAGGCTGGATTCCGCCTATAGTACAGACGGTTTCCACAGAGAACCAGGGAATGGCTGAATTATTTAAGCGTATAAAAGAGCATCAGGATTACCTTTATGAAACAAAGCAAGGGTTCAAACGGAGAAAGCACCAGCTGACGCTTGAAGTCTATGAATTGATTCGAGAGGAAGTGTGGCGCGAGGTGAGAAATGCCATCGAAAAGGATCCTGCTAAACTCAAGTCATTGAACGACGTGGAGGCAGATCCATACCAGCTGGCACACTCCTGGTTTCAAGAATGGATGAGTAAAGGAGAATGACGATGGCTGAAAACCAAGTTCCCTCTTCTATCAAAGATGAAGTCCTGGTTATAAAACGAAGAAATCAAATGATTAAAGGAGCGGTGACCCTATTTATTGAAAAAGGGTTCCACAAAACAACCACTCGTGAGATCGCTAAAGCCTCAGGATTCAGTATTGGTACCCTATATGAATATATTCGTAAAAAGGAAGACGTGCTCTTTCTCGTCTGTGATTCTATTTACCAGCGTGTAAAGGAACGTATGGAAGCTTCTATTGACCCCACCCAGACGAGTATAAAGAGTCTAATTCATGCCATACAGTCCTATTTTCAGCTTATGGACGATATGCAGGATGAAGTTCTTGTCATGTATCAGGAAGTTAAATCTTTATCACGCGATGCACAGGAATACGTTCTTCAAAAAGAACGAGATATGGTAGCCATGCTTGAACAGGTGATTTTGAACAGCTTACCTGAACATCACTCCAAAGAGGAAGTTAAGCTGATTGCCAATAATATATTTGTCCAAGGACAAATGTGGGGGTTCAGACGTTGGATTCTGCAGCGTTCTTTTACGCTGGAATCTTATACTGAAGGACAAATCCAATTGCTTCTTCAAGGACTGAACACCCAGGAAAAAGAACGATCTTAATTAAAGGAGGAACTCGGACATGGAACAACCAACGGTTTATCAACCGAAAAACCCCGTCCGTTTTGTGACAGCATCCAGCTTGTTTGATGGACACGATGCTTCTATCAATATTATGAGACGTATTCTGCAATCTACAGGAGCAGAAGTGATTCACCTCGGCCATAACCGCTCTGTTGAAGATGTGGTGAATGCAGCTGTGCAGGAAGATGTGCAGGGAATTGCTATTTCTTCTTATCAAGGAGGGCATGTAGAGTACTTTAAATATATGGTTGATCTGCTAAACCAAAAAGGAGCTGGCCACATACGTGTTTACGGTGGAGGCGGAGGCGTAATCATTCCGAGGGAAATTAAAGAGCTGCATGACTACGGTGTCGCTCGAGTATTCTCACCGGAAGATGGACGCACGTTAGGTCTGCAGGGAATGATTAATCAGATGATTGAAGAATGTGATTTTATTCCACCGCTTAACGTAGAAAAAGGAATTGAGGAACTGACAGAGGGAAATCACCAGGCGATCGCCCGGTTTATTACGTATGTAGAAAATACTCCAAAAGAAGAGCGGGAAGCAGTAGCCGCTTTTGAAACCGCCGTTGAAAATACCCAGGAAAAGACGATCCCTGTCCTTGGAATCACAGGCACAGGAGGAGCAGGAAAAAGCTCTCTTACCGATGAATTAATTCGTCGCTTTATAAACGAAATTCCTGATAAAAAGATAGCCATCCTTTCTGTAGACCCCACGAAAAAGAAAACAGGCGGCGCTCTGCTGGGCGACCGTATTCGTATGAATGCAATTTTTAACCCAAGGGTTTATATGAGGTCACTTGCTACAAGGGAAGCCCGCTCGGAACTTTCAACAGCAGTTGAAGAGTCGATTCATGTTCTGAAGGCTGCCGGCATGGACATGATCATTGTAGAAACGAGCGGGATCGGCCAAGGGGATGCCGCGATTACCGATATCACCGATTTATCAATGTATGTCATGACTTCCGAATTTGGGGCGCCGTCTCAATTGGAGAAAATTGATATGATTGATTTTGCTGATTTTATTGTGATCAACAAGTTTGAACAAAAAGGCTCTGAAGATGCTATGAATCAGGTTAAAAAACAATATCAGAGAAGCCACATGCTGTTTCATGAAGACGATGCCCAGTTTCCTGTATACGGAACGATAGCGAGCCAATTTAATGATCCTGGTACCAACACACTTTTTGCAGCCATTGTCGATCAGCTGAACGAAAAATTTTCCTGGCAGGATGATACCTCTTTTGAGCGCGTAAGCAAAGTAGAGAAGCAAAATGTAATTATTCCTAATGATCGTAAACAATACTTACGAGATCTTTCTCTTGCTGTTCGTGATTATCACGAAAACACAAAAACACAGGCAGAAAAAGCCCGCAAGCTTTATCAATTAAAGGGCACGCTTGAAGAGCTTGAGGACGAAGCCGCAAAAGAAAGTATCGAGCGGCTTATTGAAGATTATGAACGAACCCTGGACCGCGAGGCGAAAGAAAAATTGGACGACTGGGATGATCTGCATAAGCGCTACAGCGGGGATACCTACACCTTCAAAGTGAGAGACAAGGAAATTACCATGGATCTTACAACCGAAAGCTTAACCGGTTTGAAAGTTCCTAAAGTCGCTCTGCCTAAATATTCGGATTGGGGCGACCGCTTAAGCTGGCTGCTCAGGGAAAATGTTCCCGGCGCTTTTCCATTTACAGCCGGAGTTTTCCCGTTTAAACGAAAAGGAGAAGACCCTAAACGCCAATTCGCCGGGGAAGGTACACCGGAACGTACCAACCGCCGCTTCCATTATTTATCTGAGGGAGACGAAGCTAAGCGTTTAAGTACAGCATTTGATTCTGTGACCTTGTATGGGGAAGATCCCGATGAACGTCCGGATATTTACGGGAAAGTCGGGGAGAGCGGTGTGAATATTTGTACGCTTGAAGATATGAAAAAGCTGTATGATGGATTTGATTTAATCGATCCAACTACCTCGGTTTCCATGACCATTAACGGACCTGCTCCCATCATTTTAGCGATGTTTTTCAATACAGCCATTGATCAGCAGCTTGATAAATTCAGGGAGGAGCATGGACGTGAACCTAATCGTGAAGAAGCGGAAGAGGTGAAGGCCCGGACGATTAATGTGGTTCGAGGCACCGTTCAGGCCGATATTCTAAAAGAAGATCAAGGTCAGAATACATGTATTTTTTCTACAGAATTTGCACTCCGTATGATGGGAGACATCCAGCAGTATTTTATTGATCATCAAGTACGGAACTATTATTCCGTCTCCATATCCGGGTATCATATTGCAGAAGCAGGAGCGAATCCTATTACACAGCTCGCTTTCACGCTCGCAAATGGTTTTACGTATGTCGAATATTATTTGAGCCGCGGAATGGACATCAACAAATTCGCGCCTAATCTTTCCTTCTTTTTCTCGAATGGACTGGATCCGGAATATACCGTTCTCGGACGGGTCGCTCGCAGGATCTGGGCGATTGTTATGCGCGATAAGTATGGAGCTAACGAGCGCAGCCAAAAGCTTAAGTATCATATTCAAACATCCGGACGCTCTCTTCACGCACAGGAAATTGATTTTAATGATATACGGACGACCCTGCAGGCTTTAATTGCCATCCAGGACAATTGTAACTCGCTTCATACCAACTCCTATGATGAGGCCATCACGACGCCGACAGAGGAATCTGTCCGACGGGCCATGGCAATTCAAATGATTATCAGCAAAGAGTTCGGTTTAACGAAAAATGAGAATTCATTACAAGGTTCATACATTATACGCGAACTTACAGATTTGGTAGAAGAAGCGGTTCTACAGGAATTCGAAAGGATTAATGACCGCGGGGGAGTACTTGGGGCGATGGAGCGTCAGTACCAGCGAGGTAAAATTCAGGAAGAATCCCTTTATTATGAAGGTAAAAAACATTCAGGGGAGCTGCCAATTGTGGGAGTGAACACGTATCTCAACCCTAGTCCTCCTTCAGAAGATGAGATTGACTCCATGGAATTAGCCCGCGCCTCTAAAGAAGAAAAGGAACATCAGATTCGGGAGCTTCGTAAATTCCAGAAATCAAATCAAACTGAAACGGAAGAAGCGCTCAACCGTTTGAAAGAAACAGCGAGCGGAGGAGGGAACATCTTTGATGAACTGATGGAAACCGTCCGTGTGGCAAGTCTTGGTCAGATTACGCATGCCCTTTACGAAGTAGGTGGACAGTACCGAAGGAATATGTAGATGAATAACGCCCTGCCTCTACTAAAGAGGCAGGGCGTTTGACTGGGAGTTAGTGGCTTCCCCCTATTTGATCTTCATCATGCGCCTGATTAATATCTTTAACGTATGGCTTTTTCATCCCGTACCATTCATAGGTCAGTTCATATTTCTCACCAGCTTCAAGGACCATCCAGATGCTGGTGTCCTTCACTTTGATTTTCTTTCCATCCACTTCAATGTAATATTCATCCTCGTCATGAGTCTTCTCTGAAATCGTAGCTTCTGTTAAGTGTTCAGAATGAATTTTACCATAGCTGTTAAACAGCCAGATCGAAACAGCTATGACGGTTATGATGGTGGCAAACCAGTTAAAAGGATGGGTTTTCACGTTAATCTCTCCTTTAATAGTTCTATGTCTACAAGACTTTAGGATCTGCTAAATCTCCTTGTTGATTTTCATATAAGCTTCTGGTTGTTGAAGAACGGTTTCGGCTAAGAAAGAGAAGAGCGTGCGGGAAAACGATTCATCTTCCTGACTAACGATCTCCAACGAAAAGTCATGAAATGAGACTTCCAGATAACGATACCATAATTGAAGAACTCTGTTATGAAAAATCAACAATAACGTTTTAACATAGCTTTATTTTAAAATATTTTAAGGCGAACACCAAATATCCTGTCTAAATAGTTTTAGGTAGATGTTTATATTCATACATGCTTGGTTAGAAAGGAATACAAAAGGGTAGGAGAACCCTGCGATAATCTATTTGATTTTTAAAAGACCTAATCATATAATGGGTGGTATGATTAAATGTGATTCGTATGCCTATGAGGTCACTTATCCTATTTTGTGAATATAAAGGAGTGCTGGATCGTGAGCGTAAAAGAACTGAGCAAAGATCAGGTTAATGAAATATCAATGATTGAACTTGCAACGATCATTTTGGAAGAGGAAAGAGAAGCGATCGATTTTAATGAAATCTTCCACCGTATTGCCAAATTGAAAGGTTTTACAGAAGCCGAGAAAGAACAGTATATTGCACAGTTTTATACTGACATGAATATTGATGGCGGATTTATGACCATTGGTACAAATAGATGGGGACTGAAAAAATGGTATCCAGTAGAGCAAATGGAAGAAGAAATTGCTAATCTTCCCCAGAAACGTAAGAAGAAAAAGAAAAAGCCTTCCAAGCTTCTGGAAGACGAACTGGGTGTATCTGAGTATAATAACAACGAAGAAGATGACCTGGAAGAAGATGTGGAACTTACCGATGAAGATCTAGATCTCGATGATGACGATGATTATGATGGAGATTATGAAGAGGACGACTTGGATGAAGAGGAAGAAGAAATCGTAGAAGACGATGTGAGCTTCGTAGGCGATGAAGATGAGGAAGACGATAAATAAAAACGGCGGTTGACTTTCAAAACCGATATAAGTACAATCTTATTTGGGCTCTTTAATTTCTGACACGAAATAATCGAACGCTCCCCAAGTGTGGGGAGCGTTTTTTGTTTTTTATGTGCGGTTAACAAAGGGACGGGTAAATGAATCCATTCATCAAATTTTTATTTATAGTGAATAACTAATAATGACTAATAGAGAAAGAGGGATCGTAGTGGCGAAAGAGACGAAATATATATTTGTAACTGGCGGTGTGGTATCTTCCTTAGGGAAAGGGATTACAGCTGCGTCATTGGGAAGATTATTAAAAAATCGGGGGCTTAAAGTAACGATTCAGAAATTCGATCCCTACATTAACGTGGATCCAGGGACGATGAGTCCTTATCAGCACGGAGAAGTATTCGTAACGGATGATGGAGCAGAAACAGACTTGGATTTAGGTCACTATGAACGTTTCATCGATATTAATTTGAATAAATTCAGTAACGTAACCACAGGTAAAGTGTATTCAAACGTAATTAAGAAAGAACGTCGCGGAGATTATCTGGGGGGGACGGTCCAGGTTATTCCGCATATAACCAATGAAATAAAGGATCGCGTCTTTCGTGCCGCTCATGAAACGAATGCTGACGTTGTCATTACAGAAATCGGAGGAACCGTTGGCGATATTGAATCACTTCCATTCCTGGAAGCCATTCGTCAAATTAAGAGTGATATTGGCCGCGATCACGTCATGTATATCCATTGCACCCTGGTTCCTTATTTGAAAGCGGCTGGTGAAATGAAGACGAAACCAACCCAGCACAGTGTTAAAGAATTACGTTCTCTTGGGATTCAGCCGGACGTTATCGTATTACGTACAGAGATGGAAATCTCTGAGGATATGAAAGAAAAGATTGCACTTTTCTGCGATATTAATAAAAACGCTGTAATCGAAGCGGGAGATGCAGATACGTTGTACCACGTACCTATTACACTTCAAGCACAGAATTTAGACCAGCTTACTTGTGATCACTTTGGTCTGGATTGCCCGCCAGCTGATATGACAGAATGGAATCAGCTTATTAATCAGGTGAAGAACCTTGAAGAGAAAGCGACCATTGCACTTGTAGGGAAGTACGTAGAGCTTCCGGATGCTTATATTTCAGTGGTAGAGGCTCTGAAACATGCAGGCTATAGCTTTAATGCGGATGTTGAAGTGAAATGGGTCAATTCAGAATTTATCACAAGCTCAAATGTGCAAGAGCAATTACAGGATGCTGATGGTATTCTCGTTCCTGGTGGATTTGGAGATCGTGGAATTGAAGGAAAGATCGAAGCTATTCGCTATGCGCGTGAGCATCGTGTACCTTTCCTTGGCATCTGCCTGGGAATGCAGTTGGCTACCGTGGAATTCGCTCGCAATGTACTGGGACTGAACGGGGCACATTCGGCTGAAATTAATCCATCAACTCCGCACCCGATCATCGACCTTCTTCCTGAGCAGAAAGAGGTTTCAGATCTTGGTGGCACACTTCGACTGGGCATCTATCCATCCCGCCTGAAGGAAGGTTCCAGGGCTTTGGAAGCTTATGGGGAAGAGGTTATATATGAGCGCCACCGTCATCGTTTTGAGTTCAATAATCATTATCGTGATCAGATGGAAGCGGCCGGTTTCAACTTCTCTGGAACCAGTCCTGACGGAAGATTAATCGAAATTATTGAAGTAGAGGACCACCCTTGGTTTGTGGCCAGTCAATTCCATCCGGAGTTTAAATCTCGTCCTACGCGCCCTCAAGAGCTTTTCTATGGCTTTGTAGGGGCTGCTATGAATCAGAAATAGGTAAATATGTAATAAAAAGATGTTACGACAATCCTGTTGTAACATCTTTTTTTGCAGGATGGCTAAACGTAATGGGTAGTTTTAACTTTCCTTGTTGCAGATAAGCCCCGTTTTTGTAAGACTCAGTTTCGAGATAAATGGGCCCGTTACTAGAATGGAGAGGAGAGTTGGTGGGGGAAGTAACTCGATTTCCTATGGGGGAACGGTGAGTTTCCTCGCTCGTTTTCACTCCCTGCGGGATCTCACCTAGTTCCTTCTCCCATGGGAGTCTCATCATTTCCCCACCAACCCAACTATAATGTTACGAACGGACCCTGCCAGTAGAAAAAAGTGGGAAGCTTAAATCGTCTTAAATGCTTCTATAGCGGCGTTTATACCCTGTACAGACTCGGTATTTAGCGTTGATCACATAGGTTATTACTCCTCATATTAAGGCATTTACGTACAGGATTTCGAACTCTCCATGATCGCAAAGGGACGGAAGGGAACGGTGAAGACTCCTAGGTTAAAAGCGGAAGCACCTTGATCAGCGTCGTATGGACTGGACGTTCAAATGTGGAGGTGCCTTGACCAGCCTCGACAAGCTTAAGAACAACCATGAAAGGAAGTGCTCTTCCTCCTGTCATGGTTGGACTTAAGACCTCGAGAGGCTAGGCACCGAAACTAGACTGAGCTGGCGGAGATAAAGAAAACACGAAGAGCGGAGCGATTCGATGTTGCCTTATCGTACAGAAGTGAGGGAAGTCTCACTAGACGCTAGGTGCTGGAGCTGGATAGCACTCCATATCGTTTATGTTCTGATATTTGATTAAGACTAAAAAAAGTGTAAGAACGGGATGAACATGATCGGTGAGATCCCGCAGGGCTGTTAAGCCCGAGGAAGCTCACCACAAGGGATGTTCGACTAAGACCGCCACGTCCTGTGGCAACGTCGAACGACCCTGCGTCGTGCAGGGCCGCGGAAAGCGAGCCGTTCACTGGAGCCCCTTCTCCACCCAATATCTCGAAATCTAGTCTTCAACTATCCTGTCCGTTTCTTCAATAAGCTCTAATGAATGAATAACTACAACATATGACAGGATCGTGTATACATAGACAATGTGAGATTTAACAGCATTCTATATCATGTCGTGTTACATTACAGAAATCGACTTTCTTCATCTCAAAACAAGAGAAATTCATGCCTCGAACGTGTGTGCGCAGGAAAACTGCTTACAATCATCGAACTAAACATGCAGAGAGAAAGAAGTGGACTAGGAGAAAAGGTGGATATTTACTAATATTAGAAAGGCAGGGATAAACCATGTCGAACAAGATACTAATCGTAGATGACCAGGCCGGTATTAGGTTGTTACTTGAAGAAATCTTAAAAAGCGAAGGATATGAAACGGTAAGCGCTAAAACAGGAAAACAAGCTTGTGAGCTAGCTGAACAACAAAGCATCGACCTTGTGATTATGGATTACAATCTGCCGATCATGAATGGAAGTGAAGTACTCTCTCATCTGGATGAAATCGGTTTTACCGCACCGGTTCTTATTATTACGGGCCGGTCGAGGGAATCCATTGAAAAGACTATGGAGTATTCTTTCGTACAGGAGATTATATTAAAGCCATTTGATATCCATAAATTGAAAGAAATGGTATCTGGAACCTTAACACATAGTAGCTGAACTAATATTTTTTAAATGTAAGCGTTATACCGCTTTTAGAGTGTTGCACCTGGGATAGGGTATTGGTATTCTATTACTGTGAGTAAACTTGCATGGTATAATTTCATATGGAAATATACGTGTAGAGTATAGATCGTATTTACAAAAGGAGGATCTTTCATGCCACTGGTATCAATGAAAGAAATGCTAGAAACAGCTAAGGAAGAACGCTACGGAGTAGGACAGTTTAACCTTAACAATCTTGAATATGCTCAAGCAATCCTACAGGCTGCTGAAGAAGAGCAATCTCCAGTAATCCTTGGAGTGTCCGAGGGTGCTGGTCGATATATGGGCGGCTTTAACGTCGTGGTTGACATGGTTAAAGCACTTATGAAATCGTATGGTACAACTGTACCAGTAGCGATTCACCTTGATCATGGTTCAAGCTTTGAAAAATGTGCAGAAGCAATCCACGCAGGATTTACTTCTGTTATGATTGATGCTTCCCACGATCCACTTGAAGAAAACATCGCAACTACTAAAAAAGTAGTGGAATTAGCACACATTCATGGTGTTTCTGTAGAAGCAGAGCTTGGTCGCGTAGGTGGTCAGGAAGATGATATAATCGTAGATGATGCAGAAGCAGCTTATGCGATTCCATCTGAGTGTAAAAAACTAGTGGACGAAACGAATGTTGATGTATTTGCTCCGGCTCTTGGTTCTGTGCACGGTCCTTATAAAGGTGAACCAAACCTAGGTTTTGACCGCATGGAAGAAATCATGGGTCTTGTAGACAAACCGCTTGTTCTTCACGGTGGTACTGGAATTCCAACAGCCGACGTGAAAAAAGCGATCTCATTCGGAACAGCAAAAATCAACGTAAATACTGAAAGCCAAATGGCTCAAGGAAAAGCTGTGCGTCAAGTACTAGCTGAACAGCCTGAGCAGTATGATCCTCGTAAATATCTAGGACCAGGACGTGACGCGATTAAAGAAACAGTAATCGGGAAAATGCGTGAATTTGGTTCCTCCCAAAAAGCATAATTACTTAAGAACAGGAAGCCGTTACATCGTAGCGGTTTCCTTTTCCACATGAATGAAAACGCAATCATTCGACAATTTTCATTAAATCAAGTATTCGGAAGGTGGACTTAATAAATGAAATTCTTTATTGATACAGCGAACATTGACCATATCCGTGAGGCTAAATCTCTGGGTTTATTATCTGGAGTAACGACAAATCCTAGTCTCGTAGCAAAAGAAGGAGTTTCCTTCCACGAACGATTAAAGGAAATTACAGGAGAAATAGACGGCTCTGTCAGTGCGGAGGTCGTTTCAGAAGATGCTGAGTCTATGGTTGAAGAAGGTAAAGAGCTTGCGGCTATTGCTCCTAATATTACCGTGAAAGTTCCTATGACGCTTGAAGGTCTGAAGGCCGTTAAAACCTTAAGTGAATTGAATATCCAAACAAATGTCACTCTTATTTTTTCTGCCAATCAAGCATTGATGGCTGCTCGTGCTGGAGCTTCTTATGTTTCTCCTTTCCTTGGCCGATTGGATGATATTGGTCAAAACGGGATGGAGCTGGTTGCGCAGATCTCCGAAATATTCGACCGTCATGCAATTGATACAGAAATCATTGCAGCTTCGGTGCGTCATCCAATCCATGTAACAGAAGCCGCTATCCACGGAGCTCATATTGCGACCGTTCCTTACAAGATTTTCGAGCAGATTGTTCAACACCCACTTACGGAACAAGGGATTGAAAAATTTCTTAATGACTGGAACAATCAAAAATAACGTGTTAAATGGTAAAAATTGCACATAATAAGGTCATCAACTTTTACCTTTAAAGCGAGGAGTATCTCATGCATAAATTATTAGTAGAAGGTGGATCGCGTTTGCGTGGACAAGTCCGCGTAAGCGGTGCGAAAAACAGTGCCGTTGCTTTGCTTCCGGCAGCTATTCTAGCTGATTCTCCAGTCACAATTGAAGGACTTCCTGACATTTCAGATGTTGGGATTTTGTCCGATCTTTTAGAAGAAATCGGAGGCACGGTGAAAAAAGATGGACGAACCATCCACATCGACCCTTCCCAAATGGTGTCCATGCCACTCCCAAATGGAAAAGTGAAAAGGCTGAGGGCCTCTTATTATTTCATGGGAGCGATGCTTGGACGGTTTAATAAGGCAGTTATCGGACTGCCTGGAGGTTGTCATTTAGGCCCAAGGCCGATTGACCAGCATATTAAAGGCTTCGAGGCATTAGGAGCTGAAGTGACAAACGAGCAAGGGGCCATTTATCTTCGGGCTGAAGAATTGCGTGGTGCGCGAATATACTTAGATGTTGTAAGTGTAGGAGCTACTATCAACATTATGCTTGCTGCTGTTAGAGCAAAAGGAAAGACTGTAATTGAAAATGCAGCAAAAGAGCCTGAAATCATTGATGTAGCTACACTACTCACAAGTATGGGGGCTAAAATTAAAGGAGCGGGAACGGATGTTATCCGGATTGAAGGAGTGCAGGAACTAAAAGGTTGCATGCATACCATTATTCCTGACCGGATTGAGGCCGGAACTTATACGATTATGGCTGCAGCTCAAGGGGATGAAATGATCATTGATAATGTTATTCCTCAGCACCTTGAATCCTTACTCGCTAAGCTGCGTGAAATGGGCGTAACAATCGAGGAAAATGACGAACAATTATATGTTCGTCCCGGGAAGCATCTTCGAAGTGTGGATATTAAAACGCTTGTATATCCAGGGTTCCCCACGGATTTACAACAGCCGCTCACTTCCCTGCTTACAAAAGCAGAAGGAACAGGGATTGTAACGGACACCATTTATCAGGCCCGTTTTAAACACGTGGATGAACTGCGACGTATGAATGCTGCTATAAAAGTCGAAGGCGGCTCAGCTATCGTCGCTGGACCTTCCAAATTACAAGGAGCAAAAGTAAAGGCTTCAGATCTTCGTGCCGGTGCTGCTCTTGTTATTGCAGGGCTGATGGCAGAAGGAATTACGGAGATTACAGGTGTCGATCACATTGAGCGAGGATATGAAAACATTACGAATAAGTTGATTGAACTCGGTGCTAACGTCTGGTATGAGGAAATGTCAGAGAGAGAAATTGAACAATTTCAGAATTCCTAGGTATCCAATGAGCTTGAGCAAAATTTAAATGCACGGGGCTGACGACGCGGAAATTCATATGGTTTTTGACCAAACGAGGCCGAAATTCTCTGATTGATCCAGACTGGGCACTGGAAGGGATGGTGCCTGCTGTTTTTACATGTTTAGGTGGAGACATTCAAGGGAAGCTAATACCATCTGAAGATGAAGAACCTTGTAAGGTGTAAACGCATAAAGAACGTAACCGCGTCTTTCAAGTGAAAGGTACGATAGTGATTTTATTGACAACAGAATGGTGATAGGCAAACCATTTCCAGCATAGTCTAATCTTTGAAATTTGGAAGCCGGGTTCCCGGCTTCCTCCTATTCTACGAAAAGATTCCGCACATCTTCTCAGCATATTCCCAAACTTTACGATTGAATCCTCAGTAGGACAAGAGTACAATATAGGTTATTCGATAGAGATAGAAGAGAATGGACTGTTTATCCCTCCGTAAGCTTCAGAATTTAACTTCACTTAACTTCTCCTTTTTCTTTCATTCCGACATTCAATAGAGAAGTCAATTTTTTCCACACAAACAAGCTTACATTGGAAGAAATTCCCGTTCAGACTCGATTAGAAATAAAAATAAAAGTGGTGATTTTGTGGCAGATTTAACCATCTCCAATTTAGAGACGATGACGTTAAAGGGACTTTATGCGAAAGCACGACAGTACAAAGTCTCCTATTATGCAAAACTGACAAAAAGAGAATTAATCTTTGCTATATTGAAAGCGCAGGCCGAAAAAGATGGCTTTTTATTTATGGATGGAATTTTAGAGATCATTCCATCAGAAGGGTTTGGTTTTCTCCGCCCGATTAATTATTCTCCAAGTGCTGAGGATATTTATATATCCGCTTCCCAAATTCGCAGGTTTGATTTAAGGAACGGAGATAAAGTATCAGGAAAGGTACGTCCACCAAAAGAAAATGAACGTTACTATGGATTGCTGCACGTAGATGCTGTCAACGGAGAAGATCCTGATTCAGCAAAAGAGAGGGTGCATTTCCCTGCTCTTACACCTCTGTATCCGGATCGTCATATGAAATTAGAGACAGAGTCTAAAAAACTTTCTACACGTGTGATGGATGTCATTGCCCCGGTGGGTTATGGACAACGCGGACTCATTGTGGCACCTCCAAAAGCTGGTAAGACGATGCTACTTAAGCAAATGGCTAACAGTATTACCACTAACCACCCTGATGCAAAACTCATCATTTTACTTGTTGATGAGCGTCCGGAAGAGGTTACGGATATTGAGCGCTCCGTCCATTCCGATGTAGATGTGGTCAGCTCTACCTTTGATGAAGTTCCAGAGAACCACATTAAAGTATCGGAGCTTGTTTTAGAACGTGCCATGCGCTTAGTAGAGCATAAGCGTGATGTTATTATCTTAATGGATAGTATTACGAGACTCGCTAGAGCCTACAACTTAGTCATTCCTCCAAGTGGACGAACGCTTTCCGGGGGGATTGATCCCGCTGCCTTTCACCGTCCGAAGCGCTTTTTTGGAGCGGCTAGAAATATTGAAGAAGGCGGCAGCATGACGATATTGGCTACTGCTTTAGTGGATACAGGATCTCGTATGGATGATGTCATTTATGAAGAATTTAAAGGAACAGGCAATATGGAGCTCCATCTGGATCGAAGTCTGGCTGAGCGTCGTATCTTTCCTGCGATTGATCTACTTCGTTCAGGCACACGTAAAGAAGAACTGCTTCTTAAAAAAGATCATTTAGAAAAAATATGGGCCATACGAAAAATGATGTCGGATGCCCCTGATTTCTCAGAGCGATTCATGAAACGACTTAAAAGTTCCAAGAACAACGAAGAATTTTTTGAAATGATGAATAAAGATATGCAGGGCAAATCAGCTCAAGGAAGACGTTGATAGTACTCTTAAATTATTTTCACCTATGACCATGCAGGATCTAATCTTGCAATGGGGGGTGTCCCCTGTTATAATCTTTCTATGTGAGTTTCAGTAAAAGGTGTTTAAACTAACCTTCGACGGCTCTTACAATAACTCTGTTTCTAAAGGGATCAGGGCAAAAAGGAGTGGAAGAACATGAAATCAGGAATTCATCCAGAATACCGCAAAGTTGTATTCCTAGACACAAGTTCTAATTTCAAGTTTCTAACCGGATCTACTCAAGCATCCGAAGAAACGATCGAGTGGGAAGATGGAAACACGTATCCATTGATCCGTATCGAGATTAGTTCTGCGTCTCATCCGTTCTACACTGGCAAACAGAAAGCTGACAAAGCTGGTGGCCGTGTGGATCGCTTCAAGAAAAAATATAACCTTTCATAATAATGAGCGCCTATCCTTATGGATGGATGCTGCATCATTTTGAACAAGAACAGGCAAATTGTCTTTATGGTTTGCCTGTTTTTTTGTCAAAAATGACTGAAATAGAGGGAGAGAGAACCATTTTCAGAAATGAACCGAAACAAGATGGTTAACATAAGTGAAACTATATTGTGGAACGGAAAAGCGACTACTCTATAGTTTTGTATATGTTAGGATTGGTTGCTCGAGTCCTCTATAATCTTTATACATAGAGCTGTCCTTGATGGTCCGTGAGCGATTGGTCATTCGTTCAGGGGCGGAAATCAGGAGGGCTCTTTTTTAATGAAACCTTGGCGACGTGTTGATTGTGTAAGAAGGGAGCGACAGTGGACGTGTATGTAATGAAGCAAAGTGGATGGGTAGAAGTCATTTGTGGAAGTATGTTCAGTGGAAAATCGGAGGAATTAATTCGCCGGGTACGCCGTGCAACGTTTGGCAACTTAACGGTTCGTGTATATAAACCAGCCGTTGACGATCGTTATAAAGAAGATGCCGTCGTGTCTCACAACGGCACTTCAGTTCTGGCGCGCCCAATGAAAGAGTCTCTGGATATCCTGAACGATGTAGGTGAGGAAGTTGATATCGTCGGGATTGATGAAGTGCAGTTTTTTGACGAGCATATTGTAGAAGTAGCGGAATGTCTGGCTGATCGGGGGATTCGTGTCATTACGGCAGGACTGGATACAGATTTCCGCGGAGAACCTTTTGGAAAAATGCCCGAGATGATGGCTCTTAGTGAGAGTATCACTAAACTAAATGCTATTTGTCCTATATGTGGTTCGCCGGCAAGTCGAACGCAGCGTTTAATTGACGGAAAACCAGCTTCTTATCATGATCCCATTATTTTGGTTGGGGCGTCTGAATCTTACGAACCGCGCTGCCGCCATCACCATGAAGTTCCTCATAAACCCAGGCAGCAGCAAGTAAAGGCGGCCTATGCTGAAAGAAAATAAATAGAAGCAGGAAAACCGGATGTGTAGAATGTACACACCCGGTTTTTTAATTGATGGCTGTCCTGTAATTAAACAAGGTATGATGATTTTGCCTGGCGTTAGGGATGCAAGCATAAGTAGCTCTATGAAAGGATGCTCTGTTTGATATCTCTATAGCTGCTTAGGAAATGCACAGTTCGTGAAAGTACGTCCTGTAAAAGACACTTAATTCCTCCTCAATATTTTTTCGATTCTTCACGAGCTATCCATCTGTTTTGTTTCTTTTGAAATGTAACTCATTGAACAATTAGAATGTCTATATTCTTAAATTAGCCTTATTTATAATTCTGGATGTATTGGGGAACGTTTAATATAACAGCGCTAGTGGAAAAATGTTTAAAGACTATAAAATGCTTTTTAAAAGGATGACATGTATGGAGGAACGTTCACTGCAATCTGAAATATCCAGCTATATCGGGAAGCTTTTGCGTGATAACTTCGGAAAAGGACCGGCTTCTGTTTACGTTACCATTCAAAAACCTTATGTAACCATTTACTTGAAGGATTTTCTGGCTCCTATGGAAAAGCTCCTAGTGGGTCAGAATAATAAAGATAAAGTTGAGGAAACCCGTGATTTACTTATGCAGGAATTAATTCCTGACATAAAAGCAACATTCCGTGCCACGGCTGGATTAGAATTGAACTCCCTTTATTACGACTGGTCGCTGACAAATCGTTCTGGGATGATAATTGGAGTGATTCAATCCGATGAAGAGTTAGATCCGTCCGTGAAGGATTATCAGCACAAAGCGGCTCTTCACGAGGAAATAAAAAAAGTTTCCAAGCAGGCGGAAAAAATTCCGGAAGAGGTTAGCTCTTTTAAAATCAACGACCGCACGATCGTAGTGGAGCGTAATGGTATCCTTGTGGCTATTGAAAAAGAAATGATTCGCTCAGGATTTGGTGAACAATTAAGAATGGCTAAACGCCGTCTTGAGAAGAGACTGCTCCATCAGCTGTCTTTAGAAAAAGTATTACAACTGAAAGTAGAAGACATCTTTGTGGATTGGGATTTTGACTCTGACTTAAGTCATATTATTTTAATTGTGAAGCCTGAAAGCTGAGAATAGCAAAGGACAAGCTCTTTTTTACAAAAGGTGTGACATTCCTGTAAAAGAAAAGGTGGAATAACGATGCCTGTGACTGGTTCCAGCCCATTATTAAAAAAAGCTGATTTGTTAAAAAATTGCTGTCAAGCTTATGCTTATGCTGTAGAGGTTCATCAGAATAACAGTCGAATGGCAGAAGAGATGTGCAAGTCCTGTGCTGAAGTCTGCCGGGCATGTGCGGAAGACTGTCTTAAACTTGAACAGGACTCTCTTAGTGAAGATACGTATCAGATGTGTTTAAAATATGCAGAGATGTGTGAAAAAATTATGGGTTTTCAGACCCGTTCCACAAGAAAAGAGGGGAAGGAATCCATTTAGCCTGACTTTAGACCCCTTTTATTCAAGTGGATTCTATACTATAATAGTAATTAGAGATGGTTCAAATAAGTGCTGTCTATTATATGAATTTTAATTACAATTTCAATTGATATCTCCGGTAAACTTTGACTAGAGAATAGAGCTAGGCAAAAGCCGAAAAGACCATTATAGATGGCCTTTTCGGCTTTTGTTTTTTTGAATTGTAAAATAATGTGATTGTCTTGGGAATGGACAAAAGAAAGGGGTCTTGCAATGACTTATCGCATTGTTGGGGTAGATGATTATAATATAGTCATCGAATTTAGAAAAGATAACAAAGAAATAACGTTCAAAAGTTACGATGAAGCAGAAAAGTATAAGCAGCTAATTACGAAGGAAGCGATTATACCGAGTAAGTATAAACTGACTATAAAAGAATAAAGACAGGAAGGTGCATTCCCTGAAAAGGGAGGCACCTTTTTTACTTTGTAAACCATACATAAACCCATTGGTCTGAGAGAACAATAACGGTAAAAGAGAAGAGGTGATTGTCATGTTTCGATACACGATAGTCGTTCTTGCGGCCGTATTGTTTCTCTCAGGATGCGGACTTCAAGTAGATAAGTATCAAGGGCAGACAAGCAGAGATGATGTGGAAAATATGGGTATGAATGAGAAGATAACGACGGATACACAAAACCCTCGTTTAATTAAATATGTTGGCGACTCATGGGGGCTGAAACAAGATCGAAAGCTTATTAAAGAAGCTGCCGCTGAAGTGCCCGGTGTTAAAGTCAAACGAGTCATTCTGGAAGCGAGTCAAGTCTGGGTTTCGGTTGATATGAAAAATGAAGATAAAATGTCGGACGAAGAAATCGAAGAATGGAAATCTGAAATTAAGCAAGCCGTATATAAAGCTGTTCCGCGCTACAATATTCATGTAAAGATTAAATAAGGAATGTGCCTGGTCCTCCTCTTTATTAAAAGACTGACCAGGCATTTTTTGCAGCCAGCATGCAGGTTCTTCAGATTAGTGAAGGAGCTCAGGTTGTATCCGCGAGTTCTCTATAATATAATTATAATGTTATGGAGAAAGAGGTGCATACCATTGATCGAACGCTTACAAACATTGGAAGATCGTTATGAAAAATTAAACGAGCTATTAAGTGATCCTGAAGTCATTTCTGACACGAATAAACTTCGCGAATACTCTAAAGAGCAATCCGGTCTACAGGGGACCGTAGAGGCTTATAGAGAATATAAAGAGGTTACCGAGCAAAGGGACGAAGCCAGAGCAATGCTTGATGATAACCTTGATGATGATATGGAAGAAATGGTAAAGGAAGAACTTAATGAACTCTCTCAGAAGAAACAAGAATTAGAAGAACGTCTGAAAGTCCTCATGCTCCCGAGTGACCCTAATGATGACAAAAACGTTATTATGGAAATTCGCGGTGCGGCCGGAGGCGATGAAGCTGCTTTATTTGCTGGTGACCTTTACCGCATGTATGCCCGCTATGCGGAAATGCAGGGATGGAAAACGGAAGTGATTGAAGCCCATGCCAACGATGTAGGTGGGTATAAAGAGATTATCTTTATTGTGAACGGTGAGCGTGCCTATTCTAAAATGAAATTTGAAAACGGAGCTCATCGTGTCCAGCGTGTACCTGAGACAGAGTCAGGCGGACGAATTCATACATCTACGGCTACTGTGGTGGTTATGCCAGAAGCGGAAGAAGTAGAGGTTGAAGTACACGATAAAGATATTCGTGTGGATACGTTTGCTTCAAGTGGCCCAGGCGGTCAAAGTGTTAATACGACCATGTCTGCCGTTCGTTTGACTCATGAGCCGACGGGGATTGTTGTATCCTGTCAGGATGAAAAATCTCAGATCAAGAACAAAGAAAAAGCGATGAAGGTTCTTCGTGCTCGTATCTATGATAAATTCCAGCAGGAAGCTCAAGCGGAATACGATGAAAGTCGTAAATCTGCAGTCGGTACCGGTGACCGCTCGGAGCGTATCCGTACGTATAACTTCCCACAGACGCGTGTAACAGACCATAGAATTGGTTTAACCTTACAGAAGCTGGATCAAGTTCTTCAAGGGAATATGGACCAAATTCTTGAAGCTCTTCTTATTGAGGAGCAGACGAAGAAGCTTGAGCAGATTGGTGAATAACATGAATTCAAACTTTACTACGATTCAGGAAGCCCGTCACTGGGCTTCCGTTTTTTTAGGTAAGCATACGCGGGAAACAAGAGTAGCGGATTTATTGCTGGAGCATGTTTTAAACATGTCTTTCGCACAGTTATTAGCCTATGAAAAAGACCCTTTTCCAGAAAGTAAACGCGAGGTCTTCGTGGAGAGTGTACGGGTTCACGCTGAAACCGGCATGCCTGTCCAGCATATTATAGGAGAGGCTGACTTTTTTGGGAGAAGTTTTTCAGTGAATTCAAATGTTTTAGTTCCTCGTTCTGAAACGGAAGAACTGGTAGAAGGGATCTTGAACTGGGTGGAAAGCTCTAATAAGGACAAGCCTCAAATAGCGGATATAGGTACAGGAAGCGGTATTATAGCTATAACACTGGCGCTTGAACTGCACAAAGCAGATGTCTTTGCAAGTGATATTTCTGAGGAGGCACTGCAAACCGCATCCGCCAATGCTCAAAAGCTTGGAGCGGATATTCAGTTTATTCAAGGCGATTTTTATGCACCGTTTAAGGATATACCGGTCGATATTGTGGTTTCCAATCCACCATACATTGCGCATGTAGATAAGGATTTGATGGATGACACTGTAGTGAATTTTGACCCGGCTCTTGCCTTATTTGCGGATCGGGAAGGACTGGCCGCTTACGAGACGATTGTGAAACAGATTAAGGACTCGAATCATTCTCCTTCTTTAATCGCTTTTGAAATTGGATATCTACAAGGGAATGCCGTAAAAAAAATCATTCAAGATAGCCTTCCTGATTACACGGTAGAGATTCGAAAAGATATTAATAAAAAAGACAGAATGGTGTTTGCGAGTCGTGTTTCCAGCTGACCTTTAAAAAATCTGGAATAACTAAATGGTTTGCTTTTGTTAGAAATGTCTCGTTCACATCTTAAAAACCGAATGGTTTCCCAACTCGCCATTCGATCCAAGTAACAGGAATGTGTTCAGATTCCAACTCAAAGTGTGCGTTAACAGTACTCTTATGATTTTACCGAGAATAGGTTCATAGATTGATAGGTTTAAATTCTTCCGCCTCTGCCTATACTAGCAACTAACAGAGGGACAGGGAGGACTTACCAAAATGAAAAACACCGTACGCTTATTACTGGCATTATTCATTATAATTGTTGTATTACCTTGGGGGCAAAGCACAGGAGCTGAGTGGAATCAATATCAAGTCATTCCTGACGAAGCGATTCGTCTTCGCATACTAGCTGACAGCAATGATCAACAGGACCAGCAGATCAAACGACTTGTACGGGATGAAGTAAATCAGGAAATTAACAGGTGGGTAAAAGATTTAACTTCCATTGAAGAAGCCAGAGATATGATTCAAAATCGTCTTCCTGAGATTGAAAAAGTAGTAGCAGAAACCCTCGAGAAAAAAGGTATAAACTACTCTTTTGAAGTGGATTATAATGATTCCGTTACGTTTCCTGCTAAATTGTATGGTACATATATGTACCCGGCCGGTGAATATGAAGCCATTTTAATCACTCTGGGGCAAGGGACAGGAGATAATTGGTGGTGCGTATTATTTCCTCCTCTATGTTTCCTTGACTTCTCCAATGGCACAAGTGTAGCGCAAGCTGAGGAGAAAAATTCAGATAAAATAGAAGCCGAACCTGCAGACGATGCAAAAGAAGTGAAATTCTTTGTGGTCAAACTTTGGGATAAACTATTTTCCTAGCATATCATCCACACCCTTTTTCATAATGTAAAAGAAAAGGGGTGTGGATGATTCGTGTATATTGAAAAAATGGACGAGAAACTCTACTATTTAAAAGAAGGAAAGCGTAAGATTGGACATTTTCATTTGAGTGCTCAGGGGAATGGGGCATTCAAATTAGAGCAGCTGCACGTCGTTTCCCAGGTTTCACCCAGTCAGGTTCTGGGTGTTTTTGAATTGATTCAGTATTATGCGCAGGCACAGAAGATGGATGAAATTCATGTGGACAGCCATTCGGGAGCCCTTGATCATATCCTGCAGCATCAGCGTTTTGAACGGCAAGATGTCGAAAAGTGCTTGTGGATATATCGAGTTAATCACAACTAACTGTGTATAAATGGGGTACTTATACACAGATGTGTCTAATTCAGTGGATAACCTGTGGATTTTATTTTTTGTATTGTAAAAATTACTAACGGTTTCTTTGGATATGTGGGTATCTTTGTGGATAACTTGAGGACAACCTGTGTATAATGTCTGAATTTGTGGAAACTTGTAGAATGGATACTACGATATCAAGTTAATTGTCGAAGAAAAAGGAGTAGTAGAAATGAGTATGATAACGAAGTTGTGGAAACCCTCTGAACAACCAAAGGAATCAGATGTTTCCATACAAGAAGCAGCGTACTTATTGAGAGAACAACAAGTGGTTGCTTTTCCTACAGAGACAGTCTATGGGCTTGGAGCAGATGCTACGAATGAAAGTGCGGTTCAAAGAATCTTTGAAGCTAAGGGGCGCCCGTCTGATAACCCTTTAATCGTGCACGTGGCAAGCATAAGAGAAGTAGAGGATCTCGTTACTCATATTCCTCAGGTAGCTCGTAATCTTATGGAAAGATTCTGGCCAGGACCGCTTACTTTAATTTTAGAAAGCAACGGAACAGCCTCAAAGAATGTAACAGCAGGGTTGAAAACGGTAGCTATTCGCATGCCGGATCATGCATTAGCTTTAGCTTTGCTGAAAGCAGCAGAGCTGCCTTTGGCTGCACCGAGTGCGAACCGTTCAGGGCGCCCGAGTCCTACAAAGGCAGAACATGTACGTCAGGATTTAGAAGGACGCATTGCAGGCATTCTGGACGGAGGACCGACGGGGGTAGGAGTAGAATCAACGGTACTGGATTGTACATCTGACATTCCTGCTATTCTTCGCCCGGGAGGTATAACGAAAGAGGATCTTGAAGAGGTACTGCCTGAAGTGAAAATTGACCCTGCCTTAACGGGGAAAGACGCTCCCCCGGTTTCTCCAGGGATGAAGTATACACATTATGCCCCCGAGTCTCCATTGTGGTTAATAAAGGGGGAGGATGAGTTCTTTAGGAGCCAGCTGCATGAACTACAAGAAGAGGGTTACCGGATTGGGGTAATAGCCAGCAATGAACTGGCTGAAAAACTTCATCATGAATTCGTTCTTCCGTGTGGATCTAGAGAGAACCTTACGGAAGTAGCTAACCGACTTTACGAAGTGCTGCGTGAATATAAAGAGTCAGATATTGACCTTATTCTATGCGAATCTTTTCCCGATTATGGTGTTGGGGCGGCAGTTATGAATCGATTAACAAAAGCCTCTGTTAAGATCATCGAACAGCCCTGACATATAGAGTCTGCTTCCCGCATACGATGAAATAGCATGTCCGGGGAGGGCTCATATTTGGAACAAGTTACGGGGTTGGTTTTGCTTTCGTTAGCCTTAGGTTTGGATGCTTTCTCAGTTTCACTCGGAATGGGGCTTCAAGCGGTTCGTTTAAAACACGCATTCTTTGCAGGGATTGTTGTGGGTATTTTCCACATGTTCATGCCTGGACTTGGTATGGCCCTGGGACAATGGCTTTCAGGCAGTGCTAGTGAGTGGGCGGCTGTCGGAGGAGGATTACTGCTTTTCTGTCTGGGAAGCTATACCATTTTTGCATCATTTACGGACAAGCATAATGCAGCTTATACCCTGGCGGGAGCGGGAATGTGGCTTTTTGCGCTTAGTGTGAGTATTGATAGTTTTCCGGTTGGCTTCAGCTTAGGACTTCGTGAATCGGAGGTTTTCGTGTCCATTATTTCCTTCGGTCTGTTCAGTATGCTGCTGACTTGGGCAGGTTTTGTTATTGGACGGAGGGCTAGCGGTCTTCTTGGCGTGTATAGTGAATTACTCGGAGGAAGTATTCTCTGTGCGCTCGGCTTGCATGCCATTTTCTGACAAAAATTTTAACGCCCCCTTGTACGTATGATAATATGGAGTAAAATGATAAACGGTTAGGAGAATTGGCTATGAAAATATTATTTGTTTGTACAGGAAATACTTGCCGAAGCCCTATGGCCGAAGCTCTCTTAAAAGCAAAGCTCTCAACTATTGAGGTACGTTCGGCCGGTATATTTGCCGGTGAAGGAGAACCGATGTCCAAAAACACGGAACTTGTTCTTAGAGAATGGGAGTTTAGCATAGATCACAAAACAAGTTCCGTAACGGCAGAATTGTTAGAGTGGACTGATCTTGTGTTGACTATGACGGATCGTCACAAACAAACCCTAGCCATTCAATATCCGGATTATCAGGATAAATACTTTACTCTAAAAGAATACGTACTCATTGACGAAAATCAGTGGCAGAAGCTGAAAGAGCTTTACTCAAAATTTGAAGAGAAACGTTCTTCCATATTAAGCCACACTGCAAACTTAAGTGATGAAGAAATGGAAGAAAAGCTTATGACTGATTTAAAATACGAGATTAAACAGATTGAAGAAATAGAAAACAGCATTCCTGATATCAACATTATCGATCCTTTTGGCGGGAACTTGGATGCCTATAGAATGACGCGGGACGAATTGGATAAGTATATTGAACTTCTCGCTAAACGATTAAACGGTACCTCAGCCTAACGATCTGGTATCCCGAGATTCAGGTTTGAAAGGGTACCGAAATACATAGGATGGATAGTTGTTCACCTGTTAGCTGCTGTTTAACAAAATTTATGGCTCGATCGGAGTTGCAGCTCATAACGACTCTAAGTCAGCCAGCAGATTGAAGAGGTATATTATGGAGTAAATCCTAAAATTCCTCATAGCCTTTAAATGTCTCCTATATTACAACATGCGGAATTAAAAGTTCTTTCTTATAAATATTAATAGTATTAATGCATTCTGATATTAACAATAGAGCCGGAAAAACGGCTCTATTTTTTACGTTCCATAATCCTTTTGTTCAATTGACAGCAGCTCGGTAAACTGTCACGATAGGATTGACATTTAAGAAGACGGGAGTGTAGGAGCTATGAAAATAATTCTTGCTTCAGACCATGGCGGTGTAAATCTGCGACAGGAAGTAGCGGATGTTTTGACTGAACTTCAAATTGATTTTGAAGATATTGGCTGTGACTGTGAAGGGTCCGTAGATTATCCGGACTATGGTATTCCTGCAGCTGAACGAGTAGCTGACGGAGAGTTTGATAAAGCTATTCTTATTTGCGGAACTGGAATCGGCATGTCGATTTCTGCAAATAAAGTAAAAGGAGTACGTGCTGCTCTTGTTCATGATATTTTTACAGCAAAAGTTACACGCGAACATAACGATTCAAATGTTCTTTGCATGGGCGAACGCGTCATTGGCCCTGGCCTTGCGAAAGAAATTGCAAAAACGTGGGTTAAGACAGAATTTGAAGGCGGCCGTCACCAAAACCGGATAACTAAGATTGCCGAATATGAGAATAAATAATACAATGAAAGCAGATAAGCGGAAGCTAAATAATGCGGAAGCTGATAACTAAAGGAGGAGCATCCAGGCTTCTCCTTTTTTAGAAATAAAACGACAAGGAGGGGCAGGCGTGATAGATGTCCAAACCATCCAGGCTGATACCAGGGCTGTAGTGGAGCAACTTTTGCAAACGGGATCCATTAAAGATGGTATATTTGTGGTAGGATGTTCGACTAGCGAGGTAGCTGGCGAGCGGATTGGCACTTCCGGAAACGAGTCTATGGCAGAGGTTATGTTCCGTGAACTTAAGAAGATGGAAGATCAGGCGAATATTCATGTAGCTTTCCAGTGCTGTGAGCATTTAAATCGGTCCATCGTTGTGGATCGCTCTGTTTTTGAGAAAGAGAGGTTGACAGAGGTCTCAGCTATTCCGGTACCTAAAGCCGGTGGATCTATGGCTTCTTATGCCTTTAAGCATATGGATGACCCAGTCCTGGTAGAAACCATCCAGGCCGATGGAGGACTCGATATAGGGGATACTTTAATTGGGATGCATTTGAAGCGGGTGGCCGTCCCGGTGCGTATTGAGCAGAAAACGATTGGAGCCGCCCACATTACGGCTGCCAAAACGCGGCCTCCTTTAATCGGAGGAGTCCGGGCCGTTTATGAAAGGATAGAAGAAGAAGGTTCATGTGACGAATAGGAATGGAAAGGGGAACGGTTTACTATGAATCAAGTGAAATCAACAGACGCAGAGGTATTTGCAGCTATTCAGGATGAAAGAGATCGTCAACAGAATAATATTGAGTTAATAGCTTCTGAAAACTTTGTTTCCGAGGCTGTGATGGAAACGATGGGTTCCGTTATGACTAATAAATATGCGGAAGGATATCCTGGCCGTCGTTACTATGGAGGCTGTGAGCATGTCGACGTAGTAGAAAACCTGGCTCGTGACCGTGCGAAAGAGCTTTTTGGTGCAGATCATGCCAACGTCCAGCCTCATTCCGGTGCCCAAGCCAACATGGCTGTTTATTTTACCGTTCTGGATCACGGAGATACCGTACTTGGGATGAACTTAAATCACGGAGGGCATCTTACACATGGAAGTTCTGTAAACTTCAGTGGCAAGCTGTACAACTTTGAAGAATATGGTGTTGAAGAAAACGATGAACGAATTAACTATGAAGCCGTATTGAAAAAAGCGAAAGAAGTACAGCCTAAGCTGATTGTTGCCGGCGCGAGTGCTTATCCACGTGAAATTGATTTTGCTAAATTCCGTGAAATTGCGGATGAAGTAGGAGCGTATCTTCTTGTAGATATGGCGCACATTGCCGGTCTGATTGCCTGCGGTCTCCATTCTAATCCAGTTCCGCATGCGCATTTCGTTACAACTACGACTCATAAAACCCTTCGCGGCCCACGCGGCGGTATGATTCTTTGTCAAAAAGAGTTCGCGAAAAAAATCGATAAGAATGTGTTTCCTGGTATGCAGGGTGGTCCATTGATGCATATAATTGCTGCCAAAGCTGTTTCCTTTAAAGAAGCGCTGCAGCCGGAGTTTAAAGATTATTCCAAGCAGATCATTGCAAATGCTAAACGTCTCGGAGAATCCCTTGTAGATAAAGGTGTCGACATTGTATCGGGCGGCACGGATAATCATCTGCTGCTATTGAATTTGCAAAAGAAAGGTCTTACAGGAAAAGTGATAGAAAAGGCTTTGGATGATATTGGTATTACAACCAATAAAAATACGATCCCTTTTGACACAGAAAGCCCGTTTGTAACGAGTGGAATCCGTATTGGAACCGCTGCTGTCACAACTCGCGGTTTCAAAGAAAACGAGATGGATGAAATAGCAGACCTAATTGCCTTCACTCTTGAGCATCACGAGAATGAAGAAAAGATGAAAGAAGCGGCAGAGCGTGTGCGTGAGCTGACTTCCCGTTTCCCTCTTTATCAAACTTTAAATTATTCTTCTATTTAATAGAAAAAGCCGTCAGCCTGGTGCTGGCGGCTATTATTATGTCTTCGTATGTGCTGGTAGGAATGAATGGAGGGCCCGGGCAAATTCATATTTATCGGGTTGCAGTTCATCTTGTTTTTCAGTACAATTTAAAGGATGCAAACTATGAGAAGGAGTGATCGGCAATGGGAAAGGTATATGTACTGGATCATCCGTTAATTCAGCACAAACTGACGTACATACGTAAAAAGGAAACAGGGACGAAGGATTTTCGTGAACTAGTTGACGAAGTCGCCGCATTGATGGCTTTTGAAATTACTCGTGATCTGCCTCTTGAAGAGGTTGAAATCGACACCCCTGTCACATCCGACGCAAAAGCTAAAGTACTGACGGGTAAGAAAATTGGACTTGTACCCATTCTTCGTGCCGGTCTAGGTATGGTAGACGGAATCATTCAATTGATTCCTGCCGCTAAAATAGGACATGTCGGACTTTATCGCGATCCTGAAACACTGCAGCCGGTAGAGTATTATGTCAAACTTCCTAGTGATATTGAAGAACGTGAACTTATCGTCATTGACCCAATGCTTGCGACAGGCGGTTCAGCCAATGAGGCCATCCATTCATTGAAGAAAAGAGGAGCCCGCCAAATTCGCTTAATGTGTCTCGTTGCAGCGCCTGAAGGTGTCGATGCTGTTCGTGAAGAGCACCCGGATGTCGATATCTATCTCGCAGCTCTTGATGAGAAGTTAAATGAAAAAGGCTACATCGTTCCAGGTCTGGGAGATGCCGGTGACCGATTATATGGTACAAAATAAATAGAATTATTAAAGCTCCATTAAAGGAGGTACATTCATGGCAGAACGCATAAAAGTAATGACCATTTTTGGGACAAGGCCGGAAGCTATTAAAATGGCTCCGCTTGTTCTGGAGTTAAAAAATCGTTCCGACCAGTTCGAACCAATTGTCACGGTAACAGCGCAGCATAGAGAAATGCTGGATCAAGTGATGTCGATTTTTGGTATTGAGCCCGATTTTGATTTAAATATTATGAAGTCGCGTCAAACCCTGGCACAAGTGACGACCCGTGCCCTTGAAGGTCTTGATGATGTTATGAAAGAAACAAAACCTGATGTGGTTCTTGTGCATGGGGATACCACGACGACTTTTGCGGCTTCACTAGCGGCTTATTATAATCAGATTCCTGTGGGGCACGTAGAAGCAGGACTTCGAACATGGAATAAATACTCTCCTTACCCTGAGGAAATGAATCGTCAGCTTACAGGGGTTATGGCGGATTTACATTTTGCTCCGACAAACAAATCCATGGATAATCTGCTTGCAGAAAACAAGCCGACCAACCAGATCTTTGTCACAGGAAATACGGCGATTGATGCGCTGCAAACCACCGTTAAAGACGATTATGCCTCAGAAGTGCTTGACGAGATTGGAGATAAACGGTTAGTTCTGATGACCGCCCATAGACGTGAAAATCTTGGAAATAATATGAAACAGATGTTTCGAGCTATTAAGCGCCTTGTGGAAGAACATGATGACATTCAAGTGATCTATCCTGTACATCTGAACCCTGCCGTTAAAGATACGGCTGATGAGATTTTGGGAAATGATGACCGCATCAAATTAATTGATCCGCTTGATGTAATTGATTTCCATAACTTTGCTTCCAGGGCTCATTTAATCCTTACTGACTCAGGCGGCGTCCAGGAAGAAGCGCCTTCACTTGGAGTGCCTGTATTGGTTCTTCGCGACACAACTGAGCGTCCGGAAGGCATCGAAGCAGGAACGCTTAAGCTCGCCGGAACAGAAGAGGATCACATTTTCCATTTAGCAAATGAATTACTGTCTGATGAGGAAAAACATAAAGAAATGTCGCATGCTTCCAATCCATATGGGGATGGAAAAGCATCTGCAAGAATTGCTGAAGCGATCCGGTATTTCTTTAATCACCGGGAAGATAAGCCAGCACCGTTTGAAATTGAATAATGGTTAAAAGATCAAATCCATGAGGGTTTGGTCTTTTTTTATACAAAAATTGCCTGAGCACGTTCATGAATAGCTGTACTCATCCATCACAAACTAACTAAAAAGGAGACGGGCCTATGCGTTTGCTGCACTTGTTCATTCTTTTATTACTTCTTACAGGCTTTCAGTCCCCGGATGAAAACGATGAAGTAACTATTATTATTGAGACGGAAGACTCCTCATCCCTTCTTGCAGAACAAATTGAATCAAGAATTCCAAGGCTTGAGATTGTGGCACAGTATGACACGATCTTTAACGGTCTGGCTGTAAAAGGGACGGCTCAAGAACTTGAAAAACTTGCTCGTATGGATATGGTAGTGAATCAGTATCCCGTCGTAAAATATAAAAGTCTGCAGCAGGAAATGGGCACTTTTTCTACTCAAGTAATCCGTGATCAATATAATCCCTCCTATACAGGTAAAGGGGTGAAAGTAGGCGTCATTGATACAGGGGTGGACTACTCTCATCCGGATCTACAAAAGAACTACAAAGGTGGTTTTGATACCGTAGATTTTGATAACGATCCTATGGAAACCAGAGGGGAAGGATCGACCATGCATGGATCCCATGTAGCAGGGGTCATTGCAGCTGATGGAAAGATGAAAGGGATAGCTCCAGATGCTGAGCTTTACGCTTATCGGGCGTTAGGTCCAGGGGGGATCGGATCCTCTGTCCAGGTTATCGCTGCTCTGGAAGAAGCGGTTAAAGAGAGAATGGATGTGATCAATCTGTCTCTTGGTAATGATGTGAACGGTCCGGACTGGCCCACTACGCATGCTGTTAATAGAGCGGTAGAGCTTGGTGTGACCGTTATAGTTGCAGCTGGGAATTCGGGGCCGGACACTTGGACTGTAGGATCCCCTGCCACATCATCAAAGGCCATAACCGTAGGAGCCTCGGCTCTTCCTTCAAAAGCACCGGTATTTGGAATTCCGGGAGAAGATCGACAAATCCCTGTTCAAGTACTGCTCGGTTCAGAGCCATGGGAACTTTCCAGAAAGTATCCTTTACTGGACGCTGGCAGAGGGGAAGAAGATCTGAATCATGCTTCTGGAAAAATCGTGTTGTTTGAACGTGGGGAAATTCCTTTTCAGGAAAAAGCTTTTAAAGCTTATCAAGCTGGTGCGGCTGGTGTGGTTATATACAATAATGAACCAGGCTTATTTCAGGGTTCGTTAGAGAACCTTTCCATTCCAATTCCGGTCGCTGCTGTATCCAAAAAAGATGGGGAGTGGTTGATTCAACAAGGAGTTCAGCAGAATCAATGGCTGGAAACCACCGAAATTTCACTTGATCATCGAATGGCTCCTTTCAGTTCTCGTGGTCCCGTAACGAACACATGGGAATTAAAACCAGATGTAGTAGCACCGGGTGTAAACATTTTAAGCACGGTCCCAGGAGGGTATGCGGCCCTCCAGGGAACGAGTATGGCCGCTCCGCATGTAGCAGGACTTGCGTCTTTATTAAAAGAAGCTTACCCGGATTGGTCTCCTCAGCAAATAAAAAGGGCTATGATGAGCTCAGCAGATATTCTTGAAAAAGATAAACTTCCTTATTCACCTACTGAGCAAGGTACAGGATTTATTGATATAGAAGAATCATTCAACCCAACTCTGCTAATCGAACCTGGGTCGCTTGCTTTCGGTCGCATAGATCAACCATTGGTAAATAAAAAAGCAGAATTGAAGCTTACAAATCCGACAAATGAGAGTCAGACAGTACACCTTGAAGTCCCGGTTCGTGAAAATGGGAGCAGGTGGGACCTCCCAACTACTGTCCAGTTGGAACCGAATGAAACGAAGGAAGTGGAGGTTGGACTCCATCTTACGAAATCTTTTCTAAAAGCTGGAGTTCATCAGGGGTTTATTAAACTGAGAAATCAAGATCATGACTTCCACGTTCCTTATCTTTACATGATCGGAACATCTGATTACGAAAAGGTGTCCGGTTTGGAATTATCATCTAAGTGGGCGGAGGCAAGGCGATACACTTATCGCTTCCATCTTACGGATTCCGTAGATAAAATCACCGTCGATCTATACAGAGCTGGTACTATGCTCTCTCATGGAAAATTATTTGAACTTGAAGACCCTAAGCCGGGTATGGTGCAAGGGGAATTTAAAGTAAATACGAATCATCTAGAAGGGGCTTATATAGCTGTCTTCACTCTCGAGTATGAAGACCAGAAAGAAAGTTACCCGTTCCCAGTAACATTCACATCCTCATAAAAACCAGTAACTTCCACCTCAGGTCATCCATTTTTTGGATGACCTGAGGTGGAAGTTTTATGTAAAAATGGCTCGAAAAGTCTATGTATTTTCGGTTTAGAATTGGTAAAATGGTACATGTAAGTTTTGTCACAAATGTGACGAAAATGTGATCGAAAAGTGTCATACATTTGTATTTTTAATCACAAACTCATTGACATCATATAACCCCTAATGTATTCTTACATAGTGTGGGATGATAAGGTTTTCATAACGAATTGCAAAGGTTCTGACACCTTTTTATTCAAGTGAAAAGAGGCTTGTAAATGAAAGATACTAGACCACCTTTTCAGGCCATGGCATTAACTAGTGCCATCGTTTCTCAGCTTGCCGGTGGACCACTTGCCGGAGTTTATCTTGGGAAATGGATAGATGGTCAATTTTCCACAGAGCCCACATTCTTAATCATAGGGATTTTTCTAGGATTAGGAGCAGGTACATATGGGACCATTCATTTAGTACGGACGTACACGGGAGACGATTAGCATGAAGCACTACCAACAGATGATGGCCCGTCAACGAAAATGGATGCTCTACCTTCTGGCGTTACTCGTTCTTGGCTGGGGCCTTACCCCTTGGGAACCGATTTTTCTGGGCCTTCTCCTGGGAAGCGCTTTGAGTTTTTATAACCTCTGGCTTATGCAGCGCAAAATCCGCAAGCTTGGCGAAGCCTCTGCAGAGAACAAGTCTGTAAGAGGAATCGGTACGTTTACTCGTTTGGCTTCAGGTGCACTGGCTGTAGTCATTGCCCTCCAGTTTGAAGAACACATTCATTTGATTTCCGTAGTATTGGGCTTAATGGCAGCCTACATTGTCATTTTTATAGATTACCTGTTCAATAAATCAACAGTTTAGCACGATGGAAGGTAGGTGAACAGATTGAATCACGAAGCACCGATGTGGAATGATGCGTTTGGGATCACTTGGCTTGATTTCAACCTTTCCAACGTTTTAATGATGTTTGTGGCCTCATTAATCGTTTTCATTCTAGGGGTAGCAGCCACACGTAACATGAAACGGTTCCCAACCGGCTTTCAAAATTTCATGGAATGGCTGATTGACTTCATCAAAGGCATTATCGGTTCAAATATGGATTGGCGAACAGGAAGGCTCTTTCTTCCACTTGGTTTAACCTTATTTGCCTACATATTTGTAGCTAATATGCTTGGAGTCGTCACCAATGGAGTTGTTGGACATGAACTGTGGTGGAAATCACCAACCGCAGACCCCGGCATAACCTTAACCCTGGCAACACTTGTTGTCGTCTTATCTCACTACTATGGGGTTAAGCTGAAAGGCGGTAAAGAATACAGTAAAGGTTTTATAAGACCTCTGCCGTTTTTACTACCTTTCAAAATCATTGAAGAGTTCTCCAATACTCTTACACTTGGTTTGCGTCTATATGGGAACATTTACGCAGGAGAGATCTTACTGAGCTTGCTTGTCACTATGGCAGCAGGCGGCGTTGGTGGATTTTTAGGAGCTTCACTTCCAATGATAGCTTGGATGGGCTTCAGTACATTTATCGGTTTTATCCAGGCATTTATCTTTGTAATGTTAACGATGGTTTATATGTCTCACAAGGTGAGCGACGACCATTAAAATAAAAGAATAAAAAATTATTTTTTAAAAATATGAGGAGGATTTTCATTATGGGTCTTTTAGCAGCTGCAATTGCAGTAGGATTAGCGGCACTAGGTGCTGGTATTGGTAACGGTCTGATTGTAAGTCGTACGGTAGAAGGAATTGCGCGTCAACCAGAATTGCGCAGTGCTCTTCAAACAACTATGTTCATCGGTGTTGCTCTAGTAGAGGCGATTCCGATCATCGGCGTTGTAATCGCATTTATCGTAATGGGTCAGTAAAGCAGGACGAGCGAATACGCTTATGGCGAAGTTCAACTCAATCGATCTTCGCCTTTCCTTTATACCTTTACGAAAACTTGATACCCAAATGGATTGGAAAGAAAACTTCGACTGAAGCTTTTATAAGCTAAAGCCGGGTTTTTCTCTTGTCTAGCTGAGCTCTTATTCTTAAGGCTTTTGCTTGCTTGAGGTTTAACCCTGTTACGATATGGTGTGGAGAGGAGTGAAAACTGTGCAAGGATTCACAGAGAGTCTTGTCCTCGGAGCTGGAGGACTTAACATAGGTGATATGATCATTCAACTTGTGTTCTTCCTTATCTTGCTGGCTCTTTTAGGCAAGTTTGCTTGGGGACCATTAATGAATATGATGAAAGAGCGTGAAGATTACGTAGCTAACGAAATCAATACCGCAGAAAAAAGTCGTGAAGAGGCGCAGCGCATGCAGCGTGAGGCTTCCGAAGAACTTAAGAAAACCCGTCAGGATGCACAGAAAATAATCGAAGATGCACGCAAAACGGCTGGTCAGCAGGAACGCGATATTATTGAGTCCGCTCGCGCTGAATCTGAAAGAATGAAAGAATCAGCTCGTCAGGAAATTGAACAAGAGAAAGAAAAAGCCGTACAAGTCCTTAAAGATCAAGTGGCTTCTATGTCTGTCATGATTGCATCCAAAGTTATTGAAAAAGAACTTTCGGAGAAGGATCAGGAGAAATTGATTCATCAATACATTGATGAGGCAGGAGAAGAGCGATGAGCCAGACAATCATTGCGAGACGTTATGCTAACGCGCTTTTTCAACTCGGACAAGAACATTTAAAATTAGAGCAATTTGAAACAGAATTACGAGAACTGCAAAAGGTGTTCCGTAATAATGAGCAGCTTTATACATTCCTTAAGCATCCACGTATTTCCGTCGACCAAAAGAAACAACTCATTCATAAATCATTTCTGTCGTATTCAGCAGAAGTTGTGAACACCCTTAAGTTGTTGGTAGACAGGCATAGAGAAGACATTATTTCTGAAATGATCACTCATTTCTTAACGATGATGAGCGATGCAAAAGGAGTAGCAGAAGCGGATGTTTACTCCGTACGTGAACTTTCGAAATCTGAAAAAAAGCGGATTTCAGAAACATTTGCACCAAAAGTAGGCAAACGTTCATTGAACCTGAACAATATTGTTGATCCAAGCATTCTCGGAGGAATTCGTGTGCGAATTGGAAATCGGATATTTGATGGTTCCGTCAGTGGAAAGCTTAGCCGCATGGAGCGCAAGCTAGTTTCTGCTAACAAAAGATGATAGGGGTGAAATGGCATGAGCATTAAAGCTGAGGAAATCAGTGCGCTGATTAAACAGCAAATTGAAAGCTATGAATCAGATATAGAAGTCAATGATGTGGGTACAGTTATCGAAGTTGGTGACGGTATTGCACGTGCTCATGGTCTTGACAACGTCATGGCCGGAGAACTAGTTGAATTCTCAAATGGTGTCATGGGATTGGCACAAAACTTAGAAGAAAGTAACGTTGGTCTTGTTATTCTCGGACCATATACAGATATTAAAGAAGGCGATGAAGTACGTCGTACAGGCCGTATCATGCAAGTACCTGTAGGGGAAGAAATGCTTGGACGTGTCGTGAATCCACTTGGTCAGCCTGTAGATGGAAGAGGACCAATTGAAACAACTAAAACACGCCCGATTGAAGCACCAGCACCAGGAGTTATGGATCGTAAATCTGTAGATGAACCACTTCAAACAGGAATTAAAGCAATTGACGCCCTTGTACCTATCGGCCGTGGTCAGCGTGAGCTTATTATCGGTGACCGTCAGACTGGTAAGACATCTGTAGCGATTGATGCAATTTTGAACCAGCATGATCAGGATATGGTTTGTATCTACGTAGCGATCGGTCAGAAAGAATCAACCGTACGCGGCACAGTGGAAACTCTTCGCCGTCACGGTGCACTGGATTACACAATTGTCGTAACGGCGAGTGCTTCTCAGCCAGCTCCGCTTTTATACCTTGCTCCATATGCAGGCGTAACATTAGGGGAAGAATTTATGTACAATGGCAAGCATGTACTGGTTGTATATGATGACCTTTCCAAGCAGGCTGCCGCTTACCGTGAACTTTCCTTGCTGCTTCGTCGTCCACCAGGCCGTGAAGCGTTCCCAGGGGATGTATTCTATCTGCACTCCCGTCTGTTGGAACGTGCAGCTAAATTAAGTGATGCAAAAGGTGGAGGTTCATTAACAGCCCTTCCTTTCGTTGAAACACAAGCAGGAGATATTTCCGCCTATATTCCAACAAACGTTATTTCCATAACAGACGGTCAGATCTTCTTACAGTCCGACTTATTCTTCTCTGGCGTACGTCCAGCGATTAACGCCGGGTTATCCGTATCCCGTGTTGGTGGATCAGCTCAAATCAAAGCCATGAAAAAAGTTGCCGGTACATTGCGTCTTGACCTAGCTTCTTATCGTGAATTGGAAGCTTTCGCACAGTTCGGCTCTGACCTTGATAAATCTACGCAGGCTAAACTGAACCGCGGAGCGCGTACCGTTGAAGTTCTTAAGCAAGGTTTACACCAGCCGCTGGCTGTAGAGAAACAAGTTATGATTGTCTTTGCCCTTACTAAAGGATTTCTGGATGATATTCCAGTGGATGATGTTACTCGCTTTGAGTCAGAATTCCACACATGGCTTGACAACAATCGCAAAGAGCTGATTGGTCAGATCCGGAAAACTGGAAAACTGGCAGAGGAAGAAGATATGAAAGAAGCTGTGAAAGAATTCAAGAAAACATTTGTGATCTCTGAATAAATAAAACACAGCTGGAAAGGGTGGTGAAACAGCGTGGCATCCCTTAGAGATATCAAAGGCCGGATTACCTCTACCAAGAAGACGAAACAGATTACAAAAGCCATGGAAATGGTATCTGCTTCTAAATTGAATCGTGCCGAACAGAATGCAAGATATTTTGTTCCATACAGCGAAAAAATTCAAGAAGTCGTAGCGAGTATTTCTCAAGGCGGAGGTGATGCAAGTCACCCGATGCTTGAATCGAGGGAAGTGAAGTGTACAGGTTACCTGGTGATCACTTCTGACCGCGGTCTTGCAGGAGCATTCAACAGCAGTGTCTTGAGAAGAGTCTATCAGCAGATTCGCCAGCATCATACTTCTGCTGAAGAATACAAGCTGATCACCATTGGCCGTATTGGACGGGACTTCTTCCGCAAACGTAATATACCGGTAGATATGGATATTACTGGCCTGGCAGACCAGCCGGACTTTGCTGATATTAAAGATATCGCATCGGATACGATCCAACTCTTTACAGACGAAGAGATCGATCAATTATATATTTATTACAACCATTACGTTAGTGCTATCACACAGGAAGTAACCGAGAAAAAAGTCTTGCCGTTAACGGACTTTGGTGGAGAAAGTGTAGGATCCACAAGTTCTTATGAGTATGAGCCGAACCAAGAAGAGATTTTGGAAGTCTTGCTTCCGCAGTATGCTGAGAGCTTGATTTACGGAGCCTTACTTGATAGTAAAGCTAGTGAGCATGCAGCTCGGATGACAGCTATGAAGAGTGCAACTGATAATGCTGATGATCTAATTGGTGATTTAACACTATCTTATAACCGTGCACGTCAAGCTGCTATTACCCAAGAGATTACTGAAATTGTCGGCGGTGCAGCTGCCCTCGAATAGGGATTCTTGGATTTTTGAACAGTAAGTTAGGAGGGAAATCGATGAGTAATGGACGCGTGACCCAAATCATGGGACCAGTTGTCGACGTAACATTTGATGACGGACAGCTCCCAGATATCAATAACGCACTACACGTACGTTATGATGCGCAATCCGAAGATGAAAAAAACGTCGACCTTACGTTAGAAGTTGCCCTTCATCTGGGTGACAATACCGTTCGTACTGTTGCCATGTCTTCCACAGAAGGTGTAATGCGTGGCACACCTGTTATCGATAAAGGCAGCCCAATTTCAGTTCCAGTGGGAGAAGTGACATTGGGTCGAGTATTCAACGTTCTGGGTAACAATATTGATTTAGATGAACCTTTAAGTGATGATGTACGTCGTGATCCAATCCACCGCGAAGCACCAGTCTTTGAAAACTTAGCTACAGAAACTGAAATTCTGGAAACTGGAATTAAAGTTGTAGACCTTTTAGCTCCATATGTAAAAGGTGGTAAAATTGGATTGTTTGGTGGCGCCGGAGTAGGTAAGACCGTACTCATCCAGGAATTAATTAACAACATCGCCCAGGAACACGGTGGTATCTCTGTATTTGCCGGAGTGGGTGAGCGTACACGTGAAGGTAACGACCTTTATTGGGAAATGACCGATTCAGGTGTTATTAAGAAAACAGCTATGGTGTTTGGACAAATGAACGAACCGCCTGGTGCTCGTATGCGCGTAGCTCTGTCTGGTTTAACAATGGCAGAATATTTCCGTGATGAGCAAGGACAGGACGTATTGTTCTTCATAGACAACATCTTCCGTTTCACCCAGGGCGGTCTTGAAGTATCTGCCCTTCTTGGACGTATGCCATCAGCCGTTGGTTACCAGCCAACCTTAGCGACTGAAATGGGACAACTGCAGGAGCGAATCACATCTACTGACAAAGGTTCAGTTACATCTATTCAGGCTATTTATGTGCCTGCCGATGACTATACCGACCCGGCGCCAGCAACAACGTTCGCTCACTTGGATGCAACGACTAACCTTGAGCGTAAGCTCTCTGAACAGGGTATTTATCCTGCCGTTGATCCACTTGCATCAACCTCCCGTGCTCTGGACCCGGATGTAGTCGGGGACGAGCATTATCAAATAGCTCGCGAAGTCCAGCGTACATTGCAGCGTTATAAAGAGTTACAGGATATCATTGCCATTCTTGGTATGGATGAGCTTTCTGATGAAGATAAATTGACCGTATCCCGTGCACGTCGGGTGCAGTTCTTCTTATCTCAGAACTTCCACGTGGCTGAACAGTTTACAGGACAGCCAGGATCTTACGTACCTGTTGCAGAAACAGTCAAAGGCTTTAAAGAGATCCTTGACGGCAAATACGATGACATCCCTGAGGATGCGTTCCGACTAGTCGGCCGTATTGAAGATGTCGTTGAAAAATCAAAACAAATGCAGTAAACCTGTCAACACAAGTGATAAAGGGGCGTTCATGACGAGCGCCTGGTTTATTCACTTAACAGCCAAGGAGGAATGTTTATGAGCACACTAACGGTGAGTGTCGTCACTCCTGATGGCCCGGTATTGGAAGAAGCATTTGAAATGGTTAGTTGTAAGGCGGAAAGTGGAGAGTTGGGTATATTACCCGGTCACATTCCTATGGTGGCACCACTTACAATCAGCTCCATACGCCTGAAAGGTGAGGGGAAATCGGACCGTATCGCAGTCAGCGGTGGTTTTTTAGAGGTGAGACCTGATAAAGTGACTATACTCGCTCAATCAGCTGAAAAGCCGACTGATATTGATATAGACCGTGCCCGAATGGCTAAAGAGCGTGCTGAAAGACGTCTCCAGGACAAACAAGCCGACATTGATTTCAAACGGGCTGAATTGGCCCTTAAGCGAGCCATTAATCGCTTAGATGTTTATGAGAATAACTTCTAAACTGCTTTCATATTGAGAGCAGTTTTTTTATTAAAGAAATCGTAAATAATCCTGATGTTTATTTTCAGTCCAGTCATCATTCAAGGAGCAGCAAGGCGGTTCATATAATGAATTAAACTGGCAGAAATATTTGTCATTATTGCCCGGGAAATGAGAGAGAAATATTTTCTTTGTCATCTTCTGTTTTAATTGGGTTTAGCCAATTGTATAAAAAGGTATTTCTGTGTAGATGAATGATGTTCCTAAAAATAGTGACGAAAGAGAGGAGTTAGTATGGATCAATATTTTGCTGAAGAAGCCATTCTGAGTATGACCTCACACATTATCTTCATTATCATAACGTGGAGAGTCCTTCAGTCAGTCAACTTCGATGCGTTTTTCAGGAAACATCGTGTTTTTGAAGCAAGAGTTTTACTCATATTTATTACCATTGCAATTGGAACAACGGTCAGCCGATTTTTTCTTGATTTTATTGCATGGTCTAATAGTCTGGTCTACTTATTTTAAACGTAAATCCATGAAACTATGAATAAATGAATAGTTTGTCAGAAAATGTCCAGTATGATTGTTGTCTTCTCCGGTCAGACTTATAGTAAGTCTATGCTCGGGGAGGCATCAGAAAATGAAAAGTTTACTAGCAGGGATTACGGTATTGATTATGGTATGTACAGGTGCTTATTCACAGGAACTGACTGCGGAGACACCTATTGAAAATTTTGCAGCATTTGCTGAGAATGAGCAGCTGGACGTCAAGGAATGGTCGATCACCCTCAAAGAGACGATATCGAGATCTGATTCATTATTATTGAAAAAAAAGATTTCCGAATCCTATCGAAATGCTGAAGTATCTAATGAAGATCAAGAGAACTCAAATAAAATCATTCTAAAAGACGGTCTTATTAATAGGGAATTTGACGAAAGTTATAGTATTATTCTGCCGAAAAATAAAGATGAAAAGGCGGAATTGGTTTACTATATAGCTGGTAAGGGTACATTTTCCCTGACACCAGAAGTAAAAGATCGGATACGAGAAACTGAGAAACGTTATTTCTCAAAAAACGTCCTATTTTTCTCTTGTCTTAAGGCAGAGTCTAGTGGTATTATAGATGATGTTTTAGTGTATAAAAAATTCAAACAAACATTCGACATTAAACCATTAGATCAAGTTGCAGAAAAAGATTGGACTAGCAGCTCCGGATATACGGAAAAATGGGGACAAGCAATCCCGACAGCCAGTGGAAAGATGAATGTTCAGTTCGCTACAAGAACTTTGGGCGGGCGGACAAACATCACTATTGGCACACCCATTATTACTGCTGAATATTAATAATAATGAATATGGACGCGGAGGAGAATGAAATTTGGAAAAAATCATCGTCCGTGGTGGGAGGCAGCTGAATGGCACTGTAAAAGCAGAAGGCGCCAAGAATGCCGTACTGCCTGTCATCGCAGCAAGTATAATTGCCAGTGAAGGAAAAAGTGTTTTACACGAAGTTCCTGCTTTAGCAGATGTTACGACTATCAATGAAGTGATTCGACATATGAATGCTGATGTTAAAGTGGAAGGCAACACAGTTACTGTAGATGCTTCTGGAGATCTCGAAACAGAAGCACCAATTGAATACGTGAGGAAAATGCGAGCTTCTGTCCTCGTGTTGGGACCACTTTTGGCCCGGTATGGTCATGCTAAGGTTGCCCTGCCTGGTGGTTGTGCGATAGGATCACGTCCTATTGATCAGCACTTAAAAGGCTTTGAAGCTATGGGTGCTGAAGTTACCGTAGGAAATGGATACATTGAGGCAGAAGTCAAAGGTCGTTTGCAGGGTGCCAAGGTTTACTTTGATGTTCCAAGTGTAGGGGCTACAGAAAACGTTATGATGGCTGCTGCCCTAGCTGAAGGAACGACCATCCTTGAAAACTGTGCGAAAGAACCGGAAATTGTAGATTTAGCCAATTATCTCAATCAAATGGGCGGCAAGGTTATTGGAGCTGGTACGGAGACCATCCGTATCGAAGGAGTCGACAAGCTTATAGGCGCGACTCATACCATTATCCCTGACCGCGTAGAAGCTGGAACATTTATGGTTGCGGCTGCTATTACTGGAGGTAATGTATTAGTTAAAGGTGCTATGCGTGAACACCTTCGTTCTGTTATTTCAAAAATGGAAGAAATGGGCGTTACCATTGAAGAAGAAGAGGATGGACTTCGAGTTATTGGCCCTGAACAGCTGAAGGCCACAGACATTAAAACGATGCCACATCCAGGTTTTCCTACTGATATGCAGTCTCAAATGATGGCATTGATGTTAAACGCCAAAGGCACAAGCGTAATTACGGAAACCGTATTCGAAAATCGTTTCATGCATGTGGAAGAATTCCGCCGGATGAATGCTCACCTTAAGATTGAAGGCCGCAACGTTATTGTGGAGGGACCTTCATCTTTACAAGGAGCGGAAGTAGCCGCGACTGATTTACGAGCGGGAGCAGCTCTTATTCTGGCTGGTCTTGTTGCCGATGGGTACACGCGCGTAACAGAACTTAAGCATCTGGACCGTGGGTATGTGGATTTCGCCAACAAACTTGCGGGACTCGGTGCGGATATAGAAAGAATTAACGAACAAGAATCTTACTCTGAAGAACAAGAAGCTAACGAATCTTTGTCGACCTTATAATGTATATATCCTTATAGCTTGGTTGTTTCATAATTTTTTGAAACAGCCAAGCTTTTTTTTGGTTCTATCATCCTTGTATCAGGGATACATTTTAGTAGAGAGATCTACAATGTAATCAGGAGGGTGAGAATGAAAAGAAAAAATTGGATGGCATTCTTCATAACAGGTGGCCTGTTCGGGGCTATACTTATACTACCCACTCTAATTGTGGTGCCTTTTACAGGTTCCAGTGCTTCACATGAAGTCCCGGAGACTCCAAATCCGATTGAAAAAGCCGCTGATGCATCAAAAGACCTCTCTCCGATAGCGGTCAGAGTGGAACGAAGCCAATCAGGGAAGATAGAAGAAGTCCCACTGGAGACATATGTGGCAAGGGTGGTTGCATCTGAGATGCCTGCTGAGTTTGAGCTGGAAGCACTAAAAGCGCAGGCTTTAGCAGCGCGAACGTATATAACTAGGCATTTGCTTGAAGAAGAGGGTGTATCGCAGGAAGCTGATGTGACGGACACCGTTAATCACCAGGTGTATAAGAATGATGAAGAACTCAGAGCTCAGTGGCATGATCAATATACGAGCAATATGGAGAAAATTAGCACAGCTGTCAGTGAGACAGCAGGAGAAATAATCACGTATAACCAGGAGCCGATAACGGCCGCTTTCTTTTCAACGAGCAATGGATACACGGAAAATGCTGAAGACTACTGGGAGAACGAGATTCCTTATTTGAAAAGTGTGGAAAGTCCCTGGGATCAACAGTCACCTAAATTCGCAGATCAGAAAATTATTCCGATTACTCAAGTACAAACAGCCCTTGGCGTAAATTTTAAAGGGAATGTGCAAAACATGACCATGACAAAGACAGAGGGAAATCGTGTAGATAAGGTTCAAGTTGGGGACCAGAGCTTCTCAGGACGACAGATAAGGGAAACCTTCGAGCTGCCTTCAAGTGATTTTTCTATGGAGCAAAAAGGTGACCACGTCATTTTTACGACGAAAGGGTATGGCCACGGTGTAGGAATGAGTCAATATGGAGCAAATGGAATGGCAAAGAGCGGCAGCAGTTATAAAGACATAGTTACTCATTATTATCACGATACAGAAGTATCTTCTATCAATAAACAGACGGCATTGTTAACTTCAAGAAATGATAAGCCTGTCAACTGATGGAATATGATTAAGACAGGACCTGAAGCTAAGGGTCCTGTTTCCATTTCATAAGACGGGCGGTTGCAATTTGGACAAACTAGTTCGTTCGATGCGATCTTTATTTCTATCTTGAAATGATAAATACTTTTAAGAAAAAATTCCCTCTTCATGTATATAATTCCTCAGAAGTGTTCAGAATGATTTTTGAGGTGATGAACATGAGAGAGGAAGGAAAGAAAAGCGTGACTAAATTAAAGTTTAAACGCTTAATGCGCAAGAAATGGTTGTATCCAGCTTTGTATTTGTCCGTAGCAGCATTAGTTCTAGTAGGGGTGTTCTGGTATCAGCAAAGTGGTAAGGAAGTAGAAAACCAGTTAGCTAATCAATCAGAAACGGAAGTCCAGGATGAGTTCACTACTCAGGATTCTGGAGAGGCTTCAGTTCCAGTCATGGAGCAAAACGAAAACTTACAAATGCCAGTCGTTGATGAAGAAGCCGCGTCTATCGTTACTAAGTTCTATGATTACAATGCGTCTCAGGAAGATCAAGAAAGTGCACTGGTCCTATACAACAATAAGTACTATCAGAGTGAAGGCGTCGATATAACGAGAGAAGATGGAGAAGCTTTTGAAGTAACAGCAGCTCTATCAGGAACAGTCACAGAAGTAAAAGAAGATCCGCTTTATGGCAATGTCATTGAAATTACACATGATGAAGACGTATCAACGGTCTATGCTAGTCTAGCTGACATTAAAGTCCAAGCTGGTTCTGAAGTTACTCAAGGTGATGTGCTAGGTTCTGCTGGACAGAATTCCTTCGGCCAGGCAAGTGGCGTCCACGTTCATTTCGAATTACGAAATGAAGGGCAGCCTGTAAATCCAGAAAGCTTTTTCGGACAACCTTCCAGTAAGATCAGCGAAGAAGTGAAAGAAGAAGCAGAGGCTGAGAAAGAAACAGAAGTACCTTCTGCTGAAGATGACAGTGCTCCTGCCGAAGACTCCGCAGAAGAACCAGAAGTATCTGATGAGCCAAATGATGAGGAACTAAATACGGATGAAGATCCTGCAGATAACACAGAAGGAGAACAAACTCCTGATGAGGATAGTGCATCATCCATTTCTACAACTCAAACCTAAATGAGGGGCCAGCCCCCTCATTTTTTTATGCTGTATCATAAACTAGCAAAAAGCATTTACATAAAAAACTCCTGTAAAGCAAGCCCCATCCTTATCCCTGTGGCATAACTCACCTTTTTTAATAATACAATGAGGATAACCGAGCACTCGGTAACGTCCAGGGAGGAACACCATGACTTACACCTAGAGTACCCCCCTCATACTAACAGCATAAGCGCTTTCCTTTGAAACCACCCCCTTGGATAGACAATCACAGGAGGCGAGTGGAGTGCATGATTACATCAAAGAAAGGACCATCAGGATTGGAGAGCACCTCATTGAAACTAAAAAAACGGTCAGAGTGATCGCCAAGGAATTTGGCGTTTCTAAAAGTACGGTGCATAAAGATCTTACAGAAAGACTCCCGGAAGTGAATCCGGAGCTTGCTAAAGAAGTTAAAAAAATACTAGATTATCATAAGGAGATCAGACACCTCCGCGGAGGAGAAGCAACTCGAAGAAAGTATAAAGCCCAACTGCTTGAAGAAGGACCTGTGCAGCCTCTTGCCTGACTTCCTTTGTCATCCTCCCTAAAGAAAAATCCCCTGCGTATAAGGTGATTTTTTCATCCCGAATGCGACGATTGTCATAATTTTATGATAGAATATAGAATTAGATGTGTACTATGGTACACAGGCAATGAACGTTATTTTTTTAAGTGATGTAAAATTTCAAAACGCAGGTTGAATGCCCAGAACATGGTTGAATACTATGGACCTCTCACTTAACCGGAAGGGTTACGGCGATTTTTGTGTGTTTACGGGCATGGATGCTTTCAATAGGGAGGATCTACAGGACATGTTTGCAAGAGATATCGGGATAGACCTTGGTACAGCTAACGTGCTCATTCATGTTAAGGGTAAAGGGATCGTATTAAATCAACCAACCGTCGTGGCAATGGACCGTAATACTGGAAAAGTACTGGAAGTAGGAGAAGATGCTCAGCGGATGGTGGGACGCACACCTGAGAATATTGAAGCTACCCGTCCATTGAAGGATGGCATTATTGCAGACTTCGATGCAACAGAAGCTATGCTCAAGTACTTTATCCAAAAAATAAATGTTCGAAGCTTTCTATCCAGACCACGGATGCTGATCTGCTGTCCAACGAATATAACCAAAGTGGAACAGCAGGCAATAAAGCAAGCAGCTGAAAAAGCAGGCGGTAAGAAAGTTTTTTTAGAAGAAGAACCAAAAGTGGCTGCGATAGGTGCAGGTATGGAAATTTACGAGCCATATGGAAATATGATTGTGGATATTGGGGGAGGAACGACTGATATAGCGGTCCTTTCGATGGGGGAAATTGTTACAGCTTCGTCGATCAAAATAGCAGGAAATCGATTGGACCAGGAAATACTTCAATATATTAAGAAAGAATACCAATTATTAATTGGTGAACGGACGGCTGAGAATATAAAAATTAATGTGGGTACTGTATTTCCAGCGACTCGGACAGAAGTAGTTGATATTAGAGGCCGTGATAGGATTACTGGGCTCCCCCGTACGATTTCAGTCAGTTCGGAAGAAATAGAGAAGGCGCTTCGCGAGCCTGTTCAGGTTATCGTTCAAACGGCTAGAAAAGTATTAGAGCGGACGCCTCCAGAGCTCTCTGCTGATATAATTGAACGCGGGGTTACCCTGACGGGTGGAGGTGCTCTTCTTCACGGTGTGGATCAGCTTCTTTTCGAAGAATTGAAAGTCCCTGTGATGATTGCTGACTCTCCGATGGATTGTGTAGCTGCTGGAACAGGAATGATACTGGAAAACATGGATAAACGCAGTAAAATAGTTTTATAGCTTTCGTTAATTTTTAATAAAGGAGCGATCACCTTGTTAAGAGGATTCTACACAGCCGCCTCAGGAATGCTTGCTAACCAACGCATGCAGGAAACATTATCGAATAATATGTCCAATGTGAATACACCAGGATACAAAGCTGATCAGGGGACGATGCGTGCTTTTCCAGAATTGCTGATTGAACAAATGGGAAGCCGCAAATTGCCTGGTTCTGCAAGTAGCAGGAATATTCCTGTACAGCACCCTGTCGGATCCCTTAATACAGGTGTTTATATGCAGGAGGCTGTGCCCGCTTTCACTCAAGGTGATTTAAGAGAAACGGGAGTTGCTACGGATTTAGCTCTCCTTCAAAGAAACGTGCCCGACGAGTCGGGCTCTGTTTTTTTTGATGTTCAAAATGAGGCAGGAGAGCCGCGCTACACGAGAAATGGCAATTTCACCGTGGACGGGGAAGGGTTCTTAACTACGAATCAAGGGAACTATGTATTGGATCAATCAGGAAATCCGATTGAAACGAACCGGATGGAATTTGACGTCTCTGAGGAAGGTATAATCACGGTAGATGGACAAGATATCCCTTTAGGCTTATCTTATAGTTCGGCAGCGGAAGATATGGTGAAGGAAGGCGAAGGTTTATACAGGCTTGGGGAAGACGGCACTCAGCTCATAGAGGCCCGGGGAGATAACACAGTTGAAGTCGATGTAAAACAGAACTTTCTTGAAAGTTCCAATGTAAACAGTGCCCGTACAATGACGGAAATGATGAATACATATCGGTCTTTTGAAATGAACCAAAGAGTACTTAAAGCTTACGACCAAAGTATGCAGAAAACAGTCACTGAGATTGCCAGACTGCGATAAGGAGTGGAGGACTATTGATTAACCGTTCGATGATTCAGGCTTCTGTTACAATGGGACAGCTGCAGAGTAAGCTTGATTTAATAGGGAATAATCTTGCTAATGGGAACACGACTGGTTACAAAAGTCGGCAGGCTGACTTTTCTTCATTGTTATATCAGCAAATCGACAATTTATCCTCCGAACCAGCTCCTGGAAGCCGTCAGACACCTGATGGAGTAAGAATAGGGTCAGGGGCAAGTCTTGGTCACACAAATGTTGACCTTAGCCAGGGAAGCCTTCAGAATACAGGTAGAGAACTGGACCTTGCCTTGTTAGAGAAGAGTCATTTATTTCAATTACAAATTCCTACAAAAGCGGGCTTAGAGACACAGTACACTCGGGCAGGGAATTTTTATTTAAATCCGGTAAACGACAATGAAGTAATGCTCACAGACTCGGAAGGGTATCCTGTAATTGGAGACGCGGGGGATCCTCTTGTACTTGAAAATGGATTCACGGAATTGAAGATTAATGAAGTAGGTTCAGTGGTGGTAACACGCGACGGTCAGTCGTCCGTGGAAGGGCAGCTTGAGGTGGTGGAGGCCGTAAGACCAAGAATGCTTGAGGCGGTAGGCGGCAACCGTTTTAAAGTTCCTGATGGTATGGAAGGAACAGGAATAACTTCAGAAGTTCCCCAAAATGAAACACGAATACAGAACCGAACACTTGAATCTTCCAACGTTAATATTTCCAAGCAAATGACGGATATGCTTAATGCTCAGCGAGCTTACCAATTTAATGCAAAATCGATTTCCACGGGTGATCAGATGATGGGTCTGATCAATCAGCTCAGATCATAAACGTAAGGAGTTTGACGACCATGGCAACAGATCCTAATAAAAATGACAAAAACCATAAACGTGAGCAGGATAGACAGAAGAAACGTAAAGCTTTAGACGAAGCGACTAAACAAGATCATACAAAAAAACAAGGGTATTGGCAGAAGCTGAAAAAGACCTTCAATGAAAAGACGGGACATAAAAGCCGTATCCGTGTTCTTCCTATTTGGTTGCGTATTATCATTGTTCTGGTCTTAAGCATCGTGGCTTTGTTTATTGGGTTAATGGTCGGATACGGAGTGATCGGAGACGGAAAACCTATGGATGCTCTCAGTTGGGATACTTGGCAGCACATCTGGGATATTGTTACAAAAACTGAATAGCATGAGAAGAATTCTACACGGGTCTCAACGACTCGTGTTTTTTTATGTCTAAGGTATAAAGGAAATGTCTGGCACATCAAGTTGTTTCTGAAACCGTTATTTAGGGAATAAATCTTAAATCTAATCATTTATTTAGTGGGGAGGCCGCAAGCTTTGAGAACCGACGTATTTATCGCTGGTGGAGGTGTTGGAGGTTTAACACTGGCAGCCAAACTGGCCAGTCGAGGCGTTCATGTCACGATTGCTGAACAGCTGACGAAGGAGTCACCCGTATATAAAGGAGAACTGCTTCAGCCAAAAACCATTGCGATACTGGAAAGACTTGGAGTCATCGATGAAATAGAAGGATGCGGTCACGTGATTGACCAGCTTAGATTTCAGGAAATTCACCGTCGTGAAGGGAAATCCCCTGAAGAGATTAATTTAACGGAGCTGAATTATAGCCGAGTGGCAAGTAAATATGACCATGCCTTAATGGTGCCGCATGAGAGAACGAAATCCATTATACGGGATAAGGGACAAACCTTCGAAGAACATTTTCACTATTTAGGTGGCGCTCGATTTTTAGGTTTTGAAAAAGGAATGGCAAAGGTGAAGCAGAAGAAGGAGACTTTCCATATAGAAGCCAAGGTATATATCGGCGCAGAAGGGCGCAGTTCCCCTACTCGAAAAGCTATGAATGCTGATGTGAAGCGTAAAGACTACAATCACCATTTTCTAACAGTTACAATGCCTAGACCAGCATCTTACACCAAAGGAAAAATTATAACCACAGCCGACCGCTTTCTAGGCTTGTTTCCTCTACCTGACAATGAAGTGAGAACCGTTTATCTGATAAAAGCTGGAGAATACAAGACCATTAAAGAAAAGGGTCTTGAGTACCTCTACCAAGCCTACAGCGAACTTGAACCAGAGTTGTCAGAGGGAGTGCGTACCATCGACGATTGGAAAAAGGTTCAGCTTATGATTCCCTATACCTATCACGTAGACAAATATTATTCTGGAAATCTTGCCATTATAGGTGACGCTGCTCACACCGTCCATCCCATGGCAGGGGAAGGAATGAACCTGGCCGTACAGGATGCAGATGTCCTTGGAGAACTGCTTGCATGGTGTAAAGAAAATAATAAAAATTATCATGAGCATTTACATTACTATGAAGATGTAAGGAAGCCTCGTGTTTCCTCCCTTCTTCATTTAAGTCACCTGTCAGCACTCGTCTATTCTTTCCGTTTCGAATGGTGGAGAAAAATCCGTATGAGGGCTGTCCAGCGGATTTATGATGATGATCAGCTTCACGTGAAACAAATGCTCAATATATCCGGATTGGGATCATGGAATTTCAACTTACTCGATCGGGCAATCCAGGGAAGTGTTCTTCCAGCACGCAGTAAAAAGATAAAAGATAAGACACAGTGGAAATACTTATTTTCAGAATCAGAAGATTATCCATGGGAAAAAGAGAACTAGGAGGGGATGAATCATATGAATGAATGGGTAACGGCTATGCAGGCTAGAAAGTGGATGAAAAAGAATGAATCGTTTCTGCCAAGCTGGCATGCTTATGTGGGATCTGAGTTAGGACTGTTTGATGAATTCAAATCAGCCAGGACAGTAGAAGCGGTCAGTGAAAAAACAGGGTACTCCTATGATTTATTAGCTTCCTGGGTTAAAGTAGGAGTCGCAGTTAAGCATCTGAAGAAGCGTCCAAATGAACGTTACCGTACGTCAAAAAGAAGATGCTCTGCTCTTATGGGGCAGGAGCAGTCGCCTGGTGTTAAAGCATTGCTGAAAGAGATGATGGAGCTTCATATTCCTACAATGCTGCAATATCCCTCTATACTAAAGTCTCATGAGCGTGCCCTGTTCGACCATGAGCGGCATGGAGAAGTTGTAGCTGAAACTTCAGCCCTGCTTGAACACTTTGCGATTAAAAAGATTAAGAAGATGATACGCGCAAGAAATGTAGATACCATTGTGGACCTTGGCTGCGGCCATGGCGGATACTTACGAAAGTTAGCCGAAGAATTTCCTGATGTCCAGATGATTGGGGTAGATCTGAACCAAAAGGTCATCGATCATGCACGAGAATTATCTGACGATTTCTCTAATATAAAGTTTGAAGTAGGAGATATAAATGAATGGGAGCCGGAAGATGGAAGGAAAGTGGACGTTGTACTGCTTCATAATATCTTTCATTATGTTCATCCGGATTCGCGCCCTGATCTTCTAGAGCAAATGTATAGTTATGTGGAAGCTCAAGGAGTCGTTTCTGTTATCACACCTATTAATGAAACCGAGCATGGGGAAGCTTTTTCTTCAGCGTTTAACAGTTTCTTTGTAGCTCACTCGAATCTTTTTGCGCTGCCGGATAAGAAAGAGTTAAAAGAGGTTACGGCTCATTCTAATTTTGATATGTATGATTTAGATCCGATTGTTAAAGAAGGTTCCTGGTACACTTTCTGGATGAGTCCATCTTCTCCAGTGAAAGAATGGGTACAAACTCAGGAGATGAACGACGGAGAACGTTCGTTTTCTTCCAAGCAGGAAGATAACAAGGAGTTAACTCGTTCGTCATAAAATAAACCGCTGTGACCACTTCAGTCACAGCGGTTTATAATTTTCTAGAAGACTTTTGTGATTTTTTTAGTGCAAACTGATAAATAGTGATGAATTGTAAGATAAGCGTTTTTGCACAAACGGCCGGATTGTGGAAGACTCAGTTTCAAGATATCTTAGGTCCGTTACTTAATATAGAGGAGGGATGGCTGCGGAAACAACTCGCTTTCCTGCGGGGGAACTGGCAAGCCTCCTCGGTCGCTGTCACTCCCTGTGGGGTCTCGCCTCGCTCCTTCTCCCGCGGGAGTCTCGTCGTTTCCTTCGCCACCCAGCCTGAAACGTAAAACGGCCCCTTTCATAAGAGGGGTAATAATCCTGAAGCAGGCTTAAATGTTTATAAAGCGGGATTTATACACTTAAATAAGCTAGATACTCTTTAGCTTCTAGGGTTCATTATCTTTGTCGAACAGGCATCTTCGAAGTGCATTTCGAGCTCCCTATTTCGCAAGGTCCGGAGGGGGACGATGAAGACTCCTGTGGGATGAAAATCAGGCCACTTAAAAACATATTTTGGAAATTATTTCTCCTACATTTATATCTGAAAATGACCAAAATTCGACGTCCACTCCCCTCTTTCATATGATTTTTCGGATGAAATTTGGGAATCCATTTTCCGCAGGGAGAAATTAGCAGGGTTTTCAGCGGCCTCATGAAAATGACAGGGGAGACCCCGGAAGGCGAAGCCTGAGGAGGCTCCGCGCATTCCCACGGAAAGCGAAATCGTCCCCCGGAGGACCTTACTCGTCAACAAATATCTCGAAACTGAGTCTTCAAGTAATGGGAGCTTATATTTAACAATCATTATTATGATTTTATTGGCCCGTTTTTGAAGGGATGTCTTAATTATCTTTTGTCGAGAAGGACATCCATCTATATAATAAGGGTAGAATGAACAAAAGGAGCTGCATGCATGTATGTTAGATATCCAAGAAATTAAAGAAATTATTCCACACAGGTATCCGTTTCTGCTCATTGATCAAGTCGAAGAAATTGTAGAAGGAGAACGCGCTGTTGGATACAAAAATGTAACGATGAATGAACCGTTTTTTCAGGGACACTTTCCTGATTACCCGGTGATGCCAGGGGTGTTAATTACGGAAGCCCTAGCTCAAATGGGAGCGGTAGCTATGCTTAAAAAAGAAGAAAACCAGGGGAAACTGGCCTTTTTTACAGGTATTGATAAGTGCCGCTTTAAGCGCCAGGTAAAACCAGGCGACCGACTAAAACTTGAAGTGGACATTGTAAGACTGAAAGGACCGATGGGGAAAGGAAAAGCGAAAGCAACCGTAGATGGTGAAGTAGCCTGCGAAGCTGAAATTATGTTCGCTTTGAAATAATTTAAATGACTCGGATCATAAGGTCCGGGTCATTTTTTATGGGGTTTTAAGGTAAAAAATGGTATAATTCTAGCATTGAAAGAATAAATCTATGAATCTAGCAGAAGGAGTGGCTTCGCATTAAAAATTATCTTAAAGCCTTTGGAGTTTTGGCTTTCCTGGTCGTTGTGAACATTTTTCTCATTCCAAGTGTACACGCAGAAACGCAAATTGCAGATAAATGCAGCTTTGAACAGTCAGAGGGCGTGAACCCCGACCCGCAAACCATCAATTGTCTTTTAACAGAGGCTGCTGTTAAGTATGATATACCTCCTGAAATTGTTAAAGCGGTTGCTGAAAAAGAGAGTGCCGGGAAACAGTTTGAAGACAACAAGCCGCTTATCTCAGAAGATGGCGGAATTGGGATCATGCAGGTGACACAGAAGGATAACTATGATGATACACGCTTAAAGCAGGATATTGGGTATAATATTGAAGCTGGTGTCGAGATTTTAAACAAAATGTATGATCGAAACGACCTGCCATCCATCAATAAAAGTGAAGGATCTGTTAACACTTACCAAAGAAATTATATAGAAAACTGGTATTTCGCTGTAATGGCTTATAATGGCATTAAACCAGTAAATAGTCCGGTTATACAGGAAAATGGTGACGAGAATAAAGAAGCTTATCAAGAAGAAGTGTTCGAGATCATCGAAAGAAACATGGATCGCGAACTTGGAGAATTAGATTTTTCAAGGGATGATTTTGACTACGACCCTGCAAAAAGAGATAACATTCGGTTTGTAACCATGGAGTATCGTTTCCTGGAGCCATTTACATCTTCCAACTATTTTTATAAAAAGGGCCAAACCGTCGGGGTCGTTCAAGAAGTTAATTTGCGCTCCCAGCCGACAACCTCCAACCCGAACGTAATAGGAAAAGTGAAACAGGGGGAACACCTGACGATTGAAGGTTCCTATACGTATGAAAAAAGTCAGGAAAGTTTAAATCCATTTGTATGGTATAAAGTTGAAAAAGAGAACGGCACTAAGGGATACGTAGCATCGAATTATTTAAGAAATAAATTTAAAGATGTTCCTGCTAATCATTATGCTGAAGAGAGTATTGATCAATTATTCGATATGAACATACTTAGAGGCCATAATGAAGATACTTTCGGGATGAAGGAGAATTTAATTCGTATTCATGCCGCTATGCTTTTCGTGCGTGCTGAGAATCTTTCATTGACTGGTCGTCCGGACCCTGGTTTTGTGGATGTATCACCGGAGAGCCGTTATTTTGATACTGTATCTGCTGTTGCTGATGAAGGTATTTTTAACGGAGATGAGAAAGGAAACTTCCATATAGAAGATGACTTGAAGCGGAGCGAAATGGCCGTCCTGCTGCAAAATGTCTATAATTTTGAAAAGTCATCGAAAGAGCATCCATTTGTGGATGTAAAAGATGACATATGGTATGACGAATCCGTAAACCGCCTTTATCATGCAGGGATAACTTCTGGTGTGAGTGCTGACCAGTACGGTCCATCAGAAACGGTGACACGAGAGCAGTTTGCTGCCTTTTTGATCCGATCCATTGAATATCAGAAGAATAATTAAAGTCTCATCAAATTACTCCGGCTTCGGCCGGAATTTTTTTGGGGAAAAATGGATGATTTTTACCAGCGGGGACATACTACGGGTCGTAATCATTAAAAAGGAGGAATACAAATGAAATCTCTATCAATTAAGTTGCTAATTGCTATGCTGATGGTTTCCCTTCTAGGTGCCTGTGGTACGGATGAAGATCCAATGGGTAAAGAAGAAAATGACACGGAACAGAACATGAATGAGGAAGAGAACAAAGAAGAGGATCAAATGAATGAAGACGGTATGAATGAGGACGATGAAGAAAATATGGATCAAGAAGATATGACAGATGGGGAAAATGATGCTACGGAAGAAGATATGACGAACGAAGATACCATGGAGAATGACATGACAGAGAACGAAAATGATAGTAAAGACAATCAATAACAGAAAAGCCGCTAAACTTAGCGGCTTTTATTGTGTTTGTTATTATAGGATAAAAATACTGAAGTGACCACCATACATATTCCTCCCAGGGTTAGAAGGGGAATAAGAAAATGAAAGGCTGACAAATAATCGAGTAAAAGCAATCCAACTCCCGTAAGGAACGAAATAAATCCACTGACCGCCAACGTTTTTCCCTTCTGATTCACATAAGTTCCCCGCTTTCTAAAAGAAATAAGTGCATGGCGCAGGCTTTATTTATGGAACATAGTTTGCTGCTAGTGTGCGGAGGAGTTAACGACATATAATATTCTGCTTTACAGTTATATCGGTTAAGAAAAGGAAATATAAACAATTTTCCGGACTCTTTAAAACTAAGTCCGACTATTTGAAATTGATTGGAAAATCCGTTTCGCTTATGTAGAATAGAGGTAAGATACACATTAATAATTCCTTTACAATTTTACGTTTCTTGGTTTTATTAGTGTGGAATAAGCGAATAGAGGTGATTATTAATGAAATACAGAACGGCAAGCGATTTAAAGGACTTACTTTTAGAAGACTTTGAAAATGTAGTCAACAAAATTCCACAGGAAAAACTGGACGTTTACCTCTATCTTCATAGAGAGTTCCAGAATACTTACGTACCGGATGATAGTTTATATCAATTTATCTTTCGTTATTTTTTCCGTTTAGACAACCCGAGCTTAACGAATGAGTTCGAAACATCTTATTTTAAGTTGATGGAAGAGCAGAGAAAAGAAGAAAGACCGAACATTGTACAAATTACAAAGAGCTTGTACGAGATTAAGAACCACAAAGGCAACCCGACCATGCAGTTCCCATTAGCGGCTTCCATGCTGCATGCGATCAATCCTCAATTCCCAACATACGATAGTGATATTGTGAAAGCATTCGACTTTTCTTCCACTTATCACTTGTCCGGTTTTGAGAAGAAGATGAAGCGTTACATGAAACAATATCAGCATGCTTACAGAACTTATACTGAATTAATCGATGATGAAGCTATGGAGCCCATGTTCAAGCACTTTGATGAACGCTTTCGCGATTACAATCTTCCAAAGATCAAAAAGTTGGACTTAATGACAGCACAGCTCGGAAATATTATTCAATAAAAATAACCGGATCCGGCCCAGGGTCCGGCTTTTTTTATGAGTACTTTTTTAAATTCACAATTTAATCTATTTTCCAGAAAAAGTGACACAATATTGTCATTTTAGAGTGTTTTGTACAAGTTGCATTACAAACCGTACTTTAGTAACATTATTCATAATTATGACTACTTGGTCAGAATGAAATGGAACGTGAGTGAAGGAATGGAAGTTGTCCTAGAGGAGACACTACGGAAATGAAAAGGTTACATAATCGCCCTCGTACACTAGTTTTATGGTTTGTTAAATGAGCTGCTTAGATATAGAAGGAGAGGAAGTCTTAGATGAAAAGAATAGCCGTGCTGATATTTCTAATAATTTTTCTGGCCGCCTGTTCAAACGACGACACGGAAGAAGAAACAGAGGAAAGAGAAACACCGGTAGAAGTTGAACAAGTTCAGACAGAGGATTTTGTCATAAATCGCGAAATAATTGGACGAACCACAACCTCTGATACGACTCCCGTTATTTCTGAAACGCCAGGAGAGCTGGTTACGCTGAACGTTTCCAAGGGAGATCGGATTGAAGAAGGACAGCAAATAGGTGTGGTAGATCCTGGAGATGGTGAAAGCCAGGTTGAACTCCAGCAAATCGCAGTACGCCAAGCAGAAAAACAGCTCGAAAATGCGCAGATTTCTAAAGAGCAGGCGGAAAGTGGCCTTGAGAATGCGCAGGATCAGCTGGAAGTAGCTGAAGAGGCCGAAGATGCCCAGGAAAATCAAAATGAGCAGGCGAAAGAGATGGCTGAGCAGCAATATGAGCAAGCCCAGGGGCTTGCTGATCAGACGAAATCACTTTTTGAAGAAGGAATCATTCCTGAAGTTCTCTATCAGCAGGCTCAAAGCCGTGCGGATCAGGCCCAGGCTCAGCTTAAGCAGTTGCAGGGAGGGGCGCAGCAATCTTCAGGTGTAGCTCAAGCTGAAGCACAGGTGGATCAGGCTCGTCAGCAGCTGGAACAAGCGAGGATTGCTGTCGATCAGGCTGAACTGCAGGTGGAGCAGGCGAACGTCCAGCTGAACCAAACGCAGGATCAAACCTCGAACAAAATTATTAAATCCCCGGCTACCGGTGAGATTGCTTCCCTTGAAGCAACTGAAGGCGCACTCGTAACGAATCAGCAGCCCTTTGCTACCATTGTGGGGCTAAACCCTATGACGGTAACAGCATCGATTACAGCTGAGCAGCTTTCTCTATTTAATAATGGAGATGAACTGGAAGTAGAGATTAGTACGTTGGATGAGAAAATAACTTCTACTGTGGAATCCGTTTCTTCTATTCCTGACGATACGGGTCTTTATCCTGTTGAAGCCGCAGTTGAAAATGACGAAGAGAGTATCAAACCAGGCATGATGGCGACTTTTTTACTTCCTGAAACGGTAGTGGAAAACAGTTTGGTTGTACCAACGGATGCTGTAATGGAAGAAGGTAACGAATCTTATATTTACCACGTAGTGGATGGGAAAGCTGTACGTGTAAATGTTGAAGTCATAGAAGCTCAAACCGAACGTACAGCCATAAATGCTGAACTTCCAGAAGATGCTCAAGTGATTACTACGGGTCAGTTGACGCTGACAGATGGCGGGAAAGTGACGATCATGGAGGAGGACGAACAGAGTGAAGCTAGTTAATCTGTCTGTCAAGCGCCCCGTTGGGGTTATCATGATTGTCGCAGCTATTCTTGCTTTAGGATTTGTTTCATTACGGAGCTTGACGATTGATCTCTATCCGGAAATTGACTTGCCCATTGCCGTAGTTTCCACTTCCTATGAAGGAGCAGCGCCGCAAGAGGTAGAGGAACTGGTCAGCCGGCCCGTCGAATCATCCGTAAGTTCGATTGAAGGTCTTGAAGTGCTCCAGTCCCAATCGCAGGCTGGGGCTTCACTCGTTCTTTTGCAATTTAATACGGGGATTGATTTGGATAGTACCTTGCTTCAGGTGAGGGAAAACGTAGACCAGGCCCGGGCTGCTCTTCCAGATGGAGCAGGAGAACCTAGTGTTCTCCGCTTTGATCCCCAGCAGCTCCCGATCATGACCGTTGGCTTATCAGGTGATGATCCGGAAGAATTACAGCAAGTGGCTGAGAACCGGCTTGTTCCTTTCCTGGAAAGACAGGAAGGTGTGGCGTCTGTAAGTATTGAAGGCGGCAAGGTACGGGAAGTACAAGTATTGGTAGATCGTGCTCAGATGGCTCAGTATGGACTTGATTCCCAAACCATTGTTCAAACGTTAAATGCTTCCAATCAGTCGGCCTCTGCAGGTGCTGTAGATAAAGGACAAAAAGATTTGCAAATTAGAATTGATGGCGAGTTTGAGTCAATTGAAGATGTGCGCAGTACGATTTTACAATCGCCATCCGGTGCGCAGGTAACCTTGGATCAAATAGCTGAGGTGGAAGAAAAGCTAACCAATTCTAATTCAGTCGCGAAAGTAAATGGTTCTTCTTCAGTTGTACTTTCCGTTCTTAAGAAAACCGATGCGAATACCGTAGAAGCGGCTGATAACGTCCGAGAAGCATTGAATGAAGGAAGTGCGGACCTTCCGGAAAATGTGAGTTCTGAGATTGTGCTGGACACTTCTGAATTTATTAAGATTTCAATTAATAGTGTTGTGCTGAACATTATTCTCGGGGGAATTTTCTCTATTCTTGTTTTACTACTGTTCCTGAAAAGTATCAGGGCCACTCTTGTAATTGGTATCTCGATTCCGATTGCGATTATTTCAACGTTTACCCTTATGTATTTTACAGGGGAAACATTGAATGTATTAACGATGGGTGGACTTGCTTTAGGCATAGGGATGATGGTGGATAGTTCCATCGTCATACTAGAAAATATCGTCAGCTACCGACAGCGGGGTTACTCGATGGTGGAAGCTGCGAAAGAGGGAGCTTCTGAACTGGCTCCAGCAGTAGTGGCTTCAGCTACTACAACGCTTGTCGTATTTTTGCCTATTATATTTGTTGAGGGAATTGCTTCCGAGCTGTTTACACCTTTAGCGTTGACTATTATGTTTGCCTTAATTGCATCGCTGGCTGTATCAGTAACCTTAATCCCAATGCTTTCCTCGAAATTGTTGACGAAATCATTGAAGGAGAGTGGAAGGCGTTACTGGTTTGATCGCTTCCTTGATAAAGTAAATGATAAATATCGCTCTTTACTGCGAAGGGTATTAAAGTTCAGAAAGACAACCGTAGCCATTACTGTGGCTCTAATAGCAGGAAGTGCGGCCTTAGTACCTCTCATTGGAACGGAATTTATACCTCCTTCTGATCAGGGTCAAATTGAAGTGAGTGTGGAAATGCCGGCCGGTACGTCCATTGAAGATACAGAAGAGTTTACAAACCAAATTGATTCACGAATAGAAGAGTTCGGAGACGTTATTGACGTGAGCTACTTATCTGTTGGTGGAGGCGGCATGGGGAGCGTTGGAAATGGCTCCTCTGATCAGGCTTCTTACACGATACAACTGGTGGATCCCGATGAACGGGAAAGGACCACACAACGAGTAATGGAACAGCTGGATGAATCGCTGAGCGGCCTGGCTGGTGCTGAAGTTCAAGTAAGTGAATTGAATGCAGGACTGGGCACAGGAGCCCCGCTTCAAGTACAGCTTAACGGTGATGATTTTGAAGTACTTTCCGAGTTAGCCAATCAAGTTTCTTATGTTATGAATCAAGTCGATGGGGTGAGTAATGCCACTTCTTCTACGGAGGAAGGGCGTCCGGAAATGCGGATAAATGTTAACCGTGAAAAAGCTGCGCAGTATGGTCTTTCTTATCAGCAAGTGATTGGCCAGACTCAGCTTGCGTTTAACGGCCAAATTGCTACCCGATATCGCCAGGGTGGCGACGAACTTGATGTGCGGTTGATTTTACCGGAAGATGAGAGACAGACGATTTCTGATTTGGAAGGAATGACGGTACAAACACCTAATGGAGGACTTGTTCCGCTGGCATCTATTGCTGATCTTGAACAAGTCCAGGGTCCTGTTACACTGCTTCGCCAGGACCAGCAGCCGCAAGTCAATGTTGAATCGGAAGTGACAGGCCGGGACCTCGGAAGCGTGACAGAAGATGTTCGCGCTGAATTGGAGAGTTTGAATATGCCAGATGGCTATTCCTTCGAAATTGGAGGGCAGGCGCAGGATATGCAGGAAGCCTTTGGGGATCTCTCCTTAGCGTTAATCTTCTCCCTCTTTCTGGTCTACGCCGTGATGGCCATTCAGTTTGAAAACTTCTTGTTTCCATTTATCATTATGTTCTCATTACCTGCAACGCTAATCGGTATAACCGGCGGGCTGTTTATTACGAATTTACCGTTCAGTCTGCCAGCATTTGTAGGTATTATCATGCTCGCCGGTATTGTAGTCAACAACGCCATTGTCCTGGTTGACTACATTAATATCCTGCGAAGGAAGTCTTACGATCGTTACGAAGCGATCCTTGAAGCTGGACCTAATCGCCTGCGCCCTATCCTCATGACCACGCTGACTACGGTCCTTGGAATGGTGCCGCTGGCTATAGGGATCGGCCGCGGTGCGGAAGCTCAGCAGCCGCTTGCCGTTACAATTATTTTCGGTTTAACGGTGTCCAGTTTCTTTACACTTGTTTTAATTCCAGTGGTTTATACGTACTTTGACGATTTATCCAAGAAGATCACCGGAAAGTTTCGTAAAAACAAAACAGAAGAAACAACAGAATAAGGCTCCTATTTACTGCCACCTCAGGTCATCCATAATTTGGATGACCTGAGGTGTTTTTTATTTCAAAAAAAATCTTAAAAAAATTCTATTAAAAAGTGATCCAATTCATTTTACTAGACGATAGCTATGTGAAAAGGCAAACCAATCAATGAGAGAAAATAAAAAATTAAAAGGAGAGATGAGAACATGAAAACATTCAAGAAAATTTTTGTCGTGATGATGGCGATCCTGCTGTTAGCGCCATCCGCAGCATTGGCTGATAACCACGGGGACACGATGGCGACAGTTAAAACTCCCGCCGCGGATTTAAGAGCAGACTTGGACAAATTGTTATCGGAACACTTTGTTCTGGCTACTACATTTATGATGAAATCCTATGAGGACGCTGAAGACACCGATCAGGTTTGGAATAAGCTGGATCAAAATGCACAGGATATGACACCGGCTATCGCTTCTGTCTACGGTGAAGAAGCAGCGTCGCAGTTTGAGGACATATTCAGAGGTCATAATGATTACTCCGACGAGTTTGTGAAAGCGGCAAAGAATGATGAACCGGAAGCCCGCGAAGCGGCTGAACAAGAAGTAGAAGAATTTGTGAATGAATTTGGAGCATTTTTATCAAAAGCAACAGAGGGAAATCTGTCTGAAGAAGCAGCAAAAAAAGTACTGACTGCTCACGAAGAGGACGTAATAAACGTTTTTGACCACTATGTAAATGAAGAATACCAGAAGGCCTACCAATCATTCCGCGATGGGTTCCATCGCATGTTTGATATTAGTAAAGCCCTGTCAACGGCCATTACAACCCAAATGCCAGACAAATTTGAGCAGACTGCAGCAGATTCTAAGGCAGCAGATCTTCGTTCTAACTTAAATGCGCTCGCATCTGAGCACTTTGCATTGGCTACCCTTGAAATGCAAAAAGGATTCAACCAGGCTCCAGATTATGATTTTGTAACCTGGGCAGAAAATGAACATACAAAAGAGTTTGCGGCAACAATCGACTCTCTTTATGGAGAACAAGGGGCAGAGCAATTTGAGAAAGTATGGCAGCAGGATCATATCACAGCTCAATCTGATATTGTAACAGCAGCTTTGGAAAACAATGAAGAAGCTCGTATGGATGCAGAAGAAAGCTTGAAAATGTTTGCAGAAGATTTCGGTGCTTTCTTAGCTTCAGCAACGGAAGGCAACCTTCCTCAAGAAGCCGCAACGGAAGCGGTATGGACACATGAAGAAGATGTACTTGAAACGTTCGATCACTATGCAGCGGAAGATTATGAAGCTGCTTATAACAGCTTCCGTGAAGGCTATGGCTTTATGTTTGGTATCGGTGAAACGCTTGGAGATGCGATAGCTAAACAAATGCCAGATCAATTCGGTAACGATCTAATGCCTGAAGAAATGCCTGATACAGGAATGGGCGGCATGAGTGAAGCTGGTTCATTATCTGTATGGGCCTGGGCAGCATTTGGAATTCTTGCTCTTCTATCAGGTGGATTGCTTTACAGAAAGAAATCGAATCAATAAATTCGCTTCGCAAGTTTCGGTTCGTTAGACTAAGAAGAGAGGCCATACCTCTCTTCTTAGTTGTTTTAAAGAATGGATAACCAATAAACGAAAAAGGTGATGGGTTATGGAGATGAAGTGGAAGATTTACTTTACAGTCGTAGGAATAGTAGCCCTTCTCATGGTTGGGTATGAAACGAATGTATGGGCGAATCTGACCAGTTCGGAGTCGGAAACTCAAGTAGAAAAAATTGAAACACCAGAAGTCGAAGCCTCAGATATCACACCTCCTGAGGAAAAGCTCAAGGAACAGGTTGCTGGCGGAGAGTTCACCGTAATTAATAAAAATAAAGATATGAATTCATCGGAAGTGGTCAAAGAAGAAAAGCAGAAAGAAACTGGAATTGTTCCTGCCAATATTCAAATCCCTGCTATTGATGTTAATTCTGACATTGAATCGGTTGGCGTCCTTGATAATGGACAAATGGGCGTGCCTGAAGATCCGGATAAAGCGGGGTGGTTTGAACCTGGTACGGAACCTGGGAATACAGGGAATTCAGTTATTGCCGGGCACGTGGACAGTCGTACAGGTCCTGCGGTTTTCTATGACTTGGATAAGCTTGAAAAAGGGGATGAAATTACAGTCACCGATCAAAACGGCGAAAAGAAAACATACGTCGTTCAGAAATTGGAAAGTTATCCAGAGAAAGAGTCCCCAATCGGACGGATTTTTGGTCCCACTGATGAAAAGAGGCTGAACCTTATCACTTGTACGGGAGAGTTTGTGAGGGATCAAGGAGGTCACCAGGATCGTCTGGTCGTTTATTCCACCCTGAAAGAGACTGAAAAGGAAAAGTCGGATATTAAAGCTCCTACGAATATCGAAGTTAACGGCAGTCTTGTTACATGGTACGCCGTTCGTAAAGATTATGTAGCGGGCTATAGAGTATACAGGAGTAGGGATGGAGAGGAATTTGAGAAAGTTGCCAGTATCTCGAATCATGAGAGAAAAGCGTATGCAGATCCCGAAGCTTCTCAATATATGTATTATGTAACCACGGTGGATTTAGAAGGAAATGAATCAGAACCATCCAAAACGGCTTCATCAAAATAACACAAGCTATCATCACCTGACACCCACAACCAACATTTACCACCTCAAGTCATCCAAATATTGGATGACTTGAGGTGGTATATTTATATCCAAAAAAAGCCTCCCCGTGTGGGAGGCTTTAAATTATATGAAGTTTTTATTTTTGTTCAGGGACTCACCTAATCGGTAAATTTCATTGCGGAGAGATTCAGGGAACATAAATACGTTAACCCCGCAAGTCATCGTACGATTATCTGAGCTGATCCAGATAATCCGTCCTTCTGCTGAGTACGTTTCTTTATGATAAATAAACGAAAGAAGAACCTCATCTTTCATGGAAAGATCCGGGTTCTCATCACAAGAGAAGCGCAGGCCATTCAAGCTGATGTCTTTCACTTGCAGCGGTCCGGAGATATTCGGGCTTAATTTTTTATTATAAAACCCTGGCAGCGGTTCATTAAATGAGTAGCGGAATGGTTCAATTCTTCGTTCATCTGCCATAACCAAACCCCTTTACTTAAGTGTAGTTAATCTAATGATATACTTCATTAAGTTATGGTACAACAATAAGATATGCTGCATAACAAAAATATTCAATAAACGCCCAGTCTTCTTAAGAAATGACCTGTTGATCAACAAGCTGCCGGTAAAGAATATTTTGATCATAAAGTTCTTTGTGGGTACCTTGCCCGGTTACCTGTCCTTTTTCAAATACAAGCATATGATCCGCTTCAACCACTGTAGACAACCGGTGTGCAATGATAAATGTAGTGCGGCCTTTCATAAGAGCCTTTAGAGCGGTCTGCACAGCAGCTTCGGATTCTGAGTCAAGGTTCGAGGTCGCTTCATCCAATAGCAGGATAGCAGGATTGCGCAGTAAGGCTCGAGCAATGGCTATACGCTGCCTTTGACCTCCAGAGAGTTTGATTCCACGTTCACCGACCATAGTTTCTAACTGTTCGGGTAAGGCTTGGACGAATTCATAAGCATTAGCCTGGTTCAGGGCATGTTCAATTTCTGAATGTGTTACGCTCCGGTCAAGACCATAGCACACATTGTCACGGATAGACCCTGCCATAATAGGGCTTTCCTGTGAAACGTAACCAATGGACTGCCGCCACACAGCAAGGTTAATCGATTCGATGGGCGTCTCACCCATTCTGATTTCACCTGAGACGGGGGCATAGAAACGTTCGATTAAAGAAAATACAGTAGTCTTTCCGGCCCCGCTCGGACCAACAAGAGCGACGGTTTCCCCAGGTTGAACTGTAAAATTCAAATCATATAAAACCATCTGGTTTTCAGCATAGGAGAAGGAAACGTGATGGAACTGAAGAGGCTTCATTTTAAATGTACTGGGCTGTGTATTCATTTCAGCGGGCGTTTTTAAAAGAGCCTGAATTCGCTCCGTAGCCCCCATAGCCTTTTGAAAAGCTGTCATGAATGTAGCCATCTGGCTGAAGGGAACAATAATTTGAAACATATAGATAATAATGGCTACAAGAGAGCCCGCACTCAGCTCACCAGAAGCGACACGGACACCTCCATATCCTATAAGTATGACGAGGACGACCATAATAATTGTCGTCATAAATGGAGAAATGACGGACTGAATTCGGGCTTCCTTCAATCCGTAAGTAAAAAGACGGTTAATTCCTCCCCGTCCCTTAGCCTCTTCTGCGTCTTCAGCATTAGAAGATTTTACAAGTCTGATTTCACTTAGAACTCGACCCAGATTTGCACTGAAGTCGGCCATTTCATCCTGCATTTTTTTAGATACACGGTACATCATGCGCCCCAGTGGAAGAATGATAAGAAAAGAAAGGGGAACCGCGGCAAGCATGATGACCGTCATTCTCCAATCAATGGTTAACAAAATGACCACAGCCCCAATAATGGAGATAATCCCTGTAAAAAAAGTAACCAGATGATTGGTAATTAAATTTTTAACAGTATTGGTATCCTGCGTGATCCGGCTCATTGTTTCACCGGATTCATGTTCATCAAAATAAGCTACCGGCAGATGTAGAACCCTTTCCCACAACTGTCTTCTTATGTATGAAACGATGTGTTCTCCAATATAGGCAAGCAAGTAATATGAAAAGCCGCTGGAAACGGTTTGGATCACAAAGGTTATGATAAGAAAGGTAATAAGTCCGGTGCTCAAAGAACCTGTAGACAGTCCGTCTACTAAATTCCTGGTGAATAATGGAACAACCAGGCTAGCGGCTGTTTCAAAAAGACTGAGGACAATGGCGAGGGTAAGAATCCATTTAGAAGGAATCCCACCCTTAATAAACCTGAAGAAGTCGCTAACCGTCGTTTTTTCTTCACTCATCCTCATTCCTCCGATCCACCTTGATTAAATCCCAGGTGGTTACGATTCCTAAAGGAGCGTCATTAGCTTTACCAGATTCAGTGAGAATCACAGCTTTTAATTTACGTTCCTCTTCCAGACTTCTTTCAAATCGTTCCTCTAATTCATACACCGTTCCGTGAGAGGATAAAAATTCTATACTAGGGTTTAATCCGTCTTGTAGAACATCCTTAGCAGTAACACCCGCCAAATTTACAACGTTGTTGTCCACTGACCGGGCAATCCAGCGAACGATTCCATCATTCGTTAGTAAACCAAGGAACTCATTGTCCTTGCTATAGATAGGAAATTGCGAAACCCCCTGCTGATCAAAGGCGGTCATAATTTCGGTCAATAAGCTGGTGTCTTTAAAGAAAATGACCGGATGAGTAGCAAATTCAAGCGCTTCAGGAGGTTGATCAAGCGTTTGTTTAATATGCTCCAAGCTCTCGACTACTTCCAAATGAGGGGTGGCAATATAATAATCATCACGTATCCTCTCGTGGACAAGTGCATTTCGAAGTTTTGCATATTGTTTTAAAAGATCAAAGTGGACACGGATCACACTGTGCTTCAATTTGCTTCGCTGTAATAATTCAACGAAGTTATCATTTTTCGGATACCCATTAAACTCCTTAAGGTGCTGATGGATTTGGTTAAAGGCTACCTCGAAACGTTCAACAAGATCGTTCATAGCAATCACCTGTTATTTTTTATTTATCTTTATTATATCTGATTGAACAAAGTCTCACACCTCAAAACACGGATATTTCGGAATAAAAAGCTTAAATAAATGACTTCTTAGCCGATGAATATAATAGGAATGGATTACATAGGCATTTTGGATAACTATTATGTTATAAGATACAAAAGAATGAGTTATAATGTTCAAGAATAGGTCTACTTACTGATTTTTGTGCTTTAAATAGAACGCACTCATAAAATATGCTATACTCATACTAGGTAAGAAAGTAGGTGAAAATATGATCGGTGAACGCATCAAACAAATTCGCAAAGCCCGTCATATGTCGCTGTCTGAATTAGCTGAGAGAGCTGGGGTTGCAAAGTCGTACCTGAGCTCCATTGAACGTAATATCCAGACCAATCCATCGATTCAATTCTTAGAAAAAATATCAAAAGAATTGGATGTCTCTATTAATTTTCTTCTCCATGGAGAATCAGATGCAAAAGATGAAACGCTGGATGATGACTGGCTGGAACTCGTTCATGAAGCAATGAACTCAGGAGTGTCTAAAGACCAATTTCGCGAATATCTGGAATTTAATAAATGGAAGATCCATCAAAGTAAATAATCAGGCCTGGTTCCACAAGTGAACCCAGGCTTTTTTGCATACCGAGAAAAGGCGCAGACTTTTTTTTAAAAGCCTGCGCCTTATTTTTATTTAAATTTCTGCTTAATATAATCCATACTGATCGCGAGGCTCTCTAAAGGAGAACGGCGGCTCTCATCCTGCTCAATAATCCACCACTGTACTCCTGCTTCCTCACCTGCTTGGAATACAGCATCCAGGTCTACACCACCCGTACCGAGCTCTGCAAAAAATGATTCGTCATCCACCGTCATGTCCTTCAAATGCAAAAGAGGGCTTCTGCCCTGATATCGTTTTAGCCATTGCTCCGGCTGTTCCCCTGCTTTTTTTAGCCAGTAGATATCAAATTCCGTTTTTAAGTTCTCATTTTGAGTATCATCGAAGATGGTCTCAAGAGCTGTACGGCCATCCGACAGCTTCTTCAACTCAAAATCGTGGTTGTGGTAACACAACGTGATCCCTTCCTGACGGCACTGTTCACCCAGACGATCTAAAAGAGGAATTAACTGCTGATAATCTTCTTCCTCACGTTCATCTATGTAAGGACAGACGATATAAGAGCTTCCGATTGTTTTCTGGTCGTTAATGACTTGTTCCAGGTTATTTTTTAAATCTTCCAGCGGAACATGGCAGGAAGCCGCCTGTAATCCTGTTTCTTCAAGTAAACTTTTAATTTCCCTTGCTGATAATCCGCCGAACCCGGCAAACTCTACAGCATCAAATCCTAAATCGGCTACTTTTCTGACTGTACCGGCAAAGTCTTTTTGAGCTTCTTCTCTTAGTGTGTACATTTGTGCGGCAACTGGTATTGTTTTCATTTGTAAATCCCCATTTCTAAATAATTATCTCCCTTTATACAACATTAGATATTTGAGAGAAAAACCCCTTTAAAAATCAGGTATTTGTTTATAAAAAATTGAATAACCAGTGTTCAATTCCTTTTAAAGATAATAACTTCCTCATTAGTAGAAGAGTAAGCAGTATCTTATACTTTGATTATTGAGATCCACCCCCAACCTACTCCACAGTCGAGTATTCGACTATACGGCGAAAAATCTTTATAAAAAATAACAACACTTAAGATATCAAAACATGGAAAAGGGGAGAAACACATGGGGAGATTCGACGAGTTCCTCCGCGACATAAATCGAAGAAATAAAATCTGCTGGAATTGTCAAAGGGAAGTAAGTGAGGATGACCTGGTCATACCGGAAGACGATTGGAAAGTCCATATCCAATTGTGTATAGATTGCTATGAGGATAGGTGGAAAGGAGAGAAAGGAGCCGCTGGGGGTAATCAAACACCTGGGTGACTGACACGTTCCCCTGCGGCCTGGAATAGGATATTTTAACAATGAGGTGAGGTGAAATAAATGCCTGTTTCCGTAGTATTTAACCAGATTGCAGTTAATGCACTTAATGATAACTCGACCATTTCCACTGGGCAGAACAATCAGCCCGACTGGACCTGGCAGGGAAAAAACAATAACGCTGCCGGCGTCCCTGTAGGGTTCATGATTGCGACCAACAACGTGAATACAGTATTCGATAATGATTTTGTAGATCTGCCGCTTAACAACCCGACTGTTAACAACCCGCAGCCTAACGTTCAATACTAAGGGGCTGGTTCGATGGAGATACAATTCGATTGCATTAACGTTAATCAGATTAAAATGAGTTCTGGAATTTTCGTGGGTCCTAATAGTCAAAACAACTGGTCTGCTCATAAAAAAGAAAATTCGGCTTTAGGTACCATTGTTGGAAACGGTAACGTGGTGCACCAGAATATCAATGTAATCCATGATGAAGATATGGTGGATATGCCTATTAAAAAAGAAACGATAAAGAATTCCCATGGAAAAGGCTATGAGGACGCGTGAATATCCTTTTCCATCTCATTCTTTACCATCGTTTGAATCCATTCCGGTACTTCTTGATCTTTGCTGTTCACCATCATATCAAGAATCGCTGAATCACTTAAGATCGAACGCAAGCCTTTGAGAGAATTCCCGTCACCATAAACATTGCCAAATCCCTGGTTATGTTTTTTGTGGCTTTCAAACCCGCTGGGGGCATTATTTCCGAGATTGACACACGAAGCGTCTTCTACTGTTCCAATATGAATATTGCGAATGAAGAAATTAGGAGAAAGAAAGTTCAAGTTACTCCTCCTTTTCTTTGAATGTAAATTTTAAACCATCTTTTGTTTTTTCCAATTTAGGTTTTTCTTTGTAAGATGGTTTCACATGAACGCCAAAGTTATTGCCTAGATTTAAAGCCCCACTTAAATCTTCGATATCTAGATGGTCCAGTTGAAAGCTTAACTGCTCCAGTTTAGGGTCGTGGATATCCACTTTGTCAAAATGAAAATGGTACTCTACAGTTTTACCCTGATTTTCCAATATGGCTTTCTGGAGTTTTAAGATCTCTTTGTAGAGATGTTCGGTATCTTGAGGTGGTTTGTTTCGTCTGCCAAAAAACATGACAGCTACTCTCCCTGAGGATTTGGCTTTTTAATAATGAGATGTCTGTTCTGCTGCAGGACATTTTTATTTCCTATAATCATTCCGCTGCCTTCATTTTTCTGGTGATAAGCAGAGAACCTGGACTGAACATTCGTACCAGAGTAAATTCCTGAAGAGTTGGAGACTTGATCAATGTTGAGGTTATGAAAAGATATACGAGTCATAGTATCCACCTCCTGTCATTAAGGTATGAAAGGATTTTGTAAGCATGAAAGAGTTTATGAAGTGGTTCAATCAATCGGACCGTGATCAAAAGGACGGCAAGCCGGGACTCCCTTTTTCAAATTCAATGTTTGATATGGCAAATATCAATAAATATGTGCAGCAATCGATTGAAGATGCCCTTAAACCAACCCAGCATATGTTTAATTCGCCTCATTCGACCTCTGATCCCAAGGAACACACAGGTTTTGATTATGAGGTAGTAGAGTTAATGCTTTATTATATTGTTCAAATTCGACTGCCCAAAGAAACAGATATGGATGCACTGCGTCTTACTCTTGGTAACTGTAAATTATATGTGGGAGGCATCGGGGATGGTAAAAAAACGATTCCTTTGCCCGGACAGCCCAGCCGGCGAAATATATCCGCTCAATACAGCGATGGGATGATTGAAGTACGTCTCCATAAAAAGAGAGAGGATTATGAAAAAGAAATCCACGTTTTTTATTAAAACTGGATTTCTATTTCATTTGCCGAAGAGTTCTTTGTAATTTTGATAAGCACAACCCCGTCTTTGTAGGACGTTTGCACGTCTTCATACGTGAAATGAAAGGGGACGGGGATGACTCGCTTGAATTCACCCTTCAATCTTTCACTGTGTAGTAATCTTTCTTCAGGAACCGGATACGGATAGGAGATTTGCCCCTTAATAATTAATTGAGTACCCTCCTGGGATAAGTGAAGTGGATCATTGGAATGATAACCGGGGAGATCTACAATAATAACGCCTTCTTTCTCAGTCTCATAATAATCATAAGAAGGCCCTCTCTTCGGAATGACATGGTGCATATCGTTCCAAAAATCTTCACCCAGAACTTTCTCAACATTTTCAGAAAAAGCATTCCAGTTTAATTTTCCGTTCTTATTATTCATAAGCTCACCCCGCTGTTTTAGTTTATGAGAACCACCCTGAAATCATGATGCTAGAATCATTTACAATGGGTGTTTTAGTCTTTCGAAAAATAAGTATTCAAGAGATAGACGATCTCATTGATCTAAATCATTTTTCGACTGAGTTCGTTACTAAGCCTGGCCATAAACCTCTTTTATAAAAAAGCGGTTTTAAGCCTCGTAGAATGCAAGGTTAATAACCTCTTTTTCGTTTAAGTCACATAAGTGCTTGTCAAATCCAAATTGGTATCGCTTCCAATTTGGAGAATTTTTTAAAAATTATTTGTTGTGTTTATAAAATGACCATGTTACGATTTACTTAACTTAAGAGTTATTGAATTTTGTGCAAACGTATTCACAAAATTGCTCATTGGTAAAAAAACTCATTGAATTAGGAGATTTTAATCTGGTAGATGAGTTTTTTTACATAACAAAAGTGCAAACGTATGCACGCTCCTCATAGTTAGGGTGTGGCAAGGTCAATTATTTTTTTGTCACGTATTGAAAGCGGATTCAATAATTCGGAAAAATAGGGGTGGAAAAATGAAAGGTATAAAATTTTACTCGGGTATTGCTACTGCACTTCTAGCTTCTAGTATCGCATTAACAGGCTGCTCCTTCTCCTCAGGCGACAGCGGTGGAGATTCAGGGGAGGAAGCTTCTGGAGATGCGGTAACGGTGGATGTTTTCCAATTTAAAGTTGAATTTAAAGATCAGTTTGAAGAACTGGTTTCCATGTATGAAGAAGAAAATCCTGACGTGAATATTAATGTTAAAACGGTTGGCGGAGGAAACGATTATGGTGCGTCACTGAAAACTTCCTTCTCTTCAGGTGAAGAACCAGATATCTTTAACGTTGGCGGTCCGACAGATGTAGATGAATATGAGAAATATTTAGCGGATTTATCTGATACAGATGCTGCAGGTGCTGCTCTTGAAGGTACCCTGTCAAGTGTTAAGCGGAATGACCAGGTGCTTGGACTTCCATTCAACCAGGAAGGTTATGGCCTTCTATATAACAAGAAAGTTTTTGAAGAAGCAGGAATCAATCCAGATGATATTAAAACAATGGATGATTTAGAAGCAGCAGTAGAAACTCTTGAAAGTAAAAAGGACGAGCTGGGTATTGAAGCGCCATTTGCATTCCCTGCCAAAGAGAAATGGGTAATGGGTAACCACTTGGCTAATGCTTATCTTGCAGATGAGTTCAACCATGATGTGATGGAAGCTTATGAAGCTGAGACGGTGGAATTCGCTATGGGTGACCAAATGAAGCAATTCACAGACTTGCAAAATGATAATTCTATTCAACCAACCTTAAGCCTTGACTATTCTCAACAGGTTGAGGAGCATTTCTCACTTGGGAATGTAGCGATGATTCAACAGGGGAACTGGGTGTATAACACCATTGCCTCCATGGATGAAGAGTTCGCTCAAAACAACGTTGGACTTCTTCCGATTCCTGTAGAAGGATATGAAGGAAGTATTCCAGTTGGCGTTCCTAACTACTGGGTAGTAAATAAAGAGTCTGAAGAGGAAGTCGTGCAGGCAAGTAAAGATTTCTTAGACTGGATGTACACTTCTGAAACAGGTAAGAAGTTCGTAACAGAAGAATTCAAGTTTATTCCGGCATATGAAGGTTATGAAGATCAGGAAATTGCGGATCCGATTTCTCAGGAAATCTATAACTATGCGAAAGAAGGAAATACACTGGGCTGGGTCTTCCTTGGTGCTCCAACAGCTTGGACAGAAGATGCTCTTGGTGTAGCTATGCAGGAATACATCGCAGGTGACATTACTTGGGAAGAAGTTGAACAGCAGGCAACGAAAGCCTGGGAAGATGCTCGTCAGTAGTCATTAACTAAGCAGCCGGCAGGATCGCTTCTATACGATCCTGCCGGTACATATAAATATCTCCTCTATTAGGATATTTAGACGTATAGGTAGTCTAATAGGAGAGATGTTTATTTTATCAGATTATGAAATCGATATCATATCGATAAACCACGGACTTTTTACATAAAAGTGCACGTGTAAAGTATTGGAGGAGGTTTACATGAAAAACCGCAGTCTTGCCTTTTGGTTATTCTTAACTCCCGTGATCCTCGGGTTGGGAATTGTTGTCGTTATTCCGTTCATCTATGGTTTTATTTATTCATTCACAAACTGGAATGGACTTACAGCTACGGAATTCTTAGGATTCCAAAACTACATTAATTTGTTCCAGGAAGACGAGTTCATGCAGTCGATTTGGTTTACAATCAAATTTGCTGTCGTCACGGTTATTCTTCTCAATGTTTTTGGAATGGCACTGGCTTTGATTGTGACACGTAACATTAAGTCCAATAATTTATTGCGTACCGTATTCTTTATGCCGAACCTGATTGGTGGATTGATTCTAGGTTTTATTTGGCAGTTTATCTTCATTAGTGTGTTTGGCGACATAGCAAACTTAACGGGTATTGAAGGTTTGAATGGCTGGCTATCCACGACAAATACAGGTTTCTGGGGTCTGGTCATTTTAACAGCCTGGCAGATGGCCGGGTACATCATGATCATCTACATTGCTTATCTTGAGAACATTCCTAAAGACTTAATCGAAGCGGCTAAAATCGATGGCGCGAGCAGTTTCCAGCGATTCAAAAACATTACGTTTCCGCTTGTTGCTCCAGCTTTCACGATCAGCATGTTCTTAACGCTGTCTATGTCCTTTAAGATTTATGATCAGAACTTGTCACTCACGAACGGCGGACCTTTTAACTCGACACAAATGGTGTCCATGGAAATTGTCCGTACGGCGTTCTCTGACAATCAAATGGCCTATGCGCAGGCAAAGGCGGTTATTTTCTTCTTAATTGTGGCCGTCGTTGCATTAACCCAAGTGTATTACAACAAGAAACGGGAGGTTGAGATGTAATGAAAAAGAATCAGGAAAAACGCAATTTATTTTCCATTGAAATTCTCGGCCTTCTGCTTGGTTTATTGTGGATCGCTCCTTTCTACTTAATGGTCGTCAATGCTTTTAAGACAAAGCGTGATATTTTCGGCGGGGTTTTAGGTTTCCCATCGGAACTCGCCTTTGATAACTTTGCACAGGCCTTTGTCGACTTAGCTTTTCTTAAATCATTGTTTAATTCGGTGCTTGTCACCGGATGCAGTATAGCTATCATCATTCTGTTTTCTTCCATGGCCGGCTATGCTCTTGCTCGTAATAAAAGTAAATTAAGCGGGTTCATTTTCTTCATATTCGTTGCTGCGATGCTTATCCCATTCCAGTCTGTTATGATTCCGCTCGTGTCTATATTTGGACAAGCGGACATGCTGAATGCAGGCGGGTTAATCTTCATGTATCTTGGTTTCGGTTGCAGCTTGTCGATCTTCCTTTATCACGGGGCGATGACGGGTGTTTCTAAATCTATGGATGAGGCCGCGATTATTGATGGGGCGAACCGCTTCCAGTTGTTCTGGTATATTATTTTCCCACTGTTAAAACCTATATCCGTGACTGTTGGGATTCTGAACACAATCTGGATTTGGAATGACTACTTGCTGCCTTCTTTAGTACTAAGTGAAGCAAATGCAACCATTCCACTTAAAATGTTCTATTTCTTCGGGCAGTACACGAAACAATGGCACTTAGCTCTGGCAGGGCTGACGATTGCGATTCTTCCGGTTATTATCGGATACTTCTTCGCACAGAAACAAATCATCAATGGCGTTTCTGAAGGTGCTGTGAAATAGAGTCAGAGGAGTAGATGCACGTGTCTGTCACTATTAAAGATGTAGCAAAAAAAGCAAATGTTGCCCCGTCCACTGTATCCCGTGTCATTTCTGACAGCCCAAGGATCAGTGAAAAAACGAAGCGCCGGGTTCGGAAAGTTATGGATGAGCTCGGCTATCACCTGAATTACAATGGCCGGGTTCTTGTCAGCCAGTCCACGCAAACAATTGGGATTGTGACAAAGGTGGCTTCTGTCCATTCTTTTGATAATCCTTTCTTTTCGGAATTGCTCAGAGGAATCAGCGATGCCTGTCATGAGAAGGATTACAGTATCTACTTAACCACTGGTAACACGGAAGAATCGATCTACCGAGAAGTGGTGAAGATGGTTCAGGGGAAACGAGTGGACGGGGTGATCGTTCTTTACTCAAGAGAAGATGACAACGTTGTTCCTTACTTAAGGGAGTGTAATTTTCCATTTGTGATGATTGGTAAACCTGTCTCTCATACGAGTGATACCATGTTTGTGGATAATGATAATGTACAGGCCAGTAAAGAGGTTACCGATTATCTCATTGGTCTGGGGCACCAAAAAATCGGTTTTATCGGCGGAGACTCCCACTATGAGGTGGCACGTGACCGTTTGTCAGGATTCAAATTATCTCTGAGCGAGCAAGGTCTGGAGCTGCCGGGGGATTACTTGAAGAATATCCAATCCGGGAAAGCGGATGCTGAGACCGTGGTGGAAGAGATATTGCAGTTGACTGAACCTCCGACCGGGATTGTGATTACAGATGATTACAACTCGATGAAGGTGATGAGGGCCTTGGAGGACAAAGGAATTCGTTTGCCGGATGAAATGAGCATTGTCGGGTTTAACAATACGATGATTGCCAGGTTGTCCAAACCGCCGCTTACAACAGTCGATACGCAGTCCTTCCAGCTCGGTCACGAATCGGCGAGGAGTTTGATCGAATTACTGAATCATCCGGATATGATGAAAAAGAGCATTATTATCCCGACTGTTATTGTCGAAAGAGAATCCTGCATAAGACTTGAGGTTCAAGATACAGACCCAGAACAAGACCGGACACCACATTAAAAAAAAGATAAAGAAAGGGAGAGGAAATCATGAACGTATTAGTTTGGAATGAAAATCGCCATGAAAAAGAAAACAAAGTAGTCAGTGACATTTACCCAGAAGGAATTCACGGAGCTATTGCCGGCTTTCTTGGAGAAGATCACGAAAATGTAAAAACAGCCACGCTGGATGAGGAAGAACACGGCCTGACCGATGAAGTTTTAGCGGAAACGGACGTACTGATCTGGTGGGGACATAAAGCACACGAAGACGTAAAAGATGAAATTGCTGAAAAGGTAAAGCAGCGTGTTTTGGAAGGTATGGGTCTTGTCGTTTTACATTCGGCCCACTTTTCTAAAGTGTTTAAGAAACTCATGGGCACGACCTGCGATTTGAAATGGAGAGAAGCTGACGAGAAAGAACGTTTATGGGTTGTGGATCCAACTCATCCGATTACTGAAGGTGTAGGAGAGTATATCGAGCTTGAAAAAGAAGAGATGTACGGTGAACATTTTGATATTCCGACACCGGAAGAACTGATTTTCTTAAGCTGGTTTGAAGGGGGAGAAGTGTTCAGGAGCGGAGCAACTTTCCGACGTGGCAGAGGTAAAGTCTTCTATTTCCGCCCCGGTCATGAAACTTATCCAACTTATCACAACAAAGAAATACAAAATGTTATCAAAAATGGTGTAAAATGGGTGAATAACACGAATACTCCGAAACACGTTTATGGGAACGCCCAGCCTTTAGAAGAAATTTCTACTAAATAACAGGAGGTTTTCGCTATGTCTAAACTGAAGATTGCTGTCCTTGGATGTGGAAGCATTGCTCAAAATCGGCATTTATTAGAATATGATGCGAATGAACATGTAGAGATCACAGCTGTATGTGACATTGTTGAAGAAAGAGTTAAAGAAGTAGCTGAAGAGTATGGAGCCAACGCTTACACGAGTTATGAAGATCTTTTGGCTAAAGAGAATGTGGATGCCGTCAGTGTGTGTCTCCCGAACTATCTTCACGCACCTGTATCCATTGCAGCTTTAAAAGCCGGCTGTCATGTGTTGTGTGAAAAACCGATGGCGACTTCCAGAGAAGAAGCGGAAGAAATGATTCAAACGGCTGAGAACAATAACAAAAAACTGATGATTGCTCACAATCAGCGCTTCGTTCCTTCTCATGTAAAGGCGAAAGAACTAATTGCTTCTGGAGCTCTTGGAAAAGTGTACAGTTTCCGTACGACATTTGGACACGGCGGCCCTGAAGGCTGGAGTGCGGAAGGAAAAGACAGCTGGTTCTTCAAAAAAGATCAAGCCTTTATAGGTGCGATGGGAGACCTCGGAGTACATAAGACAGATTTACTTCGTTACATACTTGGACAAGAGTTCGTCGATGTAGCAGGGTTTATCGAAAACAATGCCAAAGAAAATATTACCGTAGATGATAATGCTGTTTGCATTCTGCGCAGCGAAGAAGGCGTGGTAGGGACCATGACAGCAAGCTGGGCGTACCAACCGGGAGAAGATAATTCAACCGTTATTTATGGTGAAAAAGGAACCTTGCGTCTGGAGGATGATCCAGTTTACTCCTTAATTGCCCAGTACACCAATGGAGATATCGTAAACTATCAGCTTGGCAAGATCCAGTCCAATGATGAAGGCGGACAGAGCAATTCTCATGTGGTCGATCATTTTGTAGAAAGTATTCAAAATGATACAGAGCCGTTGATCACAGGGGAAGAAGGAATGAAATCCCTGGACGTTATATTGGGAGCCCTTCGCTCTGGAGAAACAAGACAAATCAGCAGTTTGGAGCGGGTCAAGAAGTGACACGTTTGAAGATGGGGATCATCGGAGCAGGGGGGATTGCCCAGGGGAGGCATATCCCCTCTTTTCGACAATTAGAGGATTCCGTAGTACTGACGGCTGTACAGGATCTAAATAAGGACCGGGCTGAAGAAGCGGCTCGTCTATTCGATATCCCTCATGTATTTGAGAATTACGAAGACCTTTTTCAAAAGGTGGATGCAGTGACAATATGCACCCCAAATAAGTTCCATGCGGAAATCGCGATTGCTGCTTTGAACGCAGGAGTTCATGTGCTCTGCGAAAAGCCAATGGCGATTACAACGGAAGAATGTACCCGCATGATCGCTGCAGCTAAGAAAAATGACCGCCTGCTGTCCATTGGCTATCACTACCGATTCACCCCTGAAGCCCAGCTTGCGAAAAAAGCTATGGATAACCAGGAGATTGGCGACCCATTGGTCACACGTGTGCAGGCGATGAGAAGACGTAAAGTTCCGGGCTGGGGCGTGTTCACCAATAAAGATTTGCAGGGCGGTGGAAGCCTGATTGACTTTGGCTGTCATCTTCTTGATCTTGCCCTTTGGCTGCTTGATGATCCGAAACCTGTGGAGGTTATGGGCAAAACATATGATCGTTTGAGTAAGACCCCGGGCCAGGTGAACGATTGGGGAGCGTTCGATCACGAGACGTTTGACGTAGATGATCATGTAACCAGTTATATTACGTTTGATAACGGACTTTCCTTACAATTTGAATGTTCCTGGGCCGCAAATATTAAAGATGATGATACGAAATTAAGCATCTCTGGAGTAGATGGCGGCTTAAGCGTATATCCTTTTGAATTGTACCAGGCTAAATATGGAGCTCTCTGGGACAGTTCAGCGAAGATCCGTGAAGGAGAGCCGAAACCAGGTCTGTATCAGGCCAAAAACTTTGTCGACAGCTGTCTTGGTCAGGATGAATTAATCGTCAAGCCTGAGCAGGCTCTCCAGGTGACGAAGTTAATGGAAGCTATTTATTTAAGCAGTGAAACCGGCACAAGTGTGAAGCTCGACTAAACGAATGAATGGAGGAGTCAGGATATGAAACTAGGTGTATTTACAGTATTATTTTCCGATAAATCTTTTGAAGACATGCTTGATCACGTAAAAGCTTCTGGACTTAAGGCAGTTGAGATTGGTACGGGCGGCTACCCGGGAAACGCTCACTGTAATGTAGATGAGCTGCTTGAAAGTGAAGAAAAGCGTAACGAATACTTAGAAAAAGTACATTCCCGCGGATTAACGATCAGTGCCTTCAGCTGCCATGGGAATCCAATTTCACCTGATCAGAAATTTGCAGAAGAATCACACGAAGCTTTTGTGAAATCGGTTAAACTGGCAAGCCTGATGGATGTTCCAGTTGTAAACACTTTTTCTGGTACATCGGGCGGCCATGAAAACGATACGGCACCAAACTGGCCGGTCACACCCTGGCCCGCGGAGTACTCAAATGTGTTAGAATGGCAATGGAACGAAAAGCTGATTCCTTATTGGAAAGAGCAAGGAGAATTTGCGAAAGAACATGGAGTTAAAGTAGGCCTTGAGCTGCACGCAGGCTTTCTTGTGCATACGCCTTATACAATGCTTAAGCTCCGCGAAGCTACCAATGATGCCATTGGTGCGAACCTTGATCCAAGTCACCTCTGGTGGCAGGGTATTCAACCGGTAGCTGCGATTAAAATTCTTGGAAATGCAGATGCCATTCACCATTTCCATGCGAAAGATACGTATATTGATCAGGAAAATGTAAACATGTACGGTCTAACGGATATGCAGCCTTATGGGAATGTGAGAACTCGTGCCTGGACCTTCCGTTCTGTAGGTTATGGTCACGGGACGCAGGAATGGTCGAATATTATAAGTGCTTTACGAACCTACGGCTACGATCATGTGGTCAGCATCGAGCATGAAGACCCGATCATGTCGATCAACGAAGGTTTCAGTCAGGCAGTGAAAAACCTGAGATCTGTATTGATTGAGGAACCACCAGGTGAAATGTGGTGGGCTTAAGTCTTAAATAAATAGTTCTAAACCCCTTTTCCAGCAAAAGGGGTTTTCTTCAGATAGGAAGGGGAGACAGATGGGCCGGACATCAGGAATTAGAGGCGGACTATATGCAGTAAGTGAGTGGATTGCCAAGTTTTCACTCAACAATTTACAATGGGCAGTATTCAACCTGCCGATTGCTTTACTCGTTATCAGCATGATATATGCGGAAAAGGTAGAGGATATCTATTACCTGACCCCTACATTGGTCGTATTGATGCCGATTTTGTTCTTTCCAGCGACGACGGCATTGTTTGCTAAAGCGAGGGAATGGGTGAGAAAAGATCTGGACGATAGGCCAGAGCGATCTTATATCAGCTATTATAAGGAAAATTATAAAGTGAGTGTACAAGCAGGAATCGTCTTTACGATTTTATGGGGCATCTTACTTGGGGATATTTATTATTTCTCTACGGTTAATGAGCTGATCATGAATGTTTTCTTTATCGTGGGGATCATTTTATATGTATTCACGGTCAACTTCTTCTCTGTAACGGTGCATTTCGATCTTAAAGCAAGACCAGCGTTTAAAAAAGCATTTCTTGTGACGATCGTGAGTCCTTTGTCATTCGTAACGGTTGCGATTACATCGGCGATTATGCTTTATATCAGTGTTTATGTCTTTCCGCTGATGATTCCGATCTTTACAGGATCAATCATCGCATTTCTCTCCTTCTCATCCTTCTACAGGCTGTTCTTAAAGTTAAATCATAAGGAAAAAAATGGATGACCTGAGGTATTCACCTCAGGTCATCCATTTTTTGTTAAATAGTATTTATCTTACAGAATTAGAAAGAAGGATCCTGCGATAATTAGAGTAACACCGATCACTTTCTTTAGTGTAATGACTTCTTTAAGAAGAAAGTAGGAAATAACAAGTGTCCACACATAAGTGATTGACGTAAGCGGGAACACGATTGTGTATGGCAGATAGTTTAGTGTAATGATATTCAGTATGGCTCCTGCGCCGTAAAAACTGCAGCCCACGAATAAATGTTTAAAGAAATACGTGTTTAAGGCAAATCCATGGCTGGTGGCTTTTTTAAAAAAGTACCCGCCTACAGCCCCTAGCAGCGTAAACAGGAGCACGACAAGCAGCCAGCTAATTGTCGCCACCCCCAATAAGTGCGGCCCCTACAATGATGAGAAAGGTACCGATCAAATTACTTTCGGTAATGGTTTCCTGCAAAATGATACTTCCGAAAAATAAGGCAAAAACGTACCCAATGCTGAGCAGAGGATGGAGTACGGATAGACTTCCAAAACGGAAGGAAACGATCATCATAACGGCACCCAGGAAATAAAGGAAAAAGCCTATGATTAAGAAAAAGTTTATTCCTCCATCTGACATTTTCCAGAACATCTGACCCAGGGCAGTTTGCAGGGAAGCGAGAACCATGAACAGGATGCCGATTCGGTTTTCTTTCAAAGATTTCGTAAAATTACTCATGCTGAACCTTCTTTTGTTTAGAATCGAACGTAATGAATACGACAGCCGCCATAAGGAATGTTACCAGTACATTAGCAAATTGGTAACGGAAATCCTGGGCTGGGGTAGCGAGCAGCATCGTTCCCGAATTGAGAAGAACGGGTAACAGGATGAGCAGGGAACGAACTCCCGTTTTAAGAGCCAGCGCTACTCCTGTCAGCAGGATGATGGCCGTGTAGACAGCAGGTCTTAAGACCACTTCCAGCAAGTACATTTCAACCCTTACTAAATTGTCGTTGATAATTTGATAAACGGTGCTGCTCAGAGGAGACGTTTTTAAATCGTAGTCATTATAAAGATATACGTTTCTTGCATACGTACTTGTGTAGCCATCTTCAGGCTGGTTGATCTGCCAGATAATCGATGTCTGATCCAAATAAGCTTCTACAGCAAGGCCGAAGTTATTGGAAACGACAGCGGCCCATGTACTTAAATAGTAGCCGAAATCATCGAAAATAACATTCTGGTCATACTCCCCGGCAAACTTAATCTTATCCGTCAGATAAGGATTATAATTCTCTTTCCAGGTTTCCAGAGGCAGAATGGAATCAAGGTAATTCCTCTGTTCTTCCGTTAATTCACCGTTCTCTTCAACGATGTGCGCGAACTGCTGCGTAGGAATACTTAACGCTTCATTCGGGCTCGTTGCACGAACATCCATATAGTTAAAGAAGGGCCCGGAGATGAGGAAGTAGGCAAGTCCGACGAGCACAAGCGTGGTTATCAGACGCTTGAAATAGGTCCGGTAAGCAATCAGCAGGAGAATGGCCATAACCACGAAAATGGGCAGGCCGTTGCTGCGCATTAAACTGATGGCTAAAGCATTAATCCCGAGCATAAACTGATGCCAGTTCGAAGCAAGCCAGGCGCCTTTGCTGGAAACGATGTTATAAGTAAATATCGTGAACAAAAAGAGGAAGCCGCTAAAGAATATGTCTTTCCAGATGGCAATCGGAAAGATTCCGTTTAATGGATAGAGACCGAATAAAAGCACACCGATCCAAACCCACTTAGAAGCTATTCCACGTTTTTCAAGGCTGTACGCCGCATACCCTCCAAAGAGGGCAAGAATGACAATTTGGGAAAAGGCTATAATCGCCGGTGTTTTCCATATAGTGGTTAATGCCATGATATACCACGTATAAACGACCGGGTGCCAGTTGCTAAAGTCAAGCGTATGGATCTGCTCCCAATGCGATAGAGAATCCGGTGTCATCGTTCCCGGATAGTAGGCTACTAAATACATAGACCAGACTAGAATAGGAAAAATTGCGTAAATGCAGATTTTCCACCGCGAAACGGTTTTCCAGTGAAGGGAGACCGAATGGTGGACCAGTAGATAGAGCAGCCATGCGACAGAGACGAATAAGGTTACATAGGAAATAAGAAAAACATAGGCAGCGAACAGCCACGAAGAAGCAGCTAAATACCCGGATGACGTTTTCAAACTCCACATCAGGATAAATGAAAATAAGAGTAAGAAGACCAGCACCGGAGGGCGCATTGTAAAACGAATATATGAATGCTTCTGGTTCAAAAAGGATGTCAGGATTAATTTATGGATCACGGTGAAAAAGACAAATGTGAATCCAATGACCACCCAATGTGTTTCGCCGAATTTCTGGTAAAGGGACACTAAAGCTATTGTACTTACTACACTGGCTAAGATACTGATTAACCAGAGGCTGGTCTTACGATTCATAATCTTGTTCCTTCATATCCTGCTTAATTTTGTTCAGTTCCCATTCAAATTGTTTCTTAAAGTTGGCCGCGACGGTATCCAGAATCAAGCCGCAAGCGAACGATAAAACGGACAGAATTACGAGTCCAACCGCTAAGATGGCCGATGGAATTTTATCAATAAATCCCGTTTCCAAAAATTCTATGATCACGGGGACGCCGGCAATCAGCCCAAACACCAGAAACAGAATGGACCAGAAAGAGAAGAACAACATGGGTTTATACTCTTTGAACAAGGTGAAGATCTTATTAAGTACTTTATAACCGTCACTTAAGGTATTAAGCTTGGATTCGCTTCCTTCCGGACGGTCTTTATATTCGATCGGGATTTCTTTAATCATAAAACGTTTATCAAGCGTGTGAATCGTCATTTCGGTTTCGATTTCAAAGCCCGGGCTCATGACCGGCATCGATTTTACAAATAAACGGTCAAATGCACGGTAACCGGTCATAATATCTTTCAGGTCGCTTTTATACAAGAAGTTAATTAATCCTCGTACCATATTGTTTCCTAAATTATGAAACTTCCGTTTGTTTTCTTCCACGTAGGTTCCATTAGATAAGCGGTCGCCGATGACGATATTCGCTTCCTGATTTTTTAGAGGTTCAAGGAGCTGATGGACAAATCGAGCCGGGTACGTCCGGTCCCCGTCTGCCATGACATAATAATCGGCGTCAATGTCCCGGAACATAGAGCGTACCACGTGTCCTTTACCTTGCCTGAATTCTTTCTTAACAATAGCCCCGTGCTCACGGGCTACCTCGGATGTTCGGTCTTTAGAGTTATTATCGTATACGTAAATATCAGCGTCTGGCAGTTCTTTTCTAAAATCTTCAATGACAGCGCCAATGGTTTGCTCTTCATTGTAACAAGGCAGGAGAACGGCGATTCTCAACATAAAAACTCCTTTGTCTCTAATCTCGACTTGTAAATTGGATAACTTCATAAATATAGCAGATATTTCAACAGATTTCTAGTTTCCTATGGAGTAGGATAAACCCAAGGGATTAAGGATCAATCCAGGAAAACGTGCACTTCGATGATAACACAGCACCTCCCCCTTGTTGATGTGCAGGGTGTGGATGGATAAGCAGGCTTATATAATTATAGAAGAAGAGGAGAGGGTTCTTTGGAAGAACAAAAGTTTTTTAAAGGATGTCTATGGGGGACACTGATTTCCTTCCCTTTATGGCTGATCGCTTTCCTATCCGCGTGGAAACTTTTTAAATCTTAACTTAAAGGCTCTGTTATTGTTTATTGTTGCTTTTTCATAAGACTTATTACGTAATAGGGCCGTATAGTTAAAGACTCGATTTCGAGGTGTTTTTGGTCCGTTGCTAATATAGAGAGGGGTTGGTTGCGGAAACAACTCGCTTTCCTGCGGCCCTACACGAAGTGGGGTCGATCGACGTTGCCACAGGACGTGGCGATCTTAGTCGATCCTCCTTTTACCATAAGCCTCCTCAGTCGTTAACACTCCTTGTGGGGTCTCGCCTAGCTCCTTCTCCGGCGGGAGTCTCGTCGTTTCCTCCGCCATCCTATGATGGAAGGGTGAACGGACCTTTCTAAAGGCAAATTCATCATCCTGAATTTGCCTTTAATGCTTCTACAGTAAGGATTATTCAACGAACACGCTCACTGTTATAGGTTTATCCCCACCATAATTTAGAGCGTTTCATACATGATTTCGAGCTCTCTGTATCGCAAGGTCCAAAGGGGGACGATAGAAGACTCCTGTGGGATGAACATGATCGGTAAGATCCCGGAAGGCGAAGCATGAGGAAGCTTACCACAAATGAGGTTCGACTAAGAACGCCACATCGTGTGGCAACGTCGAACGACCCTGCGTCGTGCAGGGCCGGAAAGCGAAATCGTCCCCCGGAGGACCTTCCTTATAACCCATTTATCTCGAAACTGGGTCTTGCACAAACGGGAACTTTACCTTAATAAAACACGGAAGTTTAACAAAGCCAACTAATAAAAGAGCAAGGAACCCGGTGGGGGCCTTGCTCTTTTTTATGGTAAATCAGCCGATGATCATCGGCTCTCGAGGATAGCGGTAATTTTCAGGAGTCACTCTTCCTCTTAAAATAAATAAGAAAGAAAAGATACCGATTCGACCGATAAACATGAGCCCAATGATAATGATTTTTCCAATGGAATGAAGGTCTGAAGTAATGCCCATTGATAGACCGGTCGTACCAAAAGCAGAGCAAGCTTCAAACATGACTTCAAGCAGTGAAAATTCAGGCTCAAACAGGGAGAGTAAAATGACGGCGCCGCTTGTAATCATAATGGCCGTGCTGATAACAATGAACGAACGGAAAATATCCTCCTGATCAATTTCTCTATGAAAGATGCGTACATGACTTCTACCTCGCGCATAGGCAAAAATCGCAAGCAGCGTGATTGCGAACGTAGTGGTCCTTATGCCGCCACCCACACTGCTTGGTGAGGCTCCGATAAACATTAGTACACAAATGACTAACAACGTAGAGGGGGTAAATTCACTTACATCCATCGTTGCAAGACCGCCATTCCTTGTCGTTACCGATTGGAAAAAAGCATAGAAAAAGGATTCGTGCCAGGATTTATTTTGAAAAAAATGAGTGCGGTCAAAGAGATAAATAAGCACGGTTCCGATCAGAACGAGCAGCCCGAAAGTTACCGAAGTAAGCTTCGTAAATAAAGAAAAGTTGAAAAAGTCTTCGTTTCTTCTCGTAAGGTAATCTTTCACTTCGATCAGTACAGGGAATCCAATCGCTCCAAGCGTCAGCAGCAAAATATTAATGAACTGTACAAAATAATCGCTTTCGAACATGACCAGCGAGGATCCTGTGATATCGAATCCAGCATTCGTCGTTGCACTGACAGAAGCAAAAGCCCCCTGGATGAATGCTTCGCTTGTGGTGGGGAAATATTGGGTAAAGTAAACTCCAAGAATAAGGGCGCCTATGATTTCGATAATGACGATAATCAGTAAAATCTGCCGGATCAGCTGGACCATTCCAGCGAAGGTTGAGCGGTTTTGATCCGTTTTAATGAGCTGCCGTCTTTTTAAACCGATTTTTTGGCCGAGCAGCAGCCAGATAAACGTTCCAAGCGTCATTACACCGATCCCGCCAAATTGCAGAATAAACATTAATACGAAGTAACCAGGCGTATTAAAGGTGTCAGCTGTAGAGACCACGGTCAACCCTGTCACGCTGATGGCACTTACGGCAGTAAACAAACTGTCAATAAAGCTTAGATGTACACCTTCCCGGTGAAGAAAAGGCAGGCTGATCAGCAGGGTAGATAGTAAGGCTGCGGATATATAGAATAATACAATAATTTGAAAGGGAGAAAGCTTGTCAAAAAAATGTGGAGTTTTAAATGCATGGGCCATGATTAAGTACTCCTTAAAATAGGATAGATGCTATATCGTCTGTACCTATGGATTTTATACATATTTAAAGAACTTAGCAAGAGTAACTCATGGGAGAAAATGGATGACCCGAGGTGGGAATTTATGGTTGCGGGGGAAGCGGGGGTTGTCTATGATGGGAGGAAGAGTGTTGGAGGGAGGAAGTGCGTATGGATATTCGTCATTTGCAGTATTTTATTGAGGTTGCGAGATTCAGCAGTTTTACAAAAGCGGCCGATCATTTATTCATCAGCCAGCCGACGATTAGTAAAATGATTAAGAATCTGGAAGCGGATCTGGGGGTAGAATTATTTGAGCGTTCCCGTAAGAAAATCACCCTTACCGACGCAGGGAGAGTCATTTTAGCTCAGGCTGAAGTCATTGATAAAGCTTTCAACAACCTCCAGACGGAACTTGATGATCTTCTCGGCCTTCAAAAAGGGCACATCCGGATTGGTCTTCCTCCAATTATGGATGCGGATCAGTTTATTAAAGCACTCGGAGGGTTTCACGATCAATACCCTCATATTACATTTCAGCTTCTGGAAAATGGAGCCAAAAAAATAGAAGACAATATCATTCAGGAAGAGCTCGATGTCGGGATCACGGTACTGCCTACGGAAGAAGAAAGGTTTGATTACTTCTTCCTTATGAGTGAGGAGTTGAGCGTTGTACTTCCACCTTCTCACAAGCTTTCCAGACGTAAACAAATTAATTTGAAAGAATTGGAAGAGGAATCGTTTATCCTGTTTAACAAAGATTTCGTATTGAATGACCGAATTGTATCCGCCTGTAAGGAAGCAGGTTTTCTGCCTCAAGTCGTTTCGGAGAGTTCGCAGTGGGATTTTATAGGGAAAATGATTACCGCGAATCTTGGAATCTCGATTCTTCCAAATAGTGTCGCACATTTATTAAAAGAAGATGTCAGAATCATAAAAGTTGTCCAGCCTGTCCTTGAATGGGACTTAGCGATTATATGGCCGAAGGATCGTTATTTAGCTTACGCCACGAAAGAATGGCTGAAGTTTACTCAGGATCGTATAGCCACACAGGCCGGGAAGGAACAGCCCCTTAATAAATAAGCGGGCTGTTTTTTTATGCCAGGATTGAATCGATGAAAACATTTACATAGACAATGTCTATCTAAAGCATGATGAATAACTATTTCACTTTCTTGGAAATGGCTCTTACACTATATTTATACTCCTTTTTGTAGAGGCATGTCTTTACGAATAAGCGCTTATGAAGAATTTTTTACAGAGAGGATAGATAAAGCGATGGATGCCAAAAAACCAAAGGAAAGTTTAATTATCAGCACGGACCAAGTGCTTGTGAATGATTTAAATAACTATAATACGCTGTTCGGCGGCGTTTTAATGAAAAAATTAGATAATAGTGCCACATTATCAGCGAGGCGTCATGCCCGTGTGAAAGAATGTGTAACGGCTTCAACAGACTCGATCGATTTCCTGAACCCGGTTCATCAGTCGGATTCGGTTTGTGTAGAGTCGTTTGTATCGTATACGGGTAACCGTTCCATGGAGATTTTCTGTAAAGTAATCGCAGAAGATATGATTACCGGGAGAAGAAGAATGGCAGCAACAGCGTTTCTAACGTTCGTGGCGCTGGATGAGAATAAGCAGGCGGTGCCGGTTCCGGATGTAATTCCTCAGACTGAAGAGGAGAAGTTTCTCTATGAGTCCGGTGAAGAAAGGGCTCAGACCCGAAGAGTACGCCGTAAGCACAGCAAGCAATTGACGGATATTATCGGCCTTGAAAAGCCCTGGGAGAAAGGAGAATATTTATATGGTGAAAACATTAGCCAGTTTGGGTGATCTGTATGCAGCTAAAGAAGACTTTGGGGAGTTGAGAATTCAGTATCCGGAAGTTTATGAACAGCTTCTTCATGTAGTAAGTCTGACCCGACAGCTTCAAATGAAATATGGCTATATGGGCAGTCTGCTTATGGATGAAGACATCACGGTATATGAACCGGAATATATAAAGGACTCGATCCTTACCCTTTATCAAAAAGAGGTTCAAAAGCTGACCGATCACCAGGACGTGGAAGTCGTGAGACAGACGTTAAAGAAGCACCGTGAGATCGGCTATCCTAAATTATTCTTACTTATCTTAGGGGCAAAGCCGGAAATGTTGAAAGGTTCGACGATTTTTAAATAACCATTTTTCAAAAAGACCAGGCGCATCGGGACATTAGCCCGGTGCGCCTGGTCTTTTTAGGATATCTTAAATCCCAGTGTTGATCTTACAGGAAGGCTCCCGATTGTTTAAGACTCAGTTTCGAGATAAATGGGTCCGTTACGTTAGATGGATAAGGGTTGGTGGGGAAATAACTCGTCTTGTTCCATCACCCCGATAGACACTCGAGTCATAAGCCGCTCATCAACGGATGGAAAAACCGCCATCCTTTTGATGGTCGGCTTATGCTGGTCGTGTCTATCGGGGTGATTCCACATTTGAACACTTTCCTATGGCCCTACACGATGTAGGGTCGATCGACGTTGCCACAGGACGTGGCGACTTTAGTCGATCCTCCTTTTTGCCAAGAGCTTCCTCACTCGTTTCACTCCCTGCGGGATCTCACCTAGTCCCTTCTCCCATGGGAGTCTCTCCATTTCCCCACCATCCCAACTCTAATTAGGTAAACGGATCCTTCTTGAAGAGAAAGGTTCTCCTCCTTAATCTGTATTAAATGCTTTTATGCCAGGCTATTGCGGATCGTTACATCCTTAAATAGGTACAAAACCACACGGTCTAATTCCTCACCACGCCAGGTGATGTTTTAAGTGGTTTCGAGCTTCTGATTTGGCCAGGTCCGGAGGGGGACGATGAAGATTCCTGTGGGATAAACATGATCGGTAAGATCCCGGAAGGTGAAGCCTGAGGAAGCTTACCCCATGCCCACGGAAAGCGAATCGTCCCCCGCAGGACCTTCAGCATAATCAAACATCTCGAAACTGAGTCTTACAGTAACCGGTCCTATAGCTTAATAAACCTCTGCTGAAAAAATCAATAACAGCGTTTACCTGAGCTTTTTTAAAGCCAGTGCAAGCTTCTTTAGCTTCTTTATTACTCCGGACGATTGTCCTGAAAACGTCCCATATTTATATATTCAATTACATACAAATATGATAAGGTATTTTAAAATGAACAAAATGGAAAGTTTAGGAATGAGAAGGGGTTTATATGAAGGAAATTATTTTAATTGTGGCTGAATTGGTGAATATCTGGCACGATGTTCTCTTGGACCTAACGAGGGTACTTGGATGGGATTTGTCTGACAAAGACCTCCACTTTTGGGTAATTGGTATACTAGGATTTATCGCGCTATTATTTGTGGATTCTATTTTTCATGCCTTATCTAAGTTAAGTATCTCAGCGATTTCATTTTTGTTCACCTTTTCTATGGTTCTTGTTTTCGTATTCGCTGTAGAAATCCAGCAGAAGATTACGGGAAGAGGAAATATGGAATTCGGAGATGCAGCAGCAAGTATATTCGGGTTTCTCGTTTTTTGCGGCGTCTATTTTGTTATTCGTCTGCTTTGGAGATGGGTGCAGGCTTCCCGTCGGAAACAACCGACTTCATAGATCATTGTTTTTCATAAGGGAGAGTTTACAATACCAGAGCTTTCATTCGATAAACCCTGGTCTAATAGGCTGCTTGCCCATTTTATAAACATGAAAATAAACCGCCTCGAAAAAATCGAGGCGGTTTTCTTAATTAGAACCAAAATCAACAATCATATCGTGTGTTTTTTGTATTTCCTGATCGGACATAATCATGAGATACATTCCATTAATCATTCTTCCTTCACCACTCATCTGATAAGAGGAGGTGTTTTGGCGGGCACTGCGATAGTTAGCCGCAAGCCGGCGCATGTCCTCAAATTGCATGTTGGTGTTTACATTATCACCGAGGACATCCAGGATATCGCCAATTTTATTAACCACCCCGATACTTGCTCCTTTATCAATAATTCCCTGAATGACCTGACGCTGACGTTCGTTACGGCCAAGGTCGCCACTTGGATCATTTTTGCGCATTCTCACAAACGCTAGTGCTTCTTCACCGTTTAATTCAATCGTTCCTTCCTTAAAGCTGTGTCCGCCAGCACTGAAAGCACGATCGTTCTGAACGGTTACGCCGTTCACCGCATTAACCAGTTGAGAAAGACCTTCCATGTTCACCTTTATATAATAATCAAGATCGATATCTAAAAAGTTCTCAACGGTGTCCACGGCCATATCGCTTCCGCCATAGGCGTAGGCATGGTTAATCCGGGTAGTTCGCCCGTCTCCGGCAATCTCTACTCTCGTATCACGGGGGATACTGACCATCTGCATTTGATTGTTGTTCGGATCAAGCGTCATCACAATCATAGTGTCGGATCTTCCAACGTCATTCTCACGCTCGTCCACACCTAGAAGCAGTATATTAATAGGTTCTTTCTTATCCACTTTTTCTTTCGTTTCATCTGTATCAATGGTAGATACATCTTCATGAAGATCATCATTGATTGTCGTTCGGACATCATTAAAGAGTTTAAAAATGAAGATACCGCCTGCGATTAGAAAGACGGCTAATGCGGCGAGAAGGATTTTCAAAGCTCTTTTCCTTTTACGCTTCTTTTTATAACGTTCACTCCGACCCATACGTCCACCTCTTTTTTTAAGGAGTTCTCTTCTATTATACTTTTTTTGCAGAATTCTGTAAAAATAGTAGACAACGTTTTAATGGCATTAGAAAAACCAGTACAATAGAAGAAAGAGAGTTCTACTAAAAGGAGCGTAGTTAGCTATGGGAATTAATATAGGAATTGACTTAGGCGGTACCAACGTTCGTGTTGCTATTGTAAATAAGAACGGGCTGGTAGAGGAACTGTTACAAGAACCGACAGAAGTAGAAAAAGGACATCTTCATACCATAAAAAAAATGGTGAACATGATCCACACCATTTCTGAAGGAAAGAAACGTATCGACGGAATTGGTATTGGAGCCCCGGGACCACTCGACCCGAAGCGTGGAGTGATTTTAGGTCCACCGAATTTACCGGGCTGGGACGAAGTTTATCTGGTTGATGAAATCAGCCAGCATTTCTCTGCAAACGTTTATTTAACGAACGATGCAAATGCTGCGGCTCTTGCTGAAGCCACTTACGGCAGCGGAAAGGGCTATGAAAGTGTCTACTATGTAACGGTAAGCACAGGGGTAGGCGGCGGTCTGGTGACTAATGGACAAGTCTTTCATGGGGCTCAAGGGTTCGCAGGTGAAATCGGAAATATGATTGTCCAGCGCGGTGGTACTCAGTACAGTAATTTAAATAAAGGGGCACTTGAAGGGTACGCAAGCGGAACGGCGATTGGAAATCGGGCAAAGGAGCTTCATGACATAGAAGGAGGAGCGGAAGCCGTATTCGATCTTGTCAGAGAAGGAAATGAAGAAGCATGGCAGATTGTCGATGACGCGGTTGATTATTTAGCTGTAGGCATTGCAAATGTGACGCACGTCGTAAATCCTGATGTGTTTGTTATTGGCGGTGGGGTGATGAACGCCGGTGATCTGGTGTGGACACCTCTTAGAGAAAAAGTAAAAGGATACGTCTATGAAGAGCTGGTTCCTCATATTAATCTCCAGCCGTCTTCCCTAAGCGGAGATGCCGGCGTAATAGGAGCCTCCCTGCTCACCCGGTAATACCCAATAAAAGGGACCTCAGGTCATCCAGATTCTGGGTGACCTGAGGTCCCTTTTTTTTCCCTTTCAGGGATAAATGGCATAAAGCAAGCGTACAGTAGAATAGGTTAATCTTTTGGAGGAATGAAAACATGAAGAAGATGTTATCTATGCTGTTCGTTGCTTTCTTTATGGCGGGATGCGCTGATGCTTCAGGGCGAGCCATCGAGGAATTTAAACCCTCTAAGGATAATGAATGGCACATTGTCGTGTTTTATGAGAATGATCCGCCCGAAGAAGCCTATCAATCATCGCTAAATGGAATTAAAGTGTTTCTGGCAAGAAAAAATATTGCAGCCAAGATCAGTTATCAACAAATAGAGGACCCGAAAAATTATCGTGAACTGCTGCAGGTAGAGCCTAAACAAATCGTTGTCTTTGATTACAAAGGAGTGCGCCTGAAAGCAAGAAGTCCAGAAGTACTGGAAGGAATGGTGCTTCAGCTCAATTAGCAGCTTTACCAAAAACCCCCACCTCAGGTCATCCAATATTTGGATGACCTGAGGTGGGGGTTTTTGGGTTATCGTTACCTGACGAAGAACTCTTCCAGTACAAGGACGCAGGCTCCTATGGCGGAAGCGTGTTCGCCAAGCTTGGATAGAACGATAGACGTTTCTTTCGCTTTATCGGTTAATCCTCTGGACTGTATCGTTTCTTCTATTCCTTTCATCAGGAAATCTCCTGCATTCGATACACCACCGCCCACAATGATTCGCTTGGGATTAATCGTGTGTATTAAATTGGTCAATCCAATGCCCAAATATCGTCCCGTCTGATTTAATAGATCAATACTGAACTCATCACCTTCACACGCCGCCTGATAGACTACCTGACCATCTACCTTCTCAAAATCTCCATCAACCAGCTCATGTATGATCGAAGGTTTTCCGGTTTTTAATTCTTTTCGAGCCCGTTCGGCAATGGCTGGTCCGGCAGCCAGGGTTTGCAGACAGCCGTAATTACCGCATGTGCATTTTGGTCCGGATAGATCAATGGTTACGTGGCCAATTTCACCAGCTATACTGTTTTCCCCGTGAAAAAGTCTTCCCTTAATCATCATTCCTGCACCGATTCCGTTCCCGACATTTACTCCAACCATGTTGTCCGCATCGTTTCCATTACCGAACCAGTATTCACCTAACGTCATGGTACGCGCATCATTTTCGACTTTTACAATCATATTGAAGTCTTTTTCCAGTTCTTCTTTTATAGGAATATTTCGAAGTTGAAAAGAGGGAGCAAAAAGGGAAATACCTTCTTCGGGATCGACAATGCCGTGCATCCCCACCCCTATTCCCAGAAACTTATCTGGATCGTTTTTTCCTGAATAAAGAAGATCCTGAATTCCTTGTTTCATAATGGATAAGATATCTTCATTCCCTGGATAGTTACCGATGGGCAGGCTGGTTACATCTTTTAAATCTCCGAACAGGTTGGTTACTACGAATTTCATATGGAAAGTTCCTACATCTATGCCAAGAGTATAAAATTGGTCAGCATTAATTTCCAGAAGTGTAGGCTTACGGCCGCCCTTAGACATTCCCTGGGTAGTCTCTATAACAAACTGTGTATTAATCAGTTCCTTCACAATGTTACTGACTGTGGGGGGAGTAAGACGGGTTTGTTTAGCGATTTCCGCTCTAGATATAGGTCCTTCTTCACGTATCATATTTAAAATGATGGATCTGTTCATGGATTTCATTAATTGGAAACTGCCTCGTGTGTACTTTGTAGTCATTTCATCTCCTCCAGCATTTCTATCTTACCCTATCATATCATAAATCTTACTAATTTAATTTATTTAACTAAGTAAAAAGATTACCAGCAAAAGCATGATAAAGTATCTCTTTCGCCCTATAAACTATTTTGGTAATTTTGAAAAAACTCTTTTAATTTTACGTTTAGTATGCTAACTTATAACTAGTTAATTAATTTATTTTAGTAAGTTTTGAAAACGCTATCAAAAAAAGGGGGAGCAAGATAATTATGAAAAACTGGTGGAAAATGTTTCTGGTAGTGGGCCTTGTTGCTGGGGTTCTGGCTGCCTGTTCAGGCAATAGTGGAAGTGGTGGAGATGAATCTTCAGGTGATGAGGGTGGAGAACCATCCGGTGAAATAACGGTTTGGGGCTGGAACGTAGCAGCTGAGTCGATGGAACTTGCGGTTGATGGATTTAAAGAGCAATATCCTGATGTTGAAGTGAAGGTAGAGGATATCGGACGATTGGATGTTTATGAAAAGCTGACGGTAGGACTAGCTTCAGGAGGTAATGGTTTACCCGATGTAGTTATGGTAGAGTCAGATCGCCTGGCTAACTATTATGACCAATTCCCTGATGCCCTTACTAACCTTTCAGAACTTGGGTATGATGACCATAAGGATAAGTTCGGTGAATATAAGAAATCTGTTACTCAGAATGCCGACGGAGAATTTTTCGCGGCTCCGTGGGATGTTGGACCGACAGGCGTTTTCTATCGTACCGACATCTTTGAGGAAGCAGGAGTAAATCCCGAAGATATTAAAACATGGGATGATTACATTGAAGCAGGAAACACAATTAAAGAGAAAACAGGTACGCAGATGGTACCGATCGATATCGCAAAAGATGATGCCTTGTACCGCATGATGCTGAACCAGCAGGGCGCGTATTATTATGATGAAGAAGGAAATATTGATGTGACTTCAGAAGAATCTAAAAAAGCATTTGAAGTGATTCAGCAGCTGGAAAATGAAGAGCTTGTGCTGAACAACGATGGCTGGAATGGTGTAGTATCTGCCACAGTAAACGGGGAAGTAGCAACCGTTCCATTTGGTGTATGGTATTCAGGTACCATTAAAGACCAGGCCCCTGATCAAGATGGGCAATGGGGAGTCTTTCAACTGCCAGCTTTTGAAGAGGGCGGCAACCGTGCGGCTAACTTAGGCGGATCAGATCTTGTCATTCCATCTTCAACGGATAATCAAGGTGCAGCTTATGCTTTCGTAGAATATTTCACGACAGAAGTAGATCCTCAAATGAAAGCTCTTAAAGAAAAAGGAATCTTCCCATCCTTGAGCTCTACTTATGAAGAAGAGTTCTTTAGCCAGGAGTCTGAATACTTCTCTAATCAACAGATCTATAAACTGTTCTCTGAAGAAGTGGCTGATATTCCTGTAGCCAACTATACAGCTGACTATGCTCGTGCATTTGATACAATGTCTGATACTCAAGCTTCTATTTTGCTTGATGGTACGAAAATTGAAGACGCGTTACAAAATGCAGCTGAAAAGCTGAAAAGTGAGACAGGTCGTGAAGTGACCGAGTAATCCTTATGATCTTCCTGCATGTATTTGTATAGTAAGAAATGGTCGGTCAGTCTCCTTCACATAAGGAGATTGACCGACTTTTTAGATTTTTTGGAATTAAAGCAGACATATAAAAAACGTTGTGTTATCATTAAGTAAATTAAATTAATTAATAAAGTCATCCGGTTTTGAAAGCGCTTATATATAAGGCGCGGGTACTTTAATTAAGGAGGTAGAATTCATTTGAGTCAAAGCAATGCTGAACCAGCAAAATCCAATCAACCTAAGAAACGTAAGCGCTGGATTACGCCCAAGAATGTCCCTTATTTATTCATTCTGCCGGCTGTCACCTTTTTTCTAATCTTCACGGTTTATCCTGTTATTTCTTCATTACTATTAAGTTTCCAAAAGCGTGAAGGTTCCGGCTATGTATTTGCGGGTCTTGAAAACTATATACGGTTGTTTCAGGACGGACTTTTCTATAAAGCGCTTGGCAATACGTTCTTGATTCTACTCATACAAGTGCCGATTCAGTTATTTCTTGCCGTGATCATCGCTGTAGCATTGAATTCCCAACTGGTAAAAATGAAGAGCTTTTTCCGGATTGCCTTTTTCATGCCAGCCATTACAGCGCTCGTGGCTTCGTCAATTATTTTCATGATTATGCTTGATGAAAACTATGGTCTGATTAACTATCTGCTATCTTTTGTGGGCGTGGAGCCTATCGCCTGGCTGTCTGACCCATTTTGGGCGAAAGTAGCTCTTATGGTTGCGATTACCTGGCGGTGGACGGGCTATAACATGGTTATCTTCCTGGCAGGTCTTCAGAATATTCCTGGGTCCCTTTATGAAGCTGCGGAAATGGATGGGGCAAGCAAGCTGAAGCAGTTCTTTTATATAACGATCCCTCAGCTGAAACCTATCTTCTTATTTACTTTCGTACTTTCTACCATTGGTACTCTGCAATTATTTGATGAACCATACATCCTTACCGAAGGCGGACCGAATAACTCTACTTTAACCATTACTTTGTACTTATATCAGAATGGCTTTAGATATTTTGACTTTGGTTATGCCTCCGCTATTGCATATGTACTCGTACTAATCATTGGTGTTCTATCCTGGGCACAAATGAAATGGGCAGGTGAAGATAAATAATGAAAAACGTCAGTCCTTTAAAAAAGACTCTATTATACTTCTTTCTATTTGTAGGGGTTATTGTTTCCGTTTTTCCATTCTATTGGATGTTTGTAGGCGCAACGAATCCATCGGGTGAAATCTTCAAAGTGCCGCCTAACTTCTTTCCAGGCACTCATGGGTGGGAAAATTTTAAGAATCTAAATGAAAATGTCGGCATTATTAGAGTACTGGGCAACTCCTTGCTGATTACACTCACTTTCACCGCTTTAGCTGCCATCATCTGTACAGCAGCCGGTTACGCTTTTGCTAAGTTTCAGTTTAAAGGAAGAAATCAGATCTTCTTTATGCTGCTAGTGGCGATTATGATTCCGTACCATGTTACGTTAATTCCTTTGTTTGAAATTTTCTCTAATGTCGGCTGGCTGAATACGTTCCAGGCAGTAATTCTGCCACAGGCTGCCTATCCATTCGCGATTTTCTTAATGCGTCAAAACATGCAGGCCATTCCGGATTCTCTACTGGAAGCGGCACGTGTGGACGGGGCTGGAGAATTCCATATCTTTTTCCGGATTGTACTTCCGGTCATGAGACCAGCACTCGCTGCCGTCGGTATTTTCTTATTTATGTTCCAGTGGAACAACTTTATTTGGCCGCTTGTTGTACTGCAGTCACAGGATATGTACACCTTACCGGTAGCTTTATCCAGTCTGGTAGGGATGTCCCGTATAGACTACGGACAGGTTATGATGGGGACCACGCTCTCCACCTTGCCAATTATGATTTTCTTCTTACTACTGCAAAAACAGTTCATCTCCGGTATTCTTGGTGGATCTGTTAAAGAATAAAGAACGAATAGACAGGTGGTGTCGTTGTGTCGATATATATTAATGAAGAAAGACAGCAATTTCATCTTACAAATGGTCAAATCAGTTACATCTTTCATGTGATGAAAAATGGGCAGTTAGGGCATCTGTATTATGGCCGGGCGTTGACGGATCGCGAGGACTTCACACACTTTCAAACCTATGAAAATACCGTTCCGTACACCACTCATACATTCGCGGATGATGCTGATTTTTCATTGGAAACAGTGAAACAGGAATTTCCCCTTTATGGAAAAGGAGACTTCAGGGAGGCCGCTCTTCAAATTGAAGACGATCAACAAATCCAAGTATCTGATTTTTCTTTCCAGGGATATGAAATAGGAAAAGGGAAGCCGAAGCTACAAGGTCTTCCCGTTTCCTTTGCCCAGGAAACGGAAGCAGAGACGCTGACTATCCGATTAATGGATAAGGTAACCGGAGCAGAAATTCATCTGTTCTATACCATATTTGAGAACCTGCCGATTTTAACCCGAAGTCATATGATTAAAAATGGTTTTGAATCAACGCTGGAAATAAAGCGTCTAATGTCCTTAACGCTGGATCTGCCGGATGCGGATTATGAACTGATGCATCTTTCCGGAGCCTGGGCACGTGAACGACATGTTAAAAAGCGAAAGCTGGAGCAGGGAATTCAATCGATCTCCAGTAACAGAGGAGCAAGTTCACACCTGCATAATCCGTATCTCATGTTGAAAAGACCCACTGCCACAGAACATCAGGGAGAAGCGATCGGTCTCCAGTTTATCTACAGCGGAAACTTTCTTGCGCAGGCAGAGGTGGACCATTTTAATCAAACGCGATTATCCATGGGTATTCATCCGGGGTCATTTCAGTGGACACTGGAAAAAGGGGAAAGCTTTCAAAGCCCTGAAGCAGTGCTGTCATTTTCAGAAAAAGGATTAAATGGCATGAGCCAGGCGCTGCATGATTGGCAGCGGAGGCATTTAATCCCTTCCAGATGGATAGACAAAGAGCGTCCAATTCTCATTAATAACTGGGAAGCTACTTACTTTGACTTTAATGAAGAGAAGCTGGATGCCTTTACGACGGAAGCTGGAAAATTAGGAATAGAACTCTTCGTTCTGGATGATGGATGGTTCGGAAAGCGGGACGATGATACGAGTTCTTTAGGAGACTGGTTTGTCGATAAGAGGAAATTGCCGAATGGAATTGGTGCGCTTTCGCGTACGGTGAAACAGAAAGGTCTGCAGTTTGGATTATGGTTTGAACCGGAAATGATCAGTCCTAAGAGTGAACTGATAAAAGAACGGCCGGACTGGGTTATTGGTTCACCTGGTCGTCATCAGACGCTGGGAAGGAATCAGATGGTTCTTGATTTCTCCAATCCTGAGGTCGTCCATTATTTATACGAGAGAATGAGCCTTTTGATTGAAGAAGCAGATCTGGATTATATTAAGTGGGACATGAACCGTAATATTACGGAGCCTTTCTCTCAGCACCTCCAGAACCAGGGAGAATTTTATCATCGTTACATCCTTGGGGGTTACGACTTATATGAGCGTCTAACCACCCAATATCCGAATGTATTATTTGAATCCTGTGCAGGCGGAGGCGGCCGGTTTGATCTTGGAATGATGTACTACGCTCCGCAGGCGTGGGCGAGTGACGATACCGATGCTGCTGAACGGCTGAAAATTCAGTATGGCACTTCGCTGGGGTATCCGCTCGCTACGATTGGCTCTCACGTTTCAGCTGTCCCGAACCATCAGACGCTTCGGGAAACGCCACTCAAATTTAGAGGAGATGTCGCGTATTTCGGGACGTTTGGTTACGAATTAGACCCCTCACAGCTGAGTGAAGAGGAAAAGTCTGAAGTGAAGCAGCAAATTGAATTTTTTAAAAAGGTCAGGAAATTGATCGCCCAGGGCACGTTCTACCGGCTGAAAAGCCCATTTGAAGGAGAAGAAACAGCCTGGATAGCGTGCAGCGCAAATGGAAAGCAGGCGATTGTTGGCTGGTACAAAGAGAATTACCGGCCCAACCCTGGGCATAACCAAACCTTGAAACTTAAAGGATTGCAGCCTGAGAAGCGATATGAAATTGAAGGATTTACTCGTTTGTTTTATGGAGACGAATTGATGAATCGGGGCCTGCCTCTAGGCAAGGAATTTAATGGCGCCAATCCTCATCAGGCAGAACGTGGAGGAGACTACCAGTCCCGAATTTTCCTGCTGAAGGAGAACTAGGGCATCCTTCGCTTCTACTTACCAATATAGTAATGAGGTGATCGATATGAAAGAATTGAAGCAAGCATTTCAGGAACAATTAGGAAAGGATGAACCGGTCGATTTATTTTTTGCACCGGGACGAGTGAATTTGATTGGCGAACACACGGATTATAATGGAGGACACGTCTTCCCGTGTGCTTTAAGTGTGGGAACTTATGCAGCCGCACAAAAAAGAGAGGATACAACGATAAGGTTGTATTCCATGAACTTTCCTGACTTAGGAGTTATTGAAACCGATCTAGACTATCTGAAATATAGAGATGAAGATGACTGGGCCAATTATCCGAAAGGTGTGATCAAGACTTTTCGAACTGCCGGGTATGAGATTTCTTCCGGCATGGACATTGCTTTTTACGGGAATATTCCTAATGGAGCAGGACTGTCTTCGTCGGCATCTATTGAGCTGGTCACGTCGGTTGTTTTAAAAGAACTATTTCAACTTTCGGTTGATCCGGTGGAAATGGTCAAGCTTTCCCAACAGGCAGAGAATGAGTTTGTCGGGGTTAACTGCGGCATCATGGACCAGTTTGCCATCGGAATGGGTAAGAAAGATCATGCTATTTTATTAAACTGTGATTCGCTGGAGTATCAACATACGCCTATTGATTTGACGGATCATGCTTTAATCATAGCGAATACGAATAAACGCCGCGGACTCGCTGACTCAAAATATAATGAGCGGAGAGAGCAGTGTGAAGAAGCTCTGAAGGATCTGCAGCGGAAACTATCGATTCATAGCTTAGGTGATTTAACCAAAGCAGAATTCGAAGACCATAAACATCTTATAGAAGACACTTTAGCCCAGAAGCGGGCCAAGCATGCCGTTTACGAAAATCGTCGTACGATGGAAGCGGTGGAGAAGCTGAACGCTGGAGATATTGAAGGGTTTGGACAGTTGATGAACGAATCGCACGTCTCCTTGCGTGATGATTACGAAGTAACGGGTAAAGAGCTGGATGCGCTCGTGGAAGCAGCCTGGCAGGAAGACGCCGTCGGTTCAAGAATGACCGGCGCAGGATTTGGCGGTTGTACAATAAGTATTGTGAATCGAAACCAGGTCGAAGCTTTTATGGATAATGTCGGCCGTAAATATTCCGAACAGACAGGACTTGAAGCTGACTTTTATAAAGTAGAAATTGGCGATGGGGCCAAGAAATTAAAGGAGGTTCATAAATGACCGTACTCGTTTGTGGAGGCGCCGGTTATATTGGAAGTCATGCCGTCGCCCAATTATTGGATCGTAATGAAGAAGTAGTGGTCGTGGATAATTTGCAAAAGGGCCATCAGGCGTCCATTTTCGAAGAGGCCCGTTTTTACAACGGTGATTTAAGGGATGCGGCCTTTCTAGAGCAGGTGTTTACTGAAAATGAGATCGATTCCGTAATTCATTTTGCAGCGGATTCTCTAGTTGGAGAGAGCGTCGAAGATCCCTTGAAGTACTATGACAATAATGTTTCCGGTGCGATCAGTTTACTCAAAGCGATGGCGGAGCATGAGGTAAAACGAATCGTCTTTTCATCTACGGCAGCGGTTTACGGTGAGCCTGATCAAGTACCAATTCAGGAGGATGACCGTACCACACCAACCAATCCGTATGGGGAAACAAAACTGGCCATTGAGAAGATGCTTCACTGGGCCGAACAGGCTCATGGTATCAAACATGTGGTTCTCCGCTACTTTAATGTTGCGGGCGCGGATCCAGAGGGAAGAGTCGGTGAAGATCACCGTCCGGAAACGCACCTCATTCCGATCGTACTCCAGGTAGCTCAGGGCAAGCGGGATAAAATCATGATATTCGGCGATGATTACCCGACCGAAGACGGCACGTGTATCCGTGATTATATTCATGTAACGGACCTGGTAGACGCTCACCTTTTGGCAATTGAGAAGTTGAAAAAAGATGAAACGAGTGCTGTGTACAATCTCGGAAATGGGCAAGGATTCAGTGTGAAGGAAGTCATTGATACGGCGCGCCGGGTGACTCAGTGTGAGATTCCTGCTGAAGTTGCTCCGAGACGTGCAGGTGATCCGGCCCAGCTCGTGGCTTCTTCTGAAAAGGCCATGAAAGAGCTCAGGTGGAAACCCGCTCATGCGGAGCTGGATATGATGATTCAAAATGCCTGGGACTGGTTTCAGAAGCATCCGGAAGGTTATGAAAAGTAAACAAAAGGGATGGTGAACAGAGTGGCGATTTATCGTGACATCGAACAGCTTATTCAATATGGTCTCAACAAAAAAATGGTGTCCGTTTGGGACGTTGATTACGTACGGAATGCCCTGTTTCATTTATTCAATCTGGACGGGAAGACTGCTGAACCTGTTCAGGCAGAGGAGGTGCCGGAAACGCCGGTGCCGATTCTTGAAAGGATGCTGGATTATGCGGTCGAGCAAGGGCTGATGGAGGATAATACGACGACAGAGAGGGATTTATTTGATCCGAAAATTATGGATCAGCTGATGCCGAAGCCTTCGGAAGTCATTCGGAACTTTTACCAGACGTTTGAAGCCAGGGGGCCGATTGCGGCCACGGATTATTTTTACCAATTATCCAAGGACAGTCACTACATCCGTACGAATCGGATTGAAAAAAATAAGCACTGGTACAGTGAGACGGAATATGGAGATCTTGAGATTACCATTAACCTCTCCAAACCCGAAAAGGACCCCAAAGCCATCGCAGCAGCACGGGCGAATAAGGGAGATGGACCTAATTATCCTAAATGCCTGCTGTGTAAAGAAAATGTCGGTTATGCGGGGCGCCTGGATCACCCTGCGCGTGATAACCACCGTGTGATTCCGATGGATCTTGAAGGGGAGCACTGGTTCCTGCAGTACTCTCCATACGTTTATTACAATGAGCACGCGATTGTCTTCTCCCGGGAGCATCGCCCGATGAGCATTACGAAAGACAGCTTTGACCGGCTGCTTGATTTCACTGATCAGCTGCCTCATTATTTCATCGGTTCGAATGCGGATCTTCCGATTGTCGGCGGCTCGATTTTAAGCCACGATCACTTCCAGGGGGGCCATCACGAATTCCCTATGGCTCAGGCTCCGATTGAACAGGAATTTACCATTCAAGGGTTCAAGGATATTAAAGCCGGGATTGTCCGCTGGCCGATGTCGGTCATCCGGCTCCGTTCTGAGGATCGCTCACGGCTGTCTGCAGTTGCGGATCAAATCCTTACGTCATGGCGCGGATACACGGATGAAGAGGCAGACGTTTATGCAGAAACCGACGGGGAGCCGCATAACACGATCACACCGATTGCGCGTTACCGGAACGGAGCGTTTGAAATGGATCTGGTGCTTCGGAACAACCGCACCAGTGATGAGCATCCTATGGGGATTTTTCACCCGCACGAAAATGTCCATCATATTAAAAAGGAGAATATAGGCTTAATCGAAGTGATGGGTCTTGCCGTCTTACCCGGCCGTTTAATTGAAGAAATGGATCAGCTGACAGAGTATATGAAGACGGACGAGCTGGACGGGAAGGCACTCCAGGATGAACGGACAGCTAAACACGTGGCATGGGCGAAACAAATGGACATGGCAGAGAACGAGGACATTGAGGAGCGGTTGAGGCAGGAAGTCGGCAAACGCTTTTCGACGGTGCTTGAACATGCGGGTGTCTTTAAAAGGACGCAAGCGGGGCAAGAGGCCTTCACCCGGTTTATTAAACAAATTATGTAGAAGGGAGAGTGGAACATGGTTGACCTGCCGGTGATAGAGACGCTTAACTTTAAAGGACTTGAAGCTGTTGTACTTGAAAATGAGCAGATCCGCTGTGTCATTCTTCCTTCTTATGGCGGGAAAATGGTCAGCTTTTTTGATAAAGAAGCAGCCTATGAGTGGCTGTTTCAGACGTCGGCTTCAGAATTAACGGTACCACCGTATGGAGCCGATTTTTCCCAATATGATTCAAGTGGGTTTGATGAGATGTTTCCAGGGATCGATCAAGGTCCTCATCCTGCAGACTGGGAAGAGATCCCTGATCATGGAGAGGTATGGGCATTGCCATGGAACTGGGAAAAGACAGAGGAAGGGATTTCTCTCGATGTGGAAAGTCCCACATTTCCTTATTCAATTAGAAAAACAGTTGCATTAAAAGGGTCAAGCATCGAGATCGAATATGAAGCCGGGAATAAAAACGATGAACCTTTCCCTTTTATCTGGACGCCTCATGCCTTGTGGAATTTAAATGATTCAACGAAATTAGAAGTTCCGCAGGGGTTAAATGAAGTGATGAATGTTGAAAAAGGGACCCAGCATTTAGGAGAGTGGGGGACGACCCATTCGTATCCGGAAACGCAGTCGCTGAAAACGGGAAAAACGCTTGATTTAGCTGAGCTTGAACCAAAAGAGGATGGTACGGTAGAGAAGTTTTATTTTACGGATCGTCTAAATGAGGGCTGGTGTTCCATCATTCAGGAAGACATCAGCCGTAAACTTACGTATCGTTTTCCGGAAGATAAAGTCCCTTATCTCGGGATCTGGAAAACCCGTGGAGGCTACCGCGGTGAATATAATGTAGGCGTTGAACCGTGTACAGGGGTTTATGATGACGTTTATCTCGCTGAGAAAATCGACAAAGTTTCACGGATTCCTGCTCGCGGTTCTTACACGTGGTCGCTAACGTTTTCAATTGGAGGGTTATAAATGACGTACTTAGGTGTAGATTACTATCCGGAACATTGGCCAAAAGAAATGATCGACGAAGATCTTCAGGGCATCAAAGAGCTTGGAGCGAACATCGTAAGGATCGGCGAGTTTGCGTGGCACTTAATGGAGCCGGAAGAAGGGCAGTTTGATTTTTCATATTTCGATCATGTTCTTGATAAAGTGAAAGAGCAGGGACTGAACGTGATGTTCGGCACGCCAACGGCTACTTTTCCAGCCTGGCTTGCTCATAAAGAACCTTCTGTTTTATCAGAAGATGAGAACGGACAGACCCGCGTATTCGGCGGGCGCCGTCAATATTGCTTTAACTCGGATGTTTACCGGGAATATGCCGGGAGGATTACGCGTAAGCTGGTCGAGCATTATAGCAGCGAAGAAGCGATTATATCCTGGCAGATCGATAATGAATTTGGCCATGAAGGCAGTGATATGTGCTACTGTGACCAGTGTCACAGCAAGTTCCAGCAGTACCTGGCAGAAAAATATTCATCTGTCGAGGCTTTGAATGAGGAATGGGGCACGATTTTCTGGGGGCAGACGTACAATGACTTCTCGGAAATTCCTGTGCCGAAGCCGACTGTGACAACCCACAATCCGAGCCTGAAATTGGAATGGGCCCGTTTTCGTTCGTTTACGGTGAACAGCTTTACTCATGAAATGACGGAGATCGTCCGGGAAGCAAAAGGCAGTCATCAAGACGTCACCACAAACGTTTCTGGTGGATTTTTCGATAAATGGTTCGACCATGCGGAAAATGTGAAACCGATGGACTATGTATCGTATGACAACTACCCGGTCTGGGGTGGATTGGAAAAACCGGTCCCGCCGGAAGCGATTGCGATGACCCACGACTTTAACCGTGGCCTCAAGGATCAGAACTACTGGATTGTGGAAGAGCTGATGGGCGCGCAGGGACATGATGTTATTGGTTATCTCCCGAGGCCGAATCAGGCGAAGATGTGGTCGTACCAGGCGTTTGCGCATGGCTGCAACAACCTGCTGTATTTCCGCTGGCGCGGCATGACCAAAGGAGCGGAGCAATTCTGTTACGGAGTAGTGGATCATGATAATGTGTACGGCCGGAAATATAAAGAAGTCCAGTCGTTATTTACGGATATTCAGCAGTATGAACGTTTGCTGGAATCCCGAATTGAATCTGAAGCAGCGGTATTATATGATTACGATAATATCTGGTCGTGGAGGTCGCAGATTCAAAGTAAAGATTTTGACTTTAACGAAGAGCTTTTGCGAATGTACCGCCCGTTTTATAAGCGGAATATTCCGATTGATGTAATCCCTGCCGATCGTGATTTTTCACAGTATAAGGTAGTCGTGGTACCTGTTATGCAGATGATGGACGAATCGCTGGCAGAGCGTCTTCGATCGTTTGCTGCTGGCGGAGGCACCGTCCTGTTCTCTTTCCGGACTGGATTAAAAGGAAAAGACAACAACCTGAGGCTTGGCGAAGTGCTCCCAGGATTGGTGCGCGACCTGACGGGTGTACGAGTGGAAGAAATCGAATCACTGACAAAAGAGCATGCCGTGGAGCTGAAAGGCGAAGGTGACTTTGCTCAGACGAGTGGCACGGTATCTGTGTGGAGAGATCTGCTTGTGGCGGAAACAGCGGAGGTGCTTTACCATTATCAGGACCAATTCTATGAAAACTATGCCGCAGTAACGAAGAATGAAGTGGGTAAAGGAAGCGTCTATTATATCGGCGGCGGATTAAATGAAGCTCCTCTTGATCAGATGGCAGAGCAGATTCTGGAAGAACGGGAGATTGAGTATATCGATTCTCCTGAGGATGTAGAGGTCTATCGAAGGGAAGTAGATGATACTAGCTATCTATTTGTTATGAACCACAGTCCCTATGTGAAAAGTTTCGATGGCAGGCAGCTGCAACCTTACGCAAGCGAAATAATAAAAAAGTAACGAAAAGGGAATAAGTTCCACCTCAGGTCATCCAGAATCTGGATGACCTGAGGTGGAATGAAATGGAAGAAAAGCACCGGCGCTAATGTTGCGCTGGTGCTTTTCTATAGAAATGATTATGGAATTAATGTGGCATCGAACGCAGCGGTTACCGCCTGAAATTCGGAAGAACTGCTGCCGTATAGATCTACTGCTACGGTTTCAACCGCATTACGTAAATCTTCAAATGTAGAATCGGCTGTTAATAGGTCAACGTTCGCATAATAGAAAAGATCAAATACTTTCTCTTCCCCAATACCTTGTACGCTTACTCCATTATGACTTCCACCTGCTGCAAGAAGGTAAGCAGCTTTATTAATGATACTGGAATTGAAATGGACACCGCCATTGTCATAAGAAAGGTTCTGGTAATCATTGTAGTCATCTGGATATACGAGAGTAGATGAGAATTGGATGGAGGAAGGATCCGACATGCTGCGGAAGACTTCTCCGGATTGCTCTCCGATTGTCCAGTTAAAGGAGCCATTATTCACATTCTTTTCAATAGCAACCCCAAAGATATCCGAGATTGATTCGTTTAATGCTCCCGATTCACCGCTGTACACGAGGTCTGACTCACTGGAAGTAATGGCATGAGTAAACTCGTGTCCCGCCACATCATAAGCCCCAGCTAACGGATCTCCATAAATGAGCATGGCACCGTCGTTAACACTTGCAGCATTGAACCAGTTTTCCGGATCATTGGTTGAGCTTGAATCCCACGCATGTACGACCGATTTCACCTGTTGACCGTTATTATCAAAGCTATTACGGTTATATTCATTTAAGTAGTATTCATAAACAGAGGTTGCTAAGTAGTGAGCACTGACCCCCTCATCGTCAGAAAACGTAGTAGATGTACTGGATAATAGTTCACCAGGGTAAAGTCGGTATTCACGATTTAAATCAGCGTACTGTGCATCATAAGTCAGGATCCCCTGTCCTCTTGTATAATCAGCTAACTCATAAGTACCATCAGACATCTCGCTTGCTGTGAACGTACGAGAGTTTCCGTTTTTATCAACACCGGATCCTGTAACTGGACCAACTACAGTCGCACTGGAACCTGGTTTGCCTCCGCCGTTTCCATTACCGCCATTGCCGCCTTTTGCATACTGAATGGTTTCATCAGAAAGAGCTCTGTCCATTTCTTTCACAGCATGTAAAAGGGTGTCTCCTTTTTTCGTATCAAGAATGACAAACCCTTCGGCAAAAGTAGGGGCAGCTACTGAGAAATCTACTTTCCACCCAAAGGAAGCTTTATCCTTATCATTTACATAGACGACCTTCTCCACCGTTGTATCTGTAAGCAGCTCAACATCAGAACCATATGTATCTGACACATAACTTGCGGCTTCTTTCTTAGAAATTTTCTGCTTTTCCTTTAAGCCTTTTTTACCGTTTAAATTTTTGGCTACATCTCCAAGCGCATTTTTGATAACCCCTTGATCCAGCTGGCTGACCAGTACTTTTCCGAATACGTCGTACCCTTTATATGTCTGCTGAAGCTTCACTAGATCCTGCCCATTATAATCTTTCGCTTCTTCTACTACGCGATAGTCTACGTAACTTTCATTGTTTTTCTGAGAGTTTGAAAGCTTACTGTCAATCTGTCCTTTTACGGCTGCTTTAACAATATCCGACGCTTTAGATTCAGACGGAGCTGTCAGGTTGCCCATGGATTGTTTACTCTCCTGGATTTTAGCCTGAACGTTTGCGGTTGCTTCAACATTGACGGCTCCTAAACCTGAACCAGCAAGCAGCCCCACGGATAGGGCCATTGCGGAAAAAACTTTTCTTTTCTTTTTCATAAAAACCCTCCTGATTGAATATTTTGAATATTTAACATTTTCTATCATATCAGAAAGGTATACCCAGGTCTTTGGGTAAATGGACACTTTTGGAAGTGATGTCCATTTTTTCTATAAAATAATCCGAATTACATGCTTCTTACTACCTGCATGGTCTATCACACGGTGATCAACCTCTCCAGAAAGCCATGATGTACACCGCGAGTATATCAATTTATGGAAAATTCCTTTATACTTTTTACTAGAAATAATTATCTGAAAATGACATATTTTCATAGAAAGGAGAAGGTTTTGTGGAAGAATGGATTCAGCTGCTCAAGCAGGTTGTCCCGTCTAAACAAGTTTTGACCGACCTGTCAGACCGCTATAGTTATAGTTTTGATGCTTCTTTTGGAGAGCACCTTCCAGAAGCTGTCGTCCAGGCAAAAAGCAATGAGGAAGTTATGGAAGTACTTAAGATAGCCAATGAATATCGCATACCGGTTTATCCCAGGGGGCAGGGGACGTGCCTAAGCGGAGGTCCGCTTCCTGTACACGGGGGCATGGTGCTGGATATGTCCCAGTGGCCCGAGCGGATTGAGATGAGTCCTGATGATTTAACAGTAACGGTATCCCCGAGTGTACTAACCGGAAATATTAATAAAGAAGCAGAAAAGCATGGGCTTATGTATGCGCCAGATCCGAGCAGTGCCCATGTGGCTACCATCGGTGGGAACCTCGCGGAAAATTCAGGTGGTCCGCGCGGGTTGAAGTATGGAGTGACGAAGGATCATGTCATTGGATTAAAAGTAATTACACCGGAAGGAGAGCTGATTCGAACGGGCGGCAATACGATTAAAAATGTAACCGGTTACGACCTGACGAAGCTGATTGTCGGTTCAGAGGGCACGCTTGGAGTGATTACAGAAGCGACCCTGAAGTTACTGCCTAAACCTCCCGCTGTCCAAACGTTAATGGTCTCTTTTGACGAAGTGAGAAAAGCAGCTGAGGCCATTTCCAGAACCTTAACGTCGGGTATTCTTCCTTCCAAAATGGAGTTCATGGATCAGGCCTGCATTGAAGCCGTGGAAAACTTCCAGCCGGCGGGACTGCCTGTGGACGCGGCAGCCATTGTCATTATTGAACTTGATGGCCACCCGGAAACATTGAAAATTGAACGCCAATTAATAGAAGAAATCATGGAGAACATCGGAGCCCGGGAAACAGTTGTACCCGAAACTAGCGAAGAAGCTGAAAAAATCTGGCATGCCAGAAAGCAGGTTTCACCGGCGATTGCTAAAATTAAACCGACGAAAGTGTCAGAGGACGCCACCGTGCCACGTAGTAAAATTCCAGATTTAATTGACCGCCTGCAGGTGATCAAAGAAAAGCACGACGTAGAAGTCGTCGTTTTCGGTCATGCAGGAGACGGAAACCTGCATCCTAACATCCTGTGTGATAAGAGGGATCAGGAGGAAATGAAAAGAGCGGAGCTTGCGGTGGAAGAGTTGTTTGAAGCGGCTGTTGAGCTTGGTGGCACACTTTCCGGTGAACATGGGATTGGTACGATGAAAGCCCCGTTTATGGAAATGGAAGTAGGCGAAATCGGAATTAATATGATGAAGCGCATTAAAGAAGCATGGGATCCCAATGGAATTATGAACCCGGGCAAAATTTTCGCAGAAAAAGGGCAGAAGCTGGTGCTTCGCAATGAGTGATCTGCAGACGCTAAGCCAGAAGCTGAATTACGACAAGACGTTCGACTGTGTGCAGTGCGGCTACTGCTTACCGGCATGTCCGACCTATGAAACGATGGAAAGAGAAACCCACTCCCCGCGCGGCCGTATCAATCTTGTGAAAATGGTGGCGGAAGGGAAGGCAAGCGTAGAGGATTTGCAGGAGCCAATTGAGAAATGCCTCGGCTGTATGGCCTGCACGACCGTTTGTCCGACCAATGTGCAGTACGGTGAAATTCTGGAAGGAGCGATGGGGGTCATTGACGAATATGAGGCGAAATCTACCTCCCAGCGAGTGACGGAGGATTTCCTATACGATTCCTTTTTCCCGTCCTCAAAATGGATGAACACCCTCGGACATGCAACGTGGCTGTATCAGAAGTCCGGACTGCAGAAAGTGGCGCAGACTTTTCAGCTAACAAAAATTGCTCCGCTGCATCTGGATCAATTTGAGAAAGTCTTACCTGATCTGCCTTCACCAAAGCGGCGAAAAGAACAACGCGCAAAGAGGTATATTCGCAAACGTCCGGCCACCGCAAAGGTTGCTTTCTTCCCCGGCTGCATAATGGATAGTGTGTTTTACGAATCGAATCAGAAAACGATTGAACTGCTGTTGCGAAGCGGGGCGGAAGTCGTGCTGCCAGAAGCGCAAACCTGTTGTGGCGCACTGCATGCTCACTCAGGGAAAATTGATACGTCGATCGAACTTGCAAAGCAGAATATTGAAGCTTTTGAAGAGGAGAAGTTTGATTACATTGTTAATAATGCGGGCGGCTGCGGAGCGAGACTGATCGAATACCATCATCTTTTTGAAAAAGGAACCCGGTGGCATGAACGTGCGTTGGCGTTTGTGGCTAAAGTAAAAGATATTTCCGAAGTGCTGACCGGGTTGGACGAGCTGGTGTTCAATCAGCCTCTGAACCGGACGATTACGTATCAGCCTTCCTGTCATATGACGAATGTTCAGGGAGTCACGGAAGCTCCGATTCAGCTGATTCGTAAAATACCGGGAATTGAGCTGAAAGAACTCGATCGCCCGAATTTCTGCTGCGGATCAGCAGGCATCTATAACATTGTGAACTATGAAGATTCCATGGATATTCTCGATGTTAAGATGAAAGATGTCTGCGGGGTCAATCCGGATGGAATTGTAACGTCCAATCCAGGCTGTCTGCTTCAGATGAAGCTCGGTGTCGAACGCGAAGGCAAGAGCGACCAAATCGATTCGATTCATTTAGTCGATTTACTAATGGAAGCCGAGCCTGAGCCTGCCTGGAAATAATATAACGGCAATGCGGAAATGCAAAAAATTACCACCTCAGGTCATCCAGAATCTGGATGACCTGAGGTGGATTTTTTTTCCTTATTTCCTTATATTATTCGCAGCTGTCATCTGTGCAGGATGCTCCGTTTTGTCCAGAGAATGTTTCAAATGCTGGAGACTGCTTCTCTTCTGAATAGGCTTTCTCCAGTGCCTGGGTGAATATTTCTTTCGGCTGGGCGCCGGATACGGCATATTTGCGGTTGATCACAAAGAAAGGCACGCCTTGCACTCCGACCTGGTGAGCTTCTGTTTCTTCCGTGCGAACAAGTTCCATATAGTCGGTGCTTTCGAGTACCTGGCGTACTTCACTTTGGTCGAGTCCTGCTTCCTGAGCCAGTTCGATCAAGGTTTCATGATCCCCAATATCTTTTGAATCGGTGAACACGGCACGGAAGAAGATCTCTGCTGTTTCTTGATCCAACCCTTTTGTTTCAGCAAACTTTGCGACCCGGTGAGCATCCATAGTGTTCGTTGGAACCATGGTGCCAAAACGGAAATCAAGGCCAACCATGGATGCCTGCTCCTCCATATTCCTTGTCATTTCTTTCGCTTCCTCCAGGGACCGGCCATACTTAGCTGCCAGTTTTTCATGCATGGACTGTTTAGAGCTGCGCTCCGCATTAGGATCAAGCTCAAAGCTTTTATAAATAACTTCTGCTTTTTCTTCATTCGGGAAATTCTCTAAAGCCTGTTCCAACCGGCGTTTTCCAATATAACAGAACGGACAGACAAAGTCTGACCAGATTTCAATTTTCATATCTGTTTCACCTCTTCCATAGAATACATCTTTATTGTACGGCTCTCTAAGCGGGAAATCCATTATTCTGATTAACTGGGAGCTGGAATAGAGTGAATGAAGGAGGTGAGTATCATCGGAATGACACTAATAAAAATCTCCACGATTTATTTTGTAATGGGGATTTTGCTGGGGTACTACATGTCTATCGTCCATGATTACGCATTAACGCCTGTACATGTGCATATCAACTTATTAGGATGGACTGCATTAACACTCGCCGGTATTTTATATCATTTATTCCCGCAGCTCGCTGCTTCAAAGTTAGGGAAAATTCACTTTTGGCTTCATAATATCGGCTTACCGCTCATGATGGCTGGACTTTTTCTAATGATTACTCTTCAGCTTGAATCATTGACGCCGGTTATTGCGGGTGGTGCGACACTTACGACAGCGGGGATTTTGTTTTTTGCGCTGAATGTGTGGGTGCATCTTAAGGAAGAGGAGGCAGCATAAATCTGCCTTCTCTTTTCTTTATGAATGCACTCCCAACATCCGTTGTAGTTTTCAGACAATTGTGATAACATTATCCAACAGTTTAACCCTGCAAATGGAGAAAGGAGTCGAATAATATGAGTGCAGACGTAGCAGTTTTACAAGAGGAGCTGTTGCAATTTTTGAGAGAGGATCAAGTGAGTAACAATGAGACGATTCTCTATCAACATAGTAAAGATGAATCCTATCATGAAGGAAGTCTGCCTGATCTAGTGGTCTTTCCAGAAAGCGCGGAGGAAATCAGTAAAGTAATAAAAGTGGCCGATACGTCCGGCACACCAGTTATTCCGTTTGGATTAGGATCCAGTCTGGAAGGACATGTAATCGCTTACGATAAAGGGATCACGATTGATTTTTCCTCCATGAACAAGGTAACGGAAATACGGGATAAAGACTTCTTAGTAAAGGTACAGCCTGGAGTAACCAGGTCGCAGTTAAATAAGGCTTTAAAAAAGCACGGTCTATTTTTCTCAGTGGATCCAGGAGCTGATGCTACGCTCGGCGGGATGGCCGCTACAAATGCAAGTGGGACAACTTCTGTGAAATATGGCGTCATGAAAGACCAGGTACAGGATCAGGAAGTCGTTTTACCAAGCGGAGAAATCATTCACACCGGGAGCCTCGCAAGGAAATCGTCTTCTGGATATGACCTGACCAGTCTCTATGTGGGCTCGGAGGGGACGCTTGGCTGTATAACAGAGTTAACATTAAGAGTCTATGGTATTCCTGAACACGTCATGGCGGCAAGAGCCTCCTTCCCAACCATTGATCACGCGGTAGAGGCTGTGATTTCGATGCTGCAGGCAGGCGTTCCGGTAGCCCGTGTAGAGCTGCTGGATGAAGCCTCGATTCGAAGAGTAAATCAGTTTAATGGGACGGATTACATAGAAAAAGCAACACTGTTTCTAGAATTTCACGGCAATGAAGCAGGACTTCAGGAGGACGTCGCTTTTATGGAAGAAATCGTGAAGACTCATGAGTGTGAAGTGATTCATTTTGAAAAAGATAATGCGGCCCGCATGAAGCTGTGGGAAGCTCGTCACAATTTAGCCTATGCCTACATTCATGGCAGTCCCGCTAAAAAGATGATGGTGACTGACGTTTGCGTGCCGATCTCGGAACTTGCCGGGGCGATTCGACATGGGCGAGAAAAAATTGCTGAGCTGGACCTTGAGTCGGGGATTCTGGGCCATGTTGGTGACGGGAACTACCACGCGCTCCTTATGATCGATATGGAAAATGAAGAGGAGCTTAAAAAGGCTGAGAAATTTAATGAAGAAATTGTAGAATATGCACTGGCTCGTGGAGGAACCTGCACCGGAGAGCATGGAGTCGGCAAAGGAAAAATGAAGTATCAGAAGCGGGAACATGGAAAAGCCCTGCCTGTGATGGAGGCAGTGAAGGCAGCCATTGACCCTAAAGGAATCATGAATCCTGGTAAACTTGTTCAAACAGAGAGGAGCTGCGGCCAATGAAGGTGATCGAATCCATCAGTCGAATTGCTGGAAAATATTTCGCTCTGTGGGTCATAGCAGCAGCTCTCATAGCTTTCTTTCTACCAGATGCATTTCTTGGTCTAGGAGCCTATATTACCATTCTGCTCGGAGTCGTCATGTTTGGGATGGGACTTACTCTAAAACCAGTGGACTTTAAACTGGTGGTCAAAAAACCGCTTCCTGTTGTGGCAGGAGTAGCGGCTCAATATCTGCTGATGCCGCTGATCGCTTTTGGTATCGCTTATATGCTTAATTTGCCTGCAGAACTTGCGGCTGGTCTGGTCCTGCTTGGGTCCGTACCCGGCGGCACGGCTTCTAATGTGATGGTTTATCTTGCTAAAGGTAATCTGGCGCTGTCTGTAGCGATGACCTCCTTTTCTACTTTGCTCGCTCCGATTCTGACGCCGGTTATTTTACTAATGCTTGCGGGACAGTGGCTTCCGGTGGATCCCGTTTCTATGTTTCTATCGATTGTCCAGGTCATTATTGTACCGATCACGCTTGGGGTTCTCATTAGAAAGCTATTTCCGCAAACGGTGGATAAAAGTGCCACGGCGATCCCGCTCATTTCAGTCCTGGCGATTATTATTATCGTCTGCGCTGTTGTGGCTGCGAATGTGGAAAGCATTACAAGCTCCGGTCTGCAGATCTTTACGGCTGTAGCTCTTCACAACCTGCTCGGTCTAACGCTTGGTTATGGAGCTGCCATGCTGATGAAACTGGATGAAAGTAAACGGCGTGCGATTTCCATTGAGGTAGGCATGCAGAACTCAGGTCTAGGGGTAGCACTTGCAACGGCACACTTCGGACCTCTTGCAGCCTTGCCGAATGTGGTCGCGGCGGTATGGCATAATATCTCAGGACCAATTCTGGCTACTTTCTGGTCCAAGAAACCGGTGAAGGAAGAGGAAGAGTTGGAGTCGGAGAAAGAAGAGGTGGAGAGTAGAGTTCAAAGGACAGGAAATTGAATACCTTTTTTATCTAAGCCTCTGGCAAACTTCCATGTTGATATTAAGGAAAAGCTCCCGTTTGTTGAAGACTTGATTTAGAGATAGTGGGGGTCCGTTGCAAACAATAGATGAGGGCGGCTACGGAAACAACTCGCTTTCCTATGGGGGAGCGGTGAGCTTCCTCGCTCGTTTCACTCCCTGCGGGATCTCACCTAGTCCCTTCTCCCATGGGAGTCTCGTCGTTTCATCCGCCATCCCAACGATATCTAGTGAACGGACCCTTCCAGAAGAGGAAAGTTCTTCTCCTTAATCTGCATTAAATGCTTATAACAGGCTATTGTGCATCGTTACATCCTGAAAACAGGTGTAAAACCATACGTCTTAATTCCACATCAAACAGGTATGTTTGATGTGATTTCGAGCATCTGATTTGGCAAGGTCCGGAGGGGGATGATGAAGACTCCTGCGGGATGAACATGATCGGTGAGACCCCGGAGAGCATAGCTCGAGGAGGCTCAGCACATGCCCGCGGAAAGCGAATCATCCCCCGCAGGACCTTTAAATTAATCCAATATCTCGAAACTGAGTCTTCAACTAAACGGCCCTATTGCGTAATAAGCTTTTTGCGAAAAACCAATAATAAACTATAACAAAAGAGCTTCCCTACTAGTGGAGAAGCTCTTTTTAGGTAAATTAAGATTTCTCATATTTAATAGTCATCACAATCCCCTGATCGTAGTTTCCGAAGTTAGGACCGAATAAATTCATGCCGCCTTTGTTTACGGCTTCCTCCTTGATGCCAAGCTTAAAAGCTACATACGGATAATCATGGAGTTTGAGATCGTCAATGGAAAGGTCAGAGACTTTTTCGTTATCAATGTAACAGCCGTCCTCTTTTATTTTCCATTGTTTCAGCTGACCATATTGAGTTAAGCTGGTCCGCCACCATTCGGGTGTGTGAATGCCACGCTCACCCCCAAAATCTCCTGGCGATGTGAAAGTCCCGGCTTCCTTATGATTGACCCAGGCGGTGATATCCGAAGGCCAGTCCAGTTTATAGTTCGGTGCTTCCGAGCATACTTCTGCACTGAAAATAATCTCTTTTATTGTCCAATCGTAAGGAGTGCGGTTAGGGAAACGGTATTCCACGTACCCATCTCTGAAATAAAGCAGCTGTGCAAGCTTCCGGTCCGTTTCGTAAAAAGAGCGCGGATCATCCTGGTGTCCAATATACTCATCTGTACCTACCAGACCGCAGTTAGGAACAGCGTAACAATCCAGGTAATCTCCAATATTCATCTCCAGCGTAAGTTCCTGTTCATTCGATTGCTCTTCTTTATTAAATAGGTCCATAATAATCCGGTCATAGTTGATGGCACTTACTTTTTGGGTTCCTCTTCCCGGAACCAGTTCCGTCACAATTAATTCGACTTCTTCCAGTTTATTAATATGAGAGGCGGTCGTAGAAAAAGGGAGTTCCAGCTTTTCTGCTAATTCATTTACGTTATGCGGCTTTTCACTTAATAGATTTAAGATATTAATTCTAGTAGGATTCGATAAAACCTTGCTGATCGGCAGCATATTTTCAAAGCTAAGGGACAGTTTTTTCAATTCTTTGGCCTCCGTGTCTAAATAGAATCTTTTCCATAGTATAACAAAATTAATAAAGGAGAAGGATACGAATCGTATTCCTTCTCCTTCCCTTTTAGCTTTGAGGGGAAGCCTCAGCTTCCTGTTTTCTAAGATTAATTTTTTCCACCGTTTCTTTATACTCTGTTTCCGTATAAGAGTAGAAGTACATGATGATAAAACGGACGATTGAGCCTAGAGCAGGCAGTAAAGCAATGACGAAAAACAGCATGTCGAGTGTGAATTCACTCTGCGCCTGATTGGACTGATAGTTGATGGCTGTCAAAATTAATCCGGTGGCTCCTCCGGAAACGGCTACAGACAATTTGCCGGTAAAGGTTTGCCCGGAGAAAATGACCGCTTCGTTTCGTTTTCCAGTCTTGAGCTCGGTATATTCAATCGTTTCTGCAAGCATCCCTGAGATTAAAGGACCAGTGGTGGTATAAAGCAGCATCGTAATTCCGATAAAGATAAAGGATACTACCACACTGGAATAACCAAGGCTGAACCAGACGATTCGAATCAAAACATCCGCCGCAACGATCACCATAAGCATATGCTTTTTCTTATATTTATGGGCAAGCTTTGGAATAATAAAGAATCCGATACAGCTGGCAAAGCTGATAATTCCGAAAATCGTCATTAAGGAAGCGTTTCCAAGATTGTACGTAAAAAAGTAAATGTTCAAAGCCTGGGTAATATTCATAAACACATTACAGAAGAAGACGACCAGCACCGCAAACATCGGTTTATTGGCTCTAATAGCCCGAACTCCGTCTGAAAACTTCACCTTAGCCTTAGGCGGTTTTACTCGTTCTTTCGTGTTTCGGAAGCCATTTAACATAATCGGCAGAGCAATCGCCATCAATACAATGGTAGCAAGCAGGTAGCCCTGTCCCATGTCATCCCCGCCCAGCCATTCGGTCAGCGGAATGAAAATCGTAGGAGACAAAGCAATCCCTGTAAACACTCCCATATTGGCAAACGTGATCAATTTTGTACGCTGCTGGGCGTCCTGACTCATAACGGAGGACAGGGACCAGAACGGAACGTCAGAAGCGGTATAAACCATGCCCCAGATGATGTACGTAGCACCGGCATAAATGACTTTGGTGGTCATGCTTAAGCCATCCAGCGGAATAAAACAGGCAATAGTAGATAGAACGATTAAAAACGGCATGTATTTCAGATAAGGGCGGAACTTCCCGTGCTTAGAATGAAGGGTGTCCATAATGGAAGCCATTAAAGGATCATTGATCGCATCCCACGTTCGTGCAATCAGGAAGATCAGACTGGCGGCTGCCGCTGATATTCCTAAAATATCGGTGTAAAAAAAGAGTACATACGAACCTAATAGACCAAAGCTGATACACTGGGCAAATCCGTAACCGAAATAGGAAGCAATCTCTTTTTTCCGGATATCTTCCTTATACGTTCCCTCTGTCTGCGAATGCTGTTTAGCTGTTTCCACACTTCTCTCCTCCTTCATGTTATTCAAAAATAAACCCATCGGACTGAACGGAAGATAAAATGGAGCGGATTTCCCGCTGATCAAATTTATCGTTATGCTTGTGGTTCAGTAACCCATTAACTTCCTGCTCCACGTCTGTCAGCTGTGTATAGCAGAACCCCTGAAATGAATCGGTTTCCATAACCGCTTTCATCAGTTTCTCAAATCTTGCTAACGCTTCCTTTTCCGTTTGAGGTCGTGCGCCGTATCCCCACGTATTGGCGTCTTCCTGAGGACTAAAGGCAATGCCTCCAAACTCGCTCATAATAATAGGCTGTCCCGTGTATCGATAACCGCTGGCAAAGTTCTGCTTTTTACTGGTCTTAGAAGGGCTTTCATCTACATAGGAAGCTTTATCTTTATAAGTTGCCGCTATATCTTCCGCAGAAGAGTTATAGTCGTGAATCGTTAGGATATCCGTAGCGGTATGTTCCCAACCGTCATTGCCAACGATCAGACGGGTTGGATCCTGAGCTTTAGTCTGATAATAGAGAGCGTTTACAAAATTCTGCTGATCGCTGCGGTGATAAATTTCGTTCACGCCCCACGATTCGTTCATAAGTGTATAGACAATGACAGAGGGGTGGTTATAGTGTTTCATTACCATTTCCCGTGTTTCGTTCTGCATGGCCTGCATGGATGAATCGGAAAACTTAAATATACTTGGCATTTCAGCCCACATGACAAGCCCCAGCTGATCGCAAAGCGTCATATATCTGCGGTCGGCAATTGTCTGATGACGCCTGACCCCGTTGAATCCCATTGCTTTTACTTTCGTTAAATCCGAATGCATCTGCTCGTAGCTGGCCGACATTAATGAATCTTCATAATAGCCTTGATCGAGAATTAACTTTTGATAAAAGAATTCCTGATTCAGCAGGATTTTGTCATCTTTCACTTCCATGCTCCGCATGCCGAAATAGCTTTCCGCCTGATCCACGATCTCGTCGTCGACTTTTAAAGAAAAGTAAATATCATACAATTGTGGCTGGTCCGGCGTCCAATAGTAAACTCGAAAATCAGCCTGGTCGGACTCGGCATCTATTTGGAAATCCACTTTTGTTTGATTGGGTTTAATCCAGGCTCCTGATGAATGGATCCATTCATCTTTGAAATAAACGTGAGCCTCTAAATAAGCCTTCGACTGATGAAGCGGAAGTTCAGCTTCTACTTGCAGATTGGAATGGGCCAAATCAGGTGTCATCTTCACACCTTTTATATGCAGGGAGGATACTTCTTCGAGCCATACCGGCTGCCAAATACCCGTTGTCCGTGTGTACCAGCATAGGAAGTTATCTGATTTCCAGGACTGCTTCCCAATGGGCTGTTCCACTCCATTATGGTCTTCCGCCCGGACGGTGATCACATTGTTTCCATCCTGTACAACAGAGCCAATTGAAAAGCTGAAGGGCGTATGACCACCTGCATGATCTCCGACAAACTGGCCGTTCACCCATACTTTTGTATGGTAATCTACAGCTTCAAAATGCAGGAGAAGCTCAAAGCCATCTCTTTTTCCCCAGTGAAAATGGCGTTTATACCAGACTACATCGTGCGGTTCCTGTGAATCGATACCAGAATTTTTACTTTGATACGCGTAAGGAACGTTAATCTGCTGGGGTAGGCTCTCGTCCGATTGAGCCCAGCCTTCCTGTTCGCCTTTGTTTTCATCATCCCATGCGAATTGCCAGGTTCCGTTCAAGTCGTACCAATGATTTCTTTTAAATTGAGGTCGAGGGTACTCGACGTTGTTGCTCGACTTTTTCTCAAGGCGAGAAATAGAACTCACCACCATTACAACCTCTCCCGTTCTGTATTTAAGTAAGGGCTTTCATAAGTTGGTTTTATTATTACATATATAATCGTTTTATTACAAGTATTTTAGTAATAAAAATGATTAGATAATTTTTGGATGGCTTTATGAAGGGGTCTCTTTGACTGTAGATGCAGTTGGAGAAGTAGAGAGGGGGCTGACCTTGACCAGGTCATAAGGTAAAACATAAAGAAATCTGAACTAATCACAAAAAAGAAGAGCTGATAAAAATTCAGCTCTTCTAATGAGATCTAAAGGTCTAACTCTATTTTAGAAAGAAATAACAATAGAGGATCAGGTATGGAGATTATAAGCTGTTTCCAACATTGACGATTTGGGTTAGAAATTCTAATACAAAGGTACGGACAATTAAATAAGACACAATCATGGAGACAGCAGACGTTCCGATGCTCCAGTAGAAGGAGCGGGTGGATGCCGTCCGGTGCAGCCCATGATGATAGATAAAGAGGGCAGGTAGGATTGAGATGGTAAAGAATAAAGATAATCCAGCCGTGAATAAGGTAAGTGTGGTATAGCCTGCCAGCCCGAATACGATGGCGATCAAATTAAGACAGGAGAAAGGAAGTACTACACTTCCATACTGGGCTATGAGCCTCTTAAAGGACATGCCTTTACCCATCAACAGATTCGCCGTGTACATACAGACTACGGCTGAGCCGACGAATAAGAGAACGAAAAAGAAAATGGATGAGGTAAAATTAATAAAAGGAAGAGCCTGTTGGCTGCCTTGTTCAGAAAATAGGGTTGAGAGCCCGCCAAGCATTGCGGTGTAAATTTTGTTAGCGAGAAAATAGAAACTTAACGCAAAGGTTGCCATGTAAATTCCAACCGATAGCATTCCATAGTAAAAGTGGTCATGATCGGATGCTAAAGCCTGCGAAGGGTTTTTAATAATCCGTTGAAAATAGTCTGTGTAGCCACTGAGCCGGTTCGGTTCATCCGCGTTTCTGGAAACGCGGGTTAATAGGGCGCTTTCTGCGGGGGCGTATGACTCAGCAACAGGAATAACCTCATAAATCGCATCATCATACGTTTCCGACTCTCGAAAAGAGCTTCCACAGACCGAGCAGAAGTTCCCGGCTGCTTGTTCACAATGACAGGAGGGACATAACATAGTATCGCATCCTTTCTTAAGATGAGGACGTGCCTTTTCTATATGTGTATCGTTCATTTCCAAAAACATGACACGTAATCCACGATTCAGACGATTAGTAAAGGGAGGAGGGGATTATATGATAGAGGTTCAGAAGCTTAAGGAACGCAGTATTCGCAACATGGGAAACGTACAGGCGGAAGTGAGAAAGCGTGCTCTGGAGTTCATTGAACTAGCTTATAAAAAAAGAATTCCAGTTCAAATATCTTCAGGATTTCGGTCAATGGAAGAGCAGGCCAGGCTTTATGGGCAGGGGCGTCCTAATTATGTCTGGCAGGGGAAGAAATACGGAAGTAAGGGAAACATTGTAACGAAAGCTCAGCCCGGGCAGAGCAATCATAATAAAGGCTGGGCGATTGATTACTTCATTGTTTCGGAAGATGGTACAAAAGCATTGTGGAAGGTAGACGAAAAGTGGAGGCAGGCAGCGTCCATTGCTAAAAGCCTGGGATTTTCCTGGGGCGGAGATTGGAAGTCCTTCCCGGACTACCCGCATTTGGAACTCGTGCCGGGGACTGCTTCAGTTACAGGGAGCGTATTGAGAAGAGGGATGAGCAGTTCTTCCGTGAAAGAGGTGCAACGTGTACTAATGGCACGGGGATATCAATTGGGGAGTACAGGTGCTGATGGACATTTTGGGCCACGAACAGAATCCGCGGTAAGGGAGTTTCAGAGAGACTGGCTGCTTCGTGTTGATGGCGTAGTGGGGAGTGAGACATCGCGTGCTTTAGAGACAAGTGGCTATCCGGGTTTTCCATTGAAAAGAGGGAGATCAGGGAAGTATGTCAGACAAATTCAAAGAGTGCTCGGTATAGACGTGGATGGAAGTTACGGAAGACAGACTGAATCTTCCGTCCGCAAATTTCAAACGAAGCACAAACTTCAACTGGACGGCGTAACAGGCCCCGCAACCTGGCGAAAACTATTTCCATAACCATCCACCTCAGGTCATCCAGAATCTGGATGACCTGAGGTGGAATTTTTATCCTCTTTTTTCGTTTTCTGTTTTTTTGGGAAGATTTACAAAAATTTAATCTTTTCCTATGTAGGGCCTGACGAGTTCCTTGTTTCCGCTACTGAACGGTTAGGATCTTCTTAGGGAATTTCCTCCTGACTGGTTGACATTAATGGATATATTTAGAATAATATCACTTATAATATTCAGTTTATTCAAACTTTTCAAATTAAGGATGGGAGGTCTTTTTTTTAGGTCAATTATGAAACCGCATACATAGTAAAGGAGGAACAGATGTGATCATCCCAATTATATTAGCTCTAATTACGATTCTATCTGTGGTGATGGCTTTAAAAAAGAAGCGTCCTATCTTATTTGCCTTACCGATTGCTTCCATTTTTGTCATCGCAGTTGTGAAGATTATGATGGTGCCTCTCCCATTTTGGGAAACGGTGCAGTTTATTTTTAATTTAAGAGGCTGAGACAAAGAAACGTGAAAGGAGGTGAAATCACTTGAGAAAAATGGATCCGGCTAAAGCAAAATCTTACGTACGTTTACGAACGATATTGGTTATTATTTATTTACTGATTGGAGTGACCGTTTCCTATGGAGTTGTTCTCTTTACCCAGCAGCTTTCGTCCTTTAGCGTAATGGGGATTCCACTCCCTTACTACATGGGAGCTCAGGGAGCAGTAGTCACATTCATTGCTCTGTTATTTGTGAATGCCATTGTAAGTGACGCTGTCGATCGGAAATACGGCATCAATCCTAAGCATGTGAGCAGCCAGGACGAAGACCAGGCAGCAAATCAATAGGGAAGGGGGAGAAGGATGAACGAACAATTTGTAGTATCTCTAATTTTAATTTTAGCAACGTTTGGACTATATATAGGAATTGCCGTATTTAATATGGCACGGGCCACCTCGGACTTTTACGTAGCAGGACGCGGTGTCCCCCCCGTGTTTAACGGAATGGCGATTGGCGCCGATTGGATGAGTGCAGCTTCATTCATTGGAATGGCGGGTACGGTAATGGTGCTCGGTTATGATGGTCTGGCTTACATAATGGGGTGGACAGGCGGATATCTGCTGTTAACCTTCCTTTTGGCCCCGCAGTTGAGAAAATTTGGACGCTATACGGTGCCCGAATTCATTGGGGATCGTTATAAAAGTAATGCGGCCCGGCTGATTGCCGCTGTCGCAACAATTATTATCAGCTTCACGTACTCGGTGGGTCAGCTTTCCGGGTCAGGTGTAGTCATTGGACGGCTGCTTGAAGTCAACACGGTGATCGGAACGCTGATTGGTGTGGTTCTCATTGCTTTTTATTCAGCTTTAGGTGGAATGAAAGGGATCACATGGACGCAGGTCGCACAGTACATCGTGTTGATTATCGCTTACTTAATCCCGGTTATTTTTATGTCGATGCAGCTTACACAAAACCCGATTCCGTGGCTTTCCTACGGGGATGTTATTTCGGAAATGAGGGTGCTGGATCAGGAGCTCGGTATTTCTGAGTATGTGGTTCCTTTTACAGAAGCGACGAAGTGGCAGTTTATGGCTCTCATGTTTACGCTGATGGCCGGTACAGCTGGTCTGCCTCACGTCATTGTGAGGTTTTACACGGTGGCTACCATGAAAGCGGCTCGCTGGAGCGGAGCTTGGGCGCTGTTATTTATAGGATTGCTTTATTTGTCTGCTCCTGCTTACGCGGCCTTTTCCCGGTTTATATTAATGACCGAAGTGGCTGGGTCTTCTCTTACCAATCTGCCGGGGTGGACAGAAGCCTGGGTGGATACCGGACGGCTGTCACTTGCGGATGGCAACAGTGACGGAATTCTGCAGTGGTCCGAGCTTGTCATTAGTAACGACATTGTCGTCATGGCGACACCGGAAATTGCAGACCTCGGAATCTTCGTCATTGGTCTTATGGCGGCAGGTGCTATGGCAGCAGCTCTATCCACCGCGGGTGGTCTGATGATCGCGATTTCAGCCGCTTTGTCCCACGATATTTATTATCGTTCCATTAATCCAAAAGCGACCGAGCAGAAGCGGCTTGCTGTCGGCCGGATCTCTATTGTGGCCGCTACAATAGTGGCAGGTCTAGTGGCACTGAATCCGCCAGGAGCGATTACCCAAATTGTAGCATGGGCCTTTGCACTTGCCTCCGGGTCGTTTTTCCCGGCACTTATACTCGGAGTATGGTGGAAGCGGGCCAATGGGCCAGGGGTGGTAGCGGGTATGCTCGTAGGGCTGTCGGTCACGCTGGGTTACATTTTCGCTGCCAAATATGGCGGTTTCACGATTCTCGGAATTATTGATACAGGAGCTGGAGTGTTTGGCGCCTCGGCTGCGCTGATCACCAATATTGTAGTCTCGCTCTTGACGCCTCCACCTTCGCAGAAATTGCAGGAGGAAGTTCAGGATATGCATTACCCAGAGCAAATCCAATATAAAGACGGAGAAGCCTGGATCAAAGACGCCAAATAGCATAACGGGAGAAGGAAGAAAGTTCCACCTCAGGTCATCCAGAATCTGGATGACCTGAGGTGGATTTATTTTCCATTAATGGGTGAGGGCGTTGTGATTAAGGATGGGTGCAGAATGCGATATAAAACTAAGGATTCATTATATTCAATGTACTTTCGTTTATCTATATTCATCCAAATCCTTCCACCTCAGGTCCTCCATATATTGGGAAAGGGTGGGGGTGTAGCAGATGGTTTACATCCGCTTTCTGGAGATAGCGTTTCTCATTTTCTGGGTGGATGCTTTCGCTTGTTCCTTCTTTTTGATGCTGTAATTGACAAACAGAGAGTCGATCAGCGTCAAACCGGCGATTCGTGAAGCCAGCGCTTCGGAACGGAATTCTGTTTCTTGTGCAACCGTATAGAGGCTTAAGTCGACCGATTTGGTTAAGGGGGATTTAGCAAAGTTGGTAATGGCCAACACGCGTGCGCCGTTTGATTTGGCGACATCCACAATATCCAGGATGTCTTTATTGGACCCTGTATGCGAGATCACGACCGCTAAATCACCTTCTCTCAGCTGTGAAGCCGACATTAACTGCAGGTGTGAGTCTGTATAAGCGTGGGTTTCCATACCTGTGCGTAAAAACTTATGATGAGCATCCATCGCAAGAATGCCGGATCCGCCGCTGCCATAAAAGAAGACACGTTCAGCTGAAAGCAGATCATCCATAGCTTTTGCTAAGCTTTCATGATTCTGAATGTCGCGCGAGGCTTCCAGAGCTCGGATGTTAGCTTGAAATACTTTTTCTGTGATCTCAAGATCCGTATCGTTTTCTGTAATGGTTTCATGTATATCCTGAATAGGGTTTACGGTTTCTGAGGCGAGGGCAATTTTCATCGCCTGGTAGCCTTTGAACCCGAGTCTTTTACAAAATCTGAAAACGGTTGCATCTGCGACCATAAGATCATCGGCTACTTGATTAATCGTAGAATGGACAATTTGATCCCTGTTTTCTAAAATGTAATCGGCTATTAACTTTTCTTTTTCACTAAATTGACTATAGGATGAACGAATTCGATTGATTACGTGTTTGGTTGGGACTTCTGCCATGAGTCTTCCTCCTGTCCTGCATCTTCTATTATTACCATTGTAAATGAAAAAAATTTCAAAATAAAGTTATGAGATGTAAAATATTTTTCAGAAACCCCATTGTGTTAAAAAAATATTATTGTATAATCTTAATTATAGAAAAAAATTTTCAGGAAGAAAATTGTGCGTGATAAAGAAAGGGGTAAAACAATGAAGATTGGATTAATAGGTCTTGGAAAAATGGGTTACAACCTGGGGTTGAACCTGATGGATCATGGACATGAAGTAGTAGCGAACGATGTGAACGCCGATCAAATAAAAGAAATTGCCAATGCAGGAGCAGTTCCTGCCAACAGTTTGAAAGAACTTGTTGAAAATCTGGAAGCACCTCGCACGGTCTGGGTCATGGTTCCAGCAGGAGAAATTACGCAATCTGTTCTGGACGAGCTTTCTGGTTTACTTGAAGCAGGTGATCGTGTCATTGATGGAGGAAACTCCAATTATAAAGACAGCTTGCGCCGCGCGGAACAATTTAAAGAGAAGGACATGTTCTTCTTTGATGTAGGAACAAGCGGCGGAACAGAAGGAGCCCGTCACGGCGGCTGCTTTATGATCGGCGGAGACGAAGAGCAGTTTAAAGAGATCGAGCCAATTTTTGCAGATACATCTGTTGAGAACGGTTACCACTATGCAGGACGTGCCGCTAGTGGCCACTTTCTGAAAATGGTCCACAACGGTATTGAATATGGAATGATGCAATCCATTGCAGAAGGCTATGAAATCTTGGAAAAAAGTCCATTTGATTATGATTACGAAGCGGTATCCAAGGTGTGGAACAATGGGTCTGTTATCCGCTCCTGGTTAATCGAACTCATGGAAAGTGCATTCTCGAAGGATGCGAAGCTTGAGGATATTCGCGGCGTAATGAACTCTTCCGGTGAAGGAAAATGGACACTGGAAACGGCGATTGAGTATGAAATGGCAGCACCGGTCATCGCTATGTCCCTGATGACGCGCTATCGTTCTCAGGAAGATGATACCTTCTCAGGCAAAGTCGTTGCAGCACTCAGGAACGAATTCGGCGGGCACGCCGTCGTGAAAAAATAACCTATTTCTTCCACCTCAGGTCATCCAGATTATGGATGACCTGAGGTGGTTTTATTTGCCAGATTCACAAAGAAGGCGTATTCTTCAGGACTTTTGAAGTAGGAGAGGATGGTGGAAGTGGTAACAATAGAAGAAGGGTACGGCAGAAGAGATAGGTAGTGAGGATAGCTGCTCCATTTATACGTTTCCGGCTTAGAAGTAATCAAAGCCCGGCATGGATTTAAATGAATGTACCGGCTTACTTGAAGAAGGGCGTTTACATCGCCTTGAAGATCTGCTTTATAAGGACCTTGAAAAAGATGACCCACATAGTCATATTTCTTATTAAAATACATGGCATATTTGGAGTGGACGTCTTTCATGAAAGTACCAGGGGGATGGTTAATGGTTTCAACCAGCAGGTGGATGTGATTGGTCATGAGACAGTAAGCGTGGATTTTAAAAGGGTAACTCTGTTTAGCTTCTGTTAAGAACTGCAAGTAACGATAGCGATCACTCGGTTCATAAAAGATATCCGTTTTTCTGTTGCCGCGCGCTGTAATGTGAAAACAAGCACGAGGATACCAGATTCGTTTAGGGTTTGGCATACTGATCTTCCTTTCAAATATATTTCCAATACTTTTTATTCGCTGTACATCCGAAATAATCCTTCTTCCATCAAATGTAAAAACCTGTCACCTCAGGTCATCCATAATCTGGATGACCTGAGGTGACAGGTTTTGGTTAATCGTAAGGTTATGGAATCTATTATTTTTCTGGTAAACTAATTAAATTGTAATCTAGTTTTGTCGTAGCAGGAGGTTGAAAAATGACGATATTCTTCCAGGTTGTTCTTCCTGTCATTCTCGTATTTTTCGCAGGATACGCCTTGCAAAAAATCTTACATTTAGAAATTAAATCGATATCTACTGTCACCCTATATATCATGCTTCCTTGCCTAGTATTCAAAACCTTTTATGAAGCAGAATTTAATCAGAGTTATTTAATGATGGTCATCTTTTCTGTTTTATTATTATTCTCCATTTTGGCTTTGAACAAAATAGCTGCCAAGGTATTCAGCTTTGATACCCCTACGGAAAGTGGATTGATTCTTTCCACCGCGTTTATGAATGCGGGGAATTACGGAGCTCCTATTGTCCTGTTCGCTTTTGGTGATGCCGGCTTCGTGTATTCCGTGTCGTTTATGGTTCTCCAGCAGATCGTCATGAATTTCTTCGGGGTCTATTATGCGGCAAAAGGCGGGGCTGGCATTGGGATGGCTCTTAAAACCGTCCTCAAAATGCCTCCGACGCATGCTGTCTGGATTGCGCTGCTATTTAAGTATGCATCGATCCCGGTCTCGGATAATCTCATGTCCAGCATCCAGCTGGTGGGGGACGCGACGATTCCTTCCATTATGATTCTTCTTGGTATGCAGCTTGCGAACATAACCGTTAAAAATTTAGACTGGAGTAAAATTTCGTATGCGGCTGTGCTGAGGTTAGCTGGTTCTCCGCTGATCGCCTGGGCATTAACGGTCATTTTGCCTATGAATGACATGATGGCGAGCGTACTTATCGTTTCAGCAGCTATGCCGTCAGCAGCCACGACGACGATGTATGCTGTACAGTTTGATTCAAAGCCCGAGCTCGTTTCAAGCATTACGTTAATCACAACACTGCTAAGTGTAGTTACCATTCCAATTACTCTCACAATATTAACGTAAAAAAAGTCCTGCCAGTGCTGGCGGGACTTTTTGTTTATGTTTCTTCTTTATTCGCGTTCTTTCTGGATTTAACGTACAAATATAAATTTGTAAAAACCAAGGCTACCGATATAACCGTCGCAAAAGAGGAAAGTTCCACCAGGTCGGTGAAAGTCCCAACGAGCAAATAGCCGACAAAGAACAAGGCAAACAATAGATAAGACACAGGTCTCTTCCTTTCTTCAAAAACGTCTCCTTCAGTATAACATTAGATAAACGTTTGAAGAAAACAGCCCGGGATTATCGAGGTGGTTTTAGAGATGAGGGTACATAAAAAAGCGATAGACCGTAAACTCATTCCCTTGTTCCATCGTATAAGATTGAATCGCAAGTGAAGAATACGTCGTTCCATCGTCCATTTCAAAAGATAAATACATGACGTATTCTTTGTTTTCCATAAGCGGCAAGGGATAAGGGTTCACAATTTCGACAATCCACTCATAAGCAAGCTCTTCAAAAAAGGCATGCATGAAGGTAGTGGGGGTCCCATCCAGCCAGATGTGAACAAGAGGATATAAAGATCGTGGCGAATTCAAAAATAACGCCTCCGTAAGTATCATTTAACTATTCAATTGCCTAATTCGGTAAAACATAAACATAGGAATGCATTAGAAAGAAAGTTCAAATTCATAAAGATTCAGAGTGAAAAATCAATTTTCGACCTCGATTTTTGTTAAAAATTAAAAAACTTTGCAAAAAAATGACACCAAAATCTAATTATCTCTCGATTATAAGTGTGAAATTAAAAATCGAAAGCGGGTGCCATCTATGATAAAGAATCATGATTTTGCAGAAGTAGTGGAGGAATATAAACGATTAATCTATTACCATATTAGAAAACTGAATATTATCGACCGGAACGGTGACTTTTTCGCGGAGGGGCTTTATGCCTTGTGGCAGGCCCACGATACATATGACGAGAATGCGGGTACACTCAGTTCTTATATCAATTGGAAGATTCACAATGCACTGATCGATAAAATAAGAAAAGATAATCGGACGGTAGAAGCTGAAGAACGGTTTCAGGATCATGTAATCCATATGCAGCTCTATCAAGTGGAGGATGTCGTGCTGGATCCGTATCTATGGAAAAGTATTCGAGCGCTGCTTACCGATAATCAGTGGAAATGGATCTATTACTCGATTATCCATGATTTCTCTGTTGATCAAATTGCTGCCAGGGAGGGAGTGACCAGAGACGCGGTTAAGAACTGGGGAAGGCATGCCAGGAAGAGACTGGAGAACAGTTCAATATTCAATAGAAAAGCCCTGGAGAAATACTCCAGGGCCTAACGGAAGATTATTTTTCTATGGTAATATTGATTTTACTTAATCCTAATGCCTTCGCTGCTTTAATCATTTTAGCAGCTTCCTGCTCGGCATCCTGAATGTGTACGTCATTCCGAGAGATACTTAATGCTGTCCCGCCAGACATCATTGTCGGTGTCTCTTCGGTTTCCTCCGTAATAGGAAGGACGATGTTCTCCTTCTCTTCACTGTCCTGCTGGTTATGCATGCGGTTTACTCGTCCGCGTATTTTGCGGCCGTGATAGACCACACTAGCATAAGGGCAGCCAGTCTCAGCGGAGATTTCGCGATAGTTTTTATCCGTTTCACCGATTAATCGCTTTACTTCACTCAGGTCGTAATCATATTGTTTGCTTCTCTTCGCCATGTAAAAATCCCCTTTTTTCTAATCTACAAATATATTGTATACAAAAATATCGATATTTAATAGTGTGAAATATTAATTAATGTTTTTAATAGTGGATGATATAGTAAACTATTAGTATAGAAAGGTACAAATGATAACAGGAAGTGTAATGATATGTTTAAAAATGCCATTTATCAACTATTGCCGATTATAATTATGATTATATTATTTATTTTTTCTTCTCAGCCTTATGAAGAACAAAATATCAAACCAGCGATGAATCAATGGATTCCAATTGAATGGCTGAGGCCTCTTGCAGAGCTAATTCACATAACTTACCACGGGCAAGAGGTAAGTGTGGAAGCTCAAGGGATCGATGGGGTTATTGAATTTTTCATCCGGAAGTCCGCTCATTTCGGCATGTTCTTTTTGCTTATGGTAACTTTATGGAACGCCCTCCACCAAAGATGGCGTCTTTCGTTTGGCAAGGAACTTCTGTACGCGCTTGTTATAACCGTCGGCTATGCTGCGTTTGATGAATTTCACCAGTCCCTCACTCCGAACCGGACTCCATACATAGGAGATGTGATGATCGATACAGCCGGAGCACTGACAGGTGTAGTCCTACTATCTATCTTCTATAAAAAATTTCGATAAATCTCTGTGATAGCAAACATAAGCTCCTATTACTTGAATACTCAGTTTCGAGAGAGTTGAGGTCCTTTGCAAACAATAGATGAGGGTGGCTACGGAAACAACTCGCTTTCCTGCGGCCCTACAAGACGTAGGGTCGATCGACGTTGTCACAGGACGTGGCGACTTTAGTCGATCCTCCTTTTTACCAGGAGCTTCCTTGCTCGTTTCACTCCCTGCGGGATCTCACCTAGTTCCTTCTCCCACAGGAGTCTCATCATTTCCCCACCAACCCAACTATAATTTTGCAAACGGACCCTTCCAGAAGAGGAAAGTTCTCATCCTTAATCTGTATTAAATGGTGTTATGACAGGTTATTGCGCATCGTTACATCTTAAAAACAGGTACAAAACCACATGGTCTAATTCCTCATAACGCAGGTGATGTTTGAAGTGATTTCGAGCTTTTGATTTGTCAAGGTCCGGAGGGGGACGATGAAGACTCCTATGGGATGAACATGATCGGTAAGATCCCGGAAGGCGAAGCCTGAGGAAGCTTACCACTTGCCCATGGAAAGCGAATCGTCCCCCGCAGGACCTTCAGCACAACCCAATATCTCGAAATCGAGTCTTCCACAATCCGGCCCGTTTGTTTAATAGATCTCTTATAAAAATCCACAAGCACTCCTTAACCTAATTTAACAAACACAGAAGATCCCGGTGATTTAACCATCACCGGGATCTTTTACTTAGCTTGTCGGCTTGGAAGACTTGGAGAAGTCACTTCCAATCCGTGACTATCTACTTGTAAAGCTTCCACCTGATAGGCGGGAAGTTCTTTCTGCAGAAGAACAAGTTTATCTTCACTTAATTGTTCAAATAAAGCAATCATGGTTGGGCCGGCGCCGCTAATATACATGCCGGCAGCATTCAGTTCCTTCACTTTGACGGCTATCGCATCAAAATCAGGAATTAACTCTTTCCGGTACGGCTGGTGCCACTGATCTTTCATCATCATTTTCCCAGCCAGTTCCCAGTTTTGTTCAGCCAGGGCTGCAACGAGTACATTAGCTGTACCACTGGCGTGAACGCCCTGCTTGTAACTGATTTCCTGAGGCAGCAGGCTGCGTGCTTTTTCCGTTTCCAGGTGGAAATCCGGAACGATCGCAAGCCAGGTTAGGTCATCGAGTCCTTTGGTGAACTGGACAAAATCTAAATGGTCTCCATCATAGCTTGATACCATAATTCCTCCGTAAATGGCCGGGGCGACATTATCCGGGTGGCCTTCAATGGCGCAGGCAAGCTGTAATTTTTCATAGCGGCTAAGCTCAAGATTTAGAAGCTGATTCGCAAGTTCAATTCCTCCAACAACGGCTGTAGAGGAACTGCCAAGACCACGGGCAACGGGAACATCATTGATCAACTCCACATGGTGCGGTGGCAGTTCTTCATATCCGTAAGCCGTTGCCGTATAGATGGCGGTCATATAAATTAAATTATCTTTTCCGGATGGTATATGGGGCTGATCCTCCTCAGGCACGCCGAACGACCACTTATCGGCAGGCTGACACTCTAGCGTCACATATTTGGAAAGAGCAATGCCGACGGAGTCAAATCCTGGTCCTAGATTAGCGGAAGTTGCGGGTACCCGGATTTGAAATGTACTCATGAGCGAACTCCTGAGATGGCCTCGGCAAACTGGTCGATATCATTTTCAATGACCGTGGGTTTAACCGGACTTGTATCAATCGCGGCCGCTGGATCCTTCAGCCCGTTTCCGGTGAGAACGTGAACGACTTTTGATCCTTGTGGTATTTCGCCGCTCTTTACTTTCTTAAGCATGCCTGCAATCGACGCACATGAAGCAGGTTCAGCAAATACTCCTTCTTTTTGAGCCAGAAGCTGATACGCTTCTACAATTTCGTCATCCGTTACTTCGTCAATTAAGCCGCCGGATTCTTCTTTAACCTGAATCGCTTTTTCCCAGCTTGCAGGATTTCCAATTCGAATGGCAGTGGCAAGCGTTTCTGGATCTTCAATAACCTGATTCCGGACAATGGCTGCTGCACCGCTTGCTTGAAAGCCCATCATCCTCGGAAGCTGATGGCCGTATTTTTCGTTATACACCTGGAAGCCGCGCCAATAGGCGGTAATATTGCCTGCGTTTCCAATCGGGATCGATAATACATCAGGGGCTTCACCTAAGGCGTCGCACACTTCAAATGCCCCGGTTTTCTGTCCCTCAATCCGATAAGGATTCAAAGAGTTTACGAGCGTGACCGGTTCCTTTTCAGCGATTTCTCTTACCATCTTCAACGCCTGATCAAAATTGCCTTTAATGGAAAAGATTTCAGCACCGTACATGACGGCCTGGGCGAGTTTACCCTGGGCGATTTTGCCATCAGGGATGACCACAATGCAACGGAGGCCGGCGCGGGCGGCAAAGGCTGCCGCAGAGGCCGACGTATTGCCGGTTGATGCGCAGATGACAGCTTTCGAGCCTTCTTCAATTGCTTTAGCCATCGCCATGACCATTCCGCGGTCCTTAAACGAACCGGTCGGATTGGCGCCTTCGATTTTTACATATCCTTCAATTCCATACTCCTTCGAAATCGTCGGTATGGACAAAAGAGGAGTATTGCCTTCCTGTAAAGACAGATTCGGTGTCTGATCGGTTACGGGAAGAAATTCACGATAATGGTGAAGCAATCCTTGCCACATCTTAGCTGCCCCCTTCTACTCGGAAAATACTTTCAACACTTTTCACGGAATGATGCTGTTCAATTTCCTTCATAGCCTGGGAAAAGTCTTCTTCACTAACTTGATGGGTGACCATCATAAGCTCACGCTCTCCATCTTCTTCATAGGAACGCTGGATGATTTGATCGAACGAAATATTGTACTGAGCGAAAATTTTCGTTATTTCCATTAACATGCCTGTTTGATCGAGTACGTGCAGACGGATATATTTCTTTGTCATTTGCTGGTCCTTCGGCATGACTTGCTTAGGGAATTGAGGCTGCACGTAAGCTGTACCTGTTGTACCTAATCGGATATTTTTTAATACAGCTATTAAATCGGATACGACGGCTGTGGCAGTTGGAAGCTTTCCGGCTCCAGGACCATAGAACATGGTTTCTCCTACGGCATCACCGTACACATATACCGCATTAAATTCATCGTTTACGGATGAAAGTGGGTGAGTTGCGGGGAGGAAGGTTGGTTCTACGCTTACAGATACACCATTTACATCATTTTCAGCAATGCCGATTAATTTAATTCGATAGCCAAGTTCTTCAGCGTATTGAATGTCGGAAAGAGATAAGCCGCGGATCCCTTTGACTTCTACATCTTCCAGATTAAACGGCATGGAGAATCCTAAGATGGAAAGAATGGTCATTTTCCGTGCTGCATCAAGACCATCAACATCGGCTGTAGGATCGGCTTCGGCAAAGCCAAGATCTTGCGCTTCCTTTAATATACTGTCAAAGTCAGCTCCGTCTTGAGACATTTTCGTCATGATATAGTTTGTTGTTCCATTAACAATTCCCATCATTTTTGTGATGCGGTCAGAGGATAAGCCGTCCATAATGGAGCGGATAATCGGTACACCTGCAGCTACACTGGCTTCATAATAGAGATCACTGCCGCTTTCCTGACAGGCGGCGAAAAGCTCGGCTCCGTGCTGGGCGATTAAATCCTTGTTGGCCGTCACCACATGTTTCCCGTGCTGAATCGCTTCTAATAATATGGTTAGCGTGTGATCGATTCCACCCATCACCTCTACTACTACATCGATTTCTGGATCGCGGGTGATATCTTCGTATCGATCGGTCAGGTTCGTGGAGTCATCAGGAAGCTCTCGAGGTTTCTCGACATTATTGACCAGTACGGACTTAATCGTTACTTCGCACCCCGTTCTGTGCTGAATACGCTCCTTATGGTCATGGAGAATCTCAATCACTCCACTTCCTACAGTCCCTAAACCTAATAACCCTACGGTAATGGTATTTTTCATCGTTCACACTCCTTGTCCACTTGAAATATACATTATTCTTTATATAAAGGACATTGTAACGGAAAGGGAAGGCGAGTACAAGAGCGAATTCTCAGACGATTCAAATTTTTATAAAAGATAGGAAATCTACATATTTATTAAAACTTTACAATAGATGTGTTTTGCTATTTTTATTAGTTAAAAGTGAATAAAAGAGGATAATTAATAGGAAAAATTCTATAATTATTAAATTTAATTAATTATTCGACATAAAACGACAAAAATGAAACTATTGTATTAATTTTTAGTATCTTGACTTATTTTGACAAATAAAATATAAATAATTGTACCTACAAAAATAAAAAGGGGGAAGGGCAGCAATGATGGACAGTTTATATTCCGGTCCGCTTCCTGATTCATTAAGGAAGTATGATGCCGTCATCGATCAAATCATCAGAGAGATGGGAGTGGAAGGGAAGATGGAAGAATTTAAGGATGAAGGGAAGCAGGCGGTGTATAAAGCAGAAACAGCCTTTTACTCCATTATAACGGATATGAATAAGGATACGTATATGTACCGTACAATCCGCCAGCGTTTTCTTGAGCTTCTTGGCAGCTGAGAGTGGATTACATATCGTGAAGGACTCTGGAACTGTATGAATTCCAGGGTCTTTTTTTGTAGAAATGTTTTCGGGTATCGGGATGGTGGAACTGAAATCTTTTACCAAAAGCTAGACAATGTCCAATTTTTTCAATACGATATGATGTGAAAAGGATTCCATGGAGGATGAAACCTATGACAACAATCAATGACATCGCAAAAAGGGCCAACGTTTCCCGGACGACCGTTTCAAGAGCTTTAAACAATAGTGGGTACGTAAGTGAAGAAGCCCGAAAAAGAATTATGAAAATTGTTGAAGAAACCGGCTATATGCCTAATCAATCAGCGAAATCGCTCCGGACAAAGCGTTCAGGCGTCATCGGAGTTATTCTGCCGCGTCTAAGCACGGAAACATCCACTCGTGTAGTGAATGGGATTAATGAAGTGCTAGCTAAAGAAGGCTTTCAAATCCTGTTGACGGATACAGAACTGGACAGGAAAAAAGAGATTGAATATATTCGCTTACTGAAAAGCAGACACGTGGATGGAATTATCCTGCTTGCGACTAATGTGAATGATGAACTGATTCAAACAATTCGTAACGTGGATCTTCCATTCCTTGCGATCGGGCAGGACCTTCCTGAAGTAACGTCGCTTGTTTATGATGATTACCACGCATCTGCTGATTTAACGAATATGCTCATTCATAAAGGGCATCATAAAATTGCTTTCATTGGGGTGAGCCGGGACGACCCTTCCGTTGGGATTAGGCGAGAACAGGCTTTTCGCGATGTAATGGAGAGGGAAGGCGGAGAGATCAACGAACACTGGATGGGAACAGGGGATTTTTCGATTGATTCCGGTTATGAAGAGATGAAAAAGATTTTACGAGCAAGCGGTAAGAACAGGCCAAGTGCGGTATATGCTGTTACGGACAGAATGGCTATCGGGGCTATGGAATACTTAAAGGAACAAGGTTACCGGATTCCTGAAGACATGGCTGTCGTCGGAATAGGAGCTTCCAGTTTGTCTCAATATGTAAGCCCTTCCCTGACTACGATCGATTATTTTAACAAGAAAGCGGGACAGCAGGCAGCTGAACTATTACTGGCCAAATTAAAAAATGAAAAAGTAGATCAGAAATTTGAACTAACGTATAGACTAATTTTACGAGATAGTGTATAGTTCTAATTGAAAACGCAATCATGTAATCGTTCACACATTTTAGGAACACAATTTATTCCTTATAGAAATTCGAAACTCGACGCACTTATTCGAAGAAATTATTGAATGTTTTATATTTTTTTATGAAATGTGTGATCGATTACATGCCAAAGCTAATACAAGAAAGGGGTTTTCATAATGGCCGAGAATTCTCAAATCGCAAAAGACGTCATTGAGGCTGCTGGCGGCGAAGGAAATATCGCTTCTGTAGCTCACTGTGCCACCCGCCTTCGGATTATGCTGCACGACAAAGAGAAAGCCGATATTTCTGCAATTGAAGAGATCGACAAAGTAAAAGGTGCCTTTTACAACTCTGGACAGCTGCAAGTTATCTTCGGCACTGGTACGGTTAACCGGATTTACGAAGAAGTGACGAAGCTGAACGTTGAAGGAACAACAAAGTCAGATATGAAAGAAGACACGAAGAATCAGGGGAACTTTTTACAGCGCTGGATCCGTACATTTGGTGATGTGTTTGTTCCGATCATACCCGTACTTGTTGCTACCGGGCTGTTCATGGGTCTGCGCGGACTTGTCACTCAGCCGCAGGTTTTACAATTATTTGGACTGGCACCTGAAGATATCTCAGAGAACTTTCTTCTATATACTCAGATTCTGACGGATACCGCTTTTATATTCCTGCCGGCACTGGTCGCCTGGTCCACTTTTAAAGTGTTTGGCGGCAGTCCATTGCTCGGGATTGTCATTGGATTGATGCTCGTATCACCTGCGCTTCCGAACGCCTGGGATATCGGTTCCGGAGAAGTTGAACCAATTATGTTCTTTGGCTTTATCCCTGTCGTTGGTTATCAGGCGTCTGTGCTTCCTGCCTTTTTCACGGGTATATTAGGGGCAAAGCTTGAGAAAGCTTTGCGGAAGAAAATACCAGAATCTCTGGATTTAATCCTGACCCCGTTCTTAGTACTATTAATCATGATTACGGGAGCATTGTTTATCATTGGGCCAATTTTCCACGTTGTAGAAAATGGCATTTTCGCTGCTACACGTGTGGTGCTGGACCTTCCATTAGGTATCAGCGGCTTGATTATCGGTGGTTTGCACCAGGTGATCGTTATTACCGGAGTGCACCACATCTTCAACTTACTTGAAATTCAATTGCTTGAACGTTTAGGAGAGAACCCGTTCAACCCACTAATTTCAGCAGGTATCGCGGCTCAAGGTGCAGCAGCACTGGCAGTTGGTTTGAAATCAAAAGAGAAGAAAATGAAAGCTTTAGCTCTTCCGTCTTCACTTTCAGCATTTCTAGGCATTACAGAACCTGCGATTTTCGGTGTTAACCTTCGTTATGTGAAGCCATTTGTTATGGGTCTTATTGGTGGAGCGGCTGGCGGTTTCTTCGCTTCTCTTATGGGACTCGCTGGTACCGGAATGGCGATCACCGTAATTCCTGGTATGCTTCTATACTTGGATGGCTTGTTCCCATTTGCCAATTACATTATCGCAAACGGTATCGCTATTGGAGTAGCTTTCGGTCTTACATGGGCCTTCGGTTACGAAGACGGCATGCTCGACAAAGACAAATAATAACCATTTATTCCAATTCTTTCTACCTCAGGTCCTCCAGTAATTACCAGGATCTGCTAGAGGATATGGAAATAACTAGAGGACCAGGTCAAACAGTATTTTCCAGTTTGGCCTGGTCTGTTTTTGTCTTTTTGTGGCAGGTAATGTGGTATAATAAGGGGTAATCATAAGAGAAAGAGGTGAGTTGCTCATGTATAGGGAACCTATCTTCTTACAGCCTGAATTCAAAGAACGGATTTGGGGCGGTACGGGCCTTAAAGAAATTTTTCAGTACGAAATTCCTTCCGATCAGACAGGAGAAGCCTGGTGCATTTCCGGCCATACGAATGGTCCAAACACCATTCAGAACGGACCATTGGCAGGACATACGCTGGCGGAAGCGTGGAAGGAACACCGTGAGCTGTTCGCCCATGAAGAGGGAGAAGAATTTCCATTGTTAGTCAAGATTCTGGATTCTGCGAAGGACTTATCTGTTCAAGTCCACCCGGATGATACATATGCGCGCGAAATGGAAGGAAAGAATTACGGGAAAACAGAATGCTGGTATGTGATCGATGCCGAAGAAGGCTCTGAAATTATTTTTGGTCATCATGCCTCGAATAAAAAGGAATTACAGGATTTGGTGGAGAATGAAGAATGGGAGAGGCTGCTTAGGCGGATTCCTGTTCAGCCTGGGGATTTCTTTTATGTACCAAGTGGAACGATCCACGCGATTGGCGCTGGCATTCAGATTCTTGAAACCCAGCAGAGTTCGGATATCACGTACCGCGTCTACGACTATGATCGCATCGGAAACGATGGAGAGAAGCGGGAACTGCACCTGGATAAGTCACTGGAAGTGATAACGGTTCCACATAGAGATCCCCACATTGATCGATCAGATGCAGTTCAGGCAGACCTCAGGCAGGAAACCTTGATAGAAGAAGCGTATTTTTCTGTTTTTCATTGGCAATTGGAAGGGGGAAGCGGGGAGCTGAAGCCCAATCCTTATTTGTTAGTAAGCGCTCTCCAGGGAAATGGAGAAGTCAGGATTGACCAGGAGACCTATTCGTTTTCAAAAGGGGATCATTTTATTATCCCTGCTACGGTAGGTACATTCGAATTGAAAGGAAACGCTTCTTTGATCGTCTCCCGTTCCAATAAGTCATAATCATTATAAAAATACAAGAGGAGTGATGGATGGATGTGGAAAAATGAGTACAATCGCTGGAAAGAATTTAAAGAGATGGACGAACAATTATCGTCGCAATTAAAAGAGATTGAAGATGACGAACAGTCTTTAGAAGACGCCTTTTATAAGAACCTCGAGTTTGGTACCGGCGGAATGCGCGGTAAGCTTGGCCCCGGTACGAACCGGATGAACATCTATACGATCAGAAGAGCTGCCGAAGGACTCGCTACGTATGTGAATGATCAGGGACTCTCGAACCGCGGCGTAGCTATTGCTTATGACTCCCGTTATATGTCCAAAGAATTTGCAGTGGAAACCGCCCGCGTACTCGGCTACCACGGTATTCCTTCATATGTATTCACTTCCTTACGCCCGACGCCGGAGCTTTCGTTCGCTGTGCGTCACTTAAAGACCGCTGCAGGAGTGGTGGTCACAGCCAGCCATAACCCGCCAGAGTACAATGGGTTCAAAGCCTATAACGAGGACGGCGGCCAGCTTCCTCCTCTTCAGGCTGAATCCATGATCGGGTTTGTTAATAAAGTAGAAAACGAACTGAATGTAGATGCAGCCGATCAGAAGCAGCTGGAAGATGACGGACTGCTCAACTGGATCGATGAAAAAATAGATGCCGCCTATTTGGAGCAGCTTAAATCCGTAACGATTCAGCCGGATATTAAAAAAGATATCTCTCTTGTGTTTACGCCTCTTCATGGAACGGCACGGGACCTTGTACAAAAAGGGCTGGAGCAGAGTGGATTTTCTTCCGTAGGTATTGTAGAAGAGCAGGCGCAGCCGGATCCTGAATTCTCGACTGTTGCTTCCCCGAATCCGGAAGAGCATCAGGCATTTGCTATGGCGATTGAACAAGGAAAAGCAGTAGGCGCTGACTTACTGCTTGCAACCGACCCTGATGCAGACCGCATGGGAGCGGCTGTACCGGATAAAAACGGAGAATATCAGGTGTTAACCGGAAACCAGACTGGTGCTCTTATGCTTGATTATATTTTGGAGCATTCTCCTGATGTACCCGACAATGGACTCCTGATTAAGACGATTGTGACCTCTGAATTCGGCCGGGTGATCGCGGATGCTCATAATATCGGCACGCTTGATACACTGACAGGCTTTAAATTTATTGGTGAAAAAATTAAAGAGTACGAACAGAGCGGAGAATATGAGTTCATGTTCGGATATGAAGAGAGTTATGGTTATTTAGTTAAACCATTTGCACGTGATAAAGACGCCGTACAGGCGGCGATTCTTATCGCAGAAGTCGGTGCTTATTATAAGAATCAGGGCAAAACACTGCTTGATGCCCTGGAAGAGCTTTATCAGAAGCACGGGTACTTCCTGGAAGATCTTCAGTCCGTGAAGCTTGAAGGAAAATCAGGAGCGGATAAAATCAAGACGATTATGGAAGACTTCCGTGACGCAGGCATTACAGAAGCAGGCGGTAAGAAAGTAGTAGCCGTTGAGGATTATTCTACAATGACTCGTTATTATGTAGAGGGAGGCGCTACCGAGGAGATTGAACTTCCGACTTCGAATGTGCTGAAGTTTATTTTAGAAGACGACTGCTGGTTCTGTTTACGTCCGTCTGGCACAGAGCCGAAAATTAAATTTTATTATGGAGCCAAATCCGGTTCCCGAAAAGATAGCGAGAAGATCCTTGAAGCATTAAAAGCAACCGTCAATGACCGTTTGCATGCTTTGATTTAACGAAGAGTCCCAGCTTTCCATATGGAAAGCTGGGACTTTTTTAATTTGTTCTTAAAGGAACGGAAGATGTAAGTAGAATAGCTGTGATTCCCAACATGAAAGGGAGAAGATTATGAAAATATTTAAAATTCAACCTTGGATTCAAGATAAAAGACTTTCAATTTGTTGACAAATCAGCGATAATAGAATAAAATACTGAAAATTCAGATTAAATTAAAGGGGTGGGCACTGTGTTAAATATTAAAATGCTGAAACCGTATTACGTGAAGGAAGATAAGCGCTTTATCCGAGTTGTGCTAGCCTACCAGTACTTTTCATTATTTATCGACAATGAACTCTACCAATTCGTTCCTATGGAATCCAGAGAAATCATCATTGACCGTCAACGTAAGCGCGTTCATAATGTATTCGATATTTTCGTATTTCAACGCGGTAAAAATATAGTATATGTATCGGTAGCCGATCTACTACAGCTGCCAGACTTTCTACAACACCTTCATTCCATTGTCGCACCTTACTATGAAAAGGAAGAGGTAGAACTTACAAAACCGGAAGAAAATGAAACGAACGAAGTGATTCTGGAGCTCGAAAAGAATAACCTAAGGCGTTTGATCGATCAGGCAATTGATTCGGAGGACCGAGATACCTTCCGGGTACTGACGACTACATGGAACCGTATGTATTCTTAAAAATAAGATAAACAAAAGCCGATATGATGCAGTCATATCGGCTTTTGTTTATTTAAATACTTTAAATTACAAAATCCTACATTCTTTTATTAGGAATATTCTAAAATTAAATGTTTATATTTAAAAAATAGTTAAATATGTTCAAAATCAGTTGCAAAAAATCAGTTATAATAATAATACATTTCCAGATGAAGGAAGATTCTTTGATAGATAAAAAAATGAAGAATCTTTAAACAGAAACCTAGAGGATTTTGGGGAGGTTTAGAGAGATGAGAACGTTGCCGAGTGTGAGTAAATTAGATGAGGATTGGGTACATTTATTAAAGCAGGCAAAGGCCATGGGGCTGACGATTAAAGAAGTGAGAAATTATATTAAAGGTTCCTCCGATAAGAGAAAGTCATTTGAATAGAGGCATCTCCTAATCATTTAGGGGTGCTATTTTTTTTGGTTCAGGTATAATAGTAAAAAAGGATTATACTTGGGGGTATCTATATGACTATGTCCCATCATGAGCTTACCCACTTATTGAAGGACTGTTCGATCGCACTGCAAGTCCCGGTGCTGCTTTTAAATCATAAACGGAAATTAACCTTTCAATTTCCCGACAGCTTTCATCAGCCTCCGGATTTTATGAAGAAAAGCTTCTTCCCTTTTTTAGAAACCAGCAGAAAAAGCCCCAACAACTTAGAAAAATTCTCGGATGAATTTGGACAGAGTATTTTCTTGTATTCTATGAAAATCGGGCACGAAGAACCAGTAGATATCGTATTTGGTCCTTTTTTACATAAAGAGGTCGGAAAAAAAGAAATTGATGGTTTTGTAAAAGCTGAGTCAGACTGTAAAGTTAAAAAGGAAAGATTATTAAATTATTATGATCAATTACCAGTGCTGAACCCCGTGCAAATGTTGTCCATGAAACGAATTCTCATACGAATTCTCTCCGGAAAACAGGAAGGACATCGTCCAAGAAAACATTCGCCTATTCAGAAGGTTTATGAACATTATCTCAGGAACGAAACTTCACCGAACAACAACTATCAGCTTCAGGAACGTTTTATACACTTATTCAAACTTGGCCAGGCGGATGCGCTGGACGTCTATCGGGAGTGGAGAAAGCAATTGTTCTCGTCTGCCAGTCATTCGAATGCCGTGAGACCTGAGAAGAATCAACTGATCCGTCTGATAGGGGAATTGAATCAGATGTGCCTGGAAGGGGGAGCTCAGCTGGACGAAGTGATCTCCCTGAGCGAGTTCTTTATAAACTATTTAGAAACGAAGAAGACTACGGAAGAACTTCATGAATTAGAAGAGAATGTTATCCAAAGCTTCATGACCCGTTTAAAGCGAGCTCAGGAAGAACCGGTGCATTCTCCTTTAGTCGAGCGGTCCAAGCGCTATATTTTCCAGAACTTAAGCGACTCCCTTTCCCTTCAGGAAATCGCAGCTGCCATGAATGTCCATCCTAATTATTTATCAGGAGTATTCAAGAAAGAAACAGGAATTTCAATATCCCAATTTATTAATATGGAGCGGGTGAAAGAAGCGAAAGAGATGCTGAGCATTTCAGATTTTACTTTGCTGGACATTAGTATGAAGCTCGGGTTTAATAGTCAGAGCTACTTTACAAGAGTTTTCAAAAAAATAGAAGGTATCGGGCCAAATGAATTTCGCAAAAAACATCATATTATGGAAGAGTGAAGCCGGCTGAGCTATAGAACAGCCGGCTTATTTTTGTTCTTAAAATAGAAAATATTTGAAGGTATTTGGAGAAAACAAGCGTGTGACGAACGTAGTTGTTCTCGATTATGAATTTTGGCGGTTTTCTTTTTAATAGAGTCGTTTTATAATATTCTTTATAAAGAACAAAACGAATATAAAAAAGAACAAAATGTGCAACATTTAGATAAATTTCGACATGGAAAAGGGGATGGAGGACATTGGCAACAATAGGGGAAAAGATTCGGGTGCTTCGGATTGGGAGGGGTTTATCGGTGAATGAGTTTGCAAAACTGTCCAATGTATCCAAATCGTATATTAGTAACATTGAACGAGGCGTTCAGAAAAATCCATCGCTCATCGTTATGAGTAAGCTCGCGAAGACCCTGGAGGTACCGCTTGAGGAATTACTGCCCTATCGTTGGGGAGACGAACCAGAAAAGAACGCAAAGTGAATGAGTGTAGAGAGACTTGGCTCTGGAATGACTGGTAAGATAACGGCACAGATGGATATAGAATGGCTCGAGCTTATAAGACAGGCAAAGAAACTAGGGTTAACAGTGGAAGACATTAAACGTTTTCTCGAATAGAAGAAGCCACTCCTTTGAGGCAGGAGGGAAAGATTTTGAGAGGAAAAGTCCTATTTACCAGGGGAGCGGCTGAAAAGAATATCGTCGTTAATGGGCTGCCAGAGTATAGACATGAACCATGTGCTGTTCGTGATATAAGCGTCCTTGTACAACAATATTCCCAGTTGATCGTAAAAGGTGGCTGGCAGGTGATCAGTCAACAGGGGATTATTTATGCGAAATCCGCCGATGACCGATTAAAGCGGGACGCTATGGAAGCTGTGGGAGGAGACGGGTCCCCTCTCTCCTATATTCAAGCTGCCTCCTGTTACCACCATCTGTCTGACTACACTAGAAAAGGCAGCTGGCTGAGTGAATCGTCCATTTTAGATGATTCATTGGTCAGGAACCTTGATTTGTTTAAGGAATGGAGCTTTGGACAAGTCCACCGCAGTTTGAATCCCGTGTTCTTTTACGACTCGCTCTTACATCCCGTCGTCATTTTCTTTAGTCATCATAAGGAAGGAATCGAAACCATTCAAAAGAGTATCCATCGCTTTGATCGTGAAAGCTACGTCTTAAAGTTTCAACAGAGAAACTGGGCCATTCAGGACAGGGGAGACGAGCGCTCCCGGTATTATAAATGACAAAGCCTATTTTCTTATCAAAGAAGTAGGTTTTTGTCATAATTTGACACTGTTACTTCACGGATTGAATAAATATTCATATACTATTATAAATTTTTAAATTATTTTTCAAGAAAAACACTATTCAAATGACGAAGATTGCTATATGATAAGATGATAGATTGGAAGAATTCATACATTATTTGTTGAAAAATTGAAAATGATGCAACTAAAGGGAGATAAATATTTCTTATTTGTCGGTTAGCTGTTAAGCCCCCTCAGAAAAAGATGTTTTCCATCGAAGATTTAAGTAGAAAGAATAGGTAAGATACTAACTGATAGAAAAGGTGGGACGAATGGAAAATTTAAAAGAGGTGCTGCAGGATATCATCCAGCGCTCCGAAAATTCGGAAGTCCTCTCTTCTAAGGACGTTATTGAACAATTAATCCAGCAGCTCCAACGGTAAATGAAAATATATTGATATAAAAATCGTCCTTCTACTATCCTAAGGGACGGTTTTTTAATTGGCTCTATTAAGATGGTTTTGCCCTTTCATAAGAGGCTTATTAAACTATCGGTCCGGATTATTGAAGACTCAGTTTCGAGATAAATTGAGTCCGTTACGATATGAGGTGGGGGCTGGTGGGGAAATAACTCGTCTTGTTCCATCACCCAGACACTCGAGACATAAGCTGTTCGTGTCTTTCAGGGTGATGCCACATTTGAACACTTTCCTATGGCCCTGCACGACCCTGCGTCGTGCAGGGCCGGAAAGCGAGTCGTTCCCCGCAGGACCTAACTCTCTCACGAGATATCTCGAAACTGAGTATTAAACAAACGGGAGCTTTTCTGACAGAAACTATACGGAGACTTAAAAAGCTATTATGAAAATGATCACCTGGATAAATCTGAAACCAAAGTCCGACAGATTATTTGCCAGCCTATGGTATAATGTGAACGATGCACCCTTGAATTAACTAAACACAAGTGAGGATTTCTATGAATATATATGTTGATATGATAATAGCGATTGGCCTGTCCATGGCAGTGAGCTACCTGCTCGTATTTCCTGTTATGAAACTAGCCGTAAAGTGGAAAATGATGGATTATCCTGAACTCAGGAAAATTCATACAGAAATTACCCCGCGTATGGGTGGTCTCGCCATTTTTGGCGGTGTAGTAGCGGGAATGCTGTATATCAGACCGGATACCCCTTACTTTCTTTCGATCAGTATCGGCGCGACGATTATTGTCTTAACCGGTCTTCTCGATGACCGCTATCAAATCCGCCCGATTTTTAAACTGGGTGGACAAGTTGCAGCTGCCGGTATATTGATTCTATCGGGGTTAAAAGTTGATATCCTAAGCGTTCCTTTCTTAGGAATGATCTCTTTAAATGAACCGATCAGTATTCTATTCACATTTTTCTGGATTATTGGAATTACCAATGCCATCAACCTGATAGATGGACTGGATGGCCTTGCCACTGGTGTTTCGACAATTTCCCTGATTAGTATTGCTGTCATGGCGCTGGCGATTGAACCACAGATCACCATCGTGTATTTATGTATTGTACTAATTGGAAGTAACATCGGCTTCCTTTTCCACAACTTTTATCCTGCCAAGATTTATATGGGAGATACCGGCTCTCTGTTTCTCGGGTATTCCATGGCGGTTATATCTATGGTAGGACTCTTTAAAAATGTGACATTATTCAGTTTCGTCATTCCGATTATTGTCCTTGCGATTCCTGTGTTTGATACGCTATTCTCCATCATGAGACGTCTTATTAATAAGCAGAAAATCATGATGCCGGACAATAAGCATATTCATTATCAAATCCTGGCGGCCGGCTTCAGCCACCGCGCGACGGTGTTAATTATTTATGGATTCAGTGCCCTGTTCGGTTTACTAGCCATTTTATTCTCCCTTACCTCGATTGGGATCTCGCTGATCATTACGTTTGTACTCTTATTCCTGCTTCACTTATTTGCAGAAATGACAGGAGTGGTGTACCGCGGAAAACGACCGGTGATCGATTTCTTTTCTAAAAATGATAAGAAGAAGGGTAAAGACAAGGATAAAGAACGTGAAGAAGCCTAAAGCCAGAAAGCCCCGGTTCCATTCAGAGGAACCGGGGCTTTCTGGCTTTTTACAGGGGAAGGTGCGTCATCCATTCTCCTTTGGATTAATTTTTCTATCTCAATGTCAATCATAGAGTGCACACGATCATTGAGGCTTTTTATTTAATGTCTCGTCCAACCTGATCATAGAAATCAAACCGGAAAGAAAAGGCAGGGCCCCTACAAGCCCGATTGCCCAGTACACAGATAAGGCATCGGCAATTATTCCGGCTGCCAGCGCTCCAAATGCATAGCCGCTATCCCGCCAAAATCGGTAGACTCCCATAGAAGTAGCTCTCCATTGAGGGTGAGTGACATCACTAATTGACGCGAGAATGGTAGGGTAAACCATTGCCGTACCTATACCCAAAAAGATGGCACCAAGGATCCATAAAGGATAGGTATCGACAAACAAAATAAACCATAAGGACAAGGCTTGAACGAACATTCCGGAAACGATAAGCTTTCTTCTCCCAACCCTGTCACTCCAGAGACCTGTGAACAGCTGGAAGAATCCCCATGCTGCCGGGTACAGGGCCACCACTGTGCCAATTTGTCCCACACTTAATCCGCCCGACGCAAAGAAAATCGGAAACAGCCCCCACGCCATACCATCTTTAAAGTTCGTTGTTAAGCCTGCGAAGCTGCTGCTGGATAAATTGCGGTTTTTCCACGTCGTTCGTTTGAAAACTTCCTTAGTGGATAGGCTCCCTGATTCCTCATCCTGCTGGATAGCCTGCAGATTTACATGCTGAGCGGTATCTTGAACCATCAGTGATAATAGAAAACCAATGATCACCAGACCGATTCCTATATAAAACGGCTCTGGACTAAGAGAGTAGGAAGATGCCACATAACCTGATATGGCTGCCATTAAAGCCACGCCCAGATAGCCCGCAAATTCATTAAACCCTACGGCAAGTCCTCTCTGATCTGGCTTGGCAAGATCTACTTTCATATTAACGGTCATGGACCAGGTCAGCGCCTGATTCATACCTAAAAGGATATTAGCAGCGACGACCACCCACCATGCATGTGCAAAAATAACCAACAGAGGAACGGTTAACCCTATAGCCCAACCAATGAGGAGGACTCTCTTTCTTCCTATTCGATCGGCAAGGTTACCGGCAAAAAAGTTTACAATGGCTTTTGAAAAACCAAAGCTGACAATAAAGGAAAGGGCGGCACTTGCAGATGCTATACCGAAGCGCTCCTCACCTAATATAGGTAGGATTGTTCTTTCCAGACCTACCATAGAACCTACGAACAAATTGATTATGACTAATAAAAAGAATGGAAGGATATTTTCTTTAATTCCTGACTGAATTTTATTTGAATGGTTATCCACCGCTTTTCACCTCATTTACATCTCGTTATCGTTATAGACAGTTTTCTGCATAGTTCTTTTTTCACTCTTTTAATGGGAGAAGTTCTTAGGAAACTCCTCAACCTATATAGATACAAGCTTCCCGATGTCTGGCAATGTCTGAATAATAGCATGAGGGATAAGCTTGGGGGAAGCGGGATGCATAGACGAAAGGAATGAATTTATCTCGCGGTTTATTAAGATCATGTAAATTATTTCAGGAAGTATTGTTCAATCAAATCGCTTCGTATATAATCTTATCGAAAGTCAATATTGGTTTTCGATATTGATACTCTTTTTAAGGAGGGGCAGGTATTTGGATAATAAAGTAGTAAGGAAACTTTTCTTAGGTTTTATACAAATTCATATTTTGCATCATGCCAAAGAAGAAGCTATTTACGGATCCTGGATGCTTGAGGAGCTGCAGGAGCATGGGTACGAAATCAGTGCCGGTACGTTATATCCTATCCTTCACAATATGGAGAACGACCAGCTTCTTTATCGAGAAGATGTCAATGTGAATGGAAAGATACGCAAGTATTACCGCATTACCGATAAAGGGGATGCCGTCTTACAGGAAGCACGGGCTAAGGCCTATGAACTCTTTAAAGAAATAAAATGATATGAGGTGAACAAATTGAGCCAACAACAGAATAAAACTACTCTACAAATCCTATTAGAAATCTTATTTACATCTACGAAACTGGGCTTGACCTCATTTGGAGGACCTGTAGCCCACCTGGCTTATTTTAAAGATGAGTACATCGACCGGCGCAAGTGGTTAAATGACAAAACCTATGCGGATCTCATTGCGTTATGCCAATTCCTGCCCGGACCAGCAAGCAGTCAGGTCGGTATCTCGATTGGAATATTACGCGGGGGAATACTGGGAGGAATTACATCCTTTATTGGTTTCACCCTTCCTTCCGTTATTGTGCTTGTCGTGTTTGCTTTGCTTTATCAAAATTTCTCCCTGGCTGACGCAGACTTTATTCATAGCTTGAAAGTGGTGGCGGCAGCCGTAGTCCTGCATGCTCTTATCGGGCTGGGGCAGAAACTGACGCCGGATAAAAGCAGAAAGGCTATTGCGGTTGTGGCTGCCTTAGTTATGCTGCTGTATCCTTCTGCCTGGATACAAATTGTCATTATCTTAGCTGCTGGACTGCTAGGACTTTCCTGGTTCAAAGATAAAGCAGAATCAAAAATTGAACCTTTCACTGTTAATATATCTAAAAAAACCGGAATCCTTTCCTTAACCATTTTAGGAATTTCGTTAGTTTCACTCCCGATTATATCGAACGTAGTGAACAACTCTTTGCTCCATATTTTCGATATTTTTTTCCGGGTAGGTTCCTTAGTTTTTGGTGGCGGCCATGTTGTATTGCCGATGATTGAAAGAGAATTAGTACCGCAGGGTCTGCTGTCGCCTGATGAGTTCTTAGCTGGTTATGGTATGGCCCAGGCTGTTCCAGGACCGTTATTTACTTTTTCAAGCTACCTCGGAACGATGATGGAAGGAGTCGCAGGAGCAGTAGTTGCTACCATAGGGATTTTCCTGCCTTCTTTTCTGCTTATAATTGGCGCTTTGCCTTTCTTAAGTGAATTGCGTAAGCGTGCTTCTTTCCAGGGGATCCTGATGGGCGTGAATGCGAGCGTCGTTGGCATTCTATTAGCCGCTTTTTATGATCCTGTTGTTAAGAGTTCCATCTTTGATGGTGCAGATTTTGCCTTAGGGACTATATTATTTGCTTTACTTAATATCTGGAAAGTCCCAGCCTGGATGATCGTTATACTCGGTGTCATCGGAGGCTACCTCCTTAATTTATTAGGTTTTTAAAAATCAGACTTTGTTAAAAACTTCATTTCGAGTCTTCCAGAAAAGCTCCCGATACTGGAAGACTCAGTTTCGAGACATTGGAGGAGCGGAAGGTCCTCCGGGGGACGATTTCGCTTTCCGTGGGCATGTGGTAAGCTTCCTCAGGCTTCGCCTTCCGGGATCTTACCGATCATGTTCATCCCACAGGAGTCTTCATCGTCCCCCTCCGGACCTGGCCGAATCAGAAACTCGAAACAGTTTCGTTCTTCACCCGCTTGAGAAGAAATAACAACATGGGCGTATATCCTTAACAGGCTGGAACTACGTTGGATAGCCTGTTATATAAGCATTTCGGGCGGGATAAGGAGATAGGATACTCTCTTTCCGAAGGGTCCGTTCGCCCTAATAAAGTTGGGCTGGTGGGGATATGGCGAGACTCCCATGGGAGAAGGGACTAGGTGAGATCCCGCAGGGAGTGAAACGAGCGAGGAAGCTCACCGTTCCCCCATAGGAAAGCGAGCTATATCCCCACAAGCCCTTCCCTAAATATCGTAACGGACCCAAATTATCTAGAAATCGATTCTTCAACTATATGGCCCTATTGTGGAAGAAAGTTAGTAGAAAAAATTAACATCGCGTTTTATTTCCCCTTATCACTTATGGTGAGGGGATTTTTAATTTCTGCATAATAAAAGGCTGTTCAGAATATTCTTTACTTTGCATGTCGCTCACCTTAAACTATGAATGAATATGAATAATTTTTCCAGTACATAAGCAGAGAGGAGGCGCTGATAATGATCAGGATTGTCAGAGGAATTCAAGGTGCAGGTAAGGTGAAACAGACTGGCTGAATACGGATCATGGAGGTAAAAGAATGAAAACCTTAGAGCAAGTGAAAATAGTCGAATATCACGATGGTTACGCACAAGCGGTGGCGAAGATGTGGAATGAAAGCAGCGAAAACTGGGGTGGAGATGATTCCGTATCAACGGCACAGGATATTATCGATACAGAGGCGAAGTCGACCAACCTTCACCTATTCCTGGCGGTTATAGGCGATGAGGTAGTCGGCTATTGTGGTCTTTCTGAATATCGGGAGGACGAAGGGGCGCTTTATATTCCACTGATCAATGTTCATCCCGACTACCAGGGACTGAAAATAGGGAAACGCCTCCTTCTCACAGCTTTAGATAAAACGGTCGAATTAGGCTGGCCGAGACTCGATTTGTTCACTTGGCCGGGCAACACAAAGGCTGTACCTCTATATAAAAAGTGCGGATTCTTCTGGGAAGAGCGTGACGATGCCACCCACTTAATGAACTTCATGCCCACGGTCCTGCAGATCGAGTGGCTGCGTCCCTTTTTCGAAAAGCATAACTGGTACACAACGAGTCAGCGGGTCATTAAAATCAAGCCGGATGGTTTCAAGGCGCAGGATCATACGGTCTATGAGTATAAGTGGGAAGCGGGAGACGAGTACGTCCACATTCAATTCGAACGGACAGGAAGAAGAATAAGGAGGATCGAGACGCAGGACCTGACGGTGGAAATGAATCTTCCCCATTTTAAACTGTTGGAAAATGAACCCCATTACGCAAGTTATCGGATTATCAATAAAACAGCGTCGCCTTTTCAAGTTTCGATTTCAGGCAGTTCCTCAGTCGTCGTCAAGCATGAGGTAGAGGAAACGTTTGAAGTGTTGGATACGTGGAGCGGGGAGTTTCCGGTGCAGCTTGAGATGCCGGAAGTGGAGCCGAATCCATGGAAAACCCACCCGGTGATAGGTGTGGATCTTACCATCAATCAATCGGTTCTTCCTCTTCGAATGGGAGTTTTTCCTATTCAACCCGGGAAACTGCACCTTCGTTCGTTGAACAAGAACTGGAGAGTTCCTCATAAAGGGAAGCTTCACCTTGATCTGGAGAGCCAGCTGGATACAGATTCCACCTGGATTGTGAAACTTCCCATCAACAAAATGATTCAGTGGGAAGAACCCCAGGTGCAGGCACAGGTGGATGCGAAAGGACGTCTGTCTATTCCGATCTCTGGGGAGCTGCGCAAGCACGGCTTTTTAGATGAAAAAGTTGAAGTCAAGGTGCAGCGTGAGGACGGCAGGACTTCTTCTTTCCAAACACGACTTGCCCTTGCTTTCCCTGGACCCGGGGCCAAATTTGGCGGTGAGACGGAAGAGTATTGGTACGGTTACAATGGTCCTTACTATGTCAAAATTGAAAAAAGAAATAATGCCGTGAAGATTGGTTCTTTAAGAGCGAAGGAAGATCCGCTCACCATCATGACCCCGAAGCTTGGGAAGCCGTTTAATGATGAATTGTCGAAAACAGCTGCGACTTCGGTGGAACATATTGAACTTCAGGAAGCATTTGTTCTGAAAACCACTCTGGAGTCACACGTTTTTTCTTCGGTTATTCTGAATACCTACTATAAGATTTACGGCGATGGTCTGGTCGAGATCACGCATGAATTGATCAACCATGGATTAGAGGAAAAGAGCAATCTTGCGTTTCTTCAGCCGATTATTATCCCGTTAAAAGGAATGGCGATGCCAATGAAAGATGGGGTGATAATTGGCAATGAAGCAGACATTCCGTTTATTGGAACCATTCATAGCGGGGATCTATCTGAAAGGTGGCTGTTTACTTCTTCTGCTTCAGGAGATACGGCAGGGCTGGCCTGGCAGGAAGACGCTGTCGGCAAACGTGATGATTGGCGATTTGGGGTGATGTATTCGATTGGTACCCTCGAAGCAGGAAAGCTTCAATCGCTAGGACCGATCCAAATCGGCATCAATACCGTACCTGGCTGGCGACAGTGGCGCGAGTTAGCAGCAGGAAACGAAACGAAGAACCTTGAAGAGCTCCCTCTCTATGGATTGAAAGTAGAAAGCGATGGCTTCGCTTCGGAAAAAGGAGAAAAGGTAGACGTCGCTTTTCGTTCGAGGCTTTCTTCCTACCTGCAGGGCCGCTTAACCGTGCATTCTGGAGAGGATACTTTTGAAAAAGAAATTAGAAAAGAAGAGGCCTCGACGAAAATCACCTACCCGCTAACGTACCATACTGCTGGCTTAAAAACGCTGACAGGTCAGTTCCGGAGTCCAGGAAGGAAGGCAGATCTCCTTGCCCTTCACGTTGTAAAAGGAACAGAGCCTGTGGAGGTTTCAAACGAAGAGGACATTTGGACGGTTGATAACGGAACGATTGCCTTCCGGGCCTCCTCCTCTTATTACCCGGGTGTCTATTCAGTTAAGTACAAAGGCAGAGAAACGCTGCACCACTGCTATCCGGAAGCAGGGCCAAAAGCGTGGTGGAATCCATGGGGAGGCGGTATTCGTTATGCGATGCCAAACGTTAGTCCCTATTCAATGCTGAAGGAACAAACGTCGATTGAGGCGGTAACGAAACAAGATCAGTACGGTCATGAGTGGACGGGGATCTGCCTGAAGACGGCTTTCACGGAACATGAGGAGATGAAAGGGGTCGTCCTGTACCAATACGCCCTAACGCTCCCAGAAATCCCGGTTGCTGTTTTTTACGCAGAAATCCACCAAGGAGCAAACCGGACCTTTGCTGGTGAAAACCTCAGCCTGGAGGCATTTTTCAAACCAGCGGAAGATTTGAAATCCTGTTATGCCTCTCAGCCTAACAGCGGCTTGTTTCATACGTATTACGCCGGCATCGAAGAGTATGAATTAAACGACACACCTTTTGTTCAGATCGGTTCCGATGATCGGAAGGAGAAGGCGACACTAATCCATCCGAATGCCAGACAGACAGCAGGCGCATATATAAACCAGGAAGTTTTCCTGGTGGAATCGGTTCAGGACTGGGCGGCAACATCCGGAGAACGAACCCAAGTAGAGCCGACCGTCCTATTTTTCGGAGAAGAGACGTATGACAAACTAAACCATCCGTTTCATGGAATATTGTTTAAATAGGAGTTTTTTTATGAAGATCATTGATGCACATATTCACTTTTCAGATATCGAAACGTTCCATCATACGGCAAACGAACTGTCGCGCGTCGATTACTCAGGCAAAGGACTGCAAAAGGAAATGGAAGAGGGAGATGTTGAGTTTGCGGTAGGGATGGGCGTAACGGAAACACCGGAAATGGGGTTCCCAGATCATCATGCCGCCTCTCCCATGGGGCTTGATTTAGAAAAAGAGCTTCCGGGACGCGTGGCCGTCTGTCCTGGAATCAACCCTTACCAATTAGGGAAATCGGGGCTGGATGCTCTCGAAAATGAACTTAAGAAGCAGCAGGTCGCAGGAGTGAAAATATACCTGGGCTACTATCCGTACTATGCGTATGATGCTGTTTATCAGCCAGTCTATGATTTAGCCGCGTCTTATGACGTACCGGTTGTATTTCATACGGGAGATACGTATTCCGAACGCGGGTTATTAAAATATGCCCATCCGCTCACGCTTGATGAGGTGGCGGTTTTACGGCGCGACGTGAATTTTATCATGGCGCACTTAGGCGATCCTTGGGTTCTGACCGGAGCGGAATTGGTTTATAAAAATCCGAATTTATTTGCGGATTTGTCTGGCTGGGTCGTTGGTACAAACAAAACTCTCGCCGGAAAATTGAAAGATAACTACTTTGATCACGTTCGGCATGCCTTAAAATTTTGCGGGCATTATGAAAAATTACTATTCGGAACGGATTGGCCGTTAGTTCCGATCAAAGGGTATGCGGAGTTTATCGGTGACTTTATACCGTCCAGGCATGTAGAGAATGTATTCTACAACAATGCGATGAGGGTCTTTCCGAAGCTTACAAACCTGCGATAATGAAAAAATCCCTCCACGACAAAATTTCGTGGAGGGATTTCTTTATAGACTGGAATCCAACGGTGTTGATTTTTCATAATAGGCTTATTACACAATCGGGCCGTTTACTGTAAGACTCAGTTTCGAGATGTTTGATTATACTGAAGGTCCTGCGGGGGACGATTCGCTTTCCGTGGGCATGTGGTAAGCTTCCTCAGGCTTCGCCTTCCGGGATCTTACCGATCATGTTTATCCCACAGGAGTCTTCATCGTCCCCCTCCGGACCTTGCGATATTAGAAGCTCGAAATCACTTTATATATCACCTGCGTAATGAGGAATTAGATCATGTGATTTTGTACCTATTTTCAGGATGTAACGATACACAATAGCCTGTCATCAAAGCATTTCATACAGATTAAAGAGGAGAACTTTTCTCTTCTGGAAGGGTCCGTTAGCAATTTTAGAGTTGGGTTGGAGGGGAAATAGTGAGACTCCCGTGGGAGAAGGATCTAGGTGAGACCCCACAAGGAGTGAAAACGACTGAGGAGGCTCAACAGTTCCCCCACAGGAAAGCGATTTATTTCCCAACCAACCCTAGCCCGGATACCTGAACGGACCAGAATTATCTCGAAACGGAGTCTTCAAGTAAATGGAGCTTTTCTTCAATACTCCATTATATTACCAACGCCCCGCTGTTCAAGGTCATGTAACTTATGAATAAAAACAGTGGAGAGGAGAAGGTTAATACGAGGAGGTGTTTCCTATGGCAAAGTCCATGGAGCCTAATCGCAATCAGAAAAACGTCACCAGTTCAGGAGCAGATATTGATGAGGTGAAACGTCAGAACGCGAACTCAGGTCTTTCTTACAACCAGGCAAAAGAATTACTAGCCAAACAGACCGCTGAACGTGAAATGGCTCAAAATGATTATGTTCATGAAGTTGGAAAAGAGAATTTATAATAAAGGATGCCGGTATTCTAAAATAGATGCTGGCATTATTTATTATTAAAATCTGTATCAAAATAAATGGACGAAACTCACGTTATTTTGTTATAAAATTCCAAAAAAGGTTGAAATCGAATATGGGCAAGTTTACCCTTACAAGTAGGTACATATTCGTGAGGGATGGAGGGAGAATTTTGGCCCATTTACCGGAAGACGAGAAGCGGAAAGTGTTCAAGGATCAGCTTGAGCACTTACGTAACAATGGATACTTAACCGATGAAGCCTACCATAAGGTGTTAGACGCTGATCGTACATACATACAAGACAAGAAGCGGGAAGAAGAACATAAGAAGCTTCATACAGCAGCAGAGGCAACAGAGACAGCAGAGGTCCGCGATACAGGTTCAGAACAGAAGCCTCCTGCGAAACCGAAGAAAGAGAAAAAAACAAAATCCAAAGAGGAAATCCGTGAGCGTAATATTACGTGGTCCCTGATCCTTGGAGTTTCCCTGCTATTAATAACAGGATTGATTGTCGCTACAAGCCAGTGGGATCAGATGGGTGCAGGAATGAAAGTTCTTTCCATCTTCTTCGTCTCCTTGTTTTTTCATGGTTTGAGTTACGGGACAGGAAAGTTTCTGAACATCCAGAAGACAGCCTTTGCCTTTTTGACATTAGGAAGTCTGCTAATCCCGATTGCGATTGTGGCGATTGGATTCTTTGGATTGTTCGGTGACTATCTATCCCTGTTCGGGGAAGGCCGATACCTCTTAGGTCTGCTCGGTACACTGCTTCCATTGCCGTTATACATCAGGCATGCGATTGTACATAAGTCGCGTTTATACGTATGGATCTCTTATGTATTTTTATCGCTGTCGGCAGGATTCAGCCTTGGCGCCCTTCCTCTATCGGTGGACGCGTTCTATATGTGTTTAATGCTTTTCAATGCGTTTCTGCTTGGCGGTTATATCTGGTTTAAGGATTCGAACAGATGGGCGTTATTTATAAAAGAGTTGCCGCTCTATGCGCAGATGAACTTAGTCCTTTCAACCGTGCTCATGCTGTTTTTCTTTGAGAGTGAAGTCTTTTACAGCTTCAATCTGCTGCTGACGGCGAGCATCTATATGGCGATGGTTTTCATCTATCAAACGAAAGAGTACCAATTCGTTTTTTCGGTGATGATCGTGTACGCTATCTATCAACTGGTAGAGAATTCACCCCTTCAGTCTGTCGATCTTACCGTTTATGCGGTGGTTGGGCTGGTTTACTTAGGTTTTGCTTACGCCTTTAAGAATCATCAATTCGTGGAAAAAGTGTTTCGTTATACGAGCGGAATCGTCTCCTTTTGTGCTTTTGTTTATATTAGTTACGAAAGTATCGTGTTTAGAGGGGAAGAGGGTTCGTGGCTCTTGCTGATCGCTTACGCCCTGATTACAGTCAATTACCTATTGCTTTCGAATTTAACCAGCTACGTGGTTTTCCAATATATGACGCCTGTGTTTTTCTTTATCACTCTTTGGCAGCTGTGGGAAATGACGGAGATTGGCCCGCTATTTCTATTCCTGTTTATCGGAGCAGCGGTGTCTCTTCTCTACATCGGGTTATGGACGAACCTGGCTTGGCTCCAGGCTGTGGCTCCGAGCACGATCTATGCATCGATATTCGTTATGGCGGGCTGTATTGGGTACAGCGTGTATGATGAACGTCTGGCCTATAGCTCGTTCATGTTCCTGATGATCAGCGGTCTTGCTTATCCTGTGAAAAGGAAGGACAGCCAAGTGGATATCGGAGAAACAGCGGTATGGGTGCATCCGGTGGCTTTGTTTATTTCATCCGCTATTTTATATGAACCTCTCATGGGCTGGTTTCCTGCTTATCAGGAAGGGTTAGCTTTTCCATTTCATTTGGCCGTCACAGGAATCTTACTTACCATCGTCCATTTAGTATGGAGCAAATTTCGTGATAAACAGCTGTCTGCGGCCAGTTTTTATACGGGCCAAGGTTCTTATATCCTGGCTATGATCATCCTGGCAGCCAATCCCTGGGTGGACCCTGTTTTGATCCGTCCTATGATTCTGTTCGTCGGCATCGGCATGATGGTATGGTTTGTGCTGTATGCTAAAAGAGCCTTTCTCTGGCTATTCGTGTCGGTTACGATGTTAGCTTTTTATATCTCTTTACTTGATCCATTATCGTTCGATTCGTTTGCTTCGTTTTTTACTTATATGATACTCTCACCTGCTCTGCTCGTCTTTCTTGGAGATGTGAGACTTGGAAAATGGGAAGAAAGACAGCCCTATTTTTATTGGCTGGCTCATTCCGTTCAGCCTCTCTTGATCGCTATTTTTCTGCTCAATTCACTGGGCGGGGAAGCGATGTATCCCTGGGTACTGCTGATCCCCCTTAGTCTGTACGTCTACAGCACCTTAAAAGCCAAACGCGAATGGGAAATCAAGCTGATGCTTTACGCAACTTTGACGACGCTGTTTTTTGCGGTGTGGACGGTCCCTGGCTACTTCGGCTGGTGGGATGCGGTTCCCGAAACGTATGCCTGGCTTGTGACCAGTATAGCCATCGCAGGAATCTGGATGGGGGTACCAGCCGTGTGGAAGAAAAGGACCGAATGGTATCTCATTCCTTTTTCCATTTTCGGATTGTCTCTGTTTATCAACAGACTGGAACCGTGGGCACCGTATGAATGGCTTCTCGCCGTTGGGTACGTCATCCTGATCCTCTTCTTTATGCATCGCAGAAAGTGGTCGCTCGCTCGATTTATTCCCTTATTACTTAGCCTGGCGTTATTGAATGAGGTCAGCCTTGATTGGGAGCGTTCAGCGTTCGTTACGGTGATGGTCATAAGTTTCGGTATTCTGCTTGTGGCAGGCCGCTACTTCCATCGTTTATTGATCGGCCCGAAAATAGAGGCCGATGCCTATACCTGGACAGCGCTCTTTTATATTGGCTATTTGAACCTGACGACCATGATGGATGAGAACGTCTGGATAAGGGTCATTCCCGTACTATTGTTGAGTATCTGGTTCCTGTTTAATGCTAAAAAATGGGTGCAGCCGCTGCTTGGCAAATCGTTCATTACATTGGGATTCGGGTGTTTATATGCCGGGTATATCATTGTATTACTGGATTATCATGCACTGATTCCTGACTTAATCGAAGCTGAACTGCAAGTGCTTCCCGTTCTTGGTGTTCTTTTCATACTGCGGAGAAAAACCTGGCGTGAGTACGCCGTGATTCTGAATCATGTGCAGCTTGCGGTTCTCCTGCTGATTGCTGCTTATTTAGTAGTTGATGGCATCCAGAGTCATACGATTTGGGACGCTTGGATTCTTGGCGGATTATCGCTGCTATCGATGGTCGCCGGCATGCAGTTCCGGATTAAATCTTACTTTTTCGTCGGCATGGGTGTGCTGATCTTCAATGTTCTTTACCAGACCAGACCCTACTGGGGCAATCTTCCGTGGTGGGTGTATCTGCTGCTCGCAGGCCTCATTCTCATCGGAATAGCGAGCTACAATGAATGGCAGAAGCAGCAATCCGATGATCGCAAGCCCGTGGACCGGAAGTTGAAAAGGCTGTGGACAGCCTTGAAAAAATGGGATTAAAAGAAAGAAGCTCTCTCGTAAGTGGTCGATGGTGCAGAGGGGGGGGATGGATTCAATGGTTGAGTTTATTATTTTGATAGGTGTGTTCATCATAGGCGGGGGTGCAGCCCTTCTCGGCTTCCTAATCATCATAGGGCGGAAAGTTACGCAGCCAGATCATGAATTGCAGCAGAAAATAGACAGGCTTGAAAGGGAAATAAAAGATATGAAGAACGAGCCATAGGTTTAAAAATTCTCAAAGCGATTGGGCAGACCTTTACTGGGAGGGTTTACGTATGAGGAGATTTTTCATTGAATTATCAGCCATTCTATTAATCTATGCTGCTGGCAGTCTCTTGGATCTAAGCTGGCTGCAATTCTACTACAGTAACGAATATTCACCAGAAGATGGCAAAAGCATCCATGTCGGTGGCTCCATTCTGCCTATTATACTCGGAATTGTGGTCTATTTTATCGCCGCAAAAATGATACTGAAGAAGAGTAATACTTAGAACAAGAAATTTTCTGCAAAAAAATAAACGTCCAGCTCTACTTGACTGGACGTTTATTATATAGGATTAACTATTGCTTTACTGATTTATTTAACAGAAGAATTAAGCTGAGCCTATTTACGGCTTTCTGCATATACCTGCCGCTTAAACGTTAAATTCTTGTACATCGCATAGAGCAGGGTCACTTCTTTGTTCACCTGTTTGAAATGCTCGCTGTACGTATATTTACCCTGAACCCGGTCGAAGCGGCTGCGAAGCTCTGCCGGTGTTAATTCAAGGAACGTTTCGACGGCTTCTACCGAGGCTTCTACCGAACCGGCCACCAAATGACGCTTCAACTTCTCCAGTCTCTGAAAGCCGTCAAAATCGATGGCCTGAGATTGGAACACATCAATCGCTTCCTTCTTCCGGCTGACATACGGGGAAATATCCACGATGCAGTTCACTTCTTCCTTAGGCAGCAATGTATTAATCTCATACAAGCGGATCGTGATGTCTTCCCGTCCCATTTCCTCAAGCGTATCGCGGACGAGCTGGGCGGTTGCGATGTGGTCCGCATGACAGTCAACGAATACGGGGGCATAGATCACTTCAGGCTGGACCGTTTCAATCTTCCCTTTGATCCATGCTCTTGTCCGTTTGTCACTCGTCAGCTGTCCATCTTTTTCATCGAAGAAGTCGATGGAAGTTAGGTTAAGCAGTTCCTTCACTTTCTGTGCTTCCTTCTTACGGGCTGCCACTATCTCATCGGCCGCGCCCGTACTTTGGCTTCCAGAGCCATCTGTTAAGAAAGCTACGTGCGTCTCTGCTCCACTGGCGGCATGTTTCATTAACGTGCCGCCAGCTCCAATCGTTTCATCATCCACGTGCGGTGCAAACAGCAGCACGCGCTGTTCGGTTACATCGTTCAATGGTCTGTCGGCCTTATAATAGCGGCTGATGACCATATGATTCGCGGGAGATAGAACGGGCCGCGCTAGTTTGAGAATTTGTCGCTTCATAAATCAGATCTCCTTTTTAATACGAATCCACGTCGCCTGGGGTAATGTACCACTTGCTCGATTGATTTAAGAAGCGGAGGGATTCATTGATCTCTTTACCTACTAAAGGCATTGGGCTGTCTTTATGAGTAAATCCATTGTTCTTCAGGTGGGCCGCGAGAGGGGTGTGGGCGAGCGCCCATGTCTGGATGACGTCGGTCTGTTTGAGCACATCAAAGCTCTTCTGCAGCAGCGCTTCCCAAATCTCTTCCTCATTCGCAAGCATATCGACAATTAACCCATTTTTAAATCCGCTGCTTGTGGTGATTTTCGTTACCACGTACCCCTGGAGTATTTCTTCGCGATATACCGCATGAATTTCATATTCGTTTTCGGGATGGGACAGGTAGCGCCAATTCAAATAAGCAGCATCTCTTACTACAAGAGCAGGGGCGATGTGACGTGTTTCCTGTGCAAGATCGTCAAATTCCGGACCACACTCCGTGATGTTTTTCCAATGAAGCGAAGAGGAGGTTGGCTTATACGGATTTTTCCACTTTGCATACGCCAGATCAAGCGGCCTGAGCAGTTTCAGCGGCGCGAATTTAGAGGCGAGTACGGAGACAGGCCGCTGAACGTACATCCAGCGGGGCATGTCTGTCAGGTGAACAGCATCTGTGTATCGAATAAATAATTCCTTCGCTTTTGGAGCGGGGAATCCGTACAAGTAATCGATTCCAGCATCGCTTGCTTCTCTCAAAAGGGCTTCATTCAGTTGTTTATAAATGCCTTTGCCGCGTGCATCCGGATCCACCATCGTATCGACGCGCAGGCCGATGGTTGATTTTTCACCGGATAGATAAGCCTCGGTCACCCACAAACTGATATGGCCCTGTATCGTATCGTTCTCTTCCCAGACTAGAATAAAGGGAGAGTCAGATTTAGGGTTGTGTTTAAATTTCCAATTCCATAACTCATAGGAACGTTCCTGCTTGAACGTCTTTTGGAAAAGGGTTTGGACCTGATTCAAATCTTTTGGGTGGTATTTCCTTACGTTCATGTGAATGTTTCCTTTCTGCACTTTGGGGTTCCTATACAAATTATATCAAATAATAGGGAAATTCCGTATCTTCCTAACAGAAAACTCAAATCCAATGATTTGAGTTTCTGAGATTCTTATTGGTTATAGATGTCGATAATCCGTTTGATCAGGATTTCCTCATTGTTCTCTTCCGCAATCCGTTCCCCTTTTTGAATCATGGTTATGCGCCGTTCAGGATCATCGATGACTTCGTCGATTCCTTTACGCAGAGAAGCGGCATCTTTCGGTTTAACGAGTACGCCTGCTTCGTCACTGAGGAGATAAGATAAACCACCTACATCGGAAGCGACGACAGGGGTATGGCAGGACATGGCTTCCAGCGCTACCAGTCCAAATCCTTCGATATAAGAGGGGAGGACGAACAGGTCAGCAGCGGCCATCCATTTCGCCAGGTTCTCCTGGTCCTTAACGCCGTGAAAATGAACCACCTCTTTGTTGTCCGGCTGAACGCTTTCTTTCAGTTCGGACAAATACCCAGCATCCTTCATACTTCCTATAATATGAAGCTCAAGATTCCGCCGCTCTTGATTAAGAGACTGGAAAGCTTCCAGCAGCTCTGTCAGCCCTTTAGCTTTAATTAAATTTCCCACAAACAGCAGATGGAAATGATCCGGGCTCAGGTTTAACTCCTGCTTCATCAGTTCCGAACCTCTCGGGGCGAAAAGCTTCCGGTCGACACCCATGTTAATGAGAGAGACGCGTTCCGGGGATACCCCGTACTGACCGACGACCTCCTGCTTTAAAGCTTCCCCGACGACAATCACATGATCGGCCTGCTTCAGAATATACTTCGTCATCGACGCGATCCATTTATTCTTTTTCGCCATCTGATCGAGATCACCGCCGTGGGACGTCACGATCAGCTTGCTTTTGAACAGTTTTTTAAAAAGTAAGGCCGGCAAGCCGCTCGGAAAAATATAGTGAGCATGCACAACGTCGTACTTACGGCCGTTTGTTATCAGCTTGCTTAAGATGCGAAGCAGCCACGTTCCATATTTCATAATCAGGTTCCTCTTGCCGCCGCGGTTATCCTTATTTACGGCAATATCCATGTTCAGCCCCTGCTCACGTAGAGCCTCGACCTGATTTTTCACAAATATTCCGTAGGTAGGATTGAGCTTACTTGGATACATATTACTGATGACGAGTACGCGTTTCTTCATAAGAAACTCCTTTCTCCATAACCGGTCAGGCTTCTGAATTCTTTCCTCGCTTCCGGATGTTGTTGAGTAAGAATAAGAAAGCATTTATTTTCATAACAAAGCTTGAAGCCGCGAAAACGACAGCGCCGACAATCGCCACGATGATGATCTGAACGAGGTTCGGCAGCCCTCCGATCAGCTGCTGAATTCCAATAACCGCTCCGCTCATAATGATCACGGCGAAGGTGATTTTTCCATAGTCAACGGCGAGGTATTTAAAATCAATCCCACCGACCAATCGCACAAAAATGATCAGACAGGCACCGGTATAAAACAGGGCCATTAATGATGCAGCGAGCGGGATGCCTAAATAGCCAAGCCACGAAGCGAACAAAAAGTTGAATAACACGTTAATCAGGATCGATCCGATACTGATGAATAAGATAAGATGACCTTTATTCATCGTGTAGAACCCTTTATTAATTACGTTATTCAAGCTGAAAAAGATGACAGAACCGAAGTACAGGTACGCGACATTCGTCGTGGCCTGCGTCGCCTCATTGTTAAAGGCCCCGCGTTCGTAGAGGAGCTCGATAAGATTCGGCATTAAAAGCATCATCCCAATCACAGAAGGCAGCAGGACGAGATACATCGTGGTGAGCCCTTTTTCGATACCCTTCTTAAACTGAGGCGTATCATCTTTCGTAATGGCTTTTGACAGCATCGGAAAGATAATAGTCGCAATCGTAACTCCGAAAATGGCCTGGGGCATGTGCACGAGATTTTTGGCGTAGTTAATGTACGTAACAGCACCTTCGCCCTGTCCGGAGGCAAAGATCGCTCCGACCATTAAGTTGACTTGGCCGACAGCCACGGTCAGACCGACCGGCAGGAAGATCCAGTAGAACTGCTTCACTTCCGGCCATTCAATTTTCTGCTTTACATCCATAACTTTTCGCGGGACCACAAGGAAAAGCTTAAAGATAAGCGACAGAATCGTTCCGGCCAGATAACCAAGCGCAAGAGAGTAGGCTCCGATCTGGTTAGCAAATAAGAAGGCCGCCAGGATGGAGCTCAGAATAACGATGATCTGGGAGACGATCGATAAAGAAAACTTGTTTTCCGCATCAAAAAAGGCTTCCAATACCGCGTTCATTCCGACAAAGGCTATACAGGAGAAGAAGATAATCGTTACCCACGTGGCAATTTGCGTTGCCTCGGGGCTGAATTCCGGATAGAGAAGCGGAATCAGGAACGGAGCGATGGCCATGCCGATAATGGATAGAATGAATGCGAGCACAAGCGTTCCTTTAAAAACTTGTCCTAAGTATGTTTTGCCGCGATTTTTCTCAAGTGACTGAATATAAGTGGGGACAAGGGCATTTTTCATGCCGTTTGTCATAAATAAAATCAGCATATTCGGGATAATGAATGCGGCGAGATACGCATCGGCCACATAGCTGTCCCCGAAGTAATAAGCGATAACCATATCCCGGATGAGTCCGGACACTTTGAGGAGCAGGGTAGCTCCGATGAAGAGTATACTTGCCAGTCCTAGTTTTGATTTCAATTGATATACCTCTTTCGACTAGACTTTGAATCTACGATGTTCGACGATTTCAACTATAAATCATATCTTTTTATTTTACCATAACTCTTTCGCATTCTTCCTAGGCGGGTCACAGAGACAGAAACCCGCTATTCTATGTTTTAGTCAGGTTACGCTTACTAGTTTATTCTTAAGAATCTTCCACAATAGGGCCGGATAGCTGAAGACTCAGTTTCGAGGTATTTTATGAGAGGAAAGCTCCTGCGGGGGATGATTCGCTTTCCGCGGGCATGTGTTGAGCCTCCTCGAGCTAACGCTCTCCGGGGTCTCACCGATCATGTTTATCCCGCAGGAGTCTTCACCATCCCCCTCCGGACCTTGCCAAATCAGAAGATCGAAACTACTTCAAACATCACCTGCGTGATGATGAATTTGAGTAATTAGACCAGGTGGTTTTCTACCTACTTCCAGGATTTAATGACCCGCAATCGCCTATCATAAAAGCATTTAATTCAGATTAAGCAGGAGAATCTTTCTCTTCTAGAAGGGTCCGTTCGCAACATTATAGTTGGGTTGGTGGGGAAATGATGAGACTCCCGCGGGAGAAGGAGCGAGGCGAGACCCCACAGGGAGTGAAACGACCGAGGAGGCTCCTGGTAAAAGGAGGATCGACTAAAGTCGCCACGTCCTGTGGCAACGTCGATCGACCCAACGTCGTGTAGGGCCACAGAAAAGCGAATTATTTCCCAACCAACCCTCATCCCCATTTTAGTAACGGGCCAAACTATCTCGAAACTGAGTCTTCCTGTATCGGGAGCTTATCTGTAAGATCAACACGTAATTTTAAAAGAGTTTAGGATTTAAAAACCGGACATCCATGGCTTAGTAAAGCAGGTGGATGTCCGGCGTGGATAGAGCTATTTGGATGAGGAGGCGAGTTGTTTCGCTTCCCGGTGATCGTTTTGCATTTTTAACATATTAATGATGAGAAGCGACATAGCCACAGCAAGATAAATGCTGACAGCGGGAGCATAGAGCACATGACCGGCGATAAAGGCGATGCCGGTACCAAAGCCGATTGATAAAAGAATCAGCAGATTCTCCGGATGGAGCAGTCGACCTGGAACCTGGAACAGCAGCTTAACAAACAGACCGATAATAAATAAGAACGGCAGAAGGATTAAAGTAAAGCCTAAGATTCCGTAAGAAAAGAATAGATCAAAGAAATCCATCTCGATTAATTTCCTGTCCTCCATGTCTGTATAGTTTCCGGCATACCCCATACCAAATGTTTTCTGAACGATGTCCGCGTTCGTATAATCTTGATAGAGTTCGGCGAAATACAGATTACGGGCACTTAAAAGGATTACTAGAATCGGAGAATCCATCAGCTTTGCCTGCTCTTCTTCCTGTTTAGCTTGATCGCTATCTGAAGAGCCTTCACTTTCTTTATCTCCCGGATCCTGATCCCCGGTATCCGATGGTTTATCCTTTTCCTCTTGTTCCGCTGTTTTTTCCTCAATGGCCCCGATATCCCCAGCTACGTTAGAGAATGCAGGAGAAAACGGGGATACAGCCGCAAACAGAAGCAGGAAACAGAAAGAAAGCACGAGGCGCAGCGTGAGCAAGGATCCTTTTTGTTTCTTTTTCCATTGAATGAGCCAATAAATAAGGTAGCTGAAGAACACAATCACCGCTGCCATCAGTACAGCAAAATAAGGAACCTTGGTTCCAATCAGAATTGATACGATGGCCAGTAATACGACGGGTATAAAAAGGTAAGAATTCTTCAAGCTTTCAATTTTATACAAAGCATAAAGGTAAACAAGAGGGAAACTGATCGATACGATGGATCCCAGTTCATTTCCCGCAAAGAACCACCCTTTATAGCCAAACTTATTCCACTCGTAGGTTTCCGTTGAAGTGCCTGTTAAGATCGCTACTAGCAAGGAAATGGAAACGATCAGCATGGCCGCTGAAATCGCTTGGAGAATTCTAAGGCGAACGGTGGAAACCTTCTCAATAGTGGTGAACAACAGCAAATAAGAGCCAAGCATAATTGAGAAATAAGCGGTCTTAGCTACGAATTGCAGTTCTGTAAATGGATCAAAAATAGGTTTGGCGAAGTAATTGTACACAAGTCCAAATCCAAAAGCAGCGGCGAGGGCAGCTAAATAAAGAATAATCGGTTTCTTATAACGGCTCGAATTGCCGAACAAAATAAACCATAAGGAAAGGGCCATGAACAGCACACGCACAACAATGCCGATGGTTAAACTGGAGTCCGTCCAGCGAATGGATAAGAACGTAAGGATGTCTAATACAGGTTGAAAAATAATGAATAAAAGTAATAATTTCGTGTAAAAATCTTTATGTAAAATTTTAGGCAATAGTGAACACCTCAATGTTTGGAATATTCTATGATATGACATATTGAAGTATAAACCATTACTATTCGACTGTCTATGTGTGATCAGGGATGTTTACAAGATTGATAAGAATGTAATAGAAGTTGAATGTAAAGGTCGCAAAGCCGTATAATAAATTTATGTGAAGACATGATCATAATAGCTTACCAAGCAGAAATAAGGTACAATAAGAAGTTGAGAAACTGGCTTTTTATCTAACGCTTGCAGCAGGATCTATCATGTTTAAAATTGCCCTGCTAAGGAAAAGCATTCCCCGAACGTCATAAACGGAAGATTGCAACCGAACTATGTAGAGTGTGCCCGCTTGCGGGGATTTTTCATGACGATCCAATCGGCATACATAATTTAATATAGCAGGCAGTCTGAATTTTAAATCAACCTTATTTTTTAAAAGGAATAAATAGATAAATGGAAAAAACACCCCATAATATCGCCCGCATAGAAGTCGATATTAATAGGAATGGTTCAGATAGAGAAAGGGAGTATGGTTATGAAGAAGTCACTCTGTGTCGTCGGGCTTGGTTATATCGGCCTGCCTACATCCGTTATGTTTGCGATTAACGGTCACCAGGTTCATGGTGTTGATGTAAATAGGAAAGCTGTAGAGATGGTAAATGCTAAACAGCTTCATATAGAAGAAAATGGTCTTCAGGAGCGTCTGGAAGAAGCGGTAGACAGCGGAAAATTCACGGCCTCTCTCGAACCAACGGAAGCGGATGTATTCGTCATCGCGGTTCCTTCTCCTATTCGGGAGGACAAAACAGCGAATCTTGATTACGTGAAAAAAGCAACTGAGTCGATTGTGCCGTTTGTAAAGGAAGGGAATCTTGTCATTTTAGAATCAACGGTTCCGCCAAGAACGGTAGAAGACGTTATGCTTCCAGTATTGGAAGAAACGGGACTTACGATAGGAGAAGAGTTATTCGTCTCCCATTCACCTGAGCGTGTGATCCCAGGTAAAGTATTTCAGGAGCTGGTGGATAATGACCGCATTGTCGGAGGGATCAATGAGAAGTCTTCCGAGATGACCAGGGACTTGTACCTGTCCTTTGTAAAAGGAAATATCCATTTAACCGATGCTACAACAGCGGAAATGGCCAAAGTAATTGAAAATACGTACCGTGATGTGAACATCGCTTTTGCGAATGAGCTGGCGTTAATCAGTGATCAAATCGGCGTGAATTCGTGGGAAGCCATTAAGCTGGCCAATTATCACCCGCGTGTAAATATTCATACACCTGGACCAGGCGTCGGTGGACACTGTATCGCCGTGGATCCATGGTTCCTGGCCGAAATCCAGCCGGATCTTTCGAAGATCATACAGCTGTCCCGTAATACGAATGATCATATGCCGGTGTACACGGCAGGAGAGGTCGAATCGTTCCTGAAAGAACAGCACATCCAGGATCCAAAAGTGGCCCTGTTTGGTCTTTCTTTCAAAGCGAATATCGATGACCAGCGTGAAAGCCCGTCCTTGAAAGTAATTCTGGAACTTGTAGAGAGAGGCATCAGCTTCTCCTCCTACGATCCGCATATTAAAGAAAATGTCGCTTCCAACCAGACTCAGAGCATGGATGAAGCTCTAGAGGGAGCCGATATTGTCGTAATTCTCACAGATCACGATGAGTTTAAACAGCTTGACCCTGCACACATACAAGGTAAAATGAGAAGTAGACTTGTATTTGATACGAAAAATGCACTATCGTTAGACGAATGGAAAGACGCAGGATTTCTCACAAAACGACTGGGAGATTCAAAAAACGGATAGGGGTCCAGGTGAAATCATGAAGGAACAGTTCTTAGGAGTCGACGTAAGCAGTTATTCTTACGAGGAACTCAAGCAAAACACCATAGCGGATATTGAACAGAGAAGGCAGTCCTTTATTGTAGCCATTAACCCGGAGAAGATTCTACAGGCTCAAAAGGATCCCAATTTAAAGAACTTATTAAATAAGGCTACGTACCAGATTCCTGATGGGGTTGGGGTTCTGCTCGCTTCAAAGATCAACCGGGGGGATATCTCAAGCCGCGTGACCGGCATTGATATGCTTCTTGCCTTGTGCGAGCAGGCATCGACCCATGATAAATCGGTGTTCCTTTATGGAGCGAAACCAGGTGTAGCTGAAAAAGCGAAGGACGGTCTTTTGAAAAAGTACCCTAACCTTAAAGTGGCGGGCGTTCTCGATGGTTACGAGAAGGATCAGGAGCATGTGATCCAGACGATTAACGAGGCGAAACCGGATGTTCTTTTTGTAGCGTTAGGAAGTCCGAAGCAGGAATATTGGATTGTGGATCACATGAAGGACCTGGATGTACGGATATTCCAGGGAGTCGGTGGTTCGTTTGACGTTATTTCCGGCCGGGTGAAGCGTGCGCCAAGGTTCTTCCAGAAGTTCGGTATTGAATGGCTGTACCGTTTAATTACAGAACCCTGGAGGCTCAAGCGTCAGATTAAACTGCCGACGTTCCTCTATAAGGTCTGGAAAGAGCGGAAATAAAAGTATAAGCTTACTTTAAAGTGCTGGATCATTAAACGATCCAGCACTTTTTTTAGTTTTAGACTTAAGTTCTTACAGAAAAACTCCCGATACTTGAAGACTCAGTTTCAAGATAACTTGGGTCCGTCGCCCAAAAAGAAGAAGGGCGGCTACGGAAACAACTCGTCTTGTTCCATCACCCAGACACTCGAGACATAAGCCGCTCATCAACGGATTGAAAAACCACAATCCTTTTGATGGTCGGCTTATGCTGGTCGTGTCTTTCGGGGTGATTCCACATTTGAACACTTTCCTACGGGGGAACGGTGAGCTTCCTCGCTCGTTTCACTCCCTGTGGGATCTCACCTAGTCCCTTCTCCCATGGGAGTCTCATCATTTCCCCACCACCCCAACTATAATGTTGCGAACGGACCCTTCCAGAAGAGAATGGTGCTCCTCTGTAATCTGTAGGGAATGTTATCATGACGGGCTGTGTGGGTCGTTATATCCTAACTACATGGTCTAATACTTCATTATGCAGGTGATGGTTGAAGTGGCTTCGAGCTTCTGATTTGGCCAGGTCCGGAGGGGGATGATGAAGACTCCTGCGGGATAAACATGATCGGTGAGACCCCGGAAGTCGAAGACTGAGGAGGCTCAGCACATGCCCGCGGAAAGCGAATCATCCCCCGCAGGACCTTTCTTGTCATAAAAGTATCTCGAAGCTGAGTCTTCCACAATCCGGCCCGATTGTTTAATAACTCTCTATGAGAATCAACTACATCCTTTAACTAAGCTATAATAAAAAAACCGGGAACTTCTGCGCATCAGAAGATCCCGGCTTTTAAATGTGGTCTAATTAGGAGCGTTTATGACTTGAGTGAGAAGAGTGGTGTCTCTCGGAAGTTCTCGTGCGTTTTTCAGGCTCATGAGTTCTGACATTGGAAAAAGGATCATCCGGGTTTCCGTGGCTCTTGGTGGAAGCCGAATGGTCCTCATGGCTGTTAACTTCCTTCTTGCGTTCATGGCCAGGATCTTCCTTATTTGTACGAGTGCTTTTATTTCTATGATTGTCTGTAGAATCATGGTTAGAGTCATGATCGTGGTTATGGGCTTCTGTATTCGTATGAGCCTTATGATTTCGATCATGGGCTGAAGAGTCACGGTGAGTTTCATGATCATGATAAGCTTCAGGATACATAGATTTATTCTCTGTTTTATTTGTAATAAATGCGCGGTAAACTTTGTCCTGAAGTTTTTCAGTGGCTTCCACAATGACAATGACTTTTCCTTCTTTCAGATGACTCTCATACATCCGGGCATCATTCTCGGACATTCCGGCACCTACAAGCGCACCGACAATTCCTCCGCCACCAGCGCCTACTCCTGCGCCAGTAAGGGCAGCAGCGATTGGGCCTGCCGCGGCAATTTGTCCAAGTCCAGGAATCGCAAGCAGACCCAGTCCTGTAATTAAACCGCCAATTCCACCGAGCACGCCGCCGGATAAGGCACCTAAACCTGCTCCTTTTCCGGAGTTTTTGCCTCGTCCGCCTTTGTTGGAGCTGACAGATGTATCCATCTCATCTTCCAACACGGCCACTTTACTTTTATCTTTTGCAAAAACAGATATGTCATTGGATCCATAACCGTGATGTTGAAGATCCATAATGGCTTGTTCGGCATTTCCTACTTTACTAAATACGCCGCCTATAATTTTCTTATCCATAAATTGTTCCTCCTTTGTATCTTCCAATAATATTCCATACCCTAAAAGTAGAGCAGTAAGCTTTTTAAAAAGTAAAATAAGCCGTTAGTAGGAAAGGCAGCCGAACCTTTACTGGCGCAGCCGAGTTCTGAATAAATCTGCTTTTCCTGCCTCACTTTCGATGTTTCCTGCAGTGAAAGGGCAGAATATCATTTTTCCGAACAAAAGCAGCGGCTCAGTTTATACAGAAGCGTGAACCTATTTGAAAAAACCTTGAATATTTGATGATCCTGCCAATTTGTAAATCAAAAGAATTAGTGTGAATTTCTTATTTTTTGAAACATTTAGGAGGAATGATCGTCTGATGTATGAGAGAATCTTAAAAGAGCAAGGAGGTGCCCCATGAAAATACGACTAGGTTTCTTAGCATTGATGATCCTACTAGGCGCTGCCTCGATTGGAAAAGCGATCTATGACACCAATGTATTTAAAGTTAATCACGTAAATTTTGAAAGCAGCGAGCTTCCCGCGGGCGAGGAGCTTGAAATATTACAAATTACCGACTTACATAATAAGGTTTTCGGAGCCGAAAATGAAAAACTGGTTCGTACAGCTGAAGAATTGAACCCTGATCTAATCGTCATTACCGGAGATTTGGTCGACCATAGTACCGAGCAGTTACAACATGTTTTTAACCTGGCAGAAAAATTGAAAGCCATCCAGGAAGACGTCTATTATGTATCGGGCAATCATGAATGGGAAAATGAGCGGACAGAAGAATTGTTCCAGGGGCTTCGGGAAAGAAACGTTACGATGCTGGACAATACCCATGTTACCCTCCAGCGGGAGAAGACGACGATCAATATAGCCGGGGTTGCAGACAGTTCCACAGATCATGAAAATATGGAACAAGCATTTGAAGGGATCGACAACAGTGCTTATACGATTCTTCTATCTCATTCTCCAAACGTTGTTACGAAGTACGACGACATTCCGGCCGACTTGATTTTGAGCGGCCATACGCACGGCGGGCAGGTTCGATTCCCATTCATTGGAGCGGTAGTGGCCCCAGATCAGGGCTTATTTCCGGATCTAACGAAAGGAGTCTATCAAGTAGATTCCGGTTCAACGTTATATATTGATAGCGGGCTGGGAACGAGTATCGCTCCTGTACGGTTCTGGAATCAGAGCCAGATGAGCCTGCTTACAATTTCCGGTTCTAATGAAGCAAATTAACCACAAACGTCATTCCAATTTGGAATGACGTTGATAGATTCAGATGGCGTTTATGGTTTATTCAAATCTTCACGCCTAACGGTTGACCAAAAATACCTTGTATGGGTATATTGGAAAAGACAGATTGTCTAAAAATCGTGAAGATCCGCTGGATGTGAAGTTATACTAAACCTGTGAAAGGATGAATGATCATGCAAACTACCATTAAAGTCGAAGGTATGACGTGTGAACATTGTGAAAAAGCCGTTACCGGCGCTTTGAAGGAATTAGATGGTGTTGAAGAAGTTCAAGTTGACCTGGCTACGGGAAATGTCGAGGTTTCGACGAGTAAAGAAGTGAGTAGAGAAGCGATGGCCGATACGATTGAAGACCAGGGTTATGACGTTGTTTCATAAGAAGGAGGAAAAGTCTGAAGATGAAAGATCTTTAGGCTTTTTTCATGAGAGACCATCCTCCTCGTTTCATTTCATGCTTTCTAACCATTTATCGATACCTTTTTGCTAGAGTAAAGAAGACTTTTTAAGGAGTGTCATACATGAAGATAAAAATAGGGATGATTATGTTTATATCTATGCTTATCCTCGCCGCGTGCAGCAGTGATTCTAATCAGAATGAAACGTCAGAAGAAAGTTCAGAGCAAAAGGAATCCGTTGAAAAGAGTACGGCTTCCTTTGATGGAAGTCTCGAGCACGTCCATGGGATCGGCTATATGGATGCGGATACCCTCGCGTACGCCGCTCATTCTGGAATCAAGTTACATAAGGGGGGGGAGTGGCTCGAATCCATTCATCACAAAAATGATTACATGGGTTTTAATGTAGTCGACAATGGGTTTTATACCTCAGGTCACCCGGGAGAAGGAAGTGATCTTCCGAATCCAATTGGTCTTCAGAAAGGTAAAGTGATGGAAGAAGACTTATCTGCCCTTGGATTTGAGGGAGAAAGTGATTTCCATGCGATGGGAGTAGGAGCCAGAAATCACGCCGTTTATGTATTGAATGAACATGCGAACTCAGAAATGGAGCAGGGGCTGTATAGAAGCCTTGATGACGGAGAGAGTTGGGAGAAGCTAGCCGCTGAAAATTCCGGCGAGAAAATTTTTCAAATTGCCGTTCATCCTGATGATGAAAATAGGGTGGCGCTGGCTACCGCTTCAGGAATTTATGTAAGTGAAGATGGAGGCGAAACCTTCAGCAGAATTTCAGAGGAAGGACAGGGCAGCGGTCTGCATTTTTCAGAAGATCGCCTATATTATGGTCTTTATACCGGCACACCTTCCTTGTCCGTCTATCAATGGGAAGATCAATCCAAAGAGGAGATCGAACTCCCTGAAATGAATGAGGATGCGGTCATGTATCTCGCTAAAAACCCTGAAAAGAAAGACACATTTGCTATTTTTACGATTAAAGGAAACAGTTATACGACTTCTAATAACGGGGAATCCTGGGAGAATATTATAGATCAGGGACAAACAAAATAATGACTGTAGTTTTCCGGTGAGGAAAGTAAACGGAAAGGGAAACCCATGCACAAAATTAGATGTGCATGGGTTTTTTAGTGAGTTTGATGAGTGGGAGGCTCACTTGCAGGAGCTGAATCTAATAAGCTTCCTCCAAGTAGAATAAACAGGGCCGCTAAGAAAACAAGGAAAGGCTTGATCAGCCACCTTTTTGTTGGAATCGAATTTTCCCGAAAAGATGCATGAAAGAATACCGGGTATAACAGCAGGGAGCTGATGGAAAGGGTGATCAAAAGCTGAAGAAAAATAACTGCTTCCGTATAGGAAACCATTTCTCCTAACATAGCGCCCATCATTCCTCCCATCATTCCAGCGGTGAGACCTTCCATCATGGAGACGGTCCCTAATTTCCCCGTACTTAACGCTGCCAAAGTAGCACCGCCAAAAAATCCTATGAGATTTGAGGAATAGAAACTGCCTGGAAAAATAGAGCTTGCCATTAACCCAACTGTGAGACCAATTGTGGTTCCTGAAAACATGGACATGACCATGCGCTGGCTGTGAGATAGAAAGTCGCACCATTTTCTCGTTAATAGGAATGAACTGATAACGGTTAATAGCAATGCGACTAGAACAAACAGGTGAAAGTCACTCATTTATATTCTCCTCTTCCATATGTCTTGTCCCTATCTAATGTATGAATGAATAGACATAATTATTTAGTTCCAGTGCGTTCATGGTGTAAGGAGTTGTGATCAAGAAGCGGGGATTGCTTTCATCCTAAATGTTCTCAAGCTTTGGATGTTTTATTTACATAAGGTTCCCGTTTATTGAAACCTGGAGACGTATCTGATCGTATAGTTTAGCAATTGTATATCTATATTTGGGCATACAATGGAACGAGGAGGGATCAAGTTGAAAAAGGTGTATGGATATTTTTTCATTGTGGTTATGTTGTTTCTGAGCGGGTGTTCGTTCCTTGAAGGGGTGAACAACTCCTTGAATTATGTGAATGAAGCTACTGAGTACGCGAATGAAGTCAGCACGTTTACCAGCGAAGTTCCTGGGCTTGCGGAGCAAGCGGTGACCGATCAGCAGGCGGCAGATGAATTGGAAACGCGTATGGAAGAGATGAAAGCAAATATTGAAGAATTTAATGAGCTTGATGCCCCGCAGGCAGGAGCGGATTTGCACCAGCAAGTGGTGGAACGAAACAATCAGGCGCTCGAGGGCATTCAGATGTATTTAGACAATATAGAGAATGGTAAGCTGGACGCCTCGGTAATTGAGAATACGGAAGTTTTCCAGTCATTGAGAGAAATTACAGAAGTTATCGATCAGATTAAGCAATTGGGAGAATGACCAGGCAGGAAACCCGTCTTCTTTTGTTGAATAGTGGGGGAGAGGGGGACACTCTGGATGAAAAATGTGATAGTAAAAAAGGTATTCTATAATGAAGATCACAATGAAGTGGCGTTTTCTAAAGGTTTATTACTGATTGATGATGTTGGACCACTTATGAACTGGACCGTCAGTTTAAACAAAGTACAGGATGTCAGTTTTTTTGCGGATCTCCAAAAAGAAGGTAAGCATCTTCATCTGAGCATTGTCGGACCAGAGGGAAAGACGTATAGAGGGACGGCAGCGGTTGATTTGATTCCAGATCAACGCACGGTGCTCATGGTTGCAAGAGGCGAGTTGACGCAAGGGTGATAATCATAACATATCGTGGGAAACGCTGACCTGAGCGTTTCCCTTTTTATTTTTGCTAATAAAAAGGTTCTATTAGAAGTTATTGTTGATTGTTTAACAACTGCTTCTTAAACAATAGGGCAGGTTACTGTAAGACTCAGTTTCGAGATATACTGGGTCCGTTGCCAAAAAAAATGAGAGTTGTTGGGGAAATAACTCGCTTTCCTATGGGGGAACGGTGAGCTTCCTCGCTCGTTTCACTCCCTGCGGGATCTCACCTAGTTCCTTCTCCCATGGGAGTCTCGTCATTTCCCCACCAACTCAGCCGCGGGAGAATAACGGACCCTGCCAGAAGAGAGTATGCTCTCCTTCGTAACTGGTCTTAAATGCTTCTATGGCAGGCTATCTTTACATCTTTATAGCATGAATGCAGGCTCATATTCCCATGCTTTTTTTGGTCATCAAGAAGATATCTTAAGTGGTTTCAATGTTCTCATTCGGCTAGGTCCGGAGGGGGACGATGAAGACCTCCTGCGGGATGAACATGATCGGTAAGATCCCGGAAGGCGAAGCCTGAGGAAGCTTACCACATATAAGAAGTTCGACTAAGATCGCCACGTCCTGTGGCAACGTCGAACGACCCTGCGTCATGCAGGGCCGGAAAGCGAAATCGTCCGCCGGAGGACCTTCCGCTCCTCCAATGTCTCGAAACTGAGTCTTCCAGTATCGGGAGCTTTACTGGAAAATCAACAGGGGGGACAGAGACATTAAAAAAAGAGTCCTCAGACTCTCCTTTTGAATTATTTCCTGTTCGCGTGCACCCTTAGTTCCCAGATAAATAAACTGATACCGGCTAACAAAGCCACGACCCCTCCAATGAGCAGGCCGCTTGGGGTATAGACAAACATATAACGAAGAAATTCTTCTTTCCCCCATGTTTCTGCCCCAATTCCTCCAATCGCTGCACAAATAAAAAGGACCGCAAATAAGAAAGCTGCTAAAAATAGAAACGAAATACCTGTGTAGATTCGATTGATCACGTTCTTTTTCTCCCTTATGTTGAAAAGTATTATTTATTATCATTAAATTCTTCGTCACCCTACTATTTTCCTTTTTTTAGAAAACCATTCATTCAATTACATAAGAGGTATAATCTGCTGATGAATGATAAAAGGTCTAGTCAAAAAAGCCGATATATAGAAAAGAGGAAACGTACATAGGGGGAAAATGAGATGAAGAAATTTAAGTACAAAATGCTGTTGGCCTTTGGAGTTGTCCTGTTCCTGGCTTTTACAGGAATGGGATCTTACAATCTGTACACAAACTACCAGCATAATCAGCAGCAAGTTGAGAGTTACGAGACGAATTTATTAGAAGCTTTCGATTTACGGATTAAAAATGAAGTGAATACGGCTATGTCTTTGCTTCAATCCGCCTACAGCCAGTATAAACTGGGAGAAATGTCAGAGCCGGAAGCCAAGGAATTAGGCAGGAAGCTCGTGAAGGAGCTTCGCTACGGGAGTGATGGCTATTTCTGGATTGACGGTATTGATGGAGAGCTGATCGCGCACCCGATGTTACCGGAGAAGGAAGGTAGCAACCGTATCGACATTCAGGATCCGGAAGGCACCTATTTGGTTCAGAATATTGTTTCGGCTGCTACAGAGGGCGAGAGTGGCGGCTATTCAGAGTACATGTGGGAGAAGCCGGGAGAAGAGGGTCTGGTGGCTAAGCGTGCCTATTCTGAGTTATTTGAGCCATGGGACTATATTGTCAGTACCGGCAATTATACAGATGAGATTGATGCCCTAACCGCTCAAAAAGCAGACGAGTATAATCAGAAAATGGTGCGTGACATGCTGGTCGGCGGGGGCATTGTGGCTGTCCTGCTTCTCCTTTCCGCGATACTTGCCCTTCTGTTCAGCAATCGCATCTCGAGGAAGTTAACGGAAATGACGGCGCATGTGAATCAGGTAGCTAATAAAAATCTTGAAGTAGAGGATTTATCGACTCGCAGTCGGGATGAATTTGGCGAGCTCAGCCACGCCATTAATCAAATGACGATGAACCTGCGCCTTATGATCGGTAATGTCTCAGATGCTTCCAAAGACTTGTCCCAGCAGAGCGAAGAGCTTACGCATTCGGCTGATGATGTTCAGCAGGGGACCAACCAGATTGTGCACACCATGGAGGAATTATCAGCAGGTGTAGAGTCCCAGGCTGATTATACGACGAGTCTGGCTGAATCAACGGATAAATTGGTCCAGCGCATTCAGCATGCCCAGGAAATGGGAGACTCCGTCTATACTCATTCCACACAGGCGATGCAAATGTCGCAGGAAGGACGGACAATGATGAAGCAATCCGTCGAGCAGATGCACGCAATCGATGAGATTGTGAAAAGCTCCGTTACGAAGGTAAAAGGACTGGATGCCCAAACGAAGGAAATCACTAAAATAGGCAGCGTGATTAAAGATATTGCTGACCAGACCAATCTGTTGTCCTTGAATGCGGCCATTGAAGCAGCAAGAGCAGGGGAAAGCGGAAAAGGATTTGCCGTAGTGGCCGAAGAAGTAAGGAAGCTCGCTGACCAGGTCGCTCATTCTGTCGTGGATATTAACCAGATTGTTGCAAACATTCAAGAAGAGTCTACGTACGTATCCGATTCTTTGACAACGGGATATGAAGAAGTGAATAAAGGTACACAGCAGATTAATGCAACGGAGGAGAGGTTTGAAAGTATTCATACGTCGGTATCCGGAATGGTGGACCAGATTCAGCAGATCTCTGCCAATCTTACCGAAATTACAGAGGAAAGCAGCGAAATGAATCAGTCCATCGCCGGCATCGCCGCTTTATCGGAAGAATCAGCTGCCGGGGTGCAGCAGGTTACAGCCTCCGCTCAGCAGTCCAACAGTGCGATGGAGGAAATAACTTCAAGCACGAAGAAGCTTTCGCAGCTCTCCGAAGATTTGAACAGTCAGGTGAATGAGTTCCATTGGACGGAAGACGCCGAAACAGAACAAAAGGAAGAGCCCGACGATGAGCATCCTCCGATTGATAAGGCTGGGTAAAACGTTCAGGATATAACACCTGGAAGATTTTAAAGAACTACAAGATGAAACCGCAGGCAGGTTCGAGTATTTGATGAAAAAAATCGAGCCTTCCTGCGGCTTTTTAATGATGGAAGCTCAACCACAAAAAAAATCACCCCGTTCTACTATCGTAGGGAGTGGAGTTCAAAGCTATATCTATTCTGCCTCATTATTAATTTCTTCCGCATGTTTTTCAGCTATCCAGTAAAGGAGCTCACGTTCCTCAGGCTTTAGCTGTCGATCGAGTTTCTGTTCAAATTCTTGAACAAGCTGGGTGTAGATCTGTTGATGCTGACTCATTTGCTAAAACTCCTCTCGAACTTGTTGAATCTGGATGGTGCATAAAGTAAATTTGATATTTTTGTAATATAATAGAACTGTGTGCGTTGAATATATCACAGTCTGCAATCCGGCTCAATCCATTTAGTGACAAATTATGACTTTTTTAAAAAAAGCTGGACTGGAAGATCACCCGGTTTAGTACAATTGTGGAAATCCAGCTTCTACTAAAAGTACTGTCAATGCGGGATATGGAAAATGAAACGAACAGGTGAATAAAATAGTGTTTATCTTAAAAAAAGCGGTTCAGAAGAAGATGATTGCTTCTCCTGAACCGCTTGTATTATTTTTGGAGCACCTGCAGGGCCTGTTTCGTTGTAGAAAGAGCCTCATCGTGCAATCTTGCTGTAGTGGCAGCAATCTTTTTCCCAATTCTTCTCCTTTGATCCAGCAATCGTTTCGCTTCCTTAAATAAAAGATGTCCGTCCCAATTTTCCGCTGTCACGTGCCATCCATTATCCAGCTCATACATACCAGCGAAGGAATCAATTTTCGGATCATACGAGAGCGGGAGGAACGGCGTATGACTTACGGCTGCAAATATAAGCGCATGCAGACGCATACCGATCAGAAGCTCTGATTCTGCGATCCGCTCGAGCTTTTCCTCTATGGAGTCATCCCCCGGGGCGACGACGGCCGGTTCGGTCATTTGCAGTTCTACGAGTTTTGCAAAGCGTTCATCCTCCTGACCGTGCATCGGTACAAATAGAATGGAGAAACCTTGCTGGGCCAGCTGGTCACAGGCAAAAGCAAGCTTTGGAATATAGGATTCGGAACCATCCCATGATCGAACACTGACGGCGATCTGGTGCTTCTTCTGTACAGACGGGGCTTCATAGCCAAAGACTGCATCGGGTACGACAAAGCACTCCTGCTGCACCCCAAGTGATTCGAGACGCGGTTTAGAGTCCTGGTCGCGAACGGTAAGTCCGTCAACACGATTCAGAGTGTACCTGGTCAGTCTCTTTCCAACCAGCTGGTTAAACGGTCCCATTCCCTGGGCATAGATGAATACGGGTTTGCCGAGCCACTTTGCCATATTGATAATCGTAGTATAGTAGACGATCGACTTTGGACCGGTAGCATCCTGCAGCAGACTGCCGCCACCTGATATCAGCCCATCACTTGCTTGCAGTACGCGACGAATGTCAAGGAAATTCCAGCGGCTGACGGTTTCTACTCCATAGGTGGTAGTGGTATGGATCAGATCATCCGAAAGAACCGTAATGCGAATATCAGGTTGGAGGGTGCGAAGCTGTTTAATCATGGAGGAGAGAATAGCTTCATCTCCTGTATTGTGAAAACCGAAATAACCGGATAACACGACGTGCATCATCATCACTTCCTTTTCTTTTTTTATGAAAAATTTCTATATTAATAGTAAAGATAAGCTCCCGTTTGTTGAAGACTCCGTTTCGGGATAGTTGGGGTCCGTTACAATATGTGGAGAAGGGCTGGTTGGGAAATAACTCGCTTTCCTATGGGGGAACGGTGAGCTTCCTCGCTCGTTTCACTCCCTGCGGGATCTCACCTAGTCCCTTCTCCCATGGGAGTCTCGCCATTTCCCCACCACCCCATCGATATACGGCGAACGGACCCTTCTATAGGAGACAGGAGACAAGATGAATCTGCCACAAATGCTTCTATAACAGGGTTCCTACATGTAAACAAACATTAAAACTCAAGGTGGATTATAGATGATCCTTGTTCATTGTAAAGTGTTTATTCAGAGATTTTCGATCGCTCCATGATCGCAAAGGGGCGGAAGGGAACGGCGAAGACTCCTGCGGGATGAACATGATCGGTGAGATCCCGCAGGGCTGTTAAGCCCGAGGAAGCTCAGCACATGCCCGCGGAAAGCGAGCCGTTCCCTGGAGCCCCTTTCTCCGCCCCATATCTCGAAACCGTGTCCTACAGTAACCGGATCTATAGCTTAGTAATCTATCAATGAAAATACCCCGCATTGTTTTCAGCTACTTTTTAAAAATCAGCTTATAGATTCCAATCGCGAGCAGGCCGATTAGATAGCCGAACACGATGCTGTAGCTTGTCCGGAGCAGGGAAATGTGAAGCGGAATGTGCAGGTGGGAGAAGGTGTTAACGATTGACATAAACCCGATCACACCAGGTACAAGCAGCATTTTCCCTATGCGCTTAAATCGTGGGAGAACGGCCAGAGCTAACAGGTAAGCCGGAAAGCCCAGAAGAAATTCCTTCGATCGCGGTCGCGCGTAAAGCCACTCTTCAAGCTTCGTCCGGAACCACAACTCAACCTCACTCACAGCCTGGCTATTCCCACTTCGCAGCACATAATACACCGCCGCAGCCCCAACGAGCGCAATAAGGATGACGTGCCAGCCCTTCAGAGACTGCTTCACTTCTTTAAAAGTCAGCCCCCACAGAGCATAAACCCCAAAGAAAAGCAGAGGAACGACGTAAAGCAATTTGACTCCCCGGAACAGGGCAATTCCTGTTAAGAACACCGTCCCATTAAGCAAAGCAATGATGATCACGATTCCGGCCAGGCTGATCCCCAGTGCTTTCATATAGGAAAAGGTTATATCCTTGATGCGGGTACTGCCACGGGATGTTGCTTTGACCGCATAAATCGGAGTGACCAGTCCCACTCCCAGGGCGAATCCCTGCAGGAATAAGAGAGAATCCGTCATCAGGTAAGCAATCATAAGCCCAACTGATGCGAAGGCGGCAAGCCATCCGAATAAGCGGTACTGGAAAATGGAGACGAGCGCCTGATAAATAAATAGAATCCCGGCAAGAAACGCTGCGAGCTTCGCCCATAGCGGTGGCGAGAAGTCTTTCCACCCGTCTGCTTCATTTAACTCAAAGGCAGACGGCATGGCCACTGTTATTTTTTCTAAGTAAGTGACCGTATGACTCAGCGGATCGGCTTCCATAGAAGACAGCAGGATCGAGCGCTGATTGCGTTCTTTTACGGCGCGCAGGGTGCGGTCCACTTTTTCTTCTACGGTCTGGTGGCCGTGCAATAGATCCAGGTCATGCATCCGAACCACGTTGTAGTTTAGATCATCGGTAAATTCCTTGAATCCTTCAAGCCGTTGAAACTCTGTAAAATATACACCTTCTGCTCCTTCTGCAAGAATGCCGGCTAATTCGTCCATAGCGGCTGCATCAGGGTAGCCGGGAGCCTTATCCCCGCTGATATGTATATAATCTGATTCATCCTCATAATAGTGAACCGCCGTCTCCAGCTGATTTTTCCAATTCTTCGTGTTGTCGGCTGCTACTGAAATAATTACATCCAGTTCTGCGCCTTTAATTTCAGAAACGGCTTCTTCCGGCAGGGAGGCTTCCTTCATATCTACAAGCACGGAGGTGAGACCAGCTGCCTGCAGCTGCTGAAGCACAGAGGGAAGAGAATCAACCGGTTCTGCCATTTCTTTTATATGCTTATAAGGAAGGACGAGCTCGTAGTCATCCTGTGCCCTTTCGATAGAGGAGCGCTCATATAAACTGGGAATCGTTGCTGTGAGTAAAAGAATAAGGATGATCCAAAGGACACGCGGTTTGTTCATGGGTGGGCCTCCTTTATTAACTGAAATATTTTCCGAACATCGGCATGCGCTTCAGGGTCTCACGATCGATGGCTTTCAGAACATACAGGCACCCGATATACGCGATACCGCCGCCCACAATGGCAAGAATGGAGTAAGTAAAGGCTTCCCATCTTCCCCAGTCGGCTATAGAGTAATACAGAGCCGGCAAGCCGACCAGGATCCCCATCACAAGAGACGAGCCGATGATTTTCAAGTCGCTCTTGGACACGATCGTAAAGGAGATGTACCGGACAATAAAAAAGCTGTTCACGATGGCCAGGAGCACGTAGACAATCAGGGTAGAGAGACCGGCGCCTTCAAGACCCAGCCACTCAACGAGCCACAGGTTGAGAAAGACTTTACTGATTACTCCGGCGATAATAATAATCGCCGCTTTTCGAGCAAAATCAAGACCCTGCAGGATACCGGTACCAACAATCGTAAGCGAGGTGAAGACAGAGCTTACGCCGAGAATCGCGATGACGAAGCTGCCCTCCGCATTCGTGAACAGGGCGACGTTTAACGGAATAGCGAGAGCGGCAAGTCCCATCGCTGCCGGCCACGAAATTAAGTTCGTAAGCCGGTGGGTCACTTCAATGGTGGAACGCATATCGGTTCGGTCGCCTTCCTTTTTCTTCGACGTCAGTAACGGGACGAGCGGAAGGATAATAGATGTTGCAAATACAGTGGCAATTTGCACGAGAGACAGGCCGCGCCCATAAATTCCGTACAGGTACGTAATAGAAGGGGAGGCCTCTCCGTGGTGACGGTCCAGACTGAACGGAATCGTAAACGAATCGACAAAATTAAGCAAAGCCATTGTCACGGTCCCAATAGCGATGGGAATAGAAATCCGGAGAATGGTGCGGCTCCACGTTTTGAAATCACGAAACGAATAGGATGTGCTTTTTTGAATCCGTTGCGGTGATCTCACATAAGTGAAGCGTAAGTAGATGAACGACGCGATCACCCCGAACAGGGATCCCGCCATAATGCCTCCAGCAATCCATTCATTTGAGAAGGGCAGGTGAGTCAATACGTAGGCGATAAGCAATACAAGCGCTGCACGGAAAAACTGTTCGAGCACCTGCGAAATAGCGGTTGGATTCATATGATCGAAGCCCTGGAAATAGCCGCGGTAAACAGCCATGTACGGAGCGATTAACAGTCCGGTCGCTACAAGCAGCAGGGCTGGTTCAGTTTCCGGTCCCCCGAGTAATTGACTGATCGGGGAAGAGAATACAGCGATCAGGGTAAAGCTGACCAAACCAAATAAAAGACCGAGAATACTTGCGGTCACGTAAATGCGTCGAATATGTAAATGGTTTTCTTCCGTACGGGCTTCTGCGATCAATTTGGAGATGGCAAGGGGAATCCCGGCGACGGATAAAATGAGCGTGACCATATAAACGGGATAGACCAGGGTGAAGATTCCAAGTACTTCGTCCCCGGCAATATTTTGGAGTGGAATACGGAATAAGCTGCCCAGTATTTTAGAGAACAGGGCAGCCAGAGTTAAGATGAAGGTGCTTTTTAAAAAGGTTGAGTGACTCATAAGGAACGCTTCACTTTTTGACGAATCACGTGGTATGAAAACCGGGGAAGAGCAAGCATTCTTTTCCAGCGTGTCGGCTGCTGCAGAAGTCGGTAAAACCATTCGAGGTTTTTGTTCTGCCAGCTGAGCGGTGCTCGTTTCACTTTACCAGCGATGACGTCAAAGCTGCCGCCAACACATAGAAAGACACCTTTATTGAACTGGTCAATATGCTCTGCGATCCAGTTCTCCTGCTTAGGAGCCCCTAGAGCGACAAAGACGAGATCTGGTGAAGATTGCATTATTTCCTCGGAAATAGTGTTATGCTGCCAGTCGAAATATCCATCATGAGAGCCTACGACTTGTATGTGAGGATAGAACTGCTGGATATGTTTCTTCACTTCCTCCAGGGTATCCCTTTGGGCTCCCAGCAGATAAATCCGGTAATGGTTCAAGTCGGCTAACTTTAACATCTCGATCATAACATCATACCCGGTTACTCGTTCAGGAAGGGTCTGGCCTAAGAGACGGGAGGCTTTGACGATACCAATCCCGTCTGCGGTTATGTATGTAGCACGGTGAAGACTCTTCATATAAGCTTCTTCTTGATTCGCGCGCATGACAATTTCGGGATTCGCGGTTATGACGAAAGATTTTTCGTGTTTTTGTATATGCTGATTCAGCTGTTCGACAAGTGTCGAATGGTTCGTTATTGAGAATGGAACACCCAAAATGTTAACGTGCTTCATGGTATGATGAGACTCCTTTAATTTACACATTCCTGCCTTCTTAATATAACATAAAAAAGGAGCAACCATATAGCGGTTGCTCCTTTGTAATAGGAATGAAATTACTTACTCAGCGGTAATTTTCTGAGACTATTTCCATAGGCGGAGTAGCCATGACTGTAAACAAACGCATTCTCATAGGTATTGGATTCGATAGATTTCGGCGAAATTTGATACCACGTACCCAGACCGTCTGTTTCGCTCAAAATTTGTACCGTCTCGCTTGCTTTTGGAAGCGTGTAAAGCTTTTCTGCTCCTGTATCGGCTTCGGCTCGCACATTCACATAAGACGTGACGGTTTCAGCCAGGTCATTAGCTGCGTTTTCTTTAGGCGTTCCGTACTTGCTGCTTAAATAGGTATCTGCCCGGTACATATGGCCGGCAATTTTCTGACCCCAATAGACATCAGAAGCGTAATACACGTTCATCCCTGAGCTCTTATTCCCGAGATGAGCGCCTCTTGCTTTCCACGAACTGGAGTCAAAGTAGCCTGGTACGATGAATTCAGAAGCCGCAGCCAGTATTCCTTTTTCATAATTCTCATATGTCCACGCGTCTTGGTAAGGATTGCCGTCATTGGCCCCAATTCCGAAGAGGTTGTTTTTATCGCGGGCAATTTTACTTTTGCCCCAGTTACTTTCGTGAATCGCATGTGCCAGCAGGTAAAGAGCATTCGTGCCGTGCAGTTCTTCTGCTTTTTTGAAAGCATCCCCAGTTCCGATTAATGGACTGTCCGGCACTTCAGAAGCGATGAATTCATCGAGCTGCTCTCCTGTATACGAGGTGTTGGTATAGAGAGGCATGCGGTTGAAGTATTGATGAGCTTCGCCTGCTTGGCTGCCATCTTCAGAATAGAAGGTGCTGCCGTTAAAGCTGTAATACTTTTCGCCTGTCTTCATGAAGGACGGAGCTGCCCCGTATTTGTAAGCAGCCGAACCTTCCGTAAGAGAGTTATAGATTCGGTGGTACAAATCTCCATTTTTCTCGTAGTAATAGGAACGGTCTTTCACCATATGCTGCGGCGTCAGGTTAATCTTACCGGCCTCCACATAGGCTGTTGTATCCGCAAGCTTAATCTTCAAGGTATCTTCATTAATCTCCAATAATTCCACTTCAACACCTGAAGTCATATATGTAAGCGAACGACTTAAATCACTAGAATCATAGAGAACGGTGTACGCATTGGATACCGCGCTTCCTTCATTCATCCACACAATATTATTTCCTTTCAGAACCACTTGATCATCATCAGCTTGGCTGACGGCTTCTTCATAGGTTTCATAATCATCCTGAACGACCGGATCCTGATTGAGAGACAAGCTGACGACTTTATAATCCAGCTCTTTCGGAGGGTCCAATACGTTCATTAACCGGTTAATAACAGCTGCCGTTTCTCCACGTGACGTTTCGTCTTTTGGAGCAAAGAACAGGGAGCCGTCTGCATGCTGTTTTCCACTGATAATTTCCAGGTACGTTAATCTTTCCACTGATTCGACCGCGTAATTTGAAATCTCTTCATTATCGGCAAAAGCTAAAGGTTTCCGTTCTGATACGACGTTTTTCGCCTTGGCCGCATTAATCATCATCATCGCCATGTCTTGTCTCGTGATGACCTTGTTCGGTTGGAAGTCTCCACCCGGATAACCATTGACCAGCCCGTTATTATAGGCGATCATGATCGACTCGAAATACCAGTCATCAGGTTCCACATCTGTGAAATATTCCTCTGGTAATTCTCCATCACCCATCTGTAGGTCTAATGCCCCGTTAAGGAACACGGTGAACTCTGCTCTCGTGACCGATTTGCTAGGTCTATAGGTACCGTCATCATATCCACTCATGATCCCGGCTTCAATCAGAGCACGCAGATCATCTTCGAATGGTGTTCCTGTAATATCATCTTCCGCGAAAGCTGTCGAGACCACTGAGGTTAAAGCTAAAAATACGACAAAAATCGACATGATTACCTTCTTCATTCATCACCCTCCTAAATTCATTCTTTCTTAATCTATCAGAATAAATTGGAAATGAATAGGTTAAAAAGAAAGTTTTAGAAATTATGGAAAGGTTAAAAAGGCTTAGAATCAGGGTTTCTTACCACATGTAAATTTATATTAAACTTTTTTAAGCAACTTTTTCAATAAATAAGACTAATTTACTATAAACATTATCTGACAGGTTTCGATATTAGTATAGACGTGCCAGCAACAATCAATCCAATTTTTGACATAGCAATCACTCAAACCGTTCGAACATCGAAAAAGGAGGAAATGCTACATCCGATAAATGTTAGCCATAGTCTCTCTGTCCCTCTCTCACAATGGTTTACTAAATTATTTTAAGAAGGAGCTTGTTGAATATGATGAGAAAAGTCTGTAGTCTGCTGTTTGCCATGATCGTGATGACATTCGCTACCATTCAATCCACAGATAAGGTGTATGCTGCCTTATCGGATATCCCGGACAAATATGCCAGTGAGATCAATTACTTAATCGAGCAGGAAATTATTTTCGGTTACCCGGATGATACATTTAAACCGAAAAATGCGGTTACCCGTCAGGAAGCCGCTACGATGATTGGAAGGTCCCTGGATTTAGAGAACAATCGCCAAAATACTAAATTTCCAGATGTGACAGAGGAACATTATGCTTCCGGATACATAGCTTCAGCTGCTGAGGAAGGGATTATCAGTGGATATGCTGACGGAACATTTCATCCCAATGAAAAAGTAACACGCGCACAAATGGCCACGTTGCTTGCCCGAGCGTTTGATTTAGACGAGACAAGCAGCCACTCGTTCACAGACGTAGCAAAGAGTGCCTGGTACTACACACCGATTAATAAAGTAGCCACAGCAGAGATTACCGTTGGGTATCCAGATGGTACATTCAAGCCAAGTAAAGATATTACAAGAGAAGAATTCTCTGTCTTAATGGCGCGTGCCATGGACGGGAATGTTGACTCGGTAAGCCAGGACCCAGAGCCTCAGCCAGAGCCGGACCGTACGGAAACGGTTATCGGTGAGAAAATGGTAACGACGGATAGCTTAAATGTACGTAAAGGACCGGGAACCAGCTATGATGTAGTTGGAAAGTTCTCAGATGGCCAGGAAGTAAAAGTCCATGAAGAAGATGGAAGCTGGAGGTACGTTTCTGGCAATGGCGTCGAAGGGTATGTACATAGTGCTTACTTAGCGGATATTCCTAAACCAGTTATTGCTGAAAAAATTGTCACGACGGATAACTTAAATGTAAGAAAAGGACCAGGAATCAGCTACGATGTCGTCGGAAAATACTCCGATAATCAGGAAGTTGACGTTCATGAAGTGGATGGAGACTGGAGATTGGTTTCCGCAAATGGCGTGGAAGGATATGTACACAGCGCTTACTTAGCCGACATTCCAAAGCCTGTTATTGCTGAAAAAATTGTAACTGCCGATTCCTTAAATGTACGTAAAGGGCCAGGAACCAGCTACGACGTGGTTGGTCAGTTTACTACCGGAGAAGCGGTTGATGTTCATAAAGAAGAAGGAAGCTGGAGATTGGTTTCCTCAGGAAGCGTGGAAGGATATGTCCACGAAGCTTATTTAACGGACAAACCAAGTGTGAATCGTACCGTGGCCATTGATCCTGGACACGGCGGAAAAGATCCAGGTGCTGTAGCTAACGGATTGGTAGAGAAAGAAGTCGTTTTAGATGTTTCTCTTAAAGTTCGTGAGTATTTAAGAGACTCAGGAATCAACGTAGTCATGACCCGCTCAAGCGACTGGTATCCAACACTGGATGGCCGAGTAAACATCGCAAATAGAAATAATGCGGATTCTTTCGTCAGTGTTCACGCGAATGCCTTCTTAAGTAGTGCGAATGGAGTAGAAACTTTCTACTATGCTAAGGGAATGACTGATCGCGAGTATAAGAGCTACAAACTTGCCGGTTATATTAATGAGCGTCTGCACAAATCTATGGACATGACCGACCGTGGAATTAAAAATGCCGGCTATCGAGTAATCAAAGCTACTAATCTTCCAGCGGTGCTCACAGAAATTGGCTTTTTAACAAATGATGACGATGCTGCTAAATTAAAAACACAAAAATATCGTGATGAGGCAGCTAAAGCTATTGCAATGGGGATCATAGACTATTACAATTGGAGAGAATAATAATGTAAGAGCGACCATTTTTTGGTTCGCTCTTTCAATTATTTGTCAGCAGTGAGCACTTTGGAGGAGGAAGATCTATTGAAAAAGTTAATGGTTGTCATGGTGTTACTGGTTTCAGGGGCTTTGGGTACGCCTTCTGCTTCTCTGGCAGCTTCTGATCAAGGTTCAGAAGGGGAGAAAACGGAGCGTGTGGTAATTCAGTATAATGAAGAAATTAATGTAAATATACTGAAGGATATCCCGCACACCATTCATTATCGCTATGAATCTCTTGATTCTGTAGCGGTAACGATACCAGGCAATAAGATTTCTGAGTTGAAGGGTGAAACTGCAGTCAAATCAATTGAAGAAGACGGCCAAGTTCAGGTTAGTTTCCAGGAAACTTCCTGGGGAACCGATTCAGTAGAAATGAACAAATCAAGATCCATGGGGCTGTCGGGTGAGGGAGTTAAAATTGCTATCCTGGATACCGGGATTGCAAGTAAACACCCCGATTTGAATGTAGCTAAAGGTATCAGCTTTGTGCAAGGTACCGAGGGTTATGAAGATGATAATGGTCACGGAACACACGTTGCAGGAATCATAGCCGCCCAGGATAACGAAATTGGCACCATAGGCATCGCTCCTGATGCAGAGATTTACGCGGTGAAAGTGCTCGATGAAGAAGGAAACGGATTGAATTCAGAAGTGGTGGCCGGTATTGATTGGGCCATTGATCAAGGTGTAGACATTATTAATCTAAGTCTCACATCCTGTAAACCTTCTGATCTCACAAAAAATGCAATCAAAAAAGCTAGAAATGCTGGAGTCCAGGTGGTAGCCGCCGCAGGCAATAAAGATGTATGCGTATCTGAAAATATCGATGATATTCTTTATCCGGCCCGCTTTCCAGAAGTAGTTAGTGTAGGCGCTGTTACCAAGAAGCTGAATGGTTCGGATTACACGTATAGTGGACCATCCCTCGACTTCACAGCTCCTGGCGCAAGAATTGAAAGTACTTATATTACAAATGATGATTTCCCTACCGGCTATGCAACCATGAGTGGATCTTCAATGGCTGCGCCGCATGTAACAGGAATCCTTGCTTTATATGAGCAGCTGTTTCCTGAAATGTCAGACTCTGAACGAAAAGAGCTGCTGATCTCCAACTCACTGGATAAAGGTGACGGAGGCAAAGATAATACTTACGGATACGGGGTTGCGCAAGCGCCAACCACACCTTTTAAAGATTTTAACAGAAGCTACTGGTACAGCAGTGCCGTTGAAAATCTTTCCCAAGGAAACTTAATCAGTGGTTATGACGATGGTATGTTTAAAGCGAAACAATCTATTACGCGAGAAGAAGCGGCCACTATGGTAGGTCGTGCTTTGCAACTGAACGGAGAAGAAAGAGCAACGGATTTCCCTGATGTAAGTCCAAGTTCATTCGGTTCCGGTTATATTTCGGCCGGTACATCTTCTGGTTTCATTTCTGGTTATACAGATGGAACCTTCCGTCCGAATCAGGCGATCAACCGCGGGGATGTAGCGATGATTATTGATCGTGCGTTTAAGATTGAAGGATCTTCTTCTGAAAGATTCAGTGATGTGAATGAAGATGCTTACTATTATGAAAGTGTTCATGATTTGAAGGCAGCTGGATTCATTTCCGGATATCCAGATGGAACGTTCCTTCCTTCAAGTGAGATTACACGTGCTGAGTTTTCTCTGATTCTTTCAAATGTATTGAATCAATAGTTTGCTAGATTACGAGTGTATAAAGTAGAAAACCCTGAAGCCTTCCTAATAGGTTTCAGGGTTTTTTGCTGTGTTAAAGATAAGCTCCCGATACTGGAAGACTCAGTTTCGAGACAATTGGGTCCTTTACGTTAAATGGAGGAGGGCTGGTGGGGAAATAACTCGCTTTCCTATGGGGGAACGGTGAGCTTCCTCGCTCGTTTCACTCCCTGCGGGATCTCACCTAGTTCCTTCTCCCACGGGAGTCTCGCCATTTCCCCACCAACCCATCGTTTTCTTGTGAACGGACCCTGCTAATAGGAGAAACGGGGAAACTAAAATTGTCTAAAATGCTTCTATAACGGGCTTTACCCTTTGGACAGACTCGGAATTTAACGTAGGCCGTTCTTCCTCAGATGGAGTATATACGTAAAGGATTTCGAGCGCTCCATGATCGCAAAGGGGCGGAAGGGAACGGTGAAGACTCCTGTGGGATGAACATGATCGGTGAGATCCCGGAAGGCGTAGCCTGAGGAAGCTCACCACATGCCCACGGAAAGCGAGCCCTTCCCTGGAGCCCCTTTTCCATCCAATATCTCGAAGCTGAGTATTCAACTAACCTGCCCTATTGCGTAATAAGCCTATTATGAGAAATCAACAGCTCCACTTCCCTAATAATCTTGGAGAGATAATATTTATAATCTTAAAAAATAACAATCTTTCTTGAGTTCCGGTAAAAAAATTGTAAAATTTTAAGATTTTAGAGGAATTTTATGGACAATCGTGTAAGATTTATAGTGTAGGCTTTTTATAAAATGGAGGAGGAAAGTAGAGTACATACATCCTATTTGCCACGGTCATAAAATAGAAAGCCAGATTCATAAATTGAAGGAGGAATTTTATAAAAATGAAAAAGCTACATAGCAAGTTTGTTGTATCTTCCATGGGAGCCGCTCTAGTGGCGTCCGCTCTAACTCCAGCTGTCAGTATTTCCGCAGAAGAAACATTCCCGGATGTTCAGGAAGACCACCCTTATTACGAAGTCATTCACCAGTTGGCAGAGGCCGGCGTTGTAAAGGGGTATGAAGATGGGACATTCCGTTTAGGTAACTCCGTTACGCGTGCGGAAGCTTCTCTCATGCTTGCCAAAATTCTTGATCTGAATTTGAATGCCGATCCTGCTCCTTATCCAGACGTTGATCAGGACCACTGGTATGCGGATGCGGTCAATGCCCTTCACGAATCTGGTATTATTCACGGGATGGACGATGGCACCTTTGCTCCGCAAGCAAAAATGTCCCGCGCTGAATTTGCTCAGATTATTATGGAAGCCTATGAAATCGAACCTGTAGATGCCGGCCATCCATTTGAGGATGTTGAGGAAGGCGATTGGTACGAAACAGCGATTGAAACGCTTTATGCCAATGGTTTAATTGTAGGACAGGATGAAAACCATTTCGGTTCCGATGCTGATGTGAAGCGCGGAGATTTTGCCTGGCTTCTAGCGAATACAGACTATGAATTCGGTTCAAAACTGCCGAAGCCATCGGATTTCGATCTTTCGCTTATGCACACCAACGACACGCATGGTCACTTAGATGATGTAGCGAAACGCGTTACTGCCGTTGAAGAAGTACGCGCTGAAAATCCGGATGCACTGCTGCTGGATGCAGGAGACGTGTTCTCTGGTACGCTCTATTTTAATGAGTTTAAAGGCCAGGCGGATCTGGAATTTATGAACATGATGGACTATGATGCGATGACTTTCGGCAACCACGAGTTCGATCTTGGTTCCTCCACGGAAGGCCACCAGGCCCTTGCTGAGTTTGTAGAAGGAGCTGAATTCCCGTTTGTCAGCTCGAATGTTAATTTTTCTCAAGATGAGAATATGAAAGGGCTGTATAACAGCTACATCAGTAAGTATCCACGAAATGGTGAGATCTACAACAGCCTTGTGAAAGAGATTGACGGGGAAGAAGTCGGAATCTTCGGTTTAACAACTGCGGAAACAGCGGACATTTCAAGCCCTGAAGATATTACATTTGATAACTACATTCAAACGGCGGAAGAGCGTGTAAGAGCTCTGGAAGCTTTAGGTGTAGACAAAGTAATCGCGCTTACGCACCTTGGTTTCAATGACAATCCTGCTTATGACAATGATCAGCTGCTGGCTGAAGTGGAAGGCATCGATATTATTGTCGGCGGACACAGCCACACCAGCTTAGATGAAGCTGTAGAAGTAACGACGGATGAAAACGGCGATCCGAAAGATCCGACGATTATCGTACAAGCTGGTCAGTACGGAGGAAACCTGGGGACGCTGGATGTTGAATTTGATGAAGACGGTGTGGTAACGGATTACTCTAGCGATCTGATTGATGTTTCTGAGAAAGAAGCAGATCCAGAAGCGGCAGAAGCCCTGAAGAAATACTCAGATGACATAGAAGATCTTAAGAACGAAGAAAGTGGAGGAGTAGCAGCCGAAGCATTCCCGAATCCGCGTCTGGGTGACGGCGGAACGGTAAGTGTCCGTAACAGCGAGACGGCACTAGGCGATCTGATTGCGGATGGAATGCTTGATAAAGCGAAGGAATACAACGAAGATGTTGTAGCGGCCTTCCAAAACAGCGGCGGGATCCGTACTTCCATTGACAAGGGGCCAATTACGCTTGGTGAAATTCTAACCGTGATGCCTTTTGGTAATACACTAGCTACGATGGAATTAACAGGAGCAGAAATTAAGACAGCTCTTGAGCGCAGTGTAGGTCAGGTACCAGAAGAAAACGGCGGATTCCTGCAAGTATCCGGATTGAACTTCACGTATGACAGCTCGAAAAATACTGGCAATCGCGTACAGGAAGTGAAAGTAAATCAGGACGGTTCCTGGGAGACATTGAACGATGGTGATATGTACACGATCGCAACCAACGCCTTCACAGCTAAAGGCGGCGATGGCTACGACGTATTTGCTCAGGCGTATGATGATGGCGACGTAACAGATCTGGGTCTTTCCGACTGGGAAGTATTCAGAGACTACGTAGCTGAACAAGGCACGGTCACACCTACTACCGAAAATCGTATCGTAGATGAGAACAATGACGATAACGACAGTGACTGATCATAAGGAAATAGAATAAACCAAAAACCCGTAACGATCACAGCAAGCGATCGTTACGGGTTTTTCTTGTTGGGTATTGTTATAAACTTCCACCTCAGGTCATCCAGATTCTGGATGACCTGAGGTGGAAGGATTTACCGGTTATTTCTTTTTGTTTTTTTTCTTTAGTTTTTCTAATTTTTCTTTGGCTTGTTTGCGGCGTTCGGCTGTTTCCTGTTCAAGCACTTGATAGTCCTTGCCATGCCCGAGATCGGCGGGTTCTACTAGATCTCCTTCTTTGGCGTGAGAAGGCATTCGTTCGATAGGAATCAGTTTCTCGTTAAATTCGTTTCCTTTTTCTAAGAGCACGGCTTTCCCGTTTTCAAAACGATCGATGGTATAACGCATAGATCATTCACCTCAAAGTGTAATTTGCGGCTTGATTTCTTCAAGCGTAGCTTCTCCGATATAACTCACGTTGAGCAGCTCTTCATAGGTTTGGAAATCACCGTACGTTTCACGATAGTCGATGATATTCCCGGCAATAGTTGTACCGATGCCGCTAACCTCCTGCAGCTCCTCATAGCTTGCTGTATTCACGTTAATTAATCCAGGGTTTTCCCCATCATTATCGCCATTATCCTGTTCGGCTATACAAGGATCGCTGCCATCGAAGATCGAAGCACTTACGTCATAGTTGTTTCCAGTGGAGGTGATCGTAATGTCTCCTTCGTCACACGTGGAGTAAAGATCAACGTCCGCCTCCCACAAACGGTTCACCACTTCAGAGTCCGGATGGCCGTAAGAGTTCTCTCCATAGGATAAGATACCCACTTCAGGCTGTACTTCATCCACAAATTCATCCGAAGTGGACGTTGAAGCACCATGGTGCCCCACTTTCAATATTTCAGCTTCTACATTGTAAGCAGGGAGCATTTCTTCCTCATTCTCAACGGTAGCGTCGCCGGTTAATAAGAAATCAACTTCTCCGTGAGTGACCTTTAACACAATCGAGGATTCGTTGTTATCACTGGAAGACTCTTTGCTGTTCATCACTTTCATACTCATGTCTTCATAGGATAGGACTTCGCCTTCGTAAGCTGTATCAAAAGGAATATCTTTCTCGTCGATCAAGTCCAGATAGTCCATGTACGTATCCGTTGTATGTTCCTTGCCGCTATCGAGCACTTGCTTAACGTCCATCGTTTCCAGCACATCGATCAAACCGCCGATGTGATCAGCGTCCGGGTGAGTAGCAACCATTAAATCAATTGTGTCGATTCCGGCAGAGGCTAAGTAATCCACCACTTCTTCTCCCGCTGATTTACGTCCGCCATCGATCAGAATTGTTTGGCCGGATGGCGTTTCAAGAAGGGTGCTGTCCCCTTGGCCGACATCGATGAAGTGAACGGTCATATCATCGAGAGGACGAAGGTTTTTGTTCACGGTATAGGATAGAACGACCGAAAATTCAGCACGGTTTATGGATTGATCAGGGCGGAACGTGCCGTCTGTATAACCATTAATGATGCCCTGAGACGCCAGGTCTTTAATAGCACCGGTCGACCAGTTATCACCAAGATCTGAGAAAAAGACATTTTCCCCATAATTTCGTTTTACGTTATAAGCACGATCTATTAAAAAGGCAGCTTCATTCCGCTTAATATAAGCGTCTGGTTTGTACGTTCCATCCGGGTAGCCGGACACTAACCCTTTTTGTGCCGCTACAGCGATTGCATTATAGTAAATACTGTCGCTGCTTAAATCATGAAATCCGGGGTCTTCCTGAGCTTCAGCATTCGGGTACAAGTCGTTGACGAGCATCATCGCGGCCTGTGCACGAGTGATCGGATCCCGGGGACCGAAGTATCCGTTCCCGTACCCATTAATAATCCCTTCATTACTTAAATACGTAATTTCTTCTTTCGCCCACGGCGTTTGATCCAGGTCGCGGAAAGCATCTTCCGCCTGTGCGGGCTGCGTCGTTAAAGCTGTAACCAAAAGGAAAGCAGCTAGAAACGTCATCCAATTTCTCATTAGGCGTACCTCCTAGTTGTTTAGTCTTACCATACTAGGAATCTAGTCTATTGAAAAGGGTTTGTAACAAAACTGCCAAATATACCCACCTCAGGTCTCCCAGTTCCTGGGAGACCTGAGGTGGAAGGAGGTGGAAATTGGCAGGTGCGGGGTAATTCGTTGTGGTTTCTTCTGGGACTATATTCTTTATTATCCCTTTAATGTTACAATCAGGTTACGAATATTGATAGATTAGTAGGAGGTATTATATGAAGAAACGCACCAGGTATTCCATTACATCGGTGATGATCAGCCTGACCCTTGTGGCCCCGACGCTCACAGGTATAGCTCCATCATCTTCGGTCCAGGCAGAAGAAAGAATGAAGCAGATTCCTGTAGAGGAGATCACGAAAAAAGAAGCACAGACTTCCAAACCGGAAGAGGGATCTTCTTTCAAAAAGGACGACAGACCCGTCAAACAAGTACATAAGAAAGAGAGCTCCAAAAAATCCAAGCAAGTCGAAGAGGTTGATCTGAAAGATGTACATAACCGCGGCATCTTAATTCAAGTGAAGGAGTCCTCATCGTTTTCACCACAAAAGTATGAAGTAAACGAAGAGCCTCTATCCGAAGCGCTCAAGCGGCATAACTTCCTCCTGCTTGAAGTAGAGGAAGGCGCGGATTATCACCATGTGCTGCAGCAATTAAACGAAGACCCGGCCGTACTTACAGCCGACCCGGACTACATAAGTGAATCATCCTACGTTCCTTCTGATCCCAAGTATTCAGGACAGTATCAGTACGATGACATGAACATGGAAAAGGCCTGGAATGTGACGCGAGGTTCTTCCGATACCACCGTTGCGGTGCTGGATACCGGCGTCTACAAGGATCATGAAGACCTTCAGGGTGTCGTCCTGCCAGGTTATGATTTTGTGAATAATGACTCAAATCCGAATGACAATCACGGTCATGGCACGCATATCGCCGGATTGATCGCGGCGAATTTCAATGACCGGGGAATTGCAGGCCTTGCTCCGGATACGAAAATTCTTCCCGTCAAAGTAGGGAACGATGAAGCGAGGTTCAGTGATTCTGACGTGTTATCCGGCATTTACTACGCGATCGATCAGGGAGTGGACGTCATTAACATGAGCTTTGGAGCTTATCATAAGTCCGCTGCCGAAGAACGCGCGCTATGGAAAGCCTATAATGAAGGGATCGTTCTTGTTGCTGCAGCGTCCAATGATGGAATCCGGGATGCCGCTTATCCAGCTTCCTATTATCCGGTCATCAGTGTAGCAGCCACGGAGCGCTCCGGTTACCCGGCTGCGTTTTCCAATTACGGGACCTGGATTGATTTAGCAGCCCCCGGCGTTTTTCTGACCAGCACGTCTTATCTGGGCGGCTACACCAGTATGAGCGGGACATCCTTCTCAGCTCCGCTCGTCTCCGGACTTGCCGCTATGATAAAAGGGGAGAACCCCGGCTGGAATCCGGCTGAAATCGAATGGGCCATGGAAAAACATGTCGAAACCCCCAACGGAAGCAGATGGGAGGAAGAGTATGGATACGGCATTCCCGATGGGTATGAAGTCATCACCTCAGCAGCCGTCGATTTAAACGATGATGTCAGCGACAAACGAGAAAGCTCCTTCCACTTGGAAAAAGGCCAGCGGAAGCGGGAAAATCTCGACACGCCGAACGACTCCGACTGGTATGATTTCCGCGTGGATCATCCCACCACGGTGAGCGTCGATGTAACCAGCCGATCGGACAATGAAGATCTCGTCGTCGCCGTCTACAACCGTTATGGTGAACGCCAGGTTTTTGATGGGGAGTGGAAAGGAAGCGGCGAATCGTTCACCTTTGAAGCAAGCCCCGGCATGTACAAGGTGATGGTGTATGAATACTACAACCACTGGTCCGATGAACCGTACGTCATGGAAGTCAATTGGCCGGACCATCCGAACAAAGACGAAGTCGTTTATGAACAGGAGCCGAATGAGAAGGTCTCGTCCGCCACCCAACTCTCCTATGATCAGGCAGCAGTCGGCACGTTTGACCTGAACGATCTGGATTACTATCAAGTGGATTTCCCTTATTCAGGGAGCGTCGATGTGACTCTTGCTTCTGGCGCGGACGCCTCTCACATCGATCCGGAGTTGACAGTCACAGCTTATGATCAGGAAGGAAATAGGCAGACGTTAGAAGCGGCGGCGATTCAGCAATTCGAGCAGGACGGCGTAACCTATCATACCGCCACCATCGAAGGGATCACGCGCGGCCCTCATTATCTGATGGTTGAGAACGGGACCGGAGAAGCCGACCGCAACGAAAACTATGTTTTAAGTATGGAATATAACGAAAAAACGTTCCCGGATGTTACGGGCACGTGGGCCGAACCTTATGTCAGCTACCTGTCCAGGGAAAACCTGATGACGGGGTATCCGGACGGCACCTTTGGTTTCCACGATGCGATTACCCGTGCGGGAGCGGCTACGATGATTGCCCGCGAACTGGACCTTCCTCTCAAGGAAGCGGACTTTCCTGATGTGCCCAGCCGTCACTGGGGATCAGAATATATTGGAGCGCTTGCCGAGGCTGGAATACTGTCGGGTTATGAAGACGGCACATTCCACCCGAACAGCACATTGACGCGAGCGGAGATGGCAACACTTGTTGTGCGCGCCTACGATTTAACCGGGGAGAGTGCCAGCAGCTTCCCGGATGTAAAAGCGGGTTCCTGGGCCGCCTCTTATATTGATACACTCACAGCAAATGACGTGATTACAGGCTTTCCGGACGGTACCTATCGTCCTAATCAAGCGATTAAGCGTTCCGAGTTTGCCGTCATCATGGCAAAACTCCTGAGTGACGAACTATAAGACCATAGCCAAAAGACCCGGTCCGCGATAGACCGGGTCTTTCTTATGCTTTCTATTCCTGAAAATCCTCCGCCGTTATTATCCCTCAGCCAGTGCTGGTACTCATCATACACAGCAGAAGCCCTGTCATCCCAAAGGACAACAGGGCTTCTCATTAGTGAATTGGATAAGCTTTCCACCGGGACAAATCAATTGTTTCGCTCAGAACCATCGACTCCGGAAAAACAAATGTCCACGGCTTACTCGTATTGCCTTTCACTTCCACATGCTGCAGCTTAAATGCTCCTTGAGCTACAACGTCACCTGTTGCATCTTTCACCTGAAGCGGCAGATGGGGCAGATTGATCGAACGGTCGCTGCCGTTTCGAATCAATAGCGCAACATGAAGCGCGCCTTCTTTCTGTTCAGCTTTTAAACTGACAAAATTAATCTCGCCGGGCTTTGGCGGCTCCAGATCCTCCACATATCGTTCCAAACGCTCCGCATCACCAGATGGAAGGGACTGCTCAAGACTTTCTTCTAAATCAAGCGTGTGCTTGCGGTGCTTCTGATTCGGTTCAATGACCAGCTTCCAGCCGTGCACAGGCGGATTGGCGTCGGACGTGACCCGGTGCTGCTGTTCAAACGTAAACGTCCACGGGCGGCTGGATCTTGCCGGAATCGTCCCGACTTTCTTCAGATCAAACCATTTTCTCGCCACGGGAAACCCCTGCTGATCAAGCAGGAGGATCGTCATCGTCTTTAAGGTAATGCTCCGCGATAAGGAATTTCTCACAAACGCTTCAACCACAAGTGTCCCGTTCGTCTGCTTCAAGTCAACGCCGTGAATGCTGAACTGATTCGGTTTAAGCGGCGGCAAATCCTGGTTCCAGAAGCGGTACACGTACTCATCTTCCTGCTCAAGCTGCCAGTCCGGGTGATAGGAAAGCTCCGGATACACAGCTTCCTCTTCTGAAGATTCGCCGGACAGACCGAGTTCATGGGCATTGACCGCATGTTCGTCATAGGCCGCATCGGAATGGTGCTTTTTATGATTTCGAAAATTAAACATGGGGGAATTCCTCCTTGGATTTCTCTAACGGCTCCAGCACCTCAGCCATCCAGAGGACCATTTCCTGCCGCATGGCTGCAAACGTCTGGGTAAACAGTTCAAATCCGTCCTCCTGATAGAGCCGGACCGGATCTTCCTGCTGGTACTGCCGGATGCCGACGCCTTCTTTCAGGCGGTTCATCCTGTCCAGGTGACGGATCCAGTGCCGGTCGAGGACGCTCAGCGCACCCTGGGCCACCTTGTGCTGCACAGCCGGCCGGCCTTTCCATTTCTGAATCTGCCCCTGATAACGCTCAACCAGCGCATGAAGGTCGGAGAGAACCTCCTCCTGGTCTTCATAATTGCCCCGAGCAAGTTGACTATCTATTCCCGGAACAGCATGTTTTAAATCCTTCTTGAGCTTCTTTACATCCCATTCTTCAGACGCTTCTGCTTCCGGACAGTGCGTTTGCGCGAGTTCGTGAACGTAATCCAGGACCATAGGCGCGAGGATTCCAATTGGGTCTTCGCTTTGAAGGATCTGGTTGCGCAGCCTGTACACCACGGTGCGCTGATCGTGGATTACGTCATCCAGCTTCAGAATAGATGCCCGGATGTTCGCCTGGCTGCCTTCGCTGATTTTTTGAACCGTATCCATAAAAGGATCAATCTGTTTGTGCAAAATTAAACCTTCTTCGTTCGTTTTCGGGTGTTTCCATTTACGATCCCGTTCGGTCTGTCCGAAGCGCTCGACGATCTCATCTTCTAAGGAAATCAGGAAGCGTGAGGAGCCGGGATCACCTTGCCGGCCAGCGCGTCCCTTCAGCTGATTGTCTATGCGGCGTGATTCATGGCGTTCCGTTCCGATTACATGCAGACCGCCGCGTGCGGCCGCGCCTTCGCCAAGAACAATATCCGTCCCGCGTCCGGCCATGTTGGTGGCAATCGTCACCTGACGGACCTGTCCGGCGAGCGAAATCAAGCGCGCTTCCTGCTCCACACTTTTCGCATTCAGAAGCTCATGCGTAATCCCGGCTTCCTGAAGCAAGTTGGATAGGTATTCCGACTGCAAAATGGAAGAGGTGCCGATCAGGATCGGCTGTCCCGACGCGTGTACCGTTTCCACCTCGCGGACAATCGCGCGGTACTTATCCGTCTGCGTCACGTACACCTGGTCTGGATGATCTTCACGGATTACAGGTTCATTCGTCGGAACCGGCCAGACATTCATGCCGTACACACTTTGAAATTCAGCTTCCTCGGTTTTCGCCGTGCCGGTCATGCCTGCAAGCCTCGGGTACATGCGGAAGAAGTTTTGTACGGTAATCGACGCCTGGGGCTTATTCTCTTCCGTGATCGCAAGCCCTTCCTTCGCTTCCAGTGCCTGATGAAGGCCGTCGGAGAGCGTGCGTCCTTCCATCAGCCGTCCGGTGAACGTGTCAATCAGCTTAATCTGCTGCTCCTCGACCACATAATCCTGATCTCTATGAAAAAGAACCCGGGCCCGGACTGCCTGCATCATGTAGTGATAGAGCGTCTGATGCTCGAGGTCAAACAAATTCTCAATATCAAACGCGCGTTCGATTTTATGTATCCCCTGATCGGTAAAATGGACCGCCTTCGTTTCCGGATCCAGCTCATAATCCGTATCCTTTTGAAACGTACGCATCACAAGAGCGCCCAGCTTATGAAGATTCGCGTGGGCTTCCATTTTGCCGGCAATAAGCATCGGGGTCTTCGCTTCGTCGATCAGCACGCTGTCAATCTCATCAATCATCGCGACATGATAGGGGCGCTGCACCTGGTGCTTTTGATCCCGTGTCAGATGATCCCGAAGATAGTCGAACCCGAAGGCGGTTCCTGTCCCGTAGGTCAGATCGGCCTGATAGGCTGCCAGTTTCTCAGTTTGGGAGATTTGATTCAAATTTAACCCAGTAGATATCCAGAGAAAATCATACAAAGGACTCATAAGTTCATAATCACGCTGTGCTAAATACTCATTGGCCGTAATCAAATGGACACCCTTTTCCTCTAAGGCAAATAGATAGCCGGAAAGGGCTGCCACAAGCGTCTTTCCTTCGCCGGTCGCCATCTCTGCAATGTGACCGTCGGACATGATCAGCCCCCCGAGCAGCTGGACGTCATAGGGCCGGAGTCCGAGCACGCGGCGGGCGGCTTCCCGCACGACAGCAAAGGCTTCCGCACGGATGTCATTAATAGTCCGACCCTCGCTCAAAGCTGTCTTGAATTCGCTCGTTTTCGCCCGCAGATCATCGTCCGAAAGCGCAGACATCTGGGCTTCCAATCGGTTGATAGCACGGAGTTCGTGCTCATAGGTCTTCCATTCACGCCCCCGTTTTTCAGGGAAGAGTTTCTTCATCATGGTGGATGCTCCTTGGTTAGGTTGTTATCCTTTACTTTACCATGGTAAGTCCTGTCATTTCTACACGAATTACGTTAAGTTTTGGAAACAATCTGTCGGCGTGTGGACCTAGTATGATCAGACTATGAATCTTCGTTCATTACATGATTTTTCCACTGGATAAGGACAACGTCCTACATGTTACAATTTGTAATTTTATGAATATTTGAATATACTTAGGGTTGTAAAAAAGTAGAAAGGAGGGTAATTTTAGGTTTTTTGATAGAAATAATAAGGAGGACAACCATTTGAACATGAAGAAGAGTTTGATTCTATTCTTTATTTTCCTGCTCGCTTTTTCAAACTCGGTGTTTGCTGCCAGTGGAATAACCGATAAAGCGGATGTACAGCAGCCGGAACCCGAGGCGAAACCAAAGGTACAAAAGGAAATTAAGGAAGCGGATGCAGAGAAAGAATATTCACCGAACGATGATGTTCGCGTCATTGTCGAACTGAAGAATGACCCAGCAATTGAGCAAGCGAAGTCGACAGGTAAGACCTATCAGGAATTACCTAAGGAAAAGAAAGAACAATTACAACAGCAGGCTCTACAAGAGCAGGAGAAAGTGAAACAATCCATCTCCGCTGAATCGGTGCCAATGGATTATAAGGAAAGCTTCACCACCGTCGTGAACGGGTTTAGTGGAGTGGTTAACTACAAAGCGATTAAAGTATTAGAATCTCTTCCGAATGTGGGCAAAGTACATATCAGTCATGAATATGAGCGTCCGGAAGTAATCGATCCTGAAATGTTATATAGTAAGGAGCTTGTGAACGCTCAGAAAACATGGCAGGAATACGGATATAAAGGAGAAGGGATGACGGTTGGTGTCATTGACACAGGCATTGATCCGTCTCATAGGGATATGGTGTTAAGCGAAGACACCGAAACCGAACTTAGTCAAGATGACATATCCGGATATAAAGATTCCGGAGAGCTGAAAGGGGAATACTTCACCGAGAAAGTTCCTTACGGCTACAACTATGCGGACGAAAATGATACCATTCTTGACCTTGGACCTAATGCCAGTGAACACGGCATGCACGTATCCGGTACAGTAGGTGCCAATGGCGATGAAGATAATGGCGGAATTAAAGGGGTAGCTCCAGAAGCCCAGATTCTCGGATTGAAAGTGTTTGGTAACGATCCGGAAATGCCTTCCACGTATAGTGATATCTATGTTAAAGCTATTGATGATGCGATTATGCTTGGAGCAGACGTGATCAATATGAGTCTTGGCTCTACGGCAAGCTTCGTATTACCAGAAGATCCAGAGCAGAAAGCAGTCGAAAGAGCCGTGAATAACGGTGTAATGATGGCGATTTCAGCCGGAAACTCCGATCGTTTCGGCGGCGGATTCAACAATCCGTTTGCATCGAACCCGGATACCGGTCTTGTTGGAGCTCCAGGATTATCAACAGACTCCCTGCAAGTCGCTGCTTTTGAAAATGAATACTTAATGCTGAGTGCTTTCAATACTCAAGTAGATGGGGAGCAGAAAGATCCAGTATCCTTCCTGTCTGCAAGTGAAGTAGATCCTGAAACACTTGGAGAAAATTATTACGAAGTCGTAGATGCCGGTCTTGGACGTAAGCCTGATGATTCGGATTCAAACCCGAATGCAAATGACTTTGAAGGCATTGACCTTGAAGGCAAAATTGCCCTCATCAGCCGGGGTGAATCTACATTTGTCAGCAAAACCTTAAATGCACAAGAAGAAGGAGCAGTTGCTGCCATTATCTACAATAATGTAAGTGGATATATCAGCATGGCTTCCAGTTCCGAAATCAATATTCCTCAGCTTGGTATCCTGCAATCCACAGGACAAGAGATGAAAGGATATTTAGATAACGGACAAAATCTTGAGATTGCCTTTAAAGGCGAAGAAGTAAAATCGAAAAACCCGCAAGCAGGAAGTATGGCAGGGTTCTCTTCCTGGGGTGTCACACCGAACCTTGATTTCAAACCTGAAATCACGGCACCAGGAGCAAGCATTCTTTCAACCATGCAAGATAACGATTACGGGTTGATGAGTGGAACATCCATGGCTGCGCCGCACGTAGCAGGTGGATCTGCCCTTGTGATGCAGCGAGTGGACAAAGAATTTAATTTAGACAATGCTAACCGTGTGGAAATGACGAAAAATCTTCTGATGAATACGTCAGCTCCGCAAATTGATAAAGGTCTATACAATGATGCGCTAAACCTTGGCTTCTATTATTCCCCTCGTCACCAGGGAGCGGGACTAATGGATTTACATGCTGCCATGAAGACGCCAGTCGTTGCGACTGAAAAAGACTCCGGTCTTGGTAAGGTTTCCCTGAAAGAAATGGACACGACAGAAACGTTCACAGTAGAACTTGAGAACGTAAGTGACGAGAATGCGGTCTATAATGTAGACGGTACCGTACAGACGGATCTTGTCGTCCAGAATTCAGATACCAATAACTTTGAAATCCGTGAAGAAACACAAGGAATCTTCAAAGAAGGAACGACCAGTGATGAGCAGCCATTCAAAGGGGAATACCCAATTAATATGAGTTCATCGAATGGCGCCCAGGGAGAAGATGGGTATCAGGTCGTTGTTCCAGCTAATTCTTCTGTCGAAGTAGATGTCACGATCGATCTTGAAAACACAGTCGATTGGAACTATAACGTCGCGCTTGATGAATTATTTGAAAATGGACACTTTGTAGAAGGATTCGTTAGTTTCACGGATCCGAATGACACAAATCCAGAAATTAACGTACCTTATGTCGGTTACCACGGAGAATGGGGTGAAGCGCCAGTCGTAGATGATACGATTTATGAAGGCAATTCCTTCTACAACGCTACCGGCCTACTAACTCCATCTGAGCTCGGTTACGAGTACCTGGGTGTCAGCCCTCTACTAGCAGAGGATGCAGCCTTAACAGGTGATGAGAAGAACGTCGGTTTCTCTCCAAATGGAGACGGAGCACGTGAAGAAGCTGTACCATACCTTTCTTTCTTAAGAAATGCGAAGGATGTCGAGTTCAATATCTTAGATGAAGATAAGAACGAACTTCGTACTATCCGTACCCGTGATGAATTGAGAAAAAATTATTTTGATGCAGGCGCTGCTCCGGTTGCCAACATTTATGCACCGGCTGCCTGGGATGGCAAGGTAAAAGGTGAAGTCGTAGAAGACGGTCAGTACTACTATGAAGTGAAGACTAAAGTAGACTACCCAGATGCCGAATGGCAGTCCTTTACGATTCCGGTCAAAGTGGACACAGATGCGCCTTCTCTTGAAGTGACCTACGATCAGGAGAGCGGTCAAATCAACTGGGACGCTTTTGATGAAGACACAGGACTATCTCACTTTGATGTCCTTGTAAATGGCGAACTTGTTTCGGAAGATTCTCTTGGTGCGGACGCTGATTCGTACACCGTTAAGAATCCTGACGAAGCGGACAATGTAAAAGTCGTTGCGCATGACTATGCAGGCAACACTACGTCTGACAATGTTATGGAAGAAGCGGATGATACGATTCCTGGTGTCATTGCCCTTACTCCAGAAGCCTTAAGTGTTACCAATAACAAAGAAGTCGCCGTAACAGGCTACGTGGAAGATGACTCTCAAGTGGAGAGCCTGACCATTAATGGCAAAGAAGCGAAATTGAACTGGGATAAAGAAAACCAGCGCTACAACTTCAACGAAACCATCAGCTTCAAGAAAGATGGATTCAAAGAAATTGAATTTAAAGCTGTGGACGACAGTGGCAATGACATTTCCTTCATTAGAAGGTTTATGTTAGATTCCACAAACCCTGTTCTATCTATCGATGGACCGCACACCACCGATCAAGGGGAAGCGGAACTTGATATGAATGTAAAAGATAACTTTGACGAGCTTCGTCTCTATGTCGATGGCAGCGAAGTTTACAAGAACATCTTTAAAGAACCATATGAAATGAGATCCATTGAAGAAACGATCAGCGAAACGGTAAATCTGGAAGAAGGTAAAAACACCTTCGAGATTGAACTGGTAGACTTGGCCGGAAATACAACGACCAAGCAAATCACAATCTATCAATCTGATAAAGAAGCTAAATCCTTCAACGATATTCCAGAAGATTACTGGGCAGAAGAAGTGATTCAGAAGCTGAACGTGGGCGGAGTCATCCTCGGTTATCCAAATGGTGATTTTGGAACCAATGACGACATCTCCCGTGTGAATGCCGCGAAAATGATCGTTCGTATCCTTGACCTGGACACAGACAATGTCGAAAATCCAGACTTCAATGATGTGAACGAAGGCGATTACGGCTATGCTGATATCGCAGCGATTGCAGAAAGCGGAATTATGGTTGGTTCCCCGGACGGCAACTTTAATCCGAAAGCCAGCCTGAAGCGTTCTGAAATGGCGAAAATCCTTGTCGATGCTTATGACCTGAAAGGCAGCACCGACGACGGATTCAGTGACGTGCCTCTAGATCACTGGGCGTATGATTACATCAATACGCTGGCAGCTAACAAGATTTCCATCGGTTATCCGGATGGAACGTTCAAGCTGGACCGTGACACGACTCGTGCTGAATTTGCGATGTTCCTTGCAAAAGCTGAGGATGATCGTTTCATTAAGTAAGAGAGTAAGACAAGAAGCAGCTGAGGCTTACATGAGCCTCAGTTGCTTTTATTTTTAGGATCTCTGAATCTCTTAAATGCAACAGTGAATCTTTTATAAGGATTTGTTCATTTATAAGAGGATTATATGGAAGAATTAGTTTCGAGGTAGTAGTTGAAATTAGGGTAGTAGAGTAAGGTTTCAATTTCTAGCGGCTCTGCAAGAGGCAAATCCTTATTTAATCGAGAGTAATTCTATAAACTCAACACGGAAATTTAACGTTGTTTTATGACGGGTTTTTTCATATAAGATAGTCGCGAGAAGAATAAGATTCTTTTATTTGTATTCAAATTTAAAACCAGGAAATCCCCAAGGGCAATTTGATATATTGATGCCCTGTCGAATAGATCATCGTAACCGATCTCTTTAATTTTAGTAGCCATTATTTTCACTAAGGAAGCTTAACACGCTTTAAATCTATATCCTTTCCAACACTTATCCCCTATTAATCTACAAATCGTTTCATAGATAAGATCATAAAGCAAAACGTATAACCTTAGCTATGGGTGGAACTAAAAAAAATTAGGAAGACGAGCAAATTACTTTTCTTTGCTATATATTTAATAAAATGAAAGGCGGTATTCTAGTTGACTAAAGTGGTGAACATTTTAACAGTATTAATCCTTGGATCAGTTATTGTGGCTCTAATTATGGAGAGAATATTGGGAACTATAACCGTTCCTGACGGATTTTACCTTATTTGCTCATTACTAGTCCTGTTTACAGTAGGATATAGATACTTCTTTGAAGATGATAAGAAAAAATGGGGGATTTCTCTAATGGTTCTTACTGCTGGAGGGTTACTGTTTGCAATCGTTTTTTCATTCATATAAATGCTGTTAAGGTTGATCATTTTACAATTTAGTACATACATTCCATTATATGTTAATAAATGGTAATCTAACTTAAATTTAAGCATGTTCGTATACAATAATTAAGGTCATAATCTGCGCTTTACGGGAGAGTAGCTTTAGGAGGCTAGTTATATGAAGAAAAGAGAAGACGGGCGAGTACCGATTATGAGAACAATACTCTTTTTTGTTGTCATTATGAGCTGGATGATGCTTGATAACCAAATAACGGGTATTATTAATACCTATATTACGTGAAATAACTTTATTACGGGAATCATTTATTCGCTGGGTGCGGGAGTTGTAATATGGATAGCGCTTGTTATTTTAGGGAAGGTGGAGTCACGTCGTAACCGGGAGCAGTCTTAAAATGTTATTTCTGGATCACGGGAGGCCCAGGCAAAGTTGGGAAGGAAGTATAGACGTAACAGCACGCTATATAATAGAAGAAACTAGGTATAACTTTGAGATAAGAGCAAGATAACAGGAGAATATAAAAAAGCCTTTTTTTCCTATTTTCAGGAAAAAAGGCTTTTTTAGGTTTAAAAACTTACAGAGCGCGGTATAGGAATACTGCGAACTCACTACGAGTAGCTTCGTTGTTTACTCGGAATGTTCCATCTTCATAACCCTCTGTAATATCATTCGCACTTAGGGCTTTAATGTGGTCATACGCCCAGTGACTGCTGCTAATATCAGAGAATTGGTTGCTTCCAGAAGAGTTTAAATCAAAAGCTCTAGCGAAGATTGATGCAATTTCCGCACGAGTGATCGATTGGTCAGGTTTGAAGTCACCATTTTCATAGCCTGAGATATAGCCTTCATCAGCAGCGGCTTCAATATAATCAGAAGCCCAGTGAGAAGAAGAAACATCGTCAAAGCTGGAACCGTGACCATTGTCTAAATCAAGCGCGTCGGCAAGCATTTTAGCAGCTTCCGCACGAGTTACATCGTTTTTCGGCTTGAATAGATCGCCGTCATATCCATCAATAATTCCTTGCTTGCTTAGTGAGCTTACTGCATCTGCAGACCAGTGATCGCTATCAAGGTCGTGGTAGCTTCCAGTTGGAAGAGAACTACTGGATACTCCGACATCAGCTACACGCTTCGCGCCGCGGTAGTTACGGTCCCAGTAACCAGTAAGAGAAGCAACTGTTATGTCGTCACTCGGATTTTCAGCAGAAATCATTTTGTTATTTCCTATGTATATCCCAACATGCCATACAGGATTTCCGAAGAATACTAGATCGCCAGGCTGCAAGTTTGAACGACTTACATAATCCCCTTCGCCATACTGTGATCTTGATGTACGAGGTAAGTCAATACCTGCCTTATCATATACATACTGCGTATATCCTGAACAATCAAATCCGTGAGTAGATGTACCGCCCCAAACATAAGGTGCATAGTCATACTTGAATGCTAGATCTACTATTTGGTTCCCAATTCTTGAGCCAGCTAAAGAGTTAGGTACGAACAGTAGAAAAACCATAGAAAATGCGAGTAACGACATAAGTGCTTTCTTCATAAATTTTTAATCCCCCTGAAATTTTTTTCGTCTCTCTTAATCCTTTTCTAATGTATCACAACATTTTCCGCTATGAATTTACAGTTGTGTAACAATTAAATGACAAGGGGTTTGCGAGAGTTAGAAAATGGGTAAAGGGCGCGGGTTTACTGGACTCTAACCTCTATGAAATTTTCGCATTGGTTACAAAAGTGTGGGATTTTTATAGAATTAGTCACTTCACTGACTTACATATTATGGAAATTTATTTCATTTATAACTGGTTTTCTTCTTATGTAAAAGCTGAAATGACTGTAGTAGATAGAGAGAATAAACGCGCAAGTTAGAAATAAATTAAGAATTAATAAAGATAGCAGAGATATCACGAAGATCATCTTCGAATGTGGTGCTTATTTATACCACCGATATTGTATTTCAATACATATAGAGATCGTATTATTTACGACTTCACTTTAATATTGCATGATTACTTATGATCTGTATTACAATAGATACATGATGAAATAATAGATCAAAAGACAGGATATTATTGGAATATAATCCTGTCTTTTGATCTATTTAATGATGGGTGTATTGTGTCGATATAAACTATGTTATGGGTTTTTGTGCATTAGGTCTTCAGACTTTAGTCTGTGATTGTAAACTATTTGAAAAATTAACAAGTGTGCACTCATTCCCATATTTATCTATGATATAATGACTCTATGTTTTGAAATTCGACAATATCTGGAGGTTTAGTAATGGAAGAAACAATATCCCTTAAGGAAATATTTGAGGTTCTGAAAAAACGCTTATTACTTATTATTGGTCTTGCAGCCGGAGCGGCCATTATTAGTACTTTAGTCACCTTCTTTGTATTAACACCGTCTTATGAAGCTTCTTCTCAATTTATCGTCAACCAATCTCAATCGCAGTCGCAAGACAATATTTATGAAGGTAATGAATTACAAACAAATATAGACTTAATAAATACATATAACGTAATTATTAAAAGTCCACGCATCTTAGATCAGGTTGTAGAAGAGTTAGGTTTAGACATGACTTCGGCTACTCTATCAGATAAGATTCAAGTTTCCAACGCTGAACAATCCCAGGTTGTTAACGTTGTGGCAACGGATGAAGACCCACAGCAGGCTGCAGCTATTGCCAATACTACTGTGCAGGTATTTAAAGAAGATATCCCTCAATTAATGAATGTAGATAACGTGAATGTTCTATCTGAAGCAGCCGTTGGTTCAACACCGACTCAAGTAAGTCCTAAACCTTTATTGAACATTGCCATTGCTTTGGTTGTTGGATTAATGGTAGGAGTGGGAATAGCCTTCTTATTGGAGTACTTGGACAATACGCTTAAATCTGAAGAAGATATAGAAAGCCATCTAGACCTTCCAGTTATGGGTGTTGTTTCGACCATCTCGGAAGAAGATCTGCCGGAGCGTCGTCCTACCCGAAAAAAGACCGAAGACACAAAGGTGAGGAGTGAATCTATTGGCGCTTAGCAAGAAGAAAAAAAACCAACAAACGTCAGTCCGTAGTATTATTGCGAACGATAATCCTAAATCACCAATTGCCGAGCAATACCGAACGATCCGTACGAATCTACAATTTGCCTCTGTCGATAAAGAACTAGAAACGATGATTGTTACGTCTGCCGGACCTTCGGAAGGGAAGTCCTTAACCACGGCTAATGTGGCGGTTGTATTTGCCCAGCAAGGGAAGAAAGTATTGCTCGTAGATGCCGATCTTCGGAAACCTACGGTACACTATACTTTCCGTGCTGATAATACTTCTGGATTGAGTAATTATTTAGTAAGGAATCGTTCTCTGAAAGAATTGGCAAAAGAAAGCCGTGTAGAGAATCTGGACCTTCTTCCATCCGGACCGATTCCTCCGAACCCTTCTGAACTTCTTGGTTCAACGATGATGGAGAAGTTAATTGAAGAAGCTAAAGAACATTATGATATGATTATTTTTGATACGCCGCCGGTTTTAGCAGTTGCCGATTCACAGGTGTTGTCTAAGTTTGTAGATGGCGCGTTACTGGTTGTTCGCAGCAAGCAGACCGAACAGGAAGCAGCAGGTAAGGCGAAAGAACAGCTTGAACAATCAAGAGCCAATATTCTTGGTGTCGTGCTGAATGATATGGATGCTAAAGATAGTAATTACTATTATTATTACGGGAACTAGAGAGAGGGACTTTCCTCTCTCTTTTTTTATAATAAATTATTAGAAATATTCAAAAAATGTTGGAATTTGTAATATAAAAAACAAAATGATTCTACTAAAATATCTTCAATTCGAGACCTTAAACTGATATACTCTATACTAGACTTTATAAGACGAATAACCTAAGAATATGACATAGAGAGGAGTCCGGCATATGATCGATATTCATAGTCACATTCTTCCGGGAGTAGACGACGGAGCTCAGAACATGGAAGAAAGTATGGATATGGCTAAAGCAGCTGTAGAGGATGGAATTGATACCATCATTGCGACGCCGCACCATATGAATGGAACCTATAATAATTATAAAAACGATATATTGATTCAAGTAGCTGAATTAAACCGGCAGTTAAGTGAACGAGGAATTGAATTGAAAGTTCTGCCCGGGCAGGAAACAAGGATCCACGGAGAGATGCTGGAAGGTATACAAAGTGAAGAGGTGCTATCACTTAATGTAGACACCAAATTTGTATTCGTGGAGTTTCCACCTGACAGTGTCCCGCGCTACACAAGTAAGTTACTATTTGATTTGCAGGTGGAAGGATACCATCCCATTATTGTTCATCCTGAACGTAATAAGCATATTATGGAACATCCGGACACGCTTTACACGCTGGTCAAAAATGGCGCATTCGTCCAGCTTACAGCTGGAAGTGTATGTGGCCGTTTTGGAAAGAAAATTAAGAAGTTTTCGCATCAATTAATTGGAGCAAACCTAGCTCACCTCATAGCTTCCGATGCTCACAATACGTCAAGTCGTGGTTTCTGTATGACAGAGGCATATAGCGAAGTGAGGAAAGAGTTCGGGCTGGAAATGGTCTATCTTCTTTCGGAGAATGCTGAGGAATTGTTAGAAAACGGGATATTAGCCTCGGATCCACCACAGCATGTTAAAAAGAAAAAGACTTTTGGACTATTTTAAAGATTGAATAACGAGACACCTAACAACTTCTAGTCAATTTATATGGCTGGGGTTGTTGTTTTTTTTTTTAATCATTTATGTAAGCGCATTAGTAAGATTAAGAAGTAAATAAACGACATAATCTATTAATATTGTGTAAAATATTACCTCATTCCCCTTCATTCGGGAATATAAACCTGCTATAATGAACAATGATATAGAATATAGTAAATTAGTTTGGAACTATAAAATATTAACCTAAGTACACTGTCTTATAGCTTGCCAAAATACTTTTAAAAACATAGGGGGTAACTTTATTTATTTTCATGCAAGCTCTTTTTAAGTTGTCCTCAATAATCGCACTATAAATTAATGGAATTAACAGTACTTTTTAATACTTGGGGGAGTTATTTAATGATAATTAAAGAAAAAAGTTCTGCAAATGAGCGAGATTACGTATTGAGAGTGGAGAGGTCCTTCTATGAGAACCATATTAATTACAAAGTTCTAATATACAACCAAATTAAAAGTGTTATAGATGTTTTTATAGCAATTATAGGTTTAGTAGTAACATCTCCTATATTAATTCTGGCAGCAGTTGCAATTAAAATAGAATCAAAAGGTTCAGTTTTTTATTTACAAGAACGAGTGGGGCTGCATGGTAAAATATTCAAGGTAATTAAGCTCAGATCTATGGCTATGGGCGCTGAAAAAAATGGCGCTCAATGGGCGGCTACGGATGATCCAAGAGTTACTAAGGTGGGGAAGGCTTTAAGAAAAACTAGGATAGATGAAATTCCACAATTTATTAATATGTTAAAAGGTGATATGTCTTTAATTGGACCGCGACCTGAAAGACCGGTATTTACTGCTCTATTTAACGAGGAAACTCCTGGTTTTGTGAATAGACTATCAATAAAACCTGGACTTACTGGGTGGGCACAAGTTAACGGAGGGTACGATATAACACCTCCTGAAAAATTAAAATTAGATATAGAATACATAAAAAGTATGAATTTAACACTTGATATTAAAATAATATTGTTAACTATAAAAATCGTTTTTACAGGTAATGGAGCAAGATAAGGAGTGTATATAATGGAAAAAGTTTTAGTAACAGGCGGATGTGGTTTTATAGGTTCTCATATAGTTGAGAATTTACTAGAGGAAGGGTTTAAGGTAGCGATTGTTGATAACCTTCAATCTGGTAAACTTAAAAATATTCCTGATAATGTAGAGTTTTATGAAAAGGACATCACTTCCCCCGATATTGTGGATACAATAGTGAATATAAAACCAAATTATATAATTCATCAAGCAGCACAAGTAAGTGTTTTTGAATCCATATGTGATATAAAGAAAGATAGCGAAATTAACATTCAGGGATCAGTTAATGTGATTAATGCTGCGAAAGAAGCTGATGTAAATAAGATTGTTTTTGCGTCTTCAGCAGCAGTTTACGGGAATCCGGAGTATTTACCAATTGATGTAAACCATTCTACAATTCCACTTTCACCTTATGGATTATCTAAATATACAGTAGAACAATATCTTAGAATCGCAAAAGAGCATTACAATATTGATTATACTGTACTTAGATATAGTAATGTATTCGGACCTAAGCAGGATGCTAGAGGTGAAGGAGGCGTCATCTCTATCTTCGCTGATCGAATAATAAATAAAGCAGATGTTACTATTTTTGGTGACGGAGAGCAAACTAGAGACTTCATTTATGTTAAAGATGTAGCACGAGCGAATGTCAATGCCATAAAAAATGGTCATGGAAAAATATACAATGTTTCGTCTGGTGAAAAAATTAGTATCAATCAGTTGTTCGAGCAAATGATTAGAATTAATAATTCAAATATCAATGTTCGCTATAAAGCTGAGAGGAATGGGGATATTCAGCATAGTCTATTGTCCAATGACATTACAAGAGAAGAATTACAGTGGGAATTAAAGTACACTTTCAACGAAGGTTTACAGGAAACGGTAGATTATTTGAGTACATCGTAGAAAATTAAAAGTTTTCTTTTTGAAGAGATAGGTGCTTTCGTATGAATAGGAAAATAAATGCATTTACAAAAAATCTAGCTATAGTAATGTCGGGCACAATTGTCGCACAAGTTATCAATATATTAATTGCTCCTTTGCTAAGTAGAATATACGCCCCGAGTGCATTTGGGGTATTTGCGGTCTACACTTCTATATTAAGTATATTAGGAGTAGTCGCAGCACTTAGATTTGAATTAGCAATTCTTATACCTAAAAGTAAAAGAGCAGCCACTCAAATATTTTATCTCGCTACTTTATTAGTTGTTATTATGACAATATTCACCTTAATCGTAGTAGCATTATTTCATTACGAAATAGCCGAGTTATTAGGAGGAAAAGAATACATATTTATGATTTGGTGTTTACCAATAAGTGTTTTCGTTCTGGGGCTGTTTAAAACATTGAACCAACTAATTACAAGGTTTAAGGAATTCAAGTCTTTAAGTTACTCTCAAATGAACAGATCTGGTGCTTCAGCTTCTGTGCAAATTTCAAGTGGTTTCTATTTAAGCAATCCAAGCGGGTTAATTGCAGGTCAAATTATAGGACAAACGGTTGCGGTCCTTTATATGATACGTAAGCTAAATCATAAGAAATATCTATCATTAAATATAAATTTAAAAAGAATGCAGGTACTATTTAAGAAGTATAAACAGTTTGCTATGTTTAGTGCTCCTCAAGCCTTGTTAAATTCAATGTCCCAAAATATTTTAGTTCTTCTCCTAGCATTATTCTTTTCCTCGACTATAGTTGGTTACTATGCATTGTGTGAAAGAATACTAAAAATTCCATTAAGAATGATTGGCCAATCATTGAGACAGGTGTTTTATCAGAAAGCAAGTGAAACACATAATAGAAATATAAATACTCAAATTATAACTAAGCGACTCACAATTTATCTTTTTCTAGGCGGAATTATACCAGTGCTAGTTATTATGTTATATGGACCATCGCTTTTTTCACTAACTTTAGGCGGGGAATGGAACCAGGCTGGGACTTATGCACAAATATTAATACCAGCTTTTTTTCTAAACCTTATAAACATTCCTTCCCTTGTAATAATTCCAATAATAAATTTACAAAAGTTCCACATGAATTATGAAATAATATTAACTGTCTTGAGAATAGGAGCAGTATTATTAGGTGGATGGGTAGATAGCATTATCTTATCTTTAAGTTTTTATTCAATTGTTAGTGTGGTAATGAATTTAATTCTAATAATAGTAGTTATACGTTCTGCAGGTAATCCGTCAAGATGAATTGATATAGAAAGTTAACTCTGAATAATATTTCACATATAATAATAGTAAAATCTAAAAAATAAGTTTAATTTATAACTTTATTACATATTGCTTTTCTAATTAATATAGTCTCACTAGATAAAAAAATCTTCTGTGCAACTTTGAAACAAAAGAGACCCTTATTTTTAGGGCAATAGAGGTTAAATATAAAAGCAAACCATCCATTAAACAGGAGGAGTAATTTATGATAGTGAGTTTTTTACTGTCTCATAACCCTAATCCAAGATTTTCCAAAAGAATGAATGAAGCATGTAATCTTTCCAAAGTTAACTTAGTTTATTGGGATAGAAAAGAAAGTAAATCCATTCCATTCACTATAGATCATCGAGTAAATGTAGAAGAAATCAGCGTAAATGCCCCTATACGCAATAACATTAAAAGGATTCTTCCTTACCTTAAGTTCTTACCGAAGGCGTTGAATACCTTGAAAAAACAAAATCCAGATTTAATTCATTGTGGGAAAATAGATATGTTATTTATAGCAGTTATTTATAAGAAAATTATTAATAAGAAAACTTCAATTATATATGAAGTTGGGGATTTACCAAGATTTATTAATACTAAAACCGGTATAAACAAAATATTAACAAAAGCTTACATGTTAGTTGAAAAAATCTTATGTTCGGAAATAAAGAAGCTAGTATTAACATCAGAACATCATTGGCATAGTTATTACAATAAAATAACTAATAGTTCAAAATATATTATTATTCCTAATATACCTGACGATAGATACTTTGAATATTTTAAAGAAAAAAACACCAGTGATTTTACCATAGGGTTTTTTGGGGCATTGCGCTATCCCCATCAGCTTAAAATGCTAGTAGAAGCAACTATTGAGGCAGGGATAAATGTAATTATTGCGGGAACAGGGGGAGAGTTAGAATTTGTGAAAAAGTTAGACAGGAATTTTGAACATGTTGAGTATTTGGGGCCATACGACTATTCAAAAGATATTTCTAACTTATATTCAAAGGTTGACATGGTTTATTCGGTTTACGATTTAAATAGGGAAAATGTTAAAACAGCTCTTCCAAATAAATTATTTGAAGCTATAACATGTGAATTACCAATAATTGTGGCGGAAAATACAGAATTAGGGAATTTTGTAAAGAAACATCACATAGGTTTTACGACACCGTATGACGATACAGAACAACTTAAGCAAAACCTTCTACAACTAAATAATCACTATTTAACTAGTTATAAGAATAATTTAAAAGAAATAAAAAAAGTATATAATTATAGTAAAGTTAAACAAAGTATTTCTGAACTTTATCAATAATAAAAAGGAGTGAAATTGTGAATAATATTTTTTCGAAAGACTTCACGAATAATATTTATTATGCTTATAAAAGAAATAACTGGATGCTTGACCTTTCACGTTTCTACAAGAATTATAAAGATAAGTCAATAAACAGTCCTATTTTTCTATTAGGTGTTCAAGGCGGAGGATTATCGTTAGTTTCAAGAATGTTAAGGCGAAATGATAAAGTAGTATCAGTTACTGGAGATTCGAACTATTGGACTGGAGCAGATGAAATGCAAAATGTTCTTGGCCCAATATTACCTGCTGAATTTACAGGGATTAAACACAAAGTGCCTCCTCACCCAAAAATCGGTAAACCGAGAGGGTGGTTATATGCTATAGATGACCTGATTGATAAGCATCGGCTTACTAATGAGGATGTTAACGAAAATAATAAAGATGAATACTTGAAAATATTAAAATGGATTATCAATAGACAAGGTGATATAAATAAAGTTAGGTTCACTGACAAAAGTCAAATTAATACTGTAAAGGTATCCTTTTTAAATGAGATTTTAAAGGGATATGATCCTAAATTCGTATTAATAACAAGAGACCCATATGCCCTGTGTTTTAGATCTGCTCAAGGAAAAGCTTACAGTCTAAAGCGCCTTCAGAATAAATTCTCTTTCCATGAAATTTTAGATTTAGCTGCCCAGCACTGGGCTAATTCTATTAAAGCTGCATTAGAGGACGGGAAGTATATGGATAATTTTTGCATTTTTAAGTTTGAGGATATATTGAGTTCCCCTGAAGAAAAAGTAAAAGAAATTTGTGAATTCGCGAAATTAGAATACACCGATGATATGGTGCCACAGCCAGAGCATGAGATTCCTTTTGGCTCAAAAAGAAGGAAGAGATGGTATCCATTAAAACCATCCTTGAACAATCGTTACTTAAATGAAATTAGTGAAAAAGAGATAGAAATAATTGGTAGACACTGTGAGGAGTACGCTTCAATATTAGGATATAGTAAACCAATTCCTAAGAATTAATCTCAGTGAAAAGGAGATGAAAAATTGGAAGTTAATATAAATAAACCTATATTTATTATTGGGGTTGGAAGATCAGGCACTACTTTACTTCAAAGTATCTTAAGTTCACATAAAAACGTAACATTCACACCGGAAACACATTTTTTTAGGTTCTATTTGGGAAGTGAAAAAAAATATTTTCATCTTAACAGAAAAAGTAAAACTAAAGTTATAGAAGAACTAAAAGAAGATAAGTATTTTAGGAGATTAGGCAACCTTTCAGATAATATACTTGCTGAATATAAATCTTCAGAAGACATGAGTTTAATAGATATCTATAAAAAGGTGCTAGAAGAATACGCTATATCAGAAGGTAAATCGTATGTGGGTGATAAAGATCCTAAAAACATTGAGTTGCTACATTTAATAAAACAACATTTTCCTGAAGCTTTAATTATTAACATGACAAGAGATCCCAGAGATGTAATAGCTTCACGAATGAAAGCTGATTGGTCTAAAAGTAGAAGTGTCTATTCACATTTATTTGCATATAAAGCCCAATCTATTATGTCAGCTAGATATGGAAAAAAATTATTTAATAGTAATTTTTTTAATTTAAAATATGAAAATCTTTTGAAAGATCCTAAAAAATACATTGAACCAATTTGCAAAAAATTAGGTGTTGAATATGATCCATCTATGCTTAACTTTCAAAGTACTGCAGAGAAACTTGTAAGTAGTGAAGAGATGCAATGGAAAAAAGAAAGTACAGGTCCTCTTCTAAAAGACAATGTTGGGAAGTGGCAAGGGACTATTGAAAATTATAAATTAGCTTTAATAGAAGAAGTATTAAAGAAAACTTTTAAAACTAATAATTATATACCTAGCCAATCTATTCGAAGATTAAGCTTAATTCAACGTGTAAGTATTACGGTTTTAAACGTATCATACTTAATACTTACTACCATATATATCAACAATAAATTAAGAAGCGTGAAAAAATTATGCAAATTACAAGGTTAAAAGGATTAAAACCATTACTCGTAAAAGATGATGTGCTTTGGGTAAGTAAGGGATACAAAGTACTTAAAACAGGAGATGGGTGTAAAACCTTTGAAAAAGTAGGAACTTATAAATTATCGCTTATTGATAAATTTAAAAATATAAACCGTTTAAGTAGAAGGCTATTTAGAATGGGATTTCATAACTTGCAAGTACTTCCTGATAATTCATACATAGGATTAATCAAAGGGAGAATCTTGAAATGTAACAACAATAGTAATAAATTTAAAACTGTATTCAAAATTCCAAGAGGTAGTAGACCCTTGAACATCTGCAGTTTTCCTAATGGGAATTTGTTCTTTGGAGAGTACTTTAGTAATCAAAATAGAAGTGAAGTTCATATTTATGGCTCCTTTGATTATGGAGAAACATGGAGAAAAGTTTACACTTTTCCTGAAAATTCAATACGCCATGTGCATGGAATTTATTATGATCCACATAGGAAAGGTGCTTGGGTATTAACTGGCGATATTAAAGAAGAATGTCAAATATTATTTACTGATGATGAGTTTGAAAGTTTAAATACTGTTTTAAAAGGAAGCCAGATGGTTAGAGCAGTATCAATAATCCCCATGAAAGAAAAGGTTATTATTCCTACTGACACACCTTTGGAAAAGAATTTTATTCAAGTATTTTATCCTGACACAATGAGGTTAAATGCTGTACATCAAATAGAAGGTAGTGCTTTCTATTGTAGTCAATTTGACAGTTCTTTGGTGGTGTCTACTGTAGTTGAGCCTAGTGAGGTTAATAAGAGCAAGTACGCAAAAATCTACATAAGTAAAGATGGGGAAGAATGGAGAGAGCTTTATTCTAGACATAAGGATTGCTGGCACTTAAAATATTTCCAGTATAGCGCTCTAATGCTACCTCAAGCTATTAACAGGAACTCAATACTCTATGCTTATGGCCAGGGAATTAGAAGAGATGATGGTTGTTTATTAATATTTAATAAATAAAGTTACTGCTTTGCAATTAATAATTTGGAAATGAGAGTGATTAAATTATGGATAAGAAACTATGTGTGATTGGATTAGGTTATATAGGACTGCCTACCGCTGCAGTTTTTGCTAATTATGGTTGGAATGTACAAGGTGTGGATGTGAACGATAGAGTTATAGAAACCCTCAATAAAGGTGAGGTACACATAGAAGAATTTGGACTAGCTACTCTAGTCAAAGAGGTTGTTTCCAAGGGGTATTTAACTGCAGACAATAAACCTTCTGAGGCTTCGGTTTTTATTATTGCAGTTCCTACCCCTCACAATGAAAATTTAACTGCAAATTTATCATATTTGATTTCAGCAACAGAATCTTTACTTCCATACTTAAAGAAAGACGACACCATTATTATTGAATCAACTATTCCACCTAGAACAATTGATGATGTAGTAGGTCCAATAATTTCTAATAATGGGTGGAGTATTGGAGAGGATGTCTTTTTAGCTCACTGTCCAGAAAGAGTTTTACCAGGTAATATCCTAAAAGAATTAATCAATAATAATAGAATAATTGGCGGGTTTGATTCATTGTCCGCTCATAAAGCAGCTGAAGTCTATAAAACTTTTGTCAAAGGTGAGGTTATAGAAACAGTAGCATTGAGTGCTGAGATGGCAAAGTTAATGGAAAATACATTTAGAGATGTAAATATTTCACTAGCAAATGAGTTAGCTAAAATATCGGAAAAACTTAATGTGAACACATTGGATGTAATTGAATTAGCTAACTTACACCCTAGAGTTAATCTACACACCCCTGGTCCAGGAGTAGGCGGACATTGCTTAGCGGTAGACCCTTACTTTATAATTGAAAAAGCTCACAATGAAGCAAAGTTGATTTCCACAGCTAGAGAAATCAATAATTCAATGCCAATGTATATAGTCGAACAGATTGATAAGTTATATCAAGGAAAAGGTCATATAGGTATACTCGGTATAACTTATAAAGGAAATGTAGATGATATAAGAGAGAGTCCTGCCTTGAAAATAATAAACGAGTTATTAGATAAAGGTTATGAAGTAAAGATTCATGATCCATATGTAAAAGATGAAAGCACTATATTTAAATTATCTAGTTTTGAAGAGGTTATTGAGGGATCAGAATGTTTATTAGTTTTAAGTGACCATAATGAATTTATAAAAATAGATGAAGAAAAATTTATAAATAAAGCTTCAAAACCAGTTATATTTGACACTAAAAATTGCATGAAAATAACTAATAATGATATAAAGTATATCAATTATAATAATTTATATCTCGTAAATGAGGTTCAGTCTAATTTTGTATATTAGAAGATTACTTAAAACATTAACTACTCATGAGGAGAATTAATTGGATATAAAAATCATTGGAAAATATATTAACACACTTAAACATCTGAAAAAAAAGCAAATATTCTATAGAGTGTTAAAAAAAATTAAATTACGAAGATTAAGCTATGTAAAAAAAAATTTGAATAGTAATTGTAATATTGAATACTTATTACCTGAATTAGATGAAGATAAAAATTTCCTGAAAAAGTTTAGAGTTTCAGAGATTTTAGAAGATAAGTATACGTTGATAAATCAAACCTATACATGTCCTATAGATGAACTATGGAATAATAAAGAAATATCGAACTTGTGGGAATATAATCTTTATTATCTAGATTTTTTGTTGCCATTGTTATATGAATACAAGATAAGTAATGATCAAAAGTACTTTCTTAAAATAAAGGAAATTCTACTATCTTGGTATGATAAGAGTCAGAAAAAAGATAACGTTAGTTGGGATGCTTATACAATTTCAATGAGATTACCTAATTTAATAATAGCTCATCAAACGATTTTGAAAACGGCAGAAAATAGCAAGGAACTCTTGCAATTATTAAGGCAAAGCATATACCAACAGTATATGTATCTAAAAAAGAATCAAGAGAAGCATTTATTAGGTAACCATTATCTTGAGAATATAAAAGCTATCATTCTAGGTAGTTTATTTTTTTCTGAGTCTCGAGTTACTAATAAATACGTAAAGGTTTTGCAAAATGAATTACAGGAACAAGTTTTAAGTGATGGAATGCATTTTGAACGTAGTCCAATGTATAATAAAATCGTTTTTGAGTTATTAATTAAAACAATTTATTGGCTAAAACAAGCAGAATTTGACTCTACTCAAATATTAAAACTTACCAATACCTGTCAAAATATACTTAACTCTATTTATTCTTTAGAAAAAAACATGGGGAAGACACCTTTTTTTAATGATAGTGCTGATGGTATAAGCAAAAATTATGACTCTTTAATAAGAGCATCTTGTAAATATTTAGGTATTAAACCTAAAAAGATAAATAGATTAACGAGCAGCGGTTATGAAGTAATGGAAAAAGGATTACTCAAAATGGTGATAGATTATGGAGAGATAGGTCCAAAGTATCTCCCAGGGCACGGTCACTGTGATGCTTTAAGTTACGAATTGTCTATAAGTGGGTTACCTATTATCGTGAACTCTGGCACGTTTGAATATGAAAAAGGATACTGGAGAGACTTTTTCAGACGTACAAGTGCTCAAAATACTGTTCAATTTGGTAGTGTGGAACAATCCGAAATATGGAGTTCTTTTAGAGTGGCAAGGAGAAGCTATGATCATAAGGGCTTAAACTTCAATTTAGGAAAGTATAATTTTTTTGTAGGAAGTTATTTTAATTATAGAGGAGATAAGCATAGACGGTTCATCACTTTTTTGGACGAGGAAATTATACTATTTTTAGACGAGATATCTACTAAAGACAATAGGTTAGCTAAAAGTTACTTGCATTTTCATCCAAACCTTAAAACAGAGAATAATATAATTCGTTCAAAAGATAATGAGAAAATAGTATTAAAAATACACCCTCTTTTCAGTAAGAATAGAGGAAATGGCAAAGCAGGCAGTAACGAGGGTTATTATTCAAGTCACTTTAATATTAAGAAACCGATAAGTACATATGAACTAACTGCAGATATTGGAGATACTTTTATTGGTTATATACTAAATTTTGGTGATAAAGACGTAAGTTACAATATATTAAATGATTATTTGGAAATCTCAATAGGAGAGGAAAAAGCAATTATTAACCTTGCTAAATTATTTTCATTAAAGTTTTAAACTTCCCTTATAAAGGAGCGTAGGTTTTGAAAATATTATTTTTCACACATTATTATGAGCCAGAAGTGGGACCAGCTACTAAAAGAATAGCTGGTCTTGCCAAAAACTTAAAAGCACAAGGTCATCAAGTTTCTATTGTGACTGGGTTTCCTAACTATCCAAGTGGGATAAAAAGTAAAGAATATTCTCGAAAGCTTTTTATGAAAGAACAGATTGATGGAATAGATATCTATAGATACTATATATATTCTTCTCCAAATAAAACATCTTTTGTAAGGATACTGAACTATTTAAGTTTAATGTTATCCTCACTTTTTTTTATTTTTAATCTAAAAAAATATGATCATATTGTTGCTACCTCTCCTCCTTTATTTACTTCTCTATCAGGTTTCATTGTGAGTAGATTTAAGAAGTCGAAATTTATACTGGATGTTAGAGATGTATGGCCGGATATTGGAATAGAAATGGGGGAACTATCTAAAAATTCTATGTTGTATAGAGTTATGAATAGAATCTCAAATTTTCTTTATAAAAAATCTGATTTAATAACTGTTGTTACTTATGGAAAAAAAGAAAAATTATCCCTTAAAGGTATATCAAAAGAAAAAATAGCTGTTATTAGTAACGGATTTGATAAAGAGGTATTAAATGAAAAAGATAATTATCAACTGATAGATAGATATAACATAAAAGAAAAGTTCACTCTAGTCTATGCTGGAATAATTGGGCTCGCTCAGGGAATGGAAATAATAATAGAGGCAGCTAAACACTTTAATAATAATAATAATATTCAATTTCTTATTGTGGGAGATGGATATAAAAGGAAAGAACTTGAGGAAAAAGCAATTAATTTGGGACTTACCAATATATATTTTGTGGGTATGCAACCACATTCTAGTGTAATATCAATACTTAAGAATGCAGATGCAAGTATAGTACCTTTAAAAAGCGATAAATTGCAAGATAGTGTACCTACAAAAATGCTTGAATCACTAGGAATCGGATGTCCGGTAATACTTTGCGCTGGTGGGGAAGCTAGAAGAATTTTAGAGAAATCAAACGGAGGGATTGCTGTTAATTCAGGAGATCATATAGAATTAGTTTCTATTATTAATCAACTATATAATAAAGAATTATCAAGAACTGAAATGTCGGAAAGTGGAAGGGAGTTTGTTTTACAACACTTTACGAGAGATGAAATTGCAAATAAATTATCTGATGTATTATCCAAATTAGGATAGGGGCTAATCCATTTGCAAATTATACAGTCCAATTCAAATTTAGTAGTGATTGCTTAAGTAGTTTCAGAGTTCCAAAGAATGCATCTACAAGTTTATAAGAAACTATATTTTATGGAACCTCTAATAGTGGTTGAAGGTGTTCTCTCGAGTGTATATTTTCGTTGACTAAAATATACACATCTCTTAGTTATAGAAAGCGTCCTATAAACTCTTTTGGACCTAAGGTGGTATAGGCTACCTAATGTATGTGTAATAAAAACAAGGATGATCTAGCATGACCTACGAAATGATTATAGTAATCGTTGTTTTACTAATAATGTTGGCAGGACTATTTTTTGAGATTGTCCGGCCCGATTTATTAGTATTTTCTACTTTATTTTTATTTATTATGTTAGATTTTATAAAAACGGAGGAAGCTTTAGCTGGATTTTCCAACCAAGGCATGTTAACAGTCGCATTACTTTTCGTAGTAGCTGGTGTTTTTGAAAAAAGCGGTTTAGTAGAAAAATTAATTTCCTTATTCTTAAACGGCTCAAAATCCCATAAAGGTTCTTTATCAAGGTTGATTATCCCAGTTTCAGGCTTCTCAGCATTTTTAAATAATACACCTATTGTAGTCACTTTAACTCCCATTATCAGGAAATGGGCTTCTGAGCATGATATCGCTCCATCTAAATACCTATTGCCCCTATCTTACGCTTCTATTCTTGGAGGCACCATTACATTGATGGGAACATCTACTAACTTAGTAATTCATGGTCTAATGCTAGATTTTGGAATGAATGGGTTTTTATTTTTTCAATTAGCAGTTGTAGGAGTACCTATTACAATAGCTGGATTACTTTACCTTATATTTATAGGACCAAAATTTTTACCTAATCACAGAAGTTTAATCGATAAGGTGAGGGCTAGTACTAAGGATTATCTAAGTGAGATGGTTGTTACTGCGGACTTTCCTTTTACTAATAAATCAGTTGTTGAAGCAGGATTACGTAATTTAAAAGGTCTATATCTAATTGAAATTATTAGAAACAACCATAAAATTACTCCTGTTACAAGAAATATGAAGATTCAAGAAGGGGACCGACTTATATTTACTGGTATGATTTCAACAATTGCAGACTTACAAAAGCGAAAAGGTTTGCAATTAGATACAGGTACCGATTTGTCTCTAGATAATATAAAAAACGGCGGTAACAAGCTTCGAGAAATTGTAATATCTCATCAGTCTTCATTGATTGGAAAAACTATTAAACAAAGTAGATTTCGAAAAAAATATGATGCAGCTGTAATGGCTGTTCACCGTAATGATGAAAAAGTGCAAGGGAAAATAGGGGACATTGTGCCAAAAGCAGGAGATTTAATGCTTGTGGTAACAGGAGAAGATTTTGAGGAAAAATCGGAAGAACATAGAGATTTCTACGTTATATCACCTATTCAACATAGGAAGTTTTATGAAAACGAAATAACAGGTTGGTTTGCACTGATCTTATTAATGACTATGATTGTTTTAGTTACAATCCAAGTAATTACAATCTTTAAGGCTATGGTTATTACTACTGGAATCATGTTAATTACAAAAATGATAAGTCCTAAACAAGCTAAACATTCAGTACAGTTTCAAGTATTGCTCTTAATAGCGAGTGCACTAGGAATAGGAAATGTGATTATAGAAACGGGTACTGCTAAATGGATTGCAATGAAACTAGTTGACGGGTTAGCTCCCCTTGGAATTATCACAATTCTAATAGCAATATATTGTTTAACAAACCTTTTCACAGAGCTAATTACAAATAATGCAGCAGCGGTTATTATGTTTCCCATTGCATATGAAGTAGCGGTGGACTCAGGGATTGACCCCATGGGAGTTGCAATTCTTGTAGCAATTGCAGCCTCAGCTAGTTTCTTATCACCTATTGGTTATCAAACCAATTTAATAGTCTATGGGCCGGGGGGATATCATTTTAAAGATTATATTCGTACCGGATTACCGTTAACATTGATAGTTATGATTATTACAGTATCTATTATATATTTTCAATATGTTTAGGAGGAAATTGTTATGAAATCTACAAATATCACGTGGCACGAATCGAAGGTAGGAAAGACAGAGCGCCAACAATTGAAGAAGCATCAAAGCCCAGTTCTATGGTTTACTGGCCTGTCTGGTTCTGGAAAATCCACATTATCCGTAGAAGTGGAGAAAGCATTATATGAACTAGGTGTCCATTCTTATCGTCTTGATGGTGATAACGTACGTCATGGTTTAAATAAAAATCTTGGCTTTAGCCCCGAAGATCGGGCTGAAAACATTCGTCGTATAGGGGAAGTTGCAAAGCTAATGAACGATGCAGGTTTAGTGACGCTTACGGCTTTTATCTCTCCTTACCGGGAAGACCGTGATCAAGCACGTGAATTATTTGAAGATGAAGAGTTTATCGAGGTGTACACGAAATGTTCTTTAGAAGAAGCAGAGAGTCGTGATCCTAAAGGTTTATATAAGAAAGCTCGCTCTGGTGAAATCAAAGGTTTTACAGGCATCGATGCCCCTTATGAAGAACCAAACGCGCCAGAATTGATTGTTGAAACTGATAAGAATACGTTAGAAGACTCCGTAAGACAAGTAATTCAGTATTTGCAGGAGAATAAATATATCTAAAAAAATAAAATCGTCAGTAGTATACTGACGATTTTATTACGAATATAGGGAGGCATTCTATGCAAAAAGTAGTTGTTCAAGCGGCAATAGAAGCAGGTAATGAAATAATGAAAATCTATGAAACCGACTTTGATGTGGAATATAAGGAAGATGAGTCTCCACTAACAATTGCGGACCAACGTTCTCATGAGATTATTAAGGCAGCTCTACAAGAGCACTACCCTGAGATTCCTATCTTAAGTGAAGAGGGTTCACAACTTTCTTATGACGAACGTAAAGAATGGAAACAATTCTGGCTGGTCGATCCCATTGATGGAACAAAAGAATTTATCAAGAAGAATGGTGAATTCACCGTTAATATCGCACTTATCAGAGATGGAAAACCGGTACTTGGTGTGGTGTATGCTCCTGCATTAGATGATCTTTATGTAGCTGATGAAGAGAAAGGCGCTTATAAAGTGACTGGAGTATTATCGGGCGGTAATGTCCCAGCTAACACCACTAAACTCCCTTTAGAAGACTCAAATAGTAAGATTGCAAAAGTAGTAGCTAGCCGTTCTCATATGTCTAAAGAAACAGAAGAATTTATTAATCAATTAAAAGAGAGCTATGAAGAAGTGGAGACAATCTCTGCGGGAAGTTCTTTGAAATTATGCTTGGTCGCTGAAGGTAAAGCGGATTATTACCCACGATATGCACCAACCATGGAATGGGATACAGGGGCAGGACAAGCCGTTGTAGAATTATCCGGCGGCAGAGTGGAAATTGCTAATGGAAAGACCTCATTGACTTATAATAAAGAAATTCTAAGAAACCCATGGTTTTTAGCTCATAGATCATAAGAGAATTGAGCATAAAGCAAATTGTTTAGAGTTAGTAAATTCCTGTTTTAACGGTTACAAGATTCTTAAAAAAAGTGTAAGCTAAGTAGTGGCATACTTAAATAAAGTGAATGAAATTGGAGGATTTAATTTATGGCAGTTGAAGTACATGGCGGAAGCCTGGTAAATCGTGAATTAAAAGGAAACGATAGAGAGGAAGCTCTTGATCATGCGAAGTCTCTACAAAAATTAGAGATTTCAAAGTGGACCATATCTGATCTGGAACTAATCGGAATTGGCGGTTTCAGTCCTCTTCAAGGATTCATGATCAAAGCTGATTATGAAAGAGTAGTAGAAGAAATGCGTTTGAAAGACGGAACGATCTGGAGTATTCCTATCACTCTCCCCGTAACAGAAGAACAAGCCGACCAATATCAGGTAGGGGAAGAAATCGCTCTTCAAGGGGAAGATGGAATTACTTACGGTACTCTATTAATTGAAGAGAAATATACTTACGATGAGGCCCGTGAAGCTGAGAATGTCTATGGCACAACGGATATAGCTCACCCTGGTGTAGCTAAAGTTTATGAGAAGGGCAATGTCTATTTAGGCGGTCCGATTATGCTTCTCAACCGTCCAGACCATGGAGAGTTTGAAGACTTCTATCTAGATCCTGCGGAAACTCGTCAGCTTTTCTCTGACCTTGGCTGGAAAACAATTGTAGGTTTCCAAACTCGTAACCCTGTCCACCGTGCTCACGAACATATCCAGAAAACGGCTCTAGAAGCTGTAGATGGTTTATTGTTAAACCCATTAGTGGGAGAAACTAAGTCTGACGACATCCCTGCTGATGTGCGTATGGAAAGCTATCAAACGATTCTAAAACACTACTATGTTGAGGATCGTGTTCGCCTGGTCATTTATCCAGCAGCTATGCGCTATGCTGGCCCACGTGAAGCTATTCTGCATGCGACCGTTCGTAAAAATTACGGTTGCACTCACTTTATTGTTGGACGTGATCACGCAGGAGTAGGCGACTATTACGGAACATACGATGCTCAGGATTTAGTGGCTAGTGTTGAAGACGAACTTGGCATTGGTATCTTTAAATTTGAACATGCTTTCTATTGCGATGTATGTGAAAATATGGCTTCAGCGAAAACATGCCCACATGGTAAAGAACACCATATTCATTTAAGTGGTACAAAAGTACGTGAACTTCTACGTAATGGAGAGCGTCCTCCTAAAGAGTTCTCTCGTCCCGAAGTAGCAGATGTGTTAATTAAAGGAATGAAACAAGCTTAGTTTATTAGCTTTTATCAAACATAGACTTGCAACTTTTGCAAATGTAAATATTTATTGAAAAAATTAACTAAAGTGGTATAATTGTATCTGTCCTCGAGTTTCACCAATATTTGTGAATTTTGTCTACTCAAGGATAAGTTAGCCTCACCTTCTGGTGGGGCTTTTTGTGTGAAGGGGGAGTCTCAGAGAGCATTTTTTTCCGAACACCTTTTCTGAAAGCATAAAGTAATTCCCACTTTATTCAAAGAATACGGTGGTGATGGTTTACATTTACTACTGTTAGAAATATTGTTCCCAATGAATCAAGGTAAATAAAAATTAATTATTCAAAACTTTATTATATAATTGTTTATTTCATCTATAATTTTATATTTGCCCCTCATAAAGCTGAAGAAAGACATAAGTTAGATCCACTTCTTCGCACTTATGATATACAATGAGTTTACCAATAATACTTAATTTATTTTAACAGTAGAATAGCAAGTATGGATTATAATGGTTGTATATAATGTTTTTATGTGTTAGAGCAGATGGAATTAGTTATATCCTTAAAGCAAAGTCTTTAAACTAATTAGGCTATTTTATAAATAATCTACTGTTTGGGGAATAAGATTGTTATAATGATATTGATAAAGAACATTTTATATGGGAGATATTTTTATGAAGCTAATGAAATCATTGTTTAGTTCAGAATTTTTGTTCGCATTTTTTTTGTTGTCTAGTACGGCTAAGCTTGCCGTTGATGAGTGGGTGCCAGTGGACCTGACACTTATTTTTATGGTTTTATCTATAGTAGCTGCTATTAAAGTCACATTTAAAAATAAAGGCGTACCTAAAAAGATTGTTTTACCGGCAATATTATATTCCTTCCTTTGTTTGATAATGTTAATTAGTCTCTTCTATACCCCAAGCTCGTCTTATGCAATTACAAAAACACTCAAGTTTATGTTTTTGACTGGGTGGTCTTTTTTTGGCGGTTTTTTGGTGATTAGAAACAGACAATCCTTAAGAAAATTCTTAAAAAGTTTTGCGGGTATAACAATATTGGTTTCGGGGATAGTAATTTGGAATTATTATAACTCTCCGGTCCAGGAAGAACTCAATCGTTTAGGCGTAGATGGAGGAAGTGTCTTAGGGTTAGCAAAGATGACAGCTATGGGCTCGATTATTGTACTCATTCTGTATTTTTATGGCGCAGCTAAAAAGAGGGTTAGGTTTTTTTTAACTGGAGTTTTAGGTTTGCTTTTGATTGCATTACTTCTAACTGGATCAAGAATGGCATTAATAGCATTCGTTTTAACACTGTTTTTCATTGCTATACTCTCAATTAAGTTTTCCATAAATGATATAAAAATAAAAAAAAGTGTTTTCAAGTTTATTCCTTTAATACCTCTTGCATTAGTAGGATTAATTCCTCTGTATAGAAATGGTACTATTGATACTTTACTGATGAGAATGCAATTCCTTTTTAACGAACAAGGGGCAGCAAATTCAATTTCAGAAAGAATAAACCGATATAATACATCAATACATATGTTTGAAAATGATATCTTTAAAGGCGGAGGCATTGGGAGCTTTGCTATAAAGTATTCAGGGTTGGATGAGAGGCATTACCCACACAATATGTTTTTAGAATTTATGAGCGAGTTAGGCATATTTGGGATTGCGACATTTCTTACCCTTTTAATTGCCGCAGTTTGGTGCGTAATATCAACCATAAGGACACAAGTCATTGCACCAGAACAAATTTCTGTAATTTTACTTTTAGTTTTCCAATTATTTAATGTGAATACTACTGGTGATTTTAACGACAATCGGATTTTCTTCGCATTTTTAGGATTAACATTCATGATAGGCAGCTATAAAATGATAGATAAAAGTAATGACTATATGGAGAGTATTAATGAATAGATATTACCAACTTGATTCTCTAAGAGGGTTAGCTGCGTTATCAGTAGTGAATGCCCATGCGATAACAATGGTTGCCGATCTACCTGCTTTTCTTAATTATTCACCTCTTAGAATAGTATTTTCTGCACACGAAGCCGTGTTGATGTTTTTTTATTGAGTGGATTTGTTTTAGCTCTACCTTTTTATTACGGGAAAAAACAACAGTACATTCCTTTTATTTTAAAAAGATTTCTTCGGATTTATATACCTTATTTAATTTCCATACTATTGGCATTTCTTCTATTTGCTTTATTTGGTAAGGGAGGAATTAATGAACTGGGAGGATGGTTTAGTGAAAAGTGGACAGGAAGTTTTGAGCTAAGTAATTTTATCAGTCACATTTTTCTCATTGGCAATTATGAAACCACAAATGTTAACCCGGTGGTATGGACATTGATACATGAAATGAGGATATCAATTATTTTTCCTGTTATATTATGGATTACTTTTAAATTCAAACCAATTAAAGTACTGCTGCTAGCTGCTTTTTTATCAATAGTAAGTGGTTATAGTTCAGTCTACGGAATTAATGAATCTTTAGGTTTTCACACGAGTTATTTGGATACACTTCACTATAGTTTTATGTTTCTTATAGGTGCATTATTGGCTAAGAACATAAAAACATTAATTACACACTTTCAGAAGTTAACTAAAATGAGAAAGATCTACGAAAATTATGAATATGAGTGTTTCAATAATATTTTTAAAAAAATTTTTCGAAACTGATGTTCCACATCAAACGTGTCCATGAGACATCGGAAAGCCGTTTTAAGGTACATACACGTGTTGGAAAACGCTTGGGGATGCATCGGCTAACATTCAACGCTTAGTGGGACACACTATGGAAGATTTTCATGATGCCATTCTACAAGCGTATGGGTTTTGTGATGTGAAATTGTACAACTTCTTGACGAGTGGCGAAGCCTGGACAGAATCTTCAATTAACAGAAGACTGGTCGTCGGAACAATCAGCAAATTAAATTCTAACTGGTTTAAAAAACAAGGTGATACGATCCTCTGTATTTATTACTATGGTATGGAGTGGCAATTGAAGATAAAGGTAGTAGAGATCGTAGATAGATAAGAAGCAGTCAGGAAGCCATAAAATAATGAATAATATAACATCTCCCCTCCGTTTCATGGTAAAATATATGTCGGTATTTCACTTAAAACGGAGGCTTTAGATGAATCTATCCAAAGAGTCGAATAGGAAGTTCAGACCGGAGATTGAAGGGTTACGCGCGATAGCTGCCCTATTAGTTGCCGTGTACCACATCTGGTTGGGGAATGTTTCAGGTGGAGTGGATGTGTTCTTCGTTGTATCCGGATTTTTAATAACAACATCGCTTTTAAATATGTATGAGAGAACGGGTAAAGTTGATGGTATTGGATTTCTCCTTAAACTAGGGAAGAGACTATTTCCAATCGCCTTTGCGGTACTAGCATTTGTAATCGTTACTAGTTTTTATTTCTTACCTCAAACCCAATGGGTAACCATTATTAAAGAAGTCGCAGCTTCCTTGATCTATGTAGAGAATTGGCAGCTGGCCAGTAATTCAGTCAATTATTTGGCGCAGAATAACGCGGCTAGTCCTGTGCAGCATTTCTGGGCCATGAGTACCCAGTTTCAGTTTTATATCATTTGGACCTTAGTACTGCTAACTGTAATAGGGATTGCAAGGAAATTAAATAAGAATATTAGAAATCTATTTTTCTATACATTAATCGGGATGTTTGTCGTATCCATTGGCTATTCGGTGTATATGACGGCCGTTAATCAACCGTGGGCTTATTTTGATACGTTTGCGAGAGTATGGGAATTTGCCGCTGGCGGGATCCTTTCCCTGGTCATCGCCCATATTTCATTTAATAAATGGACAAGTGTGGTGGCTGGCTGGTTAGGGTTAGTTGGTTTGGTTACCTGTGGACTGCTTTTACAGGTGGGGACTGTTTTCCCTGGCTATGCGGCTCTTTGGCCGGTTATGTGCGCCGTATTGATATTAATTGCGGGTAACAGTGGTGGAAAGTTTGGAGTCCATCATCTTCTAAGCGCGAAACCTTTAGTAAAGTTCGGCGGGATTTCTTACGGTTTTTATCTATGGCATTGGCCACTGTTGGTATTATATTACAACATTACGGGTAATCAGACCGTTTCCGTGCTTCATGGTTTATTAATCATTGGATTGGCCATAGTGGTATCCTATGCAACTACGAATCTAGTAGAGAAACCAATCAGAAACAGAAAAATACAATCCAAACCAAAGTTAGCACTCATCTTACTTGGAATCGCTATTCCAGTGGTAGTGTTAAATGGATCCTGGACGTATTATGTGAAAGATACACAAGCGGCCTTTGCTAGTGTTGAAATAACGAATACAGACTACCCCGGAGCCGAGGCGATGGAACCAGGTAAAGAATTTAGTACTGATGAACCTTTTATGCCCACCGTTTTACAAGCGAAGGACAAAGTGCCAGAAAGCTATGGTGATGGATGCCACCAGGGGATGGAAGAGTCAGAAGTGATCATGTGCGAATATGGAGACGTAGAGGATCCGGAATACACAATTGCTTTAGTGGGCGGTTCTCATAGTGCGCATTGGTTAGCCCCATTGAAAATATATGCGAACGATAACGATATAAAAATATTGAACTATACCCGGAGTGCATGCAGGTTCTCTAGCGAATCTTACCGATTGACCACGAAACTCGATCAAGAAACGTGTGCTGAGTGGAATGAAACGGTGATGGATAAATTAATCGAGAAACAACCGGACTTAGTTTATACACCTGCCGATGCTACGGAATGGGAAGGCATACCAGACGGCTATGTCGATCAGTGGAGAGAACTGAATGAACATAATATCAACGTGTTTGCCCTGAAAGACAACCCGCGAGCTGAGTTTGATATCCCGACTTGTATTGATAAAAATGGTCCAAATGCTGAAAAATGTATAACGAAGAATAACCTTGAAGATTTATCAGATGAAGTCGATCAGCTAAATCTCGACAATGTGTATTATGCTGATTTGACGGATAAATTCTGTAATGAGGATGAATGTAAGCCGATTATAGGAAATGTACTCGTTTATCAGGACGGTCACCATTTAACGAGAACGTACGCGAAAACGCTGGCGCCTTATGTGGGTGAGAAAGTAACGAAAGCGTTGGACCATTTTTATGATGAGTAGCCGGGTTATATGGCTATGGGAAGAGCACCTCTTTTTTGAGAGGTGCTTTTTTGTGCACGTCTCTGTGAACGTTTATGAAATTTGAACTGAATAAAACATATTGGTGATAAAGCGTCATTTAACATTATCTTATATATTTTGTTTTATTTTACTAATTTCACCATTATGATTAAAAGAAAATAGGTGGAGATATAATAGTAGAAATTCCTGTAAAATCAATAGTAGAATAGCGAAGAAAAAATGGCCCAAATCTATTAAAGCAATACGGACCTTCTCTTTTGAGTATGATTCCGAAAGGTCCTTTACCAAGAAACCTCCTCACCATGAAAAGAAAGATTTAATACACATGTAAAATAAACACTTCAAAACTTAGATTCCTATAACGCTTAATCCAAGGATGCACTATTTTATCTGACAAATTAGATCAAATTGCTGTTACTCAAAGAGGTTTGTTTTTTAGGAATGAGGTTTTATTTAGCACAACTATAATTAAAGGAGATAAAATATGAATCGAACGTACTTAGAATATACCTCATGTATATTTTTCTGGAAATATCTAAAAGAGGAAAAGAGCTACGAGCGTGATTTGAAAATATATTTTGCATACCAAGGATTAGGGATTTCAGCTAGTATACTACTTGTTATTTTAATGGGGATAGGTATTACATTAGTCAATACATGGAATACAATAAATGGGAATAACTTAAATGAATACCCTCTAGATACAATTTTTGCAATAAGTTTTTTGTTGTCTTTTGGAAACTATTTTTTTCAATATTTTGCAGGTAGAGTTATTTATCTAAAAATAAGAAATGCAAGATGGGATGCAAGAATGGATGAATTTGAAGATTGGATTAAAGAATTTTTCTGGGTCTCCAATAATGAGAGTGATCAAGAGTTCCATAATGAAGAGGAAAATAAAGGAAACCATAGTAATGAAGAGTTTCATAATGATGGTGAAAATCAAGAAAACCATAGAAACGAAAGGTTTAAAAAACAATATAAAGAATACTTTGAAGAGAAGTTGAATAGTGGAAATAGTGAGGAAGAGGTCATTAACACCATACTGAACAAATTTGAATTACCTTTATATACTAATGATGTTAATCTTATTAAAAAGAGGTATAGAACGTTAGTGAAGAAGTTTCATCCTGATATGCCTGATGGGAATGCAGAAATATTTAAACAAGTGAAGTCAGATTATGAAACACTAAAATTTTATTTTAATCAAAAGAAAACTAGTTAATCAAGTTTAATTTTAATAAGACTCAAAAGCACTTGTAGATTTATCGGTTCTAAGTATTTACCAGATGTCTTTTTTGCGGTATTTTTTGTCCATGTGTGAATCCTTTATATAGGAATGGACTGGAACACCCTACGACATCCATTACAAAGGATTTTCATGGAAGTGTATATGCTCAGAATATTCAGATATTATTTATGAAACACTAATGTAAAGATATATAATAATTCAAATTATCATAGTGAATATTTCGTCGGTTATGAAGGTCATATTAAGAAGTATAAGGAACTAAATTCATAATGAAAAACAACAAGAGTTAATAGACTTTATAATAATTCAGACAGGGAAAAGTGAGGAAGAAATAAATAGAGTAATATTTTAATTATGCCAATCCTGTAAACTAGTGCCTTAAATGTAATGAAAGGAGTGAATTTAATTGAAACCCAATTTATTCGATTACGCGACTTCAGAACTTTCTCAAGATGCCTTTCTTAGCTGGTTCGTATCATTTGCTTCTTCTGAGTTTAAGAATTCATACCCTTTGTTACACCGAGCGTCTATAGAATTTCTAGCAGAGTTGTTTGAACTACATGACCTTATGTTACCCCCTATAGAATCCATTGATATTAAGAAACAGTTTGGCAGTATAGATATTCTAATAGAAATCAATAATCAATGGGCAATAATGATTGAAGATAAAACGTTCACCAAACAGCACTCCAATCAATTAAAACGGTACAGAACTCACATGCATCAAGAAAGACCACATCTTCATCAAGTTCCTATCTATTTAACCATTAATGAGCAAAGCAATCTTCAGCCTGTACTTGATGCTGGTTATCAAGTCTACCCACGTTCGCAGTTCCTTCAGTTATTAAACCGACACAAGCATATCACTAGCGATATTTACCAAGATTACTTCACATATTTAAAAAAAATTGATAACTCATTTTTTCGATATAAAGATGAACCATTCAATAAATGGAAAGATGGAAGCCGAGTCTGGTTTGGTGTTTATGAGTCCATAAGAACTGCAGGTATCGAAGGAAATTACGGTTATGTTGCCAATCCAAGAGGGGGCTTTAATGGCTTTTGGAGCAGCCTAGACATAGATCATTCGTTGTCTCCTTACATACTATTAGAAGAGCAGAAGCTTTGCGTAAAAATAAAAACTAATGACTCTGAATTTGGAATTAAACAATTAAGAAGTTGTTCATCGTATTTAATAGAAAACATTGATGAACTGAAACGTCCTTCACGTCTCCAAGTAGGAAAATCCATGACAGTAGCTGTAGCAGATTATATAATTACAGACTCTGCTGATATAATTGATGTGGATTCAACTGTAAGAGTAATTGGGTCTTTGAAGGAAAAGATAAGGAATCTTGGTTTGAGTCCTTCTGCAAATCTGTGAGGTTAAAGCGATGGGATACCAATTGTGGGTTCGTTTATTTAAAGTTCAGTCAAATATTAAAAAAATAGAACAGGAATTAGAAAGAGGCTTGCAGAATTATCTGCAAGCCTCTTTTGCGAATAACCATCAGAACATTTACCCTACATTCCAAAAGCAGTCAAATTCCATACGATCCTTTATATTTATGACGATGGTGAGGAGTGGCTAGTGAAGATAAAGGTGGAAGAAATGATAGAAGGATAGCTGGAGTCATACAAATGAAACCACTGAGTTTGTATGGATTGGATAAACAGAAATGATCAATCAATGATCATACTGACCTTCATTTATCCCTTTCAATCTGGTAAATAGAAACGCTTTTAGTTCCTGATCCAAATGCGATATTTCATCGGGGTAGTAAATGAGGTACTGAGCCTTCCTGATGTCGAGGATATGTACACTCCTGTGCCCATCATCCTCAAGTTCGGTACGCGTTAAAATATAATCCATTGTATAATTTCTTCCTTCCAAGTAGTAGTAAGGCAGCGCAGCAAATCGTGGATAATGCAGCGCTGCCTTGTTATTCATTGATCCTTATTGTGCAGAATGTCTTCTATACTCCTTTCAATAAACTTATTCCGGAGACCTTTTTAGATCATCCGGTACGCTTACGTCATTGAATAAGACAGATGGACTGACGCCCAGGGCAAAAGAGATCGCAATGATCTGGTAGATGCCTGGCTGCCTCTCTGCTCGTTCAATATAACCGATATAGTTTGGGGACAGCTCGACTTCGTAGGCGAGCTCTTCCTGGGTCATGCCCAGCTCCATTCGTGTGTTACGTACTTGGGTGCCGAAAATGGCAATGGCATCTTCAATAGGTTCTTTTCTCATACTAAAATTTTCGTATGCAATGGATGAACTTACCACAAACTGAGTGTGATATTTTTACATATAAAGTAAAATTAGGGGTGTTTTTTCTATTTATTTTTTAAAAATGGGATAGATAGGGATAATTTCTTAAATAAATGGTAGAAATCAGGGGGTAGAACTGGACATTCTGAGGTATGGAAGATAGAGAAGGAACGAATCTCAGCATCTTATTTTTCTTGCATAGGAATATTATCCCAAGTAGAATGAGAGACAGTATCTTAGAGAGGGGAAAATTATGGACCAGACAGTCGGATTTTCGAAAAGATTTGGAGCTTCCTTATTAGACGGATTAATCGTATTCTTACCGATCGGACTTATTTCGGTTTTCTTATTTCAGGTGGACATGGACAGTTTTGTACCTAACCTTATACAGTCCCTTTACATGATGATTGTGCCTGTCTTCTGGTATGGCTATGTGGTAGGAAAGAAATTGATGGGCATTCGCGTCGTGAAAAAGGATGGAAGAAACGTAGGGATTGGCACGATGATTATGCGTGTGTTTGTTTCAGGCATCGTTTATGCCCTGACGCTTGGTATTGGTTATATTGTGAGTGCCTTTATGGTCGGGTTGCGCAGGGACAACCGCGCGATTCACGATTTTATAGCTGGTACGTATGTGACGGAAGCCGACCCGGGAGAAGCGGTTGGATTACAGTACAAGGATGATCTGAAGAGCGGTTAACCTTAATCAAAATCGCCGGGTTAACCTGATGCAAAGCTGCCGCTCAAGTGGGCGGCTTTCTTTTTCGTGAGAAGCACTCTCGGATGATAGAGTCATGGATGTATAATAAGCAGAATGATAGAAAGGGGAAGGTTATGGATCAATCGGTCGGGTTTTTAAGAAGATTGGGTGCTGTCCTGCTGGATGGTCTGATTGTATTTCTGCCTATTGGGCTGATCGTATCCGGACTGTTTCAGACGGATCTGAACAGCTTGATAACGAATGTGATCGAAGGGCTGTATCTGCTGATCGTTCCTGTATTCTGGTATGGCTACGTCGTGGGAAAGAAGATCATGGGGATCCGCATTGTGAAAACAAATGGAAAAGATGTAGGCATGGGGACGATGCTGCTGCGCGTGGTCCTGTCAGGCTTGGTTTATGGACTGTCGTTTGGTGTTCTCTATATTGTCAGTGCTTTTTTTGTTGCTTTTCGCAAGGATCACCGGGCGATTCACGATCTCTTTGCCGGTACGTATGTAACGGACGCGGAACCCGGGGAAGCGGCGGCTTTGCCGGACGCCTGAGGATGATCGGCTATTAAATAAGGAAATAATTTAGTTTGTAATAGGTGGCCCTGTGCGTGAAAGCAGGGTCTTTTTTTATGGTAGACTCAGGCTTTTTTATAGAATCTCTCAATCTAGCAAACAAAAAAACGAGCGATGATGCATCGCTCGATTATAGTTTAGACAGCGTTTGTAATTCAAAGTGGTCGGCAACCCGGTCGAAGTCACGGACGACATTAAACATTTGATTCTCTGAGAAATTATTCGTGCTTTCCCACACCTGAGGGTGGACGGTGAACGTGTAATATTTTCCTTCTGTAAAGTAACAGTGGTGAGGCGCGTCCAATAGTTTCTGTAAGGCTTCTTCATTTTTCGCTTCGTTCAGGCGTATAGGCTTTTGGCTGAAGATACTCCGTTTACATTTCGCTTCAATCTGCATAGGAAGCAGCTCCTTTTTATTAATAGATTCTTGTATAATTATCCTATCCAAATAGTCTGAAAATTATAACATCAAATTTGGACAAATTGCAGGTTCTATACGAACATTCCACCACTTTCTTAAAGTGGCAGGAATTTCGTGGGGCAGGCTTCTTTTTTTTATGCTCCTTTTTGTAATTTTTCTAAAATTCAGTTTACAAAGTTATGAAACTCTTATACAATTTTCAGTATACTGTATACAGGAAAAACATAGGTGGAGTGATTCATGAGAAGGGTCAATAAGATGATGTCCATATCCGACCAGACGTATGACTTGCTGCGTCAGTCGATTGTTTCTGGAGAATTCAGTGCCAATGAAGAATTGCCCGAGGAGAAAATTTCGAAGCAGATCGGTGTGAGTCGAACACCGCTGCGTGAAGCACTGCGCCGCCTCGCTGCAGATGGACTGGTCGTCCTGCAGAAGGGGAAACCGGCCAGGGTGGCGACCTTTACGATGGAGGGAGCCCTGCATCTGATGGAAGTCCGCACGCTGCTTGAAACGCACAACCTCCGAACGATTACCCCCATTCGATCTCAAGCTACCATTGAACAACTGCGGGAGAATGTACGGAATCAGAAGAAAGCGATTACAAAAGAGGATTATGAAGAGTTTGTCGAACTCGACAGGGATTTTCATTTATTGCTGACAGAAGACAATGAGAATAAGAAGTTAAGGGATCTGATCCTGCAAATGAATTCCGGGGATTACCGCGCCTTTATCATCTTATCGAACACGCTGTCTCAAAGTGCAGAAGCAGCCTGCGAGGAACACGAAGCCATCCTGGAAGCGGTGGAGGAAAAAGATGTCGAGCGGGCTTCGACAGCAATCGACCTACATATGAAAAAAGTCAGTACGCGCATCACTCACTATCAATCTTAGGAGGAGTACATATGAAGAAAGTTTTTCTAGTATTATTTGCAGCTCTACTCACATTAGCCGCATGCGGACGTCCGAGCTCAGGAGGTGACGGCGGTTCTGAAGACGGGAGCGGAGAAACGTACACCATTAGTCTCGCTCACTTAGTGTCAGAGGATCAGTCCTCTCACATTGCAGCCGAATCGTTTAAGAAGAAGCTTGAGGAAGAGTCGGACGGGCAGCTGAAGGTCGAACTTCACCCGAACGGGGAACTGTATCCTTCTGACCGTGAGGCGATTGAAGCGGTTCAGCAGGGCAATATTCAAATGACAATTCCGGCCGTTGCGTCAATTTCTTCCTTTAATGAAGATTTCATGGTGTTTGATCTGCCATTCTTGTTTGAAAACTACGAGCAGGCATACAAAGTATTGGACGGTGAAATCGGTCAGGGACTGCTGGATGATTTATCCGAACAAAATATCAAGGGACTTGTTTTTGCGGAAAATGGTTTCCGTCACCTATCGAATAACCAGGGTCCAGTCGAGTCTCTCGAGGATATTCAAGGTCTGAAAATGCGTACGTTGGAAAGCGCGGTTCATACGGCAACCTTTAACGCACTCGGCATGAATGCTTCTCCTTTCGCATTCGGTGAGCTTTACACAGCGCTCCAGCAGGGAACGTATGACGCAATGGAAGCACCGGTTTCCTTGTTCTATACGAATAAGTTCTATGAAGTGCAGGACTACCTGACCATGACGGGCCATGTGTATGCGCCGACGGCTTTACTTATGAACAATGACTTTTACGAGGGGCTTCCGAAAGACCTGCAGGAGTTAGTCGTGGAAGCTTCCGAAGAATACCGAACAGAGCAGCGGGAACTGGCACAAAAGCAGGACAGTGAGTTCTTGGAAGAGTTGAAAGCAGAAGGTATGGAAGTGAATGAACCTTCTGAGGAACTCATCCAATCCTTCAAGGAAGAAGTTCAGTCGGTTTATGACGAATTCGAAGATGATATTGGGAAAGAACTCTTGGAAAAAGTGCAGCAAGCTGTTGAATAACGATAACTTAAAGGAAGGCCGCGGCCTTCCTTTACTACATAACAGGGTGGGACAGACATGTCGAAGATTTTTGCAAATATAGAAAAAGGAATACTCGTGGCTACGCTTGCCCTGATGGTCGTCCTTATTTTCGGTCAGGTCGTAGGAAGGTATATTTTCCAGTCCGCTCCCAGCTGGACAGAGGAAATCGCCCGTTACCTGCATATCTTCCAAGTGTGGGTCGGCGCAAGCTACGCTGTGAAAATGAGAGAGCACATCCGGGTCGATGCGTTTGTGACCCTGTTTCACGGAGTCGTAAGAAAAATACTGGAATCAGCGAGCGTGATCCTGTGGTTTCTGCTGGTCCTGTTTTTAGCGGTATATGGAACCAATCTGGTCCTCGATACATTAAGCTACGGCCAGCAATCGCCGGCGATGCAGATTCCGATGTGGATTCCGATGGCCGCCGTACCGATTGGGTCAATTGGGATGACGATCCGTTTAGCGATTCAGCTCATCCAAATCTGGAAAGGGAATTATGATAAGCCGAAAAGCGAGGGGATTGCCACATGAGTATTCTCCTCTTATTTGGAACGCTGTTCGTCTGTCTACTGATTGGGGTACCGATCGCGATCTCTCTAGGAGTATCGGCCTTAACCGCGATTTACTTCGGAACGACGCTCCCTCTTGATATCATCGTGCAAAAAGCGTTTACTTCCCTGGATTCTTTCCCGCTACTCGCGATCCCCTTCTTCATGCTTGCCGGCATCTTGATGGGGAAAGGCGGCGTCTCTAAACGCCTTCTGACTCTAGCGACCTCGATGGTCGGCTGGATGACCGGCGGATTATCGATGGTAACGATTGTCGCTTGTATGTTTTTCGCGGCGATCTCCGGATCCGGCCCGGCCACCGTTGCCGCGATCGGCGGGTTTATGATTCCAGCTATGATCGCGAAAAACTATAAGCCGGGATTTGCCGCCAGTGTACCGGCGACAGCGGGTTCCATCGGGGTGATCATCCCGCCGAGTATCCCGTTTGTTATATACGGTGTAACCGCGAACGTCTCAGTCGGAGATATGTTTATCGCCGGGATTCTTCCCGGCATGCTGATTGGTGCCTTATTAATGGTCACGGCGTTTATCATTTCCGCTAAAAATAACTACCGCCCGGACGATACGTCCAAGGCGTCCGGAAAAGAAGTGCTTCGTGCGTTCAACGATGCGAAGTGGGCGCTGTTTATACCGGTCATCATCTTAGGTGGAATTTATGGCGGGGTGTTCTCGCCGACAGAAGCGGCCGTTGTATCCGTGGTGTATGCGCTGATTATTGGAGGCTTTATCTACAAAGAGCTTTCGTGGAAGACGATCTATGACTCGTTCATGCAGACGATCGTCATCAATTCAACGACGATGATTATTATCGCCCTGTCCGTCTCCTTCGCGCATTTTATGACGCTTGTCCAGATCCCGGATCAGATATCCGCTTATCTGACGGGACTGACGACGAATCCGATTTTCATCCTGATTGTCATTAACCTGCTGCTCCTTTTTGTCGGGATGTTTATTGATACGATCTCAGCCGTGGTCATCCTGACGCCAGTACTGCTGCCGATTGTGACGGAGTTCGGTGTCGATCCTGTTCATTTTGGTGTCATTTTAGTTGCGAACCTGGCGATTGGCTTTGTCACGCCGCCAGTCGGGGTCAACCTATTTGTGGCCTCTACGGTCGGAAAAGTAAAATTCGAGAAAATTGTCGTCGGTGTTCTTCCGTTTTTAGCGGCCATGATCCTGGCGTTGCTGATCATTACGTATGTGCCTGCTTTGTCGATGTGGCTGACGAAAATGTATTAATAGCAAGGGGAGAGGTCTTGCAGCGTATGCAGGGCCTTTTCTTTTTGTGCTGATCTCGAAACTGAGTCTTCTAGAAACGGGCAGGACAGTTGAAGATTCAGGTTCGAGATAATAGGCAGCTTTGAAACTAAATTGGATTCGTATCGTATGTGTAATAAGAGAAATGATTTATGGAGGGGTTAGGTGGAGAATGAAAAAGAAACTCCTGAAGAAAGAAGAGAAAGATTAAGACAAGAAGAATGGAAGGGAAATCCTACTGGAAATTTGAAGGATTCCACTCATAGATCCTCCTATGGAAGCCTAGTTGATTTTGTAGGTGGGATGGGATGGAAAGGAACAGGAATGCTCATTATCCTAATAATAGTAGGATTTATAATTTATTTTCTTTTCTTTAGCTAAGAGCCTTTAAGGAAGAAAGGAAAGAAATAAAAAGATTCCTCTTTAAGTAAAGGGTGCTAAAGTAAAAGAGCAGTATGAGATAGCTCGAATTCGAGTGTTACATAAACGGGGGGCGAATCAATAAAGAGATTCGTCTCCTAATTTTTAACATTCATCGGCAGAAGACTCCCTCTTCAAGCGCCGTGTCGAAGACTGGTGGCAAGGGGGAGATGAATGCCGTCGCCGTAAGGCGAATGCCTTTGAATATTCTCCCTTCCGTGATATCCTAAAGTAAGAACATATGTTCCTGATTAGGAGGTGGAAAGGTTGAAGCATAAAGCGTATAACTTTCGTATCTATCCAAATAAAACCCAAGAATCGCTCATCGCTAAGACAATCGGTTGCGCTCGTTTTGTCTTCAATCATTTCCTCTCCGAATGGAGCAGTGCCTACAAGGAAACCGGAAAAGGTTTGAGTTACTCTACTTGTTCCAAACAACTACCCAAGCTTAAAAGAGAATTCCTTTGGTTAAAGGAAGTGGATAGCACGGCCATCCAAACGTCGGTCAAACATCTTTCTGACGCTTATAAACGGTTTTTCAAAAAGCAAAACCAAGCTCCACGGTTCAAATCAAAGAAGAACAGAGTCCAGTCCTACACCACAAAATGCACAAACGGAAATATTGCCATCCAGGATCGCAAAATCAAGCTGCCTAAGCTGGGGCTTGTGAGATTTGCCAAGAGCCGTGAAGTGAAAGGTCGCATCTTGAGTGCGACGGTTCGCCGCAATCAGACCGGAAAATATTCTGTATCAATTCTTGTTAAAACAGATATTCAGGAACTTCCTAAATCCAACGCTTATATTGGCATTGATCTCGGATTGAAAGACTTCGCTGCTCTCTCGAATGGCACTACCTATCAAAACCCACGATACCTACGTAAGACCGAAAAGAAACTAGCAAAAGCTCAACGTATCCTTTCCCGAAGGGAAAAGGGATCTTCGAATTGGCATAAGCAACGTATTAAAGTAGCTAGACTTCACGAGAAGATAGCGAACTCCCGCAAAGATTATCTGCATAAGATTTCTACCGAAATCATCAAAAACCACGATGTGATCGGTGTAGAAAATCTCCAAATTTCCAATATGCTCAAAAACCGAAAACTATCCAAATCGATTAGTGATGTGAGCTGGTCGATGTTCACGTCTATGCTCGAATACAAAGCAAAGTGGTACGGGAAGCAGTTGGTAACCGTATCGAAAGTTTTTGCGAGTTCACAGCTGTGTTCCAAGTGCGGATACCAAAACCGTGAGGTAAAGAATCTCGCTGTTCGAACGTGGGATTGCCCAGATTGCGGCTGCCACCACGACCGCGACCTAAATGCGAGCTTCAATATATTGAAGGAGATTCAAAGAATCCTTACAACCGTCGGTGCGACGGGGCTAGCCTAATCATTTGAATGAACCGTTAGGTTCGTGCTCTTAGGAATCCCCCAACTTCAAGGAGTGTCAGCGAGTAAGTGGGGGGTAGTTCAATAATTAAGGAGATGTCTATATGACTCCAAATAAAAATATCAGGATATGCAATAAAGGGCACAGATATTTTAAAAGTAGCGATTGTCCAACTTGTCCAATCTGTGAAAACGCACGAAAACCTGAAAGTGGATTTCTCTCATTACTTTCAGCACCAGCCAGAAGAGCCTTGGAAAACAAAGGGATAACTTCTTTGAGGATTTTATCAACATACAGTGAAGAAGACGTTTTGAAATTTCATGGCATGGGTCCATCGTCATTGCCGAAGCTGAAATCAGCTTTGAAAGAGGAGGGATTATCGTTTAAGAAATAACATTCCTTATTCTGTGTCCAAGTGTAATTTTGTAATGGATTTCGAGTTAACTTAATCAATTAATTAGCGCGTATGTTCAAGTTTAGTTCTTGGAGATAATTATAATTGAACAGCGGAGGGATCTAATTCAGGAAGGAGTACGGGAACTTCGAGATCTGTATTACTAATTTCCCTCACGAAGGAAGGAATAAAATGGGCCTCCTTACGAACACTATAAAGAAAAGGGGGAGGACCTTGTGAAAACAGCGATTATCGGGGCAGGACTTGCCGGTCTTTCATGTGCCGTGACATTGGAAAAACATGGACATACGGCTGATATTTTTGAACACCAAAACGAAATAGGTTTTCGCTATGAAATTGCGCAATTAATAACGCCTATTCTTCACGCACCCGTCAATGACTCGGTGAAATTCTTTTCTGAAACATATGATATCCACTTAAAGCCAACGAGCAATGTACAGAAAATATATGTCCATTCCGAAAACGAATCTGCCTATGTAGAAGGAAATATCGGTTTTATCAATATGCGGGGCGAATATGAGGAGTCCTATGAGAAGCAATTAGCCCAACAGCTTGTGCATAGCAAAATCCATTACGGCAACCATGCGACTCATGAAGACATCTCAAAAGAATATACCCATGTGGTATTAGCCACAGGCGATCCACAGGCTACCCAGCAAATTCAGACATATGACATAGCATTAGCTTCTGCTTTTGCCGGTGCTATCGTCAAAGGGGATTTCGTCCGTAATGAGGTACATACCTGGTTCAATAACGATTTTGCTCCAAAAGGTATGGGTTACTTGCTGCCTCACTCCAAAACAGAAGCGACTCTCGTGATCGTCTATCCGCAATATGAAGACGATTGGTTACAAAAAAGAAATGAGTTCTGGAAAGAAATGGTGAAGCAAGCCTCCCGTACCCTAAATCAGGAAATTACGATTGAGAAAGAATTTACGATCGCCGATTACATGGTAGGAAAATGTTATTATCCACGAATCGGCAACACGTTCTTTGTAGGCAACTGTTTCGGAGCCACCACTCCATTCTTAGGTTTTGGGCAGACGGGATCTATTCTTAGTGGCATTTATGCAGCTCAGGATATCTGCGGGCTTGGGAATTATGAAGAGCTGTGTAAACCGCTCTATAAGGATTATGATGATTCCCTGGTACTCCGCAGAGCGATTGAAGGCCTGAGCAATCATCAAATGGATTTAGTGATTAAATCACTTCACAATTCGATGGTGAGGAAAATGGTCACCGAGCCGAACATGAGTGTTTTGAAAGGACTCAGTCACTTGTTGAAGCCTTTTACGTCGAAATAACGAATACTTTCCCTCTGAAGATTGAAGGAGCCTGACTCCATTTTTATGGGGGATCAGGCTTCTTTCTATAATTGATTCAGACTTATCAGAGTTTCAAAAAAAAACACTCCAGTGCATGGAGTGTTTTTACTTAATGTATCCGTGGCTTCGACGGATACTCATGCCTTCAGACAGGTCCTCGTCCCACGTAAGGATTCGCTGGACATTTTCGCATTCGGTCTGGCCGAAGAACTTCTTCACTTTTTCCCTGAATTCATTGTAGCGGATGGAGTCCTGAAGCATCTTATCGTAGGATTTCTTATACACCTGCACCGCGTCTTCTATGGCACATTCATAATCATGACGCAGCTTCTCAAGCGCCTTCGATGGACCGTGGTCCTGATAAGCTTCAGCGGTTAAGTATACTAAACGGTCAACAATTTCATATGGATGATTCTGAACCGGCGCATCCGGACAAGCTTCGTTTCTCGCGCGCAGCTTCCTGTCGAGATCCAGGATCTCTTCTACTGTTTCCGACTTCTTCTGCTGGAAGATCATTTTAATTTTAAGAATGAGTTCGTTGTAACGGATCACTTCCGGGCGGATATCTTCACTTGCTTCTTTATACATCTGAATCGCCTGGCCAAGGGCACATTCGTAATCGTGACGCAGCTTCTGAATGGTTGGGGAGTCATAGCGGTCGTTATAAGCTTCAACGGTAAAGTGAACCAGACGATCGACAATTTTTTGTGGTGTACTCATAGCTCCTCTTCCTTTCGTGTGACCTTCAACGGTTGGGAAGGCCTCTCGGTTTGTTATGGATGATAGTGTTATAACCTATATGACAGAGAAGTAAACATTTATATGCCTATTGATGTCGATTATTAGGGAAAAGGGGCTGTTTTTACCTGTGAAGTACCCATTTAGTATGCTCTTTCAACACGTTTGAATTTTATTTTAAATAAAAGCAGCAAATGGCCCTTCGTATTTAATTTCTGGTTCATACTAAATTACAGATTATCAATAGTTTAGTAGTTTATTTATGGTAAAATAGTAATTAATTCCAGTTGATTAGTGCGATGGTGGAGGTTTAAGTAATAAATCTATTAAAGCTAATGTATAAAATACTTTCGACATTTGTATTAAAGAAAATTTCTTCAAAAAATTATGAAGAAAAGGAGAAGATGTCTATGCTTTATTATTTGGATCATCGTGAAAGAGATAATTTAAGAATGCTTAAAAGATCTAACTTAAATAAGATTGGGTGGAAGGAAAAAGATTTAGAAGAATTGCTTGTTAAGAACCTGGACCGAATTTTAGATGAAGAAACACTAATGCCTATTTTTACTGAGAGAAGCTTTCAGGAAGAACCAGACATCATGGCATTGGACCATACAGGTAAGTTATACATATTCGAGTTGAAAAGATGGAAATCTAACGAAGAAAACCTACTTCAGGTATTCAGGTACGGTCAGATTTATGGACAGAAAAATTACGAAGATCTAGAAAAACTCTTTTTAAAATTTAATCCCAACTCTAATTCATTGGTTGAAGAACATAGGGAATATTTTAAATTAGCCAATGAGGAATGGATTAATAAAGAACAATTTAATCATCAGCAGCATTTTTTAATTGTCACGGATGGGACCGATATTAAAACAAGGAACGCAGTTAACTATTGGAAGAAAACAGGATTAAATATCGATTCAATAGTTTATCGAGTGTTTGTGACCGATAGTAATGAACAACTTATTGAATTTAACGCCTATTCGCCGTTTCAGGATGTAATTGAAATGGAACAATCAAACTTTATCTTAAACACTAATTATAAAAATAATCCTCACTCACACGATGAGATGATGAATGAGGAAAAAGCTGCCGCCTACTATCATCCGTGGAAGAATAAAATTAAACGAATTCAAAAAGGGGACAAGGTCTTTCTCTACCAAAGCGGAAAAGGTATTGTTGCTATGGGGATTGGGACTGGCGAAGTTCATATGAAAGAATATCAAGGAAAAAGTGATGAAGAGTACTATATGAGGCTTGAAGATTTCAATAAGCTCAAACACCCTTTAAGTGCAAAGAAGATGAAAGATGTTACAGACTCCAATTTTATGTTTAACCAAACTCTTTTTTCAGTGGATAAAAAGAAAAGTGACTTAATTTGGAAGTATATTAAAGATAACCACCTGTAGAACATAATTAATGCTTTCTAAATTAAAAAGAAAGTTAAAGAGTTGAACGAAAATACGTTCAACTCATGGGAAATTAGAAGCGTGACCTCCAAGCTACATAATTAACTTTATAGAAATAACTCATGAAACAAGTGGTCTTCTATAGACGCTTGTTTTTTTGCTCCCAATGACAGGTATCTAATTATTCTTTAAAGATTCAAAAATTCCCATGACGAAACTCCTGATATCAATGCTATAATAGGCAATAATAGAGAATAAATACACTCAGGGGTATAGGGGGATGATCATGAAGAAATTATGGTGGATCCTGGCAGCCTGTCTCTTCATGCTGGCTGCGTGCAGTTCAGATTCGAGTTCCAGCTCTAGCTCAGAAGCAGAGGGCGGAGAAACGTACCAATCGGAGGAACTAGCAGCCTCCGAGCAAGAGGGCTCATCCAGTGAAGAAAAAGAAGCTTCGGTCGAGATGGACAAAAACGTACTAGGTGTCAAAGTGACCGTGCCGAAATCTTTTTTCGAACTGCAGAATCAGAACTTTGAGCGAATTAAAGCGGACGCAGAGGCTAAAGGTATACCGGAAGTCGTGGATAATGGAGAGTCTGTAACCTATAGAATGTCGGAATCAAAACATAAAGAATTGATGAAAGAGATGGAGAAGCAGATGACTGCGGCCATTGAAGAAATAAAAAATGAGGACAACTACTCGTCCATTCAGGATATTCAAGCGACTGCATCTTACTCCGAATTTATGCTGTCCGTAGATCGGGAAGAATATGAAAACAGCCTGGATGGATTTGCGGTAATGGGGCTTGGCGTAACGGGAATGCTGTATCAATTGTTTAATGGGGCTGGCCCGGAAGAATATGATGTCACGGTTAACGTAGTGGATGCTGAGAAAGAAGAGGTTTTTGACACGATTACGTATCCAGAAGCTTTTGAATCGCTGAAAGAAGTGGAAGTGGAATAAGAATCTGTGGGTGATGTTGACTCCCTTGCTGATGCGTTCAGCAGGGGGGTTTTTTGTATAAAAAAAAGCAGACTCTGGTGAGGAGAGACTGCCTGATGTAACACAGTTACTTCGTTGTGGCAAATCCACCGTCGATCCGAATCACTTCTCCGTTAATATATTGAGCATTCGAAGTGAGTAGGAACGTAACGAGTTCAGCTACTTCTTCAGGAGTACCTAAACGCTTCTGCGGGATGCCGCTTTCTGCGCTTTCTTTCATTTTAGGGTTGGCATCAAAATAAGACTTCACCATTGGGGTTTCGGTCGGACCAGGAGCGATCGCATTGACGCGCATTCCATCTTTGGCATATTCCGCCACCGGTAATAATCGTTACTTTACTCAATGTAAAACCTCCTGAATTGTTAGTGAGCAGGTCGAAATACACCTTTATTATAGAATGAATATCTCTTGAAAGACATGTATTTGTATTATCCGTTGCTGGCTAGTGTTTATTCTTTTTCTGTAAAAGGATACGAAACTTTCTTCCTTCCCCATCGTAAAAAGAAGAAGAGGGGGATTGAAATGAAGCGAATCGTCCAGCAATCGGTTGTTTCTGCATTCGTGATCGGCCTTGTCGTGTGGATAGCCAGTCTTCTTGTTCCATTTTCCTATATCGATTGGAGCTTTTTTATTGGTCTTGGTTTGTCGGTCATCTTTTTCTTGTTTAATAGCAGCGGCGGACCAACTTCTAAAGGAGTCAATTATGCAGCCGCTTTATCCGTTTTCCAGCGTCAAGAGGAGGAGGAGCTGAAAACTGATGTAGGTGGCGTATTCTTTGGGTCTGTTCTCTACACACTCGTGAGTTTCATCACGATGATCTTTGTTTATTTTTAGCCAATCCCGGAGTAGAAATCTTAAGTGTAGATTGCTGAAAACGAATAAAAGTTTTATAAAAAATTAAAATTAAACGACACCAAATCGTAAGTTCTTTCGATTATAGAATCGGAGGGGCTTATTTTTTATGCCTCAAGCCAGAGGAGGAATAGCGACATGAATTATATTAAAGAAATCAACGCGTTTTATGACCGGATGGAGTTGGATGGGCTGACAACTTCAGAGATTGTGCTATGGCACACGCTGATGCATTTTCATAATAAAGCGGGCTGGCGGGAAGAAATTACGCTTGCGGCTACTTCGATTTTAGTGAAGTCGGGATTAACGGAGAGTGCGTTTAAACGGGCGCGTAAGCAATTAAAAGAGAAGGGTTATCTTACTTTTCGCTCAGTAGGGAAAAATCAGGCGCCTATCTATCAGTTAATTACCCGTGAATATCCGGAAAGCGGACGACTGAGTGACGAGCCGGCGATCCGCAAGGCGGACGTACAGATGACCGAGCAGATGGACCAGGAGGCGACCGAGCAGACGAACCAGTCAGCGGACGCATTACTTAAACAAAAAGAAATAAAACGAGACAAAACCACTGTGGTGGACGCCATCCGGAAAAATCCGCACACCTTTTACGAACAGAACTTCGGGGTGCTGAATCCCCATATTGCAGAGTCCATTACGGCGTGGTGCGAGGATATGCCGGAGGAACTGGTGCTCGAAGCAATGAAACGCGCCCTGCAGCAGAACAAGCCGTTTTTCCAGTACAGCGGAGGGATCTTAAAGCGCTGGCAGGCACGCGGGGTGAAAACGCTTGAGGAAGTGGAGTCGTTGGATTTGGAGGTGCGGCGGTCGTTAATCAGCAAACCTGAGGAAAGTCCTTCAGTGGATGATATTTTTGAAGAGGTAAGAAGAGAACGGGAAAGGTGAGGTTATGAGAAACCGATAATGACCACAATGGCGACTTAGCTGAATCTTATCTTGGTAAATTATTTAAATTTATTGGAAGGTTATGTCTCCAAGAAAGAACAAACGAAAGCGATTTCGTGTTAAAATTAGTACTCACTGTACAGAGGAAACATAACTATATTCGTTTACTATAAAGATTCAGCACAACAGCCCAAATTGCTTCTTTTAAGTAGCCTCTGTTAGGATAGGAAAAATATGAAAGACCCTGTATTTCCTCTACATTCTAAAAGCTCGATACAGAGACATCTGGTAATTTGATGAAAGTTCATACAGGAAGTCTTTATTTCTTGAGAGTTTGCACAACATCCTTGATTCTATTACCTTGCAGGGACCTGGACATTTAAGTTGCAATAGAATTTACACACTTAAAGCAGGTTATAAATTTATCCAAATATAAGGAGAAATTGTCTAAATGAAATTGACGATAAAGGAAATAGCCAAAAAGGCTGGAGTATCTCAATCTACCGTTTCGAAAATTATTAATAATTATGATGATGTAGGTTCAAAAACTAAACAAAAAGTGCTGGATATAATGGAAGAGTATGGGTACCGTCCTACCTATTCAGCCCAATCTCTTGCGAAAAAAGTAACGAAAGTAATCGGTGTGATTTACGCAGGGAAAATAAACGCTAATTTTAACCATCCATTCTTTGTAGATGTGGTGAGCTCATTCAAAAAAACAATTGGAGCGCAAGGGTATGATTTATTATTCTTTTCTAACGAGCAATTTCATAAAGCCGATGAAGATTATTTAGCTCGTTGTCAGCATTACAATGTAGATGGATGTATCATTATCGGAGGTGAAGATGTTGAATCATCTGTCTATGAATTGGATCACAGTAATATTCCATGTATGGGGGTAGATATTGAGCTGAAAGGGAAGCGCTCAGCCTACATCATTACGGATAACCTGAAAGTTTCTTCTTTAGCAGTGGAACACTTCTATTTGAATGGCCATCGAGATATTGCCTTTATTGGTGGAAACGATGAATCTATAGTATCTCAACAAAGGTTAGATGGATTTCAACAAGTGATGAAAACCTATGGACTGCAAATTAGAAAAGAATGGATTCAATCAGGGGACTTTTTTGAAGATAGTGGATACAAAGCCATGAACGATCTCCTAAGCCTGAATCTACTTCCTAAAGCCGTTTTTGCTGCTTCTGATTTAATGGCGATTGGCGCTATGAAAGCCATCAAGGAAAGTGAGAACGACATACGGAGTTTCTCGATAGTGGGCTGTGATGATATTATTGCATCCAAACATACGGATCCGTCCCTTACGACCATCATGCAGGATAAAGAAAAGATTGGAAAAATGGCTGCGTTTATTTTGGAAGATCTGATTCAAGAGAATATTGAGCATACATGTGTCATTGTTGAACCAGAATTAATTATAAGGGATTCAAGTAATCCAGTTATGAAAGAACCAAGTTGGTAGATAAGGAGAATTCTTATGAATACGAATCAAACTTTTTCCGCAATTCGAACGAGTACAGAATTTATTTTTACATTAGCCTATCTGAATATTCTTTGGATTTTATTTACCTTAATGGGCGTAGTGATAGGAGGGATTGGCCCCTCCACAGCTGCCTTGTTAGAAGTAATTGATAAATGGCAGAAAAAAGGGATGATGCAAGAGAAGATGTTCAGCCTGTATTGGCGAGCGTATAAAAAGTCATTTACAAAGGCGAATTTATTATTAGTCATTCAACTAGTGGCAGGAATAATCCTTTATGTGGATCTTCGATTCACCATTACTATGGAAAATGGTATGTTCGCTGCATTAGCAGGAGTTTGGATCTTTATGACTATTCTTTACATCATTATGCTCATGTTCAGTTTTCCACTTCTAGTTCATTTGAGACTAAGTGCGTTACAAGCTATTAAACATTCGTTTTATTATGCCTTTTCTTCACCTATCCTTACCATCGCTGCTTTTCTAAGCTTCATAGGGATTCAAATCGCTTTATATTATCTCCCCTCATTGTATCTCTTTTTTTCAACCAGTTTATTTGGATTTGTCATCGTGTATGTGTCTAGAAAAATAGCTTCACGTATAGATAAATTAAAAATCCAGAATCATGCAGAAAAAGAAAGCGTTGACATAATGGGAAGGTAGTAATAAAATGGCAATAACGAAACCGGTTTAGTGTGAATATTCTTTATTTTCTGACGATCCATTCTTGGAATGGTGTATCTTCAGCGATAAAATACTGCTTTTAACGAAACCGGTTTAGTAAATTAGAGAGTAGGGGGAGTATATTTTGAAGAAAAGTTGGAGTATTGCGTTTTTACTAGTTTTAGCTGTGTTTTTGGCAGGTTGTTCGGACAGTAGTAGTACGGAAGAAAATGAAAACGCTTCAGAAGGTGATGTTAAAACTGTTGGATCTGAAGATGCGGAGGTAGAGTTGTCTTTCTGGTTATTTGGTGCTGATTATGAAAGTTTAGTTGAAGAATATGTAGAAGAGAATCCTAATGTCAGTATAGACATTCAGCAGATTAGTATGGCGGACCACCATAACAATCTATTTACTGCATTATCTGCGGGTAGTGGAGCTCCTGATATGGCTGCTATCGAGGTATCTGAGATTGATAAGTACAAAGGCGCTCAAGACAAATTTTATAATTTAAATGAATTTGGTGCAGAAGACATTCAAGACAATTACTTAGATTGGGTATGGGAGATTGGTTCAAGTGTAGATGGTGAATTCCAATTTGGTATTCCTACAGATATTGGACCAACAGCCATGTTTTATAGAAAAGATGTTTTCGAGGAAGCGGGATTACCATCGAAACCTGAAGAAGTGAACGAGCTAATCCAAACATGGGATGACTATGAGAAAGTAGCATCTACTGTTTTGGAAGAGACAGGAAAAGTGATGGTTGATAATCCTGAAACCGTATTTAATGCTAAAAAAGACCAGGCTCCAGAGCAATATTTCAACAAAGATGGAGAATTAATCATTGATTCCTCTCCTTATATAAAAGATGCTTTCATGAATGTTTCTGGTATGATGCAGGAGGATTACATAGGAAATTATGAGTTATGGTCGCCTGAATGGGGAGAAGGCATGTCGAACGGAAGTTTTGCAACCTTACCTGGACCGGCCTGGATGAGGGATACAATTAAGAATAATGCTCCAGATGCCGAAAACTGGAGAATTGCTTCTATGCCTGAAGGAGCAGGAAACTGGGGAGGTTCATGGATGACGATTCCTAAGCAGTCTGAACACCCGGAAGAAGCTTATAAGTTCTTAAAATGGTTACTGGCACCTGAGCAGCAACTGAAATCCTTTAAGAATAATGGAATGTTCCCATCTACTCCTGAAGTTTATGAAAAAGAAGAGTTTAAGAATATAACAGATGATTACTATGGTGGACAGAACGTAGCGCAGATCTTCGCCGATGCAGCTTTAGAGGTTGAGCATGTTCATAAAGGTGAGCAATATGGCGATGCCAATATGGAAGTCGTTCAAGGATTATACAATGTGTATGATGGGTCTGATCCTGAGCAAGAGTGGGAAGACATCGTATCAAGAATCGAGCGAAGACTTTCACGTTAATCAATGAGAAATAAGTGGGTAAGCTGAACACACTTACCCACTTAATTTTTTAAAGGAGGATGGGTATGTCTCAACCCCAGCCAAAACAAGAGCACTATTATGATGATAGCCAGGTTGAACCTGGTATTCCCAACCAAAAGGAATCACCTAAAAGGCGACAGCTTTCTCAGAAAAAAAGAAACATGATTTCTGGTTATTTATTTATATCCCCTTTTTATCTTCTCTTTGCGGTGTTTGGTTTATTTCCAATTTTATTCAGTTTTTATCTAGCTTTTTTTAAGTGGGATGGCTTAGGTGAAATGACCTTCGTAGGTTTGAACAACTTTGTGATTATCTTTAACGATCCTCTTTTCTGGAAATCTTTATATAACACGATCGTCATTGGTTTAATGGGTACTGCTCCGCAATTACTCGCTGCGTTATTACTTGCGTTTGCTTTGAACTCTGCGTTAGTTAAGGGGCAAAGTTTCTTCAGGCTTGCGATCTTTTTACCTTACGTAACATCGATCGTTGCGGTAGCCATTGTCTTTAGTGTTATTTTTAGTAACCAAGAATCTGGTCTTGTGAATTCCATCATCGGAGTATTTGGTATGGAACCGATAACTTGGACAAGATCTGAATGGGGGACGAAAATCGCTATTGCTACCATGGTTTTTTGGAGATGGGTAGGCTATAACACTATTATTTATTTAGCTGGAATGCAAAGTATCCCTAAAGATTTGTATGAGGCGGCTAAGATGGATGGAGCAAGCCTTCGACAGCAAATCATTCATATTACGATCCCGATGCTTAAACCATTTATCTTGTTTACCGTATTTACAGCTACAATTGGTGCTTTGCAGTTGTTTGCGGAACCACAAATTTTCCAGGGGCGTGGAGGAAGACCAGAAGGAATCAGTGTGGTCTTGTACTTATATAGAGATGCATTCTCCAGTAATTTCTTTGGTACGGCGTCTGCCACAGCCATCGTGTTGTTTGTCCTGATTATTATCATCTCTACGATCAACATGTATTTCACCAATCGAATTGGTGGTTCAGATAAGGTGGGTGCTAAATAATGTACAGTGAAAAAGTGAAACAAAAAATGGCTAAGTCTTCTCTCTATGGATTCCTTATAACCGTATCTTTAGCTTCGTTATTCCCATTTTATTGGATGTTTGTGATGGCGACGAATTCAAACGAAACGATCAACCAAACTCCACCGGCTCTTATACCTGGATCTGAACTAGTTACCAATTTCCAGAATGTATTAGGCAGTATTCCTTTTTTTCGAACTATGTTAAATTCACTAATCGTTTCCACATCTATTACGCTAGGGGTAGTTCTCCTGTGTTCTTTAGCAGGTTTTGCCTTCGCTAAAATACCCTTTCCTGGCAGAGGAATATTATTTGTATTGATTCTTGGAACAATGATGATCCCTCCTCAGCTAGGGCTAATTCCAACGTATTTTATTATTACAGAGCTTGGTTGGTTAAGTGATTTAAAAGCTGTTATTGTACCCGGATTAATGCATGCTTTTGGTATATTCTGGATGAGGCAGTATATTTCTAGTGCGGTACCTGATGAGATTATGGAGGCCGCAAGAATTGATGGCTGTAGTAATTTTCGAATGTATTGGAACATCATTATTCCTACGATTTTACCAGCCTTTGCCACGCTTGGGATCATTGTCTTCATGCAAATCTGGGGTGATTACTTATGGCCTCTTGTCGTTTTAAAAGATCAATCCATGCATACCATTCAAGTAGCTTTACGGTCACTAATGGACGACAGGGTAAAGGATTATGGAATGATTTTATCAGGTACATTTTGGGCGACGGTACCATTGATCATCATATTCCTGTTATTTAATCGGATGTTCATTAAAAGTATTACCGATGGCGCTGTTAAAAGTTAATCAATCGTTGCGCTTTAAAGGAGGTTTTCATTTTGAGAAAGTTTACAGTTATCCAATCAGATAAAGAATCAGCTTCATTTTTAGAAAATAAAGGTGAAAAATCCATATTTTCAAATGAAACGACTACAGCGAGAAATTCCTATATAACGATTCATGCAGAAGAAGAATTTCAGGAATGGATGGGATTTGGCGGGGCATTCTCTGAAGCAGCCAGTTACACTCTTAGTCAGATTTCCCCTCAAAACCGCTCCAAGGTCATTCAGTCCTATTTTGATAAGAAGGAAGGATTGGCCTATAATCTTGGAAGAACTCATATCAACAGTTGTGATTTTGCCTTAGAAAATTACACATATGTAGAAGAGAACGATACAACTCTTGAGTCCTTTACCATTGATCGGGAGAAGGAATGGGTCCTACCATTGATCCATGATGCGAAGGAGATAGCAGGTGAAGAGTTGACGATTTTATCTTCACCGTGGAGCCCTCCCGCATGGATGAAAACCAACAATGAAATGAATAATGGTGGGAAGCTAAAAGAGGAATTCCGACAACTATGGGCTGATTATTATGCTGCCTACATTACTGCTATGGAAGAGAATGATGTGAAGATTTGGGGGGTTACCGTTCAAAATGAGCCAGCAGTAGCCCAAACCTGGGATTCGTGTGAGTACACAGCTGAAGAAGAAAGAGATTTTGTTAAGAACTATCTCGGCCCAACTTTACAAAGAGCAGGCTATGGAGATAAAAAAATAATTATCTGGGATCATAACCGTGACATGATTGTGGAAAGAGCTTCCGCTGTACTCTCTGATCCAGAAGCGGCTCAATATGTTTGGGGAACTGGGAACCACTGGTATGTATCAGAAGAATTCGAGAACCTTTCTAAAGTACATGAACAATTTCCTGACAAACATTTACTGTTTACAGAGGGTTGCATTGAAGGGGGAGTACAGCTAGGGGCATGGGGAACAGGTGAACGATATGCCCGTAATATTATCGGGGATATGAACAACTGGCTTGAAGGGTTTATTGATTGGAATTTAGTGCTCAATGAACAGGGTGGACCTAATCATGTTGGCAACTACTGCGATGCTCCAATTATTGCAGATACGGAAAGAGATGTCGTCCATTTTAACAGTTCTTATTATTACATTGGTCATTTCAGTAAGTACATACGACCTGGAGCCAAAAGAGTGAAAGTAAATTCCTCCGCGGAAAGCCTTTCTTTAACAGCGTTTAAAAATAATCCGAATGAGATCATTGTGGTTCTCCTGAATGAAACAGAAGAAGATCAATCCACAAAGATAGAGATGCAAGACTATTATTCTGAGGTTCACTTACCAAAAAGATCGATTACGACTTGTATTATTGAAAGATAATATGGTCATTGTCCTTATTTGAGTAAATCAATGGAGTTTTCATTGATTTACTCTTTTTTTGATTGATGGAACTTGCAACGGAATGGTCCGGTCTGGATGGCTGGGCTCAGACTCACGTATACGTTTATAGGGGTGTAGGTGGGGCTATTCGATCTGCTTTTAAGAGGGATGGAGTATAAAATTCTCGTCTGCTTTCTATAATAATAGAAAACTCTCATTATGGCAGGAGATGGCTAACGTGATCAGAAGATTATTCATTACGCTCCTCCCTTTGATTTACATGGGGATGATCTGGCTGCAGTCCAGCTACCCGATCCAAACGATCAAGCAGTTCCTGGGGGTATTAAAATGAATACGGTTCTTGAAATGATGCATTTTGTTGAATTCGCGATCCTCTATCTTCTACTCATCGCAGCTTTAGGCGTGAATCATAGATTAACGAAGGTAACCAGCTGTTTGGCTGCTTTATTTTCCATCCTGTATGGGGTGGGAGATGAAGTTCACCAATTATTTGTCGTTGGCCGCTCTTTTACTTTCATAGATTTGGTAAAGGATACAGTCGGAGTAGTCACCGTGTGGGGCAGTTTCCATGCTTTCTATTTTGGCACTGGGAAAGCTCATTATTGATTGTACTGAATCAAGTATAGAATTGATGATCCACTAGGTTACGAACACGGACGTGTGGAACAGCAAAAGCTTTAGATAATTCAAATGTTTACCCACTGCGGACGTAATGTATAAATAGGAATCCTTAGAAAAAGTAAGGGAGCCATTTTATGAAACGTTTGCTGTATTAAACCGTATGTAATGTAAAGGGATTATGGATAAATATACTCTACCAAATGGAGAGGAATATGAATATGAGACACTCAAGGTTCCGTGGATTAGGAATTGCTCTGGGTGCAGCGATTGGCACCAGCGTTGGAGTAGCTATTAATCAAGTAGCGATTAGTATTCCAGTTGGTATCGTCTTAGGCTTAATCTTTGGTTCTATTTTAGACAATCGGAGCAATAGGTAGGGCTTATTGGACGTATTAGACTTATAGGGGGATGAAAATGGAGAGTATTAATGAACTGACATCACAAGAAGATTGGCAAAACGTATGGAAACGTTCGATGGATTCTCCGATATTAGTTTATAAACATAGCACATCCTGTTTGATAAGTGCTAGAGCCTTCAAGCAACTGAAGACTTTCCAAAAGTCAGGGGAAGATGAAATAGATTGCTATATGGTGAAGGTTATTGAAAACAGAAGAGTATCCAATGAGATCGCAAAGGATACAAACATTTCTCATAAATCACCTCAAATTCTCCTCATAGATAAACAACAAGTTGTATGGAATACATCCCATTGGAAAATAACAGAAAAGCGTATACGGAAAGAGGTTCGTTAATTGAGCAGGAGTGTTAGAAGATTAGTGTGCGAACGTGGGCGTTAGTTAAACAAACGATAAACAAAAGTGTAACTTCCGATTGTTAGGGAGTTACATTTTTTTATGTAATATCTACATTAAACTTTACCAGATTCACACTTGAAAAAATAAGTGGTTATTTCCCATCCTCCATTACAAACCACAGGTTCTATGGTGAAGGGGAACACTGTAACATACAATACTAAAAGACGTTTTACAGGAGGACTGAATGTGGGCGAAGATTATTTAAGGAAGCGGGTTAAACTCTTTATTGATCAGGTCACAGGGAAAGTCACGCCGCCAGTTCCGCTCAAGAATATTCCCCGTCACAGTTTTTGGAAGCGATGGTTTAAGAAAAGAGCCTCTAAGGACTCGTTCTAATCGTTGTTCGTGTTATTAGCACACAAAAAAGCCCCGAGTTGGTAGGAGTCTCCTCGAGAAGTGTAGTAAGAATATCCGGTTCGTGCTCATTTATACGATCTGTCTGGAGGGAAACAGCCCGCTTTTTAGTGGGTTCTCGTTTCCCTTCTTTGTTTGTGCAAATGGTTTAATAAACTTGAAGTACCATTTTGGTTAGGTTTGTTCTTTTTAATATGAGCTTGACGATTCCTTACAAACTCCTTGGCTATGTCTTTTGGGGGTGCTTTGTCCTTATCAGTCATCGTATATCTCCTTTATTTTCAATAAACCAAGCACTTATCGTCTTGTCCTTTTATTTTTCTTTTATCACTTCGTTTGTATCCAAGTAGTACGTGATCATCAATTCCTCGTACAGGATCTTTGAGTAGTTAATAATACTTTGAAGTGCATCGATGTCATATTGTTCAAACGGTAAATCAAAACCTGTTTTCATAACTATAATAATATGCTCATCCGTTTCCACTTTGTACTGTCCTTCCGATTCTCCTTCGAATTCCTTCTCAAAACACGCTAACCCGACTAACGTATTCTCTCCATTGATTAAACGGTTGGAGTAAACGGCTTGTTGAGTTTTCTCATTTCTTAAGAGGAACTTATACATACGCGTCGTATTTTGGTCCATGTTCTCTGTGGTACTCAAAATAAACAATTCGGATTGTAAATCCGGATAAAAAACTCGTATGTAATCCCGGTAATCAGAAGCTAAATAACTGATGATTTCCTGCTGTACGGTATCTTCTTCCATTCTTCTTTTAAACGATTTCTTATCCTCGTAAATATCGGACAGGATTTCGATATTCTGTTCGAGCATGGATGAGATAAAGGTGAATCGCTGCTGAATTCTAGATTCTGCAAGGGCGCTGTCACTAATATCAAACTCCATTTTATTAATTTTCACTTTTTTAATCATCGACAAAGACATCCATATGACAAACGATCCACCGGCGAGAATTAGAACCATAGCCAACATCCCTGTAATTAAAGGGATATTCGCCATATGTTCAATGATCGTTCCGGGATCAGCGAACATAGGATTATTCCAATATCTCCATGAAATGTAACCACCTACTCCAGCAGCTAACAGCAAGAATATCGTTAGGGAAATGGAGTAGATGCTTTTCTGATGATTCTCAAGCCAGTCAAAAAAGCGATCCACTCGCCTGAAGAACCAATTTTTATACATGGGAACGCCTTCCTTCTGCCACGTTAATTTTTCCTTACCTTTTATTCTATTGAACGTGACCGGTTAACATGAAAGGAGTTGTAGATATTGGCGGAGATCAGGGAAAGGCTTTATTAAGTGACGTGATGGTTTTACCATAGAAAAAAAACTTCCAATCTTATGGAAGTTTCTGGGGTGTTTAAATCATGGACGGAAATAGACCTGTTGAAATATGTTCGTGCCCCTACAAGTTGGAAGTTAGCATGGAATTAGACAAAATTCTGCTAGAGTTTTGCTGTAAAGATCTACCTTATATTCTATTTTGGATAAAACAAGAAGCGAAAATCTTTTAAGTAACGTGCTATATGCAATAAGAAACAACATAAGGAATGCTGATACTAAAGCAGCCCTTGACTACTCAGCGTATCGAAGTCCTATAAAGTGAAAAAGAAATGGTACACCAATGTTAGTTATAGCTAAAAGTAAATGAGACTTTTCACACGCAGTTAAAGCGCTGTATCCATCTTTTCAGCCTCTACAACGGTTAAGTATATTCTCAAGCAATGCGAGGTGAACATATGAAAGATAACTATAGGTTAAAAAATACGATCCAAACAAACGCCATTCTCCCTACTATCACGGGGAAGTTTATAGCAGTGAGCAAATGTCATAACTGGACTCCTTTGTGTATGCAGCAAAGTGTTTTATATGGATTTAGTGGGACCTAGCTTTAATTTTAATGATAAAATCAACAGTTTGGTATTTAAGATCTGTGTAATTTATCCTGAAATAAGATATACTTATTTTGTAAATAATTTTAGAAGGGGAGGGGAATATTATTTATTGTAGTGCTTGCGGAGCAAAAAATAATCAAGAAGCTAATTTCTGTGTTTCATGTGGAAAACCATTAAATCAAGCCACAGAAGTTGAAAATGATAACAAACCAACTTCAGCTGCTAATGATATTTCTAGCAATAACGTAAGCAAGGAAAGTTCTAACCTATATTTAATTTTAGGTTGGGTTTTCTCTGTTATTTCTCTACTGTTTATTCCGATATTGTTCGCAGCAGGTGGGGTTATTTTTGGTTACTTACATAGGAAGAATGATCAAACTCATGGTACTATTATAATGATTGCGGCAGTTGCCTGCGGTATATTCGGTACGATTTTTGGAATGGCTACTGTTGGATACTAATAATCTATTAAAGTTAATTATTCTTATAAAAGAGTTAACAAAATCAAAGTTAAATCTAGAACATGGACAGTTTTAAAAAAATATCTATGCTGCCAGAAAATGATCTCGGTATTGTACCGAGGTCATTTTTATTTATTGCAATCAAGATTTCTCTAAGCTGAGATTTAAAGAGTCGGGCCAATTCAGCAATATAGCACAATCGTTTTTTCTTTTTAAACTGACCGGCATAATACTATAAGAACAATCCGAGACAGGAAAGTACTCCAAGCATTACACCGAGTCCGGCACTTATATATCCCTCTACTTTTGAACCTTCCATAAATGAGGAAATTCCTGAAGCGGTGAAGACCAGAGCCACAAAGAATAAGGCAAGAAAACTGATCCCCCAGTCTTCTATCCACGCTATCAAGAAATAAATGAACAGAACTATTGAAGTTTTCGTTATAAATATTCTAAGCACTTTTTTCACTAGATCATCCCTTCCCATAGTTGATGTTATTCAATCATTCTTAATCACCTGGGACAACGCCGCTAACTGGAGCCCAGGATGGGCATGATTCCTAAAAGGAATGAGGCTGCTTGTTTCTTGTTCAAATGAGCCCTCCTAAAGACAACTGAATAGGTTGTTTCCAATTATTTCAAAGGAGCGGGAAGAACTCAACTTCCGCTATCCAGCTATAAAAAAAGAGCTCAGGGAAATTCTCCCTGAACTCTTTTGCTATTGAAATACATTATTTACGCTTTAACTAGAGCTTCCTTGCCATAGAAAGAAGCTTTAAAGAGCTCTTTCATTTGCTCTAGAGAAGTTTCACGCGGGTTGGTGCCTGTGCATGGATCTTCCATAGCATTTTCGGCCATGGTATCAAGATGCTTGTTGAATTCTTCTTCGGATACGCCGAAGTCCTGAAGGGTAGTAGCAAGACCGAGATCTTTGTTCAATTGATAGATATACTCAACAAGAGAATCCGTCAATTCGGCATCGTTATTGCCTTTCAGGTTCAGACGGCGTGCGATTTCTGCAAAACGATCTTCAACAACTTCACGGTTGAACTGAATCACGTAAGGCAGGTAGATCGCGTTGGCATAGCCATGTGGAATGCCGAACGTTGGGCCACTCTTATGAGCGAGGCTGTGCACGTTACCGAGTACAGCGTTCGCAAAGGCCATGCCTGCCATTGCTTGAATGGTGTGCATTTTCTTAGCGGCTTCCTGATCGCCTTGGTAAGACGCAAGCAGGTTATCTTTAATCACTTCAGCTCCGCCTAGTGACAGAATATCCGTGTACATCGTACGTGGTTTCGCTACATAAGCTTCGATGGTGTGCGTGAATGCGTCCATACCTGTATAAGCAGCGATGTGCTTCGGCAGTTCTTCGATCATAACCGGATCGATAATCGCGACATCCGGTGTCAGTTCAAAGTCCGCTACTGGATATTTCACATTCGTCGTTTCATCGGCTACAACAGAAAGGTTGGATACTTCAGAGCCACTTCCGCTTGTTGTTGGAATACCGGCGAATTTCGCTTTATTGCGAAGACGCGGCAGTTCAAATGGCTTAATTGCATCTTCAAAAGCAAGATCCGGGTGCTCATAATAGAGCCAGATTGCTTTGGCAGAGTCCATTGCGGATCCGCCGCCAATGCCGATAATCCAGTCCGGCTGGAATTTTTCCAGATCTTTGGCGCCTTGTTTGACGACTTCAAAGGTTGGCTCGCTGTCGAAGCCTTCCAGTACTTCTGTTTCTATATTGGCTGCTGCCAGGTGTTCCTGTACTTTGGAAAGGTTTCCGTTACGCTTAACAGAACCTCCTCCAATAACGAGTGCGGCCTTTTTACCTTCAAAAGACTCTAACACTTCTAGTGCATTCTCTTCGAAATAAATATCGCGTGGAATTGTAAAACGACTCATAGTAAAAATAGCCTCCTTAAGTTGGCGTTATTGATTATCGTTTCTTAGTAAAAAGCTGCCCCTGCCGTTTATCGGTGGGCAATGGAAAGTTATATTCCCATTCCTTCATTTTATAAAACCTCTTCGATGGTTCGCAGGTTATCTGGGAAGTCTTTTCTATGGAGAAAATAACTTCCACAAGTGAGGGATTCCCTTTGTGTTTTCATTTAAACACGTGGATGTATGAGAGTGGTAAGGGAGTTGCTTCTTTCCATCTTGTTTTCCCACCCCTATATTGCATCCCTTTTTCATTCGTTTTAAAATTTAATATAATTGATGAACGGTAAACACAATCGCTATGGTAGCTGTAATGGTTGGCAATCCCACACTGGCTGTTATACTATTATCTTTTACGAACACAAAAAGTAGGCAGACTCTGCTTTGAACAACTAGCCCACTCCTTTATGAAAAATGTGATTTAGTTGTCAGTTTAGAAGGTATAAATAGTCACAGGCGTGGGGTGATCGTATAAAGGAAGGGACGAGAAGTTATGGTAACGGCATTGAAAATTATAGTAATCCCCCTTTATGTCTTTGGGATGAGTTTATTAATAAATCCACTGTTTAATGTAGATTTAGACATATTCGGGCATATAGCAGTGGTCATTCCTCTTACATTGATGACTTACTTTCAAGTTTTCTATTTCAATAAACGTAAAAAATAGTTCGTACTTTGACGAACTATTTTCTTAGATTTTGCTGCTGAGATTCTGATAATGGAGAGCGGCGTTTAGACATAAATTCAAGAAGAAAACAGGCGAATCGCGAAAAGATTCGCCTGTTTTCATGATGGATTGTTTTCGGAGCCCTCCTTTAAGCTGTTCTTAAAAACGATCCTAAGATCGAGATGGCTCCAAAAACAGCGAACGTCACAGCGTAACCAATCCCTTCAATCATACTGCCTGCAAGGATAGACCCGATAACTTGGCCTATGGACAGCATAAGGAAGGGTACACCTATACCTAAAGAAGCATTACTCTCGAATACACGGATTCCCCAGACAATGAGCAAGCCACACATAAACAAGTTAGAAGTGCCAAATAACGCAGCTGCTCCTATTACGATAGGGATACTGTCAGGTGCCCATGTAAGCAGAATCGAAGCTCCTCCCATCATTACAGCAAATAGGGTGTAACTGGATTGAAGTCCAATTCGTTCGATCACGGCGCCGCCTAAACCACTGGTTATACCGAAGAGTCCGATCGTTACCCAGAATAGAGATAATACGAGCGTACTGAAGTCCCCGCTGCTTTCTATGAAACTCCTGGAAAAAGTCCAAAAGCATGCACTTGAGATCCCCATAAGAATAGCCCCGGTGATCATGGATTTAGCTCCCTCTAAGCCTTTAGCTGATAATAGACCGCGTTGAACTTTTAAGGAATCGTCAGGTTTTGGGATAATCCGGTAATTCCACCATAATACGATTAACGCAATAACGGCATACAGTACGTATGTGTATCGCCAATGAGGCGTCAGCAAAATAGCTCCAACCCCCGTTGCGACTATACCTAGGCTGGTACCGGAGTTTATCCACGTGTTTGCTTTTCCTTGTAAGGGTTCTTTTATCCAGAAGGCAATAGCTGCTCCATACGGTGGAGACACGAGTCCTGTACTACCCCCTGCCAGAAGAACCCCTGCTGCGAGCATCCACTCGTTTAAGGAAGCACTAATCATAAACATTCCGCTAACAGCAAAACCACCAGCCAGCATAATCATAGGTTTAGGTCCTTTATTGGTTGTCATGACGATAGAATAAATAATAGTAAAACAATAGGCAAGGTAAAATAGAGAAGAAATGATACCAGAAACGGTATCAGACATTTGAAATGAGCTGGAAATGTTGGGAAGTAATAATCCGAAACTATACCTTGCTAATCCATATGTGACAGCAATCATGGTTACGCCAGGAAAGACGAGTCTCGTAAAATTCATAAACGACGATACTCCTTTTTCTTGAAACTTAGATAGAACGTTCTTTCTATCTGCTTTAAAATTTTTTAATTCACACAAGCTGTATGAATGCGCACCATGAACTCTTCTATATGGGACAAGGATTTACTTATAGAAAAAACGGTATCCGAATGGATGCCGTTTAAGTTTGGAAATGGGATTGAAGAGCTTTTGTCATGGTAACTGCATGTTCGGTGGCTTGTGTTGAATCTGTAATCTGAGTCATGGATGTAGCTCCTTCGATAATGAGAAGAAACTCATAAGCAAAGTTCTTATAATCTTTGATGTTGTTATCAATAGCAAGTTCCTCGAAATACTGCAGCACTTTCGATTTATGGTTTTTGGCAATATACACGATGTTACTGTCTGTATCCTGATAGACTTCAATGGCACGCAGGAACATACACCCTTGAGGGGATACTTCTTTTAAGAAGGCTCCGTGCAATTGTGCAATTCGTACAAATGGTTCGTTAGAATAGGCCCCGGATGTGGAGCGAATGTATGCCCAGTACCGCTCTTCCCGGTGTTTAATGGTCTCTTCTACAAGCGTGTTCTTAGAGGAAAAGTGATTATATAACGTCATCGTCGCAACATTTGCTTCTTTAACAATTTGTTTTAAACCTACTCCATGAAATCCATAATCATAAAATAGTTGTTCGGCCACATTTAATACTTGTTTACGTTTCTCACTCAATGGTTAAGCAAACCTCCTTTAGATAGAACGTTCATTCTATTTTCAAGTTAGCATCTATTAAAGTGTAAGTCAAAAGTAAATGGAAAAAGGTTTAGCTATGCCTCATGAAAGCAAAGCGGATCTACCGTGCACCAATGGCCCAGCGGATGGATGCAAAGGTGAAAAAGCGTGTAGAAAAAGGTATGGAGCCACGTGTCGTCCAACGTGATCAGATGCCAAGAGCCAAGCAGAAGGTTCATCACAGCCATTGCCTGCCTATGTTTACTTTGGAATAATAGAATGAGATCAAGTGAGCGAGGGCCAACTATTTGGACTTGCTAATGATTGGAGGGGTTATTTGGTATTTATCTATTTATTAGCTTTCATTTTGTTAGTCGGGGGCTGGATTTGGTTTATTTATCTCAAAGAGAAAGAAAAACAGTACTCGATATTAATTGTAGTCTCGATGTCATCACCTTTTCTATTGTTTTCTGTCGCGATTAAGCTTGCTGAAAATACAGGGAGTAACAGTGCAATTTTTAGCTCATACTCCCTTCTGATGATTCTAATAGCTAACAGTATCCTGTTAAATTTAACGATCTTTCTAGTATCTTTAAAGAAAAAATGAAGTACTATCACATAACATTGACTGTGAGTCAGGGTGGCGAAGTTACAGGGGGGATTGAGCATGGCTTGCTGCGGTATGAACTTCGGAAAAATCAAAGAGCTGCTCATTTGAAGCGAACATTTATGATGCTCCAACCATCGTGTACTTTAAGACATTGTCCGTTTAGATACATAGAAAAGAGCACACATTTTATGTGGTTATAATTTCCATGTGGATGTAATTTTGATAAGCTTGATTTACATAATGTATGGATTAAGTAGTCATGAATGGATTCTCATATTGGTGATAGCTAAGAGGGGGATGTGAATGTTGACGAAGAGGAAAACCACAGCTGGAAAATGGCTCGTTTATGTAGGATTATGGATTTTTGCTGCTGGATTTGCGTTTAGTGAGTTCAATGGAATGGAAGGCAAGCCGGATTTTCTGGAATTGGCTTCCGTCCCCCTAATCATCATCGGATTATTGATGATAATCCTATCAAATTTTTTTAATAAGAAAGCTTCAGATTTTACTAGTTAAGGATAGATCAAGGTTTTAAGTTGCAGGAGGGTTTGCATGAAAGGACATAGTTGGCTTAGTTATTGGTCCATTTCACTAAGTATCATCCCCATAATCGTATTCTATGCAGGCATGTACGGCTATATTAGAATCAATTTCACCCTATTGGTTACTTTGTTATTTATTATTCTGGCTCTATCAGTAGTCCTGGGTATAATCGGCATTGAAAAGAATTCTCGAAAAAAGCTTATGATTCTGGCGGCTTTAGGTACAGTAATCGCTATTATGTCCTGTTTTTTTATCGTTTCTATATTATTGATGTCGCAAATGGCTTGATTTAATACTCTAGAAGAATTTGAACTTTTTAGGAGGGGGAAGATCAATAGTATGGCAGCAGGACAGTTCGTATCGCTGTTTTTATTTGTTGTTATCCCGCTTTTGTTCCTTATGGTCATCGTATTATTGATCAATATAAAAAAACGAATAGAGAAAATAGAAACGAAACTTAATCACATGCCTCCGATTGAACAAGGAAGAGATAAAGGGGATACCTCATCGTCCTAAAGGAGGAGAAAATCTTTGAAAAGAAAGACAGCAGCGCAACTATTAGTATTTGTTATAGGTGGTTTACTGTTTTTTTTTCTATTGAACTTCCTGTATTAGGTTTTAAGAAATTAGAGTTTATAGAGGAAACTTCAACCCGCCAGGTGATTAGCTACAATTGGTATGGGAAGGAAATCAGTGAACAGACCTTTCAAGGTGAGCCTAAAGAAGCCCTTAACCTATTTCAAAAGCAAGACAGGCTTCAAAAAAATCAAGTGCTCATCGTTGTTTTTGCTCTTATGACTTTGGCGCTATGGTGGAGCGGGGAGAAAAAACGTTATATATATGGCAGTGCTTTTCTATTTCTCCTCTTTGTAGTGCTAGATATTATTTTGGTAAGCAAATTTAGTTAAGCTACTATAGATTTCCAATAACTCTCCAATAACTCTCCAATAACTCTCCAATAACTCTATTTACTGGTACTTGATTTGCCAGGAGGGTGGTTATTATGAATAACAAGAATTGCATTTTGGATTAATACTTTTCTTAGTGGCATCTACGATATTTCTAAGTTTTTAGGTGAAGGAGGTAATCCTTTGATTTTTGCTATACTCCTACTCTCCGCGTTATTTTTTATAATGTTGAAAGTTCGGAAGTGGAGTTCAAAAAAACAGTTTGAAAAAAATATTCAAGTACAAGTTCTTCTTGCACTTGTTACGGCTGGTTGTATCTCAACCATTGTTTTTTTTCTTGATCCAGTTAGCGTAGAAATTAGGTTCACGTTAGCAGGTATGGGAATTATATCGGTATTGGCTAACCTGAAGGCGGCTATATCTATTTACATACACCAAAATAAGGTATCTTAATACTGAGTCTGAAAGAGCAGGAATGCTTTGCCAAGTTGAAAGGAGATTCGTTATGGAGAGGGAAACTACGAACCACGCAAAGTTTGGATTTGGAGTCGTAGTTGGAATTGTCATCTACAAAGGGATAAAAGAACTTATCCATCTTATTGTTTAAGTGAAAATGATTCAGTGTTTGAAAGTGGGTTTCAGCTTCCCTTGGCATCCATGTTTATAGAAATTGCGGCAATAGTTCCATATGGACGATATATTGTGCATTGATAAAGGAGGGCGACTATTCTTATTGAGTAGTCGCCCTCCTTTACTTGGAGACTCCATACCGGGAGGGGGAGATGCTGGAATAATTACAGCTAATTTAAGCAGGAATTAACGTTTTTACTGTTGAACTGGCACATTAAGGACCTAATTTCTGTTTATTCGGGTGAGAGTTTAAATGGTAAAAAAGGCGGGGGGAGAATCCAATAAAATCGTAAATCGCCCTTTGTTTTTCTTCTATTAATTTAATGGGGAGTGAGAATTAATGAAGAAATTCCTTAAAATTTCACTCATTGTAGGCATCAGTTCAGGAGTAATCTACTTGGGAATTGGTTATGGGCTCTCACTATTTAGTACAGTGGAAAAACCATCCGGGCAAGAGGAGAGCATCGCATTTGATAAGCTGAGAAATAATGAACAGAATTTGTCAGTGCCATCGCTTGAGGGTTATCAAACTCGGGATGGGACGGATCAGTATTATCGATATTACGAATCTGAAGCGGATAAAGTCGTTATTCTTGTTCATGGATCAGGCTACCATAGTAAATATTTAGCGTCATTAGCTAACTATTTGTCTGGTGAGGGTGTGGCAACGGTATATACGCCCGATTTACGAGGCCATGGTCCCAATACCGAAAACCGTGGAGATATCGATTATATCGGTCAGATTGAAGAAGATTTAAATGATCTTATTTCATTAGTGGTGGATCGTCATCCCGATTCATCTATTATAGTAGGCGGCCATTCAAGTTGTGGCGGGGCGGTTATTCGCATGGCAGGAGGTTCATCCCACCATGAAGCCGTAGATGACTACCTGTTACTTGCTCCTTATATTCATCATGAGGCTCCGACTAACGCAGAAGATAGTAATTGGGCGAATGAGAACCTCCAGCGAATGATAGGATTGTCCATGTTAAACCAAATTGGGATTACTCACTTGAACCATTTGGATGCTATCTCGTTCAATATGCCGAATGATGTTCGAGATAATACTGAAACATTAGCGTATAGTTATAGGCTGCAAATATCCATGCATCCACGAGATGAGTATGAACAGGATATTGAGTTCATGGATAACCGCGTGTTCGTACTAATAGGCAGGGAAGATCAAACGTTTCAAGCCAATCAGTATGAAGAGGTATTTCACAACAATGAGAATGCAAAAATAAGGATGATGGAGGATGCGACTCATTTCGGTGTTGTATTAGATGAAAAAGCGCATCGTGTTATTGCCGAGTGGTTGGAACTATAAACGATCATTTTCTTTGAAGATTTGGCAGAGGGCCTGTCATTCCTCAATTATTTTAGGAGAGAGGGAGGCCCCACTATCTAGTTCCATAAACTGAGGCTATAGTTGTAAAGTAGCTATTCCTTTATTGTGTAAACAAGTACATGAAAATTACGAAACGAGGGTTTATTTGGAAGTTACTTATCCAGCGGGTTTTAGGAACAGGTTTTTAACAAGTGTGTTAGATTTTATCATTATATTTTTAATAACAGGAATTATCTCTTATTTTCTATATGGAGTATTTTATCATGGTGATAACTCCTACCCTACTGATATTTTAGGATTATTCTATACCGTGTTATTAGCTAAAAGTATGTTAACACCAATGGTTATTGCAGTTGCTACTCTTCTTCTTGATTAAGCCATAGTGAAACCCTCCTCTAATAGTAGAAATTAATAACCAATGTTACTGTTTAATGTGGCCATTGTTTCAAAACTTGTTCTTTTGCAATTTGATACACTTCTTTTTCTGAATTGTTTTTGTTGGCTATTACATTGGTTTGATAAATTTTCCCCTTGACTGTTACGTTGATTATATACTTGTACATGTTGTTCTTCCCCCTTTCTCTATACTTATATTGTAAAGGTGATTTTTTAAGTTTTGATAGATTTTACGTAAAAGTTTATTGAATTTAACTTTTAAAGTGTGATCTTTTTATAATAGATTCGTTCAGTGCATAAAATAAGAACATGTTTTTATGTTTTGAACATTCCGCATTCCTTTTTAGGTATTTTTACTCGGGAAATGCCGAATTTCTGATCTGGCTTTAACTGTTGATTAAGTCTAAGGCAGAAATAGTGAGAGTCTACTTCTGTTACCACGTAATAAGGGGAGCCTTTAAAGCAAATTACTTTATTCAAAATCATCACCCTTTCTTCTAAATAACAATTCATCATATGCTGATCTCTTTCTGTTATGATCTCTATCTTCCCAGATCACAAAAAAGGTAGGGTTTTAAATACATAACCCTTAATTTGACGGGTATAAAGTTATGAAGACTGAAGATAAGGCGTAAACCATCTTATATAGGTTCCTTAAGCAATGATCCGCTATTCTTTTTAAATTGGAAGGAATATTATCTATTAATTTCAAATCATACTGAGATTATTAATGGAAATCTATACCTTCTACAGAACCTCTATTCAAATGTCAAAAAAACAAATTTAAATACCATTTATTTATTAGCACATTACTCAACGGATTTAAAAGATAGGTAGCTGATCCTGATACAAATGTTTTCTGATTGGAGCATCGATAAATCTAAACAAGGATGGGGTCAAGCATATAAGCAGTATCAAGTGGATACAGAAAGTAAAGCTGGTGGTCCATAATGGAAAACGGAGAATGGAAAGAGTTCAATAAAAAGATTACAACTGAAGTTTTCGAGGAGTATAAAGAGAAGTATAAAAAATAATTTCAAACACCAGTTCAGTTAAAGATAGGATGATGGAAATGAGGCGAAGAGACCGCAAAGGGAAGGGTAAATATGGGTTCAGGGACTTTGTGTACGATGTGTTGTACCTTTTACCTGAGATAATACTGTGGCCATTCAAAATAATAGGGAAATTTTTTAGACTCATATTTAATGCTTGGAATTAATTCCGAACCTGCCTAAAACAATTCATAAAAAAGTTAAGTTTGACGATATTCAATTAATGGGTGCGATAGTAATAGAAGAGCAAGAGATATCTGGAATCTGAGAATTACATAAACTGGGGCTATTATCCAATATAAACAATCGCTTTTTCACTAACGTAGCAATTTATATTAAGGCAGAAGGTTTTTAATAGATACAGAAGCATCAAGAGGGTGAGAGTGTTATGTTTTTGAAAAAAGGAATGAATTTATTTTCGGTCGGTTTAGTATTAGTTACTCTTTTGCTTTCAGGTTGTGATAGTAATGACAAACCAATGAAGAATAATTATTACTTATCATTATCAGGAGAAAGTGAGCATTGGGAAGTGGATTTCTATGATATTGAAATTAAACCCGATACTTTCAAAGCTGGAAACGGAAGCCTGACTATGAAGAATAAAACGGAGAATAGCACTGATTTCTTTAATCTTGAAGTCTATGCTGTTATAGATAATGAAGATAAACTGGTTCAGGCAAAGTCAGTAAAGGGAAGTGAATTAGACATAACCCAAATGACTACGGGAGCAACTGGAGGTGGAACTTTTTTAGATGATAATGGAGTACCTATTTCACTTGAAAATGTTAGCGACATTTATATGAATATTGAATGGCAAGATAAAAGCAAGACAATGGAAGAGAAAATAGATCTGTATAATCAAGAAGGGTTTTTCAACTGACGGCTGTGTTAGTTGAAGGTTTGCTTCAATATATCTCGAAGTCCAGTTTTCAAGATAAAGGGGCGCTCGTTTCAATAAAAATGATGATTCTTTACTAAAGGAGCAGTTTACTTTAATAAATGGAGCTGGTAGATAAAATGAAATGTCTATGTATACAACAGGAAACAAATGAATTAAAAGTAGAGGGAGATGTGAGCGCAGACCCTATATGGTGTAATCGCTGTAATTGTAACCTTGACATAGAAGAGATTCCGATTGAATTCGACTTGAAGCTGGAGATAATGAAATGGATTGATTGGGATAAAGATGGAATAGTTCCTAATGGTGTTAAACTCGAAGAAGAGCATAATAAAGAAGGGTTGAAACTAACAGAAAAAGTACAGAAAGAACTTGAAGGAAGATATAACGTTTCATTTTCACCTTCAACATTTGCAAAGGAATATGGATAGAATACAGTAAATTGTATTAACGGGTAGCTAAAAGCTTTAGGAAGTAAATAAGAGTGAGGAGGGTTGCAGAGTGAAATTGAGTAAAGACAATCAATACCTTAAAAGACTAAACCTAAAAACAGAAAGTATAAACTCATATGAGACTTTTCCATTTAGTTTATCTGTTATTAGGAATTTTAAAGAATTGCTATTTCATCCTAATGTTACCTATATTATCGGAGAGAACGGAATGGGTAAGTCGACACTGTTAGAAGGTATTGCTATTAAACTTGGCTTTAATCCCGAGGGTGGAACTCTCAATTTTAATTTTTCCAATTATGATTCTCACTCTAACTTAGAACAATATTTACTATTGTCCAAGGGGACTAGAAAGGCAAGAGACAGCTTTTTCTTTAGAGCTGAAACTTTTTACAATTTAGCTACGAACATTGAAGAGTTAGATAGAGACTCGTCATTTGGTCCGAAAATTGTCGATTCATTTGGTGGAGATTCATTACATGAACAATCACATGGAGAATCTTTTTTTGCAGCATTTAACAACCGTTTTCAAGGGAATGGTCTATACATCTTAGATGAACCAGAAGCTGCTTTATCCCCGTTAAGACAAATGTCTCTGCTTTCCCGCATACATGAACTTGTTAATAAAGGTTCTCAATTTATAATATCTACTCATTCTCCAATCATCATGGCTTATCCAAATTCAAAAATTATAAAACTTAGTGAAGAAGGAATGAAAGAGACAACATTAGAGAATACCGATCACTACATGATTATGAAGCAATTTTTTGACGACAAGGATCGGGTATTACATCACCTATTTAAACAAGACAGTTGATTGTAATAAATAATGAAAGATCTTATGAACTATTTTGAGTTCGGGTTTTTAGTAAAGGGGCGCGATAAGTTCTGCTATAAGCGATTTTTAGCGCAAAAGGCAGAGAGTTTATTCTACTAAATTTCAACTGTACACACTTCTACTAAAACAAGGAGCCCTTTTCCATCAGCATCTTCAATCTAACCAAGAAAGTGGATGATATAGACTACCTTTCTCTCTTTTTATACCAGTTTATTCTTATCGTAATGTTTCCGGGCCTTCACCCGATTTCCACAGACGCTCATCGAACACCATTTGCGTTTTCCTTTCTTGTCCACAAACAACGCTAAACATGTTGGATCTCACAATATTTCACTTTAGAAAAAAATCCCATTCTCGTATGCTTGGAGCATGAAGAAAGACAGTAAGGAAATAAATCCATCTGTCCCTCCCCGGTGCGGCACGGGAATAAGCGAGCCAGAAAAAATTATAAAGGAGAGAGGTGTGATCTCAGTGTGTGTTTCAAATGAATCAATGGGGGATTACGGATCGAAATATGATGGAAATAGCTTCTCCATTTTGACTAATCAAGTTACCCAATAAAAAAACCGCAAAAAGATGCTGTTTGCGGTGTGGTTTGATTAGTAAGTGGCTTTTCCATATGCAGTTGCTGTGAGAGTTGCTTGACCGATAACCGATAAATTATCAGTCTCATCTATTTTGTAGACGGAGAGAAAATAGGTTGCTTTTTTCTCGTACAGCTTAATCGGATCAACATAAAGCACTGGAATCGGCTGACCGAGATCATCGCTTCCTGCTCCGTCAATCTCTATTTCAGCGCTGTAAATGATATTTGCGGAATTGATGCTGTTTTTGTAGATCTGTACTCCGATACTTCCAGGTGTTGCTGAATTATTGTTCACAAGAAACAACCCGTTTAAAGAGACGGCACTACCAGCTTTTAAATTTGTGAGTGTAACTGTAGAGATAGTGAGACCTGGAGCAACCGGAATAGGAGCATCTGTAGTAAAGTCTTCATTTGCATAATCGAATTGGATGCTCTGACTGTCTTTCTTTATATAATCCCAACATTTATATTTAGTATTCCAACTTGGGTAACAAGGAGAACAATAGGGGAATTGAGAAAAATTCACTTTATTACTGTCCAAAAAAATTTTCCTTTCTATATGAGTAAGTTAGCTCTTTCTATTCTATGTTTGAGGAAGGGAAGTGAGAAAGACAAAAACCCAGGAAAACGATAATAATAGGTAGACTGCAACTTTCAGATTTTCATGGAGGTTTTCTTTTCCAGGAACGCTACCAAAATATTAGATACTTATGTTAAAGTGTTTTTCACCGTTGAGTCTTACGTTATAAGCTCATGCAGTGGAGTGGATCTGATATATCTCAAACTTCTACAGTGTAATGGAAGGTGGAACTTTTACTAATGAAGAGGGGTACCTATCTCGCTTGAAAACATTAGTGATACATATTTTTTTACATTCATGAGATGGGAGATAAAGCTGGAAATATTGAGGTACGTGGCAATTATTGAGATAGGCCAGGGAGAATTCTTTTACAGAAAAGAACACGGTATTTGGTGAATTCCCGGTAGCACATTAGAGGTAGGAGAGACATTTGAAGAAACCGTTAGACGAGATTACATGACTAATATACAGGAGGCTCTCATGACTACAAATATTTATATGGTGCGTCACGCTCATTCTACATATACCCCAGATGAATTAAAAAGGCCGTTATCAGCAGAAGGAACAGAAGAAGCGGCTAAAGTCAGCGAACTGCTCATAGATGAGAATATTGAGCACGTAATCTCGAGTCCTTATTTAAGAGCCATACAGACTGTTGAAGGATTAGCTTCTGCTCTCGGGCAAGAAATTCATATAATGGATGGTTTCAAAGAAAGGAAGTTAATAGAGGGAGGAGCTGATAACTTTGAGGAAGCGATTCAAAAAGTATGGACTCACCCACGTTTTTCCTGGGAAGGCGGAGAATCAAATAGGACCGCCCAGGAAAGAGGCGTAAGAGCCTTGAAAAACGTATTAGTAGAATATGAAAATAAAAATGTCGCCATCGGTACGCATGGTAATATTATGGTGCTCACCATGAATTACTTGGATAACCAATATGATTATGAGTTTTGGAAGAAGCTTGCGATGCCAGATATCTATAAGCTTTCTTTTGAGGCTGATCAGTTCGTAGGTTGTAAGAGAATATGGAAGGATTCTTATTGAGTTATGGTTCAGTATGGACGATCGCTTTTACTCTATGATTCTTTTCAGTGTTTTTACTAATTTCCAATAATGAATTGACGAAATATAGGGGTATGATAGAATGAAATCTAAATAACATTTGAATATTTTGAATTTTCTTATCGAGAGAGGCAGAGGGACTGACCCTGTGAAGCCTCGGCAACCGGCTGATTTATGCACGGTGCCAATTTCAGAGGAAGGCGAAAGCTATTCCGGAGATGAGAGAGCAAGTGGCAACCAAAAGACAGTTGCACAAAGCCCTTCTCTCTTCGTGAGTGAAGGGTTTTTAATTTTTCTAAAGGAGGGCAGTAAAAGGTTCGATACAAGACAATCGGAAAAAGGAGGATGGCCATGTTCTTAGCGATGATGGTTTGGGTGGGAACTATGATTTTTTCCTTCCTATTAGGAACATTTCTCTGTTACAGAGTGGAGAAATCAGGTGTAAAACGGTGGGGAGCCACCGGACGAATATTTAAGTATAAATAAGCTAGCAGGAAGGAAGTTAATGACAAATGATATGGTATATTCTCGTATTTAGTTTTTACGTTCTATTTCTTATTTGGGCCAATGTAAAAAGTCTTAAGAAAGCAGAGTCGATCGATGACTATACAACGGGCGGCCACCGAATGGGGCTTCTTCTTGGAATCGGTACCACAGCAGCGACTTGGGTAAGTGTAGCTTCTGTTATCGGGGTCCCCGGTTATTTGTACAGTTCGGGTGTATCGGCTGTGATCGGCTGGGTAGCCGGCTGGTGTTTCGGTGGAGCCTTAATCCCTATTGTTGCTTACAAAATAAGAAGACCGGAAAAGCCTGCCAGGACGTTCCCTGAATTTATCCGGCATAGGTTTGAACCTTTTCAGAACAAGAGTACATTGCAGGCAATTGTTGGTATTTTAATGTTTATCGGTTATTTGCTGCTCGTCAATATTCAGGTGACTGGGTTTGGCATTGTTTTTTCAAGTATCACGGGCATTGATTATAAAATTGCGATTTTCGGATTCTTATTATTTATATTAATTACAAGTGTAGGTGGATTCTGGTCTGTGGCTGCCACGGACACGTTAAATACGATTTTGATTATGATCGGAGTATTGCTTGCGAGCGGTGTAGTATGGTCGTTAACGGGTGGAATCGGTAATATAGTCGATACGCTTGCAACGACTACTTCGCCAACAAATGTGGGAGGGCCGGAGCTTGAAGAGGGCATTTTACTGTCTCCGTTTGGGACATTTGGTATTGGTGCATTACTTTCCATTTTTATATCGAATTCGTTAGGAACTCCTTCTTCCCCTCACTGGGTCACGAGGATGCTTGCTCCTCAAAATGTGAAAGTAGCGATCTTGCAGGTCCTGGGTACGATTCTTGTATTGATTTTCATTATGACGCCACTAATCGTTATTGGCCTCGGTGCAAAAGTACTGGTACCGAGCATACCTGTTGATAAAACGACGGACTACATCATTCCTTTAGTCATCCAGCAGTACACGCCGCCTATTATCGGAGGCATCACGCTGGTAGCTATCTGTGCAGCGGCTATTTCCACGGCAAATTCGATGCTGCTTCACTGCGCCACTTCTCTTTATTATGATGTGTACTTAAATATAGCTCCAAAACGAATCAGTGAGAAGAAGTTTAAGAACTGGCTCCGCTTAAGTATATTTGGAATTGCAACCGCGGCCGTTCTCTTAGCTATTAACCCACCATGGTTCTTGGCTATGGGATTTGTCTATGTGTATGGCGGATTTGGGGCTGCGTTTTTCCTCGTGGTGTTCTTAGGGCTGTACTGGAAGAGAATGAACCGAGCAGGAGCCTATGCCGGTATCATCATCGGGGCGGTCGTGTATGTGGCAGCGAAGGCAATGGGGTATGGACTGCCATTTGTCATCGCCGTTACGGCATCACTGATTGGGGTGCTGATTGCCGTTTACTTTACGAAAAAAGCACCGCTTGAAGCCTATGAACCTTACTTTGAGGCGGAAATCAGTGATTCTACCAGGGAAGTACTGGAGAAGATGAGATCCACGACTCAGGAAGAACCTGAACAGAAAAAGGAGCGTTCTCATATAGGTTAGAGAGTTTTCAAAGAAACGTAGGAGCTGCCTTTTGCAGGCAACTCCTACGTTTCTTTTATTACGATGCATCCAGTAGACAAAAGAAGTTTACTGCGCTGTATAGCCGCCATCCACCAGCATATTGGCTCCGACCATAAAGGAAGCATCGTCACTCGCAAGGAAACTGACTGCTTTTGCAATTTCCTTAGGCTGACCCAGTCGTCCAATCGGGTGTGCACCTGCAAGGCCCTGGCGCATTTCCTCATCGGCATTTTCCAGAATTGCCGTTTCAACGTAGCCTGGACATACCGCGTTTACGCGTATATTGTTTTTCGCGTAAGTAACCCCTAATGTGCGGGTAAGATTGACAACCCCGCCTTTGGCTGCGGCATAAGAGGTTACCGAATCCTGTCCAACGTGTCCCAGGATCGAAGCGTTGTTGACGATGGCTCCACCGTTTTCCTGTTCGAGCATTTGGGTAATCGCATATTTGTTGGATAGAAACACGCCGTTGATGTTTACATCCATCAGTTTCTTCCATTCTTCATAGGAAAGCTCGTGCGCCGGTGTAGCGTCGCCAATGCCGGCATTCGCAAATAGAATATCCAGCGAACCGAATGTGCCGACGGCCGTCTGAACCATGTTCTTAATATCTTCCTCAGACGTGACGTCGGTTTTTTGGAACACGGTTTCATAACCCTGGTCATTTAACTGACTGGATAATTCGCTTCCCTGTTCGTTTAAATCGGCAATCACCACTTTCGCGCCCTGCTCGCAGAAATCCTTCACTGCTGCCTCGCCAATTCCGCTAGAACCACCTGTAACCACAGCAACTTTACCTTTTAATTTCATGGCTATCCCTCCTATATTTTTAAAAAAGAAATCAGTCTATATTTTCCACTATTGGAAAAGAGTGAAACGAAAGACATTTTGACCATCATTTCTGGAAAGAATAACGGCTTGATGCTTGAGTTCACGAGGTTGAGGTAAAAAGTAGTAAGGATTACGTTTATTTCAATTATGTGAAATAAACTCATAAATACTCTAATTATGTTAATATGTGGAATGTGTTTCTAATGTACGTGTAGAAGATACATAGAGTTGTAGATTTTGAGAAATTTTCATACAAGGAAGTGAGTATCGTGAAAAAAGTCAGCCTGCTTTTCTCTGCCATCCTCCTGGTCTTTTTCCTAATCGCTTGTACAGAAAGTTCTTCAACAAGCACGGATCAGAATGAAAAAGAAGAATCTTCATCGGAGAAGTCTTCCTCAGATGAGCCGAGTAATGAAGAATCTTCTTCAGAAGAGAAGAAAAAAGAAGAAACGAAGCCGCCCCAGCCCTATGAGCCGATCGAGCCGGCTGAAGATGCCAAGCCTCTGAAAGAGAAGTTGTCAGAAGAGCAACTGGCGAAGATGCCTACCGTGGAGGCTCATGGAGGGGAGCGCGAACGGATGATTCCAGTGGGAGAGACCCTCGTCAAAGGAGCCGAAGATCAAACGGATGGACCGTTAAAGGATCATCGACTGGTTGCTTACTATGGACACCCGAATTCGACCAATGTGGGCATTCTCGGGGAAATGGAACCCGACGTTCTTATGGAAAAGTTAAAGGAACAGACGCAAGCGTATTCGAATGCCGATCCAGAACGTCCCGCTATTCCAACCATTGAGCTGATTTCAACGGTGGCTAAGAGGGACCCGGGTCCGAATGGAAAATACTATACGCGGACACCGCCAGAACAAATTGATAAGTACGCTAAGCTTGCAAAAGAAAACGGCGCTTTACTGATGCTTGATGTCCAGCTCGGAACAGACTCTGTGCTTCATCAGGTGAAATTACTAGAGAAATGGCTGAAGCTTCCGCATGTTCACCTTGCCATTGATACCGAATTCCATGTCGAGGAAGGGGAAACACCGGGCATCGATCTTGGACAGGTGGATGGAGCGGAAGTGCAGGAAGCGGTAGACTATCTTTCGACTCTGGTAGAAGAAAATAACCTGCCGGACAAGATCGTACTCGTTCATCAGTTTATGGATGAGGCCTTAACGAATAAAGAAGCGATCGAGCCGACCGAAAATATAGAAGTCGCCTTGAACTATGATGGATGGGGGCCTGCTGCGACGAAGATGTCGCTCTATCGTAAGTTCGTACGGAATGAAGCGGTCCAGTATGGCGGATTTAAAATCTTCTATAATAAAGATGAACCTGTCTTAACTCCTGAAGAGGTCCTGACGCTTGATCCTAATCCGGCGATTATTAATTATCAGTAAAAAAAGCAGTCATGGAGGGAAAACCTTCATGACTGCTTTCTTTTTATCATTTGTTTAGAAAAAAGATCCTTGGTACTGGTTCCCATTCATACTTATGTATCCTTAGTTAAACAAAACGTTTCCCAGTAAGCCTGCAAGAACCATGAGTAAGATTCCTCCGAATAGAAAGTAACCAATCAACCGTATCGGTAACGGAAGTCTGCCATCACTTGGTTTAGGATATCCTTCGATGTTCTGCTGATGGTCTGCCGTGTCATTAAAAGGTTCATCATAGTCTTTATGATCCGTCACTCGATCAGCTCCATTCTCTAAATTTTCGCCATTTGAACGATGCGAGTGGAAGTTCTCTGCTTACAGTCTATGCGCTCACTTTTCTACCATTCATTATGTAAAATATGATGTAGCTTACCAGCAGGATGGCTAAGTAAAATAGTTCAGGATATTGCATTTTGAAACCCTCTAAGCGCGGATCCCCAACGTTAAAGAAATCGAATAGGAAATTTGAAAGTAGAAAAAGGATCAGAGTAGCCCAGCTTTGCACGACTGCTTTTTGTTTGATCCACTCTTTGCGCTCGTCCTCTTTTGGTTTAAATATAAAATCTTTACTGCCGGATAACCACCCTACCACTGCAAGCCAGATAAAGGGCACCACTAAGTTTGTTAAAAAAAGACTCATTTCTTTTTTCCCTCCTGATAGTATTATGGTGAAAATATTTGATCAACGGTGGTTCCTAAATGCTTCGCAATATTAAATGCGAGCTGTAAACTCGGGTCATACTTATTGTTTTCAATAGCGTTTATTGTTTGCCGGCTCACGTAGCAGAGAGAAGCGAGTTTTCCCTGGGAAACACCCAATTTCTCCCTTGACGTCTTGATCTCATTTTTCAAATTCGTATCAGTCCTTTTTGCTAGAGGTGTCAAATATCTTTTACAGTTTGATGGTAATAAAAACCAACGCACGTGTCAAATACTTTTGACACGTGCGTTGGTTTAATACAATATGGTTTTCATCATTTCAAAAAGCTAAAATGACTCTATTTCCTGATGGATCGCTGGTGATCAGTTGTTCATCTACCGTCTCACTGCCATATCCCAGCTCCTTCAAGCGCTGCACAGCTTGATCCCTTTTAGCTTGATCAGGAAACAGCAAAGTATATTGCTTAAGCCCGGCATTTTGATCGGAAGCGGGTGGGGCGTCTGTACCCTGCCAGGTGTTCAACCCCAGGTGGTGATGGTATCCATTCGAAGATAGGAACAAAGCCTGGTTCAATTGATCGGAAGTGATCTCGAATCCTAAGCCGTCACAGTAGAAATGCCGGGCCTGGTCTAAGTCATGAACGTGAAGGTGGACGTGGCCTATAATCGTATCTGCAGGAAGCCCTTCCCACTGGTCTCCGTTTAACTCCGCAAGAATACCTTTAGAATCGAGCGGATCCACGGTCATGGCGACTTTTCCATCATGCCAAGTCCACGTTTTGGAAGGGCGATCCCGGTAGATTTCGATTCCATTGCCATCGGGATCATTCAAGTACAGCGCTTCACTAACCAGGTGATCGGCTGCGCCGAGTCGTATTCCGCGGTCAGCGAGGTGCTTGTATACTTTGGCTAACGAGAGCCGGTCCGGTAAGAGAAGGGCAAAGTGATACAGACCGGCGGTGGATTTCCCTTTTGGCTGAAAAAAAGAAGACTGCTCGATCGTGAGGAGAGCCCGTGTGCCATCAGCCGACAAAACGGCTTTATGTTCCGTTTGTTCGATGACCCGGAGCCCGATAACATCCGTATAAAACTGAATCGATCTTGTTAATTGCTGAACGTTTAATTCTACGGTTCCTACATAAGTGGATGGAGATTGGAAAAATACTGATTCCATAGTTAAAGCCTCCCTCGGTTAAACTCAGTCCGTGTTTTTGAAGGTTGGTTAGTTAAGTTAAGAGGACTTTGCTTTAGAAGTATTATGTCTCCACAGGTCCTATTTGGCAAGGGATGCGCTTTATTATTTTTGAAGTGAACCTAGATGAATTACTCGCGTATGGAAGACTAATATATTGCTTATTAACCATTTAAAAGGAATTAACTATATAAAATTACCTAAGAACAAAGATGTTATTTAGCATCGTGAAAATTTTGTCGATTTTTTTAGAATTTCCACGATTACCAGATATTTCATCGGGGTATTTATGGTTTATGTAGGAAGGTGGTTCCTTGAATAATAGAGGAGAATTGGAAATTAAGATTGAAATTCTTAGAAAGCAATTGTACGAAGCCTATGTAGATAATGCTGAATACGATGATCTACTAAAAATTTCATAGGAACTAGACAAGTTATTAAATGATCTCCAGAATTTAGATTAAAAGTGTTTTTGTTTAATATAAAAAAACCCTAGCTTAGCAGCCAGGGTTTTACCATCGTTATATCTTCAGTCGTCTCTTACGTCAATGTTTGATGGTTTCTAAACCATAACAGGTAAAGGGGACGGATGATAGCTGTTAAGGTTATATTTAACTTAATTGTAATAATTTGTATTCTATAATGAGTATAAAAAATCCTGCTCACCAGAAGCGGGCAAGGGAAGAAAAGTCCGTATGGAACTCGTTTGACTGATCTTATGAGTTTTTTAGCTCCTGTAAAAGATGCTTATCTTTAAGAGCAATCTCCCGCTCACTCCACTCCCATAAATTCTCCGCCAGTGTCTTATCCTGAGCTAACGTTGAGCGCTCAATTATCTCCCGTTTATAAAAATATTCTCCACTTACATCAAGGTCTGGAAACGTGGCTAAATAGACAGCCGTATCTGCCCCTTGCTCTGGAGTTTGGAAAAAGGGTCTCAAAACAGAGTGGATGGTTTTGCCGAAACCAGTATCCCGGTTAATGCCAAGACTCGTACTGACGGCTCCAGGGTGCACACAGTTCGCCTTGACGGTAGTGTTTTGGAGAAGTTCATCTAATTTCACGGTAAATAGGATGTTAGCGAGTTTCGATTGTCCGTAGCCCTTAATAACACTGAAGTTATTCTTTAGATGAGGATCGTCAAAATGAATTTTCCCGACTTTATGAGCACCGGAAGATACGGTGACAATTCGTCCCTGTTCCGATCGCTTTATTTTTTCAAGAAGAAGATTAGTTAATAAGAAGTGCCCGAGGTGATTGATTCCGAGCATACTTTCGAAGCCGTCCGAGGTAGTCGTTCGCTTCGTGGTGACGACGCCCGCATTATTAATGAGAGCATCAAGTTTGGAGAAGCGCTCGTTAAATGCCTCGGCAAATTGACGGATACTATGGAGAGAACCCAGGTCACAAAGCATCAGTTCCACGTGTTCACGATTACTTTGCTCCTTCGCAATTTGCAACGCTTCTTTCCCACGCTGCTCGCTGCGGCATAGCATAACGACATAATAATCTTTTTTCAGAAGTTCGACGGTGGTGGCGAGTCCCATGCCGGAATTGGCTCCGGTCACAAGTGCTATTTTGCTTGGTGATTCGTTGATGGAAATTGCGTGGTCATGGCTTTGCATTAGATACACACCCATTCTTTTGATTTTATTTTTGCTTACTTGAATCTGGTGATGTTATTAAGCACGAGATCTATAGGGAGAGCTAGAGAGATAAATATGGATGGAAACAACGAGCACCTATGCTTCTGAGGCTTTAACTTTCTTCCATTGTGAATAAATTTCAAACAGAGAAAACAACAAGATCACCCATAAGAATCTACTATCAAAGGCTATTCCAGACGATGATTGACCTCCTAGAAGTGTAAGTATCCCGATTAACAACAGGATGTATGTGGTCGAATAAATTTGCCATTGCAATACCTTTTTATCGTCAGTGTCTCTGTATTTCTTAAAAATCAAACTAAAGAAGAAAAAACCTAAAAAGAGCGCTATAGGAACCCCTTTTGGAATTGTCTCCCCAAGTGGAAGATGAGGGAAATAATCATAAATGAATAAGAGTGTAAAAGCCAATAGTATGATGAAATCCAGTGGCTTTAGAAATCGAATAGAATCACCCTCTTTTTCTAAATTGTACCATATTGCAAAAAGGAGTATTTCTATAAGTCTGGAATCGGAATTTCGACCTCTCTTATGAAAAAGTTGAAACTTTCCGCGAACCTCATCGTAGGAAATAGTAGGAAAATAAACAGGAGGTTATTCTCATTTTAAAAACACTTTTGAAAGTCTGTCTATTAGCAACCATATTTTTATTAGCTGCAGGCTGCTCAGTTTCTGAATCTTCCAGTACTGAATCTTCAGAGGAGGAAACGCAGTCCGATGCCATTGAGGAGAATAAAGATAGCTCCAACGCTTCTGAGGAAGAAAACAATGAAAACGCGAATTCCGACGAAGGCATGGAAGGGGAAGAAACGGTTCGTACCTACCTGAAGAACGAACTTACTGGTCCAGACAAAGAACTGAAACAAGCGCTGAGCGAGTCCAATGATGCCGTATTAGACTATGTAAATGAGCATTATAAGTCCCTTTTTACAGAGGATAACTTTGAAACCTTTATCAACAAGTATTATGTGATGGTCTGGCTGCCTTATGCTTATGATGTAGGCTACGAGTTAGAACCAATCGATATTCAAACAGAAAAAGTCGAGGATATTGAAAATGATGCGTATCATTTTGAAGTTGAAGTGCAGTACAGCAAGGATGGGGAAGTCGGTACTGCCAACGTGACAGGAAGGATCAATACGAACGATCAAGGGAAAATTACAGTCATACGTTTCAAGGATAATAGGTTAGAAGATAAATTAAGGGATAACTAATCTTCTGATAGAAATAAAACTTCTGAAATTATATGAAAGCAAAAAACCCTCCCTTCCTTAGAAAGGAAAGAGAGGGTCTCAGTGTTAGGCTGCGTCGGTATCTCCATCATCTTTATTGGGTTTTGATTTCATTCCGATGAAGAACAGGATAGCTATTAGAGCAAGAACCAATACCATCACGATTGCTTTTGACTGAACAAGGTTGATCAGATTACCAAGTACAATTCCTACTAGACCAAAGTCTGCATCTCCGAACGTCGTTCCCTGAAATCCTAGGGAGCCGAGTACCGGAAGCAATAGGGCTGGAAGGAAACTGATCATAACACCGTTCGCCATTGAGCCGAAGATGGCTCCTTTACGTCCACCGGTGGCGTTACCGAAGACTCCGGCAGCAGCACCTGTGAAGAAGTGAGGGACAAGCCCTGGTACAATTACTTTTAATCCTAATAAAGGTAAGAAGAGCATGCTTACAAGTCCGGCAGCGAAGCTGAATAGGAAACCGATGATGACAGCGTTTCCGGCAAATGGGAAGATAGCCGGGGCATCAAGTGCCGGTTTCGCATTCGGCACAATTTTATCAGCGATCCCTTTAAAGGCTGGGACAATTTCTCCAAGAAGCATACGCACACCAGCTAAGATGATATATACGCCGGCAGCAAAGGTAAGACCCTGCATAAATGCGAAGACCATGAAGTTCTGTCCGCCGCTTAATTCGGTTTCAACGAAAGCTGGGCCGGCTGCACCTGCGACGACAAAGAACAGGATAACCATGGTTAAGGATACGGAAACGGATGTGTCTCTTAGAAAACCAAGAGATTTTGGTACTTTGATATCTTCCGTTGATTTTGATCCTTTTCCGACAGCCTTACCGACTAGAGAGGACACTAAATAACCAATGGAACCAAAGTGGCCGACTGCAAAGTCATCGGAACCGGTAATTTTTCGTGTGAAAGGCTGAAGCATGGCCGGTGAAAGTACCATTAATGTTCCGAGAATCACGGAACCGAAGATAATAAGAGTGGCGCCGGAAAACCCGCCGGTATTTAAGATAACAGCGATTAAGCAGGCCATAAACATGGTATGGTGTCCGGTCAAGAAGATATATTTAAAAGGGCTGAACCTGGCAAGCAGGATATTAACAATCATACCGAACAACATAATCATTGCGGTCTCTGTACCGAAGCTTTCCTGGGCAAGCGCAACAATCGCTTCATTGTTCGGGATGACTCCGTCCACAGCGAAGGCTTTGTCGAACATACTGCTGAATTGTCCAAGGGACTGGACGAGGACATTCGCCCCGGCCCCAAGGATCACAAAGCCCATCACCGTTTTAAGGGTTCCGGAAACGACGTCTCCGGAGTTTTTACGTTGCACAAGGAGTCCGATTAAGGCGAATAGACCGACCAGGATGGCTGGAGTACCTAAGATGTCCTTCATTATTAAATCAATCATGTTATCGCTCCTTCTTTTGGTGTAGTAAACTTATATGTTTTGTTCTAAGGCTTCACGGAGCTCATTTTTATCCATAAGGTTTTTCAGTTTCACGACGTTCTTGCTGCCATCATCCAAACTACCGACAATATCCTCAGAACCTAGGAAGAGATCCGCTTGTTCCGATTTGGCTGTTGTTAAATCGGTGTGAGAAACTTCTGCTTCTTTGCCAAGTTCCTTCAGTGCTGCTTTCACGTTCATTTCTACGATCATGCTGCTGCCTAGTCCATTTCCACATACTACTAATACTTTTTTCATTTTAAATTCCTCCTCAAATTTTTTATCCTTCTACGGATTGGTTGATAATTTCAAGAACGGTTTCCTGATCATCCGCTGCAATTAGCTTATCCACATTGTCTTCATTTGATAACAATTCCGTGAGCTGCGCTAGGGCTTTCAGGTGAGTCTGATTATCAATGGCTGCCAGTACAATCACTAACTGCGCGCGGTGTTTTTCTTTTTCTGAAAAGTACACCGGTTCTTTCAGCCGCAGGAAACTCATCCCGAGTCGTTCGACTCCTGCTTCCGGGCGTGCATGGGGGATCGCGATTCCTGGCGCGATGACCACATAAGGCCCTAATTCATGGACCGTATCAATCATCGCCTGCACATATTCCTCGTGAATGGATTCTTGATCGATCAGGGGCTGAGCGGCCGTCTTAATGGCTTCCTCCCAGCTTGGCACCTCGTCTTTTAATTGAATGGTTTTTTTGGTTAATAAATCGTTGAGCATAGGCTTTTTAATCTCCTTTGTTCCGGGAGTGTTTTGTTCTAATATGTGAAGCAATTCCTGTTTCAATTCATTCTTCTGATGAATGGTCGCATAGCGTTCGATGACTTCGAGCATATGATCGACTGGTCGTTTTTCGGATGGTTTAGAGTCGAATAGCTCATTGACCCTTTGCATGACCTGCTCTTTTTCGATATTCGTTAAGATGGCTGGCACATGAATAACGGGAATGTCTTTTGGCTTAATATAATTGGTTGAAAAGATTACATCGGCCTGATATTCGTTGTTTTGAAACTCCCTCGTTGACAGGGTCGTAATGACATTGAGTCCGGCAATTAAGTTCTCCAGCTGGGTGCGCAGCATATGGGACGTTCCAATTCCATTTTCACAAACGATAATCGCGCTTAGCCTGGTTTCGACCTGCTTTTTCTCTTTGGTGAGCCACCCTCCGAAGTGTAGGGTAATATAAGCCACTTCTTCATTAGGAATCGGCTTCCCGATATAAATCTCCAAGTGTCTCATCACCCGTTTCGTTAAATGGAAAATATCCGGGTAGTTTTCCTGAATGGTTTCCGCCAAGTCATTCGCGATATGCACCCCGTACTTGAGCCGGTAATAAGTGGGCTTAATATGAGAGATCATATTCTCTTCAAGCCCTTCCTTATCATCAAACACAACGCAGGAGTACAGTTGGAAATCGGCAATCATCTGCTGCACAACCTCTTTCAGTCCGGCTAATTCCTGCTCGGTATAGCGGCTGAAGTCATCATGCTGGACTTTCGATCCCAGGAGGTTCATCGTAATGAAATAAACCTCGTCTTCTGGAAAAGAAATCCCTCGTAAGGCTTCGAGTTTATTCGCAATCAGCAGAGAAGCCTGATAAGCTTTTGTCTGCTTTAGAACCTCTTTCTCTGCTGACTGAACATGGATATACTTCTCTGAATCAATTCGCTTCATGATCATTAAGATCTGTAAGGAAAGGATCTCCATCATTTCATCGGTCAGGGTTAAACCTAATTCCTGTTCAGCTTCCATAAGCAATTTTCTTACTGAACGCCGCTGATCTGTTTCTTTTTCCCACGTATTGGTCCCGGGAAGGATCATCTTTTGAATTTCATTTCGGACATTCTGCCAATCCTGCTGTGATAGAACGGTAGCAAGAATATTGGAAAGTATGGTTCTCTTCGCATCCTCTGGGCCGCTTAAGCGGTACCCTGACTGCTTCTCGTAATACAAATGCAAACCGTCTTGCTTGAATTCCTGTTTGATCGTTTTGATCACCTTGGCAACCGTCCCGCGGCTCATATTCGTGAGATCCATAAACGTCTGCATCGAGGCATCTTGCTCTTCCAGTAATATTTTCGCTTTAATCAGAACTTCTCGTTCCTGTTTAGATAACTGATACTGCCAATCGTCAAAGCTCTGATCCAGTTCGTCCATGAGTTCTGCTTTAGATGAAGGAGGCAAAAACAGTCCCTCACCATGTTTACTTTCAATAGGTTCCAAATTCTGAGTCTCCAGCCAATTGTTAATCTGATCAATATCGTAATAAATCGTACGCTGCGAAACTTTCATTTTGGCAACCAGATCTTTTGTTGGAATCGGATCAGAGGATTGTTTAAGGATGGATAATAAGTGTGCACGTCTTTTATCCAGTACCATGAGGATCCTCCTTGCATTGATTCTTAAGGTGGTAATTTTTGCATAATTATACTTTTGTTTTCTTGATGATCATCTTATAAACCTAGTATAACGGTGTTTTGCTCTAAATGTAAGGGGTTTCACTGTATAGAGTTTGTATATGTAGTATTTGCAAAATTGAACGGTGGTGGACTATTGATGGAAGAAACGAGTCTTTATTGGGGTCTATTGAAACGAATCTTCTCGCTATCCGTAGAAGAATGAGAAGCTCATGGCGTTGGATTCGGGACAATTGACGAGAGGGTTCCACGATCACAGCTCTTGTGCAAATAAAGCTTTTAGGAAAGGAGTTCATTCTTTATGATTTGGTTTCAGGCAGCGATTTACACCATCTTACCTTTGTTTTTGTTTCATCATTTATTGAAAACGGACTTTGCCAGCCGAAAGCAGCTGGTGTTGGACTGGCTGGCTGTCCTCATGTTTTTAGTGTTCATTTTTATCATCGGTCCCTGGCATATTTATAATTATTACTTACGCTGGTTATGGCCTGTGCTGTTTATGATCGTTTCTTTCTTTGTTTTAAAAAGGGTTCCCTCGTTACCCGTGAAGGGACCGGAGAAAGATAAAAGTTATAAATTCTCCATAGGTATCGGTATAGGGCTGGTTCTATATTTTGGTTTTATAGCGGTGAATGGCTTGTCCGGCTATATCCTGACAGACCGGGATCAGGCGATTCAGCTCTCGTTTCCGATGAAAGACGGGGTTTACGCATTCGGTCATGGAGGATCCGATCCTTCTATTAATTATCATAATGAATACTTGCCCCAGCAATACGCGTACGATATTCTGCAGTTGAATTTGTGGGGAATGAGGGCATCAGGTTTATCACCGGCAGATTTAGAAAAATATGAGATCTACGGCACTCCGCTCTACAGTCCATGCAGCGGCGAAGTAATGACCGCGGTCGATGAATATAAGGACATTTCACCGCAGGAGTCTCCGAATAAACAGGAATCCCCTGCCGGTAATCACGTGATTCTGTTCTGTAAAGGCGCGGAGATTCACATGGCCCATATGAAGCCTGGTACGGTGGAAGTAAAAGAGGGAGAGAAAGTGAACACTGGCGACCGTGTTGGGGAAGTCGGCAATACAGGGAATACGACAGAGCCCCACCTTCATATTCATGCGGAGAAAGATGGGGAAGGGGTCCCGATTACGTTCGATGATCGGTTCTTGAAGCGGAATAGTTTAGTAATGAGATAAAGTGGCAATGAAAAGACGTTTAAAGAATTTGTGAAAAAAGAAAAAACAAGCCAACTTGTGCTGACTTGTTCGTTTATAAGGTTAATAATCGGTGAATGATCAGTTGTCGGAGCGGACTTCTAGATCTGGGCAAGATCACAAGGGTTCAGATGAGCGCTCATATGGGTTATATCTGCGGGAAGACATGGTAGAACAAACGAAAACGTGTTGGTTAGCGCAGCATGGGTATCCATGTTTAGAGGCGGGGTTATATTTTACTACCCGCTTATTAATTGATACACATAGACTGCGACGGCAATTGCCAAAAGGAGGAGCGTAGCTGGCATCATGATGGATTTAAGCTGGTCCCCTACTTTAAAGTGGGTAAAAATAGCGCCAATCATCGTGCCAATAATTAAAATGGCACCAATCAATGCGAGTACACTTATCCAAATTCCTGCAATCATTAACACAGCGGCAGTTACTTCAATCAATCCTGTTAAAATCCGAAAGGAAGATGCATAGCCATATCGCTGGAACTCGTCAACCATCTGCTTTGAACTGAACTTCATGAATCCGAACATTATAAATCCTATACCTAAAAGGATTTGAATAATTAGTAAAGCTACGCTCATGATGGAGCCTCCTCTAAAAATAAAATAGTATTTACTTTAAGGATATGAAACCAGGATACATTTCAGACTTATTGGAGTTGGTCTGGAAAGCGCAGTCAGATGGTGTACCGTCGAGGAGGGAAGTGATAGGGGTCAAACATTTGTTAAAATGAGCTCCCTTGAAATCGATCACTTATGATTCTATAAACTTGTACATTTACATAATGCCTTACCTGCACACTATATTGAAGAAGTACGAGTTGGACATATTGTCCAACTCGTACTTCTTCAGACGTCTAATAAAGAGATCTCCATATACAAAAAAAGTGGCTACTTCTATGACTGAGCGATTTTTGCTGCCGTATGGTAGAGCAATTCCACACCTTTTTGGAGATCATCCATTTCTGCATACTCGAGCGGGTTATGGCTGATCCCTTTTTCGCAGCGGACGAAAATCATCCCATAGTCACTGATGTAGGACATGAACAGCGCGTCGTGAAAAGGACCGCTCATCAGGACGGGAGATTGAAAGCCGAGCTTTTCATCTTCTTGTTTCATAATATCTTTGATCCAGTCCGCGCAGTAACGTGGTTCGCTTTTTGTATCTTCGCTCACAGAGTATTCCAAATTAAGTTCGGACGCTGTCTTTTCAATTATTTGATAGAGTTTTTTCTCAAGGTTTGTGCGAGCTTCGATATCAATATCTCTTAGATCAATCGTGAACTCTACTTTTTCAGAAATAATGTTACGGGAGTTGGGGAAGTTCTGAATACTGCCAACCGTTCCAACGGTGTTGGGTGTCCCTTCGTTCCGGACAAGTTCATTGAATTCCTTCGTGATGGTGGCGGCTCCAAGGAAGGCATCTTGTCTTAGGTTCATCGGCACAGATCCTGCATGACCTGCAAATCCTTCGAGAGTGACGGTTAGCCAGATTGGACCGGAAATAGCGGAGACGATGCCTACCGGTTTGTTGTCGGCTTCCAGGACGGGCCCCTGTTCAATATGCAATTCAAGGAAGGCTTCAATATCACCAGGCTGATAGACAGGACTTTGAGATACGTCCGGTTCCACCCCGAACTCGCGCAAAGCTTCCAATCTCGTCACTCCATTTTTATCTTTACGCTTAAGCTCACCTTCTTCCAATTGCCCAATCAAGCCGCGGACACCAAAGACTCCTTTATTAAACCTTGAGCCCTCTTCATCAGAAAAACAGACCACTTCGATCGTGCGGTTCGGATCGATTCCTTGATCTTTCAACGTATGTACTACTTCAATGCCACCTAGTGCACCGGCGGTTCCGTCAAAACGACCGCCATAGGGCTGGGAGTCGATATGAGAACCGAGCATGAGAATCGGTTTGTCTTGATCTTTTCCTTCTAATCGCCCGATCAGGTTACCAAAACAATCGATGCGGGTTTCTAATCCGGCTTCTTCCATCCAGCCTTTCACGACATCGACGGCCTGACGATCTTCTTTCGAATGGGCTAATCGACAAACGCCTGTTTCTCCAATTTTCCCGATTTCAGCTAACGTATTAATGTGGTCTGCAAATCTGCTTCCATTAATCTCCAAATTTTTCCCTCCTCGTAGTTTTATACACTATACCAAGCTTGTAATTGTCTGACAATTAACATAATGTTAAAAGATTCTTTATAATTTTGGAAAATATAGGGGGTCTTCAATGCTGAAGATAGGAGGTGAAGCCGTTTTTTATCATTTGAAGGACTCATTTATAAACTTTTCCTTTTCCACACTTAACTAATTGACGGTTAAGCAGGGGTGCTGTATGATAATCTTACAGTTTATGAGTATAAACTGTGTTCAGAAGAGCCCAATATACTCCAAAGGGGAGTAGCTTACAGTTATGTCGACAATACGTGGTCTTCCCGGCCACCGGCTAAACTGGCAACCTAGTGTTGTTTGCGAGACCTTTGCCATTTCAGGTGAAGGTAGGAGATTCCACATTGTGAGACCAGGACCTTTACCAACATGCGGTAAAGGTTTTTTTATTAACTCTATTAATGGAAGAAAGAATCGGCTTCGTTGGTAAAATTAAAATGGATAAGTCTATTACAATAATTAAGTACTGAATATAATTTTTAAGGGAGGCATTCAAACTGAGGAAGCTTTTGGTCAATTACTTAAGGTTAGGACGTCCTAAAATCGATCTCATTCTTGATTCTCAAAAATCAAGTGAAATTGAAGGGGTATTTTCTTTATACGGCGGCTGGACAGAACATCGTATCCAACGCCTTGAATGTGATCTTGTTAAAGTATCTAACGGTAAAAAAGCAAAGTTTGTAGCTCCGGTGGTTACAAGACTTATGGCTCAAATTATCAAACCGAAGGAATATATGGAGGTACCCTTTTACTACCAGGTACCGCCCGATCTTCCGCCTCTGGAACAGGGGGAAGTTTATCAACTTCAAACAAGACTTATTATAGATAAGGATATGAAATGCACAGATACGGATGAATTAACCAAGATGCATCAACTTTCTTAATCAGGAAGTGATTTAATAGTTAACATCGTAATACTATTTACTAAGCTTTAAAAAATTTGGAGGTGAATCCCCGTTTTTCAGGGGACTTATTGGACATTATACTCGTAACGAATTTGCTTTTAGTTGTGCTTTTAATCCTATTAACTGCCTTTTTTGTAGGATCAGAGTTTGCTGTGGTTAAGGTGAGACTTTCCCGGTTAGATCAGTTAATAGATGAAGGAAATAAAAAAGCTGTAAAAGCAAAAAAAGTAGCTGGAGAGCTGGATTATTATCTTTCTGCATGTCAACTCGGTATTACCGTAACAGCCTTAGGTCTTGGATGGTTAGGAAAACCGACGGTGGAGAGGCTGTTGTACCCTTTATTTGATAGCCTCGGCGTATCACAGGCGTTGGCAGCTGTTATTTCGTTTGTGGCCGCATTTTCCTTAGTCACTTTCTTACACGTAGTTATCGGCGAATTGGCTCCCAAAACTTTGGCTATCCAATTTGCAGAAAAAATGACGCTGTTACTAGCACCTCCTCTTTATTGGTTTGGAAAACTTATGTTTCCGTTTATTTGGACGTTAAATGGGTCAGCACGTATGTTTCTTCGTATCTTTGGTGTGGAACCTGCTACGCATGATCAAGCCCATTCTGAAGAAGAGCTTAAAATTATAATGGCTCAAAGCTGTCAAAGTGGAGAAATTAACCAAACGGAATTGACCTATATGCAGAAGATATTCACTTTCGATGAACGAGTAGCTCAAGATGTTATGGTACCTCGTACCGAAATGGTTACTTTAACGAAAGATATGACACATGAAGAAATCATGAATATTGTTAAAACATATAAACATACACGATACCCCGTAACAGAAGACGGAGATAAAGATAAGATTATCGGATTTGTAAACGTAAAAAAGTTATTGTTGGATTATGGAAGCGGAGAGCATATTTCTCTTGAAGAGTATATTCAGCCCGTACCTTTCATGCTTGAAAGTACACCCGTTCAGCAAGTGCTCATGAACATGAAGAAAGAACAAGTTCATGTCACCTTGCTCGTGGATGAATATGGGGGCAGTGCTGGAATGGTAACGATGGAAGATATCCTGGAAGAAATCGTAGGAGAAATTCGTGATGAATTCGACTCAAGTGAAACGAGAGATATCAACAAAGTAGAAGATCGACTTTACCACTTCAATGGTAAAACGCTGCTTTCGGAAATAGAAAACGCATTAGGTGTTTTATTTCAAGAAAAAGAACAAATTGATACGATAGGGGGCTGGCTGCAAATGCATCTGGTGGATATTCAGCCCCATGGGAAATTAGAAAAGGAAGGATATCACTGGACGATACTTGAAACAGATCATTATCAGATTAAAAAAGTTGCCGTTCACCTACCAACCAATTAATATCTGCTTACATTCCCACTGAAAACGAATGAAAAGCCCTCCTTAAGTTAAATGTACTTGGGAGGGCTTTTTTAAAACAAAGCGTATAGGTGCTAAAGGAAGTAAATCCTCATTATTCCAATAATCGAATTGCATCCATTTCAGCTACCATCTATACTGAATACAAAATGTGCAGGACTTTGGAGGATGGTTCGTTGACTACAGCAATTATCACCCTTATTGTTTTAATTCTAGTAAATGCTTTCTTTGCGGCTTCCGAGCTTGCACTGGTCAATTTAAATGATAATAAAGTGAAGCGTATGGCTGACAATGGCGACCGCAAAGCCCAAACGTTACATAATCTTATTTCGAAGCCGAGCTTATTCTTAAGTACGATTCAAATTGGCATTACGCTCGCAGGTTTTCTATCAAGTGCGTTTGCGGCCGATTTCTTTGCTGATCCATTGGCACAAGCCTTGCATAACATGGGAGTCCCGATTTCGATTGAAATACTAAATACAATTTCGGTCGTTGTCATTACTGTCATCCTGTCGTATTTTACTCTGGTGTTTGGGGAGCTTGTCCCGAAGCAGTTGGCATTGCAGCGTGCGGAAGTCATCTCTAACTTTGCGGCTGCTCCGATTTCTATAATGGCAAAAATAACATCCCCCATTGTTAAAATTCTTACCTTTTCTACGAATACAGTCGTACGTTTATTTGGCGTGGACCCCCATGCGCAGAATGAGGAAGCTACCGAAGAAGATATCCGTATGATGGTCGATATCGGCAGGGAGCGTGGGACTATCAACAAAGATGAAAAGGTGATGATTAATAACATCTTTGAATTCAATGACAAGCTTGCTTCTGATATTATCACGCACCGAACCGATATGTGCGTGATCCCAATCGACGCGAATCTCGATCAAGTCCTGGAAGTGGTCAACAAAGAGCGTTTTACCCGATTTCCGGTATATGAAGAAGACCGCGATAATATTATTGGCGTGCTTCATGCAAAAGATCTCTTTCAATTTTTAAGGCAGGATAAAGATTTCGATCTGCTCGAGGTCATCCGGAAACCATACTTCGTTCTGGAGTCCCAGACCATAGATGTCCTATTCACATCCATGCAAAGGAACAATGTTCATATTGCGATCGTCCTTGATGAATTCGGCGGCACGGAAGGACTGGTTACGATTGAAGACGTCATCGAAGAAATCGTCGGGGAAATCTATAGTGAAAATATCGAAGCAGGATCTTATGAAGAACAGGAAATCAAACAACTATCTCCTTATCAGTATGAAATCCACGGCATGGCCCGTCTCTGGGAATTGGAAGAAGTATTGAACGTTCAATTCCCTACGGAAGAGCTGGATACGCTCAGCGGATTTCTACTTCACGAGTTAGGGTACATCCCGTCAGAACAGGAACGGCCAGTGATTGATTATAAACATCTAACTTTTGAAGTCGTGAAGATAGCCGATAATCGAGTTAAAAAAGCGCTGGTAACCGTGGATGCTGATGAAGCTAGCAATGAAGAAGAAAAGGCAGATACGTAGAATAAATGCTTTGCCAACGGTAACTAGTAAGCACATATTTTTCCAGCTCACGTGTAAGGAGGAAATACGATGGATACAACAAAACAAAACAGTCATGCCTGGGATAATAAGGTGGAGGAAGGTTCGAGATACACCCAATCTGTAAGCCGTGATGTGATTGAAAAAAGTAAAGCAGGGGATTGGAAAATTACAGTCACCACAGAAAAATCGGTGCCAAGAAACTGGTTTCCAGATTCAGTGGCAGGGTTAAAAATTCTCTGTTTAGCTTCAGGAGGAGGTCAGCAGGCACCGGTCCTGGCTGCAGCAGGAGCAGATGTAACGGTTATGGATCTATCCAAAAAGCAGTTGGAACAAGATGAAAAGGTAGCCAAGCGAGAGGGATTGACTTTAAAAACTGTGCAGGGGGATATGTCGGACCTTCGTGATTTTGAAGATGAACGTTTTGATATGGTCATTAACCCTGTGTCTAACTTGTTTGTAAAAGATGTTCATGTTGTATGGCGCGAGGTATCAAGAGTATTGAAGGATAAGGGTATATTCATTGCCGGCTTTACGAATCCTTTATTATGGATTTTTGATGATAACCAAGAGAGAAAAGGGATTCTTGACGTGAAGCACTCCATTCCTTCTTCCACGTTGGATTATCTGCCTGAAGATGAAGTTCAGGATTACATCGATTCAGGCCAGACCATAGAATACGCTCACACGCTGGAAGACCAGATTCAGGGACAGATGGAGGCAGGATTTGTGTTAACCGGTTTTTATGAGGACGATTTTGGAGGTGCGAGAATAGTAGACCAGCATATTAAAACGTTTATGGCTACTAGAGCAATTAAGATGAATGTGGAATCTTTGTAGAGTCTGTTTAACCCTCGTATATTTCAAAATGTAAAAGGCTCCGTCGGAAATCGACGGAGCCTTTTATAAAATGAGCTGCAGTATAAGAAGCAGCTTCCTGTATAAAACATTTTTCTGTGTTAGGTAAGCTGTTCTTTAGTAGCGGTTATTTATTATTTTTCCTTTCCAGTTGACTCCATTCGTCATTAACTACAAAGGCAAGGTCGTCGTTACCAAATAAAGATAAGATTTCTAATAAAGTTTCTACGGAGATCTGGTGGGCTTCTGATGGTGGGAGTGTTAATTCGGCGGCATCTTCCAAAGCAGTATTCGTTGGCTGATTTGGATAAGCTTTTCGATAAATTTCGAAAGGATCCAACTCGTTGTTTACACACCATTGAGCAAAAATTAAGATCATCTTCTGTTCATCCTGCTTGTATTGGTGAATGACTTGCTCATCGATTTCCTTCCGTTCCATTGCTCAGGCCCTCCTCAGAATAATTTCGATTATGACTACATGACTACTTAAAAGTTCCCTATTATCAAAAAACTATTATTATCTATTTTATCATGGGCGATCCTTGCTGTCTTCTATGATTCTTCATTATTCGAGCTGTCCGGGATCTTCATTCGTCTGATTTTGTCCGTTGGTTTCACTCATGTCCTATAGTACGTTGGGGCCGTTTAATCAAAGAGACCACCCTCAAGAGAAGGATGGTTCGGACATGTTAATTCATTTAATTGTTTACTTGCGTAGATTATTGCAGACCATTGTATGGGTCGGAATCATAACGGAGCAAGAGCTTTGTTAAGTGCTCCACATGGTACTTCTCATCTCGACTAATGGAAGCGAAAACCTGTTTGACATCAGGGTAAGTAATTTTTTCTGCATATTCATCATACAGTACGGCTGCTTCCAGTTCCCCTTTAAGATCTTTTCTAATAAGATTCATGATTAATTGGTTATCATAATCAGGGGTGTAATGTTGAACCGGTTCTGTTACCTCCTCTTTGGTATTGTGGAAATAGACATAAGCTTGATATTGTGCGGGATCGTATTTCCGTAACAAGGTTAGAAACATGCCGTAATGTTTCTTTTCATCTAACATGATCATTCTCCAGACTTTATTAACCTCTTTCATTTTTGAGTTGGCAATATGGAATGTATAGTCATTGATGGCGGTTAACTCGGCAACCATGGCTTCCCTTAATTTGCTGGTGACAAAGATCGGTTTTCCCTGTGGCTGGCCTCCCGGAATTGTATAGCTCATCTTATCCCCCTTTCAAACCTGTACTTTTAACAAAAAGCTTAAAAGTGCCGTGTGCTTAGCCTGCAGCTTGCCTCTGCCCCAGCTCTTGGTCTAAAAGTAAAAGAGCTGATGGCTGATTTTGAGCTAAGATCAAGCGGTCGACTATAGTTTGGGTTTGAGCTTCTTCATCAATTTGTTCTCTGAGAAAATCCTGAATGATAACGGCCGACTGAGGATCTACTTGTATCGCATAGTTATAAGCCTGCCGATAAGAATTCGTTACAAATTGCTCGTGTTCCAATACTTTTTGGAATGTTTCTAACGGTGTTCCAAAATTACTTGGCTGTGCGGGCACAGCTGTCAATTCAACCGTTCCGTTTTTATCTACAACGAAATCGATTAGTTTTAATAAATGAGCCCGCTCTTCATTCGATTGCAGACGCAGCCAATTTGCCATCCCCGTGTAATTTTCTTTTCCCATATAAGCTGACATCGCCAAATACAAAGTAGTAGATACGTGTTCAATTTCAATTAAACGATTAAATAATCTTTGAAGTTCCTCATTCATCAAGTCTGTTCCCCCCCTATAGAAAACACATATCATACTATGCTTTACCTAAGATCAATATTAATAGATTCATTCTGGGCCTCGATTACGTGCATACTTCTTTAAAGGGATGTGGAAATTTTAGAATAGTGTTGGAAATTTTGGTATAAAAGGATATGATGGCTTAATATTTATTTTTACTAATCCTAAAGAGGTGATCAGGATGCGTCAGGAACAAGCTGTTGATACTAGTGAACCGTTTAAAAGAAGACCCTGGTGTCCAAAGTATATTTTTAAAAGGATCGATGGGCAGAAACGAGCACGATCAGCACTCCGATATTGACTTGTATTGTCTAGTAAAAGAAGAGGATGAAAAAGCCTTTCTATCACGCAGACTGAATCATCTCAGAGCGTATAAGGATCCCATGTTTTACGACGACATTTTCATCATAGCTCCTCAAATTATAGGGATCTACGAAGACTGGCTTCATGTGGATCTATTTACCGTTACAGAAAAGACTTTTCAAAATAAAGATTATTTTACGGTTCTGTACGATCCGGATCATCTCATGGACAAGTATCAGACCGAGCATAAATTAACGCTATCTGAAGCTGAATTTAAGGATCACGTCATTGATGTAGCCTGGTTTTTGTTTCAATACAAGAAAGCGAAAGAACGAGGCAATGCGGTGTGGGCGCAAGAGATGCTGCGATATGTGATGAGCAACCTCTCGAATGTGATGTTATACCGATATGCGAAAGATCGCTCCCGGCTCGGACTTAAAGCGATTGATGCCCATTTGCCACGAGAAAAGAGAAGGACAATGCTTGAGGTTTATGAGTGTGTCACTCCCTCTTCCCATGAAAAAGCGGTTAAACGTATTACATCCCTTTTAAAAGTAGAAATGATCTGGATACAAGAGTTCTTTGAGGAAAACGATCAGACACTGGTTTTGTTGAAATTAATGATAAAAACACTCTCCACCGAAGCGGAGTTAACCCCTTAAACGACTGGAAAAGATGCTTACATATGTTTACACATGTCATTAATGAACATACAGTACTTTGATTATTAGAGATAAGACATGCGGAGGAGTTATTTCAATTAACCGATTCGTCGCGTGATAGTCTAAGGCAATGGCTGCCATGGATTGATGCTACTAAATCTGTGGAAAACTCCAGGGAATTTATAAAGGGCACATTAAATCAGTTTTGCAAAAATGATGGTTTTCAGGCTGGGATCTGGTATAAAGGAGAACTGGCAGGTGTGGCCGGACTACATACGATCAACTGGTCCAACCGATCGACTTCTATCGGGTACTGGCTCGGAGAATCCTTTCAAGGAAAGGGACTCATGACCCAAGCGTGTCAGGCCATTGTAGATTACTGCTTCCAAGAACTAGACTTAAAAAGAATTGAAATACGAGCCGCAACTGAAAATGAGAAAAGTTTAGCTATTCCAAAGAGGCTGGATTTTAAAAAAAGAGGGCTGCCTTGAAAAGTCTGAACATCTTTATGGTGAATATGTTGATCATTATGTATTTGGGTTGACCAACGATCATCATGGCTGATGGGGTGGTTCGAAGGTAAAGGGGGATGTAATGAATATAATACGTCAGGCCGGTATGATCCTGCTGATATGTGTCGTTACGTATTTTGTTTTGGGGCGTCCTGATCATGTGCTTCCTATATTGTTAGGAGGAATTTCAGGATGGGTAGTTGTGAATTTATTTAGTAGATTCTGGACCTCTAAACAGTAGATTATAAAATGGGAGCTTCACTTGGAAGGGAGGAGGTGCAAGGTGAGTATTTTCGTACCATTACTAATCACAACTTCTGTTTTAATATTAGCTTGGAGAGTTGGACCAGAAGAATAAAGAAATAATAAAGAGGATTTAGTTGATTTCGATAGAGCTATTTAAGAAAAGTCATGAAGGAAGATACGGATACTTACCATAATTGGAGAAGTAGTTCTAATTTAATGATAAACACCAGTCCCTGTTTCGATTATTGGTAAAAAAACATGCCAATATTTATAGGTTTAGTTTAAAACCAATAAATAAGGACGGGGGAAAAATTCTCTCACCCGTCCCTTTAAAACTATAAATTATGTTGAAGAAATTTCTGTAGAGGTAACGGCTGACTTATTCACCGACCAAATCAGGATAGAAACCTTCTGCGAAAGTTTCAACGGAGTAAGCCATCCGATTTCCAGGTAGAACACTTTCTAATGAAATGGAAACAAAGTTTTCATTTTTTACACTCTCCAGCTCAGATAGAATGGGGTGGTTTTTTATGTCTTCTATTTTCCGCTCCACCGAAGGTGCGTCATAATCGTGAATCAAAATGACGTCTGGATCTCTGGCTACGACCTCTTCATAACTAACGGTTGCCCATTGCTTGTCCGTTATATCGTCGAAAATATTCCTGCCGCCGGCTGATTCAATAAGTAATGTTTCAAAGTTGGTACCTCCAGCCGTGAAAACTCCGTCACCGCCGCTATCATAAACGAGCGCATCTACAGGATCCTGTCCTTGCACTTGTTCTTTTATAGTTGCAATTCTATCTTTTTGGTCCGCAACGAAGTCTTCTGCTCGATCTTCTACCTCAAAAATTTTCCCTATATCCATAATCTCCTTATACATTTCATCTAACGTTGTAGCTTGATTTACATAGGTAGTTATACCATAGTCTTTCAACTCTTCAAGGCTGAGGGCTTCTTTGCCAAACTCCCATTCAATTCCATATATGAAGTCGGCGCCACTCGTTAATACCGCTTCTCTCGTAGCAGAGCCATACGTTAATTCCGGGATTTGTTCATAGGCTTCTTCATACTTTGGTAAAGCCCCGCGACTGTGATTATCCAGGCTGTTTCCGATGACATGGTCGCTAAGACCTAAGGCTATAAATAGTTCGGTTGTGTTGGGTCCAAGCGTTAATACGTTATTCGGCTTTTCAGAGGTGGACAGCTCTCTTCCGTAATTGTCAATTTGGATTGCCTCTCCTGATTTAGAAGTTTCTTCGGTCTGTCCTTTACCACTTGAGGATTCACATCCTGCCAGTCCTATACTTATGAGTCCAACGAAAAACCATATCCACCATTTAATCTTCTTCAATATTATTCTCTCCTTTATTGAGGATGCTTTCCGGTAAGTATGTAATCATTACTTTTTTGGTTACGGGATGGATCCTTACATCGGTTTTTATGTTAAACACTTCCTGAATAATATCCGTCGTTAAGATTTCTTCGGGTGTACCTGATTGATAAATGGATCCATCCTTCATTACGTAAATACGGTCACAATACAGGGCCGCGATATTGAGGTCGTGAATAGCAGAAAGCACGGTTGCCCCCAATCCCTTAATTACGTCAAATATTCTTAGTTGGTGATGGATGTCCAGATGGTTGGTGGGTTCATCCAATATGAGAAAGTCGGTTTGTTGTGACAAGACTCTTGCCAGTAAGACACGTTGTTTTTCCCCGCCGGAGAGGTATAAATAATTTTTGTCCGCCATTGTGTGCATATCCACTTTTTCAAGAGCATTTTGGATAATCTCCATATCTTCCTTGGTATCGCTTTGAAAAAGTTTTTTATGAGGGCTTCTTCCCATAGCAACGATGTCATTGACGGCAAAGTCGAATGGGAGTGTGTTGTCCTGTCCGATAACGCCTAGTTTTCTAGCCAATTCCTTAACTTTTAAATCTTTAAAGCCTTTATGATCCAAATAAATAGAACCCGTGTCTGGAGTAAGAGAACGATATAAGTTTTTTAATAAGGTAGATTTGCCGCAGCCATTTGGTCCAATGATTCCAACAAATTCTCCACTAGCCACATTCATCGAAATATCGTCCAGGATCGTGTGCTCGTTATAAGAAAAACTGAGATTATCTACTTGTAGATTCATATTTTTCTCTCCTCTTATTTTCTGGCATTTCTTTTTAATAGCCAAATGAAAAATGGACCTCCAATGATGGCTGTTAAGACCCCGATCGGCAATTCCTCTGGGGCAATGATTAATCGAGCAGCCACATCGGTCCATACGACTAATATTCCACCTAAAAAGGCGCTCACGGGCAGTACTTTTTTATGGTCGGATCCAACCAGCAGCCGGGTGATATGAGGAACCATTAACCCGACAAAACCGATTGAACCACTTACGGCGATCGTCACACCGGCTAAGAGCGATGCAATTAATACAAGCATCGTTTGCAGGATATTCACATTAAATCCTAGAGTACCGGCTGCTTCATCACCAGCCAGTAAAGCGTTTAGAGCTCGATAATTAATCAACAAAATAGTCATGCAGATGATCATGGCAAGCAGCGGGAGAGTTAAATACTCCCATTTAGCCCCTGCCAGGCTGCCTGCCATCCAAAATGTGGCGTTATGTAAGCCTAATGCGTTAGGAGCGCTTAGTGTAATCAGCTTTGTGATCGATTCCATAATCAGCCCGATAGCTACTCCTGATAATAACAATTGCGTCATATTAATCTTCCCATTCACTCTTGAGAGAGCATAAACCACTATGATGACAAACGCTGCTCCTAAAAATGCGCTGATGGACAGTGAATACGTACCAAGGAAGGAGAACGTGCCGAACAACATACCTAACGTAGCTGTTGCAGACGCTCCTGAAGATACTCCAAGAATAAATGGATCAGCCAAATGATTTCGCACCAGAGCCTGCAAGGTCACTCCCGTAACGGATAATGAAGCTCCCACAATTAAGCCTAGTAAAACTCTAGGAAGCCGCAGTCCCCATATAATGTTTTCGTCCAACTGTGTCCAATCACTTTCCACCATACTGGAAAGATACGGAAGATTACTCAGAAGAATGTTTGACGCCGTAGCTGCGGGCACCGAAACGGGTCCCATTCCTATCGCAAAGATCACTGTCGCGATCGTGAATAGGAATAAGAAGAAGGTGATCAGGATAGGTTTGGTTTCTTTTAATCCTTTAGGTCTTTTTGTGATGTGAGAGTACATTTTATCTCCTTACACCGAAATAGATTTTTCCAGGGCACATTAAACCCTGTAATGGAAGGCTGTATGTATTCATGTGAGGAATTATAACATAAAGGTGGAAACCATACATTATTTTCTTTATTTTTCTATTAAGTAGTAAAACACCATAGGGATAAAATTGGTAGCGCTTACCGAAATCTTTATATGTTAGGTTTCCTTACATTCAATGTTGATTAATTGTCAGAATATGATATATTATTCAGTATATTCTAAATATTTGGAGGGTGCCTATTGTTACCATCTTATGTTGGCTATGTTCTGTTGTTGGTTTTTGGATTGTTCTTTACTCTTATAACGTTTGTTATGCAGCGAAGAAGGAAACAAGCGATGACTGCCGAGCAATTCAGTACGGCGGGGAGAAGTGTTGGGGTTGGGCTCGCGAGTGCTTCGATTATTGCTGCCTGGACGTGGGCGGCGACATTAATGATGTCTTCGTCGACAGGGTATCAATACGGGATTAGCGGTCCTTATTGGTATGCTGCGGGCGCATGTATTCAGGTGCTGCTGTTTGCGATTGTGGCGATCCACTTGAAAAAGCGGGCTCCTAACGCTCATACGTTCTTAGAGTTCATTGGACAGCGCTTTGATAAGAAAAATCACCGTTTAATAATGGGATTTGCTTTAATGACGAATATCCTCGTAACATCGATGGTCGTTCTTGGTGGAGCAATTGCCCTGAATTCTCTAACGGGGATGAACATTTATGTAGCCGCTTTTCTGATTCCTCTTACCTTCACGATTTACACCATGATTGGTGGACTGAAAGCCTCATTCATTGCTGACTACTTCAATACTGTCATGATTTTTACGATCCTGGCTATTTTTGCAACTGTTGTTTATGTCAAATTTGGAATTGACCCTATTTATGAAGGGCTAAGCAACATGCCGTCTTCCAATTCCATGCTTACGATGGCTTCTGTATCCGGTCTGTTTTTTGGAATGATTAACATCATAGGAAACTTTGGCGCGGTATTCGTTGACCAGGCCTATTGGCAGCGTGCCATTGCCAGTAAAGATAGTGCAGCATCGAGAGCATACATATATGGTGGAATTTCATGGTTTTCGATTCCATTCGCAATTGCAACCTTCCTTGGAGTAAGTGCTGCGGGTCTTGGAATCACGGTGGGAAGCCCTGACTCGGTGGCACCGGAAATGGCTGCCCACCTGCTTGGCGGCGTTGGTTCGATCTTATTTCTAGCTATGTTATTTATGGCTGTAATGTCTACAGGAGCCGCTGAATTGACAGCGATCACGAATATTATTGTGACCGATATTTACCGGAAGTCGATTAACCCTAAAGCGAGCAGTGATCGTCTTTTGTATGTCTCCCGCCGTGTGACATTAGGATTCGGTTTAATGATGGGTGTCCTTTCGATCTTGCTGTTTAAAGTCGGGATTGGTTTAGGCTGGGTTTATATGGCCATGGGGATATTCGTGAGTGGAGCCGTTATCCCTGTTACTCTGGGGCTTCTCTGGAAAAAGGCTACCAACGAAGGAACGTTCTACGGAGCTTCCGCAGGCCTGGTCACTGGGGTTACGGCTTGGCTGACGTCAGCTAACCTTCTTTATGGAGAGATCAGTGTAAGTACACTGGGAGAACTTCAATCGATGTTTTTCGGGAATATTACCGTCTTCATTGTAAGTGGAACGATTTCTGTTGGCCATGCTTTGATTTCGAATCAAGAGTTTGATTTTGATTCCCTGCAAGATAAGTTCAGAAGCTTTGATGATGAGGAAAATGAGGACGAGACCACAGAGGAGGAAGTCGTATATGAAGGAAAACGAGCATCAGCTAGATAAGGACGCGAAACTATGTAAAAGATGGGCATTCGGGTTGACGGCATTATTTATTGTGGCTTTTCCGGGGATCATGTTCATCACAGGGTATAACTACAGCCTGGAGTTTTTCAAAGGATGGACATATTTATCGTTTAGCTGGTTGATCATTGCGGGGTTGTATATAGCGTTTCGTCCTGTAGTTGAATATATGAAAGGAGAGGAGGGACAGCCGTAAGGACATAACCGGTGGAAAGAGGGGAGGTGAGTATGTGAAGTTAACATCCAGAGAGATGGAAAAGCTCATGGTGGTCACGGCTGCTGATCTGGCAAGAAGACGTCAGGAGAGAGGCTTGCAGCTTAATTATCCTGAAGCGGTTGCCATCATTACTTATGAAGTCGTGGAAGGAGCGAGGGATGGGAAGTCCGTTGCGGAATTAATGCAGTTTGGCGCAACAATTCTGGAAAAAGAAGATGTACTGGAAGGGATTCCGGAGATGCTTCCAGATATTCAAGTGGAAGCTACTTTTCCAGATGGCGTAAAGCTCGTGACGATTCATGACCCTATTCGATGATAAGGAGGCTGAAGGATGGTACCAGGAGAATTTGTGTTACGGAAAGATCCGATCCTATGTAATGAAGGGAAAGAAAGCATTAAAGTGAACGTATTAAATCGAGGAGATCGTCCGGTTCAAATCGGATCACACTTTCATTTTTTTGAAGTAAACCCCTATCTGCAATTCGAACGGGAGCAGGCAAAAGGCAGACATTTGAATATTCCGGCTGGAACGGCCGTACGCTTTGAGCCAGGTGATGAAAAAGAAGTAGAGCTTGTAGCTTTTTCTGGTGAAAGGAAGATTTATGGCTTGAATAATCAGCTGAATGGGAGGGCCGAGCTATGAGTTTTGAAATGTCACGAAAACAATATGCCGATATGTTCGGTCCAACGACGGGGGACGCTGTTCGCTTAGCGGACACGGACTTGTTCATTGAAGTGGAGAAGGATTATACGACCTATGGAGATGAAGTGAAGTTTGGCGGCGGGAAAGTCATACGCGATGGTATGGGTCAGCATCCTTTGGCTGAAAGCGAAGAGGCTGTGGATCTTGTGATAACGAATGCGCTAATCTTAGATCATTCCGGCATTTTTAAAGCCGATATCGGTGTAAAAGAAGGTTGGATTTCCACCATTGGAAAAGCAGGTAATCCCTTATTAATGGATAACGTCGATATCGTCATTGGAGCTTCTACGGAAGTCGTGGCAGCTGAAGGGATGATTGTTACTGCAGGCGGTATTGACGCTCATATTCATTTTGTATCGCCGCAGCAAATTGAAACCGCCCTGTCTTCCGGGATCACGACGATGATCGGAGGAGGCACCGGTCCAGCGACTGGCACGAAAGCGACGACTTGTACGCCAGGCCCTTGGAATATCCATCGTATGCTTGAAGCAGCGGATCAGTATCCTATGAATCTAGGTTTTTTAGGAAAAGGGAACTCATCCAGTGAAGCAGCCCTTCAAGAGCAAGTGGAAGCAGGAGCTGTAGGCTTGAAGCTTCACGAAGACTGGGGAACGACAGCTTCATCAATAGATACGTGTTTACGGGTGGCTGACCGGTTCGATGTTCAAGTCGCGATACATACCGATACGTTGAATGAAGGCGGATTTGTTGAGCATACGCTTGAAGCGATTGACGACCGTGTGATTCATACGTATCACACGGAAGGCGCAGGAGGAGGCCACGCCCCGGATATTATTGAAGCGGCGAGTTATCCAAATATCCTTCCTTCTTCGACGAATCCAACGAGGCCTTATACAGTTAATACGCTTGAAGAACATTTAGATATGCTGATGGTTTGTCACCATCTGGATCCAAGTGTGCCGGAAGATATCGCTTTTGCCGATTCGCGTATTCGTAAAGAAACGATTGCGGCTGAAGATATTCTCCATGATCTCGGTGTGTTCAGTATGATCTCCTCCGACTCGCAGGCCATGGGGCGTGTGGGAGAAGTCATTATTCGTACGTGGCAAACGGCCGATAAAATGAAAAAACAACGCGGCTCTTTAGAGGGAGATCATGATAAGAAGGACAACTTCAGGGCCAAACGATATATTGCTAAATACACCATTAATCCGGCTATTACCCACGGAATATCTGACTACGTTGGATCTGTGGAAGGTGGGAAATTGGCAGACCTTGTACTATGGGACCCGAAATTCTTTGGTGTTAAGCCAGAACTCATCATTAAAGGCGGGATGATCGCTCATAGCTTGATGGGCGATCCGAATGCCAGCATTCCCACGCCCCAACCCGTTTTTTATCGGGAAATGTTCGGCTCTCACGGCCAGGCAAAAGACCGTACATCGATGACGTTTATATCAAACAAAGCTTATGAGAACGGGCTGCATGATGAACTGGGGTTAAAAAAGCAAGTTCGCCCGATTTCCGGTGTGCGAAATCTAACGAAACGATCGATGATTCTTAATGGAGGCACACCAAAGATCGAAGTAGACCCACAAACTTATGTGGTGAAAGTAGATGGACAGGTGATCGACTGCGAACCTGCCGAAACCGTCCCTTTAGCACAACGATATTTCTTATTTTGAGGTGAGGAACATGATTATTGAAAACATAGTTGGAAACGTAGCTACCCTGGAAAAGCGGGCGCCCCATATTGAATATGTGTATCTGGAAAGTGAGCAGCTGGTCAAAAGAATTCAGCGTATGAAAACAGACCATGGCAATGAGCTTGGAATCAGACTTTCTAAAAATGAAGAGCTGTCAGATGGAGACGTATTATATATGGATGAAAAAAATATGGTGGTCATTTCAGTGAAAAAAGATGATGTTTTAGTCATCAGCCCCACAACGATGAAACAAATGGGAGATACCGCTCATCAGCTGGGAAACCGACATTTGCCCGCCCAGTTTGAAGGGGAAGATATGATCGTCCAGTACGATTATTTGATCGAGGAATTGCTGCTGGACTTAGGTGTGCCGCATAAGCGAGAAAATAGAAAGGTGCCTCAGCCATTCCGTTACATTGGACATCATCATGATTAATGGATTAATGCCTCTATTGCAGCTTAGTGATTCTCAGTTCCCCTCGGGGGCCTTTTCTCATTCATTTGGATTTGAAACGTACATTCAAGAGGATGTGGTTAAGGGAACAGAGAGTTTTAAGCAAGCACTGATCATCTTTTTAAAGAAGCAGCTGATCTTCAATGATGGACTTGCCTGCCGTCTGGCGTATGAGAGTATGGAAAGAGGCAGTCCTGAAGATCTTATGGACATCGATCACGTGTTGTTCGCTACTTGTGTGGCGCGGGAAACGAGAGAAGGAAACCGGAAAATGGGGGAGCGTCTGGCCAAACTGTGCATGGAATTATATCCATCGCCTGATTTGAGTGAATACTTGTCCTGGATTAAGAAAAAGGAAGCGTATGGTCATCCGGCTGTCGTTCTCGCTGTTGTTTATCATTCGCTGGACATTCCAAAAGACTCAGCACTGGAGACGTTTTTATTCACGAACTTGTCTTCACTTGTGCAAAATGCGGTCCGGGGAATTCCGATGGGGCAAACGGCCGGGCAGAAGATCCTGCTCGTCCTGCAGCCTTATGTGATAGAAGCGGTCGAGTCAATCCTGGGGCTTTCTCCAGATGATTTAGGAGCGGGAAGTCCTGGTCTTGAAATAGCCCAGATGCATCATGAACGGTTGAATGTACGTCTGTTTATGTCTTAATTCGTTTATTTAAAATATAGGTGATGTTCTACTTGATTGTGGTTTTTAATCGTAAAAGACTTATTAACAATAGGTCCGGATTGTTGAAGACTCAGTTTCGAGATATTTATTGAGCGGAAGGTCCTGCGGGGGACGATTTCGCTTTCCGCGGGCATGTGCTGAGCCTCCTCAGTCTTTGACTTCCGGGGTCTCACCAATCATGTTTATCCCGCAGGAGTCTACATCGTCCCCCTCCGGACCTTGCTGAAATGAGCGGCTCGAAACATTGGCAAAAATCACTTGGATAGGATATATAAAAATCATGACATGAGTTCCTGTTTTCTCAAAGTTTTGTTAGAAAAGGTCTGATACCACTGGATTTAGAAAGGATTAAGTCCAACACCTGCCCCTCTAAAGAAGGGTCCGTTCACAACATTATAGTTGGGTTGGTGGGGAAATGAGGAGACTCCCGCGGGAGAAGGATCTAGGGGAGACCTCGCAAGGAGTGAAACGACTGAGGAGGCTCACCAGTTCCCCCACAGGAAAGCGAATTATTTCCCCACCAACCCTTATCCTCATTTTAGTAACGGAACCATTTATCTCGAGACTGAGTCTTCAAGTAATGGGAGATTAACTGGAAGATCAAAACTGAGGTTTAACAGACCTAAAATATTAAAGGAGTGGATTGTATGGAACCGATTTGTATTGGAGTTGGTGGCCCTGTAGGGGCTGGAAAAACGATGCTTGTGGAGAGAATAACCCGCGATCTTAAAGATGAATTGAGTATGGCGGTTATCACAAACGATATCTATACAAAAGAAGATGCGATGTTTCTATTGAGAAATGGGGTGTTGGAGGACGATCGCGTAATCGGAGTGGAAACGGGTGGTTGTCCTCATACAGCCATCCGGGAAGATGCTTCGATGAATTTTTCAGCCATTGATGAATTAAAGGAGCGCCACAATGATCTCGATTTGATCTTTGTGGAAAGTGGAGGCGATAACTTAGCTGCTACCTTCAGTCCTGAACTGGTAGATTTCTCTATTTATATTATTGATGTGGCCCAAGGAGAGAAAATTCCGAGGAAAAATGGACAAGGGATGATTAAATCGGATTTATTTGTGGTTAATAAGACCGATCTTGCTCCTTATGTCGGGGCAGACTTGGATGTGATGCGGGAAGATACCATCAAAGCGAGAGGAGAAAAACCTTTTGTTTTCACAAATTTGAAGACTCAGGACGGTTTGGGTGAAGTAATCGAATGGATCAAGTCTAACGCCTTTCTTACAGGATTGAAATCATGAGGGAAACAGGCCTTCTAAGTCTTGAGGCGAAGAAGCGCCATGCGAGAACTAAGATTCATGGTTATTATGAAGGAGCCTTTAAATTTACGCGTCCCGTTCGTCTCGACGACGATTGCCTGTCTGTCTACCTTATCCATGTTGGTGGAGGGTACGTCGATGGGGATACATATGGGTCAACCATTACACTGGGAGAAGGAGCGGAGTTGGCGGTTACCAGTCAAGCCTCGACCAAGGTGTATAAAACGCCTTCAAAGCCTGTAGAGCAGCATACGAAAATCCACCTGGGTGCAGATAGTGTTCTTGAATATTTTTTAGATCCTTTGATCTTGTATGAAGGAGCACGTTTTATACAGAATACGACGATAGAAATGGAGCCTGATGCCGTCTTTTTCTACAGCGACATCATTACTCCGGGCTGGTCGAAGGATGGAGTGAACTTCCGCTACGACTGGGTAAGAAATAAGTTGAAAGTTTACCAAAATGGAAAACTTGTCTTGTTTGATCATCTTCTGCTGGAACCGGATGATGAACTGGAGGGAGTACTGCAGTTAGAGGGGCATACGCACGTGGGTTCTTTCGTACTCTTTCATCCTGAAGCTTCTCGTGAGTTTGCTGAGTGGTTATATGAGAATGTTTTCGAGTCATTTCCAGATGTACGGCTCGGGATCTCTGATATGGAAGGCGGCGGGATTGTCATTCGTATTCTAGGTGATCGCACCCAGACCATTGAGAGAATCCTCTCCCATATCCATACCTTTGCTAGGAGAGAATTATTAGATAAAGGAGAGATCTCCTGGAGGAAGTATTAGCAGGGATAGCTCAGTAGATAAAATAGAATCACAACGGAGACTAAGATGGCTGCTTCATGCTATCTTGGTTTTCTATTAGATAAACGAGGAAGTGAGCAGGGCTCGATTTACACTAAAAAGGACGCAATTCCGTACTGGGGATTTGCGTCCTTTTTAGCGTTCCGGCAATTGTTTACTTTTATAAGGAATTGCTGAACCTCTCACTGTCACAACAACAGTAGTCCTCTTGACAAAAACACTACTTAGCAATACTATATACTAGTAATAAGTAATACTAAATACCGAAGTTCCAGAATACTCGTAATTCAGAACAGATGGAGGCGAACATGGAAAATTTCAGAGAAATGATGAAAGGGGTTCTTGAGGGGTGTGTGCTTGAGATCATCAGCCGTGGCGAAACGTACGGCTATGAAATCACTCAACAGCTGCGGGAACTTGGTTTCACTGATGTGGTTGAAGGCACCGTTTATACAATTACCATGCGGCTTGAGAAAAATAATCTGGTGGACATCGAGAAAAAGCCATCCACTATGGGGCCACCAAGAAAATTTTATACCCTCAACGCAGCTGGGCATAAGCGCCTTGAAACTTTTTGGAGAAAATGGGAATTCGTCTCAGGCAAAATTAACGAACTCAAAACCAAAAATTTATAAAAGGAGAAACGAATATGAGTATTTTTGAAAAAATTATCGGAAGTCTGGATGACAAAAGAGAATGGAGAGCGATGGAGGCGCGTGCGAAGGCACTTCCAAGCGAGTATTACAACGCTTATATAGCGATCCAAAAGTATATGTGGACCGCTGGTGGCCCCACAGACTGGAAGGCTACCAGCCGTATTTTTGGCGGTATTCTTGATCTTTTCGAGCAAGGAGCAGCGGAGGGCAGGAAAGTCACTGACCTTACGGGTGAAGACGTGGCGGAGTTCTGCGACGAATTAGTGAAGGATGAGAAAACGTGGAGGGACAAATATCGCAAGAAACTGAACGATGCGGTTGGACGTGGATAACGGCGAAACCCATGAGGTTTTGTCCAGCATAGATACTACTCGAGCAAACCTGAAAAATATCGTCCGAGTTTACTTTGCACGAATGGTCTTGAGACAAATATAAGGAAGAGCTCTTTTAGGATTTAATAATGTTAACAATCGAGGGCGAACCCTAACGCGAGGGTCCGCCTGTTTTAATTGTTATTAAGATCTGATCTCCCGTGTGCCACTCAGGATAAGAAACAGTTTATGGTTTTCTTAATGATTAACTAATATAGACAGTCTATTGTAATAGAAGGTCAAGATTACCTTTGAGATTGTTTGTTATTCCTTTATGAGTTTGATAATAGAACGTATGATTATCCTCTTTTAAATGAATATCCAATAGTCTTGCCGATCTCAAAATAGAGAGATGATGATGAATATTACCTTTTGCCATATCAAGTTCTTTGACGATATCCGTAAACGTACAGGATTGACTGGAAATAAACCGAAGAATTTTCAATCTTCTCTCGTCGCTCATTGCTTTGGTTAATTTTAAAACTTCATTAAAGTGATTCTCTTTTGTAATAGGATAGGTGATGACAAGGGTATCCTTAAATTGATCCACCAAAGAGATCGGCTGGATGTGGGAAGCAGGAATAAGATATACCTTCTTAATAGCCTCTGATTCAACTATAAAACGACTTGTCGAATTTATAACTTTTTCAGCTTTATCCTTTTTAATTCGTTTCTCTACAAGTTTAGCCTCTTTTTCTAGTGCAGGTAAAAAACTTAAATCCATTTTCTGAAAATATTGTTCGTTCCATCCCTGCAAAAGCTCTATATATTCTGAGCGTTGTAAGGAAAGATTGCCTGAAATATTCATGGATTCATCCAAGTACGGCGTTAATAACTCATAAATTTCTCCAGGTGACAGTTCACGCAGCCAGTTAATGAAAGACTGTATATCCTTTTTAACTGGGCAGCTGATAATAAGTAAAACGGATAAGTCCTCAAATGCCAGGTTGTTCTTAGCTTGGATCTTCCTTAATAATTCATCAGAAATCTTATTTTCTACATCTTCTTTCCATTTTGTACCTACTTCTAAATACTTCAAGTGAGTTTGTCTTTTATATAATGAGAGGCTTAATAACAACTCATATACGGGTGAATAGAGTGATTCAACTTTGTAGGTCATCATGTATCCTCCGTTTTTATTTAATCTTAACACGAAAAGTTCTACATAATACAACCTAACTAAAAATAAAATATAAATTGACTATACATATTAGTTCAATTAATATTGAACTAATAAAGTGGAGGGGTGGTATTATGTCTGATCAGTTTAAAGAATTTGTGAATACTCAACAGGAAGCCATAAATCTTGTCCAAAGAGAGAAATTAAAGGAATCACTAATACTTTTAGAGGAAGCCAAGAAAAAGTTTCCTGAACGGCTTGATCGGATTGGTCATTGGAAAGCTGGGATTTTCATGCTCGAGGGTAACAGAGCAGAAGCTATCTCAGAGTTAAATGAAGTGCTGGATCGAGGTCTGTGGTGGAATCCGGAAATTCTGATAAATGATGAAGAATTAGAGCCCCTAAAAGAAGCACAAGATTTTCACGATATCATAAACCGCTGCACGATGATGTATAATAAGAACAAAAAAAGTGCGTGTGCTCATCTTCAAGTAGAAGGAAACTCTCAATCAAACACAGCCATATATTGTTTACATTGGAAAGCATCCAACGCTAAGGATTTTGCTTTCCAATGGGATACTTCCGAAATTCTCTCAAACTATTTAATAGGGTTTGTACAATCTTCGCAATTATATAGCTTTAATAGTTATGTGTGGGACGAACGGGAAGTGGTTGAAGAGGATGTAAGAAAAATGCACCTTGAATTCAAAAAAACATACGACTTAGAAGGAAAGGACAGCCTTCTGTCTGGAGTTTCTCAAGGAGGAAAAGCAGCAGTAGAACTCTTATTGAATAACAACCCTTTAGGGTGCAAAGGTTTTATAGCATTCGTTCCTTCTTTCACTGATTCAGACGATATAGAAAACATCCTTCAGGATCATGTAAAAGAAAATGTAAGAGGGTGTCTAATTACAGGAGATAACGATCCGTTCTATGATCAAACAGTAACAGTAGCAAATCTGCTAAACGCGAAAGGAGTACCCTGTAAATTGATCGTAAATAAAGGAATGGGACACGCATTGCCAGATGATTTTGCTGAGCAGCTGCAAGAGGCAGTTGATTTTATCTTGAACGATTAGTAAAGGTAAAGGAAATTACCTCGAAATGAAATTAGGAAACGTATTCTTAATGGGAGGCAATATCGGATGTCACACCAAGAAGAAGAAATACTAACCGGAGGAAATGTCTCAAAAGTATATCTTTCTGGCGATACGATTCGAAGAGAATTAAAACCAGGCAGCACTAAAATTCACAAGTTATTACAGCACTTGGAAAATAAAAATTTTAATCATGCGCCGAAATTTTTGGGTATTGATCACAGAGGAAGAGAAATATTAACGCACATAGAAGGAGAAGCTGGCCACTACCCTCTAAAAAAATATATGTGGTCTAATGATGTTCTAAAGGAAATAGCTGAGATGCTACGTCGTTACCACGATTCGGTGAGTGACTTCTCGATAGAAGAAAATTGGCAGCCAATAGACAATACGCCTCAGCCATATGAAGTTCTATGTCATAATGATTTTGCCATATATAATATTATTTTTAACGATAAGAGACCAGTCGGCATTATAGATTTTGATGTGGCTGCTCCTGGTCCAAGAATATGGGATATAGTCTATACCCTTTATACTTGCATTCCTTTAAGCCGGTTTTTTCATGCCGAAAACGGTGACGCGGTTTATTATCATTCACAAAAGCATGCCGATTCTACAAAACAACGAGTAAGACTGTTCTTTGAATCGTACGGTATGGAAATAGAGAACGATTATTTGGACGTGGTAATATTGCGATTAGAAGGGTTGTGTAAAACCATTAAAAGAAAAGCCAAAGAGGGAAATGTGGCTTTTCAACAAATGATAAAGGAAGGACACCTTGAACATTATCAGAGTAATATTACGTTCATTCGTGAACATAGGAAAAAGTGGATGTTATAAGAGAGAATTTTAGTGGCAAATCTAGAATATGGATTTGCCATTTATTATGAGTAGGGCAGTTAAACGGTTCGATTAAATTTCCTATAGCATACACCAGCAGAAGGGATTATTGATTTTGAAATTGAAGAGGTACAGTGAGGACTTTTATTAATTCACTGGAAAGTAGTTTAAGCATGACTTTTATGAACCACGGAGGTGAGAAGGATAAATCCAAAAATCATTACTGTAGAGGAAAAGAAATTGATAGGAAAATCTAAGCGGATGTCTTTAGACGAGGATTATTCACAAGAACTTTGGAAAAGTTTTATGCCACCCCGTCATTCTATTCCCAATCGTGTGGATGATCTGTATTACAATATAAAAATTTTTGATCAACCTTTTGATCCTGACCATTTTGATACTTCCACAACTTTTGTGAAGTGGGCTGCTGTTGAGGTCGCTCAGCATGAGTTTGAAGAAGTGGCAGATATGGAAACTTATTTATTCAGTGGAGGCTTGTATGCCATGTTCTTGCATCGCGGGCCGGCAAGTGGTTTCAACCAAACCTTGCAATACATATTCGAAGAGTGGCTGCCGTCTTCATCCTACGACTTGGATGATCGGGAACACTTTGAGCGTCTCACGGAAGACTATCATCCCGCTGATTCTGAAGCTGTGGAAGAAGTATGGATTCCTATTCGATTCAGATCATGAAAAAATAGATTAAAGTAACCTTGAAACTTTAGTATTTATAACTATAAAAAGTGAACCATTCATTTTGGAGGAAATTAGTAAAGGGGGGGAGAGTTGTTTGGGGACTACGACCAAATTACCACTAACAAATGAGGAAAAGTCACTCCTTAGAAAAGCTAAAGTTAAAATAAACGACCTAAATCATTTTAATACGGAAGACATAGCTAGAATGTTAAACACTACATTTTTCAAAGCAAATACTCTAAAGGGGCTGGCTGAATTCCAAACGGTTCCTTCTATTGGATATCAATTAGCTGAGAAATTAGTTTTTAAGTTGGACATTTATTCATTATCAGAAATAAAGGATAGGACCGCTGCTGACCTTTTTGACCAATTAGAAAAACAGTTAGGTGTATGGACGGATAGTTGTGTGGAAGATCAAATTCGCTGCGTGATTAACTATGCAAACAATCCCGGGAGCACTAAACAATGGTTTGATTTTACGGAAGAAAGAAAGGGATATCGAAAATTATATGGTTTCCCTGAAGATAGACCTGTAAAGGCCTGGTATGAGTAAATGCTGATCAATAATCATTTCTGATGTTAATTGTTTCATAACCCGGTGACCTAATCGTGAGTAATTACGTGTGGGGCTTTGTCTTATTTAGAGGATTTTGTTTTATTGTTCTTGGTTCGCAAAGAAGGTGCTTTTAAAATCAATTTTGCTTTACAGCTCAATTTAAATGAATTTAAATAAGCTGGGGAATTCCTCCCCAGCTTGTTGGATCATTCTTCCTCTATTCCTAACATTCCTTTAAAGCTTTTCGCATATTGATCGGTAGCCACTATTGCATCAGCCACTTCTTCCGCTGTTACAGAGAAAGCCTGATGGATCGTTTCTCCTTCAGCTGTAGCAGTTTCCGCTACTTTTAAGATGTCTTCTCTGGAGACATCTTTCAGTTTAATATCTTCTAGGGTAATCGGCAGATCAAGGCTCATATATAAGGCCATATATTTTTCGATTTCTTCTTGAGAATGTTCTTCCATCGTTAATTGTACAAGCGTGCCGAACGCGACTTTTTCTCCATGTGTAAGGTGATGGATTTCACCTTCTAAGGCAGTGAAACCGTTGTGAATGGCGTGAGCCGCACCTAGTCCGCCACTTTCAAATCCAAGGCCGCTAAGAAGAGTATTCGCTTCAATTACATGTTCCAGCGCAGGTGTGACAACCTTGCGTTCGTTTGATTCATAAGCGAGTAAAGCATAATCAAATAAGACTTCTTCACACTTTTTAGCTATGGCCTGTGCGGCAAGTGTGGTTTGGCCGCCTGCCATCGTATTCCCTTTATTGTTTACGACACTTCTTACTTCCACATAAGTAGCCAGTGCATCTGCAATACCGGAAGCTAAGAAACGTGGAGGAGCTTCCGCTATGATTTTAGAATCCAGCAAAACAAGGTCTGGATTTTTGTTATAAAAACGATAGGATTCAAACACGCCTTCATCTGAGTAAACCACGGAAAGCGCGCTCGTAGGAGCGTCTGTGGAAGCTGTTGTCGGGACAATCACGGTAAAGGCCTGAACCTCATCCGAAACAGCTTTTGCCGTATCAAGGGTTTTGCCTCCCCCGACACCAATGACGATAGAAGCTTCCGCCTCTTTCGCAATACCTGCAATCCGGTCCATTTCAGCTGTAGAAGCTTCGCCATTAAATACGACGTTCTCTGTACGGATGTTTGCTTCTTTTAAATAAGATACGACATCATTACCTGCAATATCCCATACTGTCTCATCTGCAATCACTACAGCCGTTTTACCAATGCCTTCTAAATGCTGGCCGATCTTCTGAACAGCGTTTCGACCTTGCACATATTTCGACGGGCTAATGTACACACGTTCCTTCATCGTTAATCCCTTCCTCTCGTAATGTATTACAGTGGTTATCTTACCCATTTATTCAGCCGTGATAAACAAACAAGAGAAATAAAAATTGACTCTCTTCTTACTATTGCAAGCAGGTATAATAAGACAAGTGGCCAAACCTAAATTACGTCCAGCGATACGGGGGATAACATTATGAAAAAATTGAATCAATTCATCACGAACATAAGCAATAAAATCAACTTTTCAGGAGTCGTATATGTAAAACAGGGTGAGCGTATATTATCGGATTTATCCTTTGGTTATGCGGACCGGGCGGAAGAACGACTGAACACTTCCAGCACTCGTTTCGGGATAGCCTCTGGCTGCAAGTTATTTACGGCTATCGGAATTAGTCAATTAGTAGAAGAAGGAACATTGGATTTCAATACGCGTCTGGCTGATTGTTTGAATATACACTTACCTCATTTTGATAAAGAAATCACGATTCACCATTTGTTAACTCATACTTCCGGCATACCTGATTACTTTGATGAAGAGGTCATGAAGAATTATGAAGACCTGTGGAAGACCTCCCCGGTGTACGAAATTGATTCTCTTAAAGATTTTTTGCCTTTATTTCAGGCAGAGCCCATGAAATTTAGGCCTGGAGAAAGGTTTCATTACAACAATGCCGGATACATCCTTTTAGGACTGATTATCGAGGAACAAACGGGAAGGCGTTTTACAGAATATATAGAATCGGAAGTTTTTCATAAGTGTAATATGAAAGAATCTGGGTATTTTTCGTTAGATCAGCTTCCAGGAAATACAGCGGCAGGATATATTGACAATCATAAGGAGAATACGTGGAGAACGAATATTTATTCTATTCCTAAAAAGGGAGGATCTGATGGAGGGGCCTTTGTTACAGCTCCTGACATGATGAAGCTGTGGGAGGCATTATTTGATTATAAGCTTTTAAATGAAGAGACGACTCGAAAATTACTCTACCCTCATGTTCAGGTAAATGGAGAAGTCCATTATGGTTATGGAATCTACATGAATCAGAAAAATCAGCATGTACACAAATATCATGTAATGGGCTATGATCCCGGAGTCAGCTTTAGAGCCTCTATCTATCCAGATTTGAATATAAAGATTGTGATCCCGTCTAATGTAGAAGCGGAGCCATTCGAACTAACGAAAGCTATTGAAGGGTGTTTTATAGAGTAACGGGCATTGGAACATGGTGAAATAGTTTGGAAAGGCTGGTTATTGAAAATGAATACAGTGACTGTAAAAGAGCTTATCACTAAAGATGAAATCATGCAGGGATTTCCTGTTATGAGACAATTGCGACCCCATTTAGATGAACATACATACCTGGAATTAGTATTAGAGGCCAGAGAAGTGGATCGGTACAGGATGTTTGCTTTAATGGAAGGAGAGAAGGTCGTTGCCGTCACGGGTTTTAAACCGATGACGACTCTTTATTACGGGAGGTTTGTCTGGGTTTGTGACTTAGTTACAGAGCAGAACAATCGATCGAGAGGTTATGGGGAAAAGCTGCTGAGTTATGTACATACGTGGGGAAAAGAAAATGGTTTTGAGAGTGTGGCTTTATCATCAGGATTACAGCGCTCTGATGCACACCGGTTTTATATGGATAAGCTGGAGTATGATAAAGTCAGTTATGTTTTTAAGAAATCATTACCTTAGCGGGCAAACTGTCGGTGAGGATCCTATTGAATTTAGCAGGACGATTATTTGATTCATTTAGAGGAGGAACACTTTATGGGAAAGTTGAAAAACTTCAAGCAAGCCCTGGATTATAAAAAAGCTATGACAACACATCTAGCAGACCTCAAAGATCAACACGCCAAAGGATTGATTACGGAAGAACGCATTACAAACGCAGAAGGAAAACTGTTTCTGCATACTCAAACAGCTATGATAGAAGGCTCGATCAATTTGTTTCAAGCGGATGAGACGAACCAGACTTTCATTGAATACGGACTCGCTCAATTCGACGAAGAGCTGGATGAACTTTCGGATGAGATGAATGCATACAACGTTTCTGCGCCCATTCACTTGAAAGATGTCACCATACAGCCTTTGTCTAATCCTGAAGTAAGGACTACTATGAGTGAGATGATTGTTTATTCGGATCAAGTTGTAGGGCTTTCTATTTCTTTTCAATGAAAAAATGAAGTGAGTATTAAGGGAATGGAGCTGAAGACCAATTGATGGTTTTCAGCTTTTTTAATACAAGAGCTTCCTCAAACGTAACAAAAGAAAGTTGACCTTCGAAAATCAGCCACTGCATCTTATGTGTGTCATTGACACATATATAGCGCTGATATACTATGTAGCTATGGATACAAAAAATGACAAATGGCATACGCAATTAAGAAAAGGCACGTTCGAATTAGCGATTCTTTTACTATTAAAGAATGATGCGATGTACGGATATCAGATAACGAAGAAATTACAAGAGGACAGTAGTTTTCCAATAGCAGACGGTTCTATCTATCCTATTTTACGGCGAATGAGTGCGAATGGGTGGATTGGTTCTTTTAAAGAAGAGCATGAGGGAAGGAGCAGAAAGTATTATTATCTAACCGATGCAGGGAAGGAAATTTCTGAGGATCGATGGAACGAGTTTCTAACGGTTTATTCGTTCTTAAACAACCTGCAAGCTGGAGGGGAGTAGAAACATATGAACAAAAGTCATACCGTTGAAGATTATTTGAATGAGCTGGAATATCAATTACGAGAGCTGCCAGCCGACGAACGACGCGCTCATCTTAATGAAATCAGGGATCACCTTATGGAATTGGTCGCAGAAGAAGGAAAAACAGAACAGCAAATCGTTTACTCCTTTATGTCTCCTGAACAACTGAGTCAGGAAATTCTTCAGGAGGAACAAACCAGCAGGCAAAAGAAAGAGTTTGCTATACCGGATTACTGGTATGGAGTTACGGTTATATCAGTCATCGCTCCCTTTGGTGCATTAGCTCTCCCGCTGATTTTCGAGAATATAGACATCGGGTTATTTTTACCTTTTTTATTACAATTTATAGTGGGAGCGGGTGTGCTGTTTGGATACTATAAAAATAAAATGACGACGAAGAGAGGACATATCCTTCGTAAATCGGGCAGAGTGATGATCCCCGTTTTAGCGCTCCCTTTTGGATTATTTTCGCTAAACATCATGCAGACTGGAGAACTGGCTGCATTTAATGTTGCTTATCTTGTTTGTTATGTACTGGTGTGGGCGTGTACTTACTTATCTATGCGATCTCTATATCTGAACCATGTTAAGATCGTAGAATTATCCAGTTATTAGAGGTTATGGAATAACTGGATAACTATAAAACAGGAAAGCGATCATTCAAGATAGGGGGCAATCCTTAACAGGACAGCCTCCTTTTTTCCTGGGTTTAGCTTAGTCCTTTAAGTCAAAATCATATAAGTAAGCCACTAGTTTGTTAAAATCTTTATCAGAGGAACATTCAATCTGCAAATCAATAAAGGTCATCACAACTTCTTCATCTTCAAACGGGAAATGGCTGTTATCTACGTTGCTAAGGATGTCCCGGTTAGAAAGTCCCTTACCTCGTAATACCTCAACGGCTTGCTGCATGGAAGATACTTCTGCCATTTTAAATGCCTCCTTGGTTAAATTTGTTCCTGCCTACTATTTTCCCGTTCAAGTCCATTAGATAACTGGATTTGTGAGAAAAATTGGAAGGACGACAAGGATTGCGTTTGTTAAATCCTTGTATTTATTAATACTATAAAGGACGGATATTCTCCTGCTTTTACGTGGTTAGGATCACAATATTTAGGGGTTATTACATAATTGGATGGCTCCATCGTTACTTGGATCTTTTATGAAAAGGATTTATGATAGATGGTGCGATAGTCCTGACTGATAAGATAATGTAAACGTACTGGTTCATTTCATGACAAAATTAAGTAAGTTGGTGTTTTCCTATGACCCGTTGTGATGGTTGTGATACAGAGTTTAAATGGAGTGAAATTTTAAAGAGAAACTTGCATTATGGATTCATTGCATGCCGAAAGTGTGGGGGTGCACATAAAATAGATTTTCCTTCCAGGTTAAAAGTAACGCTGGTAAGTGTTGTTCCGTTCCTGGTATTTGGATTATTTTTAACGCCTTTTGACAATACTTTTTTTACGATCGTGACAGGTCTATTTATATTCGTAATCGGTATGCTGATAAGTCCTTTTGTAGCTAATTATAAGTTGGTTGAGGAAGGATAATAAACTTATGAACCTGCGTAATTATTGTGATCACATGGAAGTTTGCCACATCTGGCAAGCTTCTTTTTTTATGGGAGGTATAGATAGTTGCTCTTGACAGAATATTTTGAAATAATTGACAAGAATTTAAATGAGAGGGGGACAGGAGCTGGTAAAGAGAACCATATTTCTCACGCCAGTGAAGGAAACAACCAAGAGTACTAAATAAATCATTCTCCAACGATGACGTTCATGAGTATAAATAGAGAGGAGAAGTTTACTTTATGAAAAATCAAGTTAGCAGCTGTTTTATTCACCTGGTGAACTTTGAGAGTACGAAAGAATGGTATAAGGATGTACTGGATTTCGAGGTCGAAGCTGAAGGGGAAGGATACGTGCAATTTAAAATGAATGGCCCTTCGTTCATTCTGTTGCAGGCTCAAGTGAAAAAGATCACTCCTCTACCTTATTCGCCTTTCCTTTTTGAGACGGATGATGTCGAGTTAACGCAAAAGGAGTTAATAGAAAAGAATGTAAAAGTTGAAGAGATTGAGAACTTTGGAGGTCAAATCTATGGGTGTCATTTTTATGATCCAGAAGGCAATAAACTGCTCGCGTGTTCGACAGGGTGATTTTTTCTTACATGGTTTTATTAATGAAAATAGGAGGGGAACGTATGTCCATTCGCCCCATTAACCATCATGCGAATACTGTATTTATTCCGATCGAAGATATTGAAAAAGGCGAAAGAGTTGTACAAGGGGGTGTTAGGAATTGAAGGAGGAGAGATTCAATTCGGTCATTTATTCGTAGCGGACATGAATGGAACAGATCTGGTTTTTGATGAGATGCCGATGTGGCGAGGAGAAAAGGGTGAGTTGCCTACCTTGAATGTGCCGGCTATTCAATTCAGCTCGAATGATATTCATGCCTCTTACCGATTATTGAAAGAACAAAATGTTGAGTTCGTATCGGAGGTCATGCATGATCACTTTTTTGTTTTCAAAGATCCGGATGGGAATATGCTGATGGTTTGTCAGTGTTAAACGTTATGAGTCCTGCTTCTCTTATGAGATTATCAAACTATATCGTGCAGGATTTGTACCGATAACTATACTAAATTAAATTTTGGATGAGGTGACTGGATTGAATATTGTCGTACTTTATGGAGGAACGCGTGATGGAGGAAATACAGAATTATTAACAGAAACCGTTATAGGAGATTTATCGGCCGACAAAATATATTTAAAAGATTACCAGATGAATCATATTGTGGATCAAAGACATGATGAAAAAGGGTTTGATCAAGTAGAAGATGATTATGATCAAATAGTTTCGAAGGTAATGGATGCTGATGTACTGATTTTTGCTACACCTATTTACTGGTACGGGATGTCCAGTGTGATGAAAACCTTTGTTGACCGGTGGTCCCAGACCGCAAGAGACAACAAATTCCCAAATTTTAAAGCGTCCATGACGAATAAACCTGTGTATTTAATAGCCGTTGGAGGAGATGAACCGAGAATCAAGGGGCTGCCTCTCGTTCAGCAATTTAAATATATTTGTGAATTTATGAATTTTACTTTCGTTGACTATATCTTAGGAAATGGTGTGAAACCTTTAGATATCTTAAAGGATGAGAAATCTATAGAGTATGCGAAAGCTATGAATAAGAGTTTGATGAATAGGGGCTGAATGATGACGGCCTGGGTTTTTGGATAGAAGGAGACGAGTGCATATGGGAAGCGGGAATGCTTCACTGTTAGATAAATGGCGAGCGAAATATGGAGCCATAGCTGTAGCGGTAGCCTGTCTATTCAGCGGGATCTCCAGCTGGGACGACAATTGGATTCTTACGTTTGTTTTGCTTTTAGGTACAGTTATCTGTGGGATGATGGGCTTCTTTGATATTCGAAAAGCCAGAAAGGAAAAGTTTTGAAAGGTTAAAGAATTTTCACTCTGCGATTTACGATTGAAGCTATAATTTGAAGTCCGGGTTAGTTAATTGATTTTGTATTCATAAGGAGGAGGGGTGTCTGGTGGTTGTGATATAGATGCTCATTAGCATAGGCGCTGCGTTTTTTTCTCGGAATTGTGCCTGAAGGATTTGGAAACACCTTATTGCTAGGAGCTATTTTAGGTGTATTATTAGGTATCTTTCATCAACTGACTAAGATCTGTACATATTTGAGCGGTGAGGGGAATTCTGATGAATCCTTAGCCATATCCAGTAAGATACCGATACGGAGGTAAGTGGTAATGTTCCATACAAGGATCAAGGACTCCCCTGTTACAGGTGGAGTCCTTGAGCGGCTTGGTCTTTTTACTACATGTTCTCACAAAATTGGTTAGAAACGTGAGAAAGTTTGTTCAATACAAATTGTAATACAACACCGCCCTGGTGTAAACACGCTTTAAAGTATTAAAGAAAAATGAGGTTATTTTAGTCTTTAAGAACCTCATCCTCCCCAAAATATCCCACCTCAGGTCATCCATATTATGGATGACCTGAGGTGGGGATAGTAGCGAAAAATGGTATTTTATTAATCAGCATTTGACAAGCCTTTCGAATGTTTGTCATACTGCCACCAACAATAAACTGGTATCTTAAGGCTTCTTGTCAAACAAAACGGCGGGAAGCCTTTTTGTCTGTGATCTTTTTGCTCCCGGAACGGAAGTCTTACTAAAAGATACGGGAGAAATGGAATATGAAAACGAGAATGTTGATTTTGTATTAACGGCTTTATCCGTCATGGAAGGATCTTATCGGAATGAAACCAGGTGAGACATCTCTTTATTTCAATGAAAAATAACAAAGTATAGCAAAGAAGATTTTAGAAAGGCTCCTCCATGTGAAAAGGTTTATCCGTCTTTTCACGTGAAGGAGCCTCACACAATTTAAAAGCTTTTATGGAAAATAAATGTAGGAGGGGAACTATGAAAGGTAAGTTTTTATTGATACTCATGACTTCTTTTTCACTAGTTGTGTTAACGGCATGTTCCCATAATGAAGAAGAAGAGGTAAATTCCCCAATGGTGTTTTACGGAGAGAGTGAGAATTGGGGTGCTACATTGGTGGTAAAACAGGTACAGAATAAAGGCGATCACATGTTTAAAATAACTGAAGTATCTGACCTGACTTATAAAGGAAACGCTGGAGAAAAAGACAATAAGCAGACACGAGGAACCTCTACCTCCGTTCAAGTTTCCATTGAAGGTGTATCTCCTGAAAGTGGGAGCAGCATCCGGCTTCAGGAATACAATACCTGGAGACAAAATAGCAATACTTCAAAAGAATATGCTGTAAAAGATGATGAATTTGAGGTTGTCGTAACCTGGAATAATAAAGAAGAAACCTTCACCCTGTCGCATAACTATGAGAAGACCCCGGAAGTAAACCGTTATAATGCAGCTGAGGTTTACAAGGTGTTAAGTAAACCACAAAGTAATAGAGTCCATTCTTTTTAATTATTCTCTGTATTATCATTTTTCAGTACAGGTCCAGCATTATGCCGGGCCTGTACTTTTATATGGCTGAAAGTCTTTAGTCAGTCTTATTCACACTTAAGAATGTAATGGTAGCCAGAATAAGAACCATTCCAATCAGCTGAACAAACGTCAGGCTGTCCCCAAGAACCATTACACCGAACAAGGAAGCTGTCACCGGCTCGATCATCGCGATCATCGAAGCCGTCGAAGGAGCTGTCCACCTGACGCCGACCACATAAAGAACAAAGGATACGCCTGCCCCGACGAGACCGAGCAGGATAAACCATCCTATATCTCCGGAAGTGAGGACGGAAAGGGCTTCTTGACGGTCTATGAATAGTAAGAGCAGGGCACTAAAAGCTAAGAATGCGATGGTTAGTACAGTCTGCGGCTTGCCGAAGTTAGAAGCATTTTTAAAACCGAAAATAAACACGGCGTACGATATACCGGCGCCAAGTCCTGCACCAGCACCTAGCAGGGTAACAGAAGTAGACCCAGTGTTATAGGCGCCTGTAAGCAAGATAATCCCGACAAGTACGCCAGTAATGCATCCCCATTTTAACCAGCTCGAACGTTCTATTTTTAGAAGAAACGAAACTAAAAGTACAAATACTGGTGCGGTGTACATTAATGTAGCTGCAATCGCGATACTGGACGCTTCAATACTAAGGAAATATAAAGTGAAATTACCTGCTACACCAAGGCCCGCAACAAGCGACCATAAATACACCCTAGAAGAAGTTGGGAAATTCTGTTTTGCACGAAGAAGAAACCAGACCAAAACACATACAAGCCCTACGGCTCCACGATAAAACGAAATAACGGAAGGGCTCCAGCCTTTATTCATTAATATATCAGCGATTCCCCCGGTTATACCCCAAAGGATTGCGGCTATCATAACTAAAATCATTCCACCGTATCTCATGTACACCCTCCTATTTACAAATGTTGTTAAATTATAATCGATGTCTCATGTGTATTCCATAAGAAACGACTATCTAAACGTTATACTACAATTTTTTTTATGACCAATAAAATAAAGGAGGAAGAATAAGTTTTGTAGCGGGAATGTGCCCTTCTTTTTACCCACGAAAAAGCCGGCGTCCTGTATTAAGGAAGCCGGCCTTTTCTTATTCTATTAGTTGGTTTGATCAGCAAGCTTAACAAGTACGTGAGCCATGTGTTCCCGCTCTTCTTTATTGGCTACGCCCTATAGTTCATTGAGGACTTTATCCTCGCGGTTGCGGGGTTCTTCATGCTTAGCAAGGTAATCCGCGACACGTTTAGCTCCTTTAGAAAGACCTTCTGAACCAGGGCCCAGTTTTTCACCTTTGTTAACCTGATCTCCTAAATAATCCTTGAACGATTCGAAGCTCTTCATAATGTCATCTTTTTTATCTTCACTCATCTGTGCTTCTGCATGTTTCGGATCTTTTTAGCCATTGTAAAAATCCTCCTTTTTATTATTTCAAAATACCATTCCTGCGAAGGAGTTTTCTAAACGTTTACAGTGCTTTGAATATGCTCGACCTCTGATTAGGGACGGAAATCTATTTTTTCTACGGGCTGAACAGGGGGAAATATTAGCTTTAGAAAATAAAGATTCTTCAACAGTTTTCAGGCAGCCTGTTTTCAAATAGATGTTCCCATCATAGTTCGTTGAACATCTATTTGAAATAAGTGTTAAAAAGATGGAACTTTTTTCCTGTTTTTTCGTATTAGAATGATATAAAAAATAATAGGGGGTTCCTGTTTTGAAAAAGTTTGGGTTACTAGCTATTGCATTTCTATTTGTTCTAGGGTGTTCCAATGATGAAGATCGTGTGTCGAATACGATGGATAGTAAATTAAGTGAAGAAAATCCCGTGGCTGCCTCAAATGATCATAATGATACGGATAAAAATGTGGAAACGGAAGAAAATGCTGATGATATGGCTGCGAATTCAAATGATGCACCATTGGAACAACAAATTGCTGATGTTATGGAAGAAAATGATTTCATGCAAGCAGATAAAATCGTGGATTATGAAATCAAAGGCGACTATATTTATGTGTTTACGCACACGGCAGCGCAAGGGTTAAACTTTGCCGTTCTCAAATACACACTTGATTCAGTTGAATGGGAAACGGGTGGAGAGTTCATGGGTAGTGCTCCATATATGATTAATGATGATCCAGACTCTCCTGTCTTAACGTTAGTGGAAACAGATGATCCAGAGGTGAAAGGTGTAAAAGTGATGGGGGAAAACGCCAAAATGATTCAGCTGACGAAAGACCTGACTGAGGATTATTCCATAGAAGTAAAGTATTGGATTCACTTTTCTAAAGTGAAAGATCATAATTTGGAAAACCTATCCCCCGATACTTATGAGCTTATTCGTTAATATAAGTTCGGTGGTTTTATGCTGAGGGTTAGGTAAGACATAACTATAAAAAAGATTTCCGAAAATCGGGAAGTTTACTTTCAACTAAGAAGGCGATTATTTAATTTCATAATCGCCTTTTCTGATGCAATGGGCCTTATTCCTGAAAGTCCTTATTAGTTGAAACGTTTTTTTGCATGGTTTCGTATCTATTTTAGAAGGATTCATTTAAAAGAGGGGGAGTAAAATGAAGAAGCTGCTTTTTATCGTAATTATCTTACTGCTCGTCGGGTGTGAAGCAGACAGCCGTGATATCATTTTAAGTAAGGAAAAGATTGAGGTTCCAGACACTAAGCATTCTGAAGCTACAGAAACCTACAGGATTACCTATTTAAGTGATGGACTTGAAGTCACAGGGTTTATGGTCAGACCCAAAGAGATAGAAAAAGAACTTCCTCTATTAATCTTTAACCGGGGCGGGAATCAGGAATATGGAAAGATGGATGAGAAGATCCTTTCTACATACTTATCTTTATGGGCGAAGAAAGGGTATGTAGTGCTAGCTTCCCAATACCGTGGAAATGATGGCGGGGAAGGCAAGGAAGAGTTTGGAGGAGCGGATGTGAATGATGTCCTGAATCTCGTTCAGGCAGCTGAAGAACTCCCAAATGTTGATGTAGAGAATAAGGTTATGCTAGGACTATCCAGAGGAGGAATGATGACATATCTCGCTATAAAAGAAGGAGTAGATATTAAAGCGGCTGCCGTCGTAGGAGGGATTACGGATCTATTTAACTTTTATGAGGAAAGAGTTGTCGTGCGGGGAATGTTAGACGAACTCGTTGGGGATCCAGAGGAAAATAGGGATGCTTTTGAAAAACGTTCCGCTGTGTACTGGCCGGATCAGCTTGATGTCCCTCTTCTGATCATGCATGGAGAAGATGATTGGAGAGTGCCCGTCGGACAGGCAAGAGAATTAAGCAGCAAGCTCTCGCGAGAAAATGCCGATTTTGAATATGTGGAATATGAGGACGGACAGCATCTTCTGAACAGCTATGTGGAGGAGTACACCGATAAAACGGACCAGTGGTTCCAGCAGCATATTAATGAGTGAAACGTATGAAATAGAGAGGGGTATCATTCGAAAAACAGTATCTAATTCTGATGGGTACGCTGGTTTTCGTACGGACGTTTATTGAAGTACGCGGGGGCTTAGGCAGTCAGGAAAAAGCCGGACTTAGGGGGAACATCAAGACGCACTCATCCCAACATAGATACAATAGCGAAGCGGATATTGCCGATATGTATATCGTTAACATGGGAGAGAAAGAGGATCTCTGCACCGCTATGTGACGTTTACAGACGAGTTGAAGGTGGATTGCCTGTATCGCTATAAAAAGAGGTTGTTCACCTGAATGCTGGTAATAAAGAACATGTTGGACGCTTGAAACAAAAAAGAGCAGGGATTCAGGAGGGCACTCCATAACCTCTAAGTCGAGGCCAAACTAATGTCAGGCTATATTCTCATTACTAACTGGAGAATTACAAAAGCGGCAAGTGGAACGCCTATTCCCAAACTTCGAGTTCCAAGAATCTGATTTTCTGACATAGGCTGTCCTTTCTGCTCCTTCCAGGCAGGGTAGAAAAAATCGATAACAAGGCCGGCTGTGAGAGCAATAGACATCTTCCTCTATTGCCGCAGAACAAAACAGATGAAACCCAAAATATGCCACCTCAGGTCATCCAGAAAATGGATGACCTGAGGTGGCATATTTTGGGGGGGTATTATGAAACTTTTCAATGCGTGAAATCGTTAGTACATGGTATCTACTATGATTCGAGGAGGAACAAGATATGGAATCGGTGACAAAGAAGAGAGGGGCTGCGTTTGCTATAGACCTGGCTATTTCTACAGCAGTAACCTTTAGTATAGAAAAACTGCTCCGGAAGAAAGTGAAAAGTGAAGCGGTACACGCTTTAATTACACCCACCCTGGTTATGTGGTCTCTAGAGTATGCCCAGCTAAAAACTAGCGGCTCGACCGTGGGGTACCAAGCTTTGGGATTAAGCCTGGAGAATGAAACAGGGGGCAAGCCGACATCTAAGCAAATCGTAAAGCGTATGGCTTATCGTGACTTCATAAGCAGTTTCGATTATTTAAAAGACAGGAGAGGATTTCAATTAGAAGCAGGCACCCTTATGCCGCATGATCGTTATTCTGGAACAATCGTGAAAGAAGCAGAATGTTCATGCAAACCGTGTAAATAAGATCTGAGGAATAACGCACCCAGTCCGTCTATAATCCCGTGAGAAAGGAGAATTCTATGAAAACATTCGTGTGTTTTGGAGATAGTCTGACAGCGAGGAAAGAAGGTTTTGAAGAACCTATGCTTACAACGAAACTCGCTAAGCAATTGAATCAGTATGAATTTATCAATGCAGGTGTATCAGGCGATAACACCGTAGACGGTTTATCTAGAATAGAACAGGACGTGATCGCTCATAAACCGGACGGGGTCACCGTCCTTTTCGGTGCAAATGACGCTGCTTTTCATAAGTCTGTTCCCCTAGATCTCTATAAAAAGAATTTGTATAAAATCGTGGAGCGTATCAGTCCTGAGAAAACCATTTTAATCTCGCCTGCACCAGTAGATGAAAAGGTTCAAAAGGCAAGAACAAATGAAGTCTTAGATCAATACGCTTCTGCAGCCAGAGAAGTAGCGGAAGACACAGGGTGTCATTTCATAGATTTCTTTCATCAGATGATTTCTTTGGAGGATTATCCGATTAAATTGCGAGGCATAAAAAATGATGGCCTTCATTTTGGCGAAGAAGGATACGACTTTCTTGTCCAATTAATCACTAAAAAAATAAAGAGCATCCGTTTATAAGGGGAACTAATATAAATAAGAAGGAGGACTATTGCGTGGCTAAAGATTCTATCATACAACTTTGGGAAGATTATCGTAAAACAAATCCACATGCCCCAGCCCATTATGAAGCCTGGGCTTTTGGCGATTCAAAAGAAATGGCTGATCAACTGGCAGAGCTGGTGCTGGAGGGAAGAAAGACCGCCACCTCATCGTACTACACCATCTACGAATGGGAAAATGAATCCTTACCGAACAGTGGTCTTCACAATATTATTCTTGATGGTAATGGAGAAGCCGTGGCGATTATGGAAACCACTTCTGTAAAAGTTGTTCCGTTTGATGAAGTTACGGAAGAACATGCGTTTATGGAAGGGGACCGGACATTAAGGTATTGGCGCGAAGTTCATGAGTCTTTTTTCCGAAAAGAACTTAAAGAAATAAATCAAGATTTTCATTATAAAATTCCAGTGGTGTGTGAAAGGTTAAAGCTGTTGTATAAGAAGTAAAAGAAGTATAAGTGGTAGGTCCTTCTTACTCTCACTACATTAAGGCCATCTTTTCCGGATGAACAGTAAGGAATGGTGAATAGGAACCAGACCACGGATTTACGCTTATAGAGGATATCATTGAGTCTATTACATAATTTTGAAATAATTGTTACATAAACACCCAGCTCAAACGTCTAAAAATAGGGATGGGAAGAATGAAGATAAGAAGAGCAGCTGTAACGGATGCAGAGGGAGTGGCGAAAGTTCAAGTTGATAGCTGGCGTTCCACTTACGAACGTATCGTTCCTGAGGAATATTTAACAAGCATGACCTATGAAAATAGAGCGCAGAAATGGAAAGAAATGATCACAAAACAGATGGTTTATGTAGCTGAAAATTGTGAAGGGGATATTATAGGTTTCTCAAACGGTGGGCAGGCAAGATCGAGAACCTATCCGGAATATGAAGGGGAACTATATGCTTTGTATTTATTAAAAAAGCACCAGAGAAACGGTTTAGGGAAGCGGTTGATAGAGCCCATTATTCACGAATTAAACAAGATGAATATTTATTCTATGCTTGTCTTCGTGTTGGCAGATAACGATTCCCGGTTCTTCTATGAAAAATAGGAGCGGAGAAAATAGATACAACGGAGATTGAAGTGTCTGGTAAAACGCTGGATGAAGTGGTATATGGCTGGAGGGACACTAGGGGGCTGCTAACGTATATTACGAAATATTAATTGTTTGGAGTGGTCAGATATTATTAAGGTATCAGGTTGCGACTTAAAAGGAAACGTGCCGTGGAGCGTGGTGAGGGAGTATGAGTGAAAAGACACTAAGTAAAATTAGAGGTTTTCTCCTCAATGTTTTATTTATGATCATAGCTTTTATGATGTCCTACATCATGGCCTATGAGATCGGTTATGCGCCTCTGGGATATGAAATCATTGAGAAGAAAGAAGAAACCGTTCTCGTGCAGTCTCATAATTTGTTGGGGTTAAAAGAAGAGAAGATCAACTTTCATCCAGCTGACTATAAGGAATGGCATATCGATATGCTGGTAGACCGGGTAGGGTATCTGAAGCAGGATTACCTCTTATTCTTTGCATCGATCTTTGCCGTGCCTCTTTTGATCATCAAGGAGTTATACCGGGGAAAACAAAAGAGGATCGTCTTGTTCGCTGTATTGTTTCTTATGGTTTATCCCACCATAACGTTAATGTCAAGCTTGAATGATATAGAGAGTATTTTAGCAGGCACTTATTAATGGAAAATAGTTGAATAGTATAAGTTCTACCTTGATCATTTAGCTGGTCAAGGTTTTTTCAACGTGGTCTTGTTATAGTAGCAATGATTGGTTGTGTACCTCGATGGTTTGTTTATAATGATAGGAGAAGATGTCTGAAAATTCATGTCGTGTATGGTACGGCTGCGTTATCTTCTGGACCAAAAATCTATTATAGGTAAGGACGTGATCTTATGTTGAGATGTTCCTGGTGCATGAAGAAAATTAAAGAAAATGATCCGGTGTTTGGGTTAAGTGTTAAATTTGCTGAAGGTGTAGATTATTCAGATCAGGAAGGGTCCATCACTCAATTATGGTTAGAGACTCGGAATACGAGTGTTCCTATGATTGTAACGACCGCAGACTCTGAAGCTAAAGAGGATGGATCTGACGCGATGTTTGCTCTGTGCAGTGAAAAGTGTGGTAAGAAAATGAAAGAGACACTGAATAAAGAAACGACAACGATTAAGGAATTTAAAGATATCTATGGGATAAAGAACGTACAACAGCTTTCCTATTTTAATGATTTTTCTTCGGCATGCTGAGAAGAATCGTGACCATGATGATGGAGCTGCCACATTTGGGGAATCGTAACGAATTGGTATCCATTCCTTTTCAGCAGGGGAATCAGCTCATCCAGAGCTTCTACCGTACCACTTAAATCCTGCGTCCAGTGGCCCGCATTATGCATCAAGACAATCGCGCCAGGATGGACATTGTGGATAACTTGCCGGGTGATTGCTTTTTCCCCCGGCCCTTTCCAGTCTTCTGTATCAATAGACCAGCCTATCCCCTTATAACCCAAAAATCCAAGGCTCAATACCTGCTGCTCGTTTAAAGCACCGTAGGGAGCCCTAAACCATGGGGTAGTTCGCCCTGTAGCTTGATATATTTGATTATTGGTATGATTAATTTCCCATTCCATTTGATGAATGTCCGCTTCAGCCAGATTCGGATGCCAATATGTATGATTCCCAATCGCATGTCCTTCGTTTACCATACGTCTGGTCACCTCAGGGTATTTAGCTACACGTGATCCCATTAAAAAGAACGTCGCTTTTATCTGGTGTTTGTTTAATATATCCAATAATCCAGGCGTGTACTTCTGATCTGGACCATCGTCAAACGTTAGAGCTATCATTTTATCTTTGATCTGGGCCTGGTAGAGCATATGGTTTGGAAATTCGGTTTGTAAAGGGTAATAATCGGCACTGGACGAAACTGGGGGAAAACTCGAGAGGGAAATGAAGATTAAACCTGATAAAATAAATAATCGAGCTAACATAAGAAACCCTTCCTTTCGCATACTTTACCTCATTCAGGACGTTCCTTAACATATCCCGGCGTTGCATTTAAAAAAGGGTAGAGCGCAAGGCTCTTACCCAGCAAAAAGATGGGACCAAAAGGCACGTTAATTCGTGCAGGTCAGGTCCTTTTTTATTATGATGATCTTTTTCAAATTTATGCCAGGCAGGGTGTAAAGAAGTTCTGGTGTAGAATTAAATTGGAACAGAACCAAATTGAAAAAAGGCGAAACTACTGATAACATGAAGAAAAACCGAACTTAAAATGAGGGAAAAGTCATGCCAAGAGAATCAAAACGGCATAAAATTTTGGAAGCAGCTGCTTTAATCGTTAAAGAGAAAGGCAATGATGCTTTAACCTTAGATGCTGTAGCTAAGCGTGCCGAAGTCAGTAAAGGCGGTCTTCTGTACCATTTTTCCACGAAGGAGTCACTGGTGGAAGGACTCGTTCAGCACATGAATAACATTTACCAGCAAAACGTGGAAGATCTGGTTGATAAAGAAGCTGTAGAGGAAGGCAAGTGGGCCAGGTCTTTTATTAATGTTATGCATGATAAAAGTGTGCAGAATGAAACCATTAGTGCCGGTATGCTGGCAGCGCAGGGAATGAACCCTAAGCTTTTAAAGCCGCTGCAGGATACTTATGCGGACTGGCAGAATCATATTGAGCACGATGGATTGGATCAGGTGGATGCCACCATCCTTCGCCTTGCCGTGGATGGGCTGTGGCTGTCCGAAATCTTCGGTCTTGGTCAGCTGAATCCGAGTCTGAGGAAAAAAGTGCTGGAGCGATTGACCCAGCAAACCTACCCCAATGAATAAAGAAAGTCATCAGATCCTTAAGGAACTGATGACTTTTTATTTGTCCTATTATTAATTTTATTAAGAAATTAGCTCTGTTAAAGTTTCGTGTTGTTTTTAAAGTTAAGCTCCCATTACTTGAAGACTCAGTTTCGAGATAACTCGGGTCCATTGCCAAAAAAGGATAGGGCGGCTACGGAAACAACTCGCTTTCCTGCGGGGGAACTGGCAAGCCTCCTCAGTCGTTATCACTCCTTGCGGGGTCTCGCCTAGCTCCTTCTCCCGCGGGAGTCTCGTCGTTTCTTCCGCCACCCCAACGATATCTAGTGAACTGACCCTGCTATAGAAGACAGGAGCCAAGCTGTATCTGCCTCAAATGCTTCTATAACAGGGTTCCTACACGTAAACAAACAGTAAGAATCAAAGTAGATTATAGATGATCCTTGTTCATTGGAAGGTGTGTATGCAGAGAACTTCGAGCTCTCAATGATCGCAAAGGGGCGGAAGGGAACGGCGAAGACTCCTGCGGGATGAACATGATCGGTGAGATCTCGGAAGGCGCAGCCTGAGGAAGCTCACCACATGCCCACGGAAAGCGAGCCGTTCCCTGGAGCCCATTCTCCACCCAATATCTCGAAACTGAGTCTTCCACAATCCGGCCCTTTAGCTTAATAAGTCTTTTTATAAAGATATCAATACTAACCATTAATATAGCCTGGAAATTAAGAGTGAACGGGTTTCTGACTGCGTTCATGAAACAGGCGCTTGGTCTGTTTCATCGCATTAGCAAGGTAATGCGGCCGCAATTATTGGAACGTGGACTCAGCTTTATTCCTCGTTCATTAATAAAGTGCTGCTTTTCGTTGGCATTTTAAAATGTACGATCCAGACGGTTTTTTTTCAAAAATGGAATAAGAAAGCTTTTAGAAGAATATAGGATGATTTTGAAGCTGAGTAACTCTAATAGTAACTGATGATTGATTATTCCTTGTTATTACGTGTGATGATTCAATTTAAATTAAACCAGAGGACCACAAATTGGCATAGAAGGTTTGAATAAGTTTAATAAATAATAGATCCTTAAAAGGTATTGAAAATATAAAGTCCAGTTGGTACACTTTGAAAAGATTAACTAAATTAAACGATTCAAAGGAGGATCTTTTGAATGAAAAATAAAGTATTGTTAACTTCTGCTGTAACGGGAGCTGGAGACACGTTAGAAAAGAACCCTCATGTGCCGGTAACGCCGAAAGAGATAGCGGAATCCGCTATTGAATCCGCTAAAGCGGGTGCGACGGTTGCCCATGTGCACGCACGTGACCCGAAAACCGGCGGCATTAGTCACAACATGGATCACTACCGTGAAATTGTAGACCGTATCCGTGAATCGGAAACCGATGTGATCATTAATATTACATCAGGCGGCGGAGGAGATTTCATCCCGAGCCTGAGCACGCCAGCTGCAGGCGGAGATGGAACTGATATCCAGATCCCATCGGAACGTCATGAACCGGTTGGTGAGTTGCTTCCGGAAATGTGCACCCTGGATTGCGGAAGCACAAACTTCGGAAACATGATTTATATGAGTCCGACCGATTGGCTGCGGGACCAGGCCAAAATGGTTCAGGAAAGCGGAGTGAAACCGGAGCTTGAATGTTTTGATACCGGGCATATTCGTTTTGCCAATCAGTTAATTAAAGAAGGTCTTGTAGACGGAGATCCGATGTTCCAATTCTGCCTTGGGATTCCATGGGGAGCGGCGGCTGATGCCGAAACCATTCTTTATATGAAGAACCGAATTCCGGAAAATGCTCACTGGTCTGCTTTTGGAATCGGCCGCATGCAAATGCCGATGGCTTCTCAGACCGCGATTCTGGGCGGGAACATCCGGGTTGGATTGGAGGATAATATTTATCTATCCAAAGGAGTACCAGCAAAGAACGAGCAGCTTGTCGATAAATCGGTCAGCATGCTTCAAGGAATGGACTTAGAGCCCATGACTCCTCAGGAAGCACGTGAATATTTACAATTAAGAAATTCCCGGGGAGGTCAATCATCATGAAAATGGCTGTCGTAGGAACCGGTGTAATAGGAAATGGCTGGATTGCACGTATGCTTGGTCAGGGCCATGATGTGGTGGCAACAGATCCAGCTGAAGGAGCGGAAGAGCGTATGCGCCGGGCGGTGGACCAGTCCTGGTCTTACGTTGAGGCGCTTGGGCTAGCAGAGGGTGCATCGAGAGATCGTCTTACCTTTGAAGCGGACGCAGCGGAAGCTGTAAAAGAGGCCGACTTTATTCAGGAAAACGTCCCTGAAATCGAAGAGCTAAAGCAGACGGTATTGCAGACAATTGATCAGCACGCGAAAGCAGATGCGATTATCGGTTCCAGTACTTCCGGCATTATGCCTTCCGAGCTGCAGACTAATCTGAATAACCCGGAGCGGTTTGTCGTTGCGCATCCTTTCCATCCGGTTTATATTCTGCCGCTTGTGGAAATTGTACCTGGAGAGGAGACCACTCATGAACATGTGGAAAAAGCTATTTCCATTTATGAAAGTCTGCAGATGAGCGTTCTCCATGTTCGTAATGAAATTGAAGGTCATATCGCAGACCGCCTAATTGAAGCGATCTGGAGAGAATCGCTTCATATCGTAAATGAAGGAATTGCGACCACAGAAGAGGTGGATAAAGCCTTTACCCATGGAGCGGGGATGCGCTACGCCCAATATGGTCCTTTCTTAACGTTCCATCTGGCTGGTGGAGAAGGCGGTATGCGACATATGCTGAAACAATTCGGCCCGGCTTTGAAAAAACCGTGGACGAAGCTTGAAGCTCCAGAACTGACGGATGAACTTTACAACAAAGTTGTTTCGGGCTGTGAGCATCAATCAAATGGCATGACCATGTCCGAGCTTGATCAGAACCGAAATGAATTTCTCGTTCGTCTTTATGACCTTGTTCAGGAATATTGGCCGAAAGAGACAGAGAAAACTCACTCATAAAGGAGCGTTCAAACATGAAACCATCCTTTCGTTATACGAAATCCGTCCCGGCGGAATGGGTCGATTACAACGGGCATATGAATGATGCGGAATACAGCCGCGCTTTCAGCCTGGCGACTGACGCATTTATCGAACACGTTGGTCTTGATGAAGCAGCACGTAATCAGTGGAACTACACCATTTTCACACTGGAAACTCATACGTGCTATCTTCAGGAAGTGAAGGAAAAGGCAGCCTTTGATATAACGGCAAAGATACTGGATTACGACTCCAAGCGCATGCATCTGTTTTTCACAATGAAAAATGAGGCGGGCGAACTTGTAGCCACCTTTGAGGAAATGCTCATGGGTATTGATCAAACGGAGGGCCGGGGTGCTCCATTCCCGGAAACCGTAGCTGCCACCATTCGTGAGATTTATCAGGCCCAGGATAACGAGGAGTATATCAAGCAGGCTGGACGGACGATCGGGATTCGGAGAAAATAATGTGTAGAAAAGGCAAGCAGTGACGCTGCTTGCCTTTTCTATACTATTTATAAACAGAGGCTGCTAACTCAAGGCGATGATATAATAAAAGAAAAATGTCTTAAAACCTGTTCCACTCAAGCAGAAATGAACAGGATTTCACCACGCGGAAAGGTTACTGTAGATACAGGGAGTGATTCATATGACATTAGTGGAGTCCATGCAGCGGTCGATTGATTATATGGAAAACCATCTACTTGAAGACGTTTCGATTGAAGAAATCGCAAGCCAGGCCAATACGTCTGTCTTTCATTTTCAACGAATGTTTACACTGTTGACTGAAACACCAGTGGCCGAGTATCTCAGGAGAAGAAGGTTGACGCTTGCTGCTCATGAACTTTCCAAAACCAATATTAAAGTAATTGATATCGCCTTAAAGTATGGATATGACACTCCTGAGTCTTTCGCAAAAGCATTCAAAAAACAACATGGAATTACTCCTAGAGAAGCGAAATGCTTTACGGGAAAGATGCAATCCTATAACCGCCTGGTGATCCAGGTGAATGTGAAAGGAGCAGAACCTATGTTATACCACATGGTACAAAAAGGTCCCATACAAGTTGTGGGAGTGAGGCGAGAGCTATCCTGCGAAAATGGAGAAAACCAGCGGGTTATTCCACAGCTTTGGGAGAAGGTAAATGGAGATGGGACATCTGAGGATTTAACCAAATTAAATAATGGAGATATTCAGGGACTTCTCGGAGTATGCGCGGATAAAAGTTATGTCCAGGCTAATCTGGTTGACTATTGGATTGCAGCTGCTCACAAAGGTGAGGTACCTGAGCGTTTTTCACAACTTGAGCTGCCTGCTTCTAAATGGGCAGTATTCGAAGTGCATGGTCCTATGCCTTTGTCCATTCAAAAGGTGTGGAAGCAGATCTATTCAGAATGGTTTCCGTCCAGCGGGTATGAACATGCCGGCACGCCGGACCTGGAGGTCTATTCTGAGGGAGATCCTTTTAGCGAGGACTATTATTCAGAAATATGGATTCCGGTGAAGTAAAGGAAAATACTAGTCTATTAGAAAGGGGGCTTAAGGGATGAAAGTAATCATCGTGGGCGGAGGTATCGCTGGGTTGACTCTGGCATATTGGCTGAATAGGAATGGAAATGATGTGAAGGTCATAGAAAAGGCTTCAGAATTAAGAACAGAAGGGTATATGCTGGACTTTTTTGGACCCGGCTATGACGTGGCAGAGGAAATGGGGATCCTGGAGCAGCTTAGCCGCATTCATTATCCAATTTCCGGTTTGGAATTTCGGAACGAGAAAGGCAAGTTTAAGTTCAAGCTCCCTTACCCTTCTCTCAGACATTTATTTAACGGACGCCATTTTAACTTCCTGAGAGGAGATTTGGAGCAGGTTTTGTATGATTTGGTTAAGGATCAAGTAGATTTCAGGTTTGGAATAACGATTGAGGAGATCCAGCAGGATGACGATCAAGTGCATGTAACATTATCCGACGGCAGGCGGGATACTGCAGATTTAGTAGTGGGCGCTGATGGAGTCAGGTCCCGTGTGCGTTCTTTAGTATTTGGTGAGCACGAGAACTATATCAAGCACATGGGGTATTACACAGCTGCATATATTATAGAAAATTCCAGCATGAATAAGCAGTTACACAACGCTTTTTATTCCTTATCATCTCCTGGCCTCCAGGCTTCCGTCTATCCGATCAGAGGAGATCGATCAGCGACGTTCTTTTTATACAAAGATTCCAAAAAAGAAGAGCATTTATCCAGTGATGAAGCAAAAAATGAGCTGAAAAATCATTTTAAACATATGGGGTGGGTGGTCCCAGAATTGCTCGAAAAAGCAGAGGAAGCGACGGATTTTTATTTTGACGAAGTATCCCAGGTGGTTATGCCTCAATGGAGCAAAGGTCGAGTCGTCCTTGTAGGGGACTCCTGTCAGGCGGTTTCACTGATGGCAGGTCAGGGAGCGTCTCTCGCTATGACCGGAGCCTATGTACTGGCGCGCTCTTTACGGGAGAATAACAATGTAAAACAGGCATTGGATAAGTATGAAGATGATTTAAAACCTCAAGTTATGAAGACTCAGGCATCTGGAAGAAAATTTGCTCATTACTTTCTCCCAGACTCACGTTGGAGGATCTTCATTCGTGATATAACGATGCGGGTTAGTGTACTTCCGGTAGTCAGAAGGTTTGTAAATATGAACAGAGCTCGAATTCCGAAGTGATATTCGAGCTTTTTTACGTGGTGGGAAATTGGCAAGATTTATGATTTTACTGGTTAATAATGTTAAAATAGACCCAATATTCGCTGTTCCTCACTTTTTAAATGGTGCGATATCTAAAGTGTAAAACGGATAGAGTTGTTTGTGAACACCGAGACCTTATTAGAAGGAGCTGATTCATAAATTGAAGATCATTCAGCAGGAGCCTCATTATGGAACACATCTTCTCGTAACCTTAGTGTCATTTCTTACTTTGAAAAAGATTAAGAGAATCGAAGCGTTAAAGCAGCAAGTAGAGGAAGAGGTTCAAAAATACTGGCGACAAATTTAAAACATGTGTGTCTAAAATAGAAAGGAAGGATCGAATGAGAGCTATTCTCTTACTTCTGGCCGCCTCTGTTAATGTCTTTTTTATAGCAACTACATTGTTTTGGAATTCCATACCCCTAAACGGTTTCTGGCTTTTATTCTTCGGCACATTCCTCCTATTCAGTCTCCTGTTTTCCGGTTATGTTTTTGTGAAGAAAAGACGCCAGCCTAAGAGTTTCCTTTCGATTGGCTCGGTGATGGTCCTTTCCATTAGTGCAGGATCGATCGGCTGGTACTCTATTCTTGCGATCCTAGCTTTTGTGAATGCCTCCGTTACTTCGTAAGGATTTCATACAACGTTTGTAACTTACGCTTGTAATCAGGGTAATCAGGATCTATTAAAATACGAATCTCCCAGGGAGTGAATGTTTTGAAAAGCGAGCCTTCTTTCAAACACCTTATCCATTCGATAGCTGAACTGTGCGAAGTTGCAGGCGATCCAGGTGAATTAGCTAATAATAAAGTGATTTCTTATCTTGATCAAAACTGTATGGAATTTATTAAACATTCTCCTTTTTTAGTTCTTTCTACGGTGAACCAAATTGGAGATTGTGACGCATCCCCGCGTGGAGATCAGCCAGGCTTTGTCCACGTTTTGGATTCTACAAGATTGATCATCCCTGAAAGGAAAGGCAATAAACGTCTGGATTCTATACAAAATATTTTAACGCAGCCATCCGTGGGTTTGCTTTTTATCATCCCAGGGACCGGCGAAACCTTGCGAGTAAACGGAACAGCTTATATAACGAGAGATCCGAAATATCTTGAGAAGATGACCGTTCAAGGAAAAACTCCATTGTTGGGTATAGGAGTTGAAGTGAAAGAATGCTTTCTCCATTGTGCCAAAGCTTTTAAACGCTCGAAACTATGGGAGCCGGAGCACTGGCCGGAAACGGGGCATCTTCCATCTGCCGCTAAAATGATGGCCGCCCATGCTAATATGCCGGGAGTAACAGAAGAATCGGTCGAGAAAAATTTAAAAGAAAGCTACAAAAAGCGACTTTATTAAATTGAATTGGAATGCAAACCTCTTTCTCAGTTCTCGAATATTGAAACCCTCTTGGCTTACTTGAAAAAGTAGAATAAAGGAGGGAACAATTATGAGGGTTATTTTTGAAACCACTGGTCTGCTCATCCTTATCTACTTCATTTTTTTTCCTATTAAATTATATTGGCCAGCGGTTCTTATCAGGAAAAAGTAAACATCAGGTTAATTTCACTGTATTAATCACGGTATCTTTGATTGAAACAGCTGTGCTATTCATATTTATTGCTACGGGATGGTTTTTTGAAGTGTAGAGTTTAGGGTAGAACGTTCTATCGTACCATCGAAAGGGTGAGGAAGAATGGGCACGGTATTAGTCCTGCTTACTTTAGCCTTGATTAGTATATGTGGTATTTCTTTAGGGTTATTATTTACTAAAATAAATCTCTCTTTTGGTTTAGCCATCAGCGCCAGTGTACCTTTCATTGTTGCTTTTTTATTTCAGGTTATGTTGGTCTTTTATCTCATTCCTATTTTACCTTTAGTGACGTGGATTGTTCATACCAGAAGAGAATCCATAAAGAAGCAATCATTTTAATGATTTAAATATCGGCAAATCTCGTGAAAATTTCCCAGGAAATAATCTGTTTCGGCAATTAACTTGGTTAAGTTCCTATATGAAACTTTCAATCGTGCTACATTGTGAACCAAACTCATGAAACCAGGAATATTTGACTTCTGTTAAAAGAAGGGTAAGGAGCCTATGAATAGAAATGATTACCGCTTAACCAGCAGAATGGAAGATCGATTCCTATTCTTTTTAAAAAACAATTCATACAAGAAAACTGGCTCCCACCGATATCAGTCAAATCAGGTTTATCCGGCTGATGTGGGCTAAAAAGGCTGTGATGATTAAAATTATAAACGGAAGAAAGATTCGGTTAGTTGAACCTTATCCTTCTACAGCTTTTGACCAATTAATGGAGTTTGCTGACAAGCATGAGGTTGAATTGCATAAAACAAGAGATTATTTGATCTTAGAAAGAAAAAAGTAAAGAGGAGGGAGCAGCTATTGATTGTGCTGCGAATAGTAAAGTTTATTATGGGGGTGATCGCCCTGCTTCTGGCTGGCTATCACTTTTTCATACATCGAGTTGATTTTGGAGGGAACTGGAGTATGGTACTCTTCATTATCATGTTCTTCCTAATCGGTGTAGATAATATCAAAACTCAATATAGAAGTAATTTATATGGCTATATCTTCTTAGCTCTGTCTGTGATGTTATTTTCCGGACTGGTGTATAATTTCTTGCAGACTCTTTGAAAAGTTACCATAGGTTTGAGCATGACACTTATGAACAGGTTTAATTTTCTTAAACTCCTGGCGATTGGTCTGCTGTAAATCAACATTCCATCCTATAAAAAATCCCAACCATCGACGATTGGGATCCTTTTTCATCAATTTTCACTTGGGGGGTACTCCCTCCACATTTACTATAAAGGCTTTGGAAAGTGAACCCAGGAATTCCTGGTTTTCATTATACCAATCGAGCCTTACAAAAAAGCTTTCTTTACGTTCATCTTTACTGGCGCTATGTATCGTTATTTCACTTCCTTCCAGTGTTCCGCCTTCAATCGTTGTCTCATAATAACGGGACAAATGAGACTGAGAGGGCTGTTTCCCATCGATATGAACCTGGATTGCCTCACCATCCTCTACTTGCGTAGATTCCAATCCTTCCGTCATTTCCTCGTGGTTGATCCGTTCGACGGTGGCAGAATCCTCAGAACAGTCAGGGACAAAACATCCCCGGATTTTATTCGTCTCAATTTCTTCTCCTTTGTATGTAAAGGTTACAGTGGGCCTTTCCTCTAAAACGTCCTTGCTTTCACTTTGAGCTTTAGCAGAGCCTGAGCTGGACTCAGAATTGGAATTAGAAGTTTCCGTGTCCCCGGGCTGACAGGCCGCTAAAGTTAATAATAGAACCAAATAAACAAACTTTCTCATACTCGTACTCTCCCTTTACAAAATCATAATGTTTACGAATCATTACAAGCTATGATTCTTACCTCAAACTATTTAGCCTTCCTTACAATCAAATAACCCCAACTACAGAATGATTAAATGAAAAAAAGAATGACCGGGCTCATTGGTAAGCACGGTCATTCTTTTTTTAAGCAGAGTGAAGGAAAAAACAAAGATAATTGGCTTATTCTAAAGAACCATGTTCCGTACCCCATACGTGCATCTGCTCAAGAATCGGCATCAGCGTCTTACCGAAGTCTGTAATCGAGTACTCTACTTTGGGAGGAATACTGTTAAACTGTACTCGATGAATAAAACCATCCTCCTCAAGCTCTTTAAGCTGCTGACTTAAGACTTTATGCGAGACGCCGGGAAGTAATCTTCTTAAGGCATTGTACCGAAGAGTTCCATCTACATTCAGGTGCCATAAGATGACCGTTTTCCACTTGCCGCCTATTTTCTTTAATGTATATTCGATCGAACATTTCAATTTTCCGTCGTTATCCATTGGAGCATCCATTTTCTATACCGTCCTTCCTTACTTTTGAGTAAGTGTCTCACTAAAAAGTGCATACTTACATCGTCTATTACTAAAAATTATAATGGATGTTGTACAAAAAATGAAACGAGGAGGAACGTTAGTATGCACACTTATCCGAGAGCATTTTCTCATATAGGATTATCCGTACCTAATCTGGATGAAGCAGTTCAATTTTATACACATGTATTTGGCTGGTATGTCATTATGGAGCCTTCAGAGGTGAAAAATGATGATACACCGATTGGCCAAATGTGCCGTGACGTCTTCGGCAGTGAGTGGGAGGAGTTTAGAATTGCTCATTTAGCCACAGGGGATCGGATCGGAATCGAACTTTTTGAATTTCCGGAGAATGAGCAGCCGGAAAATAACTTTGAATACTGGAAAACAGGGATCTTCCATTTCTGTATTCAAGATCCGGACATCGAAGGCATTGTTGAAAAAATCAAACAGCATGGCGGGAAGCAGCGTATGCCAATCCGCGAATATTATCCTGGGGAGAAGCCGTTTAAGATGGTGTATGTAGAGGATCCTTTTGGTAACATTTTTGAGATCTACACGCACAGTTATGAACTAACTTATTCGGAAGGCGCTTACTAAATAAGTCAGGGGCGAATCTATAAAAAAATAGGTTCGCTCTCTTTAATATATGACGAAGTTTTAATCTTCAGGATGTGTCCTCCCCTTAAAATTGCATAATTTGTAGTTAGAAAATCTATAATAATACGCTCCATATTAAAGAAAATTGGAATTGGATACATAGACAAAAGAGGTATGTACTTTCATTATTAAAGGATAATCCACGAAAATCTGAAACAATTCATTCATTTTGTACGTAATAAGAATGAAAGCAGACTAGGGAAGATTGAAATAACTCTGCGCAAATTAAGGATTGGAGAGAAAGTTTTTATGACTTGTGATGATGATCAGTGAATGGAGCATTCAGTACAGCAATACATCCATTTGGAAAAAGAAGGCACGTGGATCTATGATCAATATGCTCACCCAAATTTCTATATTATTTATGATCTTGTTTCTGAACGGAAGTGCGGAAGAGTTTTTGGTGTATTTAACCGGAGGGGTGGCCGTGATCAGTACCTGGCAAATGATTTATTACTTGAAAATGCCGGAGCGGGATTACATTCGATTCGAAGACCAGGCCATCGATATTCGTCGCGGTATTGCCGATCCAAGATGGCGAGCGGCTGATAAGGATGTGAAGCGGGTACAGCAGGTTGGGGATGTGCTGACGATTCGGAAAGAAAGCGGGGAAGAGGAAGAAATCTATTTAGAAAACGTAACCGATCACGATGCGGATATAATCATTAAAGAATTTCAGGAGAGATACGGAAATCGTATGCATACAGTACCTGAAAAAAACGAAGGCTCGTTCTAGACCACACCACCCGTTTAGTAAACGGGTGGTGTGAAGGATCTATTATATCCCGGTAAATGATAACAGGAATGTAGCTAGACAAACGATAATTAATAATCCCAGGCTGTACTTCAGGGTCATTTTAAACAAGGTAGACTCCTGTCCTGTTTGTTTTACGGCTGCCGTCGCAATCGCGATGGATTGAGGGGAAATCAGCTTGGCCATAACTCCGCCGGCCGTATTAGCAGCGAGTAACAGCGCCGGGTTTGCCATGATTTGATTCCCTGTGACCACCTGTAAATGGCCGAACAACGCGTTGTTACTGACGACAGAACCCGTTATGAACACACCGAGCCAGCCGAGAATAGGACTGAAGAGAGGAAATAGGGCGCCAGTTTTCGCTAAGGCCAGTCCAATGGCTGAACTCAAACCAGCGAAGTTGGATAAATTCGCGAAGCCCATGACGAAACAAATAGTCAAAACGGGAATCCACAAATCCTGGATGGTTAATTTTAAAGAATCCATCCCTTGCGGCAGGGTGATCGCTGAACTGAATAATCCAGTAAGGAGTACAGCCACTAATATCGCGGTCCCAGTCGCAGATATCAAGTCTAATTTAAAGAGAGCATCTAAAGCTACCGTATCCGGTGCAATGGGCGGTGCTTTTTGAATCTCCTGATGTAGAAAAGGAACAGGAATAAAGGTCGTTGTTTTCTCTAATAGTCCGCCTTCGCTGAATAGTGCTTTAAAGGAAGGCAAGCTCCAGACGGTAATGGTGGCTGTAAGGATATAGAACGGTGACCACGCTTTAATGATTTCTTTGACGCTGTAGGATTCGCCCTGTTGAATGTCTGGTGCGTTCTCCTCACGGTGAATGGTTTTCGGCTGCCATTTCCTCAGGAATAAAGCCAGTCCGGCCATACTTAATAAGGCAGCAAGAATGTTCGCAAGCTCAGGTCCAAGGAAAAGAATAGTGAAAAGTTGAGCTCCTGTATAAATCCCACTGACGACCAGCAGTGCAGGTAAGGTTTCTTTTATTCCTTTTACTCCGCTTAGAATGAACACGAGTGAAAATGGAATAGCGAAGGAAATCATCGGAAGAATGTAGGCGAGTGTTCTGGAAAGCTCCATCGTTTCCAGATTTCCCATCTGTGCTCCTACAATAACAGGAATCCCGATCGCGCCAAATGCGCCGGAAGCAGCGTTTGCGATCAGGCACAGAGCCGCTGCTTTCAACGGGCGGAATCCCAGTTCTACAAGAAGAGCCGCACTAATGGCAATCGGTACACCGAATCCAGCTGCACCTTCGAGGAACGCGTTAAAGCTGAATCCGATTAAAAGCAGCTGAAGACGCTGATCCTGGGAGATGTTCGCAATACTGGATCGAATCACTTTAAATTTCCCTGTGCGAACGGCGATCTTATACAGCCAGACCGCCATGATGACAATGTAACCGATCGGCCACAGTCCGTTAACTACACCGTGCAGGGATGCTGAAACAGCTTTTGTGATCGGCATGTCAAAGAATACAATGGATACGAGAATACTTAATGCAAGCGTGAGGAAAGCAGCTAAAATCCCTTTCATTCTAAAGCGTGTCAGTGCTAAAAAGAAGAAAAAGATAGGCAGAGCTGCGATCAGCGCACTCAAAAATACATTTCCGAACGGATCATACTGCTGTAACCACATGGACGATCAACTCTTTTCTGCGAATAATCTAGGTTGTTGGCTGGTTTTCAAAATTGGCGCCCAGGATATCTTTAAGGACGTTCACACTATGGTCGAACTGCTGTTGTTCTTTTTCGTTCAAGCTGACTTCTACGACATTCCGTATTCCCGTGCGGTTTACTACTGCCGGAACTCCAATATAAACGTCTTCAGCATTGTACTCTCCATTTAAATGAGCACTTACAGTCAGAACACTGTTTTCATTATTTAGAATAGCTTTTGAAATACGAGTCAGTCCCATGGCAATCCCGTAATAGGTTGCGCCTTTCTTTTCGATGATATGGTAAGCAGCATCACGGACATTGGTGAAAATCTCATCAAGATCTTCCATATGGTAATCTTCGTGACGTTCCATTAATTCATATACAGGCACCCCGCCGATAGATGCATGGCTCCATACTGGAAGCTCGGTATCTCCGTGTTCTCCAATGATATTGGCGTGAACGTTAGAAGGGGCTATGTCAAAATATTCTCCTAATAGAAAACGGAATCGGCCGGAATCCAGTATCGTTCCACTCCCTATGACGCGCTCTTTCGGCAGTCCACTAAATTTCCAAGTCGCATACGTCAGAATATCCACTGGGTTCGTAGCAACTAAGAAGATTCCGTTAAAGCCGCTCGCCATAACGTCATCGACGATACTTTTGAAAATAGTCAGGTTCTTTTTCACAAGATCCAAACGAGTTTCTCCGGGTTTCTGGTTCGCCCCTGCACAGATGCAAACAATGTCAGCATCTTTACAATCTTCATACTGACCGTACCAAGTTTTCGTTGGATTTGGAGCGAAGACCTTACCGTGGTTTAAGTCCATGGCATCTCCCATAGCTTTATCTTCATTCAAATCGATAATGACAAATTCTTCGGTAACGGATTGGTTCAGCATAGCAAATGCATAGCTGCTTCCTACAGATCCTGCTCCAATAAGTGCCACGCGGTTTACTCGTTCTCTAGTCATATGAATTCCTCCTAAATGGTATCTGTGAATGATTGTGAAATATATCACATGTTCATTGTGCAATATTCTGCTTATTGAATCAATAGGTTTTGTGAAGTTTTTCACAAAGAAATTCTTTTAGTAAAATGCAAGCGTTTTCTTGTTCACATTTTGTTCAAAAAATATTCTTAACTTGGTAAACTCGGATTTAATGGAAATGGACACACGGCCTCATGAGTAATTTATTTGTGAAAACTTTGTTCTTTTTGCAACCAATACTGGAATCTAATCGTAAAGAAGGACGAATAGAAAGATCGTAAGTGAATAGGGGATGGTTATAAAACTATTAAATCAGGGGGTGGAACGATTGATTTATTCTTCTACATTACAATCATTGTTGGTTTTTCTCTTATCTATTATGGATATGTCAAAAAAATAGACAATGACCTTAAAAAGAAAGAACTGGAAATTGAAGAGAAGAAGATAGAGCTGGAAATAAAAAAGTTAGATCATAAGGACGGCGAAAAAGTGAAGGAATAGGATGAATGTTTCTAAATAGTTAGCGATAAAATGAGGGGGGGATTGTTTTGAAAACCTACGTGATCTTGTTTATGGTTGTTTTTCTTATGCATGGAATGACCCTGGTGAATGTCACGCTTTTTGACGGCAATTGGAATGGAATTGTTCTAATGCTTTCCAATTTGTTATTTCTGGTTGCCTGCGTCTTATTTGGGACGGAAATCCGGGCACGTAGAAGAGTTGAGGACTAGTTTGATCCGGGGTGTTGTAAGCTGATAAGAGAGGTGTGGTTTTACCCGCGGAAACCTTTGGTGACTGGATGATCTTAACCTTTAAACATGGAGTATAGCGCGTACGCTTTTGTATAAAAAACAACCCACAGGTGAAGGACACCTGTGAGTAGAGAATTTTATGATTCTGTTTCTACATTATCTAACCAATCGATGATTTGCGAGGAAATCTCGTGGTTGTTTTTGTCGATCATCATTAAGTGGGAGTTTCCGTTAATTCCTTCTTCTGTTAGCTGTATCACTTCGCCTGTGCCACCGTTTTCTTTAATCATATCAACGGTCGTTTGAACGGCTTCCAGACGACCTACCTGATTTCTTGATTCAAGGTAATCCCCGTAAACGCCAAGGTATGGAATTTCTGCGAACGTGTCTTGTATTTCCTGCTTGTCTGTTGGAGATCCTACAGGTTCGATAGCAATGATCCCGTTAACTAACTCTGGACGTTGACGTGCTACTTCATAGCCAATTTCGCCGCCCATTGAGTGAACCATTAGTATAGCAGGGCCTTTATCTTCTAATAAGGAGATCATGTTATCTACTTCTTGCTGACTGACCCGGGAAGTTCCTCCACCAGCTTTTCCACCTGATTCAGTTCCGCTGGAAGCTTGGCCTTGACCACGCTGGGTGCCTGCATCGCTGCTTGATTGTCCTTGACCCTGGCCTCCACGCGCATTACCGCTGCTGTCACTTGATCCTGAGCCGCCTCCAGCACTTACTTGCATGGGAATGCCCGCGTAGAATTGATCAAAAGAATCTGCCGGGAATTGCCCCTCTGGGTAAGGTTCATCCGGAGCGGACCCTAATCCCCAGCGCTGCCAGATCGACAGTGAATCCCATTTAGACATCGGGGAGCTTGCTTCTGATTCCGAAAGACCGGCACTAGCAAGATCTGACGTGTCTACGGTATAAACAGGATAACCGGCCTGGGCAAAATCATATGCCCAGCCATTACGAGAGTCTGGAGTGCTTTCATAAATGTTAGCCCCCAGTCCCAGACCTGGAACCATTACCACCGGCGTATTGTCCGATTCATAAGGGATAAACGAATGGATCAGAGACTGGGTATCCTGAGAATCTCCTACATAGAAATCATCTATCGTCTTAAAGCTAACGCTGCTTTCCTCATCCCCTGCGCCGGAAGCATCAGAAGAATCGCTGGTAGCGGCGGGACTGCTCTCCTCTGTCGTTTGGTTGTCTTCTGCCGCCTCATCGTCCTCACTTGTATTGGTACAAGCACCTAGTATAAGAAGGGCGGCCATAAGTGCGAATGTGAATGATACTTTTTTCATAAAGATCTAAAACTCCATTTCTATTAAGTATATATTGGAACCGTTCGAACAACCTCAGTATGACATAAGGAGTGTGGTGGAAATTTGGGGAGTATGTGTAAAAAGTATGTAATTATATTGCAATATTTACCTTTTTAATATCATCTTGCCGGGAATAAGGAGGAGAGGTGTTTATTTTCGATTTTTCAGTTCTGTTTCAGCCATTTTAAATATCATTTCCTGATAGTCCTTTTCAAATAAAAATAAATGACCTTGTCCTTCAAGGGGATGGAAGACAGCATTCGGTATATGATCTGCAAGATGCTGTCCGTAAGAAAAAGGCACTAATCTGTCTTCTGTTCCATGAAAGATATGGATTCTGCCCGGGATTTCTTTCAGCTTTACGCCCCAATCCACATAGTGAACAGCTGCGTCAATCGCCACACCTTTTCCGCCCTGCCGGAAAGCCTCTTTCTGTTCGGCTATAAAGCGTTCTTGAAATTGCGGATCTTGCGCCATTTTTTTATCCGTCTCACTTACCGTCTTTAAGAGACTGTTGATGGTCAGTTTTGGGAACATCTTCATGGCTATCCCCAGCCCTTTATATAACAAGCGGAAAAGTGGAGGGGATTTCATAGCCAACTTGATGGACAGCCGGTCTGCGGGTGCTTCCAATTTCTCAGCAGCATCTGGCATTTCAGCAAAATTCGTGTATCCTGCAAACGTGAAGTTAAAGGTTAAACGGTCGGCTAAAGAGTAGCTGCAGACGGTAGTGTGTGCGCCTCCACTGGATGTTCCCATAGAACCAAATTTTTCGATTTCAAGAGCATCCGCAAGCTCTCTTATATCTTCTGGATAATCGAGCAGCGCCCGATCTTCTTTAATAGTCGAACCCCCCATTCCAGGGCGGTCCATGGCGATGAGTCGAAATTTGAACTTCTTTGCTGTACTTTCCAGGTAGCGGGCTTCTAACCTTGATCCGGGCCCTCCGTGGGCATAGAAGATCGGGTAGCCGGACAGATCTCCATACTCGCAGTAGGCAACTGTCCTTCCATCTTTTGTTTGTATCGTATTGGTTTGAACTTCTGTCATCTTGTCCCCCTCTTTTCTTTGCACCTTCTCTAAAACCTTTTATTCTCCCATGGCTATTACGTACATCTTTGATAATCCGTTATATTCTACTATGATGACAGGAGATTTCTCCTCAGTCGTATAGATATCGGCCCCCACGGGTGATTTCGTAGCCATTCCTTTTTTTACTTTTCCTAACCTCTCCCCTTTTTGATACCCTTTTTCTTTTACCCATTCAGCTCCATGAGTATAGACTTCGTCATTTTCCAACTCTATTAAATCAGCGTCCGGGTTCAGTTTTAATACTTGGCTCCTTGATAGAAGTCCACCTTCATTAGCACCTGGATAACAACCAGCTACTATGAAAAGAAAGGCGAAGCAAAGCGTAAAACATTTCATTATTTACCTCCTGTGTCAGGCTGCAGCAAGCGTTATGTTTAGATCTCATCTCCCCTAACTATAACATTGGACTCGTTATGGGAGATGAGTAGGTATTGGCTGATCAAAGGTTACAAAATACGTAGTAAGACCTGTGGAATGGTTGTAACGATGCAATACATATATTGTAATTTTTAGTATTCTGATATAACCTATCCCTCTTCGCAGTATTAGCTCAATCCCCTATTAACAATGTTTTCATTGGTAATAGTTCTCGTACATAAATCATTTAATATACTTAAATAATATATAAGAAAAGTTTTGGGTGGATTTACTAAGGGTAACAGTCTCCATATTAGTCATTTCTTTCATTGAGGAGGGAAGTATTATGAGGAAAATGGAGATTGAAATTCCTGCCATATCTATCATAGGTTTACTTGCTTTATCCGTTATATTTGGATGGTTCAGGTATGGCTATGGCTTATTAGTACCCGAATTTAAACAAGCTTTTGGCGTATCCGCCTCTACTTTAGGAATGATCTCCAGCCTGTCGTTCGTTTCCTTTTTAGCAGGGGTTGTGGCCGTTTTAATGATAGTTTCTAAATTTGGTTCGCGGCCGGTTATTCTTATCGGTATTTTTGCTGCTTCTACAGGATTATTAATGGCTTCCCTTACTTCAAATCCACTCATTTTTACGGTGGGGTGTGTCGTTGCCGGGTTGAGTCCGGGTTTAACATGGTCTTCTTTTTCTGAAAACGTTAATCAGAACGTCAAGAAAACCGTGCAGGAGCGGTCGCTAGCGGTAATTAGTACCGGTTCAACTCTGGGATTAATATTAATCTCCACAAGCTATCTGTTCCTGGATGGACAGTGGAGAATCATTTGGATCGCAGGAAGTGTCATAGGCTTTATGATTTTCATATGGGCTTTTCGATCCGTCCCCTCCTCTCGACAGAACCGAAGGGGAGAAGAAGGGGTTAAACTAAATGCTCGATCCTTCCTAACGAAAAACGCAAAGTCGCTTTATCTGGCTTCCCTGTTGTTTGGGATTACGGAAGCGACTTACTGGACGTATGTCGCTGATTTTGTGAAGGGAAATTTCTTTGTAGATAATTCGAATGCCATTTTTTTCTTAATCACTGGTCTTGGGGGAATAGCAGGTTTATGGGCTGGCGATCTTATTAATAAATTAGGCCATAAAATCTGCTTCGTAGTTACGATTCTACTTTACTCGATTAGTATGGTGGTTCTGTTCATCTCTCAATCGTGGTTATTTGTCGGTATGTCTGGACTGCTATTTGGAAGCACGTTTATGCTTTATGCTGCATACTTGCCGATCTGGAGTGCCGAAGTATTCCCTGGTGCTCCGGAAAAAGGCTTCAGTGTAAGCGTCATTCTTTTAAACATTGGTGCGATTATAGGTCCTGCTGTTTTTGGCGGAGTACTGAAATTTGCCGGCTACGAGTGGGTGTTTCTGATCATTGGACTGATTGCCTGCCTGAAAATGTTAGTCATGCCTAAAACGAAGCAGGCATGAACGGAGTATAAGGTAAGACCAAAGATAGAAAATATCAAATGGGAAAATATCCCACCTCAGGTCATCCAGTTTCTGGATGACCTGAGGTGGGTTTTTTTTGGCAAGGGAGAAGAGGATTTTATTCTTTCCTTATCGAAAATTGAACGTAATGATAGTCTTGTATAGTTAATAGAACAGGAAACGAAGGAGATCATTTATGACTAATAATTTAATTAATCAAATAAGAGAACTGGAGGAAGCGCACTTAAATCTTAAGGTAAGAGAATCTCCTGAAGAACTCGATAAGATATTGGCAGATGATTTTTGGGAGATCGGCAGTTCAGGCATGATCTATGATAAGAAAGAATGTCTGGAACTTGGAGTTGTATTATCGCAGATGACTTTATATAACTATGAAATCGACAGGCTAGCTGAGGATGTGGTACTCGCAACGTACTTTATTGAAGATCAAACAAGGAATAGACATACCCTTAGGAGCTCTATTTGGAAATTTATAGATGACAGATGGCAGTTGTATTTTCATCAGGGGACCATAACTCAGTTACGAGTGAAAGATTTAACGTGATTCGATCATAAGTATTGGAAGGAGTGGGAAGGCTGCTATGCTTGAATACTTTGTTTTGCTTCCAATGATGGTGGTTGTATTTTACTCATTATATATGACTGCCCTATTTCCGAACTTTCTTACTTACACTGGCTATGGATATTTTCTGGTGCTTACTCTAATTTTTGTGGTACTCAGGGAAAGAATTAAATCCAATTATCATTTTGAGACTCCAGCCTATTGGGAAAAGAATTCTGAGTTAGTTGATATTGTGATGTGGTTCTATTTAATCCCGGGGTTTGCGGTTATCATCTTTGCTCTGATTTATTGGTTTAAAGGAAAGGAAGAGAGAAGGTTCAGGCACATTTTTGCAAGTACTATAGGCTTAATTCTTTTCTTCATTTATAACTATGCTATTTTTGAGCTGTTTCTAGGTTATAGCCGGTAAGATCATTATAGGAGGGGAGCTGGATATGGAACGGTATAAAATCTGCATCTCATATTTCTATGTTTATAAATAAATCCACTCCTGATTCATCAGGAGTGGATTTGATTTTACTCTCTTTTATTTACTTCTGGTATCACCCAGCATCTGGTCCACGTAGCCGCGGATAACCGGACTATTAATCGTCGTCAGATAACTAAGCATCCATTTAATTGCTTTTTTATTCGGAGAGGTAGTATTAACTTCCTCTTCCACAGAATCCAGAGTAGAGAGAAGCTTATGCTGATTCTCTTCACTGAGATTAAGGTGAGGCACCATTTCTCTCAGCTGCTTAATACTTAACCTGGTCAAATTGAAATTCTGGTTGTCTTCATCTGTTGGACTCATATTAGCCCAGGTCAGAATCGGAGCCTGACTGCTCTGGTTCAACTGCGTCATATACCCATCCAGACACTCCATTAAGAAGGAAGTGACGTGGGAGGAGTCAACGTTTGAATCCATCACCATGAATTGTTTCACATATTCCTTGGTCAAACCATTCAGCATAACGGCTGCATCCATGGAATATGATTTTTCCGTTTGATCATAGACACTTGCGATAAGCAATTGCTGATGATCAATAAGGGATTTGTCGCTGAATGTCACAAGGGCCATATGAATAGCCTCAGCATCAGCAGGTTGATGGACCATTTTACGCAACCATAGACCTCGTTTGATGCGGGCCTCAATCTGGTGGTAGATCTTTTCAGACGGTGTCAGCTTGTCGTCCTTATTGATCTCTGCAAACTCCTGGTCCAGAGCTTTTTGACTTTGCTCAATCAAGCCTGAAAGTAAACTGAACTTTGTGGTATAGTAACCGTTTAGTTCTCGTTCATTCATTTTACTCTCCTGAGCCACGTCCGCCATGGTGGCAGCAGTGTATCCTTTTTGGATAAAAAGATGTTCAGCTTTGCTTACAATATGGCTTTGAGATTCCCCGTTCTTAAGCTCCGTTGCAGCCAGTTCATCTTGATAAACGTTGTCACGGTCAAAAGAAGGAGAGGTGTTTGCTGTTTTGTCTTCTGCTTTCGTTCGTTTCTTTCGGCCGATTTTAGAAAGCAGTTCATAGACCACAGGAACAATTAACAGGGTCAGAAGCGTCGAACTTGCGAGCCCTCCGATAACCGTTAATCCGAGACCTTTACTAATAATGGATCCGCCTTCTAATCCTAAAGCGAGCGGCAGTAAAGCACCGATGGTCGCAAGGGCTGTCATAAGGATCGGACGTAATCGTGTAGTACCCGCGTCAAGCAGCGCTTCACGAGTGGTGAATCCATCTTTTTCACGCTGGATCACCCGGTCGATTAATACGATACCGTTAGTAACGACAATTCCGATCAGCATGAGTCCACCAATCATGGCCGAGATACTCAGCGTCTCACCGCCAATGAGCAATCCTAATACTGCGCCGATAATCGTAAACGGCAGGGCAAATAGAATCGCAAGAGGGGCTAACGCTCCGCCAAAGAAGATGACGAGTACCAAATAAACAATGGCAATCGCTGCGATCATGGCGAGACCCAGCTGACTGAAGGATTCATTAATATCCTCGGTCACGCCGCCAATCGATAGATCAACTGAGGCAGGGTGGTCAATGTTGTCAAGCTCTTCCTGTACGTCTGCAGAAATCGAGCCAATGTCGTCGGAGGAAGATGTCGCGCTCACACTTGCATAGACCTGGCCGCCTTGACGGCTGATCGTATCTTCTGTCGTGCCTTCTTCCACTTCCGCAATTTCATCTACCTGCACGGTCTGGCCGAGCGGTGTCTGAATTTCTTCATTCGTCAGTTCTTCAATGCTTTCATAACTATCGTTTTCAATTTCCAGATAAACCTGCAGCTCTTCTCCATCCTGCTGCACGGTGGTCACTTCCGGACGTTCACGATTCGGACTCAGCGTCTGACCAACCTGACCGGCTGTAAGTCCGAGACTGCTCAGCTCGCCAGGATTAGCTACCAGCGTATATTCTTCATAGGATTCAGACAGGCTTGATTCGGCATCCGACAGGTCTTCCTGGTCGTTTAGAATCTGTGTCACTTCTTCTACATACGGTTTGATTTCCTCGGTAGAATCTCCGAATACCTGGACTTGAATATCACTGCTGGAGCCAGTTGAAGAGAAGTCCTGGTTACTCCATTCTCCGCGATCGATCATTTCCTTCAGATCGTCCATAACCTGTTGTTTCTCATCAGAAAAATTCTCCGTGTCTTCGTTATACTCTACGAAAAATGCTGCCTGATTAGAGGCGCCGGGGTTCATTGGATTTTCTCCACCCACGGAATACTGGATATTTTCGACGTCTTCACGGTCAGCAAAATATTGATACGCATCTTCCGCAATTCCTTCCACATCTTCAACGGTCTGGCCTGGTGCCGGACTATACGTTGGCATGACCATTTTCTGTTCTTCAGAAGGAAGGAAGCTCACTCCAACCAGCGGAATTAAGGCAATACTTCCAGCCAGAATCACCACAGCGGCCAGGGAAGTAATGATTTTGTGATTTAATACACTGTTTAATACTTTCTTATAGCCTTTCGCCAGTCGTCCTGGGCCTTCTTTGTGACTCTTAGCTGCCTGCTTTTTATTTAATAGACTGTGAGACAGCATAGGCACAATGGTAACCGCAACCACCAGGGAGGCAAGCAAGGCAAATACAACCGTTAAGGCAAAAGGAAGGAAGATTTGGCCTACGACGCCTTCAACTAATCCTAGTGGCAGGAAGACGGCAATGGTTACGATCGTAGACGAAAGGATCGGCATAAACATTTCCTTCGTAGCAGATCGTATCAGGTCTTTACCTTCCAGTTTCTCATCGGTCAGCGACATCCGCCGGTAAATGTTCTCGACAACCACAATGGAGTCATCCACTACTCTCCCTATGGCTACTGTCATCGCACCCAGGGTCATAATGTTTAACGTAATGCCCATTTGGTTTAACACAATAAGAGCGATAAAAAGGGATAGCGGGATCGAAATCACTGAGATGATTGTCGTTCTGAAGTTTCTTAAGAATAATAGAATGACAGCAACTGCAAATAGTCCTCCGAAGAGGGCTTTATTTAACATTGTGCTGACGGATTCTTCAATCGGTTCACCCTGGTCAAAGGAATAAACGAATTCTATTCCATTGATGTCTTCTTCAAACTCGGAAGCTTGATCTTTCACAAGGTTAACCACGTCAACGGTGTTCGCTTCCTGAGATTTTACGATTTGTATAGAGATGGATTCTTCTCCATTAGTTCTGGAAATGGAATCCGTCTGGGCTACAATCTCAAGATTCGCTACTTCCGAAAGGGGAACCGTAGGAATACTCTCTTGAGCTGATTGTCCTGAACCTTGCTGACCGGCGCCCTGTCCGTTCTGGGGAGGGGTGATCGGGATTTCAAGATTCTCTAAGTCTTCCAGATTCGTAACGTTTCCATCCATAACGACCGATTTTCTCGTTTCATCGAACGTGTATAAGCCTAATGGGAAAGCCACATCCGCGCCCTGGATATAATTGGTCACGGTTTCCTGATCCAGCCCATTTTCCTGTAAGGCTTCTTCATCAAAGTTCATTTGAACTTCCTGGACCTGCTGACCGGAGACTTGAACGTCAGCCACCCCTTCCAATCCTTCCAGCTCTGGAACGATGGTATCATTAACGGTAGCGGTTAAATCTTCTAAACTACCACCTTCATTAAGCACACTCATACTAATGACCGGAAACGCGTTAAAGTTTACACGGGATACTTCCGGCTCCTGAGCAGCTTCAGGAAGCGTGAAGGAATCCACAGATTCTTGCAGTTCATCTTCAGCTTCATCTAAATCTTTACTATAACTGTATTCAAGCTGTAAACTTGAGGCATTCTGGAAGGAAGATGAACTGACGGTTTGAACCCCGTTCAGATTTTCCACCTGCTGCTCCAGCGGTTCTGATATTTCATCTGCTACCTCTTCCGGAGTTGCTCCCGGATACGTAGTGGTTACGGTAACGATAGGTGGATCAATGTCTGGAATGGTTTCCAGTTTCATGTTCAATCCTGAATACAAGCCCGCTGCTGTTATAATGATCGTGATTAACCAGACAGCGAATTTGTTGTTCATGGAAAAATTTATTATCTGCTTCATTTGTTCCTCTCCTCTCAATTTGACCACTTAGTCAACCTGGTCTAAAATATACATGACCGAATGGTCATAAGTCAAGAATCAAACTCTGAACGTATAGAAAGGGTTACAATCAATATGGATCCAAAGAAAAAGAATATTATAGAGCAATCGATCAAGCTATTTGCAAGAAAAGGCTTCAGCTCTACTTCCGTGCAGGAGATTGCCAGAGAATGCAATATCTCCAAAGGCGCTTTTTATCTTCATTTTAAGTCTAAGGATGAGTTGTTATATGAATTGTTTGAGCATTACTGGAGAAGAATGCAGCGGCGGGTCAACGAGGTTTCTTCCGAGCCTCTTGAGCCGAATGAAAAATTCGCCCAGCAGCTAAAGATTACAATTGAGGAAGTAGCGAATCACAGGGAATTCATTATTATGCAGGTCCGTGAGCAGGTTATTCCTTTTAATGAAAATATCGAGCAATTTATTAAAAAGATGCGCTACCATTCGTATTTATTTTATAAAAATCATCTAATTTCCATCTATGGAAAAGAGGCGGAGGCTTATGCCTGGGAAGGAAGCTTAATCACCCAAAGCTTAGTCAGTAATTACATTGATTTAATCATCATAGATAACGTAGAGTTTAACTTTTTAGAAGTAGCTAACTCTATTGTTACGAAGGTAGATTACATGATGAAGGGGATTATGGAAAACAAGGATATTCCCGTCATCACGGAGGAGATTATTGAGCAGATGGCTCCAGACGACTTCGGTCTCTCACAGCTGAATGAGATCATCCGTGAGTTAAAAGAAGTCACCGTGTCAGAAGCGGATCGGGATATTAAAGATACAGCTGAAGTTCTCACTCTTGAATTGGAACGCACTTCTCCGCGTGTAGCAGTAGTCAAAGGAATGGCTTCTAATCTTGAAAAACATGAAGAGTATTTAGATTTAGCTTCTAAACTAAGAGCTTATTTTATTTAAAAAACTTATTGCGCTAAAGGGCCGGTTAGTGGAAGACTCAGTTTCGAGATATCGGGTTACAGTGAAGGTCCTGCGGGGGACGATTCGCTTTCCGTGGGCATGTGGTAAGCTTCCTCAGGCTTCGCCTTCCGGGATATTACCGATCATGTTTATCCCACAGGAGTCTTCATCGTCCCCCTCCGGACCTTTGCGATTATTAAGCGCTCAAAATCCTCTACGTATATACCTCCATATGAGGAAAAATAACCTGTGATCAACGTTAATTCCGAGTCTGTCCAGGGGGATAAACGCCGATATAGAAGCATTTAGGACGATTTCAGGTTTCCCGTTTTTCCTATTAGCAGGGGTCCGTTCACAAGAAATCGCAGGGCTGGTGGGGAAATGAGGAGACTCCCGCGGGAGAAGGAGCTAGGCGAGACCCCACAAGGAGTGATAACGACTGAGGAGGCTTGCCAGTTCCCCCGCAGGAAAGCGACTTATTTCCCCACCAGCCCTCTTCCTTTTAACGTCACGGACCCATTTATCTCGAAACTGAGTCTTAAACAAACGGGAGCTTATCTGAAATAATCTTTGAGAATTAACAGTGTTATTTGTAATTCATGAAGGAGTTCGCTTATTAGTTGTACGTTCCGTTTGTCTTTCTATCGATATGACCATCAAGTCAAAGTTAGAAGAATAAAAATATTATCCTCTTTTATCCATTGACTATCCGGTCATTTACGTTTATGTTAGTAGTGTAATTGAATATTTTCCTTTTAAGGGGAGTAGCTTTTACAGCAAAGTCGTCAATCCAGAGTGAACTTCACTCTCGGCTTTGTTGGCAGTGATGCTGTTAGCAAGACCTTACCGTCCGGGTATAGGTCTATAGATATGGAGTGGCCTATACACGTGTATAGGTCACTTTTTTTATGAACAATGAAGAAGAGAGGAAAGATGATCGTAACCTGCAATATTATAGAAATGGATTCGATGGTTATGGTTGGGAAGCCATAAATATGCATAATAGGGGAGGCGGAAAGATGTCCGGAATTTTCAATTCGAGCATTCAAAAGTTAAAGGACGATGGAGTAAATATTAAACAGACACCGATGAAGAAAAAGGATTGGAAGAATATGTTTTACAGCATGAAGAAAAACTCACTCATTTGTTTTAGACCAGGGGAATATAGACGGTCTTAATACAGATGAAACAAGGGATTTGAGAAGAGGTAGAGAATATGTGAGGAGCAGAGTGGAATCTGTGGTAAAATCCGGTAACAAGATGGTAAGTTGAAAAAATAGAGAGGTAATCTATCTCTATATACCAGAAAATATGAATGGAGGATATGATGAAGCAGTTTGCTAGCAGTCTAGCGCAGATTTTTTTAGGTTTATGTATTTTAGCAGGGTCCTGGATGATCGCCGATGCGATGAAAGATAATAATCCTTCTGGGAATTCTATTGAACAGGTACAAGTGAAACCCCAGACGAAAGATCAATTATTGAGTCATTCGGAATTACAAGAATACTTAGGAATTAAACAGGACCAAGTAGAAAAGCTCCTGCCAAAAAAAGAAGGAAACGTCACCAAGAGCCAAATTCCTTACATACAGATTGGCTATGAATACTATTTTCCAGTCAAAGCTGTTGATCAATGGCTGGAAGAAACGGAAGCTGCAATTTTTGATTAAAGAAGATTCTTATAGTTTACTGATAAAAATGAATAGATTAAGCAGAAAACTAGTTGCTGTAAGTATTGATTTAAACATGCTAAAAAAAACTCTCGGAGGAATGAGCATGCATAAGTATCAAAAACTGACTGTCTCTTTTGCTTTATTTTATGCTGTGAAGTGGAGCAGAAGACGACAAACAATGTACATGTGAATGAAAGAGGAGGGTGAAAAATGCCTGTATGCAAAAGCTGCCAAGAAGAATGGACATGGGGTGAAACCATGAAGAAATCTTTTACGTTAGCTGCTGGAATTACGTGCCCGCATTGTGAAAAGAAGCAATACCTTACTGCTTCCTCCAGAAAGAAAAGCAGTCTAAGTATTTTCCTTATTCCTTTCGTTATGTTGATCTCTCTTTTATTCGATAACTCTTCCCCACTCTTTTTATTCTTTTTAATAGGAACTGGAGCACTTGTGATGAGCGTGCAGCCTTTTATCATGGAATTATCCAATGAAGAGGAGCCGCTTTGGTAATGAGTCCGGGTTATGAAAAGGGAGAGGAGATTACCTATGAAAGAAACCGACTTTTCTACTATTGCTGATCACTACGATAATAATCATTATAGAGTCAAAGAATTAGAAAAGGATACGACCTTAAAGGCCCATATCACTAAACAAAAGAAAGAGAAGTATGAAGTGCTTGATTTATCATGTGGAACAGGGCTGTATCTTGCTAAGCAAGTTCCTTTATTTCATGATTCACGAGTTCGATGGACTGGATTGGATGCATCGGAAGCTATGCTTGAAAAAGCAAAAGAAAAGCTTGGATCGATTCAGCTGGTTCATGGCTGCGCGGAGAGTATGCCTTTTGAGTCAGACAAATTTGATTACATAGTCAATAACTATTCGTTCCACCATTATCAGGACAAAGAAAGAGCTTTGGATGAGATTACACGGATTCTCACGACAAATGGACTGTACAAGATGCACAATATGGCTATTCATGCCATGCCGAAGTGGTGGGTGTATCACTACTTTCCTCAAGCTTATGTTGAGGATGTACAAAGATTCTGGCATCATGATGAGATCTATGAAGCACTTAAGAAAAGAGGTCTTGAAGTTCAATTACACGTGGACTATCGCCGGCAGGAGGTCACGGTCTCGGACTATCTTCCGCATGCGGAAAACCGGGATATTTCCGTATTGACGTTAATCAGTGACGATGTATATGAGAAAGGGCTGAACAAAATGAAGCAGGAGGTAAAGGAAGATCCCCTCCTAACCATTCCCCATGAATTTGCCGAGCTTTTCCTCACTGCAAAAAGACGATAGGTTGAAAAAATCGTTTGGTCAAAATGAACGAAATAAAGGGAGGTTAATAGAAACCTCATGATAGGTAGTAACGAATTGTTCTAAGGGACGATTGTTCCTCTGGTCAATTCTATAACCCTCTCCATGGAAAAAGGGGATCCTTGTCATTATGCCAGGTTATCTGCGAATTTCTATTGACTGTGTGGTGTACCCCATAGTTTAAGCTAAAGGAGAAGAGGAGGTCTTCATGTATAAAGTCAGCGAATTTTCAGCTTTAACAGGATTAAGCAAAGAAACATTAAGATACTATGCCCAAGTCGGGCTTTTAGAGCCTGTGTTCGTCGACCCAGCCAACCAATACAGATATTACGACGACGGATCCTACCTTCTCGCTTTATTGTTGGCGAAGCTGCGGGGGTTCGGCTTGACCATCCATGAAATGAAGACTGTTATGAACGATAAATCCTTTGACAATCTGGAAAAATTATTGCTTAAAAAAAAGAAAAACATCGAATCTGAGATTGAAGAATTACGTTCTAAGGTAGCAGATATTGACGAGTTTATCGAGTCCGGAAAGGAGAGGGATAAATAATGGAATGGAAAGAAGAGCGAACCATAGAAGCGAATATAGAAACGGTATGGAATTTATTTCGGGAGGAAAACATGCCTGTGATTATGCCGAAAGTTATTGAAAATGAGCCGGTTCACATAGAAGAAGGGGGAGTGGGATCTAAATACCGGCAAAAGTACCAGGAAGGGAAACGCGTAGAAACCTATATCGTGGAAACGGTAGGGTATGAAGATACGGATGAGAAAAAGTTTAAACAGCTTAACTTTACCTTAGCGAAAGCATTCGATATTACTTTTTCTTTCACCCTTGAAAAAGTGACTGAGTCCACGACCCGCTTTATTTATGAAGGGAATAACCGGGGAGTCAACTTTGTGGGCAGAGCGCTTATGAAGCTTGGAAGTAAGAAGAACAACCAAAAGGTCGTAAATGACTTTATGGACCGTGTGGAGGAAGAAGCATTAAAAGAAGAAGCTAGGACTTAAAAAAGGAGCACAGACGCTCCTTTTTTGCATGAACAAATGTAATTCCACTGCGCATACTCTTCGTGTAATAGGGAGAACTTTGGATGGATTTCGTGCTTCATAATAAAACGCCCAGGGTTTCCCTGGGCGTTTTATTTATCATTGTTTGAATTGATCAATGGTTTGCTGCAGCTTACGTGCTACGCCATCTAACGAACCGTTAAGTTCGTCGCTCGTAAGCGTGACTTTCGTTCGGCTTTCATCCATTTCCAGGGCTTCAGCAAATAACCCGCCAAGACCTCGGGCACGTCGATCCACTTCAAGCATCACATCAACATGGTTTTCTTTTAAAAAGAAAATCGCTTCCAGTTCATCTAAGTAAGAACGGTAGTCTCCGCCTGGGGCGAATTCGAATTCCTGCACGTAACCAAAGTGTTTGGAATACTCCATTTCCACTTCTCTAAGGCGGAAACCAAGTCTGTTCTCTAATGCGTCCAGTACTTTTTCAATGTAAGGGTGCGGGGATACCTTAATCGGATCGCGGTCTTCTGGATCCAGAGCCATAGGAATATCCAGTCCCGTTTCAAACCAAAGCGGCAGCCTTCCGAGGGAAGCAGGGGTGTGATACGGAAGCTGAATTGAAAATGGGATTTCCTTTGTTTCGCCTTCTTTAATCGTCTCCTGATGAGCGATCGGGTATTTCTGGATCGCGACTTTTTCTTTGATTTTCTTATCGCCCGATTCACGGAGGGCTTCTGTCATGAGGAAAATGTGGATGGAGTCGATGGGTTGTTCTACATCTCCACCTTTGATGACGACTTTCCCGTGCACGTCTTCACCTGGTACAAATTGTGCTTTTTCCAACTGGGTGTCTACCTTAGCCGATCCCACACCTACACTTGCTAAAAATTTCTTGAACATCACTATCTCCTCCTTTCCTTGATTATACGAAAAAATGACGGGAAAAGGTTCAACTTTTTCGTAAAGGATCAGAGATTAAATGGGGAATTTATTATGTATTAGACTCTGTTAAACTTCCGTGTTGATTTTAAGGTAAAGCTCCCGTTTGTTTAAGACTCAGTTTCGAGATAAATGGGTTATAAGGAAGGTCCTCCGGGGGACGATTTCGCTTTCCGTGGGCATGTGGTAAGCTTCCTCAGGCTTCGCCTTCCGGGATCTTACCGATCATGTTCATCCCACAGGAGTCTTCATCGTCCCCCTCCGGACCTGGCCGAATCAGAAACTCGAAATCCACCAAAAATGCCTACTAAAATTAACGGGAGAGCAAAAGAGTATCTAGCTTATTTAAGTGTACAACCCCTGATATATAAGGGGTTAAGGCTGATTCAGAACGATTACCTCTATTATTGAAGGGTCCGTTCACTCCTCAATCATAGGATGGCGGAGGAAACGGCGAGACTCCCGCGGGAGAAGGAGCTAGGCGAGACCCCACAGGGAGTGAAACGAGCGAGGAGGCTTGCCAGTTCCCCCGCAGGAAAGCGAGTTGTTTCTGCAGCCACCCCCTCTCTTTATTAGCAACGGACGCAGAATATCTCGAAACTGAGTCTTCCACAATCCGGCCCTATTGCGTAATAAGGCTCTTATGAAAAATCAACATTAAACTTTAACAGATCCATGTATTAAAGGGTTACCTTTGAAGGATCATCTTGCATAGCAATTTGATCTGACTGGATATAATTTCTTTAATCTCCCTTGAATTTTCCATTTATTTCAGAGAGACTAGAACATGTTAGATTATTTTGAAAACGTTTACAAAGTTTAGGGGTGATGAGGTTGCTTAAAGGAATGACTTTGTTTTTTGATCGACTGGTTCAGCGGTATCTACCGGATGCGTTTTTGTTTGCGGTCATATTAACACTCGTGGTGTTCGGTCTTGGGATTGGTTTTACAGAAAGTTCTCCCGTTCAAATGGTTCAATTCTGGGGAGACGGGTTTTGGGATTTATTAGCTTTTGCCATGCAGATGTCTTTAATTGTTGTAACTGGATACATATTAGCCAACACCCCGCTTGTTAAGAGTGGGCTAGAGAGATTGAGTACGCTGGCTAAAACGCCAGGCCAGGCTATCTTGTTAGTTTCTTTTACTGCAGCGGCAGCGTGTTTAGTTAATTATGGCTTTGGTTTAGTTGTAGGAGCTTTACTGGCGATTCACGTAGCCAGACGTGTACCAAACGTGGATTATCGATTATTAATGGCCAGTGCCTACAGTGGATTTTTACTGTGGCACGGAGGATTGTCTGGTTCCATCCCTCTTACGATTGCAACGGAAGATCATTTTCTTTCGGACACGATTGGTTCGGTCCCGATTACAGAGACTCTTTTTAGCGGTATGAATTTATTTATCGTCTTTGTTCTATTAGTGTCCCTGCCGTTTCTGAATTTATGGCTGTTAAAGACCAGTGGTGATTTGAGCAAAAATAACCTGGAGCTGTTACATGAAGATCGGGCGGAAGAAGAGCTTGCAGCAACTGCTGAGCAGATGACACCTGCCGAACGTTTAGAAAACAGCGCCATCGTTTCGATCGCGATAGGGTTGTTAGGGCTATCGTTTGTTATTTACTTTTTCGTACAGAATGGTCTCGATTTGAATATCAATATCGTCAACTTTCTCTTCCTGTTCCTGGGGATTCTGTTTCATAAAACCCCTCGGAATTTTTTGAACAGTGTCAACGAAGCGGTAAAAAACGCAGGTGGTATCATCATTCAGTTTCCTTTCTATGCAGGGATTATGGGAATGATGGTGGCTTCTGGATTATCTGAGCAAATGTCTTCCTGGTTTGTAAGTATATCTACGGAATTCACATTTCCTTTGTTTGCTTTTATTAGTGCTGGAATTGTTAACTTCTTTGTCCCTTCCGGCGGAGGGCAATGGGCTGTCCAAGCACCAATCATGGTTCCGGCTGCGATGGATCTTGATGTCAGTACCGCCAAAACAGCGATGGCTGTTGCCTGGGGAGATTCATGGACGAACATGATTCAGCCATTTTGGGCTCTACCTCTGCTTGCAATCGCTGGGTTGAAAGTGAAAGATATTATGGGATTCTGCGTGATCATTTTTCTTTGGAGTTTCATTCCGATCTCCATCGCTCTATTATTCATCAATTGATCCATTGAAAAGCGGGACCTTCGATACTGGGGGTTCCGTTTTTTCGATGTTTGGATACAAGTTGAAATGATTAAGTCTATATGACTTTAAACGAGAAAAACACACCTGTATTTTGTAAAATTGTTTATGAATTGGCAGGAGTTTAATTATGGGGGGAAGCAGATGAACAAAAATCAAAGACTAACTATTATTTTTATACTGTTGGGATCAATTTTAATTTCAGGAGGCATAGGTCTTCGTGATTATGTGAATTATTCACTTGTGATAGGATGGTTAGCCGGGTTTATCTCGCAACTGCTTGCAGTATGGTTTGCAATTAAATGGTATAACGAAACAAGATAATCACTAAGGTTCAACTGATCATCTGTTTATCCCTCCGGTTTTAAAAGAAGAAACATCCTACGATACAAAAAGGAGTGAAACGAATGAATGGTTTATTAATTATTGTTGTCATCATCCTTTCTCTATGGTTAATTACCAATACTATCCAAAAGGTAACGAATAAGGTATTGGAGAAGCAGGACCAGCAGACGCAACTATTAGAGGAAATAAAAGCGAATACGCAGTCTGGTTCAAATGGAAGTGGTGATAAGTAAGGAGTAGATTGCTCTGGAATCATGTGATGAGTGGGAATTCGGACTAATGGGTACTTTGCAGGATACTTACGCATAAAGAAGGAGTCTGAAACTAGAAATAGAATATACATACTTGAATGAGCGATTGGAAATGTTTAAAAAAAACATATCAACAGGAGGTTCTTATGGGAAGAGTTATTCATTTTGAAATTCATGTGGATGATATGGAACGGGCTAAGAATTTCTATAGCGGGGTATTCGGATGGACATTTGAAGATTGGAGCGAGTACGCGGGAATGCCTTATGCCGGAGCTGTGACCGGCGATGACAAGGAGCTTGGGATCAATGGAGCTTTAATGCAGCGCCAAAGCGCGCCTCCTGAATTAAATCAGGCTCTGAATGGCTATGCCTGTACCATAGGTGTGGAAGATTTCGATGCTGTTGAATCTAAAATTTTAAATCATGGCGGCCAGGTCGCCATGCCGAAATATGCCCTGCCAGGAATGGCCTGGCAAGGATACTTCCTGGATAGCGAAGGAAATATTTTCGGGCTTCATCAGACAGATGAAAACGCAGAATAGAGAGAGGCTATTTATATCTATAGCCAATTAATCTGTAAACCGTGTTGTTGATTCTCACAAGAAGTGCTTATGGAAAGGAGGATGGACTTGAAAAGGCATGAAGCTTTAATCCCTTTGTCCCACCACCACCATCACGCTTTAGTTATGGCTCTTGAAATGAAAAAAGCTGGGACAGAAAAAAGTGAAAAGAACTATAAGCAATTAATAAGGGAAATGATTAATTTTTGGAAAGAAGATGGCCAGGATCACTTTAGGGATGAGGAGGATATTCTACTACCGGTTTATCTTGAATATGCTGAACAACCTAATGAAGGTTTGGTCAAACAGATGCTCTATCAACATGCACAAATCAGGTGTCTGATTCGTCATCTTCGAGAAAGTCAAAATACATCCTATGATAAAGTGAATGAATTAGGGAAATTACTGGATGAACATGTACGACTGGAAGAAAGAGAATTGTTCCCGTTGATTGAAGAAGCAGTACCTGATAAATACCTTTATGAAGCAAAAGGTGGTTTTCATAGAGATTCGTTAAGTGGGAAGTAAGACATATTTGCACATACAAGGATATACCGGTCATGTTATTGTTCATTTAACTATGCGAGTGAATGGGCGGCATGATGGGGATTTTGCCGAGACGAAAAAAGTCCAGAGTACAATCACTCTGGACTTTTTTGATTCGTCTTCAATTAGCCAAGCGCGACATCGAGCGTTATCATGACAGTGAACCCGAGCATAAGGCTCATGGATGCGAGATTGACATTTCCTTTTTCATGGGAGCCGGGAATGATTTCCTTCGCAACGACGAAGATCATGGCACCAGCGGCGAAACTGAGTGCGTACGGAAGAATGGGTTCAATGACAATTACGGCCGACGCACCTACGACTGCCGCTATTGGTTCGACCATCCCTGAGAATTGACCGAACATAAAGCTTTTCTTTTTCCCCATCCCATCACGGTGAAGCGGCATGGATACGGCCGTACCTTCCGGGAAGTTCTGAATGCCGATTCCGAGCGCGAGTGCCAAAGCCCCCGCAAGCGTCGATTCTGTCATGTTGGAAGCAAGAGCGCCAAAGGCGACTCCGACAGCCAAACCTTCAGGAATATTGTGAAGGGTCATGGAAAAGAAGAGCAGAGCTGTGCGATTCTTAGCCTTATGATCTTTAATATCATGCATGTAACGATCGGTGTCAATCGCTGGAAGCATGCGATCGACAAACATCAGCAGTACTCCCCCTAATAAGAAGCCAACGGCAGCTGGAACCCAGGCTGGACCTGGACTTTCTGATGACATTTCAATCGCAGGAGCAAGCAGAGACCAATAACTGGCTGCGATCATAACCCCACCGGCAAATGCAAGCATGCTATCAAGGAATTTCTGGTTCGTTCCCTTTACAAAAAAGACGAGAGCGGCCCCGAGAGCTGTCATTCCCCATGTAAATAATGTCCCAATAAAAGCTTGCATAGTAGGATGGAGTTCTTTAAAGGCTTCTAGCATATTTATTCACCTCTCAATGTTGTAGTTTTTTATAAAAGTTGCACGTGTGCAATAATTGTTTATGACGCCATTTTACATAGAAGCTATGAGAACGTCAAACTTACCGTTTGTAAAATATTAGTGCAGAACTTCTCATAAAAGGTAAGGTTCAAACTAGCGAAAACCTAGCAACGAAAAGAATATACCCAATATTTCACAGATTAAATCTCGAATTTTTGAATCTAATGTGTATGTAAGGAACGCGTTATCCTGAAACTTATCGGTCAATGGAATCGTAAGCGTATGTAGAGAAGATGATCTTAAACAACACTCTCTTTTTCATCTATTGGTATAAACGAGAATGGGGGCTAAAGAAATGAAGCGATTTATGATTCTGATTGGAATAGCGCTTGTACTGGCCGGATGTACGAATCAAGGCAGCAGCGAAACGGGGCAGGCTCAGGAAGAGAATGATGGTCATAAGGCTTCTTCATTCTCACTGGTGGTAAAGCCGGCGAAGCTTTCCAACCGCGAGAAGACGCTTGTTAATCAGATCGGTGTCGATTATCAAACTTTCTTCACGGTGGATGGAAAGGTACCAGAGGGAGAAGCCCTGATCAGTTCCATTGAAGTCTATGAAAACGGGAAAATGATCAATGAAATCACCACCCAGTCTACGGCTGAAGAGAATAGTAAATATAAGAACGCTCTCCATTCTTTTCAAGTTCGTATGGGGGAGGAGATGAATGATTTAACGATTGGAGGACCAGATGGATATGTAGCGGGACAAGCGGAGCAGCCCAAAGACCTAAAAGCGTTCCTGTTTGAACATCCGGAAGAACGGGTCACGCTCAATAAGGGAGAAACCATCTACTGGGCTTATGTAATAGGATCGAGTCAGAGTCAATTATCCACCCGGGGGACGGAGAATTTGAAGACATTGCCTCCATCCATTAAGAATGAGGACTACGCCATTGTTTTTAAAATGGAACTGAATGAGGAGAAGTAGCCATTAAAAAAAGGCTGAAGGTGATTTTATTCATCTTCAGCTTTTCTAATTCGTCCAGGCTGTTTATAAGACCCCCTCATCCCACCCTCTTTTCTAATTTATAAACGAGAACCCCGCCGATCAAAAGCGTGATACCGATCAGCTTCTGCCAGGAGATGGAAGAAGATTCGAACCCGAACCAGCCCGCTGTATTGATTGTAAAAGCAATCAGGATCTGTGAAATCAGTGCTATCGATATAGCGTAGGCCGGTCCGATCAAGGAAACGCCCCTCATTAAGAAGAAAACGATTCCGACACCAAATACACCTCCGAATAAAAAGATGGGATTAACATCTCCAAACGCAAACAGGCTTCTTTGTTCGACCGAGTAAAAGACAGGCAGGGAACAGACGAGACCTAATCCGAGCACAAGTGTAGTAGTGGCCCAGGGTCCTGTTTTTTCACTGACTCTGGCATTAAATATATTTTGCAGACTAATTAAAATCCCGGAAATGATGGCGAGTGATGCACCAACCATGAGAGCGCCTCCTTATTCATAAATATTTCCTTTCGCGAGGGTTCGAAGCTTTTCCAGATCTTTAATTGTAACCGATCCATTTGTTCTCTCGACGACATGATCAGAAGCCAATTTCTTCAAAACCCGGTTCAAGTGACGATAACTGGTGCCGATCCATTCGGCGAGTTCGATTAAATTGGACGTTCGCATTTCCTGATGAAAAACCGTTCCTTCTCCCACCGAAGAAATCGATAATAAATAGCTCGCCAGCCGGACTTCTACAGGGTAAAGCATGTTCATACTTGTCGTATGGGATTCGGTATAAAACTTGTGGGCCACGGTTTCCAGCAGAAACCGGATGAAGCTTGGATGCTCCTTTTCAAGCGCAGTTAAATGCGAAAAGGGGGCGGAAATCATTACGCCTTCGGTAACGGCTTCCACCGAATTGAGGACCGAGCTGCCTTTAACATATTCCACATCTCCAATTAGAGCGAGTGGCTGTTTAAAGCGGTTGATCAGCGACATTCCTTCCGGCGTCAGCGTGAAAATTTTAATTTTTCCTTCGACGAGAAAATATAATTCTTCAAGTTCATCCCCGGCAGAAAATAAAGTTTCGCCCTTTTCAAAAGGGGAGACCTTCATATGCTGCCTGAAGGAATCTGGAAATAAATCGTCCAGCTGGTACTGTTGGATATAGGAGTCTAGTGTTGTAGGTCTTTCTTTCACGTTAAGCTCTCCTTCTTTTTACAATTGAAAAAGGATGACACCGACGAGCATCATGGTCAGGCCAATACTCTGTCTGCGTGTGATCGGAACTTTTCGTTCACCGAACCATCCTTGTGACTCAATAATAAAGGCCGTTCCGATTTGTGATACGAGTAATAGAGCAATAGCAGGAGCTGGACCGATTCTGTGAATCGCTGTTAATTCTGAAAAAACAACAATCACCCCAAACGATCCTCCCACTAAATAAAGCCAGGGTACCTGCCTGAAGCTTTTTCCTTTTCCATCCCGTACGTTTAAATAAATAATAATGGCTATGGTGAAGGCAATGATATGAACCATGGAAGTCGTATGCCATCCGCCAATTGCTTCACTCACTCTTGCGTTAAAGATTCCCTGCATTGTAATGCAGAGCCCTCCAAGGAGGGCAAATATTGCTCCTTTCATTGATCATCCTCCTCTTCTGCATCTATTAAAGAGGAATTCATAACCTTTCGAAAGGACATATGTCCTAACCTGATATTTTTTGATATTTAGTCAAAGTCATTAATAAGTTTTCTATCCATTTTTATATTGGATAGAAAGATGAATGATGATTTAACAAAAATTGTATTTTTGATCGTTTACTATGCCATCCCTTTTTTAGTAATAACGTCCCGTATCTAATAGTACTAAAATTTATAGTTCCTTATTCCTGTATAATATTCTAAAAATTACTCTATATTACGTAGATATTACAATTAACGGCTTGAAATAACAATAAATTCCTCTATTTTTATATATTGGATAAAAAAATGAACCTTATTCCTTATGGGTGATATTAATAATTTAGTAGATGTGAGGAATAGTATGGATTTTTACTATAAAAATATTAATTTTAACCCTGGCTGTTGTGAATTAAAATTATATAACTTAAACTTACTTAGGGTTACAGACTAAAGAAGATAGAGGAAGTGAAAACACATGTTATTAATACCTATTGTGTTAATCACGGTTCTAATTATTGGTGCTTATGAATGGCATCAGCATAAAAAGAACGTCAATGCCCTGCCTATCCGAGTAAACATCAACGGTATTCGAGGTAAATCAACAGTGACTCGATTAATAACCGGTATCGTGAAAGAAGCAGGCTACAAAACAATAGGCAAGACCACAGGAACGTCAGCAAGAATGATTTTTTGGGACACGGATGAAGAAAAGCCTATTAAACGGAGACGAGAAGGTCCTAATATCCGTGAACAAAGATTAGTAGTTAAAGAAGCGGCTGATAAAGGCGCTGAGGCATTGGTAAGTGAGTGTATGGCCGTAAATCCTGATTACCAGGTTGTATTTCAAGAAAAAATGCTGCAGGCCAATATTGGCGTTATTGTAAATGTTTTAGAAGATCACATGGACGTAATGGGACCTACACTTGATGAAGTTGCGGAAGCTTTCGTATCCACTATTCCATATGATGGTCACTTGATAGTATCCGAGAGTCCTTATGTGGATTACTATAAGAGAATTGCCGAGGAGAGGAACACGAAGGTGATCGTAGCGGATAATAGTAAAATTTCAGATTCTTATTTAAAGAAGTTTGAATATATGGTTTTTCCTGAAAATGCTTCATTATCATTAGCCGTGGCAGAAGCCATTGGAATTGATGAAGCTACGGCATCCCAAGGGATGCTAAAGGCTCCTGCTGATCCTGGGGCGATGCGCATTCTTCCACTTGGTAGTCCTGAAAAGCCAGCTTATTTTGTAAATGGCTTTGCGGCTAATGACGCCGTTTCTACTATTAATATATGGAAACGAGTAGAATTTCTCGGTTACCCCTCTGAAAATCCCATCATTATTATGAACTGCCGGGATGACAGGGTGGAGCGTACCGAACAATTCTCCAAAGATGTCTTACCTTACATCCCTACTGATACGCTCGTTTTGATAGGGGAAACCACAGAACCAATAGTTACAGATGTTAATGAAGGAAAAATTCAAGTAGATCATCTTCTGGATTTAGAGGGTTATACTACAGAACAGATTATGGAAGTTCTGTCTGAGATGTTAGAAGACCGGGTCATGTACGGAGTAGGGAACATCCACGGAGCTGCAGAACCATTGATAGATAAGTTTCACGAAAATAAACATCAACCGATTGTCAGCTAGGAGGAAAAAGCATATGTTCGGTTCCGATTTATATATATCCCTTGTATTAGGGGTAATTTTAAGCTTGATTTTTGCCGAGAAAACCGGGGTAATGCCGGCTGGATTAGTAGTGCCAGGATATTTAGCACTTGTATTTGACCAGCCCATATTTATAGCCGTTGTATTATTTATTAGTTTTTTGACGTATTTAATTGTCACGTATGGCGTTTCTAAATTTATGATTCTTTATGGGCGGAGAAAATTCGCGGCCATGCTGAGTACAGGAATAGTGCTCAAATTACTGTTCGACTATTTTTACCCCATGGCTCCATTTGAAATATTAGAATTCCGGGGGATCGGTGTGATTGTTCCCGGCTTAATTGCCAATACCATGCAGAAACAGGGATTGATTATTACCACAGGCAGTACGCTGCTTCTAAGTGGAGTAACCTTTTTGATTATGACGGTTTATTATCTCATATAGGATGGATGTCGTATGTCTATGAAATTATCATATCAAGAGAAATTTTTACAGAAAATTAAGAAGCATAAAAAGTCTACCAATAAACACGTCATCATTGGAATTATTATTTTATTTGTATTTATTGTAGGGTTCGAACTTTTTTATAAGCAGCCCGCTCCAGAAGCTAAAGAAAAAGAAAATTCTTATTTCAGCGCGGCTTTTGTAGGCGATATGATGTTTGGGCGGAACGTAAAAGAAGTTACAGAGAGAAAAGGGACCGATTATCTGTTCGAAAAAGTGGCTCCCTATTTCGAGTCTGCAGACTATGTAACGGGGAATTTTGAAAACCCTGTGACGCTAGAGGGGAAAAGTTATGACGAAATCGATAAATCTATTCATTTGAGTGCAGATCCAAGTGCTGTAGAAGCTTTAAAAGATGCTAACTTTTCAAATGTAAATCTAGCTAACAACCACGCCATGGACTTTGGACCTGAGGGGCTGCTTGACACGGTTCAAACCTTTGAAGATAAAGAGCTTGATTTTGTAGGTGCCGGTAAAGACCTGGAGGCAGCTCAGCAGATTGACTACAAGAAGACCAATGGGTTAAAAATAGCGACCCTGGGCTTTTCTGATGTCTACGTGTCAGGTTTTCGAGCTCTGGAATATAATCCAGGGATTGCAGCTGCAGATCCTGAGTCTTTTCTTCCTCTTGTAAGAGAGGCGAAAGAGAATGCGGATATGGTGGTCGTCAACATCCACTGGGGAGCGGAGTACGATAACAAACCTCACCCGAGACAGCAGGAAATGGCAAAGGCGATCGTGGGTGCCGGTGCAGATGTCATTATAGGCCACCACCCTCATGTCTTGTCTCCGGTCGAGGTATATGATAATTCAGTGATTTTCTACAGCCTTGGAAACTTTATCTTTGATCAAGGCTGGTCCCGTACAAGAGATAGTGCTTTAGTTAACTATGACTTGATGGAAGATGGAACTGGCAGGTTTGAAATCTTACCTATGCGAATTAGGGAATCACGTCCTGCCGTGACCAATAATAAATACAATCAAAAGAAAATCTTTACTCAATTAAAACGAGGAGAGCCTGAATCGAACTTTACAGTAGAAAATGGAAAACTGGTGATCGAAGTTGACCACTCTTCCATTTTAGAAGAAGGAGAATTAGAGGAGGATGAATAAGAAAATCCTTTCTATTCTTATGATGCTGATCGTTGTAACTGCAGTGGGCGTTACTTACTTTATTAGTAATCAAGGAATGGAAAAGTCTCCCCATTATGGGATTAAACCTTCTCCATCCACCGGTACTACGGAAGCATACGGAGTAAGTTCGTCACATCCTCTGGCGGTTAAAGCAGGCATGGGAGTCCTCGAAAAGGGCGGCAACGCTGTTGACGCAGCCGTTGCTGTTTCCTATGCTCTCGGAGTCGTTGAACCCTATGGGTCAGGCATCGGAGGAGGGGGAGCTATGCTGATTCACCCTGCTGACGAAGAGGAGGATCCCGTTATTTATCAATACAGGGAAACAGCACCGATTTCAGGTGCAACCCCTTCTAATAAATTTGGAGTTCCAGGCCTCGTTAAGGGTCTCGAGGCAGCCCATTCTGATTTTGGTTCCATGGACATGGAAAAACTGTTGGAGCCCTCCATTTCACTTGCAGAAGATGGGTTTAAGGCGGATGAGCACCTTACACAGCGATTGGAGGAAAATGCTCAGCGTATGCCTGTTAAGAAATTAGATCATTTCTTTCCTGATGGAGAGCCGATTCAACCGAATGAAACATTAAAACAAAAAGAATTAGCCAAAACTCTAAAAAGCATTCAATCAGAAGGTTCAGGCGCTTTTTACTACGGAGATATTTCTGATAAACTCGCGGCCGGTGTAAAGGAATTAACCAAATCAGACTTAAGTAATTACAGCGTTATGAAAAGTGCTCCCGTAAAAGGTGAATTTGCAGGTTATGAAGTCTATTCAGCCCCGCCGCCATTGTCAGGTGTAACGTTAATTCAATCCTTAAAAGCCAGCGAAATGGTTGATCTAAAAGAGGCGGAAGGCAGTCAAGCTGATTACATCCATATGATTGGTGAGATAACCAAGCGAACGTACGATGATCGTGTGGAGAATATCGGGGATCCCTTATTCACTGATAAATCATACGAAGAACTGACAGAGGATGATTATGTAGAAGACCTCGCTGCTTCTATTGATATGGATCAGTTATCCGATGACTATAAAACAAGCGACACAGTGGCAGAAGAAGATCATGTCAGCACCACCCATTATGTAGTCGTAGATGCAGACGGCAACATGGTTTCGGTAACGAATACGTTAAGCGCATATTTTGGCTCTGGTGAAGAAGTCGGCGGTTTCTTTTTAAACGATCAGCTTAAAAACTTCAGTCCTGATGACTCTTCAATAAACGGAATGGAAGCTGGAAAAAGACCAAGGAGTTTTACCAGCCCGACCATTATGACAAATGGAGACAGAAAGATAGGTATTGGTTCACCGGGAGGAGAAAGAATTCCGATGATGCTCACTGAAGTTCTTACCAAACACGTGATGTTTGGTGAACCCCTGGAGGATGCCATTGCTTCGCCCAGATTTTATATAGAAGATGAAAATGTCTATGTAGAAAAAGATCTGGATGATGAAGTGAAGGAAGAATTAGAGGAACGAGATTATGATGTGCACCTGGAGGTATCCCCCACTTACTACGGAGGAGTCCAAGCTCTGGTCGTTGACGAAGAAGAAAACAGAGTATATGGCGGCTCAGATCCACGGCGCGCTGGTGCTTGGCAGGTTAAGGAAAATAGCATGGAAAAAGATTGATAGAAAGAGAGGGAGTTTGTCATGTTTAAAACTGTAAAATCCATTATACCATTTGTACTTCTAGGACTGGCTCTAACGTTTATGACCCAGTTCAAGCAGTGGGAAACATTATCAGCAAAAGAAGAGGTCGAGATTACGAACTTCCAAAAAGAAGCTTCAAAAGATCAATCTCAATCTAAAACAGCAGAAAATAATCAGGAGGATGGTGCAAAAGCATCGGCCTCCTCAGCGAATGAAACAGAACAGACTTCCACAACCGCTGATCATCAAAAGGAATATGCCATTACGAGCAATCAAAATATCGTAAGAGTTTATGATCAGAAAGGTGAACAAGTGTTTAAAACTACACTGAGTGATTGGAAAAAGAAACAGAGTCATTATTATGATAAATACAATTTGGATTCCTGAATATATGAGAACCACCGAGGATTGGTTCTCGGGCTGTCGAGAAAGTTTTCGACAGCTTATTTTTTTGGTACCATTGAGAAGGTTGAGCACGTGGAAAGAGACTGAAAGAATCAATACATAGAAATAGGATAAGAGGGGGAGGAAGTTGCCCAAAAAACTTACATCCTTATCAGGTGCGTTTTCAGGGTGGCCCTTATACTATGTATCTTTAATTCTATTCACTTTCCTGGACCAGTTAGGAGATTACATATTTGGAATTTCGGATTTCATAATGAAAACGGCCAGTGTAGGATTAATAGTGGTTTTTTCCTTTGCTCTCGCAAAGGAAGCCCGGAAAGAGCGTAAGCATTCTTAAGGTCAGCGGAAAAGAATTGTTATCCATTAATTCCTACTTCCACGCCCTATTTAACCATAACTAAAGAGAAACGTGAAAGTTTCTTTCGGACTTCCCGTGGTTTGCTAAACCAAAAACCAGCACCCATCGAAAAGGAGTGCTGGTTTAAGTTTATCTCGTTCTATTTGTAAAAGGGGATTCCCTTTACCTGAGCGGTTTGCAGCCTTATCATGAGCTGGATGCTTCTAAGGGGTGTGATCTTTTTGACTTAAAAAACAATAGATGAATTACCAGCTAATGCTGCATCCCACAATAATTAATAATATAAACAACACAATTATCAATATAAAGTTGTCTTTCTGCCGAGGGCAGTGGCGTACAGGAGCACAGGACATCTGCGGGGCCATCATGTAGGGTGCATTTACATTTTCATCCATATAAGGTGCATTTACGTTCGCCCCCATATAAGGTGAATTCATGTTAGCAGCCATAGCATACGGAGAATTTAAGTTATCCATTTGAAAACTTCCTTTCCTTTTTGTGTGTTCGTCTCTATATAGTACTCGCCTACCAAAAAGTTGAGCCCGTCAACCTTAAAAATGGGTAGGTGTCACGACCACACAACTTCAACTATCAAGGTGTCAGAGTATAACTCAGCTCAAACAAGTAAGTCATATAAGATATTGAATCCTTGTTGTGATGGACGACGAAAGAGGCCCTTTTATGAACACGCCCGCCACCTGAGAAATTAGCTAATTGATTGAAAGATGGTCGTGTAATTAAGCTTGCTAAATAGGCTGATTGCTGACTATCCGGCTTTCTATTTCGATTCAGCGCTTCAATCATCTGATTTGCCGTCCTGATACTGAATCCATGTCCAAAAAAACGACCATTCCCCATGGCAATTGCATTAATCCCTCTTAACCAAGGGGTACCGGGGTCAAACTCAGGGTTATTGAAATAGACCACATCACCGGGGATAAAATGATCCGCATAAAAAGAATACAGCCCAAGGTCTTCATCCGTGTACCAGCTATATAAATAGAGTCTAGGAAAAAGAGTGTTAAAAGAGAGACTGCCCATCGTCAGCAAGATGCCGTGGTAAAAATTAATGACACAGGCGGTCGCGCATTCAAATTTATAAAGGTCACTATTTTTAAAAATATCGAAAATTGCATCTGAAGGGGGCACCTGGGGCTTTAATAAGAATCCGCCAGATTCAGTCAGGGTCCAATACTCCGGGTTACAGCGGGAACCCTTAAAGGTGGCAAAAGATGATTCTCCTTGATCCATTTGCCTTGCGCTTAGAATAATGTTTTTTCTGGCTTTGATTACAAAGGAAAGTTCCCTTTCTGAAGAAAAAGAGTATAGCTCTTGAGTCTCCTGCATAGCTTCAATGATGACTTTCCCGACTTCATCCGTGTTCCAGTAGTTGCTAGATTGAAAAGGCCGTCCGGCTACTTGGATCATATGAATCCCCCTCTTCTAAAATAAAACTTCTGTTATTGTACCTATCGTATTCATACAGGGGTGGAATCATGTTTGCATCTAAACGTGATCGTTCATCAGAATTCACAAATCGGTTACTATTATGCAAGATAAATAGTCAGTTGAGAGACCTTATTCTTTAAGAGGGAAAGGTTTAATAGAGGTCATCATGAACTTTACCTGGATTTTACGTGGAGTTTATCTCATATTTACAACCACCCACTAACTTATAAGTATATACTTATATCATTATTGAGGAGGTCATGTATGGTGACTCAAAGACCATGTAAAGGGTTTGGTGCAGAGATTCGTCTTTTAAGGGAAGAGAAAAAAATGAAAGAGGAAGAGTTTGCCTGTCTCCTGAACACGGATACGAAGGCAATTACTCGTTTGGAGAAGGAGGAATTGTATCCTTCCTCTAATTTAATAAAACGGATCGCGGATAGTCTTCGTATCGATGAAGCTAAGGTTCTCCAACGGGTCTGGTGTGATCTGCCTGAAGAATGCTCAAAAAGCAGGATGAACGCTTAATGGAAGTTCCTGCTGTTGCGATCCTTTTCGTTATAAGTGTAGGAATTGTATGTGGATTTCTGCTCAGATTTGGAAAAAACCTGTACGATCAAGGTATATGGAATCAAAGTGGCTTTCCAGTAGAAAAAAAATAAGGAGTGGGAATAATTTTTTGTTGTAAATATAAGCATATACTTATATACTGATGCCCGAGGTGATGTTATGGAAAAAACCATCATACAGATCGAGGATGCAGCCAAAACGCTGAAGCTTTTGGGAGATAAAAGCCGTTTAACGATTGTAGGCCTCCTGAAGGACGGGGAATGCTGTGTCTGTGAATTTGTTGAAGTATTAGAGATGAGTCAGCCTTCTGTCAGTCAGCATCTTAGGAAATTAAGAGACGCTGGACTGGTGAAAGAAAAGCGGAAAGGTCAATGGATTTTCTATTCTTTGAATGATCAGCATGAAACGTACCCAATCATACAGCAATTATTAGAACAAATACCGGACCAGAAAGAAAAGTTAGCCGCATTGGAGGAAGCCGGTTTACGTATCCAATGCGATTAGTAGGGGGATTCTCTTGAATTTGACAATTGTAGCAACCATTATTTTTTTACTTACATTAGTTTTCGTTATCTGGCAGCCCAAGAATCTGGGGATAGGCTGGTCAGCCTGTGCCGGAGCCGTCTTAGCCTTACTCTTTGGCGTAGTGGATTTCAATGACGTACTCGCCGTAACTGATATCGTCTGGAACGCAACGCTTGCTTTTGTGGCCATCATCATTATTTCCTTAATCCTTGATGAAATCGGCTTTTTTGAATGGGCCGCTCTGCATATGGCACGCATAGCTAAAGGCGATGGCCGGCGGATGTTTATTTACGTTACTCTGCTTGGCGCTGTTGTAGCCGCTTTATTTGCGAATGATGGGGCAGCTTTAATCTTAACACCGATTGTGCTCGCCATGGTTCGAAATTTAAATTTCAAGGAAGCCATGATCCTGCCATTTATTATGGCGAGTGGATTTATCGCGGATACGACTTCACTGCCTTTGATTGTCAGTAACCTGGTGAACATTGTTTCTGCCGATTTCTTTGACATTGGTTTTATTGAATACGCATCTCGAATGATCGTTCCCAATCTATTTTCATTAGTGGCGAGTATTCTTGTGTTATTTGTATTCTTCAGAAAAAGTATTCCGGGAAGCTATGATTTATCTCAGCTGAAGAAGCCGAATGAAGCGATCCAGGACCACAAAATGTTCCGTATGTCCTGGGCAGTCTTAGCCGTACTTTTAGTCGGTTACTTCGCAAGTGAGCCGCTCGGAATTCCGGTTTCCATCATTGCTGGAATTGTAGCTATATTCTTTCTAATCATGGCTCAAAGAAGTGCCGCTGTGAAAACGGGAGAAGTGGTTAAAGGCGCTCCATGGGCAATTGTGTTCTTCTCGTTAGGCATGTATGTCGTCGTTTATGGACTGCGGAATGTAGGATTAACCGATATGTTAGCCAGTGTCATTCAGGCGGCAGCGGACCAGGGATTATTTGTAGGAACCATATCGATGGGATTCATTGCTGCGATTCTTTCATCGGTGATGAATAACATGCCGACCGTGATGATTGATGCGTTGGCGATTTCTGATACGAATACGACAGGAACCATGAGGGAAGCCCTCATTTACGCCAATGTGATTGGCTCTGATCTTGGGCCGAAGATTACACCGATTGGGTCGCTTGCCACTCTGCTTTGGCTTCATGTTCTCTCTATGAAAGGCTTCCGCATTTCATGGGGATACTACTTTAAAGTTGGAATTGTCCTGACGGTTCCCACCTTATTTATAACGCTAGTCGGATTATATTTGTGGCTTTTAATTATCTAATTATTTTTAAACAAAAAGGAGAAATTTACGATGTCTGAAAAACCAGTTGTTTACTTTCTATGTACAGGAAACTCCTGCCGCAGCCAGATGGCTGAAGGATTTGGAAAAGAATATTTAGGGGAAAAGTACGACGTCCGTTCTGCCGGGATTGAGGCTCACGGATTAAACCCGAACGCTGTAAAAGCGATGAACGAAGTGGATATTGATATTACGGATCAAACTTCCGATATTATTGATCCTAATACCTTGAACAACGCAGCCTACGCCATCACGCTGTGCGGGGATGCTAATGATAAATGTCCAATGACTCCGCCGCATGTTGAACGCTATCACTGGGGATTTGATGATCCAGCTAAAGCAGAAGGAACGGAAGAAGAAAAATGGGCCGTTTTCCAAAGAGTTCGTGACCAGATAGGTGAGCGGATTCAACGGTTTGCTGAAACGGGAGAATAGATAAAAAGTCTTTAGAACAAGAATAACATGTATACAGGAAATCGTTATTTTTCCATCCATTAAGCCGACCAAATTCTTCCTTTTGGTCGGCTTAATATGTTACAGTATTTTAAAATATCTTTCAGTCAAAACGGCTAAGAGGGGGAGAGGAACGTGATAGATTTCTTAGAGAACGTTTATGAAATTTCGATAGCTGTTCTGCTTCTATGTTCACTCTTTTATGTTCGCCAGCTGAAAAAAACAAAGAAGGAAAGAGGATTGTCGTCTTTCGAACGAGTGATGTATGTTGTAACTCAAATAGGCATTATGGTTTGGCTGGGCAGTTTTCTTATTCTTACCTATGGAGTAAATGCCTGAATTACTTCATACATTTATACGTATAGAGATGAATGAGTAGATCAAAAGTGGGGGACTGGTTTCAATTAAGAAATCAGTCCCGGCTTATTGAGTCGATTATATGATTAAATAGGGAGAAACAGAACATCGTCCAAGTACCTGATCAGCTGGCTTTTTGGGCATTCTTTTTTTCCTGAGCAGCTTCTTTCTTTTCTTCGGCAGCTTCTTTTTTCTCTTCTTCAGCTTCCTGCTTTTCTTCCTCCGCTTGCTTAATCTGTTTATAACGCTGGCGCTGACGGTATCCATAAGTAGAGGATAGGACAACCTCTTCATTTTCAAGTACAGATCCCAATGCACCAATAATGGTTGAAATGCTGGTTGCCGTCCAGGCTATATAAAAATAGTGACTGTAACCGACAGTGCCGGAAAGTTGTGACTCTAGCATACCAATTGGAATAATCATGATGACAGCGAGTGAAAACAAAACAAATAGTAGAGTGTAATATAAACAAACGGTGATAAAGAGCGTCAGAAGCGTAGCTGTATTGTAGAACTTACGTATGTTATCCGCCCGTTCCTGGTTGGGTTTTTCCCATAAATTGTGCGCGACCACTACCCATCCTACCATAGCCAGAATCGACACGATTGATAGCATGAACATTCGCCAGACATCGTAATTGTTGGCAAGCTGCCATAGCGTAGGGAAAACAAGGGCATAGGCTCCTGTAGTAAAGGCGATGACAATGACTTTCATAAAAGCTGGAAACATCGCCCAGGGACGGTTAGCACGCACCATCCCGGATATCAGGCGCAGGGCTCCGCTGCCCCGGGAATTTACCAGAAAACGAACGTCAACGTTTGAGTCCTCCTCATCGGGCGTTTCACGCCGGATGGGTGAAAGTCGCTCAAAGGCACGCTTTCCGACGAGGCTTGTAGAGTTTTTATTTCGCAACTCGTGGTGATCTTCCTTATCTTTTGATAGAATTCTTTCCTCTGCCTCTTCCCGCTCTTCTTCCGAGCTTCCATAATACATTTCGTTGACTAACTGTAAGATGGATTCTCTAACGCGTTTAACCATCGGAGTCGAACCCAGGCTGGGAAGGCTGATTAAAGCAACGTGTCCTTCTTCATTACCTTCAGCAACGATTAGTCTTTCGTTATTGAATAGAGGGAGATCAGTGATGCAGACGGAAAAGTCCCAATTTTCTTCGTCTTTTTTGTCCATAGTCGCATTTAATACTTCTATAGAATCTTCGGTCACTCCTGTTAGAGCGTTGATGACATATTCTACTTCCCAGTTATATTCGTCAGCTACGTAATAGCTGAGCCATTCAGGCAATTCTTGCTCCAGTCTCTTCCCTAATTCTTTGGGGTATCCGGGAGGTGCAATTAAACCTAATTTCATTGTTGATGCTCCCATGGTGATCACCTCTGTTTACTATTTACTCCACATGTATTACCCAGAAAGCGAAGTTTAAAAACGCATTTCGGAAATTACTAGATAGTTATACATATACAGTAAAAAGACTCTAACCAAAAGACTACGTGAATCCCATGTCCATCTTGAAGATAAGCTCCCGTTACCTGAAGACTCAGTTTTAAGATAAATGGGTCCGTTACGTTAAAAGGAGGAGGGCTGGGTGGGAAATAAGTCGCTTTCCTGCGGGGGAACTGGCAAGCCTCCTCAGTCGTTATCACTCCTTGTGGGGTCTCGCCTAGCTCCTTCTCCCGCGGGAGTCTCCTCATTTCCCCATCAGCCCTGCGATTTCTTGTGAACGGACCCCTGCTAATAGGAAAAACGGGAAACCTGAAATCGTCCTAAATGCTTCTGTAGCGGCGTTTATCCCCCTGGATAGACTCGGAATTAACGTTGATCACAGGTCATTTTTCCTCATATGAAGGCATTTACATAAAGGATTGTGAGCTTCTCATGAACGCAAAGGGGCGGAAGGGAACGGCAAAGACTCCTGCGGGATGAACATGATCGGTGAGATCCCGCAGGGCTGTTAAGCCCGAGGAAGCTCACCACATGGGATGTTCGACTAAGATCGCCACGTCCTGTGGCAACTTCGAACGACCCTGCGTCGTACAGTGCCGCGGAAAGCGAGCCGTTCCCTGGAGCCCCTTCCTCCAGACAATATTTCGAAACTGAGTCTTTCACAATCCGGCCCTATATTTCAATAAGTCTTATATGAAAAATCAATCACCAGTACTAGAAGAATATTAGTAAAGGGTATAAAAAAGCTGCTCTCCTTATTGATTGGGAGAGCAGCTTTTGTCATAAATTATTTCACGAGTTCCATTTGTAATTCATGATCCTTGATGTCAGCCTGAGGCAATAATGTAGATTCGAAATCAAATTCGTTCAAGTCCTGACCAAGCTGAACTTTATTCGGAAGATCCGGATTGGCAAGCGCACTGGTAGCTAGCGAGACTAGATCAGCCTGTTTGCCTTCCAGCACTTTTTCCGCTCTCACAGGGTCGCCTAGTTTTCCATTTGCGATGACAGGAAGTCCGCTGAAATCTTTCGCTGCCTGGGCTAACGTACGGCTGTCCTTGCCGAAGGAAGGAGCGGAACCGTCCCCGTCTGTCACATGGATATAGTCAAGAGAGCTCTTTCCAAGTGTTGAGAAAATGTACTCAGCTTCATCCTCGCCCTCGGCCCATTTGTGTTCAGGGTCTGATACTTTTATTTGAGACATGCGAATCCCTATCATAAATTCTTCACCCACAGCTTTTCGGACATCTTGAATGACTTCAATGAATAAGCGGAGGCGATTTTCAACAGAACCGCCATATTGATCTTCTCGATCGTTCAAATAATCGGTTAAGAATTGGTCAAGCAAGTACCCGTTTGCCCCGTGAAGCTCCACGCCATCAAAACCTGCGCTCTTAGCCCTCTGTGCACTTTGTACGAAGGATTCTTTCACTTGTTTAATATCTTCTTCCGTCATTTTCTTTGGTGTCTGGAAGGGACCAGAACCACCGTAAAAACCAAGCTGTTCGCCTTTTGGTGCGTTTTCTGAAGGAGCAATCGTATCCTCAGTATAGGCGTTGCCCTGACTTTGTCCACCAGCATGCATAAGCTGAGCAATTAAGTGAGCGCCTTCTTGATGGACCGTTTCCACTACAGGTTCCCAGGTTTTCATCTGTTCATCATTCGCAAGCCCCGGTTGATTGTAATAGCCCTGGCTGTACTTTTCATCCGTATAAATGCCTTCCGTGATAATCGTGCTGAAGCCGCCTTTAGCGAACCTTTCGTAATAACGTCTCATCTTTTCATTCGCATGACCGTTATCGAAAGCGCTGATCCGCGTCATAGGTGCCACGACGAAGCGATTGGTTAAGGACACGTTTTTTACATGTATATCTGAGAATAGATGTTCAAATTTCATGATTCCACTCCCTTTCCTTTTGGTCTACTTTCACATCATAAGGTGGGTATATCTCAACTTCAAGATATATGCTCGCTCCCTATAACCTCAATTGTTCTATGAAATACATTACAAAAAGGGCTGCTATGGTTGAGATGGATAATTTTTCATTTTTTGGGGTAATAGATTGATAGGAGGCGTTTTAGTATATGAAACGACAAACCTTTTTTATTTTACTTGCCTGCTCCAGCTTTATTTTAATTGTATCCCTGCTTCTTATTACATCACGTTCTACTGATCAAAAGTCTACGAAAGATACCACTGAAATGACTGAGGTTAGCTCTGAAGATGCCGAAGAAGAGATCATTAAAATCAGTTATGATGGCGAGCAATTCCCGATTGCAGAAACGCCTGACGTTTCAGAAAGTGTCCAGCAATACGAAGAACAAATTGAAAAACACGCTGCGTCGTATGAAGTGGAGGATTACTCCAATTTGATTATGGCCCTGATGATGCAAGAGTCTCAAGGGAAAGGGGAAGATCCGATGCAGGCTTCCGAATCCTTGTGCGGTGAAACCGGGTGCATTGAGGAACCCTCACAATCCATTAAACAGGGTGTCTACTATTTTTCCGAAGTTCTAAATCAAGCCAATGATGATGTGAAACTGGCCTTGCAATCCTATAACTTCGGTAATGGTTTTATTGATTATGTAAAAAAAAATGGAGGAGCTTACACGAAGAAGCTGGCCATTCGCTATTCTCAGAAGATGTTTACGAACTTAAAAGATTCCGGCCATTACACCTGCCGCACACCGGAAGAAGCAGAATTGAATGCGTGTTACGGAGATTTTAACTATGTTGGAGAAATTCTCAAGTACTTTGAGTGACTACTCATCATAAAAGACCCTCATTCACACGCAGGCTAGCGTCTACTGGCCTGTGTATGAATGGGGGTTGTTGTGTGAACCATTCACTCATCTATATTCACTGCCTTTATACCACCTTTTGTATTATTTTAAATTATCTTGTAGAATGATAGGTTGATAGATATAATGGAAATAGTGTGAAATTTAGATAGAATCTGGAGTGAAGAATAAATGTCTCGTTCTTCTAGGTTAAAAATGAAAAAGGGGAAATGGTGGAAAATCCCGCTCCTTTTACTGGCATTCCTATTAATTGGCGGGGGCGTGTACGCCTATACCATCTATAGTGGTGCGAAAAATACAGTTGATAAAAAAATGCAGGAACAAGTAACAGCTATTGATACCGAAGTAACCACAAAGAAAATGAAAGAGAAAGAACCGTTAAATATCCTCCTGATGGGAGTGGACGAGAGAAGTGGTGATCGTGGTCGTTCGGATGCCTTGATGGTGTTGTCCGTCGATCCCGAGAACAACCGCAGCCAGCTCATCAGTATCCCTCGTGATACAAGGACCGAAATGATCGGCGATGATCCGCAGGCCGGCAATATGGATAAGATTAACCATGCGTACGCGTTTGGCGGTACCGATATGGCTGTGAATACCGTGGAGAACTTCCTGGATTTCGAACTTGATTATTATGTGAAGATGAACATGGAAGGCTTATCCGAAATGGTCGATGCAGTTGGCGGAATAACCGTAGACAATGAACTGAGCTGGACCGATACCGGTTATTATGAAAAAGGATATGAATACGAAAAGGGCAATATTGAAATGAGTGGCGAGAAGACGATGGGGTACGTCCGGATGAGATACCAGGATCCGAACGGTGATTTCGGACGGAACGAACGTCAGCGTAAAGTCATTCAAGGGATAATCGATAAAGGCGCTAGTGTCGGATCCGTAAACAAAATCGGTGATATCATGGATGTTCTCGGAGATAACGTCACGACGAATATGGATTTCAGTACGATGCAGAATATGCTGATGAATTACCGAAGTGCCCGCGAAAACATGACGACGTATCAGATGACAGGTAGCGGTACAAAAATCGATGGCATTTATTATCTTCAGGTTCCTGACGAAGAGGTAGAGAATGTGCAGGAAATGGTTAAAGAATATAGTTCCTAAGTTGTAAACAGTCTCTACGGAGGCTGTTTTTTTATAGGCTGCGGTACTTTCGTTTAAAGCCGTCCAAGGTGCAATCCATCATATGAAAAATAGTAAATAATTTAACAGAATAGGTTCTTAAAGCCCTAATTCCGCAGCTTTAGAATCGAAAGCGGTTTCCTTTTTTGTAAAAAAACCTTGAAAACGGATACATTTCGTCTTATAATCAAAGTAAGTTAAACGAAGGGCTATTTTTTTTACACCAACCGGAAACCGGTTTCGGAACGCTTTTAATAGGTTTTCTCTTTTTTTAAGTAAAACGGAAACCGGTTTCGATAAAGGGTGTAAGCGAGTAGAACTCTTCGGATATTCATTATTTAATTCAAGGGGGAAACGCAGTGAAGTTTAAGAAGAGTTTGCTAGTTGGTCTGCTTCTCGGTTTAAGTTTGATTTTGTTTGCGTGCAGTAATGGAGGTTCGTCTTCTGGAGAAGGCGACGAGGAAAATATAGAATTAGATTTTTGGGTGTTTGGTGCTACTAACTATGAAAGTATGGCTGAAAAATACGAGGAAGAAAATCCGAACGTTAAAATCAATATTCGTAAATCTGAACTGGGAGATCATCACAATAGTTTATTCACAGCGATCTCGTCTGGGACAGGCGCTCCAGACTTAACCATGATTGAAGTGGATCAGCTGGACCGTTTCCGTGAAGCGCAGGAGCGTTTTACGAATTTGTATGACCTGGGCGCAGGCGACATCCAGGATGAATATTTAGATTGGAAATGGGATGTAGCGGAGAACGAATCAGGAGACTTCCTGTTTGGACTTCCGACTGATATTGGACCGAAAGCGATGTATTATCACACAGGCGTATTTGAAAATGCAGGTCTTCCAACAGATCCTGCGGAGGTAAAAGAGCAAATTTCCAGTCCAGAAGCTTTTAAAGAGGCGGCAGCAAAAGTACAGGAAGCTACCGGTAAACCGATGGTTGATAGCTTGGAAATGGCTTTCCGTGCCAACATGGATGCTCTAGAAGTAAGCTACTTCAATCGTGAAGGCGAGCTGCTAATCGAAAATCCAGATAACAAAGTAAAAGATGCTTATGACTTTGCGGTTGAATTAAACGAAAGCGGCTATGCAGGTTCCTATGAAATGTGGACGCCGGAATGGGCGACGGCTCTTAATCAAGGAGAGTTTGCTGTAGAGATGGCGCCAGCATGGCTTAAGGGTTACATGACAGAAAACGCGCCGGAAGCAAAAGGAGATTGGCGCGTAACGACGCTGCCTGAACAGTTTGCTGGTAACTGGGGCGGGTCTTACATTTCTATTCCAAAAGAAACGGAACATGCTGAAGAGGTTTATAAATTCTCCAAATGGTTAGTTAATCCTGAAAACCAATTGGAGTCATTTGTAGAAAGCGGATTGTTCCCTTCCACTCCAGCAACGTATGAAATGGAAGAGTTCACCCAGAATTCGGACGAATACTTTGGCGGACAAAATACAGCAGAAGTATTTGCGGAAGCGGCTCAAGAAGTAAATGCTACTTACAAAGGACCGAACTATGTAACGGTGAACGATGAAATTTTGACGGCTCTTCAAAATGTAAGTGAGGGTGCGAATCCAGAAGAAGAATGGAATGCTGCTGTTACTAGAATCAAAGATATTTTGAAACGATAATTATTAAATCAAAGGGCTGGATGCTGCTTATGATCTGGCCCTTTATTAATAGGAGGTTGTCTGGGTGGATTTAACTAGGGCTAAGGCTAAGGACAAGGCTGAACCGAAAAAAAGAAAGCTATCTGAAGGTAAAAAAGATATGCTGTCCGGCTATTTATATGTAGCTCCTTTCTTTATCATTTTTGGCATCATCGGCTTGTATCCTGCTATATTCAGCATTTATCTCGCTTTTCAGAAGTGGAGCGGGTTTGGTGAGATGGAATACGTCGGCATGCAGAACTTTACATTGGTACTTCAGGATCCATTGTTTTGGAAGTCCCTTTATAACACGCTTATTATCGGGGTTATGGGTACCGCCCCGCAATTGATAGTTGGTATTATACTCGCTTACTTTTTAAATTTAGCGGTCATTAAGTTTACAAATTTCTTCCGTGTGACCATTTTTATGCCATATATTACGTCAATGGTTGCGGTCGCATTAGTGTTTGGTGTCTTTTTTAGTAACAACGAGTCAGCCCTTGCGAACTATGTCATCGGCTGGTTTGGCGTGGATCCTATCAACTGGAAAACTTCAGAATGGGGAGCGAAGATTGCCATTTCCTTAATGGTGTTCTGGCGATGGGTAGGATATAACACGATTATTTATCTTGCTGGACTTCAAAGTATTCCTAAAGATTTGTACGAAGCGGCGAAGATCGACGGGGCGAACGGCGTGCAGCAGTTCTTCCACATTACGATTCCTCTTTTGAAACCATTCATCGTGTTAACCGTCTTTATGTCCACGGTTGGAGCACTTCAACTCTTCGCGGAGCCTACTGTTTTCCTTGGTGGATCAGCGTTTAACCGTGATGAAGCGATGACGGTCGTTATGTACTTATACCGCGATGCCTTTAACCTGAACTCCTTCGGTACAGCATCTGCAACGGCAGTCTTACTGCTTATCATTATTGTGATTATTGCATCGATCAACACTTGGTTAACATCAGGGTCTAAACGACGTAAGAAAGTGAGGGCTAAACATGCCAAAGGATAATAAGAAAAAATTCTCTATGAAATCGGTTCCGATATATGCCGTGCTGATCTTCGCATCTCTCTTATCCTTATTTCCGTTTTACTGGATGTTTGTTATGGCGACAAGGCCAAGTGAAGCGTATAACTCCATTCCGCCAGCCATGATTCCCGGGACGAAGCTGGTTGAAAACTTTCAAAATGTGCTGGATCAGATTCCGTTCTTCCAGGCCATGTGGAATACGTTTCTGCTCTGTACCATTACGACACTGCTCGTGCTGTTGATTAGTTCACTTGCTGGATTTGCGTTTGCCAAGTTCCACTTTCCAGGAAAAAACGTTTTATTTGTATCGATTTTGCTCACGATGGTTATTCCACCTCAACTTGGATTAATTCCGCAGTATTATCTGGTTTCCCAACTAGGGTGGCTTGATACATTATTTGGAGCGGGTATCGTTTACCTGCTTAATCCGCTCGGAATTTTCTTAATGAGGCAATATGTCAGCCAGTCGGTGCCGGATGAATTAATTGAAGCGGCTAAACTGGATGGGTGTTCGAACTTCAGGATTTACCGCAGTATCGTACTGCCGATTATTAAGCCGGCCTTTGCGACGCTTGGAATTATCGTCTTCACGCTAGTATGGGGCGAGTTCCTGTGGCAGTTCACGGTATTACGGAGTCCGGAATCTTATACACTTCAGGTAGCGCTCGCTTCCCTGAATGAGTCGTATAATATGGACTTTGGTATGGTGCTGTCCGGTGTGTTCTGGGCAACGGTGCCACTCATCATCATTTTCCTTATGTTTAATAAACTATTTATTTCAAGTATTACAGAAGGTTCTGTGAAGTAACAAATCGCATGAACATACGACTTAACTATAAAGCTATTCGGAGGTACGGAACATGACAACAATCGAATTTCCTAAATCAATGAAATGGGGAGCGGCTACAGCGGCTTACCAAATTGAAGGTGCAGCCGATAAAGGCGGCAGGGCTCCTTCGATCTGGGATACCTTTTCGCATACTCCAGGAAACGTGAAAAATGGAGACAACGGGGACTATGCGTGTGACAGCTACCACAAGTATGAAGAAGATGTACAGCTATTAAAGGAGCTGGGCGTGGACGTGTATCGCTTTTCTATTTCCTGGCCACGTGTCATTCCTCAGGGAAAGGGAGAGGTGAACCCTGAGGGAGTGGCCTATTACCAGCGCTTAATCGACTCGCTTCTTGAGAATGGAATCGAACCCATGATCACGTTGTATCACTGGGATTTACCGCAGACGCTTCAGGATCAGGGCGGCTGGGAAAACCGCGATACGGTCGAAGCATTCCAGGAGTACGCGAAGGCTATGTATGAAGCGTTTGGAGATCAGGTGAAGAACTGGATTACCATTAACGAACCGTGGTGTGCTTCTTTCCTTTCCAATTACTTAGGGGTCCATGCTCCGGGTAAACAGGATCTTCAGGCAGCTGTTGACGTCGCCCACCACTTATTGCTGGCGCACGGAAAAGCAGTGGAAGCCTTTCGTGAGATGATTCCTGACGGTGAAATCGGTTATGCACCGAACGCGGACTGGCTGGAGCCGTTCAGTTCGGCTGAAGAGGACCATGAGGCCTGCCGCCGCGAGATGCAATGGAAGGTCGAGTGGTTTATGGATCCAGTGTTCAAAGGGACTTATCCTGATCTTCTTCAATCCATTTTTGCCGATAACAATGCGTATCTTAAAGTTGAAGAGGGCGATATGGAAACGATATCTCAGCCAATTGATTTTATGGGAATCAACTATTATTCGGGCAGTATTGCGCGCTATAAAGAAGGTAGCGGATTATTTGAAGCTGAACCGATATGGGTGGATTACGATAAGACCGATATTGGCTGGCCCGTCTATTCAGAGGGTTTCTATAAACTATTAACCTATATTCACCAGCAATACGGTGAGGTTCCGATTTATATCACGGAAAATGGAGCCTGCTACAACCATGAAGTAGAGAACGGCATTGTTAACGATCAGCCGCGTATTGATTATTTGAAAAAACACTTAACCGCTCTTCATCGTGCCATGAAATCAGGAGTTCCGATTAAAGGATATATCCTCTGGTCACTTCTTGATAATTTCGAGTGGGCGGAAGGGTACAGCAAGCGATTTGGATCCGTTCATGTTAACTACCGGACATTTGAAAGAACGAAGAAAGAGAGCTATTACTGGTATCAGCAGACGGTTCATAATAACTGGTTCGAGATTTAAAGCTAAAAAGACTGTCGGGGGAATCTCTCCCGACAGTCTTTTTTTCCTGTAATTTAGCTCCATATAAATTTTAGCCCTGAGATATAATTTTTTTAAGATGCTTACCAAGAAAACATGAGTAACAAGAATGAATGGGGCTATTTAATTTTCTTCTACAATATAAACTTCAATCGGCTGGATGTTCAAGTTCACATGCAAGAAAGAATAATCGTCTTTATTTCCATCTTGATATCCCCAGAATCCTTCTGTGTTTTCTCCCTTTTTAAATGTTATCTCAAATCCTTTTCCTTCATGGAAACTATAGCTTTTCAGTTCGTCTTCGCGATAGTTGTCAAGAAGGCTGTAGGATAAAAAGTTTGCCAAGGTCGAATGAGGGGTGAGGACGCCTGAATGTGGGGCGGCTTCATAATCAAAGTACTCATAATCTTTTGTCGAAACTTTATGGTCACTAATTGTGAAAGTTTTTGTGTTCAGGTTCAATGTATCTCCTGATGTGATCCATGATAGTTGGATGTCCTCATATAAAGAGGGGGCGTGTTTCGGATTTGCAGCTTCTGACAGGTCGACAACGGACACTCCTGCACGTCCTGCAACTTCCATAACTCCTGTTTGGTTATCGAAAATTAATGCGGTGTCTTCGTCTATGCCGTAAGAGAATTCCCCTTCATCAGCGTGAGCGGATGAAGTAGCAATCAATCGTCCTAACCGTGCTTTGTTATCGAAGTGCTGGTCAATGATACCATGTGGGAAGAATCCTAATCCTTGTTCCAAGTAGGAAGCTCCGCCTTCCTGCTGGGACATGCCATCGTACGTGTCGGTGAATCCTTTTGCTAACGTATCGTGACTTCCGCCTCCAGCGATCATAACATCACTCATAATGGCGGCGCCGGCACTCGTACCGCCTAATACTGCGCCTTTTTCGTAGATGGACCAAAGGCTTTCTAGAACTTTTGATTTGGTCCCATCCTCATTTAATAGACTGGCTGTAATATCTGTTTGGTCCCCTCCAACAAACCAGATGCCGTCGTACTCTTTTATTTTTTCAGCTAGTTTTTCATTATTTCTATTTTTTAACCAGTCGCTTTCATTTTCTTTTGTCCCGCTGAAATCATGATTGGAAAGAGGGAGGATGTCAATGCTCTCTTCATCGACTCCGTATTGCATCAAATCTTCTTTAAAGGCATTGGAAGATTTTAAGCTGGAACTTGCTGCTGGGATGATTCCGAATGTGGCATCTTCACCAGCTCTTGTAATAAATGCCTCGTAAACTTCCTCATTGGAGCTGCCTAAGGCTCCACCTGCCATGACTAAGCTGCCCTTGGTTTCAGGATTAAATGAAAGTTCAGGTACGGTGAATGTAGAGGGATGGTAATTATTAAAGACTTGATTATTCTCCTCAAAGTGGACCAGAATAGGTTCTACATCCATTTTGACATGAACTAATGAATAAGAGTCTTTTTGGCCATCCTGGTATCCCCAGAACCCTTCCGTTTCTTCTTTCTGCTCAAAGTTAAGTTGAAAACCTTCACCTTTACTGTCGTAAAGATAACTCTTCACTTCAGTTGCAGCTTCGTTATCTACAAGTGAATAAGAAAGGTAGTTTGGTAAAGTGCCATAAGAAGTGAGCACGCCAGTTGCTGGGAGAGGATCAAAGTTGAAATATTCGTATCCTACAGTAGGAAACTTGTCTTTGCTAATATGAAAGATTTTATTTTTTGCGTCTATTTGATCTCCGGGTGATAAGTAGCTGATATCAAGATTAACGATTTCTTTTCCCTTTCTTTCAGCTTCTGCTGGATCGATAACTGCGACGGTGCTTCTTCCTATAATATCAATCGTTTCTTTCTTGTTATGGACAACCATCGCTGTGTCTTCATCAATGCCGTAAGCATAATTTCCCTGGGTCTCAAATTCTAAAGCAGCAGCGGCTAGTCTACCTAGACGAGAACGTTCATTGAAGTGCTGGTCCACAATGCCCCATTGGAAGAAGCCGAGACCTTTTTCAATATAAACCGGTGCATACTCCTTGTCAGAACTTGAAACGTCCTCTGAGGTGAATTCATGTCGAAATCCCCCAAGACTGTCTCCGCCAGTAATCATGACATTACTCATGATGGCTGCTCCGGCACTCGTTCCTCCAAGAACTGCTCCATCCTCATAAATAGACCAGATCGCCTCCAACGCTTTCGTCTTTTTACCGTTTTTCTTTAAAAGGGTGTCGGTAATTTTCAACTGGTCACCACCCACGAACCAAATCCCGCTTAGTCCCTTGATTTTATTTACCATTTTGTTCTTTTGAGCATTACTCTTCCATTTTCTCTCATTCTGATCTGTTCCACTGAAATCATGGGATGATAACTGCAGAATTTCGATTGAGGATTTCTCTACTCCGTAGGAAATCAAATCCTCTTTAAATTGAATCGAGGATTTCAATGATCCTGAAGCGGCAGGTACAATTCCGATCTTTGCATCCTTGTCACCTCCGGCTAAATCAATAAACTGTTCATATACCTCCACATTGCTTGTCCCTAGTGATCCACCGGCAATCACGAGGCTCCCCTTAATACTGGTCTCATTCCCCTTAGCTGAAATACTGGAAATTCCTGAACCCACGATGACGCTCATCATTAGCACAAGCATGAAAAACTTACTTACCTTCATTCAAATTGCTCCCTTCTTTGTTTACCTATCAGGTATTTAATATGCAAGTATCATGCCAACTGTAAAAACCCTTAATAGTCCATTTATTCATTTTATTTGGTCATATTTGGATAAATATGGTTTTAATAAAAAGCACCAAATTAGAATTTACTCAGTTTGTTGGTTACTTTCTACTTATTTAATTATCTAAGGAGTTTGATTAAAAAGGGTTTTAGACGCTAAGTGAGCTTGAATTATTAAGTAATTAGCATTTTTTATAAAGCGAGGTATGGTTTAATACGGTATATCGAATAGGCGCTATATCGAACCCATAGCATTTAAAGGGATTATGGGGATAGCTAACTAGCAATAAACGTTTGAACAGAGCTATAATACTAAGGGTTTGCTATAAGGTTATTCTAAAAGCAATCAATCTCGTGAGGAAAGGTGTTCACTTACGATACTTTTTAGCGAAAGTGGAAGAATAGCCGGAGAAAACGTAAAAAAGCTGTATCCTCCAGGACGCACCTTGAAGGATACAGCTTTTTTTCAGGATGGAGAGCTTTCCGTCTGGACGAGAGCTTTACAGCTGTCACGAATGACGAGCTCAACCGGTACGACAATACTGTCGTTCACTTTCTGGCGGCTGTTGATTTGCTGAAGCAATAATTCTGCAGCTTCTTTTCCAAGTACATCCGTATTCTGCCGGATGGTGGTTAAAGGTGGGTTCACGAACTGGGAGATATCAATATCATCAAATCCGACAATAGAAAAGTCCTCCGGAACGCTGTATCCAGCGTCTTTGATCGCTTGCATAGCTCCAATCGCTAATTCATCACCAGCTGCATAGACAGCGGTAGGGAGATGGGGAAGGGCCAGAAGTTTTTTCATAGCTTCATAGCCTCCTTTACGCGAAAAGTAATCCCCATTTACAATGTATTCATCTGGTATATCGAGACCTAATGATTTCGTCGAAGTTAAAAAGCCATTTAGTCTTTCCTGTCCAGCAAACGTGGTGGCGTGCCCTGCGATATGAGCCATGTTACGATGCCCGAGGGAATACAGGTAATCAACAGCTTTATAGCTTCCGTCGAAGTTATCCGATTTCACGACAGCGGATTCGCTGCTATGTAAATCAATGACCACCGTAGGAATGGTCGATTCCATGAGCTCCTTTACTTGCTTATCGTTAAATAACGAGCTGACGATCACGACGCCATCGACGCCGCGGTACTTGAACTGCTCCAGATAACTTTTCTTCTGGTTATTGATCATCCGGGAAGCAAATAGCAGATCATAGCCGAGCATTTCTACATTTTTACGGAAGCTTTCAATAACGGAACTGAAAAAGGGATGCTTCATTCCAACCCCTAATGATTCGATGAAAATAACACCGATTGTCCATGATTTTTTCGTCGTCAGGGTTCTTGCGTGGGAATTAGGTAAATAACCCATCTCTTCCACCGCATCTAAAATGGTTTTTCTTGCTTTCTGACTGACATCCGCATAGTTGTTAAGAGCTTTGGATACGGTTGTAACTGAGTATCCTGTTTTTTTAGCGATATCGTAAATAGTTACCATGGTTTTATTCCATCTCCTCCGGTATCGAAAGCGCTTTCGATTGTTGACATATATGTATTATAATATCATGCCGTATTTATTGCAAGACTGAAAAGTCAACAGAGAAAAGCCTTTAAAGTTTGAAAAAGGAAGCTGCTTCATCAGCTTCCTTTTTCATCATGAATTATTCGTATTCACTTGCATTCTTTACTTGCAAAACGACATTGTCGATATAAATGTCATGAGCTTCCGCAAATTGTCCCATTAAAAATTTCAGGGAAACCGTGTCGTCCGCGGTCATGTTCCATTCATAGTCGAAGCTCTGAGTCTCTGTTTCAAGGGATATTTTTTCGCTAAAATACCTCTGGTAAGAAGCGTTCTCTACCGTAAGTTCGATGTCTCTTGCCACAGTTGACCGGGCGTCAAAGGATAGCTCGTACGTGACTCCTTTCGATAGCTGAAGTCCTGGCTGTTCAAGGAGCACACTCCACATTTCATTACCTGGATTGGTAATATGAGCTTCAAGCTCTCCATTGTCAGCTGTAATTTCGGCGCCGGCATCAAAGTGAATATAAGTAGACCAATCGTCCAGTCCAGCTGTAAAGTCTCCATTGGTTAAAGGATAAAGGTCAACGTTACTGTAATCAATAAAACTGGATGTTTGAAGCAGGACGACGTTGTCCAGGTATATGCTGGCTGACTTTCCGCCCGTATTAAAGACAAGCTGTCCTTCACGATCTGTGATGTCCTGCGGCATTTCAAACGTAACTTCGTGCGTATTCATATCTTTCGTTAACTGGACCTCCTGCTCTGCATAACGAACCGTGCCGTCTTTACTCAGGAAAGCCACTTCAATTGATTGATTTTCCTCAGCTCGTCCTTCAAAGGTAAGAGCGTACGTGTTTCCTTTCAATAATTGAAGTCCTGTTTGATTCAGCTGGACAGCTTCAGGGGAGTCCCCGCCTTCAGAAATGTCCAGGTGCAGTTCGCGCGTTTCTGAGTCAACGCTTGCTTCTGCGACCGCATCATCTGTGGTATTCACATTCCAATAAATCATGCGGGACTGATCTCCCTGATCAAAGGTTCCATTGTAGACATGATTTCCATCTGGAAGCGGAGTCTTTTGATCACTTGTCTCTTCCATTCCCGTGATATCTTCCATGCGGACATTTCCAATCCAGACAGGGGCTGTCCCATTTGCTCCCATATTGAATTCGAGTCTGGCTGCAAGATCTGTTTCCTGATTTAGTGTAAAGGTGTATTCATACGACTGTACCTGATCCGTCAGGGCGATCGACTGCTCGCCGGAGTAGTTGGCATAGCCTCTTTCCGCACCGCCTGAAACTTTGGTCATCATGTTTCTGGATGTATTGGATTTAGCATCAAAGCTGACCTTATACGTGTGCCCTTCAACGATCGCTGCATTTTGGATCAGCTGAAGCGACCACAAGGCGTTTCCAGGATTACTAATTTCGGTTTTGGCAAACGTTTCTCCATCGACGTCAGCTGTTGAGATGGAACCAGCGCCTTCAAAGTCTGGCAGCTGAAGGAAGTTCCAATACAAAGGATCATAGGAGTCGCTTCCTGAATTTACTTGATTGATTTCTCTCGTGTATTGATTATCATAGATAAGGTTTCCGTCTTCGAGAGGCTGCTTGGCATCTTCAGGAAGTTCCTCTTCTTCTACTTCGGGTTTAACCGGTTCTTTATAATCACGTCCGGTTAGTTCATAGACACGGACGTAATCCACTTCCATGATACCCGGGAATGGCGTCGTTTCATCTGCATTTCCGCCGTACCATCCGCCAACAGCGAGATTCATAATAAGATAGAATTCCTGGTCAAAAGGAGCAGGGTAGGTATAGTTTGCTGCTTTGTCTTCCCCTTTACTGAACCAGTTATTCAGCGTCTGATAGAGTTCTCCGTCTACATACCATCGGATTTCTCCCGGCTCCCACTCCACAGAGTACGTGTGGTAGTCCGTGTAATCGGTTCCTTCCGGAAAATGATATTCCGTGCCGCGGTACGTATTATTCGGACTTTGCGAACCATAATGGATCGTTCCGCCAATATTGCTCGTGTCTCTTCCGGCTGCTTCCATAATGTCAATTTCACCTGAGGCAGCCCATTCCCCGTAGACACTGTCTTCCGGCATCATCCAAAAAGCCGGCCAGAACCCTTGGCCTTCCGGAAGTTTCATTCTGGCTTCAAATTTACCGTACTTCTTGCTGAATAACCCCTTCGTTTTCAGCTTGGCAGACGTATAGTCGTAAGAACCAAATTGATCCGTAATCGGCTCTTCTTCTTTTTGAGCTTTAATAACCAATTTACCGTCTTCAATATATGAATTCTCCGGAGAATCGGTGTAATATTCCTGCTCGTTGTTACCCCAGCCTGGAGAGATTCCTTCCCCATTTTCATCGACGATCCAGTTGCCGATGTCGTAGGTCCATTTGGAGTCATCGATCTCAGCTGTCATAAATTCATCTGACCATACGAGAGACCAATCCGTTTCTTTTTGACCGGGTTCATAGATTTTCACTTGATTCACATCGGAATCGATTAAACGTACGTGATTCTGAACCTGCTTGTGCACGTAAATCGTTCCTTCTACCGTGACGTTTTCTAACTTCGTCCAGCCTTCTTTGGTTCCCTGTGTGATGTATAGGTCACCATTGATCGTTGTATTTTTCAGGGTAACATCCGCTGAACTGATCACCGCTGTACCTTCAATTGTTTCATCCTGATATGTACCCGGTGTGGTGTACGTTCGCTCGAACAGCCTATCAAAAATCTCCATCGCTTTGGATACTTTGAGGGGCTTTTCAGCCTTCACGCTTAGTTCATTGGAAGTTAATTTCTCTTCTTCGGGCATGAGATAGGTCATCATCTCGACGGCATCTTCTTGTTTAATCACTGAATTTTTGGAAGCTTCGTCCTCTAAGACAGCTTCCCAATAGTCAGCCTCTTTGTCTTCGTATCCAAACACTCGATTCACCAGGGAAGCGAATTCCGCTTTCGATAAAGCAGCATTGGGATTCTTCAAGCTTTTTTCCAAGCCGGAAAAGATCTCCTGCTCACTCCACTCATTCGCAGCTCCTTTCTTTGACTTGGCTAAAACAGGGGAAGCTGCTGACACAAACACCATCACCAGCAAGATACAAATGAACAACCATTTTTTCAACATGTATTCCTCCTCTAAGGATTATATATGATGAAGTGGGGGAGACCCACCAACCATCGACAGGTAACAGAAACCGGTTTCGATAAGAACTAAAAAAATAAGCGAAACGTAAGTGGTTACAGTTGCGAAAGCGCTTTCGTTTTTCTTAAAAAAAATAAGAGTTCTATTAGGTATCTGTTATGTTAGTCCATATCTTACCACAATTTTCTGAATTGGCAAGAGATGACTGTAAAAGAAATACGAGATATTATTGAATAATTATAGTGTAAAAGGACTAAAATTTACAAAAATAGTCTATCATTTTTATCCATTATAGGTAATAATAAGGAGGCGCGTACTACTTGATTGAATATTCAATAGAAAAGAGAAATGATGAACCAGTTACCTTGTCCATTTGAAGATTATCATGCCCTCGTGCATCATGTACTGCATCAGTTAGGTATGCCGCTTCCTTATGAGGATTACATACAGGATGCCTACTTTGTTTATGAGCAGTGCATTCAGCGCTACGACGCTTCACTCTCTAAATTTTCTACTTATTTCACCTGGCAGTTACATTACCACTTTCGAACTATTATTCATAAAGAGCAGCAGTACAGGAACCGAATCTCGATTATGTATCCGAAAGAGAAGGGGTTCTTTCCTGATCCAACCTCGGAATTTAATCAATTCTATGATGTATTTTACTGCAGTCAGCTGAACAGCCTGGAGAGTGAGATTCTTCATTTAACGCTGCAAGGGTTTACGGTGGAAGAGATATCCGCTGATCGATCGGTCAGTGTGTCGACGGTGAAAAGGTACAGAAAAAAGATCAAGCATAAGGTAGGAAGAAATTTTAAGAGTGCTGAGTAGAGGAAGGAAGCATCAAAGCTGGTAAGGAACGATGGAAGACTGTCTCGATTGAGGCGGTCTTTTTTTCTATCCAACAGACTAGGTCTTTATTCCCTCATTCCGTGATTTTCATAAAAATAACTTCAGCTTATTGAAGACTTTACAATTCGAGTCGATATAGCTTTTAGAGACAAATATCGACGTTTCAATTAACTTTAGGAGGAATGAGATTCCCATGACCAGACGTACATATGTAAAACGGGCGATCGCCTCGGTTGTATTGCCCATCGCTCTTCTTATCCCCCTGCAAACAGTGGATGCAGGATCCAAACAATTTTCTGATGTTGACGATGGAACGATCTATTATGAACCGATCCATGCGCTTGCAGATAAAGAAATTGTTCAGGGCTATACAGATGGAGAATTTAAATATCGATCCGAAATTACCAGGGCGGAAGCAGCGCTCATGATTACCCGGCTATTAAACTTAGATACGGAAAATGCTCCTCCTGCTCCGTTTACGGATGTGAAGCAAGGAGAATGGTATTCAGGAGCAGTCAATGCTCTGTATCATGCAGGAATCATTGTAGGAAACGGCGATGGATTATTTGGCACGAATGAGGATATTACCCGGGCAGAGTTGTCCAAGATCATCGTAGAGGGCTACAATCTTGAAATGAAGGAAGGAAATGCTTTACCTTTTGAAGATGTGAATAACCAGGCCTGGTACACCGACTATCTTCGTGTCTTATATTCACATGGGCTGATTTCAGGTACCTCTACAACTACATTTGAACCAAATGAGCCGATGATCCGTGGTGATTTTGCCTTGCTATCCTATAACACCGAGTTTGGATATGGTGATTTATTCCTTGAGCTTGAGGAAGCAGTGGCGATTAGTGCCTATCAAATTTCGGCAACTTTTAACAATGAGGAAACAGCTGTCATTCATCTGAATGAGCCTCTGGAAGAAGGGGAAAATTCGAGAACATTCACTTATAAAGGGGAAACGTATGAGGACCGTGTGAACTATGAATTAATCTATCCAAAAGACATCGCGCTTGAGAATGAATACGTAGCTGCGGCACTGCCGTATCTCGGTATTCCCTATTTATTCGGCGGGGAAACGACAGAAGGATTTGACTGCTCCGCTTTTACGAGACGTGTCTATGAAGATGCAAAAGATTTATATCTTCCCCGGTCCACGGATCGGCAGTGGGAGGTAGGACAGGATGTAGCTCTTGAAGATATTCAAGTAGGGGATGTTGTATTTTTCAGTAATACATACCGGGAAGGAATCTCGCATAACGGCATTTATGTAGGAAACGGGAAAATCATCCACTCTTCGAGAACCTACGGCATCAGTATTGCTTCGCTGAGTTCTTCCTATTGGCAGAAGAAATTTACCGGGGTCAAACGATTCGAGAATTTACGAATTCCGGAAGAAGATCCGGTTGTTTCAGAAGCAACGAAATACATAGGTGAATCCCCATATCAAGCAGGCGGTGTGACTCCAGAGGGCTTCGGAGCGGCTGAATTTGTTCAATATGTATTTAGGGAAGCGGAAGGAATTGAGCTTCCAGCCGATGGTTATGCTCAGATGCAAATTGGAGACGACGTCGCGAGAGAAGACTTGCAGCCCGGAGACATCGTCTTTCTGGAAGCGAATTATATGAACCCGACGATCTATGTAGGCAATGGGCAGATTGTTCATGTTACAGTGTCGAAAGGAGTGACGGTGACAAACCTCGTGACAAGCAGCTTCTGGGGGCCGAAATACATAGGTGCGAAACGTGTGACTAAAGAAAATTACGACGATGTACCGGAACCTGAGGAGCCGGAAGATCCGGAGAATCCTCCTGAAGATCCAGAAGCTCCACCAGAAAACCCGGTAGATCCTGTGAACTAAAACAAAACCACCTCCCTGAGTAACGGGGAGGTGGTTTTTGTCATCGTTATTTATGTCTGACTTACCGTTTTCGGAGTCCGGCTTTCCACAAATCGTTTCATGCGGTCCATCGCCTTATCCAGCTGTTTCAGGGAAGTGGCATAGGAGCAGCGGATGTAGCCTTCTCCACTTTCTCCGAACACATCACCAGGAACGACAGCAACCTGCTCTTCGTGGAGCAATTGCTCGGCAAATTTTGCGGAGGATAATCCGGTGGCTTTAATGGAAGGGAAAGCATAGAAAGCGCCGCCAGGGTTCGGACATTCGAGTCCCATTTCATTTAAACTTGTTACGATAAAGTTTCTACGCTGCTTATAGCTTTCGAACATATCCCGCACACTCGGGCGTCCGTTTTTCATGGCTTCAAGCGCTGCATGCTGAGCCATTGTCGGTGCGCACATCATGGTATATTGATGAATTTTCACCATGGCCGCAATTAAATCGGATGGACCTGCCGCATAACCGAGGCGCCAGCCAGTCATTGCGAACGCTTTCGAAAAGCCGCTGATTAAAATCGTTCGTTCCTTCATCCCGGCGAGTGAAGGGAAGCTGGTATAGGAAGCATCGTAAGTAAGCTCTGCATATATTTCATCTGACAGCGCTACTAAATCGTGCTTATCAATTACTTCAGCAATCGGCTCCAACTCCTCTTTTGTTAAAAAGGTGCCGGTCGGATTATTCGGGTTGCAGAGCATGATCGCTTTTGTTCTTGGAGTGACGGCTTCTTCAATAGCTTCAGCGGTGAGTTTAAATTCATTATCAGCATCTGCCTGGATTGTGACAGGCGTTCCTCCAGCAAGACTGACGGTAGGAACATAAGCCACAAAGCTTGGTTCGACCACGATGACTTCGTCACCAGGCTCGACCACCGCTCTCAAAGCAAGATCAATGGCTTGACTTGCCCCTACCGTCACAATCACCTGTTCGGCAGCGTCATAGTCCAACTGGAAATTCTCATTTAGATACGTGCTGATTTCTTTCCGCAGTTCGATCATCCCTGCATTTTCCGTGTAGGATGTATAGCCTTGCTCAAGCGAATGGAAGCTTTGCTCGATAAAATTCCATGGGGTCACGAAGTCCGGCTCGCCGACTCCCAGTGAAATGACATCCTCCATTTGGGCGGCAACATCAAAAAAACGGCGGATCCCCGACGGTTTCAGATTCTCCACATGCTTCGATACGAACGACTTTTTACTCATGGAGATACCACGATTCTTTTATCATCTTCATCATCGTCTTCCAGAATAAAGCCGTCGTGCTTGTATCTTTTCAGGACAAAATGGGTCGTCGTGGATAGAACGGAATCAAGTGCCGAGAGCTTCTCGGAAATGAACTTACCGATATCCATCATCGTCTTTCCATTAACCGTTACGGACAAATCATAGGCTCCTGACATTAAATACACCGCTTTCACCTCAGGAAAACGATAAATACGCTCAGCCACTTTATCAAAACCGACCCCGCGTGCCGGTGTTACTTTCACATCTACCATAGCCGTGACTTCCTCGTGCTCTACGACCTTTGCCCAGTCAATCAAAGTGGAATAGCCAAGGATCGCTTTTTTGTCTTCGAGGTCATCAATGACCTGCTGGATTTCTTGTTCACTTTTTCCCATCATCTTGGCGATTTTAGCTACGCTTAGGTTTGCATTTTTCTCAATAATCTTTAATACCTGGATTTCTGTTTCTTTCAATGGAGTCACCTACTTTCCTTCTATCCCATCATTTTAACAGTATTGGGTATAAACGAGAACCTTGTTTCAGAGATATTTTCATAATAGTTTTACAATGAGTAAGATTCGAGCGAATATTTGGAAAATTATTCATTAAAGTGATACGCTGAATTCATCTTTAGGAAGGAGTCGATTATGAGTATTCCAACTATTACACTTCATGATGGTTTGACCTTACCAGCGATAGGCTTTGGCACTTACGCATTAAACGGAAATGCTGGAGTTCAAGCCATTACAAGCGCCATTGATACCGGGTATCGACTGATTGATACCGCTTATAACTATGAAAATGAAGGAACCGTCGGAGAAGCGGTCCGCCGCAGTTCCATTCCAAGGGAAGAGTTGATTATAACCTCGAAGCTTCCCGGTCGTTACCAGACCTATGATAAAGCTGTTACAGCAATTCAGGAATCCTTATATCGTGCTGATCTGGATTACTATGATCTGTATTTGATTCACTGGCCTAATCCTAAACAGGATCATTATGTAGAGGCCTGGCAAGCTTTAATCGATGCGAAAAAGTGGGGGCTCATCCGTTCCATCGGCGTATGTAACTTCCTCCCTGAGCATCTGGAGCGGCTGGAAAACGAGACGGGCGTAAAGCCGAGCATCAATCAAATTGAACTTCATCCGTTTTTCAATCAGGAAGAGCAGCGGATCTTTAACGATGAACATGAAATTAAAACGGAATCCTGGAGTCCACTCGCGAAAGCTAACGAAATCGTTCATAATGAAACGCTTCAGAAAATAGCGGACGAGCACAATAAAACGATCTCGCAAGTTGTCTTACGCTGGCATCATCAGCTTGGGGCGATTCCGATTCCGAAGTCAGCTTCTCCTAAGCGTCAGCTTGAAAACCTATCTATATTCGATTTCTCACTCAGTGATTCTGAAATGGGAATGATTGCAGAATTAACTCGTCAGGATGGCCGATTGAACGATCAGAATCCGGCAGAATATGAGGAGTTTTAATAATTGAAGAGCGCATCCATCGGGGTGCGTTTTTTTGTTGGTAAAAAGAGGATAGACGGATTTAATAGAGATAGACTTATTATTGAAGAAGGAAGTGTGAAACTATTGAATCGTAAAAAAAGAAGCGTACCTCTTATATTAAGACAGGAGGAGGCCTTATATCGCCGAATTCCAGAGAACTATGAGAAAAGAAAAAGTATAGAGCATTCCATTCAGAAGAGGTGGGCGGGGTACCGCGGGGAACTTGCGCTCGATTATTTTCTCGAATTTCTTCCCAAAACCCCTTTTCATATATTCGAAGATCTTAGGCTGCTGCTTGCAAGCGTCAAAACCTTTCAACTCGATACCCTCCTTTTAACCTCTCACGCAGGTTTTATTATAGAAGTTAAAAATATCTCCGGAACGATTATATACGAAGGCAAATCCCAGCCTTTCCGACACATTTCACAAGGCAAAGAAGAGCGACTTCCGAACCCCATCGCACAAGTGAACCTCCAGAAACTCCAGCTGGAGCATTGGTTCCATGCTCGTGGTATCCACGATTATCCGATTATTCCTCATGTTGCCCTCAGCAGCTCTTCTACTAATATAGATCTGCAAACAGATCCAACCATCCCCATTACTCACCTGGAAGAAACCATAGAGAGAATTCAAGAGGTTTATTCTTTATATAAAAGAAGGAAAAGTTTTGAACTCGGGCGCATTTCAGAAAACCTTGTAGAGAACCATCGTCCCTATTACTCTAATATTCTCTGAGCGTTTTCAATTCCCGAAACCTATGTTGAGAAGGGAGTTCAATGCCCTAAGTGCAAACGTTATGCTATGGCTAGAATTAGAAGGCTATGGGAATGTCCCTACTGTGATGCTCGTACCAGCGAGGCTCATTATCAAGCATAGCAGACTATTTCCTATTATTTGGCCGATCCATGACTAATAAAGCTTGTCGCGATTTTTTACATGTCCCCTCGCGCTATATGATGGGAAAACTATTAAACAGGACAAATCTTGAGGTGAAGGGGGAAACAAAAGGAAGAACTTATCAGATGCCGACTAATATAGAGGAATGGTTAAAATAATCATAAAGAAGCGGTGGCCTGCTCAGGTTACGCACGGCCCAATTAGGGGAGAGCGCGACCCAATCGAGAGCGAGGGAGAGCACGGCCCAATCGAGAGCGAGCACAGCCCCCAACCAGTTTACGAACGCCGCTGCCACCATTAACAAATAAAAAGCTTGCAGAGATCTCATCTCTGCAAGCTATTCCACACTATTTATACTTCCTTAAATCCTCCGTCATCGAAAGCGCCCACTGCGTCAAAGTCGCAGAACCATAAGGTAATGCATCCTCATCAAGGTCAAACTGCGGGTGATGAAGAGGATAAATGGCTTCTTTTTCTTCATTTCTAACTCCAAGTCGGAAGAAAATTGCAGGAATCTTTTCGGCGTAAAAGGAAAAGTCTTCTCCGCCCATTGAAGGCGGGATGACAGAAAATTTTCCAGGGCCGAATACATTGTTCACGGCCTGTTCCACCGAAGGAAGTAGATCTTCGTCATTCACAAGCGGTGGATAGAAATATTGGTAGTGGAACCGGTAATCCATGCCAAAGCCCTGGGTAATTCCTTTAATGATACTTTCCATTTTCGCTTCGATTGAGTCGCGCACTTCTGGATCGAGCGTGCGGACGGTGCCGCCAATCGACACTCTTGGAGCGATCGCATTGTTCGCCGAACCGCCGTGAATCTGGCCGACGGTAAGTACCGTAGGAGACAACGGATTCACCTGGCGGCTGACAACCTGCTGCAGGGAACTGATGACTTCGGCAGCTACACTGATCGGATCTGCTGCTTTATGAGGCTGGGCCGCGTGACCACCTTTTCCAATAACCTCAAGGTCAAAAAAGTCAGCGGCTGCGCAGGCTTCTTTTTGAGCACAGGTTACTTGCCCAACAGGATAATCTGGATTGACGTGCAGACCAGCCATCACGTCGATCTCAGGATTTTCAAGAACACCATCTTCGATCATCGTTCGAGCGCCAAACAGCGCTTCCTCCGCCGGCTGAAAGATAAGCTTGACCCTGCCTTGTTTAGGAGGGTTATCTTTTAATAGCTTCGCTGCCCCGAGCAGCATAGTGGTGTGCCCGTCGTGCCCGCATAAATGGGCTTTCCCTGGCGTATTCGAGGCATAGCTTGTCGTTTTTTCATCCTGTATCGGAAGAGCATCCATGTCGGCTCTTAACCCGACCGTGGGTCCAGGGTTTCCAGAGTCGATCAAAGCGACGACCCCGGTTTTCGCTATCACGTAAGGTTCATAACCGGATTCTTTCAGTTTTTCCTGAACAAATCGGGATGTATTGTATTCTTCATACCCTGTCTCCGGGTTTTGATGTAAATATTGTCGCCACTGGGTCAAACTCGCTTGCATGGATTGTGCTTGTTCCAATAACGTAGTCATCCAATCACCTCTGTTCTTTTTATTAACCATGACACATCCGAACCTCTGAGGACAACTATTTATTTGAATTTTCCATCTTCGAGACGACTGTATGGTTCTGATATACTTGATTTATTAAGAAAAGGGAGGTCCAATCAATCGATGACTAGCAAAAATGAATATATAGAAGTAACGAAGATTGAGGGAATCGGTGAAGGCATGAGAGTCTGTCTAGATTTCATCGACGTCCTCGACCCGGAAGACGGGCTCTATGTAGGAAATACAGGACACGGTTACGTGAAGGTACTTTCCGAAAACCGCGAGTCGGACGGTTATCCGCCGCGTCCATTTCGTATTAACTGCGGCGCGTTTCATCAATACTTATATCAAAAGGAAAAAACGTATTACTTACATGAACTGAACCCTGGAGAAAGCTTGTTGTTATCTGGAAAAGAGGATCGGGAACTCCCTCTTGGACGCGTGAAGGTAGAGAAACGCCCGTTTCTAAGGATTGAATGTCAGACGGAAGAAGGGACGATCTCAGCTACGCTGCAAAAGTCCTCGAGTGTTTATGTGATGGAAGAGGATGAAGGAGAACTTCCTTTACTCAGTCTGGAAGTTGGCCACCGCCTGCTCGGGATCAAGGATAAGCCCGGACGGCACTTAGGTGCGCAAGTGGGTGAGGTTATTTGGGAGAAATAAAAGGCAATGCTTCCGCAATTAAGGGTGGAAGCATTGCCTTTTATCTACCTATGACTTACCTATGTATAAACTCCCTGCTTACGCCTATCCTATCCTTTCATACCTTATCCTAACACGCCATTCATACTTATGGGTAATGGCAAAATGCTGAAGCACAAGGAGTTTTACTCCATCCGAATCTATTACCTTTTCGTCTAATTCTGTAGCTTATTAAAGTGTTTTGTAGATAGAAGTGAAATGAAAATGTCATATGATATAATGAAAGAAACGAAAAATAAGGGATGGAATAAGATGACTATTAAAACTAAACGGGATATTGAAGAGTTGTTGTCGTCTTTTTGTGATTTCGCACAGTACGATGAAAAGGGCGCCAAGCACTATCTAGTGTTTTCGGACAAGGAACGGAGCGGAGACTGGACACTGATGGTTTATCGTGATGGTTTGATCACGGCGCACGGCCGGGGCATCGATTATTGCGACGAAGGTGAGCGTGTACTGAAGCGGGAAGAAGCGGGTAAGTTTGTCTGGAAAAACCGTAAAGCGATTAATGCCGTCATTCGAGAGAAACGTAAGGTTACAACTTCATAAGCTTGATGCACAAAAAAGGCAGAGGTTATATAAACCTCTGCCTTTCTTCATTTTTCATTCAATTATCATTCGGTAATACCGACCTGATTCAATCCATCTTCTGTGGCCTGGGCTTCGGCACTATTATCACCGTAGAGGTCTACAGCTGACTGAATCAAGGATTCTCTCGCATGACTGAAGTCAGAATCTGGAGTCAGATAAACCGTTAGTGCACGATAATAAATCTGCCCTAGTTTATCCTTACCAATCTGCTCGCCTGTTAGATAGGCTGCATGGTTGATGATGGAAGAGTTAATATGAACACCGCCATTATCCAGGTTTATAGGAAGATCATAGTACTCGTCCATGTGGGAAGGATACTTCCCGTTTCCATCTCCATATGGCGTATATTTTTCCCCAACTGCATACTTACTAGGGTTGCTCAGACTACGAAGGGAGGTACGACCCGACTCTCTAGCATCTTCTGCCATAATGTCTTCTCCGATTTCCCAGTCCTCCTCATCTACTAAAGCACCGAAGATATCCGAGAAGGCTTCATTAAGCGCCCCGGATTGGAAGCGATATTTCAAACCTGCGGAGTAAGTCGTAACCCCGTGCGCCATTTCGTGCGCTGCTACATCTAGACCAGCTGATAGAGGTACGAAAAATTCGCCATCTCCGTCTCCGTAGGTCATTTGCTCCCCGTTCCAGAAGGCATTATTATAATCCTGGCCAAAATGAACTGAGGACTTGATGGCCATGCCTTCTCCATCAATGGAGTTACGATCATGTTCTTCCAGGAAGTACTCGTAAACTTGTTCAGAATTGTAGTGTGCATCTACAGCCGGACTATCATAAGAATCTTTAAATGATGCGTTTGGAGAGCTGAAAAGAACCCCAGGGAACTGAACATCACTGTCGCCCCATTGATTTTTCATATCATAAGTGTAGATCCCTTCCAAGTCTTCATGGGAATTATCAAAAAGATAAAAGTTTGTTCCCGGTTGTTGAACGGATTTATCGTTTTTATGTGTGATGTGAAGCTTACGGTGATCTCCTAACACGCCAATTCCGGATCCCTTGGATGCTTTATAATCCTGTGCGTGCATAATTTTGTTGTATTGATCGATAACTTCGCCAGAATTCGCATCGACATAAACAGACCAGTTCCCTGGATTGTCACCCAGGAAATTCACATTTACTTTGTAAGCTAAATGATTTTCACCTTGAAACGAGTAATAAACAAGCCCTGAATCTGGTGACTCTACCAGTTGGTCCGGAGCCTTAACTGCTTCTTTAGCGAGTTTTATACTTTCCGAAGCTGATAGAGAAGCTTTGGAAGGAAGCCCTTCTTTTTCAATCGCTTCGTTGAATTGTCCACTAACCGATTGAACGCGATTATCGCTGCTGTAATGCACGGTAACCTCGTTACCTTCGACAGGAATATTGTTTTTCTTCTGCTGGAGCTTAACGTGTGTCATTCCCAATTCATCTTTCGTAACATTAGCGGATTCCAGACTTTCCTCGGGTTTATCCATATTGAACTTCGCTTTATTGTTATTTAAGAATTCCTTCGCAGCTTTGCTATCTGCTGATTTTTGTTTTTCTGCCTGCATTTCTTTAACGAAGAATGGTTTTCCTTTACCTTCACTATGTACTTTCTTCTGAACAACCTCTGTATTGGCATTTGGACTTACAGCGAGTGTTTGTGCTGGTGAAACGGTCCCCATAAACAAAGCAGATGATAGAACAGCTACCGGTATTACGTGTTTTTTCTTCATAAAATACCTCCCAGGTGTAATATATCCAATTATAGGAAATGGAGGTAACTATATACAGAGTATTTTTAACTATCTTTATTTTCTGAAAATAATGGATTGTGGTATAAAAAGACTATTATAGTGGAAAGTCGTTATAAGAAAAAAACGTCTAGTAACTTAGACGTCTCTCTCTTTATAGTTGATTTAAAACAGCTCCATATTAATTAAGTGCGAGGCTCTCCTGTTACTTTGCAAAACTTAATATGAGACGTGCCACTTGCTTTGTTGCTTTAAACAAATATTCTTCCGCATGATTCATACATTCTGTTAGTTCTCGAGGTCCTGGAACGATCGAAAAACATCCTGTAAAAACTTGATTTAATTCCTCGTAATCTCCATCTAAACTCCCTGACAGGAGAAGGGCAGGCTTATTGTGCTGCTTCGACAATTCTGCCACATACCCTGGAGCTTTTCCGTACATCGTCTGTTCGTCACTTTGCCCCTCACCGGTCACAACGAGGTCAGCCCCTTGTATCTCTTCCGGCAGATGTATAGCTTCTGAGATGAGTCTGGCTCCCGATTCCAGTGATGCTCCAATAGATAAAAAAGCAAAGCCCAGTCCGCCTGCAGCTCCGGCTCCAGGCGAATTCATGACCGCTCTACCACTCGCTTTTTCGACAAGTGTTCCGTAGTCAAGCAAAGCCTGGTCATAAGTAAGCACCTGTTCTTCTGAGGCACCTTTTTGAGGTCCGTAAACATGGCTCGCCCCTTTAGGCCCCGTAAGCGGATTATCAACATCAGACGCAACCCTGATGGTTGTGTTTTTTAATCGGGAATCGATCGAAGAAAAATCAATCCTTTTAATATGGAAGAGATCTTTTCCGAATCCTTCTGTTTCCTTACCCTCGTCGTCAAACGTCTTCATTCCGAGAGCTTGCAGCATCCCAAGACCTCCATCATTGCTGGAGCTTCCTCCAATGGCGATCATCAGCTCACGATGTCCGCGGTTCAGAGCATGCGAAATTGCTTCACCGATCCCATAAGTAGTGGTGTTATCAGGATTTCTCTGTGCTTCAGGAACAAGGGGTAATCCCGCAATAGCAGCTCCTTCAATAATAGCTCGATCCTCAAATTCGAGGTACGAACTTTCGACTTTTTCACCAAGAGGACCTGTACATGTCAGGCTCACTTTTTGAGGATCCGAGGCTTTAGACAGAGCTTCGAGCGTTCCTTCTCCGCCATCAGCCATCGGTTTCAGAATTGTTTCTGCATCTTGATCGACGGCGAGAAAAGCTTGTTCCATTATTTCTGATACTTGTACGGAAGTCAGACTTCCTTTAAAAGAATCTGGAGCAAAGACTACTCTCATCATAAGTCCCTCCTACCATCAGCCTGTTTCTATTGAATCTAAATTCAGCACTGATTTTTTTCGTCTTAAATGTTAATTTAATAATAACAGAGAAAAGATAATGATCCGCGGGCAGTTTATTCTATCTTTAACTGCGATAAATCATAACAACTCTTCCTTATCCATTGACAGAATATTAAAACATCGATAGGATAGATTATAGAAAGCAGCCCCATAGAAAGGAAGCCCCTTTCATTGTCCGGCTGCAACGTTAGTACAATAAGCAGATAACGTAACTGTTAAAACTGTCTAATCTCTACAGCGCCAGAGATTAACTCGCAGTTTAAAGCCAGTTTTCTTCCTTAAATGGAAGAGGACTGGCTTTTTTTGATTTTTATGGGCCCCTAAAAATTTACTACTACAATTATTATGGAGGGAAATTAATATGTGTGCAGTAGAAATGAAGAAAGAGAGTCTTCCGTCAATAACAGGACAAGGATATTCTATTCAGCCGCATCCAAAGCATAATCGTTTATATCATATTGAATTTGAAGAACAGGTGATTGATCAGTTTTTGCAGGAGGTTCAAGCCATTAGTGATGAGCAGTTGGAGTATATTCCTTACCAGCGGTTTATCACAGCAAATATACTGCTGAACTTAGTGGATCAGGACTTTGGAAACACGATCCGGACTCTTCTTCATGACCGGAATTCCGGTGGTTTTACAGTGGGACTGCAAGGGCGTACGGAGGATGCTCAGGACTATGTGAAATTCTCCACGGCCTTGTCGCACCTGGCGGGCATTCCAAACTTTGATGCCATGTCAAAAAAATACTATGCACGCTTCTCTGTGAAGCATACGGATGACAGTGATTCGTATCTTCGTCAGGCATACCGTCGCTTTACACTTCATACGGATGGAACCTATGTGGATGAGCCGACGGACTGGCTGCTCATGATGAAGATGGAGGAAGAAAATGCAGTTGGAGGAAGCTCTCGATTGCTGCACCTTGATGAATGGGAAGAGTTTGATTACTTTTACAATCAGCCACTTGCTTCCTATCCTTTCACCTATAAGGCTCCGGCCAGTAAAAACGTCTCGGAAGATGTACAGCGGAAACCATTCTATGAATGGAATAATGGTCCCTGCATCTGTTTTATAGATCAGTTTGTGTTCCCAGAAACGATCGCTCAGGCTCAGTATCTGAAAGAACTGTCTCAATCTATGGAAAACTCAAAAGGGGTCATTGAACTGGAACTTCCAGTTGGAGATTTAGTAATGCTGAATAATCGTTTTTGGCTTCACGGCAGGGCCGGGTTTGAAGAGAATCCTGATCTCCATAGAGAATTACTTCGTCAGCGAGGACATTTTGTAAAGTAGTAGGAGGCAGAAGAATGTATGATTATGTGATTATCGGCGGGGGTATTGTGGGTCTGTCCACAGCCTTCGCACTCATTCAGAAGAATCCCGGTGCTTCCATTATAGTTGTTGAAAAGGAACAGGAGCTTTCTGCCCATCAGACTGGAAGAAATAGTGGCGTCATCCACTCAGGTGTCTATTACAAGCCTGGCAGTTTAAAAGCGCGAATGGCCATGCAGGGCAGGAACTCGATGGTAGAATTCTGTGAGACTCATGACGTTCCTCATGAAGTGTGCGGAAAAGTGCTGGTCGCAACCGAACAAGAGGAAATTCCTCGTTTAGAAGCCCTGAACGATCGCGTTCAGGAAAATGGATTGAATGTGACTAGGATTGGGCGTAAGGAATTGCAGGAAATTGAACCGTACGCCAATGGGATTGAAGGACTCCGCGTTCCTTCAACAGGCATTGTTAATTATAAGAAGGTCAGTGTGAAAATCGCAGAATTGCTCAGGCAGGCCGGTGTCGAGTTTTCATTCGGATCAGCTGTCGAGACAATTGACGAGGGGTCCGGCGAGGTTACGATAGAAACGAGCGAGCGCACACTGAAATCGCGCTTTCTCATAAACTGCGCAGGTCTTCACAGCGACCGGCTTGTCCGGATGGCAGGAATTCATACGGATTTGCAGATTGTCCCGTTCAGAGGAGAATATTTTAAATTAACCGAGGAGAAGAACCATTTAGTAAAAGGTCTGATTTATCCGATTCCGAACCCTGCTTTCCCTTTTCTCGGCGTTCATTTGACGAAGATGATGGACGGTGGCATCCATGCAGGACCAAACGCTGTACTAAGCTTTAAGCGTGAAGGGTATCGTAAGACCGATTTCCACTGGAAAGATGCGTTTGATGTTTTATCATTCCCTGGGTTTTGGAAAATGGCAAGAGTCAATATGAAAGAAGGCATGAAGGAAATGGTGCGCTCTTTTCATAAAGAGAGTTTTGTGAAGAGCCTTCAACGCCTGGTACCGGATATTCAAGAAGAAGATGTAATTCCAACAGATGCTGGCGTCAGGGCGCAGGCCATGTTGAAGGATGGACGTCTCGTCGATGATTTTCATATCATTACGGGTAAGCGTTCTGTTCATGTGTGTAATGCCCCATCACCTGCGGCAACCGCTTCTTTTGAAATTGGGAGAGAGATTGCGGAGCGGATTCCAGAGTTGGAACGAGTTCAAGTGAGTTAAAAAAGAAGAGACCAGTGCCATGCACTGGTCTCTTTTAAATAGGAATTATACCGGAATCTAATAAAAGTTGAATATTCTGCATAGAGTCAAGTGTTGCTGCTCTCTTACTTTTAGCAATTTCGTTTGTGGTACAGATCCATGATGGACATCGGTGCCTTCTCATAATCCTCGAAGTCAGGAGAGGAGTAATGTTCGTCAGACATGGACTGATCTTTACTGATAGAGCTTGTTAATTTTTCCGGAAGTGAATTGGCATTCGCTAATACCCAGGGCTCAGCAGGGACCTCGGCCTCGTCGGTATTCATTACACCTTTGAGGTACGCCGTTTTCCTTAGTTCTAAGGTTTCTTTCAGGTTAACAGCATAGGCAAGCAGACTTTCCAGTGTTTCACGGTCATATTCGTCCATCACGTATGAGCTCTCTTTTCTCATTCTCACAATAACAGTATCTTCTTTGTTCGGTCTTTCAACTACACCGAGTAAAAGGTTGTAAGGTCCAAAAACAGAGTTGTAGTATCTTGTCGTGCTGTAGGGATCAGAGATAATTTCTTCATATACATTCTGTTCAAAATTCTCCAACTGAGAGTAAGAGACGATGTCAATTTCTATTTTAATGTCATTCTTGGTCGCTTTAATCAATTTATTAAATTCAGCAACCAAATAGTCAACAATATCCGGAAGGGCCGTTCTCTTTTCTCTGACTAACTTGATGAGCGTATCCTCATGGTTTTTTAAAACTGAAGAAGTGAATCGGAAGTTACTGGCGATCGCTCGTTCTTTTTCTTCCCATTCCCCAAATTCCACCCCCAGTTTAAATACGGTTAAGCTCTTCAAAGCAGATAAGGATAAGACTCTGGCAAAGAAAACGGTAAACATAATGAGAATAGCAACCACAAAAAGAGCCAGGAGGGAAGGGCGGATGAGATAGTCAATAAAGGTTTTCGGGCTTGCTGCGTAGGCACTGTCTAAGATTTCATAATAGAAGAATGCTCCGTAGGCTATAGAACCGATAATGCCGAGGGTAACCAATATGAAATAAATTTCTTTCTGGTTATTCATAATCAGGCTTGCGGCTCTTGAGATCTTGCGCCAGATAGGTCCTTTATACATCGTTATCCCCTTTCTCTTTACTATATCTTACTCTTAGATTACTACATTTTTCCTCTTTATGAATTATTTTTTTTATTAAACCTCCGTGTTGTTATTTCAGAAAAGCTCCTGTTTGTTTAAGACTCAGTTTCGAGATAAATGGGTCCGTGACGTTAAAAGGAGGAGGGCTGGTGGGGAAATAAGTCGCTTTCCTGCGGGGGAACTGGCAAGCCTCCTCAGTCGTTATCACTCCTTGTGGGGTCTCGCCTAGCTCCTTCTCCCGCGGGAGTCTCCTCATTTCCCCACCAGCCCTGCGATTTCTTGTGAACGGACCCCTGCTAATAGGAAAAACGGGAAACCTGAAATCGTCCTAAATGCTTCTATAGCGGCGTTTATCCCCCTAGACAGACTCGGAATTAACGTTAATCACAGGTCATTTTTCCTCATATGGAGGTATATACGTAGAGGATTTTGAGCGTTTAATAATCGCAAAGGGGCGGAAGGGAACGGTGAAGACTCCTGCGGGATGCACATGATCGGTGAGATCCCGGAAGGCGAAGCCTGAGGAAGCTCACCATATGCCCGCGGAAAGCGAGCCGTTCCCTGGAGACCCTTTCTCTACAAAATATCTCGAAACTGAGTCTTACAGATAACGGCCCTATTGCTTAATAAGCCTTTGATGAATTCACAATAACGTTTAACTGAACTTTTTCTAAATTCCGCAATCCATGTTGGTTGTAAAGAAGGAAAGAAAAAAGCCACCTGTGGTGGCTTTTACTGGTGAAGTTGATATTGTTTGTATGAATCTTTTAAAGCAGCTTCCAGAGCATTTCCGGCTTTGCCGAGATAGCCTTCTTTAAGACGCGCCACCGGTTCGTCCGTACCTTCTTTTAAACTGTAGCCTTTTAATAAGGATTTGATAAATTCTCTTCCATGATCTGTGGCGAGAGTACAGGAAGCATCCACTATGACACCATATTTTTTGTCAACTTCCAAGGTAAGGGTTAAAGATTCGGATATGTGGTTTGCGGCCATTCCGGTAGGTAGTTTGGAATGACCGGCAACAAATAATGTGTTCATATTGATTCCTCCAGTGTTCCTATTGATATTTTTCTTGTAAACGATAAACTTCTTCCATTAGAAGTTCCCCGGCAATAGGCTCCGTTACCTGATATACGGGTTGAACAGCTTCTTTCCACAAGGCACGTTGTTCTTTTGTTAAATAATACACTTCCAGAGAGTCGTCCCGTTTAATCTGACGGAGGTGTGCATCGTTAATTTCTATGGAATGCCGTTTAATCCAATCGGTCGTTTCTTCTATGGACTGTGAAATTATAGCCTGATGTTCGTTAGAAAGTTCACTCCAAAACTCATCATTCATAAGGACAGCATAACCCAGATAGCCGTGATTACTGATCGTTAAGTAGTCTTGTTCTTTGTATAGATTCTTAGAGTAAATGTTTGATAAAGTGTTCTCCTGGCCATTAATAAAATCGACTTCCAAATTACTGTACGTTTTATTGAACGGCATCTGGCTGGTACTTGCTCCAAGTGCATGGAACTGGGACTCAATAACAGGACTAGGCATGATTCTCAAGTGAGTTTGATTGAAATCAGAAGGTAAGATCATAGGTTCTTCGCTGCTGGTCACCTGCTTATAGCCGTTGTACCAAAAGGTTATTCCTTTTACCTTAGGGCCCAATTGATCAATCAGTGTCTGACCAATCGTCCCCTCGTAAGCTTCCTCCACTGCTTGATAGGTGGGGAAGGCAAATGGGAGATCCAGGACCTGCCATTTTGGGAACCGCTCGGTAAGCTTGGATGTAGCCGGCGCGATCATTTGAATATGGCCGTTTATTAATGCGTCATACTCATTTTGATCGTTATAAAGGGTTCCATTCGGATAAATCTCCACTTTAATTTCCCCGTCTGTCCGCTCATGAACGAGGGAAGCGAATTGCCGGACGGCCCTGCCTTTTGGGGTGTTTTCGGCAACGACGTGACTGAATTTAATTACGACCTTATCTTCAATTCCTTCCTGTTCATCATCGTACTGCAAGGAATCCTGGGATTCATTTAAATCAAATCCGAATACAAAAGCTGTCACGATTCCTGTGAAAATAAATAGACAAATGGCTGCGACCGTTTTCAAAGGGACTACTCCTTGTAATCGTTTCCAATAGTGTAACATAGGCCTGCTTTAAAGTGATACACTATTAATAATAGACGAGGGAGGAAGATCGGTCATGTCACTTAAACGGATGCCCATCCGCTGGAAGATTACTATTCTATCATTTGGAATTGTAGCCTTTACCGTTTTGATAGGCGGTATTATCATAATAGGAAATTCAATTGAATCCAAAGAAGAATCACTTGGAGAACATGCCCTCGTCACCGGAAGGACTATTGCAAATCTACCAGCTCTTAAAGAAGGGTTAACCGAATCAGAGGGTTGGAAGAAAATCAATCCTGTAGTGGAGCGGATTCGTACAATTAACAGCTCGGACTATATCGTAGTCCTGAATATGAATCGAATTCGATATTCTCATCCGGTGGAAGAGAAGCTCGGCACTTTATCTTCGGGCAAGGATGAAGGGCCGGCTTTTGGGGAACACAGTTATACTTCCAAGGCCGAGGGGGTGATGGGAGTAGCTGTACGGGGGTTTGTACCCGTGATGAATGAAGATCACGAGCAGATCGGTGTCGTGATTGTCGGAAATCTACTGCCATCGTTGCAGGAAATTCTGTTTGCAATGAAAAGCGAAATCCTGCTGGTTCTTTTATTAACAGGACTTTTCGGAATTACGGGTTCCTGGCTGCTGGCGAGGCATTTAAAAGAACAGACGTTTCATTTGGAACCTCACGAAGTGGTTCAGCTGCTCGTGGAGCGGACGGCCACCTTCCAGGCTATGAATGAAGGTATTGTAGCAATTGATAATGAAGGAAAAATTACAATTATGAACGATAAAGCTAAAAAGATTCTCGGTATTAAAGGAGATCAGAGAAAGCAAAGGATCGAACAGGTTATGCCGGACATCAGGCTTGGGGACGTACTCTCTTCGGGACAGGGTGTTTATAATGAAGAGCTTCGGCTGGGGAGCACTTTAGTGATGAGCACACGCGTTCCGATAAGAGTAGAAGAGGAGACAATCGGTGCGGTAGTGATTTTCCAGGACCGGACGGATGTTACCCGACTCGCCGAAGAACTAACAGGCGTGAAAGCCTTTGTGGATGCTTTACGTGTTCAGAATCATGAGCACTTAAACAAGCTGCATACCATTGCGGGTCTCATTCAACTAGATCAGAAGGATAAGGCACTGGATTTTGTATTTGAAACTTCAGAAAAACAGGAGCGCCTATCTAACTTTTTAGTGAAAAATTTGAAGGATTATAGTTTATCCGGTCTATTGCTCAGTAAAGTAAGCCGCGGTAAAGAACTGGGAATTGAAGTGGTGATTGATAGCCAAAGTGAAATGCATCGTTATCCGCCTTTACTTGATCAGCATGATTTTGTTCTTATATTAGGCAATCTTATCGAAAATGCTTTTCACGCCTTTGAGGAAATGGAACGCGAAGAAAAGTGGATCGATGTTTCTATCTCGCAAAATGAACATAGCTGTTCCATCAGTGTGGAGGACAATGGCAAGGGGATTTCCAGTGAACAACAAACAGCTATCTTTGATAAAGGTTTTACAACAAAAGGACAGAAGGGCTCAGGGATCGGGCTTTATTTAGTGAACAATATCGTGGATAAAGGACTGGGAGAGATCGAAGTTTTTTCTCGAAAGGGAGAGGGCATGAGCATATTAATTACGTTTCCTATGATACTTGAGGAGGATTCCTATGAGCAGGCAACAGGTTATTGAAGTGTTGTTAATTGAAGACGACCCCATGGTCCAGGAAGTGAATCGGCAATTCATTGAACGGGTATCTCCGTTTCAAGTCGTTGATGTCGCTTCGGATGGGAGAGAAGGAGTGAGAATGGCCAAAGAGCTTTCTCCCCATCTGATCGTTCTGGATATTTTTATGCCGGGACAGGATGGTGTGGAAGCACTTAAAGAAATACGAAAGCATGCGTTTGATGTTGATGTCATTGTAATTACAGCAGCCAACGATAAAGATACCATTCGCTCCATGTTCAGGCACGGTGCCATCGATTATCTGATTAAACCTTTTAAATTTGAGCGTCTGCAGCAAGCGCTCACAAACTACCGGGATTTCCGTTCGGAAATAAGGGGTGAGGGAGCTTTACAACAGCAGCAGATCGATGGGCTGGTTGGAAGTAAGCTTGATCATGATGTCAAAGAATTACCTAAAGGATTAAATCAACAGACTCTGGAGCAAATTACTACTTTTCTCAGCCGAAACTCTGATGCTTTATCCGCTGAACAGGTAGCAGACGGTGTGGGAATGGCCCGGGTAACAGCACGCAGGTACTTAGAATACCTCCAAAAAATCGGCGAGGTGGATATCGACATTCAGTATGGAGGAGTGGGCCGCCCCGTAAATCGCTATCATATGAAAGTGTAAGACCTTTTGCAGATCAGGCAAAAGGTCTTTTTTATTTTCTCTTTGTTAGATCCCCAAGTTGATCTTACAGTAAAGCTCCCGTTTGTTTAAGACTAAGTTTCGAGACTTTTGTGAGAATTAGGTCCTGCTGGGGACGATTTCGCTTTCCGCGGGCATGTGCTGAGCTTCCTCGGGCTTAACAGCCCTGCGGGATCTCACCGATCATGTTCATCCCGCAGGAGTCTTCATCGTCCCCCTCCGGACCTCGCGATACAGAGAGCTCGAAATCATGTTTGAAACGCCTAATTTATAGTGGGGATAAACCTATAACAGTGAGCGTGTACGTTGGATAATCCTTGCTATAGAAGCATTAAAGGCTGATTCAGGATGCTGAATATTCCTATAGAAGGGTCCGTTCACTCCTCGACCATAGGGGGGCGAAGGAAAACGACGAGACTCCCGCGGGAGAAGGAGCTAGGAAAGACCCCACAGGGAGTGTTAACGACTGAGGAGGCTTGCCAGTTCCCCCGCAGGAAAGCGAGTTGTTTCCGCAGCCTCCCTCATCAAATTTTTGGCAATGGGCCCAGATTATCTCGAAACGGAGTCTTACACAATCCGGCCCTATAGTTTATTAAGTCTTCTATGAAAATCAACAATAATGTTTAACTGCTCTTTTACTTTTGTGTACTACGTGACCAAAAAGACCAAAATGTCCAATATGTTCATAATATTCTAAAAATAATATGAAAGCGTTACCATTAGTTTTAGAAATTGAAATTCAGAAATGGGGGATGAACGATGTTGAAAAAATTAGTATTTTTAATAGCGCTTGCTTCTGTGATGGTATTAGCTGCCTGTGGAGGAGACGGAGGCTCAGAAGGAGCGTCTGGATCAGGCGGATCGGATTCGAAATCTATTGTACTTGGAACAGGAGGAACATCAGGAACTTACTACCCAATCGGCGGAGCCTTAAAGCCGGTTTTTGAAGAAAGTGACAGTATTGATAATGTAACCGTCGAATCGACTGGAGCTTCTGTAGCGAATATCCAGAACATCCAGGATCAATTAAATCAGATGGCTATCATTATGAGTGACGTCGGGTATGATGCTATCGAAGGCAATGGACAATTTGAAGGGAATTCAGTTGATGTTCAAGCCATGGCCGGCATGTACCAGAATGTGGTGCAGGTAGTTGCTCTGAAAGACAGCGGCATCCAATCCATAGAAGATTTGAAAGGTAAAAAAGTAGGCGTTGGAAAAGTCGGTTCTGGGGTAGAGCAGAGCGCGAAGAAAGTTCTGGAAGCGGTTGGACTGACTTATGATGACTTCTCCAAGGTAACCCATACAGGTTATGCAGATAGTGTACAGGAAATGAAAAATGGAAACCTGGATGCGGCTTTCTTTACCTCAGGAGTACCGAACAGCAATATTACAGATTTACAGCAGCAAACGGACATTAATTTTGTAGAAATTAAAGGAGAAACGGCTAAGAAGCTGATGGATAAATATCCTTTCTACAAAGCCAATAAAATTGAAGCTGGAAATGAAGCAAAATATAAATTAGAGAATCCAGTTGAAACGGTAGGGATTCAGAATATGATTATTGTTTCTCCAGACTTAAGTGAAGACGTGGTCTATGACCTGACGAAGCGTTACTACGAATACTTGGGTACAGAAGGCGTTTCGGTAGGGGCATTGAAACAGCTAGGCCGTGATGAAATTGCTAAGGATTTAGTGGCCCCTCTTCACCCGGGAGCTAAGAAATTCTATGAAGAACAGGGCATTTTAGAGTAAGGGTCATAGGGCATCGCTCCGGTGCCCTTTTTTATACGATGAAATGGAAAGTAGTAATGATCGCCGCTGTCACTCTTTGCCTGGGCATTCTCCTCGCAGTTGTCAAAATTCCACTCCTTCTGATTGTAGCGGAAGATGAAACTGAAAGTGCGTTCCTGTACAAGGAAGGTGCGGAATTCTCCATCCGGTGGACACATTCGGTGGAAAAAGAAGACTGGGAAGAAATGTTTGCGCTTGAAGACGGGGTGATTGAACTAACAGCAACCCGTTTTAAGACCTTTGGAGCGGGAGTGCCAAATGATGCGGGTGAAGACACCTTCCTAAAAGATGGATGGGTCTATATGACAGGCATCACTCAAACGATTGGGAAAGAACTAGCCTTACGGACAGGAAGGGAGACGAACCACCGTGTGATATATGAGCGTCACCACCTGGACCTTAAGAAGAATCATTCCTATCGAATCAAGGTCGTCCGTTCCTCTATATGGAATGGTATCAATACTTATATTTCAGTAAAGCTGAGGTGAGGGAAAAATGAAGAAAAAAGCAAAACAGGCAGAAGACTATGACCGCGAAAGTACCACCCGGGAAAACTTGGCCAAACCAGTAGCCCTGACTATATCCGTCCTTGCGATTGCTTTATCTTTGTTTCATTTATATACCTCTTACGCCGGATCGCTGGTAGATATTAAACAACGGAGTATCCACTTATACACATTAATGACCCTTGGATTTTTACTCTATCCTTTTGTAAGGAAAAAAGGGGGAAAAGGAATCCCTTTTTACGACTACATAACGGCCGCTCTTTCGCTGTTTGTAGCGATATATATGTTTGTTACTGCCGAGCGGATCATCCAGTCCGGCGGTCAAATTAACGACCTGGACTTTTATGTCGGTATTCTGGTTATCGTGCTGCTGTTTGATATTACCCGAAGAGTAACTGGCTGGGGACTCTCTTTATTAGGACTTGGATTCCTTATATACGGATTTTACGTGAAGCTGTCGGTTTATCCTGTCCTCAATATGAACACGATCACTGGAGTAGGGAAACAGATTATTTCTCAGCTTGTGTTTATAACAGAAGGCGTACTCGGTACAGCCATTGGAGTATCCGCCAGCTATATCATTCTATTTATTTTATTTGGTGCCTTCCTGGGCCGATCCGGCATGGGCAAATTATTTAATGACCTTGCATTAGCCGTCGCAGGTCACACGAAAGGCGGCCCGGCCAAAGTAGCTGTAATTGCCAGCGGCTTCTTAGGTTCCATCAATGGATCGGCGATTGCGAACGTGGTTACCACAGGAACCTTTACCATCCCTTTAATGAAAAAAATCGGCTACAATAAAAACTTTGCGGGCGCTGTCGAATCGGCAGCGAGTGTCGGAGGTCAGATTCTGCCACCTATTATGGGAGCCGCAGCCTTTATCATGGCTGAGAACTTGAATGTAGCTTACACAAAAATTATTCTAGCAGGAATAATACCTGCGCTTCTGTTTTATATTGGAATTCTTCTGCAGGTTCACTTTCGTGCAGCGAAACGTGGTTTGAAAGGATTGCCTAAAAGTGAACTGCCTTCCTTAAAAGGCGTGATTGTCGAACGCGGACACTTAATCATTCCGATGCTTACACTGCTTTATTTACTTTTCTCAGGTAAAACACCTTTTTATGCGGCTTTCTGGTCTATTATTGCGACCGTGGTAATAGCAGGGTCCAAGCGGATGCTTCCAATTATTACGGCTATTTCTCTCTTCCTTATTTTTCAGCCGCAATTATCTGCGATTCTTACCGGCAGCTCGCTTCCGAACGTTAGAAGTGACTGGTGGGAACTACTCATTATTCTAGTTGTACCGCTTCTCATTAATGTGTGGAGAAAACGACTGAAAATTGAGGGTGAAGAAGTAGGAGTTAAGGATTGTCTGCAAGCTCTGGAAGACGGAGCACGGACGACTGTTCCAGTAGCCATTGCCTGCGGAGCTGTAGGAATTGTAGTAGGAATCGCATCCTTAACCGGGGTGGCTCTGGAAATTGCCAATAGTATTGTCAATATCGGAAGCACCGTGAACAGCCCTCTGATTCAATTGCTGATTACACTTGTGCTGACTATGATCACATCGATCATTTTAGGAATGGGACTGCCTAGTATCCCGACCTATATTATTACGAGTACGATGGCCGCACCTATTCTGCTGCAGCTTCCTCTGTACCGAGAAATTGCTGGCTCCACGGAAACGGCTACTTTTGTAGCACACATGTTTGTCTTTTACTTTGGTATTTTTGCGAACATCACACCGCCCGTTGCACTGGCCGCCTTTGCCGGAGCTGGTGTTGCCGGAGGGAACCCGAACAAGACTGGTTTCCAGGCCATGAAACTTGCGATTGCTGGATTTATCGTACCATTCATGTTCGTATTCTCCCACGAAATGCTTATGCTCGATGCCACCATTCTGAACATCTTAGTGATTACAGTAACATCGCTGATTGGTGTGTTCTTGTTATCGATTATGGCCGAAGGGTATTTGAAGAAAAGTGTGCCTGGATGGATGCGGGCGCTGTCCGGAGCTGGGGCTATGCTCTTGATTTATCCCGGGTTTATTACTGACGTAATTGGTCTGGCCGTCTTTGCCCTGGTACTTGCAGTGAATTTTAGAAAAACAAATGAAATTCAGCAGGAACGATCCGCACTATAATGAAAGGGGGAAGGGTATGCGTTTTTTAACAATAGAACAAGAGGGAATAGAAACAGCAGCCGTGCTTGATGGAGCAAGAAATGTTGTAACTGTTCAGGCAATAAATGAGAAGATGGATAAGGCGTGGCCGACGGATCTATTTGAACTTCTCCAGTCCGAGAGCTTTGAACGATTTAAAAACTGGTGGGATAAGCTTCCAAAACAGGAGCAAGAGTCGCTAGCCATAGAAGAGAAATATAACGTAGGTCCTCTTTACCGCCGCCCCAGAAAGATTTGGGGAATCGGATTGAACTATGTGGACCATGCGTCGGATCTTGAGGAGCAGGCGCCTCAGAAAGAACCCGCCAGTTTTATGAAGCCGGACACGACCATTATCGGCCACGAAGGCCTTATTTGTATTCCCACCCAATCGGAACGAACGACTGGAGAAGCGGAATTAGGTATCGTAATTGGACAAACCTGCAAAGATGTTCCAGAAGAAGAAGCAGATCAGGTGATCGCAGGATATACCACCGTTATTGATATGACTGCTGAAGATATTTTAAAACAAAATCCCAGGTATCTAACCCGATCGAAGAGCTTCGATACTTTTTTCAGCTTCGGTCCTGAGCTTATTACTCCTGAGGAAATCGAAGACGTAAGGAAGTTGAACGTGACGACGGTCATTAACGGCCGGTCCCACCGTACGAACGAAGTCAATAATATGACGTTTGACCCTGATTATCTCGTATCGTTTCATTCCAAGGTGATGACTTTGCTGCCTGGTGATATTATCTCAACCGGCACACCGGGGGCTGTAGTGATTAGAGATGGGGATGTAATTGAATGTCAGATTGATGGATTTACGACTCTGCGAAATTCAGTGAAAGACTTAAAAGATAACGAGAAAGGATGAAACAGATGGATCTCCACTTAAAAGATAAATCGGTTATCGTACTTGCTTCAAGTAAGGGATTAGGAAAAGCGATCAGTACTGAATTTGCGAAAGAAGGGGCAAAGGTGCTGATATCAAGCCGCAGCGAGGCAGAACTGGAAAAGGCAAAAGCTGAAATTAAAGAAGTTAGCGGCAATCCGAATGTAGAATATCAAGTTTGTGACGTGACCAATAAAACACAGATCGAACAGCTTGTTCAAAAAGCCGTCGAACTGCACGGAACCGTAGATGTATTAATTAACAATGCAGGCGGTCCACCGGCCGGAACATTTGATGACTTCTCCGACGAAGATTGGCAACAGGCGTTTGAACTCAATCTGCTCAGTTTTACCAGGACGATCCGTGAAGTGCTTCCTTCCATGAAAGAGCAGAAGAGCGGAAAGATACTGAACATCGCTTCTTCATCGATTAAGCAGACGTTGGATAATTTGATTTTATCGAACACTTTCCGGGCTGGAATCGTTGGTCTTTCTAAAAGTCTATCTCAGGAACTCGCCCCTGATAATATTTTAATTAATACGGTAGGCCCTGGCCGGATAGCTACTGATCGCGTCGCTTCATTGGACCAAAAACGCGCGGATCAGGCAGGGATTTCTGCGGAAGAAGTACGTGAGAAAGCTGAGCAGAACATTCCGATCGGACGTTACGGAGAGCCAGAAGAATTTGCGAAAGCGGTGGTCTTTCTGGCCTCGGGTGCAAATACGTATTTGACCGGTCAATCGCTTGTAATTGATGGGGGACTGGTTAAAGCTTTATAAATAAAGAGGGAAAAAGACTGTCTCGGGGAGACGGTCTTTTTTTGGTATATTGGTCAGTTAGTTCTAGCAGTGTGGATACCTTGTTGGAAAAAGATCAGACGGATTTAATCTACCATCTCATTTATCTGAAATGGTAGAAGAGACTCTTTCTATTTTCCCATTTATATATCTCTAACAAGCTACCGAGAGTATTGACCGGACAGATCAGTAAACTTTCCCAGCAATCTTTGGTAAAATTTGCATCAATACACCAGCCTTATATGTAAAGGAGGCCAATCATTGCGCAAGCATCGTGGTAAATGGATGACAGCCATCACACTCATGGTTATTAGTTTGGTTGTATGGCAGTTTTCCAAAGATGATCGTGAAAAGCATCCGCTTGTAGAAGAAGCGGAAATCTATATAGGCGTCGATTACGAGCAGGGAGGTGCTTCTCCAAAGCAAGGGTTCGACAGTTCTGGATTTATTCAATATATATTCCAGCAAGTCCTAGAGTTCGAACTCCCGCGAACGCTGGAGCAGCAGAAGAATATGGGGGAGCAGGTAGAGCGCGATGCTTTGCAGGAAGGTGACGTACTCTTTTTCAGTAAAGACGATGAAGGCCTGACCCATGCGGCGATCTATATGGGAAAAGACCAGATCATTCACCCAACCGTCTCGGATGGAGTGGAAGTGACATCTTTTGAGGGTGACAGCTACTGGAGTGGAAACTTCGAGATGGCTAGAAGAATAACGGATGCTCCGGAGATTGCAAGAGAGGAAGATCTGGTGCAAACAGCTCTTCAGTATCTGGGAGTGCCTTATCTTTTTGGTGGGGAAACGCCAGAAGCATTCGATTGTTCCGGGCTCATTCAGTATGTATTTGAGGAAGCGAAAGGGATTTACCTCCCTCGTTCTACTGACCAGCAGTGGCAGGTGGGGGAAAAGATAGATGTAGATAACATCCAACCGGGTGATGTTATCTTTTTCAGCGACACGTACCGGGACGGAATTTCTCATAATGGTATCTACATTGGAGGGGGGCGATTTCTCCATGCCTCAAGGACCCAGGAAGTCACAATCTCTTATCTAAGTGGAGAATACTGGCAGGAAAAATTCACCGGAGTAAAACGATTTGAAGATCTGACGATTCCCAGGGAAGATCCTATAGTCTCAGAAGCCACTAAATATATTGGAGAAGTACCTTATCAAAAAGATGGAACCACACCCGCCGGATTTGATACCGCAGGATTCGTCGAATATGTTATGGAGAAGGTAGGTATGTCGTTCCCCCGTCGTGCAGAAGAACAATGGGAGGTTGGTGAATCTGTAGAAAAAGATGATCTCCAGCCTGGCGACCTTGTATTTTTAAAGGACGATTACCTGAATCCAGCCTTCTATATCGGCAATCATCAAATCGTTCATGTAACCTTAGCTGAAGGCGTGGAAGTGACGAATCTGAAGTCGAACGAATACTGGGGACCGAAATATTATGGAGCGAAGCGGGTCGACTAGCTCTTGTTTTGTGAGTGAGCAGACTCCTGTCTACACTTGATGGTTGGCTTCTTCTAAGAGGAGTGGTTTTGTGTATCTGGCTATAACGATTATATCGATCAGCTTCCTGATTCTTATGTTATATGGCTTTCGCAGCTCTCTGTTTTCAAGCAATCCAGAGAACCTTAAAGTGCTGATAGGGGTTTTTGTCCTTTTGCCCCTGATCATTTTAACAATCTTAGTAGCTGCATTCTTGTAAAGAAGAAAGGTTATTAATCATTCACAAACTTATTAAGCTAAAGGGCCGGATTGTGGAAGACTCAGTTTCGAGATAATTTGGATCCGTTATGTTGTTATGGAAAAGGGCTGGTGGGGAAATAACTCGCTTTCCTATGGGGGAACGGTGAGCTTCCTCGCTCGTTTCACTCCCTGCGGGATCTCACCTAGTTCCTTCTCCCATGGGAGTCTCGCCATTTCCCCATACCCGTCAAGCTAAGCTCTATAATTTCGTAACTCCCTTATAAACGTTACTCTTTTAGATGAAATTTCTAAAGGAGGATAATTTTATGGATCTTAGTAAACACCTTCGGTCTATGGCTCAAGCTATTACAGAAACTTTAGGAGATCATTCTCTACGACAAACAGCTAAAGAAACGGGATTTTTGAAACGGACCAGTAAACTTAAACCAGAAGCATTCTTAAGTTTATGCACCCTCTTAAAAGATTCCGTGGGCAAAAACACCTTACCTAACTTATGTAGCCAAATCTCCTACGAATTCCATACTTTTATCTCTAAACAAGCTTTGCATGAACGTTTTAACGATAAAGCGGTTTCCTTTCTAAAACAAGTATATAAGCAATTAGCCGATAAGCAGGAAATAACTTCGTCGGTTTTGGAACATCATTCATTATTCTCGCGCCTTAGAATTATGGATGCGACATCTTTTCGTCTGCCCAGCTCTTACTCCGATTATCCAGGAGTACAGGGGCATGGAGTTAAAGTACAACTAGAATATGAATGGCTCAGGGGCAAGTTACTCTACCATAAGATTCAAGCAGAAGCTAAAAGTGATAAAGATGCCGCACGTGATCAGATGGAGTCATTGGAACCAGGGGATCTACTGTTACGGGATTTAGGTTATTATTCGGCAAGATTAATAAAGGAGATGGAGAGTAAAGGGGCATTTTTCATTAGCAGAGTGCCGAGCCAAACCAAGTTTTGGACCGGGAGTTCGAAAGAAGGTTGGATACAAATTAAGCCTGAGGAAGATCTGAAACATAAGGTTTCGGGAGAAACCATTGATTATGGATTCATAAAAGTGGGAGGAGATTCACGAAGTTCCTATGTGGCTCGCATTGTAGCTCAGAAGCTTACGCTTCAACAACAAAAGCAACGGGAAAGAGCGTTACATTTAAAAAGGCAGAAAGGTCACCAGACCCTTTCTGCCAATCAAAGAACTCAAATTCAAATCCTTGTGACCAATGTAACACAGGAAGATTTGGCCGCTCAAGACCTTTACCCTTTGTATTCCATAAGGTGGCAGGTAGAGATCTTATTTAAAGCTTGGAAATCCCTATTTGAAATGGATGATGTCCGAAAAATAAATCAAGATCGATTGGAATGTCATTTATATGGAACGTTAATTGAGATTCTTCTCTCTTCCATGGTGACTTTCCAGTGTCGTCACTATTTATATTGGAAACACCGAATAGAAGCAAGTGAATATAAGTGCATGGATATCGTGAAACAGGCTTTGCCATATCTAGTGTCTCCAATAAAATCTGATTCGAAGAGTGTCGTAAAGATATTAGAAGCTATCTTCGAAAACGCTAGGCGACACGGCAGGAAAGACCACAAAGAAAAACATGAAAGTCCGTTCGATGTTTTAGGATTAACTTATAAATAAAAGATTCCCTTCTTTTTATTACTGACTCCTTTAGGAGTCAATATAACCTTGATTGGAAATATGTGTAATTGAAGGATTGGACCACTGCTTATCTAGAATTATTCACTTACTAGCTTGACGGATATGCGCCATTTCCCCACCAACCCAGCTGAGTGAGAATAACGGACCCTTCCATAAAAGTGAATGCTCTCCTTCTAAATAGGTCTTAATTGCTTCTATGACAAGCTTTTTTACATCGTTCTAGCATGAAAATACACTCCTTATCCCATGCTTATTCTCACCAAGCAGACAGGGGATTTAGTGGTTTCGAGTTTCTGATTCGGCCAGGTCCGGAGGGGGACGATGTAGACTCCTGCGGGATGAACATGATCGGTGAGATCCCGCAGGGCTGTTAAGCCCGAGGAAGCTCACCTCATGCCCGCGGAAAGCGAAATCGTCCCCCGCAGGACCTTCCGCTCAACAAATATCTCGAAACTGAGTCTTCAACAAACGGGAGCTTTTCTGAAAGAACCAATACTATGGAAAGGGGGTAAAGATTAGATGAATGAGGAATTGTATTTAGTCAAACCTACGGTAAAGTTAGAAAAGGAGTACCTATCTTTCTATAACGAATGGCTGGAAAGCGGTGAAAAAATGGTGCCCTGGGTCATTCAAAAGGATCCGGCGCCCTTCGGAGAAATGGTACAATATTTAATCGATCAGGAGAATGGAGTAAAACTTCGGGAAGGATGGGTACCAACTTCAACCTACTGGCTGCTTAACTCTGAGAATAGAATCCTTGGAGTGGTCAATATTCGTCACGATCTAACGGAATTGCTTCGGAACAACGGCGGTCATATTGGGTATGGCATCCGGCCTTCCGAAAGAAGAAAAGGATACGCGAGTAAGCTTCTGGCATTGTCTCTTGAGAAAGCGAAGGGCTTGGGAATAAACGAAGCACTTGTTGTATGTGATGAATGGAATACAGCCTCTTTTAAAACCATTCTTAACAACGGTGGAAATGCTGATGAAGACTACATAGAAGAGGATGGAAATGTGTTAAAAAGGTTCTGGTTGAAAAAATAAGGCTTACCTTTTCAATCGAATCACCCTCCTCTATAATGAAGGAAACAATGAATAAAAGGTGAGGTAGTCTATGTCTTCATACAACAACGAACAAATACAGCAATACTTAACTAATAATCAAAACAAAGCACGGCTATTGGTCAGCTGCAGCGACCAGCCGGGCATCGTTTCAGCCATATCTACATTTTTGTTCGAGCAGGGAGCGAATATTGTGGAATCCAGTCAATATACGACAGACCCGAGCGAGGGTACTTTTTTCCTGCGGATCGTATTTGAAGCCCCTGGCATGAAAGAAAAGGAATCGGAAATCAGGGAAGCTTTCAACGATATTGGCGAGAAATTTTCAATGAAGTGGAAGCTTACTTTTCTATCCAACTTAAAGAAAACAGCGATTTTTGCTTCTAAAGAAGTTCATTGTCTTAGGGAGCTTCTTTACCAATGGGAGAGCGGCGATTTGATGACTGACATTGCTCTTGTGATCAGTAACCACGAAACGGGAAGGGAAATTGTGGAGTCATTTGGGATTCCGTTTTACTATATTCCAGCAAATAAAGATATACGAAAAGAAGTCGAAGCTCAGCAGCTGAAACTTTTGGAAGAGTATGAGGTGGACGTGATTGTTCTCGCTCGTTATATGCAAATTTTGACGCCGGATTTCGTGGCGGCGCATCCATCCAAGATTATCAATATTCACCACTCGTTCCTGCCGGCGTTTATCGGAGCAAGCCCGCACAAGCGTGCTTATGAGCGCGGCGTTAAGCTGATCGGAGCCACTTCTCATTATGTCACCGATGATCTGGATGAAGGTCCGATTATAGAACAGGATGTGATTCGGGTCGATCACCGGAACGGCGTGCGGGATTTAAAGAAAAAAGGGCGCTTAATTGAGCGAAGTGTGCTAACCCGAGCGGTTAAGTGGGATATCGAAGACCGGGTCATTGTACATGAAAATAAAACGATTGTATTTTGATTCTTTTTTACCATAAAAAATTCAGTTTGTTATAATCTACCTTTTAAATTATACTAAAGTTAGACAAAATTCATGCTAAAGGTGGAATGAATGGAATGGGGAAAATAAAAAAAGCGATTATCCCGGCAGCAGGGCTGGGGACAAGGTTCCTCCCTGCAACAAAAGCCATGCCAAAAGAAATGCTGCCAATTGTAGATAAACCAACTATTCAATACATAGTGGAAGAAGCAATTAAATCCGGCATTGAGGATATTATTATTGTGACAGGTAAAGGGAAGCGTGCGATTGAAGACCATTTCGATAAAAACTTCGAGCTGGAAGACAACTTAATGAGCAAAGAGAAGTTTGAAATGCTTGATAAGGTGAACGAAACCTCCAATGTTGATATTCACTACATTCGTCAAAAAGAGCCTAAAGGCCTTGGACATGCGGTCTGGTGTGCCCGTAAGTTTATTGGAGATGAACCGTTCGCTGTCCTTCTTGGTGATGATATCATCCGCTCGGAAGAACCGGGACTGAAGCAGCTGATGGATCAATACGAAGAAACGCGCTCTTCTGTTATTGGAGTACAGCAGGTAGAAGAGGATCAGACGCACCGTTATGGGATTATTGATCCTGAAAATAAGAATGGCCGTTTGTACGGCGTGAAAAATTTTGTTGAGAAGCCGCCTAAAGGGCAGGCTCCATCTAACCTTGCGATCATGGGTCGCTACGTTCTTACACCGGAGATTATGATGTATCTGGATAAGCAGGAGAAAGGCGCCGGCGACGAAGTTCAATTAACGGATGCCATTCAGCACCTGAATACGATTCAACGCGTGTTTGCTTATGACTTTGAGGGTGCTCGCTACGATGTGGGTGAAAAGCTTGGCTTTATCAAAACGACCATTGAAATTGCACTGGAGCGTGAGGACTTGAAAGACGATGTGATGGAATTAATTACGGAGCTTGTAGAGTCTAATGAGAAAGTGAAAAGTTAATGTAATGTGGCAAAGGCTGTCTCTTCGGAGGCAGTCTTTTTTTATTTGCTTTTTTATAAACTATGATAGATTTTTTATATTTCCGAACAACCTCCTCCCTTTATCATCGTGGTTCCAATTGTTTTTAACCGAGTTTACACTCAGATTTAACTGATCATTTTATTAAAGATAAGTGTTTAAATGCATGGAATTCCTCGGATCTTAGCCGATAATACTATAGAATCGTTAAGTCTTTAGTCTTAGGAGGATGAATGTTGGAAACAAAAAAGAACAAGAAAAAAGTCTGGTTGTGGATCAGCAGCAGTGCTATTGTATTTTTTATTATGATTGGAATAGCTTCTGGAAATACGGCCGAAAGTGAAAGTCTTAATAATAAAGTTGCCTCACTAGAAGAAGAGGTCGAGCAAAAAGATCAAACTATCTCAGAACTTGAAGCTAAATTAGCAGAAGCAGAGCCATGGTTTAAACTAAGTGAAAAAGAGAAAGAACAGAAGTTAGCTGAAGAGAAGAAAAAGCAAGAAGCTGAAGAAGCAGCAGCTGAAAAGAAAGCCGCAGAAGAAAAAGCGAAGCAGGAAGCTGAAGAAGAGAAAGCAAGGAAAGAGGCGGAGGAAGAAGCTAAGAAAGGATACGAGACAGGTACCACGTTTGAACAATTAGCCCGCACACCTGATGATTATGAAGGGGAAAAGGTTAAGCTTTCAGGGAGAGTTATTCAAGTGATTGAAGCAGAAGGAGAAGAAACACAATTAAGGATTGCTGTTGATGATGATTATGATCAAGTCATCTTTGTTTCTTATGATTCTGCTATTATTAATTCACGCATATTAGAAGATGACAAAATTACAATTATGGGAGTTTCGCTTGGTCTCTTAACCTATGAATCGACCATGGGTGGAGAGATTACTGTTCCCGCTATTGCTGTGGATCAGATTGAGCAATAGTGTATAAACAATATCTTCAGGAGAGGGCTGGGTTCCGTTTTATGGGAACCCAGCCCTTATTGAAGCAGCCGCTTATATTATCATTATTACTGATAGTACTGCTCCAGCTTATATGCTGCCATCGCCAGCTGAAGCTTTAACCGGTCATCGGCTGAATCCAGATGATAACCGCTTCGCTTTTCAATAAGATTTAAGCGATATTTCAAGGTGTGGCGGTGGATGAACAGCTCTGATGCCGTCGCCTGAATATGGTGGTTATGCTTAAAGAAAGCTTCGAGCGTATAAATAAGGTCAATGCCCTGCTTACTCTTATTTAATAAGCTTCCCATTTGCTCCTCGTAGAATTGCTTGAGGCTTAGTCCGGCTTCTTTCATTTGTAGCAGTAAGTGAAAGGCAGCCAGGTCGTCATAATGGATAATTTTTTTCTCCATAAATAGGAGGGTATGGAGGTCGGCGGCATATTCAGCTTCTACCGCACTCTGATTCAGCCGGCTGACCTCTGCATATGTTCTCCCTACCCCGACCGTGACTTGAACTCGCGGGAATCTTTGTTTCCATAAACGATGCAGGATCCCGGCTGTCTTAAGGCTGTCCTGTTTCCAGTTTGTATTTCTTCCCTCTTTCACTTCAAAAAGAATCATTAATCCTTCGAGCCGTTCTCTAATTACAAACTGGCGGCCGAGCTTTTCCAATTCCGTACGAGCCAGATCGTTTAGAAGATCCATGCTTTTCTTAAAGTGACGACTGTCTTGAATGTTTTCCAGTTTTACGTAGAGGATGGCCTGACTTAGAGAGAGGTCAAATCCCAGTTTCTTTCCCCGTTCCAACGCCATCGACGAAGTTTGAAAATTCTTGTTGATCAGCTGCTCGAGAAACTCTCCCCGGAGACGGTTCTGGGTTTGTAAGACGGCCTCTTCTTTCAGGTATTCAATGGCAAATACGGCAGCGGCATGCTCGAGTGTACTTATATGAAGCTCGCTCCATTCATCGAGTTCTTTAATCGCAATCAGGCAGCCGTAGTTTTTTTCATTAGCTGAAATAGGATAGAAGAGGACCTTGAATCTATTCAGCTCCATTTCCAGGGGCTTCCTTTCTAACTGGCACTTTTCTGATAAGTCTTTGTAAGGTAAAGAATCCTGATGCACTATGAGTTCTGTTTCATCGATGCTGATGGATTCATGCTTCTGCACAGAATAGGAAAGATCCCCTGACTCATCCATGATAAATAGAGAGGTGCCGGTTAAGAGAGAAAGGCGATCAGAAATGCTTGGTTTTCCTTCATTTTTAACCACGAGCTGGGTTAATTGTTTATGAAAATCCAGAGAAGACGAGATTAATTCCATCTGTTTATTGAGAATCTGTTCTAAGATACTTTTGGTAATGCTGGAGAAGTTGAGAGCGGTAGGAAGTTCGATTAAAGGCAAATCATTCTGGTTCGCTATATCCTTAAATACCTGAGGAATCTGTTTCAGATAAAAACCGGTGTAGATGGCTGCGCCGGATAGTTTCTTCATGGCCAATAGTTTTTGAAAATGTTCACTATGCTGGTCCAATCCATATCCAGTTGTAACTAAGAACTCTCCTTCCTGAAGACGGCTAATATCTTCAATAACCTCAACGGTCGTCACCCATTTAATCAAGTTGTGAGTGCCACCTTGTCCTGCGATGAGCCTCGCAGATGAGAGACCCGGAAGCCGTAAAGCTTCGTAAACTGTAATACTCACGTTCATATCCCCCTTCTTTCACCACTCTGTATAAAGATCCATTCATTCATCTTTTCTAAGGTTAGATATTCCTTTTATTTATTATACAAAGCGTACAATAAAAAAGGTGTGAATTACATGATAAAGACGAATATAAATGATCGGTAAATTAACATAAACTATATGTAATAGGAATCTTTTACAAAAAAGTGGATGTAATAATTTGTGGTAATAGGAAGGAGGCAGAAAATGAACGATTCATGGTTGATTAAACCGTCATTTGATGATGTTTATCCGGTAGCTGCTTATGGGGAGGGGGTCTTCATATATGACGAACATGGTAACAAATATTTAGATGGATCCTCTGGAGCCGTTACCGCAAGTATCGGTCATGCCGTTCCTGAAATTGTGGAGGCTGTGACGGAACAGGCAAGGAAAATTTCCTTTGTTTACCGTTCTCAGTTCACTTCCCAACCAGCCGAGAAGCTGGCGGAGAAATTAAATGATCTTGCTTTTGAGGCAGACGATCCCTATTATTCCTTTTTTGTAAATAGCGGGTCAGAGGCAAATGAAACGGCCTTAAAGATTGCTGTGCAGTATTGGCAGGAGCAAGGGATGTACCGGAAGCATAAAATCATTTCACGCTGGACCAGTTACCACGGGATCACCATGGGGGCTCTTTCCATGTCAGGCCATACAGAACGAAGGAAACGTTTTGCCCCCATGTTAGAAGATTATCCAGGTATTTCGCCGCCTTACTGCTACCGGCGGCCCGCTCAGGAGTCTTGCAGCGATTATGAAATGAAATGTGCGGATGAACTGGACGCAGCCATTCGCCGGACTGGTGCTGAACAGGTAGCTGCGTTCATAGCGGAACCCATTATAGGGGCTGCTGGAGGAGTCATTGTTCCTTCTGCTGAGTACTACAAACGGATTAAAGAAATTTGCGATCATCATCAGGTATTATTTATTGCTGATGAAGTGATGACAGGCATAGGACGGACAGGAAAAATGTTCGCAATGGAGCATTATGGAGTTAAGCCGGATATTCTTACACTTGGAAAAGGAATGAGTGCAGGCTATGCACCAATCGCCGCCGCTCTTATTCATGACCGGATATTGGAACCAATTCGTAAAGGGTCAAAAGCGATTATCGGAGGTCACACCTATAGTGCCAATCCTCAATCTTCGGCAGTGGCTCTAGCCGTTCTCACCTTTATCGAAAAACACCAGCTGGTCGATCGTTCCGCTAAAAACGGTGAGTATTTAGTAAACCAGCTGAGAAATATGGCACTTACAACTCCGATAGTTGGAGACGTTCGCGGGAAAGGGCTGCTGATAGGAATTGAATTTGTATCTCATTTGTTTACGAAGACACCATTCCCTAAACAGCTGAACTTGACCCGGCTTTTGGTTGAAAAAGCTCGTGATAAGGGACTGTTGATTTACCCGGCTTCAGCGGGGATTGAAGGAGGCGACGGAGATGCCATTATTGTCTCTCCTCCATTAACGATCAATAAGCAGGAAATGGATACGTTAGTCAAGCTGCTTCAAGATTCTATTCACGAAGTTCAACGAGATTTGATGCTGAAGGGATACATGGATTCGACTGGATAGGAGGAATGAAGATGCAAAAAAGTAAACAAAAGCCTGTAAATAAAGTAGGAACTATACATGAAGCTCTGTCCTATATTCACGACGGAAGCACGCTAATGTTCGGAGGCTTTGGAGGGATCGGAAACCCGCCAACACTAATTGATGCCATTTTAGAAAAGGGAATCAAGGATCTGACACTGATTGGAAATGACGCTGCTTTTCCTGATATCGGCATCGGACGTATCGTCAGCCGGGGGCTTGCGAAAAAGATCATTGCCTCACACATCGGCTCCAATCCTGTGGCGGGTCAATTGATGACGGATGGAAAGTTAGAGGTAGAATTCTCTCCGCAGGGTACACTCGCTGAGCGAATTCGAGCGGGCGGAGTAGGTTTGAAAGGGATTTTAGTGGATGTAGGACTTGGAAGTATGGTGGAAGAGGGGAAACAAAAGGTAACGGTCGATGGAAAAACGTGCATTCTGGAAACACCACTCAGAGCTGAAGTTTCCATTGTCTATGCAAAAAAAGCAGACACTTTTGGCAACCTTGTGTACGATACAAGTGCCAGAAATACGAGCCCTCTTGTTGCTATGGCAGGGGACTACACGATTGTCGAAGTCGAAGAAATTGTGCCAGCGGGTGAATTAGATCCTGAATGCGTGGTAACACCCGGGATTTTCGTTGATATGATTATTCAAAGTAAAGGGGTGAACTGGACATGGGCATGGGAGTAGATCTGCGCAACCGGATGGCCAGGCGGGCGGCTAAGGAAATAGACCCCGGCATGATCGTTAACTTGGGAATCGGTATCCCTTCCCTCGTTTCCAATCATATTCCGACAGATATGCAGGTTATGTTCCAAGCGGAGAACGGAGTACTTGGCATGGGAGAATCTCCCGAAGAGGGTGAGGAAAATCCAATGCTCTGCAATGCAGCTGGTTTTCCGGTAAGTATCGTCCCGGGTGCTTCTTATTTTGACAGCGCGACTGCCTTTGGCATTATTCGATCAGGAAATCTGGATATTACTATTTTGGGAGGCCTGGAAGTCAGCGAAAAGGGGGATCTGGCTAACTGGATTGTGCCGGGAAAACGGGTGCCGGGGATAGGCGGAGCCATGGAGCTTGCTCAAAAGGCTAAGAAGGTCATTGTACTGATGAGCCATGTAAACAAGCATGGAGAACCAAAAATTGTACCCGAGTGCCAGCTCCCTTTAACAGCTAAAGCATGTGTGGACATCATCATCACCGACCGGGCTGTCATAGAGGTCACGGAGAAAGGACTTTTGTTAAAAGAAGTGATGGCTCCTTATACAGCTGACGATGTAATGAAGCATACGGCTGCTGAGTTAATGCTGTCTGATCAAGTAACTACATTATCGTGATGAGAAAGGAGAATGGATAGTGGAACTCAACAAGGATAATATTCACGAATGGCTTCAGGGCTATAGAGAAGAAGGCACGAAACTTCTTCAGCGTCTGGTTCAAGCGGACAGCACCCAGGGGAATGAAGCCGAAGCACAAGCTGTCGTGATCGAAACGTTAAAGGAACTGGGAATGACCATCGATCGTTGGGATCCGGATGAAGAAGAGGTTAGGAAGCATCCTTATTTTGCTTCTTCAAGAGAGAACTTTAAAGGAAGCCCGAACGTTGTAGGGGTCCAACAAGGAACAGGCGAGGGCCGGTCTATTATCTTTAATGGCCATATTGATGTGGTTCCTGCCGGGGACCGCACCCAGTGGGAGCATGATCCTTATAGCGGTAAGGTGATCGACGGACGGATGTATGGCCGCGGGGTTACGGATATGAAAGGCGGCAATGTCTCCATGCTCCTTGCTTTGAAGGTATTAAAGAATCTTGGCATCAGACTTAAGGGAGACGTTATTTTTCAAAGCGTTATCGAAGAGGAGAGTGGAGGAACAGGAACCCTTGCAGCCGTAATGAAAGGATATAAAGCCGAGGCGGCTCTTATCCCTGAGCCAACCAACATGAAGATTTTTCCCAAGCAGCAAGGCTCCATGTGGTTTCGTATTTATGTAAAAGGCCGATCGGCTCATGGAGGGACGCGCTATCAAGGGGTTAGCGCAATTGAAAAAAGTATGATGGTTATCGATCATATTCGTCAGTTAGAAAAACAGCGAAATGATCAGATCAACGATCCACTGTACCAAAACATCCCGATCCCCATTCCGATCAATGTAGGGAAAATTGAAGGAGGAGACTGGCCATCTTCCGTGGCCGATCTCGTGAAAATAGAAGGACGTATGGGGATTTCTCCAGAAGAAACGATCGAAAATGCTAAAGCAGAAATGGAAAACTGGCTGAAGCAACTGAAAGATAAAGATCCCTGGTTTGAAGAACATCCGACCACGTTGGAGTGGTTTGGCGCACGCTGGCTTCCAGGAGCGATGGATCAAGAGCACCCGTTCATGAACACCCTCGTAGCTGGGTATCGGAACGTACTGGGCGCTGATCCTGTTATTGAGGCCTCCCCATGGGGAACGGACGGCGGATTGTTAACGGAAGCGGGAAAAACGCCTTCTTTAGTCTTTGGTCCTGGAGTAACGGAAATGGCTCATTACCCAAATGAGTATATTGAGATGGACAAAGTATTTGAAGCAGCAGAAATTATGGCATTAACCTTGATGGAATGGTGCGGAACAGAAGAATGAAACCACAATAGATTAAAAAAAGATAAAGGAAGAAACTCCCACCTCAGGTCATCCATAAAATGGATGACCTGAGGTGGGAGTTTCTTGAAAATTTGGATCTGAAGTCGTTAGTATAAAGCTGGGATTAAGAGCCTGAAAAAAAGGAAGAGCTGCAAAAATTGCAGCTCTTCCTTTTTTTAGTCCATATCTACATCTTCACTCGTTACCACATACAATCTGTCAGTTTTAAAAGTCTTAAATTCTTTTAAGTATTCACTATGGTAATGGATTTTTTGCTCAATCACTTTATCTAATTTATCTTCTCGATCAGCTTCCTCAAGTGCATCCCTGGACCCTAGTCTACTTGCAAGCTGGTCAAGAAAAACTTCTTCTTCAGGTGTCCTGGTTTTTCTATTTAATTGAATTTTAAAATCCTCAGTCGGTACGTATTTCTTAGATTCTTCATCATAACTTACCAGATTTTCAAGTTCAAAATCTTTGGCGTAAGAGAGAATATATTGCGTCAAATCTTCATAATCGCTCAAGTGATCTTGCTTTTTAGTTCCTACTGTACGATTGGTTATGTAAGCCATTTCCATTAGTAACTGAAACTGTTCTTGTGTAAATTTCATGTCCATTCTCAACAACTCCCTTTCAAAGCCAGCCTACTAATATCCTATCAAACTCCAGCACATTTAAAAGGTAAAAATGAAATTTAATTAAATAATCCAAAACCTTCCACCTCAGGTCATCCATTTTCTGGATGGCCTGAGGTGGAAGATTATGGATTGAGGTGTGTTAGAATGAGGTTGTTTTCAGATAGGTAGTGTTAGGGAAAAGGTTATTAAATTATGGAAAAGCAGGTGAAGATATATGACAAACCAAACGCACGAATGGTGGAAGAAAAGCGTCGTCTATCAAATTTATCCGAAAAGCTTTAATGATACGAACGGGGACGGAATTGGAGATATCCCCGGAATCATAGAGAAACTCGATTATTTGAAGGAGCTTGGTATTGATGTAATTTGGCTGTCTCCGGTCTATGATTCTCCACAGGAAGATAACGGCTATGATATACGCAATTACCGGCAGGTAGATGATCTGTTTGGATCGATGGAAGATTTGGAGCAACTACTCGATGAAGTACATCAGCGGGGAATGAAGCTTGTAATGGATCTGGTAGTCAACCACACCTCCGATGAGCATCCCTGGTTTGTGGAATCTTCTAAAAGCACAGACAATCCGTACCGTGATTACTACATATGGAAGGATGGCAAAGAAAACGGGGATCCCCCTACGAATTGGAATTCCGTCTTTGGCGGCCCGGCCTGGCAGTATGATGAACAGACTGGGCAGTACTACCTTCATATTTTTGCTAAAAAGCAGCCCGACTTAAATTGGGAGAATCCCCAACTCCGTAAAGAGGTTTATGACATGATGAAGTTCTGGTTGGATAAAGGCATGGACGGATTCCGTATGGACGTTATCAATTTCATCTCGAAAGATCCTTCTTATCCGGAAGGACTGGATGGCGATGGAAGCCCTTATTTCATGAATGGCCCAAGAATTCATGAATTTTTACAGGAAATGAACAATGAAGTTCTGTCTCACTACGACGTCATGACTGTTGGGGAGATGCCTGGAGCTTCACCGGAGGATGCCAGGCAGTACACTGACCCTGAGAATGAAGAATTGAATATGATCTTTACCTTCGAACATATGGACTTGGATTCCGAAGGAGATAAGTGGAATTTAAAACCACTTAATCTAATAGAACTCAAGGAAAACTTTGAAAAATGGCAGACAAAGCTGCACGGGACGGGCTGGAACAGTTTGTACTGGAATAATCACGATCAGCCGCGGATCGTCTCCCGATTTGGAAATGACGAGTCCTACCGGGAGAAATCGGCTAAAATGCTTGCCATCTGCCTTCACATGATGCAGGGAACACCGTATATTTACCAGGGAGAAGAACTTGGTATGACCAACGCCCGTTTTGAAAACCTGGAGGATTACCAGGATATTGAACTGCTTAATATGTATGAAGAAAAGAAAGCGGAAGGCTGGTCACATGAGGAGCTAATGGAAGCCATTTATGTTAAAGGTCGAGATAATGCGCGGACGCCGATGCAATGGAACAGTCAGGAGCACGCCGGTTTTACCAGTGGAACACCGTGGCTTCAGGTTAATCCTGCGTATCCAGAAATCAATGCTGAAGCCGCGCTTCAAGATAAAAACTCGATCTTTTATTTCTACCAACGGCTGATCCAGCTGAGAAAAGAGAAAGATATCATTACGGATGGAAATTTTGAACTGTTGATGAGAGAAGATCCGGTGGTATTTGCTTATAAACGAACGAATGGGAATGAAACTCTTGTCGTACTATGCAACTTCTCTGACCAGCAGGCAGGAGTAGCCGAGGAGTTAATCCAGACCATTCAGGCAGGCTCAGTAGTTGTATCGAATGATCAGGAACAAAAGAACCGAGGAGTTCTGGAACCATATGAAGGTGTGGTTTATTCCGTTTAATTAAAAGGAAAAAGCAGAAGAACAATGGATCACTTAGAAGAAAGTTCTTAAGATGCTATTTTTAACTATAAAAATGAGGTGCTGTTCATGAAGCCGGGAGATGAGAGATTTCGTTTTCGTAACGAAGAATGGACAGGGACAACGTCTGGATTATGTGAAAAATACGTTCAAACTAATTTAGTAACCCTGCCGAAAGAATATGCTTTTGATTTTCTACTCTTTTGTATTCGAAATCCAAAGCCCTGCCCATTAGTTGAGGTACTTGAAGCCGGTCAGACCGTTCCGGCAATGGCCGATGCGGACGTACGAACGGATCTGCCTCGTTATCGTATTTACCGCAATGGTGAATTTTCAGAAGAAGTGCTGAACTTAACGGATGTGTGGCAGGACGATTTCGTAACCTTCCTGATTGGATGCAGCTTCACTTTCGAAACAGCCCTGGTTGAGGGCGGCATTCCAATGCTTCATCAGGAACAAGAGAAAGTTGTTCCTATGTATAAGACGAATATCCCGTTAGAGAAAGCTGGTTTGTTTGAAGGAAAAATGGTGGTCAGCATGAGAGCGATTCCCAATAATCTAATGGATGAAGCTTTGGAAATCTCCGAGCGATTTGGACAGGCTCATGGAAGTCCGGTTCACGCCGGACATCCGGAGGACATTGGCATTCCTAATCTTCAGAATCCTGATTATGGAGATCCTGTTGATTTTGATCCTGCTTCTTCTACACCTGTGTTCTGGGCTTGCGGGGTCACTCCTCAAAATGCAGCACTTCAAGCGAAGCCTCCGATTATGATAACCCATGCACCAGGTCACATGCTCATTACAGATCAACTTGATCCAAATTACGACAGATAAGTACAAGACTCGTTCGTTTAGAACGAGTCTTGTACTATATTAAATGACGGCCTCACTCCTGATAAACTTCTATGTTACGATTATTAAAACTGTTCAAAAGAAAGGTGAATCATTTTTCTGGAGGTGCAAATTTGAGAAGCACTCTCATTCTCCTATGTATGTGCTTTATGCTCTCGGCATGCTCAAATCATTCAGAAGAGATTCGATTAAGCGGTGAGATTACTAGAATCGAAGGGGATATGGTATCTATTGGGCACAATGAGATCATAGTTAAGGATGGGGACAAATTTAAGGTTGGCCAGCAAGTGGAAGCTGTGTTGATTGATCATACATCAACAGAAGCGTGGACGCCTCATGAATACGATGTGAAAAACATTCAGATTTTGAATGAGTAGCTGACCGATAAATAAGTATAATGCATTGTTATAGACTATTTTCAGTAGCAATCGTTGTAATGATGCAGCATACAAATCCAAGAAGCATGATGTTTATGACGATATCGTATGATCGCTGCATCTGTAGAAAGAAGCCCGTTAGCAAGGCTGCTGCACCTAGTAATCTCAGGATTTTTAGAATAATATTTGTTCTCATTCAAGCTCTCCTATTTGGAATAGAGTTTTTTACCCCATACCCTTATCCAATATTGAAAAAACTGGAACCGGAATTAATTGTACCAATAGGAATCGCTAATGGTATATAGTCTAGTCCTTTGAATAAATGCTTCATTAGTAAGTAATCAGCCATAAAAGAGAAACCGTAAAGGAGAAAAGTTCATGACACAGTCCCTAATTTTTGATATGGATGGAACTCTGTTTCAAACCGACAAAATTTTAGCGTTATCTTTGGAAGATACGTTTAATCAGTTAAGGTTACAAAATAAATGGAATGACGCCACTCCGATAGATCACTATCGAGAGATTATGGGGGTACCACTTCCGAAAGTGTGGTCTACCCTCTTACCTAATCATTCAGAAGAAGTAAGGGAAGAGGCTAATGCTTATTTTCTGGAGCGTTTGGTGAAAAACATTAAAGATGGACAAGGGGCTCTATATCCTCATGTAGAGGAAGTTTTCCAATACTTAAAAGAAAATCAATACGAGATTTACATAGCAAGTAATGGACTAACCGATTATTTAAACGCCATCGTGAACTATTACCAATTAGATCAATGGGTGACGGAAACATTCAGTATTCAAGAGATCAAGACGCTCGATAAAGCAGATTTAGTCCAGCATATTATGAAAAAATATGAGATTAGCCAGGGAATTGTCGTTGGAGACCGGCTCTCCGATTTCCGTGCCGCTAAAGAAAATGGGCTGAAGGCTATTGGGTGCCGTTTTGATTTTGCCCGTAAAGAAGAACTTTCTGAAGCTGATTTGGTCATAGAAGACTTAATGGAATTACAAAGCATCGGGAACAAATGAATTAATTCGTAGAAAAATTTAAAAAATATGAAGAAGGCAATAAGAAACTAAACATCGAATTTCTTCAAATCGTTGTGATGTGATTTCCATTTTTAAGGGGGCTTATTTATGATTTTACTTACAGCTTCAAGTGGTAGTTTTAATATTGGAGACATGATGGTGCAATTATTTTTCTTCGCTATTTTGATATTCATTATAACGGGCATTACTTCATTCGCTGTTTCATGTGAACTACCCGCCACTTACCACCCTTACGGGTCGCTTGAAGGGGGGCTTCTTGGGTAATCGCCACTTTTGTTAGCTGACGAAATAGACCAAGCTAACCCTCTTGTTCCAAGAGTTTATATTCATTAGAGTAGTGCTAATAGCCGAATCCCTTCTTTTTTAATGTTGAGAGCCGAATTGTAATCTCTATCGAGATTCAGCCCGCACGAACAAGTGTATGTCCGAATATTCATAGGCATTGGCTGTGTATTTCCACAATGCGAACAAGTTTGTGTAGATGGGTACCATTTATCAATCTTGATCAAATGCTTCCCTTGTTCGTTCAGTTTGTATTTTAAGAAAGATTTGAACATTCCCCACCCATTATCAGCAACACTTTTACCAAACTTCAAGGCTTGTGACATCCCTTTCATATCCAGGTCTTCGATGATAACGGCATCATAGTTTGTCACCAACTCTTTTGATTTGTGATGAAGGAAGTTCTTACGTTGATTGGCCGCTTTCTCCTGGATTTTAGCCACTCGTATGCGTTGCTTATTCCAATTGGAAGAGCCTTTCTTTTTGCGAGACAATCTCCGTTGTTCTTTTGCTAATTTCACAAGTATTTGACGATAGAAATTTGGGTAATTGGCTTTCTTACCCTCACTATCGACAAACAACCCTTTCATCGCAAAATCCAACCCAACGACTTGTTCGGCTTTTTTAGGTTTTATCTCTTTCTCGTATTCTGTAAGAATGGAACAAAAGTATTTTCCTGAACCCGTCACAGATAACGTACAAGACTTTATGGTATATTCCGAAGGAATATCTCGATGTTGCTTCATTTTTACCTTTTTGAGCTTTGGTAATTTGATATGGCCATCTAATAGTTGAATGTTTCCGTTCACGGCGTTGGTTGTGTAGCTTTGTTTATGTCGCTTACTTTTGAATTTTGGAAATTTGTTTTTTCCTTCGAAAAAGGATTTATATGCCTTATCCAAGCTCAGTTGAGCGTTTGCCAAAGCGAGACTATCTACTTCTTTCAACCAATCAAATTCCTTCTTATATTTAGCAGGCGTTGGATGTTTGACCTTTTTTAGTTCCTCTTTATCTTTTTTGTGAGTTTCGTATGTTTCTATGCGTTCGGCTAACATTTTGTTATACACGAAACGAACACAACCGAAGGTTTTGTGGAGAAGCAATGCTTGCTCATCCGTTGGATACAAACGAAACGTATAGGCTTTGTTTTGTTTGGCCATATCAAATCACTTCATTTCTTCTCTTGGTTTTCAATATATTTTTTTACTACTTCAATGGACGAACCACCCGTGGTTACTAAGCAAAAGCTTCTTGACCAAAACATTTCCTTCCATAATTCCTCCCGAACGGAAGGAAACTCTTTTTTGATAAGTCTGGAGCTTGCACTTTTATAAGCGTTAATAAATTTTGATAATTCGGTGTTGGGATGAGCTTTGAATAAAATATGAATATGATCAATGTCGTGATTCCATTCGACCAGTGAAATATTGTAGCTTTCACTCAACGACAAGAATTTATCTTTAGCATAGTTTGAAATGGTGTCATCGATGACGTGTCTTCTATATTTCACGACCAATACAAGATGATAATACAACAAATCCGGGCAAGCACTTCGAACCATTCGAAGTGCTTTTTTACTAATGTGAGTTAAATAAATATTCCGAGCCATACGGCATTGACCATGGCTAAAATAAGAATGATCTTTTCGTAGGCCGAAACCTGTTCATAATCATGCATACTCATTTTAAAAATTAAATAGATAGAAGCGCCAGCCATCGCTACTACGCCGAGAGCGGCCACCCCTCGATCTGCACCTAGCCAAAAAGCACATAGAACTGTAAAAGTGAAATACATTAATGCTGGGAGACGAGCGTAAGCGATGCCGAAGCGATCAGCGGCCCATACGACACTCGTCTGCTTCATAGGTGTTGCTTTTTTATCGGCCTCCCGGTCAGGAATATGGTGAACCATTACCCAGGCAATGCAAAAAAGAGCATTAATGACAGCATTCTGCATGACCCATTCAGGCAGAGAATCAAGTGTGAGCCACGCACCGGCGAGACCGAGGAAGAGAACGGACGGGAAGGTCGATAGCCATTCACCTAAAAATGGGCGGTAGCTGAATTGAAGAGGTGGCAGCGAATAGGACACAGCTCCCCATACTCCTACTGCGAGTAAAATCCCGAGTTTTGGATACCCGGAAATAAACAGCAAAATGATAGTTAGACCTAAAAGCAGAAGCAGCCCTTTTCCAATTTTCCAGAGGTTGGCTGATGATATAAAGCCAGATTGAATAACGCGGCTTCCGCCCGATAATATAGCAGGGCTGTATGTATCGGTGCCGGAGAGATCGTCTACATAATCGTTCAGGATATGCGTAAGAATGCCGTGGATGAGGAATGCGCCAAAGATTAATAGAAGGAATAAAATCATCAACTGATTTGTAGAGAAGGTGAAATATAAATACAAAGGAAGAACAGTAGAAACAATGGTAGCGACACTGGAGGAGACAACGGCAATAGAGCGCATTAAGAGCCAGACTCCTTTAAGGTTGTACAAGGCTTGCTTCTGCATGTGGAAGAACTCCTTTTTAATAGAAGATATTCTTCTATTATAAGGGAAGTCGAAAAAGGAAGAAATAGCCACTCGCAGAAAAAATAGAATCATAAGCGAATCGAAATAGATGGATAATTATGTTAAAATAGTGGTGTTAAGGTAGATAAGTATGGAGGGGCCTGATCAGATGAATTCTGGTTTAGAAAGGGATGGATTTAAAGTTCGTGGGATCTCCTTTATGCTCGACTTTTAATTGTAAGTACCCCCCTTCGCTTTCATATTTACTATAGTAAACGATAATTTTTCTCTAGAATTTACATAAGGGTTTTCCTAGGATATAGGGTATGGTTTCTACTTGACCGTTCTCCCTGTGATATGGAGCGGTTATATGATCGGTAAATGAATCTTTAGGATTCATGTGGTTAAAGTTAACGGCAAGCGTCTTACATTGCTTGACACGTTTATACGCGAAATCATAGGAAAGCTGGTCTTAACCTACTTAACTCTTGGGATCAACAGCGTGATTAGTGCAGCTATGGTTGCTTTTTTAACGGACAGACGATCCATTCATGACCATTTATCTGGAAAATGTGTAGACCATTGATACTGACGATGTGGTAGGGTTTTATATTTTCTTAAAGCGATTTCTGCAAAAAGAGCAAGCTGAATCAAAAGTTTCAGGAGGAGATTACTTGTTTGCTAATATTCTATGGGGGCTATTTTTAGTTCTGTTTGTAGCCATGATGATTTATCTCGACAAACGAAAACAGAAGAAACGATATGATACTCATAGAATGCAAAAGGGAGAAAAAACGGAAAAAGAAAAAGAAGTGGATCGGGCGATAGAAAAAGAGAAATCCTTTAGAGGCGGTCCTCCTAGTCCTCCCTCTGGAGGTGGATTCTGATGTGTTTTCGAGAGGAGAGACGAAATGGTCCATGTAGTAGTATCCATTGTTGTAGTAGGAGCCCTGGTTGGGTCTGTAATTTTTACAATTAGAAAGAGAAAAAAGCTGGGTTATACGGATTTCAAAAGTGCCTTAACACCTATTTGTTTTTATCTGATCGCGGTAACCCAGCTTATGGCGTACTGGTTTGATTTTCTAGGCCTTATCAGTTGGGGAGTTACAATTGGCCTCTTACTCCTTGGTGCATACTTTACTAAGTATTCGATCAGAATCGAAGCATAATTGAATAGATAAGTAGATTTATGGGTTGATAGTGGACATGAGTACGGTATACTGCCGGGTTATGTCCACTTTTTTTAATGAAAAGCCAAACGTATTCACTATGATTGTTTTATGAAATAAAAGGATATTTAATCAATCAATTGTACGGGGAATAATAACTTATAAAATTGTAAAAATTTATGCAGGTAATTTGTGGCAAATGTCGAAATTGTTGAAAAGAATTTACGAATGTACCTAAAAAAATAAGTAATTAAAAAGGAGGGCAAAATGACCCGGATTTGCATAAATTGTTCTCACCCCGTAAGTAATGAAAGCCTTCTGTGGTCAATGTGGACAAACTCAGAATTGTCCCAGCTGCAAAACCCTCTTCTCAAAGCCAACTATTTATTGTCACGAATGTGGGAAGCATGTGGGGCATATGGATGAGAAGAGTGATTCTACACGCGCCAACCGTAAACCTGCTTTTATTTGGCTTATCCCATGTATCGTAATATTATGGTTGATTATCAATTCTTCTTCCTCATTGAATTCAGATGTTTTTGGTTTCTTGTCTTTGATTGAAACACCCGAAAAGACGGTAGAGGATTTCTTTACTGCTATTGAAGCTGGAGAACTATTGGAGGTTGAACAGTATCTACATCCCTCTATTCCATTGCATCCTGTTTCAAACAATGGTTTTATTCCTGAGAATGCCTCAATAGAGATATTGAACATAGAAAGTGATGTATCTGAAAATATTGCCGTATTAAATGTAATGGTAGAGATATATCCGGAACCCCTTTATGAACAAAACCCCGACTTAGTAATTGTAGAATTGGAACGTGTAGATGGAAAATGGTTGATCTATGGGTTAGAGTAACTTGTATTCGAGGACATGTATCTCTAATAAGTCCTATTTAAGTAAGAATTAAGACTAGTAGGGAGGATGTTTATATGAATGCATGATTTATGGATGAATTTTCTTAGGAAGGAGGTGTGGTTATTTAGATTAAAATTAGTACTTATTCTTATTTACAAACAGTGAAGGATGATTAGATGAAATGTACAAATTGCGGTAATGAACAAAGTTCAGGTAAGTTTTGTGGAGTGTGCGGAAGTAGTTTAAGTACCGAAGGAAATTCTAATTCCGAGGTTGCAGCTACTCATGTTAGTGGTGTAAATGAAAATGCGTCATTGTCTATGGATAAGGTTAAGCAGTTTTCTGGAGAATATGGCCAGACTTCGCTCGATTTTTTGAAGCGTCCTGTATCTGCTTTACAAGCTACTGAAGCTTCTGTTGTCCAAGGCGTGATAAGTTTGTTTCTCTATATGGTGACATTTACATTGAGTATTTACTTTTTAGTGAACACCCTCTTCAAACAAGCCAGTGGATTTTTTATGGAAAGTGAGTCTCTACCATTTTTTGCGGTGAGTTCCCGGATATTTGTAGTTTCCTTGATAGGTATTGCGATTAGTTTTGCTGTTCTATTCATTGTATCTAAATTATTGAATCTTCCTTTAAGTTTAAGAAGTGGAATAGCTCAATATGGCGGGGTTTTAATACCTTTTGTGGGCGTGAATCTGCTAGCAATTGTATTTGGCTTAAGTGGGGCTATAGTATTTACTGTAACTACATTAAGCATTTCATCCTTCTTTGCACTATTAATTGTTCCTACCCTATTTATTTATCACCATGGGATTACCAAAATGCCAGAAAAAAATATCTTTTACTGGAGTACCGGCACTAGTCTGTCTATACTAATCATCTCTTATTTAATAGTACGTGGAATGGCTGTCAACACTTTGAGAGATATAGAATCCTTCCTCAACTTCTTTTAAAAAACTATAATCACCACACTACATAATGCTGAATGGCTGTTTATTTTAAATTTCAACAATAGTAATGAACCATAAAAGAAGGATGAGTGATACTGGAAAGGAGAAATAGTTGTGAACTATTGTACTCATTGTGGAAGTCACGTTGAGAAAGGTGAACATTTTTGTACATCCTGTGGAAAAAATCAACATGAAGAAGGAGCTAGTACAAAAGAAAAACAGTCTGAAACTCAAAAGGTCCACAGGAAACCTCTGACACGAAAAACAAAAATTATTGCAACTGTTTCAGTGGCGGCGATCATTCTTTTAATTGGTACTCATATTGCCATATCATCTGCGCTTGATCCACTCAAAAATGTTCAGGCTATGGATCGTGCTTTGACAGATCGAAATGCCAAAGCGTTTTTTAACCACGTAGAAGTGGATAAGGAAGCCTTATTAGATAAAGATCAATACTTAGAATTTATTCATCAAAGTGATTGGGAGTCGCTGAGAATGCAATTAACAGATGAATTTCATTCGGAAGACTCTCAACCTTTTGATTCGACTGTAAAAGATTACAATGGAAATGATTTATTTGTAGTAAAAAGGAATACGATTGTACCTGGTTTATATCATAGCTACGAGATTGAGGCTATACCTAATAATGTAGTCGCTTCAGCAACTATGGACAAGACTACAGTTAACATGGGAGATCATACCGCAAAAGTGAAAGAAGCGGGAGAGGTTGTGGAACTAGGTAAAGCATATCCCGGGGAATACGGTATTGAGGGGTCCTCTTCTAATGATTTCGGTGAATTTAGTTATCAGGAAACTGTGTCTGTATATCCTAATGATGCAAAAGAAACGGAAGTTCTTGCTCAATTCCCTGAAGAAACGTATAGAATTGAAACCAACCATTCTGATGCTACTTTGTTTATTAATGGAAAAAGCACTAAGAAGAAACTATCTGAATATCAGGCTCTAGGGCCTTTTCCAGAAGAAGAGGTAGTGCTACATGCAGAGTGGAAAGATGAAGAAGGTAAGACTCTTCAAACAGAATCCATAAATCTGGATTCTGACATGTGGGGTTCATTAGTATTCGAGTTTGAAGAAGAGGAAGAGACGGAGAAAGAAATTCCAGTTTACGAAACCGAGACAGAATATGAAGAAGTGGAGTCTGTGGATGCTAATATGTGGACTTCAGTAGATGCTGAAGAACATGTATTGGGATTTAGAGATTCATATGAAAGTGCTTTAAATGACCGTGATTATGACCAAGTGGCCCCTTATCTCGAAGAAGGCAGTAAAGCTGAAGAAGATATTGCAGAATATATAGGGGACTTGAAAGATAAGGGTTACAACTATGAATTCACGAATAATGAAATAATAGAAGTAGAAGAAAAGAGTGATGCTGTTTTTATCATAACAACAAACGAAGAATTTATTTTCACAAACCATAAGGATGAACAGATTCATTATGATCGAATTAAAAATTATACTGTACATGTGAATGGGGATGGCTTGAAAATATCTGATATTGATATTGATGAAACCGAACGAAATGATTTATAAAATAAAGAAGAGGGGATCGAAATAAATGATCCTCTCTCTTTGTTAATCACAACTTTTTCACACGAAAATTACTTTGCAGCACAGGCCAATTTTGTGGAAAAGGACTCCCAAGAACCCAGTAACTCGCCCCCCTCAGTCCGTAAATTTTGATGGTATCATATTTCGCTTGAACACTTCGCGCATCCTCAAACCATACTTCGTGTTCCTGGCCACTGTTATCGGTATAGCGGAAGAAGGGAGATTGGTATTCTTCATTATACTGAATAGCTACTCCATAGTTTGCAGCCAGCTGCACGGCTTCAACCGGGCTTACGGTTCGGGCGAGCGTTCCTTCCACCCAGGGAATCTTCCAGTCGCGTCCATAGAGCGGCATCCCCATGAGTATTTTATCTCTAGGAATAACGGTTACGGCGTAATCAAGCACTTCTCTCACTTTGTTAATCGGTGCAATCGCCCACGGTCGCCCACCGGCCCATCCCCACTCATAGGTCATAAGAACAATGAAATCAACTATGTTAGCCTGGGTTTCATAATCATGAGCTTCGTAGAGAAGTCCCTGTTGATCAGCGCTGATTTTAGGGGCAAGGGCAGTGGAGACGAGAAAACCTTGGGGCCGCAACCTGTCAGTTAAACGGCGCAAGAAATCATTGTAATTATCCCGATCTGTTTGATACACGTATTCAAAATCAACGTTCACCCCTCTGTACCCTTTTTGGCCCATCACCTCCAGTAAATTGGTGATTAGTGTATCCTGAAGTTGGGGGCTTCTAAGAATGGTTGCGGCCAGATCGGAATCAAAGGATCCACCCGAAAAGTTAGTGAGGACGAGGAGCGGGAGTGCTCCGGTCGAAGCAGCAGCATCCAGCACAGGCCCTTCATCTCGTTCCGTTATACTTCCATCTGCCTGAATGGCGTACATAAAAAGTGACAGGTAGGTAAAGTTTCGGCCCAGCGCCCGGACTTCCTGGCTGCCGGAAACATTGAGCTTTGTTGTGTAAGCATTTACTTCGATTAAAGGGCGAGGCCGCGCAGGGATTCTTAAGGTCTGACCAGGATAAATGAGAGCGGGATTTGCGATCGAATTCACTTGCGCAAGTTGATTAACTGTAGTGCCGTATCGAGAAGCAATGCTCCATAAATTTTCACCTGGTTTCACCTCATGGGAAAAGTATGGAAAGATCAGCATCTCGCCCGCATAAATCTGGGCAGGGTTCGTAATATTATTCATTTCGGCTAGCTCTTCGATTGATACGCCGATGCGCTGAGCAATGGCATATACACTATCCCCTGGCTGCACCACATATTCACGAACCGGGTCAGGAATCACAAGGCTCTGACCAATGACGAGATTATCAGGGTTGGTCAGCTGATTGAGAAGAACAATCTGATTCATATCAGATCCATATTTTTGTGAAATTCTCCATAACGACTCTCCTTGATCAACAACATGAATTTGCATAGCCACGCTCCTTCGTTATTGTCACTATATATCATGTTATTCAAAATAGACATGTCCTAGTTTTAAGCTTTGCTTATAGTTGAGGAAACAGAAATATAGATTTTCCTGTATTAAGTTTCATAGTTTTAAAAACCAATTTGTTTTGTATTCGAAAAATTGATATTAGAAAAGAAATTCTTTTTCAGAAAAGAGGGGTCCGTACCAGGGGAGGTAGTTGCTGTTTTATTTATTATCGTATTAGCGGTGGTCGCAGATTTCTTCTGGTTTGATGTAGATCAATAACGTTGGGGCTGGATGAAGAAAAGAGCTATGTTTCTTCCTATAATTATCTCTGAAAAAATGGAGGTTCACGAGTACCTGACTCTCCCGATCCTTTACTGGTTGTAGTAAATGTAAATTATATCCTTCTATGCCAAAGTATGTTTTAAATTTCATAAGAAAGGAAAGAGGTAATAGATTCATATTTATCTCGAATGGAGGACAATTATGGCAAAACAGAAGGTGAAGAATCGATGGCTGATTGCTTTATGTGCGGTAGGGATACATATATCCATTGGCTCTGTGTACGCGTGGAGTAACTTTACAAATCCTTTAATAGAAGAATTTGGGTGGAGTTCTTCGCAAGTACAATTTACATTTAGTTTAGCTATCTTATTCTTAGGATTATCTGCTGCTTTTCTTGGCTGGTTTGTGGAAAAATATGGCCCACGCGTAGCTGGTATTACGGCTGCCATATTTTTTGGAATTGGAGTATTCGGCTCAGGATTTGCTGTTAACCTCGGATCATTGTGGGCTTTGTATTTATTTTATGGAGTACTTGGAGGCATTGGGCTCGGTGTGGGCTACATAGCACCTGTCTCTACATTGGTTAAATGGTTCCCAGACCGACGTGGACTTGCGACCGGCATGGCTATTATGGGCTTTGGTTTTGCGGCCGCAATTGCCAGTCCCGTTATGAACTGGTTAATCGGCTCAGTAGGAATTGCTATGACGTTTTATATTTTAGGAGCTTCCTATTTTGTTATTATGATTCTATCTTCTCTCTACATGTCACGTCCGCCAGAAGGATGGACGCCGGAGGGGTATGATGACTCCGAGGAAGAGGATGTAGATAAGATGGATCTTGCCTTCATTGGAGCCAAGGAAGCCTTGAAGAAGAAGCGCTTCTATTATCTATGGATCATGCTGTTTATTAATGTCACCTGTGGAATCGCTGTAATATCCGCTGCAAAACCGATTGCTGAGAATACAGTAGGAATGACTTCAGCAGCTGCCGCTTCTCTGGTAGGAATTATGGGACTTTTTAATGGCGGCGGACGAATTGCATGGGCCACAGCATCCGATTATATTGGACGTTCCACGACCTACTTGATTTTCTTTGCTCTGCAGATTGTGTTGTTCATCGTGTTACCAATGACCACATCTGTTACACTATTTGTCATTTTCTTCGGGATTATTTATACGTGTTATGGTGGAGGATTTTCAACTATTCCCGCCTTTATTGGCGACTTGTTTGGAACGAAAGAACTTGGAGCAATCCACGGCTATATTTTGACTGCCTGGGCAGCAGCTGGTTTAGTTGGCCCTACATTCGCAGCCTTCATGAGAGACACAGTAGGCAGCTATGAGAGTAGTTTAATTTATTTTGCTGGTTTATTCGTCATTGCTTTAATTGTCTCGATTTTAACGAAAGTGGATATTCGACGCTTAAAGGCGAATATAAGACATTCAGAAGATCAGAGAAAAGCTCAATAACAGAAATAAAAAAGCCGCTCTTACGATGAGAGCGGCTTTTTTAATGGCATTATTTTGGCTGAGAGTTCTTTTTTCCAGAGTTTTTACGATACCAATAGATACCTAAGAAAATGACTAGGGCTAATACGACAAGGATGATGATCAGGGTGGTGTTTGAGTTGCTGGATTCTTCAGAGCCATCGGATGAAGATGTGGAGTCCCCAGCGTTTGCCTGATCCGATGATACCTCGGTAAATTCCTCTGACTTTTCGCCAGTGTACAGTTCGGATTCACTTAGAGTTCGAATATCTTCAAGAGGGTGAATGTAAACATTTCCGTCCTGGCTTCCAGATATATAGTGCTCGTTCATAATAATCGCGCCGGCCGGGGCAAGCGTACCGCCAAGCTTCATTTGGTTAACCAATTCGCCGGATTCTGCTTCAAAAGTGAAGACGTCTCCCGCTGCGTTACCAAAATAAACATATTCGTTATAGGCAACAGGTGGGGCTTTATTGACGCCGCCTTCATACTCCCATTTCATCTCTTTAGCTTCCGTATCAAAGGCATAGAATTTTTGTGTAATCGGGCTTCCCACAAAAATGGTTCCATCCTGCAGGACAGGAGCGCCGGATTTATTGTTTTTTACATGCTCTCCTGTGCCCAGGGATTCTTTATGCGTGATTTCACCCGTTTCTTTGTCCATTTCATACAGCATATGTTCATACATATTGTCTCCCTCGGCTTTTACGAGGGCAGTGGTATAGATCGAAGTTTCACTTACGACAGGGGGCACGTCATCCAGTCCTGCCGCCACCTGGTCAAATTCCGTTTCCCATTTTCGTTCCTGATTGGCAAGATTGATGGCGTTAAAATGAAACTGCTCTGCACTTCCACCTCCGCCTACATAAAGAGTATCCCCTTCAATGACGGGAGAGGACATACTGACGATACTTCCAAGATCAAACTGCCAGTCCAGTTCCCCTGATTCACGGTTCACGCCATATAGCTGTTCATCACCTGCCGTGATATAGACGTGATCCCCATGGATGGCGGGGGTAGGCATGACTTCTCCATTCGTATCAAACTTCCATACGGTTTCTCCTGTTTCCGCATCTACAGCCAGGACTCCGCTTTCACCAGTTCCGCGGTTACCATTCTCCTGATAATAACGGTTCCCGTAGCCGACAAAAAGAACACCGTCTTTGTATATCATTTCTGAATGTACCCAGTTAGGGGCAGAAGACTTCCATAGACGCTCGCCACTTTTCACATTAAAGGCTTGCAGGCTTCCGGTATTGTGGTTTCCGATGTAGAGGGTGTCATTAACCACTACTGGAGTAGCCCTGAGCTGGTTGTCGGTGGGGTACTTTTTTCGGATGGCTTCATCTACGGATCCTCCGTGGACAGGGTTATTTGTTTTGTTTAACCGGTATTGTTCCCAGGAGTCTGGACCGAACACTGCGGCTGAAACGTTGACAGGGAGCAGAAAACTTAGCAGTAGCCCAAGTCCTGAGAGACAAATTAAATGTTTAATTTTTACTTTCAATTATGTACACATCCTCTCTTGTTTTGGTATGTATTCCCTTATATTAAAGGCTAACACTCTTTTATTACATATGCACCACTGAACAAACCATACGTGGAAAACGGTACAAACTGCGAAGGTGAAGGAGTTGATTATTTACTCCTAGTTAATGGTGATTTTCTTGATAAGGGAGCGATCAAATTAAATATGTCAGCAAATAGAAAAAGCACAACACGCTGAAGTCTCGTGTTGTGCTTCTTGAATCTTTATGCTCGACGTTTCACCATATCAATGTACAGCTGTTTGTAGGCGTGATGCTCTTCTTTCATGCCCACTTCATGATACAGTTTAGCAAGCCACTGGACTGGTCGATGGTCTTCTTCACGAAGTTCCATATCAAAACTCATACACTCAATGGCTTTTTGAGGCTGGCGGAATTCATGATAAAGTTCGCCTAACTTCATTTGCTGGTTAGGATCCTCGATTAGTTCGTTCATCAGGTCAACTTTTTTTATTACGGGTTCTGCCTGGGGATGGTGCTTGAGAGGCTCTGCCCATTTTTTGATATAAGAAACTTCATGTTCATCCAGCAGGGAACTGATCGCCCGGGTAAGAATCTCAGCTGCCTCGGGGTCGCCGCTCTCCAGCAAATGCTCGAGAAGCATTCGTAATTCCTCAGGTGTCAATTCCTCAGCTGCGTCGTCATTTTCTTTAACCATCTTCACTAATTGACCGGACTGGTGAGAGGTTAGAGTGAGTCCGCTCTGGTGGATCAGTTTTAGAATGTCCTTGAATTTTTCATTTTCGATATAAGCATGCAGTAGATCCTGCTGCAGCGTCTCAATGGCCAACCCGCGTTTATGCAAATCTTCAAGGAGGTGGAGACGGTCTAAGTCCTCGAATCGACTGTCTATCAGCGCATGCAGGGCTGCATAATCTTTTGGCTCCTGCGTATGGACAGCTTGCTGAATGGAGATCGCCAGCAAATCATTTATTCGACCTTGTTTAGTATACATATTTGATAATTTCTGAAATGACTGATCATGGTGCTTGGAAGAATACAATTTTTTCTCCATATAAATTGGATCGGAGGATAGAATGGTCTCATCATTGTTTTTGTAACGCTCATCATATCGGTTGAAATCAAGATCTCCTGAAAAAGCGTCCGCTAAACGATGATGTGGGGAGAAGTCTTTAAGGATGTGAAGAATTCGGTAACATGACAGTAATTTTCCGTCACGGCGTTCTTTGTAAAAAAGGCTTTCGATAAAGTTTGATAATTTTTCTTTATTAATAAAGGATTCGAAGTAAGTGGCAATCAAAGCCGTTTCCTGCAAACTATAATAGTTCTGGAGTTTTTTAAATAATCCATTAAAACTTCGCTTGCTGAACTGAGGCTGGGAGGAGAGGACGAAATCAATCAGCGGGTGAGGAGGTAGGAATACGATCCCTTTTTGGAAGACTTTATTCACATAAGACCGCTTGGTCAATTTCTTCGCGGAAGCATAATTCAAATACTGATCTTTATGAAAAAAAAGATAGTACGTTTCATCTTGATCATTGACGGCTTCAATAATTTTAGACTGATTGAAGATCGCCATACGCTGGACTTGCAATTGGGATTCCTGCTTGTTTTCTTTAACCGTTACAGTAGAAAAGGGCATAAATCAACCTCCTTATCGTTACTATTATCTTACCACGAAAGAGAGGGGGAAAGATAGTTGGGGCATTATGGCAGAAGAGATAAATAAAATTCCAACCCTCTCGTGCATGAGGATTGGAATTTTTACCTGTATTATTCAGATACGATAAATTCAAAGTTTCCTTCGAATTTTACATCTTTACCTAGCATAAGGCCTCCGGTTTCCATGGCAGCGTTATACGTCATGCCATACGCTTCGCGGTTGACTTTTCCGTTTACGTCGAAGCCAGCTACCGTACTTCCGTCCAAAGGACTCTTGGAAGTTCCGTTATACTCTACGTTAAATGTTTCTTCATTCGTTACCCCTTTAATCGTAAAGTCTCCGGTGATTTTGTACTCATCATCATCTACTTTTTGGATGGATTTACTTTCGAAAATCATATTCGGGTACGTTTCCGCTTCAAAGAAGTCACCTGCGCGAAGGTGATTATCACGGTCTTCATTTCCAGTATCAATGGATTGTACAGGAATGGTTGCTGTGATTTTAGCAGATTCAAGATCTGTAAAGTCACCATCCACCTCTATATTAAAATCAGTGAATTCTCCTTTAGCCTTCGAAACCATCATGTGTTTAATCTGGAAGTCGATAGCACTGTGTGCTTGGTCTAGTGTTAGTGTTGACATTTGGCATTCCTCCTTATGATTTTTATCTGCACGATTAAAGGTAACGTAGTTAATAGTTTGAAGTCAAGATATATGATTTAAGAGTATATAGCAAAGTTATTCAATGTAAACCACTGATCCAGGCGTAGTCATTTGTAATATTCCATATTGTTCCACCTCAGGTCATCCATAAAATCCCAACTATTTAAATGTCAATTAAAATTTTATGTCGAAATATTAAAAGTTTAATTGACATAAAAAATCACGAACGTTATACTAAATTCATAAAAAAGTTTGGGGGATGGCCATGAATTATGTCATTGGGATTGATGGCGGAGGTACGAAAACGACCTGTTTGTTTATGGAAGCCGGCCAAAACAAGCTCCCGGCCCAGCCGAAACGAATAATAGGAAAAGGTAGTAATCCTCATATTATTGGTTTTGAAGAAGCAGGAGCAAGACTCGTAAGTTTAATCAGACAGGGGCTTGCAAAATTTACGATCGCGCCACATCAGATTGTTGGAGTGGGATGCGGACTGGCTGGCGTTGGACGCCAGGATGATGAAGAACATATGACGGAGTTACTGAGAAAAAAATTTTACTCTCTAAATTTTTCTGAAAATTGTCATTTGTTTGTAACCTCGGACAGCATGATTGCATTGAAAGGGGCTCTTCCTGAAGAAGCTGCGAGCGGCATGCTCGTTATCGCCGGTACCGGATCCAATGCGATTGCCATGGATAAATGCGGAAAGATCATTCGCTGCGGCGGTTGGGGACACCTGATTGGCGATGAAGGCAGCGGTTATTACATATCTTTGAAAGCGCTGTCAAAAGTGTCGAAAGCTGCGGATGGTCGTGGGCAAGACACCGCGATTACTTCTTTACTTTTAAGCGATCTTCATTTGGAGCAACCAGCGCAGCTTATATCGTATTTATACGGACGTCCACATGAAAAGCACGAGATTGCGCGATTAGCCAGGCATGTAATTGCTGCTTCAGAGCAGGGAGATGAAGTAGCGATTGCTCTTTTGCAGGAGGCTGCGGAGGAACTGATCCTGCATGCAGCAAGCTTGTATCGGGAATCTTCATCGTTTACGTCAGAAACACCGGTGACGGCAGCGGGATCTATTTTTCAACATTCAGCGGTTGTAAAACAGCATTTCATTGAACAATTACATAAGCGGAGGCTGGGAACTTATTGTAAAGCTTTTGGACCGCCGGAATTCGGGGCCTGTTTACTCGCAAAGTGAAGAAAGGTGGTAAGGAATATGGAAGATTCTTTAGCTTTATTAACTACAGAGCAGCGTAATCTGCGGTCAAAACATATGGATCAAATGTCGACTGGTGAAATCCTCACGGTAATGAATAAAGAAGACCAGCGAGTTGCGGAAGCTGTGCAAACCGTACTTCCGCAAGTGGAGGAAGCGATTAAGTATATTACCACAGCTTTAAAAAAAGGAGGACGATTGTTTTACGTTGGGGCAGGAACAAGTGGGAGACTTGGAATCCTGGATGCGTCAGAATGTCCCCCTACGTTTATGGTCCCGCCGGATAAAGTCCAGGCTGTTATGGCAGGCGGAGGCGATGCGCTAGCCCGTGCGCGTGAAAATACAGAGGACAATGAGCAGCAGGGAAAAATGGATCTCAAAGATAAACAGCTCACTGACCTGGATGTGGTGGTCGGAATTACAGCAAGCGGCCGTACGCCTTATCCAATCGGAGCTTTGAAATACGCAGGGGAGAAAGGGGCTTATACGATATCGCTCTCGTGCAATCCCTTGTCGGAAATCAGTGCTTTTGCCGAAACTTCCATTGAAGTAGTGGTAGGACCAGAAGTATTAACAGGATCGACTCGGTTGAAAGCCGCTACCGCCCACAAGATGATATTGAACATGATCAGCACCACAACGATGGTTCATCTCGGAAAGGTATATGAGAATTTAATGGTCGACGTTCACGCGAGTAATCATAAGCTGCGCGAGCGGGCCAAACGGATTATTGTGGAGTGCACGCAGACATCTTATGAAAAAGCTGACCAGACCTTAGTGGAGGCAGATTTTCAAGTGAAGCCGGCTATTGTCATGCTCCAGTCAGGCGTTTCTTATGAAAAAGCACTTAACCTGCTGGATAAGAACGAGGGGCATCTGCGGCAGGCACTGAGAACACAGGATGAATGATTTGAACACCACACTGTGGGTTTCAAATAAATTTACCAAATAAAAGGGGGAGCTTGCATTGACCATTTGGCGAAAACAATCGGCCTGGTTCATGTTGGTGGCATTTTTGGTTTTAGTTTTAGCAGCGTGCGCTCCGGGAGCAGGATCGGAGGACACAAGCAGTGAAAGTGAAGGTTCTGATTCGGAAGGAAGCTCTGAATCTGGTGGAGACGGAGAAATTTCCGGGGAACTTGAAATTCAGTACTTCGTTGGAGGATATGGAGATTCATGGTGGAAGGAAGTTATCGGTGATTTTAAAGAGAAATACCCTGATGTAACCATAACGGAACATGCGGGCCCAAATATCAACGAAGAGATGCGTTCGCGCTGGGTATCCGATGATCCGCCTGATGTTGTCTATATTGATGGTGCGGGATCCAGTGAAACTCAAATGGTGGAAGATGGTCAGCTGATGAATCTGACGGATTGGATGAACGGGATCGAACTTGAAGACGGTACTCCGTTAAGTGAAAGCTTTATTGTAGATCCGGCTAAATATGATGGCGATGTTTATAGTCTGCCACTCGTTTTTGATACGTGGGGTACATGGTATGACAGTGCCTGGTTTGAGGAAAAAGGCTGGGATGTGCCGAAAGACTTCCCGGGTTTCATGGATACCATGGGACAGATTAAACAAGAAGAAGACATTGCTCCATTTGTAACCACGGGCCAGTATCCTTATTACTTCTTACGGGGCATGCTGTATCCAGCATTCGGTGCTGCAGGCGGTGACGAACTTCTAAATAAGGTCATCACAGGGGAAGAAGGCGCCTGGACCAGTGAACCAGTACTTAATGTAATGAAAAAAGTAGAACAGATGCAGAAAGAAGGCTATATTGATCCTGGATTTGGCGCTTTGAACCATACGCAGTCGCAAATGAACTTCCTGATGCACGATAACGCGTTCATTCCTGTTGGGTTCTGGCTTCCAAATGAAATGGAAAAAGATACGCCGGAAGACTTCCAGTATGGTTTTATCCCGTCTCCTATGCAGGATGAAGGGGACCCATATGCGATTGTGCCGGACTTGAGACCGCTAGCTATTGCTGAAAAAGCGGAGAACCCAGAAGCAGCCAAAGCATTTGTAGAATTTGTGTTTACGAAGGAATATGCGAAATTGTTTTCTGAGCACACCGGTGCGATTATGAACCTTCAAGGTGTGGACTTAGCATCCAGCGAAGAAGTTCCACAGTTCTTAATCGAAGCGAATAAGATGATCAACGATCCGGATCAGGTTCAAATTTATCAGAAACCACACCCGATGAGTTCAAATTTAGAAACGCCAATCAGTAACTCACTCGTTTCCCTGATGCTTGGTAATATTACAGCGGAAGAGTTTGTAGAAGAAGCTGAAAAAGCAGCCAGTGAGTATCGCAGCAATTTGGAATAAGACATAAAAGGGATGGAATGTGGAGGCTGAAGCCAATTCCACATTCCATTTTTACTACCTATCCTGAAAAGAGGTGAAAGAGATGGTTCAGTCGAAAAAGCAGCGTAATCTGTTTCTTGCTTTTTGTCTCGTACCTACGTTCATAATGTTTTCAGTATTTACTCTCTATCCATTGTTCAATGGATTGTATTACTCTTTTTTTGAGTGGTCGGGAGCATCGTCTCTCGCAGAGTTTGTCGGATTCGATAATTATAAACGGCTGTTAAACGATGATATTATCCCCTTAACTATACTTCATGACTATTTTCTTGTGGTTACGAAAGTGATTGGCATCATGATTCTAGCAACGTTTTTTGCAGTCGCGTTAACCCAAATGAAAATAAAAGAAGCCCCTTTTTACCGCATCGTCTTTTTCTTCCCGAATATTATGTCGGTGGTGGTTATCGGTATTCTGTGGATGTTCATCTACAACCCGAGTCTTGGGCTTGTGAACTCAGGCCTGGAATTTATCGGCCTTGAAAGCTGGACGCGCCCGTGGCTTGGAAGTGAAGATTGGGCACTGCCAAGTCTAGTGCTGCCTTCCGTCTGGGCGGGAATAGGATTATTCATGCTTATGCTGATGGGTGGAATTTCAAATATCTCAAAAAGCTACTATGAAGCCGCGGAAATTGATGGAGCGACGGAATGGCAGCAGTTTTGGAAAGTAACGCTTCCACTGATTTGGCCGCAGATTAAAATATCCATTTTATACATTATTATTACTACATTGAATGGGTCTTTTATTATCGTTCAAGTAATGACAAAGGGCGGTCCGAATAACTCCACACACGTGATGGGGTCATACTTATATGAACAGGCGTTTGTAAAATACAACTTTGGCTACGGGGCGACGATCGGTGTCATGATCCTGATTTTATCGTTAATCACCGTGCTGATTATGCAATTCTTTATGAGAAGAGAGAAAGTAGAATATTAACCGGCAGGAGGGGACACAGTGAAACGTAAAGGCGGATTTTTCTCACGATCTATTGTGCGCATTCCACTCATTATTTGGTCGCTCGCTGTTTTATATCCGATCGTATGGATGATTCTCGGGGCCTTTAAATCCAATGCTGAGATTTACTCCAATCCCTGGGGTATGCCTGAATCATTTAATTTCGGTAACTTCGTGGACGCATGGACCAATTATAATATCGATATCAGTGTATTTAATAGTTTAATTGTGACCGGTCTTGGGGCGTTATTGACGCTTGCTATGGCCATTCCGACTTCTTATGCTCTGGAGAGGATGAGGTTCCGGGGTAACCGGCTGTTATTTACGTTGTATATTTCAGCGATGATGATTCCGATGGTGCTCGGGTGGATTCCGTTGTTTTTCTTATTGATGCAGCTGAATCTGCTTGATAATATCTTCGGCCTCGCGATCGTTTATGCCGTGAGTCAGCTTCCTTTCAGTATTTTTGTGCTGACCAGCTTTATGGCAACGATCCCTAAATCATTGGAGGAGGCTGCATCCATTGATGGGATGAGCCCTTACGGCATTCTATGGAAAATTATCACACCACTTTCGACCACAGGGATTATTACCGTAACTATCATGAACATGATACAATTTTGGAATGAATACTTTATGGCGTTGATTTTTTTACAATCCGAAGAGAACTATACGCTGGCACTCGCCATTGATTACATTAGTAATGAGACGCAATATACCAATGCATGGGGCACGCTGTTTGCAAGTCTTGTCATTGCGATTGTTCCAGTCATTATTCTCTATGCGATCTTCCAGCGCAGGATTGTGAAAGGCATGACTGAAGGAGCTATAAAAGGATAAGCGGGGTGATATGGATGAAAAATTCTTTAACCGGCGGGCTCGTGATATTGAACGAAATGAAGGATAAGCTTCCCCCATCTGAGCGTAAAATCGCGCAGTTTATACTTGATCAGCCCCATGAGGCGATTCACTGTACGGCCAGTCAGCTGGGAGAATTAAGTTCTACCAGCAGCGCGGCGGTCATGAGATTGTGCAAGTCTCTGGGGTTAAAAGGATTACAAGAGCTCAAATTGCGCATATCCGGTGATTTACAGAAAAAGCCCGGCTCCAAATACCGGGATATTCAGCCGGGCGAGCAGCCGGACTCTATTGTAGAAAAAGTAACGAGTAACAGCATGCAGGCAATCAATGAAACGACTGAGCTGGTCGATTATCAAACTTTGGCGCGGGCGGTTGAGGTACTTAAGAACGCCCGGAGAATCCACTTCTTTGGTGTGGGGGCGTCTGGCATTGTGGCTCAGGATGCTCAGCAGAAATTCTTGAGGATGAACAAAAGTACGTCCGCCTTTACAGACCTTCACAATGCGGTCATGAATATTGCTAACGTGGATGAGCAGGACGTCGTCTTTGGGATTTCATTTTCCGGAGAAACGTATGAAACAGCTAAAGTCATGGAGATCGCGAAGGAAAAAGGGGCAAAAACGATCAGCCTGACAAGATACGGTCAGTCACCGGTGACGAATTCAGCTAATATTTCCCTGTTTATTTCCGCTTCCCGGGAGATACCAGCGCCATTCCGGAGTGGTGCGACTTCTTCCCGTCTAGCCCAGCTGCATATGATCGATATCCTGTTTGTCAACTTGGTTACGGAGCAGTACGAGCAAGCCTCCGCCTACTTTAATGAAATTACAGATGTGATGAACCAGCTGAAAGGAAAATAACTGGTTTATCCATTCATCCATTTAATTCCACCTCAGGTCATACAAAAATTCCCTATTATTCAATCTTAGTTATTGAATAATTTTCTCCCATCTGCTTACTGATTTGCAGGTGGTTTTTTGTGGTTCAGACGGGACAAAAAAGTTGTTCCGAACGCTAAAACCCCTTAACATAGAAGAAGTAAAAAAATAAGCGATGAATACAAAAAGGTGGATGCTGCAGTGAAGCAATTCATATATAGATCCTATTGGCTCCGCCGGTTACTAGCCTCTGATCCGGGCCGGAAACGGCTGAATCAGGCTGGTAAAGCGACCATTAGTTTAATTTCCTCTGTTTTTACAACTACACTTATCTTAAATTTGCTGGGTTTTGAGCCGCTTTTGCCATCCATCATCTCAGGGATAGCCGGTCTCATGGGGATTATGGTCGTAATGGATGATACGAAGGAAAAGAAACAAGTGACTACGCTGCTGCTCGCGCTGTCCGCTGGATGCGGCGTGACGTTAGGTTCCTTATTGGCCTGGAACGCCATCCTCGTTTCAGCATTGATGATAGCCATCATATTTAGCGCCTTTTACTTCTCGAGGTACGGCAGTCGTTACTTTTCTCTTGGTATGATCGGCTTTTTTACAGTATATTTTTCTTCTTTTTTGAAATTATCACCCGCCCAATTCCCCTTGTTTTATTTGGCGATCGCCATCGGAATTATCTACGCATTCCTTTATAATTTTGTTATTTTTAAAGACTCAGTCCAGCTTCTCAAGCGGAGCATGCGCTCTTTTCACCGCCAAGCAAACCTTACGTTTCAACTATTAATTGAGATCATTAAGGATCCTGAAACGAGTGAATCACGGGTAAGAAAGCTTGAATACAACGTGCGGAAGTTGAGGGAATACGCGAATAATGTTTCCACTGACTTAAGTGCTCAGGACATTAAAGGTATTTGGCCAGGTCTTACAGCCAAGCAGCTTAAGCTCTATGTTTTTGATACGGCTATGTTTGTTATGACTCTGGCTGACAGCCTGCAAAAGTTGAAAAAAGATGATGCACTGGAGATGGCTGAACTGCGTAAATTGCTTGTCCAGGTTATTTCCACGTTGCAGGCGGCCGAAGTCCTAGACCAGGACTACAAGGAAAAAAACCTCGCAGAAGCAGAATATGTCATTAGATCGCTGCAGGACTTCATTAATGATTTATTTAACAAACAGCCTTCGCAGCCGGAAGGGTGGCTTTACTTGCTTCGCCGTATAGAGGCGATTGCGGCGCATGTAACGGAAGGAGCACTTCTTATCCAGTATTCGCTCCAAGCAATCGACATTCCAGACGCGGATTTAGAAGATGAAGCGGAAGAGGACGAAGAAGACGAGAAGGAAGATAAGGGGCTAAAGCCTACTACAAAAAAAGCAATACAATCTCTTATTGCTGGAACGATTGCCATTATAGTAGGCTACCTAATCTCCCCAATTCAGCCATACTGGGTACTGCTGACAACGTTTATTGTTCAACTGGGCACAGAAACGGTGGGACGGACGTATTTGAAAGGATTAGAGCGTTCGGTGGGAACGCTCATCGGTGCAGTGATTGGCTTTATCCTCGCGAGCCTTGTGTCCGGCCACTCGACGCTCGAAGTGATTCTCCTATTTGCGGTGATCTTTTTAGCTTTTTACTTATTAACGGTTTCGTACACCATCATGAGTTTATTTATTACCATGCTTATAGCTTTTATGTATGACCTCATACTGGGTGGAATTAGTATTGAACTGTTAGGGGCCCGCGTTATAGATACCATTGCCGGTGGTGCTATAGCTTTAGGAGTTTCAGCTTTTATTTATCCTACTAAAACGATGGACAAGGTATCAGAAGCTTTCACGGATTATTTAAATGAACTGGAATCGTACGTGAACCAGTATATTCAAAGTCTGAAGCGTCCGACTGGCGTCAAAGACTTGGCGGGTCTCGCTTTTGAACTGGATGGCAAGATTCAAACAATTGAAGACGAGTCCAAACCTGTTCTTCAAGGACCGGGTGCCCGGAAATATTCTGGACTTCCGCGCTGGATTACTATTTTCACTGCCATTAACTATTATGCGAAGCACTTGGTTGCCTCTTCGTACCAAAAGAATTTCTACTATCCAAAAGAAGTCAGTAGCGTATTTCTATCAGTAGAAGAGAAATTTACTCATAACATCCAAGTTTTAACGAAGATGATTGAAACGGATGAATGGGCAGGGACAATGTATGATTTACAGGAAGAAAGGGAAAAAATCGAACGGTTCGCCCCTGATTATCAAGAAAATCAAGGTGATCTTGTTCATCATTTATACTATATTTGGAAGATTAATCAATCGCTCCTGATGATGGGTGAACATATGGGGGTAGACAAAAGGAAGTAGCAGGAAAACATAAACGTACAAGAAAGCACAGCTTCCCACTTGGAAGCTGCGCTTTCTTGTGAACTATTTTAAATTGAGTTTACGTTTCCTGCTTTTCAATCAACCTAAATCCAATATACTCAAGCGCGGTCTCCAGATTCGGCACCGTTTTAGTATTTAGATGAAGAAGCTGAGTATTGTTAACTTCATGTTTGGCAATTTCCGGCGTAATCCCCGTCATAATGGTTTCCATTCCCATTAGTTTTAAAGATCGCACCAGTTCAATCAGCACACTTGGAAAGGTGTTATCCACGATTACCAGTCCGGACAAGTCGATAACGAAAGAGTCGATGTCGTGATCAACTCCGTACTGAAGTACCGTTTCCATAATTTTATCGGCTCTGTACCCATCAATAATACCTTGCAGTGTTAAGATAGAAACGCCGCTTGTAATCGGAATAATAGGGACGTTTAAAAGACCCATGTTATATTTTGTTTCATCCAAGTCAATAAGATGAGAAAGAATGTCCGCCATTGACTTTAAATATTCTACATCTTCTTTACTGAAGTCCTTTTCTTCTTTATCCATCACACATAAGGTACCGAATACGTGACCATCTGTGTTTTTTAACGTGACACCAAGAAAGCCTTTCACTTCCAACTGGGAGGTAACTTCGAGTTCTCTAGTTAATTCATCTTTTGATAAATTACTCGTGTGCATGAAGTTGTTATCTTCCGAGATAATCAGTCGGCAGTAGGTGCCGCCATACTCCACGCTATAACCTTCTGGAATAATTTCGTCCTCTCTATTAAACGAGCAAAGAACTGTCATCGCTGTGTCGCCACGCTTTGTAACATATGCTGTATTTACATTTAATTGCCTGCTGATGATTTCAAACATTTTACTGGACACCGATTTTAATGAATGAAATTCGGAAGAGGCTAAATTATATTGACTAGACATACATACCTTCCCCTTTACCTCTTATGGTGAAAAACCTTATTCTATTCTACCATAATAATCAACCAGAAGAATGATAGATTGGTCCTTTCTTAAAGAGAAGTAAGTCTTGTTTTATCTATGTCCGTGATAGGAGCATCTACTTGAAAATCTACATTATTACATTGTTACTCTCATTTTCTGCATGGTTTTTGATTCAGTGGGGAATGGGTCTTGAGGAAGCAGAAGTAATCAACGAATCATTTTATTGGGGGCTCATTCTTCTTATTATTGGAGCCAGCTTTTATATTGGCCAAACGGGATTTCTTCAACTTTTTTTCGGAGGTTTTAAGAGACTCTCTCAATTGATCGTTCCACATTCGAGAGCTCAGGAGCGCGCAGATGAGAGAATTGCAGAAGATTTCGAATGGAGAGATTGGAAAGAAGTATGGCTTAGTCGCGGTAAGTTGATCTTCTTAGCAGCAGGGGGAGGATCCATACTGTATTCTATTATTCTTTTGTGTCTCCTCTCATAAAGTAAGAAAGGCGGTCTACACATGAAAAAATTATTATTAACAGGTTTTGAACCTTTTTTAAATTTTGCGTTCAACCCGACCGAATCCATCGTAGAATATCTGAATGGACGGACGATCGGAAATTATACTATCCACGGGGTGGTCCTGCCCGTAGATTTTAATCGTTCAGCTGAAGAGCTGATTACTCATTATCACCACATTAATCCCGATGCTGTCATCACATTAGGAATGGCGGCTCATCGCAAAAGAATTACACCCGAACGGGTAGCGATTAATATTAAAGACGGTGCTCCTGATAATGATGGATACGTCCCCGAGGATGAACCGGTTCAGGAAAATGGGGCTGATGCTTACTTTTCTAAGCTTCCTATTAAAAATATAGTTACATGTCTAAGAGAAAAAGGAATCCCCGCTGCAATTTCTAACACGGCGGGTACCTATCTTTGTAATAATGTTATGTATTCGCTGCTGCATGAACTCCATCAAACGGATAAAACGATCCCTGCAGGTTTTGTCCATATACCAGCATCTTTTGAAATTGCGATGGACGAGCCTGAGATGCCGGCTTGGCCTTTATCAACCCTGCAAGAAGGTATCGAAACGATGATTCAGACCCTGGAGTAAGAAGGAGGATCAAATTTATGGTAGTATCTGGGCAAATTCATTATAAGAACCATCAGATTGACTTTGAAGTTAATTACCAGCACGAGGATATTTCAGATCGTGGAATCAGGAGTGAAGAGGCGAAACATGGCCTCATTCATGCGATTAATCGAAAGTTTCGTGTGAAATACCCACTTTCAAGTGAGATCGATCAGATTCGCGTCAGCCGTTTTTAATATGGAATATAAAAAGGCACCCCGGGATGGGTGCCTTTTTATTAGGATGCTTTCCCTTTGTTGACAGCTGGTTTTTGAGAAGAAGAGGGGCCGAGCTTCGGCATATTAATTCGTCCAGTTACTAAACTCCCAAAAGGAACCAGATTAAATAGATAACTCATAACGATAGGGCCTGCTACACCTAAAACAAAGAATGCCAAAATATAAACGACTAAATTAGATGGCAGTTGAATGGACTCAAACCAGCCGACCGCATTGTATTGAAATAAGGGGTGAAGCAGATAAATGCTGTAGGAACAGCTGCTAATCCAAAGGACAGGCTTCGGTACCTTATTTAATTTCATAGCAATCAGATAGAGGACACAAAATACAAGGAACGTGTAGAAAATGATATCAAACCTTTTTGAGCTGACAGCGGTCAATATGCCGGATACTCTTAAATAAATTGGAATGATGCCGGCAAAGACTGCTCCACCGATAACCCAAAATCTATATTTCTTCAGATAGAAAAGAAACTCGTCGAGGTGTTTTCCTGCGTAATAAGCAACAGTGAAGTAGAAAAACCATCCGAGAAACGGAAGTTGATAATACTCCCACATAAATTCAAGACCTGAGATCGTACCTTTAAAGTTAAAAAATCCAAGATACATAAGGTTAATCATTAAGGCAAGTCCGATCACCAATAGCGGAGGAAAGCGGTCAAAGGATTTCTTTAATAAGAAATGCAGTGCATAAAACTGAAAAATAATCAGTACGAAATATCCGTGCCAGGCGCCAAGGAGTGTTTTCTTAAAGAATAACTCGCTAAAGGCTGCCCACGTTAATCCGTCGATGCCAAGGGCATACATGGAATAAACAGCTGCGAGCACGAGGTAAGGAACCAGAATATATAGTATTCTTTTCTTCCAAAATGATTTCGGGAGACGGTCAGGATAAGAGTAAGATAGCAAAAACTCCGAAATCATGACGAAGACCGGTGTGGCGAACATCATGCTCATATTAATTATGTAGGTGACGCTTGTTGTAGAAGCTGATACGTCGAGGTTGCTTCGGGTCATTGTAATAGAATGAATAAGAACAACACACATACAAGCGACAAATCGAATAAAGAAAATTTCGTTTACAAAGCCTTTTTTCAAAAGTCGAGGCCTCCTTTTATTATACTCTGTCATTGTATTACGATTTCAGCTAGATTGATATAACAATTTCATGATATTTAATAGTTTAATACAGGCAGTTATTTCCACCTCAGGTCATCCATAATATGGATGACCTGAGGTGGAAGGTTTTGGTAGGATTAGCCAGGTGTCTTGATTTATAATGGAGTCATTACTAGAGAGGGGAGTTATGCAATGAAGTACATTCGTTATCGTAAAGAAGGTACAATTTATTATGGGGTGCTCGAAAGCGAGACGATAACCCGGCTGGATGGCAATTACATAGAAGGTCCTGTTCAAAAGATATCTGCGACCGATTCGCTGGACGAGGTGGAGGTTTTGGCCCCTACTGAACCGGGCCAGCTTATTGCTATAGGTCTGAATTATGCTCTTCACGCTGAAGAACAGGGGAAGCCTCTGCCTGAGGAGCCAATGATGTTCATGCTGTCACCAACAGCCGTCATCGGGCACAATGCTGGTATTACCTTGCCAACAGAAGATCACCGGATTGATTATGAAGCCGAATTAGCTGTAGTAATTGGGAAAGAAGCGAAGGATGTAACCAGAGAAGAAGCTTTATCTTATGTATTTGGTTACACGTGTGGCAATGATGTATCCGACCGCTATTTGCAGAAGAAAGATGGCCAGTATACCCGGGCCAAGTCTTATGCTACCTTTAAACCGCTCGGTCCAGTAATTGAGACCGACCTTGACCCAAGTCAAACCCCAATCAAACTTTCATTGAATGGGGAAGTTAAGCAGAATTCTAATACAAGTGACTTAATCCATAGTGTAGAAGAAATACTGGTACAGGTCTCTAAAGTGATGACACTAAAGCCAGGGGATGTTCTTATGACAGGAACGCCATCAGGAGTTGGACCGCTTTCTCCTGGAGATGAATTAGAAATTGAAATCGAAGGCATAGGTAAGCTGCGCAATTATGTAAATAATTAAGAAAAAGAGTCTTGCGAACTTCTCGCAAGACTCTTTTTCTTCGCAAATTCCTTCATTTTAGATCTTAGAACAAACCAGCTGGCAAGAAGCTGGTATCTTAAAAACTATCTTTATATAATTAAAATGTAAAAAATGTAATATATGAATCAATAAGTCTTTCAACCCCTTGAAATTACTGAGGTGAAAGTTGGACTCCTCTGTAATAATTAATGAAAAATTAACCATTTTTCGCTCATATTCCTTTTTATAAGGTTTCAATATAGCTCTCATGGGAACTAAGGATAAAAAATAGCACAATATTTGTTAGTCGATAGTTAAATAAAGGAAAAGAGTTGATGGAAGTGAGCGAAGAAAAACCTAATAAAGAGCAATCTTCTAACGACGATTCCCTCCTTAACGATCTTGGAGGAGGTGTTAAGGAGAAAGCAAAAAGTTTTCGTGAAAAAGTTCCAAGTTTCTCTGAACTCAAAAGGAGAACAGAACACCCTTTTGAATTCGCGGATGAAGCAACTGATGAAATCCAGGATGCTTCCCAGGAAGTTACGGAAGAAGCGCAGGATGAAGCCAGTGACTATTTAGCCCAACAATATAAAGAACAATTGCGAAGAGAAATTGAACAATTAAGAACCAACCTCGAAGAGAAGAAGCAGGAAAATGCCAAGAAGGTTCATGAAAGAGCGGATGACGCTGAGAAGAAGCTGCAAGAAAAACTTTTGCAGCTCCGTGAAAAGATCGCTTCTGTAAGAGAGTCTGGCGAAGAACTTCAAGAAAAGATAAAAGAAAGCCAACGCTCTCGAAACTCTGACAGAAGAACTAAGGGCGTAGAAAGCATTAAAGGTATATCGAACGTCAGGAGCTCTTCCAAGCTTAAAGGTCCCTCTAATATAAAGGGGCTCAGTCAAATGAAAAGTGCTCCGCAGGTAAAAAGTTCAACCGATCTAAAAGGTGTGAATGAGCTCAAGAGTTCCAACAGCATTAAGGGGCCAACAGATGCTAAGGGTCTGAATAACATCAAGAGTGCTCCCAACGTCAAAGGTCCTAAAGATGTGAAGGGAATTGAAGATATCAAAACATATCATGGATAAAATTTGAAAGGAGAATGAAAATGGCTATACAAAAATCAACAGATAGTTCAAGTCTCGCAGAGGTAGTAGACCGTATTCTTGATAAAGGGATTGTAATTGATGCGTTTGCACGTGTATCTGTTGTCGGTATCGAACTAATAACGGTAGAAGCAAGAGTGGTGATCGCAAGTGTAGATACATGGCTCCGTTATGCAGAAGCCGTAGGTCTCCTTCGCGATGAAGTAGAAGAAGAAGGTATTGGAGGCCGTCTCGCAGAACAGCGTCTGGGCTCTCAATCTCAAGATTCTGAGGAATCCAATGAACGAGGCGAATTTAGCATTTAAAGCAGTGGAGGGTTGGTTTTTACCAACCCCTTCTCTATCTATTCAGTAGAAAGGCGGGTCGTTCCATATGAAACTGTTAGACAACGTTACTCAATTTTTCAATCAGAATATTGCTCCTCCTCACAAGATTATTTCTGCTAAGAAGCAGGATGACGGCTGGAGAGCATTAGTTGAAATTATTGAAGAAAAAGAATATATGAAAAAATATGCCAATGATCAAATGATTGGACTTTATGAAGTGTTTTTAGATAACAATCATGAAGTAACTGGTTTTTCCAGAATAAGTTTACGCTACCGCAGTGATTTAGAAGAAAAAACTGAAGTTGAACATTAAGAAACGGAGGGGTGGAAATGACAAAGTTAACGGAAACAAAAGCTGAACCTCATGAAGATCGAGGCGTGTACGCCCATCCCTTCTTTCAAAATTTGATTAAGCGTTCACAGCGTTATTTATCGTTAGGTTATCCAGTGCATTTTACAGGTCCAACAGGGATCGGAAAAACGACGCTGGCTCTCCATATCGCTAAATCCAGAAAACGCCCAGTAGTATTAATCAGTGGGAATAAGAGTTTATCAAACGCTGAATTAATTGGTGCATTTAAAGGCTATAACCGTAAAAAGGTGAACGATAATTATGTGCGGACTGTAAGAAAAATTGAGGAAAATGTTACGGAAGGCTGGGTTTCAGGGCGTTTATATGAAGCTGTGAAAAATGGATACACCGTTGTTTACGATGAATTTACCAGATCACAACCGGAAGTCAACAATCTATTTTTATCCGTTCTGGAGGAAAAAATTCTGCCATTATACGGAACGAAACGGAAAGATTCTCATATAAGAGTTCACCCGGATTTTTCAATCATTTTCACCAGTAATCCAGCAGAATACGTAGGTGTATATCAAACACAGGATGCCCTTCTCGATCGTATGATATCGTTGCCGCTCAAGTCGCTGGATCAGGAAGCCGAAGTAGGTATTGTGTCTGAACGGACGAATATTGATCAGGATAAAGCAAAAGCCATCGTAGGTTTTGTTCATCGAGTGAAAGATTTATGCAAAAACCGAGATTCTTCTTTAAGTTTACGTGCATCCATCATGATTGCGGATGTGGCTGAACGTTATCAACTGCCGATTGATGGAGATGACAAAGAGTTCCAGGAACTTTGCCTTGATATCACATACTTCACCTTGGATTTATGCACGGACGACCAAGAAGAAGATCTACAAAACAAGATTATAGAAGCATGCAAAAAGGTGTAGGAGGCGTAGAAGACATGGCTGAAGAATTAGGTATTTATGTATTTTGCTGCATTCAAACAAACGAGGAAAAAAGTTTTGGCACCATTGAGTTTGAAGGTGAAGAGCGTTCTATTTTTACCATCCATTATAAAGATGCTGCGATGGTAGCCACTGAAGCACCGGTGAAAATTTACACTCCGAAAAAAGATCATTTAATGACTCACCAAAATGTTATTTCCCGGGTGATGGAAAGTGAGTCCTCTGTGGTACCAATTAGTTTCGGGAACGTATTCCAGACCCGAGAAGATACAGAAGTCCTTCTCGAAAATTTATATCCTCAGTTAGCCCGCTTATTTCCTGAAGTTGAAAACAAAATCGAAATCGGGCTTAAAGTGGTGGGAAAAAAAGAATGGCTCGAAGATGAAGTCAACAAGAATAACAAAGTAATGAAGCAAAAAGAAACGGTCTCGAGTAAATCAGAAGACGCTGGATATTTTGACCGGATCAAACTCGGTGAAATGGCTCAGGATTTCTTTAATAATTTGAAAACAGAAATCGAAAAAGATATTCATACACCGCTTGTAAGGTTGTCTGAATCATCGAAGTCCAATGAAACGGTTGGAGAAAAAATGTTACTAAATGGAGCTTACCTGATTGATCGGGGCAATGAACAGGCGTTTGACGAAAAAGTAAATGAACTCCACGAACGCTGGAAGGATCGGGTGGAATTTAAATATACGGGTCCGTGGCCTGCTTATAATTTCATAAATATTAAATTGAAGGTGGAGGAAACGTCATGATTCATAAACTATTCACTTCCCCGATTAATTTGATTGTTAAAGTCGGCGAGCACGTTAAGGAAGAAGTGGATAAAGAGATGTACGACTTAGATCATATCCAGAAAAAACTTGTCAATCTTCAGATGATGTATGAACTGGATGAAATCTCACAAGACGTTTATGAAGCACAGGAAGAAGAATTGCTCGAACGATATGAAGTTGCCAAGAGAATGGAGCTCGAGCAATGGGAGGAAATGACGAAACGGCGATAAGATTGGAGAGTTTGAGAGATGAGCGAACTAATTTATTTATACGGCATCGTACCTATTCAAAAAGAAGATCAGCCCTTCTCTGACTTGACAGGCATTGATGAAGAGCATGTTCTTCATACGATCAATTTTGATCAATGTGCGGCCGTAGTTTGCCGTGTTGAGGAGAAAGATTACGGCGAGAAAGTCCTTGAAGAAAAAACGAAGGACATGGAATGGGTGAAAGATAAAGCTTTCCATCACCATGAGACATTAATCAAACTGCGAGAACGGACAACGATTATCCCAATGAAATTTTGTACGATTTACCAAAGTGAAAATAGTCTGGGAGATATGGTGAGTACCTACGCAGGTGACTGGGTTCAACTACTTGATAATCTAAAAGAAAAAGAAGAATGGAACTTTAAAATCTATTGTGATCGGCCTTCTTTAAGAGAGAAAGTGGCCGAGCATGATTTAACGATAAAAGAGAAAAAAGAAGAAATCGAAGGTATGTCGAAAGGTAAGCAGTATTTGCAGCGTAAAAAACTGGACCAGCTGGTGGATGAACAAGTTGAAAAAGAACTAAATTCTTTTTCTAAAAGCTTTCACGATAAATTGAGCACGTATTGTGATCAGGATGTGGTGAAAAAGACTTGGAACAAAGATGTCACAGGTAAAGACGAAGAGATGTGCTGGAACAGCGCTTTTCTACTGCCTTTAGATCAGGTGGAGGGCTTTTTAGAAGAAGTGACGAAAGCGAACGACGAGCATCAGCACGCCGGCTGGAAATTCGAAGTGACCGGTCCATGGCCGGCCTACCATTTTGTCAATCTCTCAAAAAGCGAGGTCTAAGTGATGAGTGAAAGAGAACAATATGAAAATAAAGATATTTCTCTGATTGATATCCTGGATACCGTTTTGGATAAAGGTGTGGCTATTAAAGGAGATTTAGTCATTTCCATTGCCGGGATTGATCTCGTCTATCTGGATTTACGAGTATTGATTTCAGCCGTAGAAACCTTAGTGCAATCGAACCAGCAAGGAGCAAAATCCATTTCCTCTGAACGTATGGATGAAGAAAAGGAGGCACTCGAATATGTCACAGAGCGATCTTGAGCATCAGCCGGTCAAAAGCGGGCGGATTGAATTAGATCCAGAAGGGGCAGAACAAGGTCTCGCCCAGCTGGTTTTAACGGTTATAGAATTACTCCGTCAGCTTGTGGAACGCCACGCTATCAGAAGAGTGGATGGCGGCACCTTAACTGAAGAAGAAATTGAAAAATTAGGGGTAGCCCTCATGAATCTGGAAGTGAAAATGGATGAACTTAAAGATATTTTTGAATTAGAAGATGAGGATTTGAACATCGATCTGGGTCCATTAGGAAACTTATTGTAGGAAAAGGAGGTTCAACCCATGGCTATCGAACAGTCAACACAGTCTAATAGTATCGTAGATGTACTGGAAACGGTTTTAGATAAGGGTGTTGTGATTGCAGGTGATATCAGAGTCGGTATAGCGGATGTAGAATTATTGACCATTAAAATCCGCCTCATCGTTGCTTCTGTAGATAAAGCAAAAGAAATTGGTATGGACTGGTGGGAAACAGACCCATTCCTAAGCTCCAAAGCCGCTGAGCAGAACACGAAGGAATTAGAAAAAGAAAACGAACAGCTTTCCAAGCGTTTAGAACAGTTAGAAAAAAATATGAGCCAAAACAGTCGATATTAAAAAAGGAGGACCAATCATGAGTGATAAAAAAACCAGTCTGCAGAATGAAGATGACCGTGCAAAGAAGTCAAAATTTGACGTAAATAGTAAAACGTCAAGAGCGGTCATTGGAAGCGCCATAGGTTTGGCAGCCGGGTTAATGACAACGGCTAAGAAACTAAAATCATCTGACGATGAGAACACCTCTGAGAAACAAAACGATAACTCAGAAGCGGACCATCATCATGCAAATGATCATGAACAAGAAGAGGAAGGAAGAAGTAAACGAGCCTTTTTGAAGGAGAACGTAAGTAAAGCTGGCACAAAAGTTAGTAAAGCAGGTACAATAGCTGGGTCTAAAATTAGTGAAGCCGGCAGTAGAGTAGGAGAAGCTACTTCAAGTGCCAGTACGAAGGTGAGTGAAGCAAGTTCTAAAGCTGGTTCTAGCTTTAAGAGCTTTAGAGATAAAACGAAAGAAAGGACCAGCGATGTAGCCAGCAGATTCAGGAGATCCGAAAATGATGATGCAAAAGGTAGTTCCAAAACGACATTAATCAATACGAATCCTATTGAGAATCAACAGCAATCAGATAATGCTTCACAGGACAATAATGATCAGAATCAATCAAGTAACTCATCAGAGGATACGCAGCAGCAACCAGGCGGTAACCCTGAACAATCCAACCAGCAATCAGGTACTTCTCAAACTAGAGAAGAACAGAATGAGCAGGACAATTCTGCTTCAGCCGGTAATAACCAACAGGCAAAAGATAGTTCTCAAGAAAACCAAAATCAAGCAAACGAATCTTCAGGAATTAAGCAGTTCGAGCCAGATAATAATTCCTCAGAACAGAACCAGCAGTCAAGCAATTCCGGAGACAGCAAGCAGCAAGAAGAGAATTCTTCTGACAGTGAAGAAAAGCCTTCATCGAATCAAGAGAAGATAGCTACTTCTTCACACGAAGAAGTAGCAGCATCCAAAGAACAGAGTAACGAAAACAAAGATTCCAAGAGTAATAAGCAGAAAACATCACTATCAACCAATGATGATACGACTAACTAAAAGTAGTAATTAATAGAAGGGAGAAGATAATATGGACGATTTACTCATGACTTATGTAAAAGCTGCCAATCAACACGGTTTTTCCCTGGATATCACTCTGAACATCAACGGTGCTTTAGTAACCGGGACAACGGTATCTGCTCAGAAATATTTGGATTCCGCCAGCCAATCTTTTGATGGGGGAAATGATGTTTCAAAACAAATCAGCAATAAGCTTTCCCAGGCCAGCCAGAATGCTGAGGATCAAAATCAAGAAGACGTAAGCTATATTCATCTGAAAAATGCTCAAGTTTATAACGGGGATTCAAGCCCTACTCCCGCCGAAGGTCAATTCTTCTGGCGTGGAAGAATGGATCAAGTTGACGGCTTCTTCCTGGGCCGTATTGCATCAGAATAGTTTTGTATTTATAGGCTTACAGGCTCTTATTCAAATGGAGTCTGTAAGCTTTTTTTATGGGTTCTTCTGCTTCCTAAGCATTAAAGTCGCCCTTCATATATGCCTATCTTCCTAGACCTCCTAAAGAATTCCACATTCGACAATACATCCTACATTTGGCTGAATTTTTTGATAAATCAGTCAACAGCGTTGATGGATAGGAAAAAATTGTAGTATAATATCATAAGTATGGAAACGCATACATAAAGGAGGAGGGGTATTGTGAGTGGTATTTGGCTTGCGGTAGTTGGAGGTATTGTTTTTATTCTTGGCTACAGGTATTATTCGAAATTCATTGCTGAGAAAATTTATAAGCTGGATCCGAACTATGTAACACCTGCCCATCAGTATAAGGATGGGGTCGATTTTGTGCCGACCAATAAGTTTGTCCTCTGGGGGCATCATTTTACGTCTGTTGCTGGAGCTGCGCCAATTGTTGGTCCGGCTATTGCCGTGTATTGGGGCTGGCTGCCGGCTGTTCTGTGGGTTCTACTTGGTACCGTTTTTGCAGCAGGAGTCCACGATTTTGGTACATTAGTATTATCGGTTAGGAATAAGGGACAATCAGTTGGAACCCTGGCGAGCAAGCTGATCGGTCAAAAAGCGAAAGTGCTGTTTTTATTTATAATTCTATTATTAGTACTGATGGTTAACGCTGTGTTTGCCTGGGTAATTGCAAACTTGTTTATTTCATTCCCGGCAAGCGTCGTATCTGTATTTATTCAAATTCCACTGGCCATTTGGATTGGCTACAGCGTGTATAAGAAAAAAGGGAATATGTTGCTTCCGTCAGTTATAGCGCTTGCCGTTATGTACTTGGCAGCTATTGTGGCAAGCTATGTTCCCGTATTGCAAATTGATTTAGTGAAATATTTCGGGGGCGAAGGGGCATCATCGGTTTTTGGACTTAGTGCCACATCCATGGCCTTTTTAGTATGGATCGTTGTGTTAATGGCTTATGTTTATATCGCTTCGACTCTTCCTGTCTGGAAGCTGCTTCAGCCTCGTGACTACATCAACTCTCACCAGTTGATCGTCGGACTTGGTTTATTGTATTTAGGCTTACTTTTCACGAACCCTGAGATTACGGCTCCCGTGACGAATTCGACAGCGGATACGTCCTGGTTCCCGTTGTTATTCATTACGATTGCATGCGGAGCGATTTCGGGTTTCCACGGACTGGTATCTTCCGGTACTTCTTCCAAACAGTTGGACAATGAAATGGACGCCAGGTTTGTAGGCTATTTAGGTTCTGTTGGGGAAGGAGCACTCGCGCTCGTTGCTATTATAGCTGTCGTTACGTTCTTCCCGACAGCAGGAGAGTTTACAGCGACTTACAGTAGTTTCACGGCTGCAAGCAGTGCCGGTCTAGGTGTATTTATTCAGGGAGCCGGACAACTCGCTGCGGGTCTTGGGATTCCTGTTGCAGTCGCTTCGACGATAGTTTCCGTTATTGTAGTTAGTTTTGCAGCAACCACGCTGGACTCGTCTGTCCGGTTAATGCGTTATATTATTGCAGAGCTTGGGACCGAGTATAAGATAACTCCTCTTACGAAAACGCATGTAGCTACTACAGTTGCCGTAGTTTCCAGTGCAGCTTTGACTTTGATTCCTCAGGGACCGAAAGGATTTGGTTCCGGAGGTTATCTGTTATGGCCTTTGTTTGGGACTTCCAACCAGCTGCTTGCCGGCATCAGCTTATTGCTCGTATCCATCTGGCTGAAACGACTCGGAAGAAGCTACTGGCCAACCCTGATTCCGATGGTTTTCCTTATGTTTATGACCTTATGGGCAATGATTACCCAGGTACTTGGAGAGTGGGCGCCATGGGCTGAAGGCAGTGACTGGATGTTATTTACTTTTGGAGCAATTATCCTTGTCTTCACTTTCTGGATTCTACTAACAGCTGCATCAGCCATATTTAAGAATGATCGCGACTCTGTACAAAAGAGTGCGTAAAAATAAGAGTCGCACGTCCTGCGTGCGGCTTTCTTATTTTCAGATTGCATGAAAATAAAGAGGTGATTATTAAACAAAAGGGCCAGATAGTTGAAGACTCAGTTTCGAGATACTTTTATGACAAGAAAGGTCCTGCGGGGGATGATTCGCTTTCCGCGGGCATGTGCTGAGCCTCCTCAGTCTTCGACTTCCGGGGTCTCACCGATCATGTTTATCCCGCAGGAGTCTTCATCATCCCCCTCCGGACCTGGCCAAATCAGAAGCTCGAAACCACTTTAACCATCACCTGCATAATGAAGTATTAGACCATGTAGTTAGGATATAACGACCCACACAGCCCGTCATGATAGCATTCCCTACAGATTACGGAGGAGAACCATTCTCTTCTGGAAGGGTCCGTTCGCAACATTATAGTTGGGGTGGTGGGGAAATGATGAGACTCCCATGGGAGAAGGGACTAGGTGAGATCCCACAGGGAGTGAAACGAGCGAGGAAGCTCACCGTTCCCCCATAGGAAAGCGATTTATTTCCCCACCAGCCCTTGTCCATCTAACGTAAAGGACCCATTTATCTCGAAACTGAGTCTTCAAGTAATGGGAGCTTTACTGTAAAACTAACAAGGATTTTAGAGTGGATAAAAAGGAGGACTATATAATGGTGGAAGTTATGATCATTCGTCCAGAGCAGGAAGTCGGGATGGGATGCTGTGGAGGGATTTGCAGTGACCGTGATGGACTGATTCATATGCAGGACGAATTCAAACATCATGAAGAGGACAGGGAAGCCTTAGGAAGACTATATCAGGAAACAGAACGTGAATACGGCGACCTTGTGCAGATTACCTTCCTCGACCCCAGAAATATGCTGGCCATCTTCCTCTATTTTCTAAAACAAGTGAAGGAGCGGCACCTCTCTCTTGTAAAAGCTGGGAAGTACATTCTTTTCCACATGAAATATAATGCTATTTTTATAAATGGAAAACTCGTTGAAAATCATGAAGCCTATAAGCGCGAACTTCAAGCTGAAACAGGAGGGTAATGAATGGATAAAAAATTTTCATTGAAGAATCTTATTGAGTGGTACGATGAAGTCCTCAGTCTCCCTCACAAGCAGGAAATTGCCAGAGAACTGAGAGATGAAGATGACTTATTTATGCTGCTGGTCTATTCAGACATGCTTGGGATCCCGAACCCTGCTTTCTATTATACGTTGGAACTGTATCCTTACATTATCGAAAAATTCCATGACTGGCATCTGCGGATGGGAATGGAGAAATCACCGCTAGATGGAATACGCTGCTGCTGAGAGAGAAGAAAGGGAGAGATAATCTATGAATCACCTACAGGGAAATAAAATCGTATTTGTCGGTGGTAAAGGAGGAGTCGGTAAATCTACGTCCTCGGCTGCGATGGCAGCTGCATTTGCCAGAGAAGGGTATCAAACGCTAGTTGTTTCCACAGACCCTGCTCATAATCTCGGTGATATATTCCATGAAAAGCTGGAGCATGAGAAAACAAAACTTGACGCTAATCTGTGGGGAATGGAAGTGGATGCGGAGCTGGAATCAAAGCGCTACATTCAGGAGGTAAAAGAAAATCTGGAAGGACTGGTCAAATCCAAAATGGTGGAGGAAGTGCATCGTCAGATCGACATGGCTAGTGCTTCGCCGGGAGCAGATGAAGCGGCCTTGTTCGACCGATTGATTTCGATCATTCTAGATGAAGCACCGAACTTTGATAAAATCGTGTTCGATACGGCTCCAACCGGTCACACAGTGCGGCTGCTCTCCCTGCCTGAGCTGATGTCTGTCTGGATCGACGGCATGCTGGAACGCCGGCGAAAAACGAACCAGAACTATACCGAACTGCTTAATGACGGCGAACCCGTAGAGGATCCGATTTTTACTATTTTACAAAAACGAAAAGACAAATTTGCAGCTGTACGTGAAATCATTCTCGACGAGAAGAAGACGGGTTTTATTTTTGTACTGATCCCAGAGCGGCTGCCTATATTAGAAACGAAGCAAGCGATCAAACAGCTTGCCCAGCATGACCTTCCCATTCGGACACTAATTATAAATAAAGTACTTCCCTCCCACGCTGATGGCACGTTCTTAGAGCGGAGAAGACAGCAGGAACAGACCTATCTGAAACAAATCAAAGAAAGTTTCTCAGAGCAGGAATTAGTGGAAGTACCTTTATTCGAAGAAGATGTATCGGATATGGACAAGCTGCTCGCGTTTGCCGATCATTTACGAAAAGCTGTCGTTGGAAGCTGAATCTATGTTTACTATAGTGCCCTGGAAAGTATAAAAAACTTTCCAGGGTTATTTTAATATAACAAAAACCACTATTTTCCCGTTTAACCTCTAAAGTAGAGTGGGAATTGTCTAATAAGAAACAAATACTATTAAGAGGTGAAAAACTATGTTTTTGAATGCTACTAGTTTAGAAAAACTGACACTCGTAGCTCAAGATGGAGAAATGGGAAAAATTAAAGATTTATATCTTGATGATGAGAATTATACAATCCGTTATTTGACCATTGCATCCGAGAAATGGTTCCCTGATCAAATCATCTATCTATCACCTTCAGCAATTAGCCGGATTGATTTCGATAAGAAAGTTATTGAAGTCAATCACACTCGTGAAGACTTGCGGGAAGGGGCCGGCTTACGCGATGAGAAAGAAATGGATCCAGAAAAAGAAGCTGAGTTTGCTGACCGTTTCAACTGGAGTCAGTACTGGGCTGGTGAAAGCGTCTGGGGTGAGCAGGATACACCGCTCAATCCCGAATCAGAAGCAGCAAGCCAGCAGACAGCCGTCAGTACGCCGGATCGATCTAATCATTTAATAAGTGTCAACCATATGAAAGGCGTCTTCAGTCACGCGGATGTATTCGCGGGTGAGGAACATGCCGGTTATATCACAGATGTATTAATAGAAGAAGAAACATGGATCATCCGTTATTTCGTAGTTAGTACAGGTAGCTGGTCCACTCATGCATTTACGCTTATTTCCCCAGATTGGATTGAGGAAGCTAATTGGAGCGAGGATCAAATCCAGATATCCTTAACCTTAGAAGGCATTGAAAAAGGACCGTTGTACCAGAAAAATAAAGCGGTTACCCGAGGATTTGAGGAAGAGTTGTATCAGAGCTACGGAAAACCGGCCTATTGGAAATAAAAGAAAAGAGTGGAAATGGTTTGATCCTATGTGGAAGTGGGAACACCTGCTAGTACGCTTGATATATTGAAATAATAGTCAGTTAAAATAGCCCAGATACGCAAAAAATGACTCGGCATTGTGGGGTTACCATAAAACAAGGTGGTAAAGATTGTGGTTGGAGCACGTTGATGCTTCAACCCATTAATCGTTATAATTTTCTTAACAGATGAAATTGTTTGAATTCCATCGAAAGCAAACTCCACATAAGCAAGAAATAGAGGATTGAAGGAGTGTGGTGGTCTTGGAAGCCATAAGTAAGAACTTTTTCTTATACCTGTCAAACAACAAGGTATTAGACCGCTTAGCAAAACGATATGGATCAAGATTTGGGGCTGACAAGATTGTAGGCGGAGAAAAATTTTCGCAGGCAATTCCATTGATTGAGCAGCTTAACGAGGAAGGATTGGAAGTTACGGTGGACCACCTGGGCGAGTTCGTTAATTCCGAAGCGGAAGCTAAAGAGCGAAAGCAGGAGTGTATCGAAACAATTCAGTCCATTGCTCATAATCAATTGAACTCTGAAGTTTCCTTGAAATTAACTTCACTGGGGATGGATATCAGTGAGCAGCTTGTTAAGGAAAATATGGAAGGGATCTTGGCAGAAGCCCAAAAATACGGTATAACGGTAACGATTGATATGGAAGACTCTTCAAGGTGCCAGGCCACCCTTAATATGTACAAAACCTTGAAGGCAAAATATGACAATCTCGGAACCGTGCTTCAATCGTATCTCTACAGTACGGAGGAAGATTTGAAAGATCTTCATCCCTATGACCCTTACCTTCGATTAGTGAAAGGTGCTTACAAGGAATCAGGGAAAGTAGCCTTCACGGAAAAGGAATCAGTAGATGAAAATTTAAAACGGTTGATTAAAACAAATCTTCTGAATGGTCACTACACAGCTGTTGGAAGTCACGATGATGCGATCATCGACTATACAAAGAAATTAGTTGAGGAACATGGAATTTCCAGAGATCAATTTGAGTTTCAAATGCTGTACGGCATGCGAAACCAGATGCAGAAAGATTTGAAAGATGAAGGGTACACCGTACGGGTCTATCTTCCTTATGGAGAAGACTGGTATGGATACTTTATGAGGCGCTTAGCAGAAAGGCCAGCCAACATAGCCTTTGCTATAAAAGGAATCTTTAGTAAATAATTTTTAATTCTTTGAAGGGAGTTTTTATTCATGGTCACACCATACAAACACGAACCATTCACAGATTTCTCAAAAGAGGAAAATGTTAAAGCATTTGAAGAGGCACTAAAGCAAGTAAAAGAAGAACTAGGTCAAAAACACGACTTATTAGTAGATGGGGAGCGCATTCGTACGGATGAGCAAATCGAATCCACTAACCCGGCTAATACGAAGCAGCTTGTAGGCTCTGTTTCCAAAGCTAATCAGGATATTGCTGAAAAAGCGGTTCAATCCGCATCAGAGGCTTTTAAAAGCTGGAGAAAATGGTCTGCGCGCGCACGTGCTGAACTACTTTTCCGTGCAGCGAGCATCATTCGCCGCCGTAAGCATGAATTCTCTGCCTATTTAGTTTACGAAGTAGGTAAACCTTGGAAAGAAGCAGATGCTGATACAGCTGAAGCAATTGATTTCCTTGAATATTACGGTCGCCAGATGATCGAATTGAAAGATGGTAAACACGTAGAGAGTCGTCCAGGCGAGCAAAACCGTTACGTTTACACTTCTACTGGTGTAGCTGTTGTAATTCCACCATGGAACCTTGCTTTTGCGATTATGGCAGGTACAACGGTAGCTCCACTTGTAACTGGAAGCACAGTAGTCATGAAACCGGCAAGTAATAGCCCAGTAATTGCTGCTAAATTTGTAGAAGTGCTGGAAGAAGCCGGCCTTCCAAAAGGTGTATTAAACTATGTACCAGGAAGCGGTAAAGATGTAGGTGACTATCTTGTCGATCATCCGAAAACCGCATTAATCTCCTTCACTGGTTCCCGCGACGTAGGTACACGTATCATCAAGCGTGCAGCCGAGCTTCAAGCTGGTCAGAACCACTTGAAACAAGTTATCGCTGAAATGGGCGGTAAAGATACCGTAGTTGTCGATAATCAAGCGAACCTAGAAACGGCAGCAGATGCCATTATCACATCAGCGTTCGGTTTCTCCGGCCAGAAATGTTCATCCGGTTCCCGTGCTGTAGTCCATCAGGACGTTTACGATGAACTGCTTGATATGGTTGTAAAACGCACGAAAGAATTAACAGTAGGAAATGCCTCTGAAGGCAATGTATATATGGGACCTGTCGTGGATCAGGCTGCTTATGATAAGATCATGGGCTATATGGAAGTAGGTAAAGAAGAAGGTCGTTTAATGACCGGCGGTAAAGGCGATGATTCCAAAGGTTACTTCATCGATCCTACCGTATTCGCTGACCTTGCACCAAATTCCCGTATGCAGCAGGAAGAAATCTTCGGACCAGTGGTCTGCTTCACCAAAGCATCTGACTTCGATGAAGCAATCGACATTGCTAACAACACCGAGTATGGTCTGACAGGCGCAGTTATTTCTGACAACCGTCAGCATTTGGAAAAAGCAAAAGAAGATTTCCATGTGGGTAACTTGTATTTCAACCGTAACTGTACAGGTGCGATTGTCGGTTACCAACCATTTGGCGGGTTCAAAATGTCTGGTACGGACTCTAAAGCCGGCGGACCAGATTATCTAGCGCTTCATATGCTAGCGAAGACAATCTCAGAAAAATTCTAAAATGAATGTGTATAAAGCTCTCCCGTTTTCGGGGGAGCTTTTTTCTTTTGCTTTTGATTTCCTGATGAAGTCGCTATAATGGAGAATAAATAAGTGAAACCATTCTACTTGGAAAGGTAAGGATTGAGATGGAAATTAACGAGTTAATTCTTCAAGTAGAGGATATCCATAAAGCCACCGAGCTGATCAGTTCCAAACTTCGTAAGCCTGTCATTATAGAAAATAAAAACTTCGAATTGATTTCTTACAGCTCATCAATTGAGGAATTTGATCTCACTCAGCAAAAGACGATTCTCTCCAAAAAATGTCCACTCTTCATCATTGATCGGTTAAAAAAAGAGGGAATTGTACAAAGACTCGAGAAGCGCCAGGATCCAATCCGGATTCAGCCAATTGAGGAACTTGGCTTTCACCAGCGGATTGTTATATCTGCCAAACATTTAGGGTACACGATGGGGTACATTTGGGTTCAGGAATCCGATGAACTGCTCACAACAGAAGAACTGACATTTTTGGAAGAGGTAACACCTCATCTTGGCAAACTAATCTATGATGTTTATGAACGGATGAACGCGAAGGAAGGAAGGAGAGAGGATCTTCTATGGAAACTTCTCCACCATGAATACGACAGTGAAAGTCAGTTTCGTCATGACGCTACCCTTGCTAAGCTTACAATCCCGGATCGTTTTTCGGTTGTCGTTTTTTCAGTTACGGCTCCCCGGTATAAGTACATGCTGGATTATCTGCAAAAAGCTATACAGGACTTTTCCTTAAGAAAAAGCGTTCATTTTCTTAAGACCGAATTCCAGATGATTCTTGTTATTCACGGTGTTCACCAGGAAGAGTTCTCCTCACGCAACCTGGCGAGGTTCTTGATTGACGAGATCAAAGAGCATAGTGAGGAAGATGAATTTTACAACTTCCTTATTGGGGTGGGGAAAGAATATGCCATCCTCGCTAATATGCGGAAAAGTTTCCTGGAGGCCCTTGAGGTAATCGAAATTGCGAACTTCATTACTCCTCGTCCAGAGACAATGCCTAGAGAGTTTTCCAAGCTTGGCATCTACCGCTATTTAGCGGCTTTATACGAAAAAAATAGCTCTGAAGACTACTACAGTGATGATTTGTTGACTCTTATCCAGAACGACAAGGAGAAACAAACGGATCTTCTGCGTACGCTGGAGGTATATCTTGCGAACAATGGAAAAGGTAAACAGACCGCGAACGAGTTGTTCATACATCCGAATACACTTAACTATAGGATTAAACAAATTCAAGAGCTGACCAATATTGATTTTAACGATTTTAATGTAAAAACTTATTTGTACACAGAGCTTTTGCTGCTCAACAATGTTGAAGCTTATTATCAGAGGTACAAAGAAGCGCTATAATCTAAAATATTTAATACCATCGTTGCCTGGAAGCAATGATGGTATTTTTATTTTTGTAAACATAAAAAATGCCGGGTTTACGTAAAAGTAAACCCGGCATTTTCAATTTGCTTTATTTCTTATTAACAGAAGCGTCATGAATAGAATCTACAGCACTTTTCAGTGATGCATCAAATTCTTCTTCAGACTGATTGGCATTTAAATCAGCGATAAGCGCTCTGGAGAAACTTGCAATAAGACCATGATTTTCTTTCAGTTTTTCATTCGCTTCATCACGGGAATAACCGCCTGATAGAGCGACAACGCGAAGTACGCGTGGGTGATCAATCAATTCTTTGTACGTGTTTGCTTTCGTTGGAATGGAAAGCTTCAGCATAACATTTTGATCTTCACGCAATTCATTCAACTGTTTAAGAATTTCATCCTTTAAGATTTCTTCGGACTGTTCTTTATCCTCACTGTGAATGTTAACTTCTGGTTCGATGATCGGAACTAAATCATAGTCCAGAATCTGTTTACCGATTTCAAATTGCTGTTCTACGACAGCCTTGATACCGATTGTATTCGGTTCGTGGATGACAGAACGCATTTTTGTACCGAAAATATTGCGTTCATTAGCACGGCTCAGCGTATCATCTAAATCATGAATAGGCTTCATAAGCTGAACGCCAGTTTCCTGATCGGCCAGGCCTTTATCTACTTTTAAGAAAGGTACGATCCCTTTATCGGACAGGTAATCGGCCGTGTACTTGCCTTCAATTTCGCGGTCCATCGTTTGTTCAAATAGAATGACCCCTAGAATTTGATCGGAATTGAAGGAAGGTGAAGTAATAAGTCTGGTACGCATCTGGTGAACTAAATCGAACATTTCGTCCTCATTTGAATAAGAATCTTCCGGTACACCGTAATCTGCTAATGCCTTTGGCGTACTGCCACCGCTCTGGTCAAGCGCAGCGATGAAACCTTCCCCGTTCTTAATCTTGTCAAAATGACTGTTGTTCATGTTATCCACTCCTTTTCTGATTCTTTCTCAAAATGACTTCCTTATACAGTCTTCCCATTATTTCAGGTAACCTAACACCAAATGTTGTTCAGGAAGAAGAAATGTCACTCACTCTATTATGATGGATAATAAAACAAGCGTCCAGGGTGAGTTTCCTGAACGCTTTCCGAAGCTTTTTATATAGAAGCAGCCTGAGTAGTTGTATCATGAATATGATTTAGATCCTCATCATTTTTTTATTTGGTATTTACCGTATAGTTGGCCCTTCACATTTATTTTTCAATGATGACGTAACCATATGGAGCTACGATTATTCCATCATCTTGAACGGTTGAATAATGGTCGCTTTCCATAACTTTTTTTGCAGAAACCTCAGCTGTTTTAGATTGCTCAGAAGGGTTGATGAAAAATAGAAGGGTCTGCTCATCAGAACGTTTTTCATAAGCAAGCAGTTCTTCATCGTAATCTACAAATTGAAAGCTTCCCCCGCTGCCAAACGCTGGTTCTGTTTTGCGCAATGAAATCATGGTTTGAAGAAAAGAAAATAACTCCTGGTCCTGTTCATTTTCCTCCCATACCATACATTTCCGGCAGCCAGGATCTTCTCCACCGGTCATGCCCACCTCATCTCCATAGTAGATGCAGGGGGTTCCTTCGTAAGACAATTGGAACAAGTACATGAGTTTTGCGGTGGGTTTATGCTCTTCAGCATAGGTTAGAACCCGCGGTGTGTCATGACTGCCAAGCAGGTTAAAGGATACCTCATTTACTGGAACTGGATACATATGCTGTACGTGAGCAAGCTGATGCTTAAATCGAGTAAGGCTTATGGTACGTTTAGCGAAAAAGTGAATGACGGCATTGGTAAACGGATAATTCATAACAGCATCAAATTGATCGCCCTGAAGCCAGGGCATGGAGTCGTGCCAAATCTCTCCCAGGATATAGGTATCCGGTTTGATTTCTTTAACGGTGCGACGGAATTCCCGCCAGAAGAAATGATCGACTTCATTGGCTACATCCAGCCGCCAGCCATCGATATCAAATTCCTCAATCCAGTAGCGGGCAACATCCAGCAGATACTGCTTTACCTCAGAATTCTCGGTATTCAGCTTGGGCATATACGATTCAAAAGCAAAGGCATCGTAATTCGGTGCAGGAGAAGTGTTCACTTTGTCTTCCCAAAGGTGGAACCACTCCGAATATGGAGAGTTCTTTCCGCGCTTCAGTACGTCCTGAAAAGGTGCAAAATAAAAGCCGCTGTGATTAAAGACCGCATCAAGCATCACACGGATTCCTCTTTCATGACAGGCCTTTACCAGCTTGCGGAAAGTCTCTTTATCTCCAAATTGTGGATCAATTTCCATATAGTCCGTTGTATCGTATTTATGATTGGAATGAGCTTTAAAAATCGGAGTAAAGTAGATCCCGGTAATTCCGAGTTGCGTTAGATAATCCAGGTGATCGATTACGCCTTGAAAGTCTCCGCCAAAAAAACTGTCCTGCTCCGGTTCTTCACTTCCCCAGGGCAAGGTGCCTTCCGGATTGAGGGAAGGGTCTCCATTCCCAAACCGTTCCGGAAAAATCTGATACCAGATCGTGTCTTTCACCCACTCAGGAGCCTTGAACACATCTGCCGAATTTAGAAAAGGAAAGCAAAAGTGATAGTCGATTTCATCGAGGGGGACTTCAGTAAAGAATCCTTTTTCTGTAAATACAGCCGTTTCTTTTTCATTTTCGAGCTTGAATGAATAGCGGAGTCGTCGATATGGAGGTTGTAAGGAGGTGAACCAGTAATCAAATAAATCATCACTTCCGGTCTTTTCCATTGGCTTTTCTTCTGTTTGCCATTCCCCTTTTTTCCATATATACGGATCTCCATGAATGAGAGTTACCCTTTTCATATCCTCTTTTTTCGTACGCAGTCGAATATGAATGGTTTCAGAATCATATGCATAGGCAAAATTATTACCGGGTCTGTGAAAGACGGCTTCTTTTATCAAAATCATCATCCTTTCTGAACAACCGATTGCATTAATTTTTCTGGCTATTCTAATAATCTATAACAGAAAACAGCGGTCCGTCAATCTTAAGAATAAGTGTATGATTGATTATTTTGTGGGGATTTTAATTCTACTATTCTTTTAAATCCAATCTTGTGAAACCGCTTGCATTATTTGTAAAAGCTTGTATAATAAAAATCAAGATGTGTGCAATCGGTTTCACAAGATTGGTAGATCGCATACATAGAATAGTAAATAATTAGGGGGTCTATGTTGATGAAGAAATGGTTAAGTGCGTTGTTAATCGCTTTTCTGACCGTAGGAATTTTGGCTGCTTGTGCACCAGAAAGAGAGCAGGAAGCGAACTCGGATAGTGAAGAAAACAACAGTTCTGCGGAAGGTGAAATGCCAGAAAAACCAGAAAAACTGGTAATCTGGGAGGATAAAGACAAAGGTGTCGCTCTTGAGCCGGCAATAAAGAGTTTCGAAGAAGAACATGGTATTAAAGTCGAGTTTAAAGAATTGGACATGTCCTCTAAAATGCGTGAACAACTGCGTTTAGATGGTCCGGCAGGCACAGGACCGGACGTATTGACACTGCCTCACGACCAAATCGGTCAATTGGTCATTGAAGGCCTGATTTCTCCGCTTGAATATGAGCAATCCGTTACGGACAAGTACACGGAAGCTTCTGTTAAAGCTGAAACCTATGATGGAAAACTTTACGGTCTTCCAAAAGCAACAGAAACCCCGGTATTTATCTACAACAAAGAACATATGGACCAAGCACCTGAAACCTTTGAAGAAGTATTCGAATTCTCTAAAGACTTTACGCAGGATGAACAGTACGGCTTCCTTGCTTTATGGGATAACTTCTACTTTGCCAACTCTGTTATGAGCGGGTATGGAGGCTATGTATTTGGCGAAGAAAACGGTTCTCCTAATCCACAGGATCTCGGGCTAAGCAATGAAGGAGCTATCGAAGGCGCCGACTACATTCAAAAATGGTATGAGGAAATCTTCCCGGCCGGTATCGTTGGGGAGAGTGGTGGATCAGCGAAAGACGGTCTTTTCCAGGATGGAAAAGTTGCATCCATGATGGACGGCCCATGGGCTTTTCAGGCGCTTAATGAAGCGGGCATCGACTACGGTGTAGCTCCACTTCCTAAATTACCTAACGGTGAATATCCACAAACCTTTGTTGGTGTGAAAGGATGGCACCTATCTTCAGCTTCTGAAAATAAAGAATGGGCTTCTGAACTAATCAAGTGGATTGCGAACGAAGAAAATGCGAAGATCCGCTTTGAAGAAACGAATGAAATTCCGCCGATCCAATCATTAATTGAGGATCCAATTATTGCCGATGATGAAAGAGCGAATGCAGTAGCAGTTCAATCTGAACGTGCTATTCCAATGCCAAATATTCCTGAAATGAGTGAAGTATGGGAACCAATGGCTCAGGCGCTTCAATTGATCGCTACCGGAAAGTCTTCACCAGAAGATGCTTTAAATGAAGCAACAGAAACAATTAGTAAACAAATTGAACTGAATCATTCAGGGAACGAATAGGGCTGTGCAGTACCCCTTTAACCGGGTACTGCTTTCCTTTTTCACCCATACATACAGAAAGTGAAAGGAGACTGAACATGGGGGAGCAGGGAAATAAACCTTCAACAAATAAACGCAAAATCGCGCTCGCGCTTTCAATCATTCCAGGCTTCGGACAATTTTATAATAAACAGTGGCTGAAAGGATTGATCTTCCTCGTATTAACTGGATCCTTCTTCGTGGCCTTTTCGGATTTACTACAGTTTGGATTTTGGGGATTAATTACCCTTGGGAGCGATCCCGCATATGATCATTCCATTGTCCTGCTTGTAGAAGGGATCCTTACCGTATTAATTACCATTCTTGGTCTCGGTATCTATGTATTGAATTTGAGCGATGCCTTTAAAGTAGGTAAACAGAGGGACTTGAATGAACACCCTAATTCCATACGGCAGCAATATCAGAACCTGGTAGGCGGAGGCTTCCCATATTTAATGATGACCCCCGGTTTTCTGCTGCTGATATTTGTGGTTATCTTTCCGATTCTTTTTGTAATCTTATTAGCTTTTACTAATTATGATTTATACCATTCACCGCCTGCCAATTTAGTAGAGTGGGTCGGTTTCCAGAACTTTATTGAGATCTTCCAGATCCCGATCTGGCGTAATACGTTCTTTAGTGTACTTGCCTGGACCATTATTTGGACTTTCGGGGCCACTACGCTGCAAGTAGCTCTTGGAATATTCCTGGCTGTCTTAATGAACCAGAAAGGGATCGTGCTGCAAAAAACAATTCGTACCATTTTCATTTTACCGTGGGCCGTCCCGGCATTTGTATCTATTCTTGTATTTGCAGGAATGTTTAACGAAACGTTTGGTACGATTAATGAAGACATTATGGCTATTTTCGGCCTGGGTGATATTCCATGGCTGACCAATCCTACCTACACTAAGATTGCTTTAATTATGATTCAGACGTGGCTTGGTTTTCCGTTTATCTTCGCCATGGTTACAGGGGTTCTGCAATCGATTCCTAATGAATTATACGAAGCGGCAGAAGTCGATGGAGCAACGATTATGCAGAAATTCAAAGCTATTACACTTCCGCTTGTTCTTTACGCTACTGCACCTATTATGATTACGCAATATACGTTTAACTTTAATAACTTTAACGTTATTTTCCTTTTTAATGGAGGAGGTCCGGCCGTTCCCGATCAAAATGCAGGAGGAACCGATATTTTGATTTCCTGGATCTACTCGCTTACCATGACGTCGGCGCAATATGGAAAAGCGGCCGCCATTACCATGATCCTTTCCCTTATCGTTATAACTGTGGCCTTATGGCAATTCAGAAGGACGAAATCATTCCAAGAAGAGGATATGATGTAATATGAGATCAAATAAACAAAGATTTGTACAGTTGACCTTATCCTATGTAGTGATCATTGCCATGATTGCCATTATCCTGTATCCAATCCTATGGATTGTCGGTTCTTCTCTCAACCCTGGAAATAGTTTATCAGGCTCATCGATCATTCCATCCGATGCCACTTTTGAGCACTATCAAGAGTTATTCGATTTAGAGAAAAGTAATTATTTGCTGTGGTATTGGAACACAATAAAGATCTGTCTTTTAACGATGGCGATTTCCGTAGCACTAGTCTGTATGACAGCTTATTCTTTTTCCAGGTTTCGGTTCTATGGACGTAAAAACGGCTTGATGACGTTCTTGATCCTGCAAATGATTCCAAACTTCGCCGCTCTTATTGCGATCTATGCATTAGCGAACTTAACGAATCTACTGGATACACATCTTGCGCTTATTCTGGTGTACACAGGAGGAGCCATACCGATGAATACGTACCTAATGAAAGGGTATTTAGATACGATACCGAAAGAGCTGGATGAATCAGCACGTATGGATGGAGCCGGAAACTTGCGCGTTTTCTGGCAAATCGTTCTACCGCTTGCAAAACCAATGATTGCAGTTGTTTCATTATTTACTTTTATTACTCCATTTACTGACTTTATTCTAGCCAGGATATTACTTCGGACAGAAGAGAAGTTTACGTTGGCTGTAGGGTTATATGAACTAATTGCTGATCAATTTGGGAATGAATTCACTCTCTTTGCAGCGGGATCGGTCTTGATTGCCCTGCCAATTTCTATATTGTTCCTTTCCTTGCAGAAGTACTTTGTCTCGGGATTGACAGCCGGAGGTACGAAGGGCTAACCTGTAAGGTATTCAGATTAATTGATGGAGGATGCCTTTTGTACTTACATGAGGCATCTTCTTTTTGTTAATGAAATCAGGTGGTTTCTATAAGCCTGCCTGGATTTCTGTTATTATTAGAGATACCATTTAAAAAAAAGACTGTTTACAAAAATAGAAGGTGATCGTGTTGGGAGTAACCATTAAACAAGTAGCTAAAGCTGCAGGAGTAGCGCCGTCCACCGTTTCACGAGTGATTGCGGACCACCCCCGGATCAGTGCGGCAACGAAGAAGCGTGTAAAAAAAGCGATGAAAGAAATGGGATATCATCCGAATGCCAATGCACGAAACCTGGCTAATCGGTCCACCCAGTCCATTGGAGTGGTTATGCCTACCAGTGCAGACAAGGCGCTTCAAAACCCATTTTTTCCAGAAGTGTTGAGGGGAATCAGTGCGGTTGCTCATCACTTAGATTATTCTTTGCTTCTGAGTACAGGGGAAACGGATGAAGAAATGCAGGAAGGTGTAGAACGGATGGTCTACAGCAACCGTGTCGATGGCATTATTCTGCTATATTCCCAAATCGATGACCCGGTTGTGAATTTTCTACTTGAGCAGGATTTTCCCTTCGTCGTTGTTGGAAAACCATCGGAGCGCGTGGATGAAATCACACATGTGGATAACGATAATGTAAGAGCTGGCAAAGACATTACCAACCATCTGATTAGCCTCGGCCATAAAAATATCGGTTTTATCGGCGGCTCTAAGGACAGAATTGTGACGGTAGATCGAATGCGGGGTTACGAGCTGGCCTTAAAAGAAGCAGGTTTGCCCTTCTTAGAGGATTATCGCATTCATACCGAATTCTTAAAATCAGGCGGGAGGCAGGCGGTGCATGAGCTGTTTAATCTCCCTGACCCTCCTACCGGCCTTGTAATTGCGGACGATTTAATGAGTATTGGTGTGGTAAATATGCTTGAGGAATTTGGTAAACGGGTGCCTCAGGATGTTTCGATTGTCAGTTTCAACAACGTGTATTTGTCCGAGGTCACTAGGCCGCCGCTTACCACTGTAGATATTCACATTTATCAGCTCGGAAGCCAGGCGGCTAAGTGTTTAATTGAAAAAGTGAAAGACCGGTCGGAGCCTGCGAAGCGTATTATTATTCCCTATGAGATTAAGCATCGTGCGTCTGCGACAGAAAAGGAAGCATCCTCTAAAGTGTAGAGGGTGCTTCTTTCTTTGTATATAGAACTACCAAAAAGCCCCACCTCAGGTCATCCAAATTATGGATGACCTGAGGTGGGGCTTTTTGGTATGTGTACATTATCAAAACTTTTAATCATAAAACTATAATTCTTGAATTGGAAGATAATTATTGAAAAATTTACATGATCTTTACATAAATATAGATTTTATTTACATTTAATACTAAAATGAGAAGAATATAGAACTATTTCGGAATTAATAGAGAATGGGGAGGTACCTTGGATGGGAAAGAGTTTGATTCGTACATTTCCGTTATTTCTTTTCTTTACTGTAGCGTTAGGCTTATGCTACAGCATACTTACGTATTCCATTTCTTCGGGATGGAACACTGTAATAGACTGGGCTCAAATTCATACCGTTGGCCTCGGAACATCTATTCTAGTACTTTCGTTGGTTATGTGGGGGACAGCTACATGGTGGCTGCATAAACGAAATAAGATAGACACTTTATATAAATCTCGTATATATAGAGTTGCAACAGCCTTGCTCGTTTCGGTAATGGTTGGCGCGGCTGCTTCCTATCTATTTATGGTTTTCCATCTGGATATTACGCTGGGCAGAGCAACGGAATGGGTTCAGGAATATCCTGAGCGTTATATGTTTACGGCTTTTTTGTTATCCCTCTTTACTTTGGCGCTTATTCTCCTGGTCGGAGAAACTTACATGGGCGGTGGCATTGCTTTACTTGTGTCCTTTATACTGGCACTGGTGAATCATTACAAACAGATCTATCGGAATGAACCATTATTTCCTAATGATTTTATTCAAATTGGCCAGCTTCAGGATGTCATTCCATTAATATCAGATTCCATTTCCATAACGGCTACTTTGCTAATCATAGGCGTCATTGTAGCTGGTTTGTTTGCCTGGTATAAAATGCCGAAAATAAAAATAGGGTGGATTACCCGGCTGGTTATACTTGTTCCGGTGGCTTATCTATTGTATTCCTTTCTGCTCTATGATGATCGTTTTACAGAAAGCTACTATGAAGAGTATACAAGCTTCATGCCTTGGAACCAGCAAAACAATTATTATTACAATGGTCCTGTGCTTGGGATGATCTCTAACATTAAGTTGGATGTAGTAGAAAAGCCTGATCCGTACAATCAAACAGTAATGGAAGATTCTGTGGTTAATGCGAATGAAGTTTTCGCACGATCAGATGATGAAAAAGAAAAATCGGTACAGCCGAATATTATCTTTTTCATGAATGAGACCTTCTGGGATCCAACCAATCTGGATGTCAAATTCTCAGAAGACCCAATGAAAAATACACGACGTCTAATGGAAGAGTACCCTTCAGGGCAGATTTTGAGCCCTTCTTTTGGAGGAGAAACGGCTAATGTAGAATTTGAGGCATTGACCAGCTATTCTATGAGTTACATCAACCCGGGAGGGAACCCCTTCAATCATATTTTAGCGAATGACAACTATCCATCGGTTGTGTCGTATTTAAATGATCGAGGATACTACAGTGAAGCTATTCATCCAAATGGAGGCAATCTGTACCGCAGACAGCGAGTGTATCCGAATCTTGGATTTGATCAATCTACGTTCCTCGATGATATGACTTATACAAAAAAAGATAATAAACAGTTCGTTTCAGACAGATCTGTAGTGAAAGAACTGCTCGATACGGTAGAACAGCAGGAACAACCGGCTTTCATCCATGCGGTCACAATCGCCAATCACCTTCCCTATAGTAAAGATAAGTATGAGGGAGGAAGCACGATTGATGTGAGCGGAGAGGGGTTTTCTCCTGATACCGAGAGACAGATTGAAGTTTATTCAGAGGGGATCAAACGATCAGATGAGACACTCAAAAAACTGAACGAAAGTATTCAGGAAATGGACGAACCTACCGTAGTAGTTTTCTTTGGTGATCACCTTCCTTCCATTGGCGCAAATTTGAAAGCTTATAAAGAGACAGGATTTGGGAATGAGGAGGACCAGAAACAGCAGGCGAAGTTCTATGAAACTCCATTAGTATTTCTGTCTAATTTCGAAATGGATATGAAAAAGGAAGTTGGAACAGTAAGTCCTGTTTACCTCGCACCTATGGTGGCGGATGCTCTTCATTATGAGACACCGAAATTTTATGACTTTCTAGAAGGAATGAAGCAGGAACTCCCGGCTTTTCGAGACATGATTTATATGACTCCAGATGGCGAAACCGTTCCTTCAACTGATGAACTGCCTTCATCCACACAAAAGATATTAAAAGATTACCAGCACTTTCAATATGATGTGCTGACCGGTAAGCAGCACGTTACCCAAGAATTGTACGATTTGGAATAAAGCTAATTTATAGGACCTCAGGTCATCCAAAATATGGATGACCTGAGGTTCTATTCGTATTCTAAACTTTGGGTGCATAGGGTAATAGGGAGTCTGAAATAGGAGGATGAGGGATGAACGGCAAGATAGCGCTGATCATTGGGATACTGATTATCGCGGGTGGAATAACAGGTGTGGTGATGTATAAGACAAGTCCTGCTCAACAAGCCAAAGCAGTGGTTGAGAACTTCTATTCGTTTGAACAAAGAGGTGAATACTCGGATTCCTGGAAGCTTTTTCATCCCCTTATGAAAGAAAAATTTGCGAAGGGCCCCTACATTCAGGACCGGGCTCATGTTTTCATGAATCACTTTGGGGTTGATACATTTACTTTTACCATAGAAGAAATAAATAAAGTCAAAAATTGGCGTATGGAAAAGGGAGTGAAACCTTTTCCCATTGCTTACAGCATGACAGTGGCCCAGACTTTTCGAGGAAAATATGGCCTGTTCACTTTACATCAGAAGGTTGTGGTCACAAAAGTGAAAGAGAAGTGGGTAGTGACGTGGGATTATAAAAAATGAGGATAGAGGTGCAGATTTCCTCCTTTAAAAGGGATCAGCACCTCTTCAATCCAATTTAAAATATAGTGTTTTTATTCAGCCATCTTCCCATTTTGGAGAAAGGTCTTCTTTTTTCATTTGTTGAAATTGCCTGAGGTTGACAGAAAGCGTAATAATCCACTTTTTCGATAAAGAATACTAAGCGTGAAACTGAGAAAAGAAAGGCACAGGTGGAACCTATCGAAAAACTAAGGCCGTAACCATCATAGCCGAAGGGGATAAAGACGAGCGACAAAGAAAGATTTAAACCAAAAAATACAATGGAGGTGTACATAGCCCCTCTTCGGTCTTCGAAGTAAAGTAGAATAAGAGTAATCACAAGTACCATTGCATTGGAGAACGCTCCCACCGTAGTGAAGCGGAAGATCGAAATAATACGTGAATCAAGAGCAATAATGGACACAATATAGCCAGCTGAGAGCAGAATCAAGAGAGAAATAATGCCCTGACTTCTAATAAGCCTTCCCATCTCTTGCTTAAGCACAAGCTGCATCGCTTCTTTAGCCCTTTTAATCTGCTGAAGAGTTCCACCTTCGTTGATATAGCCATAAAAAACACGGTACCGTTCATAGAAACGGGTTTCCAATGAGACCACAAACAAAATCATAGCTGGAATAATCGTCAAGTATGACCAGAAAATAGCGGTGTCATAAATCCGATGAAAAACAAAGGTGTTCAGCAGCGTGGATCGACCTTCTCCAAACCAAATAACCCAGTTGCAAACCCAAATTCCTACGTTGTATAGAAAGCCTGTCCAGAACAGCGATGGGAGCTCATCGAAATAACTAAGGTAACTATACTGACCTTCTATTGAACGTTCAGGGAATGTTATTAGCATACACATTAGCAGACCAAACAGGGTAATAATCATCCCTCCCGTAAAGCTGAGCAGTAAAAAGAAGCTGGGGGAGTGAGAAAATTCAGGTAGACTGCTCATATTTCTTCCCACCAGCCACACGAGGAGGAAGGATACAATGCCTCCGCTTAAGAAACTGTAAGCTACCGCTTGATAAAACTTTGCAGCACTTAAAAACAGGAATAGCACCCAAATCATATTGACAGTGACATAAAGAGTAAGCATTAGCAGTTCATACAGAAAAGGAAGAGAGGACCATCCCGCAAAGATGAGCCAGCTTACTAGCGAAAGCCCAAGAGTCACCTTCGTCATACCTATAAAAGTAGAAAAAACTTCACCTGTGCGTTTTTGATAAAACAAATCAGCGGTATAACGTGTAACAATTAACTGCTGAATACCAAACAAGACCTGTGAGAAGATAAAGCAGTAAGCTACAGAGATATTAAATAATCTTCTTTCTTCCAGATTCACAAAAGGGAAGGAGGAGGTGATCCATTGAATAAGAGCTATGGTGACAATAACAACCAGCCAAGGTCCTGATGTAACCAGTCCTGCAAATGTATAGGCTTTTATACGGGAAGAAAAATAATCCTCCTGAAATAACCTCTGCAGTTTAAATCCTATACCGGCCATATTGTTGCCCCCTTGCTTCATAGAGTTCAGCGTACTGTTCAATAAACTGATGGATTTGATAGTAATTTTCTGCCCGTTTCTGTCCGTTTTTTCCTAATTTGATCGCTTCTTGAGGATGATGATAGATCCACTCACAGTATTCAGCTATCTGCTTAGGGTTGACTGGAGGCACGACAAAACCGGCGGGACCATAGGGATCATCATCACGTCCGTGAATTAGTTCGGAACAGGATCCTACGTCACTTACTATATAGGGAATGCCTGCAGCCATTCCTTCAAGAACGGCAAGCGGCTGGCCTTCAGAAATACTGGTCAATAGGCAAACATCAAATTGAGGCAGGTATTCCATAATATTAACTTTGCCAGCGAGCACAACGCAGTGCTCCATTTCTAATTGTGTAATCATTCGCTGACATTCCTCTGCATAATCCTTATCCTCATCGAGCGGACCCATAATGATAAGCTCAAAAGGAACCTTGCTGTCATCCAAAATTTTAGCTGCATTAATCATAGTTTTAATATCTTTTATGGGGACAACACGCACAATTGCACCGATACTTAGTTTAACTTCTGTTTTATCACGTTTCTGAATGTTGGAAAGACGATCAAAGTGAATGCCGTTTGGTACAATCGACAGTTTTTCTTCAGCTGCTCCTATTTCTTTCTGCAGCAGACTGTTTCGTTCAAAAAGTGTTATAACATCATCCGCATCTTTGTAGGCTTGCCTGGATAGATGGTGAAAAAAAGTAACCCAGCGTTTTTTATAATAATCAGGAATCCACCCGGCCTGTAGGATTTCTTCCTCTCGTTCCCTGGAATAAATGCCATGTTCCGTTAAAAGGAAGGGGACATTCTGCTGTCTTTTAATTGAAGCAGCAACCAGGCCTGCATAGCCCGTGGATGCTGAATGTATAAGGTCAACTTCAGGAAAAGGAAACTGAAGCAATTCAATGATGGGAGTAAACATTCCACGCCACATCCAGAAATAATCAATGAAGGAACCGGACTGGTTTTCTTTCTGGTAACTTCCCTGTACCAGCCGCCAAAAAAGTTCACTGGAAAAAAACGCTTCCCTAGTCCCTAATTTCTGGCTAAAGACATCTAATGCCTGCGATTCTACCTTGCTGAACATCATCCATTCGGTGAGGTTAACCTGATCAGATTCAGTCAGGGGTATCCTTCGCTTTTTTGTTTTTTGCTTAAAATTAAGAGGCAGATTCTCCACTTGAACGACGTTGGAGGGTAAATCATATCGATAATCCTCAACAGACATCTCTTTTGGTGTAATCGCAATAATGACAAACTCGTGCTTTGGCATCTGAGTAATAATCATCTGCACCCAGCTTGCGACCCCTCCGCTCACATAGGGATAACTCCCCTCGACGACCATTCCGATTCTCATAATGAATCATCCTTTATACTAATTTTTGCCGAAGGTTTGGTTAATGTAACTTTATAAAGCGATTCTGTTTCACTAAATCGCTCTACCACCCCGAAAGAGTACGTCCCTGTTTCTAAATGCTGTTCCTGATTTACCCGAAGAAATAGGAGGGAAGGGGATAGCATCTCGTTTCCTTTAATATTAATTTGGCCGGGTTCATAAGTTACTTGAATATCGGACGCTTGATACTGTTTCATTCGGTTAGTAGCCTGTGACTGCACCATATTATCCAAATAGGGATATGTCTGGTGAATAGAACGTGCCATAGATGCAAAGTTGTCTTTAAGACCTGGCCAGCCTTTATCCCCGCTCCGCTGGCTGTCCAGTACATCATCGGGGTGGATAAAGTGCGAAACCATACCAAAGTTTGCAATCGCATCCACTTGGATGAACTGATCTTCTGCTGTCTCCATGTACCCACTTGAAATTCTCGGGAAATGGTAAAGGTCAGGATATTTATCGTCCTGCTCAAATTCCTGTATGAAACTTCCCTCCGATGCGGTCCCTGTATAGAGAGCAGCCACCGTCTTTAAATTGGGCAACGCGTTTTGAAGGGCTGCCAGTCCGGTTTCATTTAAAATGTTAGAAGGTGGCACGTAAGATTCAATTTGCTCGGCAGGAAAATAGTAATCGAAAAGCTGGACGGCCCTCTTTAACGAATCCTCCATTTGCATTTGGCTGTCCCATGGCATGTACTGTAGTGAGGGGTCGATGGTTTCCTCATTTGTCACGAGTGACTGGTGATTGTATCCATGGAGCCCAAGTTCTCCTTTCTCCTTCAAAAGATTTCTTCCAAAATAAAGCATGGGATAACGTCGTTCAGAAATGAGTTCTTCAGCCGTCATTCTCATTTCATCCTCGTAAGTGCCAATTAAATATCCTGTATAACTCAGCTCATACTTGTGACTCAATTCCTTCATGTCTTCCCACCAGATATCGGTATAGAAATCCTGTATTGAAAGATCGTAGTGATTCTGAATAACTTCAGAGGTTTCAGCTGGTACTGGAGACGGGAAATCGTCAATGTGCATCACCTTGATACCAGCTTGATTGCTGGCAAAGGCAGGAGGTAAAAAAGAAAGAGCCTGAAGCATCAAACCCCTGGAGTTTTTCTCCGTCACGGAGCTCGTATTCCACACCATTACTTTTCCTTCTCCATAACGATTAGACCATAAGATCGGTTCATTCTGTGCAGTTATGAATACTTCTGATTCTTTTGAAAGTTCCACGTCGGCAATGCTGTGAGAAAAAAGCTTAGAGGTCTGGTCAAGATCCATGTACCCAGGGAATAGTTCTTTTTCAAAAGTCAGACCGTAAATACCGTCTTTAAAATCATTCACATCGGTAATACCTAACAATTCGTTCCATTCTTCATTAATAAATCTTGCCCCTATGTACAGGCGTCCTCCGTTTTCCACAAAGGCTTTAATTCTCTCAAGCGGCCAGTTCTTTGAGTGCTCTCCTGCTAAAACAAGTACGTTATAAGGAGAAGGGGATATGTTACTTATTTCTGATGCAGAGATTTCGGTATAGCGAACCTTCGCATAATCCATAGCTTTTTGTATATTATCGATCGCACCTTGCGATAAATCGCTGTCGTTACGGTGCATATAAATATTCATTTCTTGGCCTGGAAGTGGTTCCTTAAGTGCGCTCATCGTTTCCGTATCTGATAAGGAAGCACTTTTAGCTGGAAACCACTGGTGGAATAGATCCAGACGAATAAATTGTAAAAATAAAATAGTCGACGACAGTAATAAAAATAACCCGCTGACAGTGAATAACGTCCGTTTTTTCATACACCGATACCTCCTATGTGACGAACGATGAACCTTTGCTTTTCTGGTATTTTCTCTTCCGGCACATGCTCATATAAATTCCAGGTTAACGATTTTAGGGCGGACCAATTACGCCTATCATAGTAGATTTCTATTAATTGCAGGTATCCTTCGGGTTCGTTTGGGAAATGTTCGATCAAGGCATTGAAAGCCTGAATCGCCCTGTCTTTTTGACTGGTCCGCTTATAGATTTTCCCAAGATTAAAATAAAGCCAAGTGGCTTCTCCAGGAGTACTGACTTCTCTTTCCAAAACGTCCACATACTCTTTTTCCAACCTTTTTTGAGCATTTTCTTCAAGGAGACCACTATCGATAAAGCGTTCATAAACCTGAACCAGGTGGTGGATGGTAGCTGGGTGAGCCGGATCAAAGGCGAGTTTTGCCTGTTCCAGTTCCTTTTCCATACGGTTATTTAAAACATTAAGCGTAGTCGCAGAGTAGTGTACGGTTTCTGAGTCATTATTAGTAAGTCCTAAATTTAAATATTTTCCTTTATTCGTAATGTTCGAGTTGATCAATCGCAGAATCAGGTCTTTATGGTCCTTAGATTCATCGGATTGTATGGCTTCACCTATAGGGAGCAAGTCCATGTTTTCCTCCGCCTGGTAGCGCAGATGCTCAAGATTGAGTGGTTCAAATTTTATATAATCGTCGTATTCGTTCAGCATTTGATTAGATCCAACGTGTTTAGAAATCATCCAAGTAATTATTCCTAAGATTTCACCGGCTATAGGGATGAAGAAACTTACTACACAAATCCAGCTGATTATTCCTCTATCTTCCTTAGTGACGCGTTTATTTAGAAAGTGTGCGGAGAAAGCAATCAGAATACCATGTACTAAATAAAAGGTTATGAGAATGAGAGGCAGTGATTGGTTATCCAACCGGCATCACGCCTTTCGTCCGTAACGCTTGCTTGATTCTCTTCTCTACCATCCATGCTTTTGCTTCCTCTGTACCTGGAAGAAGGAAATAAAAGGTGTGAGTTTCCTGATTAAATCCGATCACATCAAGCTCACGTAGGTATGCTCTCAGAATAATTTCCGTTTCGATAACGGATAGGTTTTTATGGGAGCTTAAATCTACGGAAACTACACTGAACGGAACATGATAATGCTCTTTTCTCATTCTTTGGACATCGACGAGATCTTCAAATACATCTGCATAGTAAACTCGGGTTCCCGGGTACATATTCTCCTTGTCCTCTTCTCGCTTAGCTTCCTTTGCCCGCTCCATTCGATTGGACATCCAATCCAGGACGAGAGACATAATTTGAATTTCATACTTTGTTAACCTTGAAAAATCAAGTTGGTCGATGATCAAAACTTCTTCTACTTCGTTATTTGAAACAATCGGCCCTGCCACAAGAGGAGTATTTTCGTCATCATCTACGGTTCGAATGGTTACCGTTTTATTTTGGAAGATTCTCTTATAAAAAAATGAGTGTTCATCAATAAACAACGTTTGAGGCAGCCGTTTGGATTCCCCGTTTCTCACATGCAGCCGCAAGGCTTTCCGAGAGGAATCGAGGTGGTAAATTCCAACCTCTTCTGCTTTAAATAAATTAGAAATAATGGTGGTTGCTTCATTACGAATCAAATCAGGGGTGGGCTGGTCTAGTGCTATGCCAACCTGATAGATTCTTGAAAGTGTGTACTCAGAATCTAATACTTTTTCCTGCATAACTCTTTGAGACTCCTTCATCAATTCAATCGTCTTCTTCAGCTCGTTACGTTCGTCCATGATCTCTCCATAAGAATACGTAAGACTCTCATATCTTTCTTTGAATGAAGTACTGTAAGTGCCGCTTATAACAGCGATCAGCAAGGTGAATAACATTACTAAGTAGGTGTCGGATTCATAAAATAATAGGAAGAGATCTCCATTGTTCAGTTCCACAGACACGATTAGATAGGATACTGTCAATAGAAAAGCGGATAAGCCCAGAGTCAGACCATAGCGCAGAGAAAAGAATAGAACAATCATAATAAACGGGCTTAAAGTCCATTGGGTCATATTCATTTCAAGATATTGATCCAGAAGAGCTGCGATTAACATAATAACGAACAGTTCGATAAATTTTCGCCAAGTACTTGTCTGAGTGTAAATCATTTCATCACCTCGATGATTTTTAATAAAAAAACTATTATTTTGTTAAATTATGCTATAATAACGTAGAAATTAATCAGGAATAAAGACTCATTTAAAATCGGTAGGACAGCACATCGATTTCATCAGCCTGAGAATCCTGACATTATTTCTTATATAGGGAGGTCAACAAATGTGGAAAATATCTAAAAAAAAGAGCTTAGGATTTTCATTCATTGTAATTTTATCCGCTTTTATGCTGCCATTTAATGCATGCGCTGCATCCGATAATCCTTTGACTAAAGTTAAAACATACAAAATTTATTATGATAGTCCAACCCCGGATTTATTGAAAAAAATGCAAGAGTTAGATGCTGTGATGATTGAGCCGGTTTTTTATTCTCAAGAGCAAATTCAGATGATTCAACAGTCAGGTACAAAAGTCTATGGGTATATTAATATAATGGAAGCTGACAAATGGAATACAGAGTTGTTCAACCAATTGAATGAAAGTGATTTTTTCTACCGTAATCAGAAGCGGGTGTATTATTCTCAATGGGATTCATATTTAATGGATATTACGTCTATTCATTATCAGGAGATACTGTTGAACGAAGTAACCACTCAGATATCTGCTAAGGGCCTGGATGGGATTTTTCTTGATACAGTTGGAAATATAGATAATGAACATTGGAATAGCCAGGATATTTTGAAAGAACAAAGGAATGGACTGGTTTCCTTATTAAAGAGAATCCAAGAAAAACATCCGAAATTATCCATGATCCAAAATTGGGGATTTGATACGCTGAAAACTGCGACATCTCCTTATGTAGATGGAATCATGTGGGAAAACTTTAATTATTCTACAGTATCCAATGACCAATGGTCTCAAGATCGTATTAAAGACCTAAAGACCCTTCAAAAGCAATCAGGTATTCAAATCCTTACCGTTTCTTTTTCAGAAAAGACAAATAGTACTAATTATGCAGATTCGCATGGATTTATCCACTACCATGAACCCGATCATTATAATACTTGGTAACTACTATTATACAAAATCATAAAAAATATGAAACTTTTTTCACTTTAAAATGTCGAATAACTTACAAGTTTTATATATAATGGCGAAAAAGAGGTTGTCGTAAATTCAATCTCTTTTTCTTTTTATCGTAAAGGTTTTCTTTTTTGTTAATAGGTCAGGTTAACTTCTCTAGGCAAGGACTTTAATTACTTTGAAGATATTAAATGAAAGTACTTGAGACCAAAAAAGGAGGAAATGGAATGATTTTAGTAACAGGAGGAGCAGGGTATATTGGGAGTCATATTTGCGTAGAACTTTTGAATCAGGGATATGAAGTGGTTGTTGTTGACAATCTCTCCAACAGCCAGCTCGAATCGTTGCGAAGAGTTCATGAACTTACGGGGAAGACGATAGAGTTCTATGAGGTGGATTTGTTACACAGTGAAAAGCTCTCTCAGGTTTTTGCCAATCACCCCATTGATGCTGTTATTCATCTTGCTGGACTGAAAGCGGTAGGTGAATCTGTGAAGATGCCATTAAAATACTATTCCAACAATCTTACAGGTACGTTCACGTTGTGCGAAGTTATGAAAGAATTTAATGTAAAAAAACTAATCTTTTCTTCCTCGGCAACCGTCTATGGCACGCCTGAAAGAAACCCCATTGAAGAGAGTGCTTCTCTTCAAGCGGCTAATCCTTATGGACGAACGAAATTGATGATTGAAGAAATACTTGAGGATTTATACATATCCGATCAAAGCTTTAGTATTTCTGTACTTCGATATTTTAATCCGATAGGAGCTCACCCAAGCGGACGGATTGGAGAGAACCCCAAAGGGATTCCCAATAATTTAATGCCGTATATTACGCAAGTAGCAATCGGAGAGTACTCGGAGCTTCAAGTGTTTGGAAATGATTATCCAACAATCGATGGGACGGGAGTAAGAGACTTCATTCACGTGGTGGATTTAGCCAAAGGTCATGTGAAGGCTCTTGAGTATGTTACTGCAGAGACAGGATATGAAACATACAATCTAGGTACAGGGGAAGGATACAGTGTGCTCCAGATTGTTCATGCCTTTGAAAAAGCATCAGGACGTAAAATACCTTATAAAATTAAAGGAAGAAGGTCAGGGGATATTGCGGAGTGTTTCTCTGATCCTTCAAAGGCTGAAGCAAAGCTTGGATGGAAGGCTGAGAAAGGTATTAATGACATGTGTGAAGATGCATGGAAATGGCAGCGTAATAATCCTAATGGTTATTCAAGTGAACGTTCCTATTCTTATAGCCATGATAATCGTGAATAGAATTAATAAATCCCACCTTCATTGTTGAGAGGGTGGGATTTATAAATGATTAAAAACTTAAGTAATTCACCATGATGAATTACTTAATATCTAAATAATCTTCCAGCTTAGCAATCCGGGCTTCACGTGTTGGAACTGTTCTAAAAGGAACATGTACACCTTCTGGAACAATTTTATCCATCAGCTGATAACTTGGCAGGTAGTCTGGAGAATTTATTCGTTTCATACGGAATAAACCGTTATTTAAATCAGATATCCCGGAACGAGTTGTCAGCGTTGCTTGATACCCCAATTCTTTCAGAACGTTTTCTGTAGTTTGGTTATAAGCGCCATAAGGGTAGGTGAACAACTCCGGTTCATACCCCAGATTTTCTTCTATTAGCTTGTGGATTTTCATCGTATCTTTTTTAAAACGATCAGCGTGTTCCTCTGTCGTCTCTCCCTCACGTGGAAGTGTTCCTTTTGCATAGCCATCCGAAGTACCTGGATTATGAAGATTGAACGAATGACTCTGGATATCCACATGACCGCTGTCTACCATTTCTTTTGCCTCGGCCCATGTGAAATGAGGAGTGATATCAAGCTCATCGCCTAAATCAGTCGTACGCCCTACACTCCATCCAATAATAGAAATGACGGCTTGCATGTCGAGCTTCTCAAGCACAGGATAGGCATATTGATAGTTGTTGCGGTAACCATCATCAAACGTAACCATCACGGGATTCTTGGGTAGTTCAGCTTTCCCGTTTTTTGCATCGATTAATTGCTGAGAACTAATTGTAGTCATATCCAATGCTTTTAAATACAACATTTCCTCATAAAATTTGTCTGGTGATATGGTAACAGAGTTCCAATCTGCAGGGTTCTTGGACAAACTGTGATACATGAGCACAGGAATCTTTTGTTCATTACTCTCAGCATTGACTTTAAAACGTTCATCCAAAATTCGTGCTAAAAAGCTTGAAAATTCAGCTCTGGATACATCTCGGGATGGGCGGAAGGTCCCGTCTTTATATCCGGTTGTAATATGATTGGCTAAAAGCGCACTTACGTGAGGAAAAGCCCAGTGATTATTGGATAAATCAGAGAACGTGGAAGAACTGCTTCCTTCCAATTGATACGCCCGTGTAAGGATAACAGCCAGTTCGGATCTTCGCAGGGTATGATTGGGTTTGAACTCTCCATCCTCAAATCCGATAATAATATTACGTTCCGCAATGGCGTTAATATAAGATTCTGCCCAATGACCGCTTGTATCTGGAAAAGCGGAGGAGTTCGTCGATTTCAATCCCAGCTGATCGGCAATAACTTTAGAAGCCTCTGCACGTGTGATAGATCGGCTGGGTCTAAATGTACCATCCGGATATCCATTTAATAGCTCTTGATCGGTAAGATAGTTAATTTCGTCATAAGCCCAATGTTCTTCTGTATCAGTAAAACTTGCTGAAGCTGTTACTGGGGAAGCGGATATAAGCAGGTAGATGGTTAGAAGTATAAGGTGACTGAGCAATAGATGTTTTTTCATAGTGGTCCTCCTGTATGTAGGGATAAACGTGGCAGTGGGTGCGGTTAGCGAAAGGTATCATACCCAATTGGGTACAAATGGTAATATAATATATTAGCGAAGGAAAAGCAATAGTTTAATAGATATGAAAAAGCCTGCCGCATGGGAGGCCACTGAAAAACTCCTTTCTATCAAGAGGAGTGGTTAAAGGTTGTTGTTGATTCTCCCGAATCGCTTGTCGATGGATGCTTGCCGCGGGCACGGCCTCAGCTAATTTGGTCAAGAAGATCACTTGACCAAGTGGATCTTCGGCTCGCGCTGTTCCTGCAGGCGTCACCATTGAACGCTCATCGTGGAATCAATGTGGACCATCTTAGGGTCTTGAAGGCATGCACCTTCAAGGCGCCATGGCGATTTTTACAGCGAAGGTGAAATGAATCGGGAAACTAATGAAGGATTAGAGAGGACAAGCCTCATGATAATAGAATAAATGCGGATGGTATAGAAGAACATTCCATACCATCCGCATTTTGGATTCTACCTATTATAAATCTTCAATTTTTCAGTGGCCTCGCCGCATGCGGCAGGCTTTTTTCCTATGAAGCTTTTCCGAGATTAGCTGATTCAGAATAAGGGAGGACGGTTATCCGATATTGATCTTGAGGATTGAATATGAATATATAGTCTCCGTCTATTTCGGGAGTGAATGTTAGATTGTCCCCTTCCAGCCATTCTCCATCTCGTACATATTTAAATTCGATGGTTTCATCCGCCTTTAACTCGAGGGGGTCACTTTTCCAGACATGATTACTGTCATCATAGGATAACAAATTGGCATCGGATTCCCAATCAAGCGGTTCAGATCCCCGTATAGCCACTTTTGAATACTTCTTATACTCGTCAGGGGTCTCCAAGCGGAGCTTTCCTTTGACTTCATAGATGGAAACAGAATGAGCCTCACTCTTCAATTCAAGCGAACCCTTGTGACTCTTCAGTTTTTTACCATCTGTTAATGAGGTCAGCTTAACACGATTCGGTGTTTTCTGGTTGTACAGATCAATAAGATCAAACTGGTGCTGACTGTCTCCTTTATTGATCACGACAACGACCTGATCTTGAGGAAGCTTTCTTTCGAATACAAGAAGATCATCATCGTAATAAACCATTTCCAGGTCTCCATCGGTCAATGCTTCATGTTCCTGTCGAATATCAATGAGCTTTTTATAATGAGCTTTCACATCCTGGTCCTGCTCTGATGGTTTCCAAGGCATCATTTCACGGTAATAGCGGTCCTTCCATTCATCAACGGCATTGTGATCCCCACTCTGCGAAAGGCCCACTTCATCTCCATAGTAAATGACCGGAGCCCCGGGCAGTGTGAACTGTAGAGATGCCGCATTTTTCAGAGTCTGCGTGTTGCCATCTGCTTCATATAAGAAGCGCGGTACATCATGACTGTCTAAGAAAGTAGCCGGTACAAATTCTTCACTATAGGCATTATGAATCGTTGTTAAGGAAGAAGCCAGCTGGTTCATGCTGCCATCATTAATAAAAGCATTCTGGATGGCGGACTGAGTTTCAAAATCGATCGCTCCGTCCAGTTTTCCTGTATAGGATGTAATCGTATCGAGATTATCCCATACTTCGCCGAAAATGAAAGCGTTCGAATCCAATTCCTTTACTTTATGACGAAAGTCCACCCAGAAACTCTGGCTCGGGCCTTTAGCATAATCCAGCCGGAACCCGTCTACCCCAATCTCTTCCATCCAGAATGGGACAACTTCATCTAACATATATTCTCTGGTTTCTGGATTGTCATTGTTAAGTTCAGGCAATTCCTGAACATCATAGAATGTTTCATATTCGTTTGGCCAGTTAGTGAATGAATACCAATCATAGTAAGGGCTGTCTTCTCCTTTTTCTACTGCATCTTGAAAGAATGGATGTTGATTTGATGTATGATTCGGAACTAAATCATAAACAACTTTAATATTACGTTTATGTGCTTTTTTCACCAGTTCTTTCATTAATTCGTTGCTGCCGAAGCGTGGGTCGATATTCATAAAATCTGCTGGATGATAACCATGAGAGTAAGGACCTTCGTAAATAGGGGAAATCCAGATGGTATTTACACCCAGACTATCGATGTAATCCAGCTTTTCTAATACTCCCTGAATGTCGCCGCCCATACAACCTTTTAGTTGTTCGTCGTAAGGAAGGGAAGGGTCCACGGATGTATTGTTGCTATCGGTGCCATCACGGAAGCGGTCTACAAAGACTTGATATATGATCGCTTCTTTCGCCCAGTCCGGCGATTGATAATCCTCTACATAATAAGCAAATTCCGTGGCATTCTCTGACGTGAGTGCATTGTTATCGGCGAATTGTGAGCCTTTACTCTCAGAATGCCACACATCAATTTTATACTTAACCCGTGTTTCATTTTTTTGGTTCGGTATTGTCCCTGTAAGTATAGAAGTTTTTAAACCGTTATTCTGTGTTGTGGTTTCGGTTACTTGAAGGTCAGCTGTTTTTCCGTTTTCAACCTCTCCTCTTTTTCCAACAGGGCTGGACCCGTCTGTCGTATAGTAGACAGCTCCTTCATCAATCGGTCCATAATGATCTACCGTTACTTCTACGACTACGTTATCTTTTTTGTCAGGTGTATAAGGCTCGTGGTTGAAATCGTGCGTAACATCCTGGGCTACGGGGATTGTTTCCCATTCCGTAACGGTATCTTTTTGAACGTGAGTATCTTCTGTAAACACAACTGAACGGGGTTCTTCGCGCACTTCTTTATAAGGCTCGCCGTCTAAACTGTAGAAGTAGGATAGTGTTTCCCCGGATTCTCCATTCACTTGAATTTGGTAAGTACGTTCGTCAACTTTACTGAGGGGGCTTACCTTATAATTGAAGTCATTCATATTAGAAGCAAGGGTAGGCACCACCCAATCTGGAGTCGCCTCAGGTACAGTTAACTCTAACGTTACACTTCCAGAAGACGTGTTTGCTGAACGTACGTCTACTGTACGTTCATTTTCGGGATAAAAAACGAACGTATAATCACCATCTTGAGGCGGTGTATAAGTTAAGTTTGCTCCTTCCATCCAGCTTCCGTCATATACGTATTTAAATTCGACTTCATTTCCGCCTTCTAGTGCGACAGGATCACTTTTCCACACGCCTTCTTCTGCATCATAAGCCAGTGGGTGATCATTAGAACTCCAATCAAGTGAAGCAGCGCTTCCTCGGAGTACGACCGTATCATAGACTTTGTCATCAGCAAAAGCGTTTTGTGCAAACGGTTGCGCAAATGACAATAAGAAAAAGACTATACCGATGAACCAATAAAATTTCTTCAAATTTTTTCCCCTCTTTCCTAATAATGTTGAAACCGTTTTCATAATATACTATATACAGTCAAGTGTCCATGGTACGAATAGACTACACCAGTACGTATGGAATTCCAATAACTGGATGACCTGAGGTGGATATAAAAGGAAATTTAAATAAAGTACATTCGCTTAATTCTTCCGGTCTTACCATTGCTTTCTTAATTGTTAGCAGCACTTCATAATTTGTAATAGATATTTCACAAAAGCAACAGCGTTTGGCTTGTAATTATTTGTCGAATAAAGTAACATATTCTGTAAAAGATTTTATTTGAATTGTTTGTTAATTTTATGTAAAATCGGTTCAATTTAAAAAAGATAGAGAAAGGGTAGAGATTATGATACAACCTGATGATAAAATCGCGACTCCCGGACAAGTAGTCAGTTTTGAAAGAAACGATATTACTTTTACGGGAAAAGTGATTCCTAGTCAATGCCAGCGTTCTGTAATTGTGGATCTAACAATTATGGACAATTTAGATGAAATTGATTTTGAATATGATAGAACGGTTGTAGCTCATACTAACTATCGTATTATAGAAGAATAAAAATATAATCAGCCCTCTTCTGCCTGAAAACGCAGAAGAGGGCTTTTCTGTGCTATACTCTGTAAGAGAAAATAGAGTGGAGGAAATGGATTCAATATGAAAAAAATTCTTTTGCTTTTCATGGTAGTGGTAATAGCGATAGGCGGATATTTTACATATGTGTTCTTCATTCAGTCTCATGATACAGTTGATGAGGAAGTTGATCAGTTAGCGGATGAAGCATACGAAATTATCCTGCCCGATAATAGCGCTGAAGGAAAAATGAATCCTGCTGAACAAATTGCATCCTATGAAACATCATATGAACAGCTCATTAATGAAGCTGAACGAAGAATGGATGAAATCGTTACAGAAGCTCAAAAAGAGTATGTGACTAAAAAGCAGAATGGTGAAGACATTTCCTTCAGTTATTTTTTCAGCAAATATAATTCAGCAGCCGATCGTCTGGAAGCGAGTACAGATGAGGGTTTTCAAACCATTCATGAAAGTTTCAAAGAACACATTGGTGCAGAAAAAGCGACGGACTTAAAGGAAGAATATAGACAGAAGAAGAAACAGTGGCGTGCGAACCTCTTGGCTGAAGTAAAGGAATCCTTCTGAGAAAAAAGTCGAATTTTGTAGTTCTCGTGTCTTATTTTACCTATAAAGACTTTTCAAATTATAGAAATTTTATTATATTATGGATACAGGGATAGGGTGATGTGCTAAACACTTCTTATAGAACACAGAGAGGATGAAGTGGATTGGCACAATTATCAAAACTATATTTAGACAGAGAAGAATTACACATTTTAGGCCGTTATTGTGTACGGATTGATCGAACGATTGTTGTCGAGCCTTCCCGACAGTTAACGGAAGATACATTTCAACGCATTATGGTGTCGAAACCTACGATTAGTAAAATCAGCATTCAAAATGAAGATGTTGTGCCCCTGATCGAGTATGATGGTCCATACACCTTCGAAAGAGTCTACGGCGTGCTTGTTTTTAAGCCCACGGGCTCTTAGTACGTTTATGTTTAGGAAAAGGATCTCCAGTGAGGAGATCCTTTTTTAATAGGAATAGTATAATAAACCATGAAGCCCCGTTCGATGGCCGAACGGGGCGTTAATTTCCCTATCACACTCAGTCAGATGATGATTCCTCTTGAGATACTGAACTTGAAGCACCAGGCAGATCAAGTTCCTGCTTCAACTTGGTTTCTACATCCTGTAAGCTTTCTTCATTCGGAACAAAATAGTAGAGTCCATTTTCGAGGCGTTTGTTTTCACCTTCGATCGTAAATGATTTTACGTCCGAACTTTCGGAAGAAAAGGCTTTCTGTAATGCATAAATCTCTCTGGGCGATAGATTCGTAGTAATGTTCTTTCCGATAACATCCGCAATTTCACCAGCTTTAAAAATGGTGCCCGCAGAGATCGCTTCGTCGATGGCAGCTTGGATAAATTGGCGTTGGCGTTCTTCTCTTGGGTAAGTAAGGGCTGCTTCTCTTTTCCTCATTCTAACAAAAGCTAAAGCCTCTTCGCCGTTCATCGCTGTCGGGCCTTCTTCAAACTCAATCTTTTTATTGTAATTCTGGCTGCTTCGTTCCCAAAAGCCCTCTTTTACATCTACGGTTACTCCGTTTAGTAAATTCACGACTTTAATGAATCCTTCAAAGTTAACTGTAGCAAATTTATCTATAGGAATGTCGAGATAGTTTTCCACGGTTTCTACAGCAAGTTTTTCAGATCCATAACCTGAAATTTCTCCGATAGAATAGGTGGCATTTAATTTATGCTCTCCTGAATACTTCTCACCGACTTTTTCTTCCGGGAGCGTAATTTCTGTATCTCTTGGAAGACTGGTCATGGTAATCTGATTTGTTTTCGGGTCCAGCGTCATCACAATTTGTGTGTCCGCCCGGCCTGCTGAACCGTCTGTTGAATAATCCTCTACCCCCATTAAGAGTATAGAAATTGGATCATCTCCAATGTTTACAGCTTCCTCTCGAAGATCAGATTTTTCTCCTCTATCTAAAGCCTGGAAAGATGCTGTATAGACCTGCGACACGTAATAAAACGTGCCCCCGGCAAGAACGGCCAGCATCAAAAGGAATACACTTATGCGCCTGATTTTCTTCTTTCTTTTTCTCTTGCGAATACGAACTTTTCTGGAATTCATCGATCACACCTCATTCTTCTAACCTCTCAAATTTATATTTTATCATATATGAAAACACCACAAAGGCACACTTCTATCGTCCGACAATATGTAAATTATTTGTCATAATTAGTTATTTTATCCTAATACATTGGAATTAATTATCTAATTTTACAAAATTACAACATATTTTGGAGGCTGGATATTTTATACTGGAAGAGTAATGGCCAACACGGCATAAATTACCAGGGAGGCGTTATCAGTGAAAAAAGTAGTTGCTGGATGTTTAGTAACAGTAATGACGTTAAGTTCTACAGCGATTCCGATGTCTGATGTTAAGGCAGCGAAAGCACCTGCAGACTTGTTTATTTCTGAATATGTGGAAGGATCAAGTTATAATAAAGCGCTTGAACTTTATAATGGTACAGGAAGTGCTATTGATTTAACGGGTTATACGCTTGAACTCTATTCCAATGGAGCCGCTGAAGTTTCTCAGACTCAGGAACTTGAAGGAACATTAGCAAGCGGTGAAACATTCGTCATTGCGGACAGTCAGGCGGCCCAGGATATTATAGACAAAGCCGACTTAATTGATGGCATTGTGAGCTTCAACGGAAACGATCCGCTCGTATTGAAAAAAGACGGAGAAACTATCGATTCATTTGGGCAAGTTGGTAATGGTAGCGATTTTGCTAAAGACGTCACACTGGTTAGAAAAGCGTCCATAACTTCTGGTGATACAAATCCAACGGACAGTTACGATGTATCAACCGAGTGGGACAGCTATGCCAAAGATACATTTGATTATCTGGGTTCTTACGAAGTGAATGACACTCCGGAAACTCCCGTAGAGACTGTATCTATTGCTGAGGCTCGTCAAAGTGAAAAAGGTTCCACTGTAAGTGTACAGGGAATTGCTACGGCAGCGTTTGAATCTGGCGGACAAACGAACTTATACATACAAGACGAATCAGCAGGCATCATTGTTCGAGCTCCCGGAATTACCGCACAAGTTGGGGATCAGGTCACAGCTTCAGGAGAACTAGGTGATTATTATGGAATGGAGCAAATACAAACCTCTTCAGCCGCTGTTGAAGTTACAGAAGAGGATGCGGGTGTTCCTGAACCTGAGAAAGTTACGGCACCCCAATTTTCTGGTGATCAAGGAGAAGCCATTGAAGGCGAATTCGTAGAAGTGAATAATGTAGAAATCACCGATGTAAATGAATATGGAGATTTTACAGCGCAAGGAGCTGAAGGAACATTCCTAATCACCCCGGCCGATGAGAGTCTTCTTAAGGTTGGTGAAACCTACGAGCAGGTTAAGGGTGTCGTGAATTATAGTTACAATAATTATAAGCTGGTTCCTCGTTCAAAATCTGATATCGTGCAAGAAGCCTTCGCTGTCACAGCAAATAAAGAATCCGGTTCTGTAATTACAGGGACAGAAATTACTCTCAGCGCCGCTGAGCCAGGTGTGACGATTCATTATACCACGGATGGAAGTGAGCCTACAGCTGAAAGTAAAGAATACACAGAACCAATCACGATTACGGAGGATACTACGATCAAAGCTGCAGCTGTCCGTGAAAATGGAGAAGTGAGCAAGGTTTCTACGTTTTCTTATACGGCTCTAAAAGCTGCTGACTCCCTTGAAATCCATGATATACAGGGGGCTTCGCACACTTCTCCTTATGAAGGCGAAGTCGTAAAAAATGTCGAAGGTGTAGTCACGAAGCTGGATGGCAGCAATGGATTTTACATGCAAAGTCTTAATCCGGATGAAGACATAGCTACGTCTGAGGGGATTTACGTCTACAAGCGTTCTTCTAATGTTGCTGTTGGTGATGTCATAACGGCGACCGGAGAAGTTACGGAGTGGCGTGAAGATGGATATTCAGATGCAAACGATCTGCTGACTACTCAGATTAGTGCTTCCACTGTTGATGTGACCTCTACTGGAGCAGATATTCCAGATCCTGTAGTGATTGGTGAAGACCGTGAACAGCCGACAGAAAATATTGAAGATGATGGTCTCGAGTCCTTTGATCCGGCGGAAGACGGTATTGATTTCTATGAGAGCCTGGAAGGAATGCTGATTGAACTTCCAGAAGCTAAAGTATCCGGCCCGGTTAAATACGATGAGCTTCCAGTCTATGTAGAAGCGAGCGAAGATCAATTGTTTACCCGTGCAGAGGGATTGCTTATTTCTCCAGAGGACTACAATCCGGAACGCGTACTCATCGATGTTGACGGAATAGATATTAACGCGAAAACAGGTGATTATTTTGGTGAGTCTATCACCGGAGTAGTTAATTACGACTATAGCAACTACAAGATCCGCCCAACTGGAGAATTCCCGGAAATTAAAGACGGGGGCACTGAACGGGAATCTGCAGAGTTGAAAGCTCTTAAGAAAAAAATGACTGTAGCGAGCTACAACGTCGAGAACTTCTCTGCAGACACTTCTCCTGAAAAAGTTGAAAAGATTGCGGAATCTATTATTCAAAATCTAAATACTCCTGATGTGGTAGGTTTAATTGAAGTTCAAGACAATAACGGCCCGACTGATGATGGGACGGTAGAGGCGAATGAAAGTTACCAGAAATTAATTGATGCAATCGCAGAAGCGGGTGGACCGAAATATGAGTTCACTGACATTGCTCCCCAGGATAAAACGGACGGCGGTCAGCCGGGAGGAAACATACGCGTTGGATTCATTTACAACCCGGATCGCGTAACACTGACCGACAAGCCAGATGGGGATGCGGTAACCGACGTTGATGTGAACGAAGATGGTCTGACCTTGAACCCAGGACGTGTTGATCCAACGAATGATGCCTTTTACGATTCTCGCAAACCATTAGCGGCTGAATTCGAATTTAATGGAGAAAAAGTGGTCGTGGTAGCCAATCATTTCAATTCCAAAGGTGGAGATGATGGATTGTTCGGCGCTGATCAGCCAGTCGAGCTGGGCAGTGAAGAGCAGCGAATCCAGCAAGCCACTGTAATCAACAACTTTGTTCAAAAAGTTGAAAGTGAGATGGATGATTCGAATGTCGTCGTTCTTGGGGATTTAAATGATTTTCAGTTTTCCGCTCCGATTAATACACTGGAAGGTGACATCTTAACCAACATGATCGAATCTCTTCCGACAGAAGAGCAGTACACCTATATTTATCAAGGAAATTCTCAAGTGCTCGACCACATTCTTGTGAGCAACAATCTTGCTAAGCAGACGAAAATTCAGACGGTAAATATTAACTCTGACTTCTCAGAAGCTGATGGCCGTGCGAGTGACCATGATCCGGTACTAGCTCAGATCATGATTAAGAATAATGGCAATAAAGATAAAGACAAGGATCAAGGTAAAGACAAAGACAAAGATAAAGGTAAAGGAAATGAAAACAAAAAAGATAATGACAAAGACAGCGGCGATAAAGATCATAAAGACAAAGATGATGAAGGTAATAAAGACAAAGAACAGGAAAAAGAAGATAAGTACACGTGGGTTAAAAGCTGGATCTATAGTGTTTGGAATAAATACTTCAGCAGCTATTTTAACTAAAAAAAGAAATCCCCGGGTTCTCCCAGGGATTTCTTTTTAAATTTCTTCTTTTTCGAGAATCAGATAATTCATTTCTTTTTCTGTAATTTGATTATATCGTTTGTAGTTAAAGATATAGAAAACAATTCCGATTACGATCCATATACACAGGACAATATAAGATTCTCTTCCTAGTGATGCAGGAGACCATGGTAGAAGTAGTAACGCAAGGAATCCAATGGAGCTGAGCATTCCAATCAAGGAAAGGAACTTCCTGCCGGGGGACACTACGTCCGTATTGTTTTTGGCAGGATGGTTCGAGGACCACCGATAAAATTTATAAGCGGTTGCTGTACAGAAAAAGTAAGCAATGGCTACTCCTGTAGAAGACATGTCCACTACCCATAATAAAGCCTGGCGTCCAAACCAAGGAGCAATCAGGCAAATGGCCATTGTGAATAAAATACCTACATAAGGTGTGTGATACTTGGAGTGAAGTTTACGGAACGCATTTGGTAATATGCGGGCGCGGCCCATGGCGAAAGTGAGACGGCTTGATGAAATATAAAAGCCGTTTAATCCTGTGAATATCCCCATGGAAACAGCAATGGCGATAATGAATACTCCAGCTCGTCCAAGATAACTTTCAATAGCGTCACCTGTTCCCCATACCGATTGTTCTGCATTGATCTGAGCAAGTAAATCCTGCCAGGGCATAGTACTTGCGGTGATCAGGATCATAGCGCTGTAGGCCAGCCCAGCAGCGAGTAGAGACCAAATAATTAAACCAAATGCTTTTTTGGGTTTAAAGTCAAATTCTTCGGCTGCCTGAGGTATATTATCGAAACCAACATAAGCAAACGGTGCAAGCGCTAAAATCGTCAGAATCGAAGCAATCGCTGTCTGATCCGGCTTGAAGGCAGGTGTAATGTTGCTGATGGATGGGCCTTCTGTAAATATAGCTCCAAGACCTAACAATGTAATTCCTAGAACTAAAACCATACTAAAGGCAAATTGTGTTCTTCCAGAAAAACTGGCACCTCTGATATTTAAAATAGCAAATAAAATAAGGGCGATACTCGCAATCGCGATTTGAATGATGGACACTTCGTAACCAGCGACAACATACAAGTTGCCTGTTCGTACGAAATCTGGAAACAGAAATTTAGCAAGCAGAGCGAGCGCCGAAGCATTCAGAGCAACAATACATAAGTATCCAAGGGTTAAGAACCACCCTGCTAAGAAGGCAAATGTTCTCCCAAATCCAATGTAAGCATATGCAAACTCTCCGCCTGTCACAGGAAATTTTTCTATTAAGAAACCATAACTTACTCCGATAATCATCATAAGAACAGCGCCGAGCAAAATTCCGAGCACAACTCCTATAGGACCTGCCTGCCCGATCCAGTCTGTCGGCAGTACAAAAGCTCCCCATCCTATAGCGGAGCCAAATGCAATCGCCCAAACCCAATGAGGTTTTAAGGATCTTTCTAATTTTTTTCTTTCATGTGTGGCCATGATGTAAGAAATCCTCCTAGTAAAATTGACATGCGTTACCTATTTTATGAATTCTTGAAGAACACTGCAAGGTAAAGCTGTACCTAACCGTGTATTTACTTTCGAGGAGAGGCTTAAACCCTATTTTATATAGAGAAGTAGGAAAGATGAATTATTTTTGTATAAGACACCCGGTTGCATATATTTCTATTCGAAACACTATTGGGGTCCTGGTTACTTATTGGAGTAAGAAGAATTTACGAATATTTTACAAATGAAGATACAAGGGGACTTTACTGTATCAAAAGGTATGAAGACCGGTATGCAGGGAATTTCAAGATTAAATTCTTTTGTCAGAAAAGGCTTTTTCGTGTTTGAAAATGTTAGGAATAGGCTAACAAATATTTAAAGAAATATGTATATCTGATCGGCGGTTCTTGTGCTATAATCATCTAGAATTATTATGAGATAACAGTCACTCATTTATTCTAAAAAATATGGAAAAATTATTTCAGCTTATGATGTTTGGGAGAGGACATACTAAACCTGAGGAGGGTCTTTATGGAGTATAAGGCCTTGTTGTTCTGTTTTATTGCTTCGTTACTAATAACACCTGTTGTTAAAAAAATTGCTGTTGCTATTGGAGCGACTGATCAGCCGAACCATAGAAAAGTCCATAAAGTGGTTATGCCCAGACTGGGTGGACTGGCTATTTATTTAAGCTTTGCAGGAGGACTATTGTTCTTTTTCCCTGAAAGTCGTTATACTTGGCCGGTGTTTATTGGTGCCAGTATCATCATTGCCACAGGTGTCCTGGATGATCTAAAGGAGCTTTCTGCAAAAGTGAAGCTTGGGGGACAAATTGTAGCTGCTATTGTTGTGGTTATGGGAGGTGTACAAGTCGAGTACATTAACCTCCCGTTCGGTGGTGAAATGGAATTTGGATATTTAAGCATACCGATCACCATATTATGGATTGTAGGAATAACCAATGCGATTAACTTAATCGACGGGCTCGATGGCCTGGCCGCAGGGGTATCAGCAATTGCTTTACTGACGATCTCAGGTATGGCCATAACCATGGGAAATGTGTTTGTCGTATTTGCAGGATTTATGATGTTAGGAAGTACAATTGGTTTTCTTTTCTACAATTTCTATCCAGCCAAAATTTTTATGGGGGATACAGGGGCGTTGTTCCTCGGTTTTATGATCAGTGTGCTTTCACTTTTAGGCTTTAAAAACGTAACTCTATTCTCTTTCATTATTCCGGTAATTATTCTCGGTGTACCCATTTCTGACACGCTGTTTGCGATTGTCCGCAGAGTGATTCAACGAAAGCCATTGTCGGCCCCTGATAAATCGCACCTTCATCACTGTTTGATTAATTTGGGCTACAGTCATCCAGAAACGGTCCTCATGATTTATGCTGTTAGTGCCCTATTTAGTCTGGCAGCTGTTATCTTTTCTCAGGCAACAATGTTTGGAGCTATGTTTGTAATGGCAGCCCTTATTCTGATGATTGAATTAATCGTCGAGATGACCGGGTTAATTGGGAAAGATTATAAACCAATCCTCAATATGATTCGTGATTACCGTACACGCAGGTAATTAGGAAGCTCTACGGAGAAGGAAACGAATTCCTTCTCCGTAGAGTTTTTTTCGCTATTCATAATTTTCGACAGGAGCTGAATATTTCCCAGGAAATGTTCAGTCAAAAGACAGCAAAAAACCTGCTTTATCGATAAAGCAGGTTTTTACATAGAATTATCTTCATCTTCGTTTTCTTCAGCGAAGGTATTGGAGTTTTTATCATTTTGGGAAGGTAAATTCAAGTGAGCTTGCAGCTGATCTTTCGCAGTGGACAGGCTTTCTTCGTTCACCTGATAATACCAGACTCCGTCCATTTTTCCACCTTCACCATTCAACTGCATCTTATCAAAGGTCAACCCTTGTTTATCAAGGAAATAGTCCTTAAAGGAAACCATTTCTTCGAATGTTAAATTCGTTTTCAGATTGTCGTTAATGGAGTTGAGAATATCACCGAAGTTATGAAGTGAACTTGTCGTCATCGTTTGACGTGCAATTTCCTGAATTAATTCCATTTGTCGCTGCCCGCGTGCCAGATCGCTGTCATATTTTCTTGTTCTGGCAAGAGCCAGGGCTTCCTCACCATTCAACTCTTGATAACCTTCTTCCAATTTAATGGCTCCGTCTTTGTCGACGCTATTTTGTTCAGTAATATCAAATGGGACATCATAAGTGATACCACCGATGGAGTTAACAACTTCAATAAATGAATTAAAATTGAGTCTCACATAATAATCTACAGGAATATCAAACATTCTTTCCACGGTTTCAACTGTTGCATCGATTCCACCAAAGGCGTGAGCATGAGTGATTTTATCTTTAGAGTCGATTTGAGGGATGTACGTGTAAGAGTCCCTCGGAATACTTACCATTTTTATCGATTTGTTATTATCGTTAAAAGTTGCAAGGACGAGTGCATCCGACAGAGCATTACGATTGCCGCCGGAAGATCTTTTCTTACTGTCATCAATTCCTACGAACAATACGGAAATGTCATCGTACTCGGGGTTCACTTCGCTTTGCCTTTTTTCAGATTTCTCTCCTCGGTCGAGTTCCTGATGGGATTCGGTTGCCGTCTGCTTGACTTTATCAGTCAGATAAATGGCATAGCCAGCAGCGGTACCAATGCCGATTAACAGAATAAAGACCACTATGCTTAGGGCGATCTTCAGTTTTTTGCGTTTCATAAACGGGGTCAAGCTCCTTCGCTAGGTTTGACATCAAATTCTACATAAGATGAATCTCCTCGGGTTAGTTGAGCTTGATTACTGGTTAAATTAGTTATCCAGCTTTCAAAAGCTTCTTCCTGCCCGCTTTCTACATATATTATTAATTCCACATTTTCCATGTAATTAATCGTTTCAAGCGTATAGGAAGAGTTGCGTACTTCATTTTCTACTTTTCCAAGCAGGTGATAAGCTACGCTCACGTGCATAGATTTCATAAGCTGACGCCTGACAATTCCTGTTTTTTCAATTGCTTGAGAAACAGTGCCGGAATATGCGCGAATTAATCCGCCTGCCCCTAGTTTCGTACCCCCGAAGTAGCGCGTGACCACGACAGCGGTATCCTTTAATCCTTTTCGCTTTAATACTTCGAGCATAGGAACACCGGCGGTACCACTTGGTTCCCCGTCATCGTTTGCTTTTTGAATTAAATCGTGTTCGCCAATCATATAAGCTGAGCAGTTATGGTTCGCATCATTATGTTTCTTCTTAATCTCCTGAATAAACGAGTGAGCTTCTTCTTCCGTTTCACAGCGTCGTACGTATCCAATGAAACGGGATTTTTGTATGATCACTTCTTCAGATCCATTCGGCTTTACGGTATAATAATTTTCTAACATAATGTGTTAAACCTCCTAAAGACTTAATTATATAGGCGGGGACATGATTCAGCAAATGGCAGGTTGCTTTATCAAAAAAAGAAAAATAAAAGTAACTTTGTAAATAAACACCCCCATAAAACGGCTTAGGCCTAACGAATGAGTGTGTGTGAATATTGATGGAGGGACAATGATGAGCGAAAAGAAATTTGGGGACAAAGCACTTGACCATATCATTCATGAAATGGTGGATACTGTCACTAATAGTAAAGATGAAATTTTTCAGATTGGTGAAGAATCCCGAAATGAATTTGAAAAACTGGATAAAGAGCTGAAGGAAACGAAACGAGAGGTTTGTTCTCTTATAGACGTGGGAGACAAACTGGAGCAGAAAGTACGTTTCTCCCGTATGCGCTTGTCAGAAGTGAGTAAACAATTCCAGAAATATTCAGAAGATGAAATTCGTAAAGTGTACGAACAAACGCACGGGTTACAGATGGACTTATCAATGAAACGCGAGAAGGAAAAGCAGCTGCGCAATCGTCGTGATGATTTAGAAAGGCGCCTGAGGAATTTAGACGAAACGATTGGACGTGCCGAAGCCTTGGGAGGAAAAATATCTGTTGTGCTGAACTATTTGACTGAAGACTTCAAGCATGTCACCGATGCGCTGGAGGATGCAAAGGAAAAGCAGCAATTCGGTCTTCAGATTATTGAAGCCCAGGAAGAGGAACGGCGGCGGTTATCCAGAGAAATTCATGATGGACCTGCCCAGATGCTTGCAAATGTGATGCTTCGTTCAGACCTTGTGGACCGGATTTACCGGGAAAGAGGCGTTGAGGAAGCTATGAAAGAAATGAGAAGTGTGCGAACTATGGTTCGTTCCGCACTTTACGAGGTCCGCCGTATCATCTATGATCTCCGTCCCATGGCGCTTGACGATTTAGGGATAATTCCGACTCTGAAAAAGTATTTAGCTACGGTAGAGGATTATAATGATCTGGAAATTTCATTTACGTTATTCGGTGAAGAACGCCGCTTTGAATCTAAATTTGAAGTTGCGTTGTTCCGGCTGATTCAGGAAGCGGTTCAGAATGCTGTCAAACATGCGAGTGCTTCCTTAATCCAGGTAAAGACGGAATTGCAACCCAGTTCGGCCATGATCATTGTAAAAGATGATGGAAAAGGTTTTGATCCTAAGTCTAAGAAAGATAAATCATTTGGCTTAGTTGGCATGCGTGAGCGCGTGGATATGCTAGATGGTGAACTAACTATCGATTCAAGCCCCGGAGAGGGGACCATTGTCACGATTCATATTCCAATAAATAGTTAATTACAGGAATAACTATGTAAAATGGCGTGAATCGTTTATAATAGAAATTAGGATTAGGGTACAACGATATACGGGTAATTAGAGACAAAAAGAGACAAAAAGAGACAAAAAAAGATTACAAAGACCTATAGGATAGGGATGCTGAAAAAATCCAGTGGATGTAAAGGAAATAGGAGGAAAAGATCATGACGACACGAATAGTCCTGATTGATGACCATAAATTATTCCGTGAAGGTGTTAAGAGAATTTTAGACTTTGAAACAAGCTTTGAAGTTGTGGCAGAGGGTGACGATGGCAGTTCAGCTCTTCAGTTGATTGATGATTATATGCCGGATGTCGTCCTGATGGATATTAACATGCCAAGCATGAATGGTGTCGAAGCTACGGCGGAAATTACTAAGAAATATCCAGACTTAAAGGTTATTATTTTATCTATTCATGATGATGAAAACTACGTAACTCATGCACTTAAAACGGGTGCACAAGGGTATTTGCTAAAAGAAATGGATTCAGATGCGCTTATTGAAGCAATTAAAGTAGTTGGGGAAGGCGGATCTTATCTGCATCCAAAAGTGACCCACAATTTGGTGGCAGAATATCGTCGTCTATCCGAAAATAAAGGCAGCAGTGCTTATCGTACGATTGAATATCGCAAGCCGCTCCATCTGCTTACCCGTCGTGAATGTGAAGTGCTACAGCTTCTGGCCGACGGAAACAGCAATCGCGGAGTTGCCGAATCCCTTTATATCAGTGAAAAAACCGTAAAGAATCACGTGAGCAATATCTTGCAGAAGATGAACGTGAACGATCGTACTCAAGCGGTTGTAACAGCCATTAAAAATGGATGGGTTGAGGTCATTTAATCACATTATATTAATATTAAAGCTGCTGGCTCAGGCCGGCAGCTTTTTTTCTAATAAGAAAAGGTAAAAACAGGGACCTCAGGTCATCCGGATTCTGGATGACCTGAGGTCCCTGTTTTTACCAGGTTACCTATCAGCTTATTTCTAGTTTATTGGTGCAATTGATTGAGGGTTCATGTAAAATAATAGATAAATACTTTCACATAGTAAGAGACATATAAAGCTAGAAAATACACAGTGGACAAGGAGTTGGATCACATGAAAACAGCGGTTCTTACAGATAGTACGGCTTATCTTAAGAGAGATACACGCAGAGCCAACGACATACATATGATACCGTTGAACGTGATTTTTGGTCACGAATCCTATCAGGAAGAAATAGATATAAACGCTGATGACTTCTACGATATGGTGAAAGAAGGTGGTGAGCTGCCGAAAACTTCGCAGCCTTCTACCGGTTTAATGACTAATAAACTGGAAGAGCTTGCCCGCGATTACGACGCCGTGTTAGCTATTCATCTTTCAAGCGGCATCAGCGGCACTTATCAAGGAATGATAGCAGCTGGAGACATGGTGGAAGGGATTGACGTTCATGTATTTGACTCTGAAATAAGTTGTCTTATGCAGGGTTTTTATGCTCTTGAAGCTGCCGAACTTGCTAGTAACGGAGAGACCCCAGAGCAAATTCTTAACCGCCTTGAGGTTATGAAGCAGTCCATGAAAGCGTACTTTATGGTCGACGATCTTACGCATTTACACCGCGGAGGGCGTTTAAACGGAGCTCAGGCGTTTGTAGGCAGCCTGCTGCAAGTAAAGCCTGTCCTACATTTTGTAGATACAAAAATTGTTCCTTTTGAAAAAATCCGCACCAGAAAGAAAGCTCTTAAGCGCATCTTAACCTTGTTTGAAGAGTCTATTGAAGAAGGCGCAATGTATAAAGCCTGTATTATTCATGCTAATCGTTTGGATGAAGCTAAACAGATTAAGAAGGAAATTGAACAGCAGTTTGAAAATGTAGAGATCGAAGTCAGCTATTTTGGTCCAGTAATCGGCACGCATCTCGGTGAAGGGGCAATCGGACTTGGATGGTATCGTCAATCCTGAAGTAGAGCCTGTTTGTGAGACTCAAGCAGGCTCTACTTTTATATTAGGATGGTGAAAGCATGCTGCAAACTCTTCGTACTTATTTTTCTGCTGATTTTGATTGGATCCCCGATCTAGTAACGCCTCACTACTACCCTCAACTTGCTGGTAAACTCCTGCTGCATTATGAAATCCCTCTTGATGAACCGCATCTTATATCTGCTCTATCACAAAACGTACTAATAAAAGTTCCTGGTCTGGAGCACCACTTCTGGGGCTTCCGCTGCCGGCGGTGCGGGAATAAGGAACAGCACCTATTCGCTGAGATCCCTCATGCTGCTTGCGGGAAAGCCTGTGTTTACTGCCGCTGCTGTATTCAAATGGGACGAGTTATGGAATGTGAGCCTTTGTATTTCGGCAGTCCAAATGTGGCATGGCCCCGGTTTGGAGATCCATGCGCGTGGAAAGGAGAATTAACCTTTTCTCAGCAAAAAGCAGCTGATGAAATAAGAAATGTGATTCAGCTAGGGAAAGGGGAAAAACTGATCTGGGCGGTTTGCGGTGCTGGAAAAACCGAAATGCTGTTCCCGGGACTGACCGATGCTTTCTCTTCTGGAAAGCGGGTCTGTCTTGCTACTCCTCGAACTGACGTTGTACGAGAATTGCTGCCCCGTCTGAAAGCTGCCTTTCCGAACGTTGAGATGGAAGCATTGTATGGAGACAGTCCGAATAAAAAAGGAGCTGCCCAGTTTCTTATTGCAACCACCCACCAGCTTCTTCGCTTTGCCCATGCTTTTGATGTCATGATTATTGATGAAATTGATGCGTTTCCATTTCATCAGGATCCTGCGCTCCACTACGCATCAAAGCGTGCGGCCAAAACAGAGTCCTCTCTTATTTACCTTACCGCGACCCCTAGAAAAGCTCAGCACAAACGTATTCGGAACAAAACCCTTCCAGTGGTTTTCATCCCGAAGCGTTTCCATGGTCATCCACTGCCGGTCCCCCAACTGAAATTGACCCCAAGTCTATTTCACCATTTGAAACGCGGAAAGATTCCGCCAAGTTTACTTGAAAAAATTAAACAGCAACAACAATCCCATCGGCAGCTGCTTATTTTTATGCCCTCAGTCAAACAGGCTGATCAGATAGCTGAATATCTGAGGAAGTGGAAGATGATTGTCGAATCCGTTCATGCGGAAGACCCAAAGCGGGCTGACAAAGTCATGGCTTTTCGAAAGAAGGACTATCCAATTCTGGTTACTACAACTATCTTAGAACGTGGCGTTACTTTTCCTTCTGTAGATGTGTACGTTGTGGATGCGGGGCATTCAGTGTTTGATGAAGCTGCACTCGTTCAGATTGCAGGTCGGGCCGGAAGAAGTCCCGATGATCCTAATGGAGAAGTTATCTTTTTTCATACAGGAAAAACAAATCCGCTGCTGGATGCTCGTGAATCGATTATGAAAATGAATCGGTTGGGAGAGAAGTTGTGAGGTGTCTAATTTGTCACGAGGAGATCATCCCTAAAATAACGTGGGCCAATTTTTGGAGTGTACCCGAAAAAGAAGTACTTTGCGCCGTCTGTAAGTCTCAGTTTCAACCTCTTAAACCAGGGTGCACCCTCTGTTTTCGAGAAGGTGAAAATGGTGTATGCGAGGACTGTCAATGGTGGGAGAAGACTCATCCTGGCCTGCTAGCTAAAAATACCTCTGTGTTCCAATACAATGAATTCGCCAAAGATTTCGTAGCTCGCTGGAAGTATCGAGGCGATTATATTCTATTGGAAGCATTGCAATGGCATGTTGTGGAACATTTTAGTAGAATGAGGAATTTAGACTGCATTATGGCTCCAATTCCATTAAGTGAAGAACGTTTTTCTGAGCGTGGCTTTAACCAGTCTGAAGCGATCATTTATTTACTTAATCAAAGGTCCCACTCTTTGTTCGAAAGAAGAAATTCAGAAAAGCAATCAAAAAAAGGAAGGTACGCACGCATTTCGTCTAATAATCCATTTAAACTGACCCAATCTGTGCGTCAGCCCGTTATACTTGTGGATGATATTTACACTACAGGAACCACCGTGAGACACGCAGCATCTCTCTTAAAACAAAAGGGATGTCCGGCTGTGACTTCGTTTACTATTTTTCGTTAATTATTTTGTTAAGAACCTTTGACTTCGAGATTCGTTGCCGATATAAGAAGTAGATATCGAATAGGAGGCGACGTTATGGGGGATTTAGCTAATTGTCCGCGTTGTAGTGCTCTTTTTTTAACCGGAACTAGTGCAGTTTGCAACCAATGCAGAAACAAAGAAGAACAAAATTATCAAAAGGTGTATGCATTTATGCGCAAAAAGCAGAATCGGATGGCCTCAGTTGAAGAAATTGAAATCGCTACGGAGGTTTCTGAAAAGCAGATCAGGGAATTCGTAAAACAAAAGCGATTACATCCAGCTCAGTTTCCGAATATTAGTTACCTGTGTGAGAAGTGCGAAAGACCTATTCAGGACGGTCGTATTTGCGAAAGATGTAAACTGGAGATAACAAAGGGATTGAAACGCCACGAAAGCAATAAGGAGCTTAATAGCAAGAAAAAGGTGAAAGAAGACAGGACTTATTACTCGGTGGAAAATAAATAATAAGATGGATTTAAATGCTGGATCATTCAGACGATATTATAAGAAACCGTCGTTACTATTTACGAAAAGAGGTGAGCGGAATGAGAATTAATGGACCGAACCAATCAAATTTTAATCCTTATACAAAGCAGGTAAACAAACCGGCTGAAGTGAAAAACCAGATCAAGCCGCAGGATAAAGTCGAAATTTCAAGTCAGGCAAAACAAATGCAAAGCGCGGAAAAAACAGATCCTGTCCGTCAAAAGATGATTGAAGAGCTTAAAATAAAAGTCGAGTCCGGAAATTATCAGGCCGATCCGAAAGAAACGGCAAAAAATATGCTGAACTTCTGGTCTAACAAAAACTAAAGGAGAATGGCATTGACGTTAAAAACAGTCATCCAGTGCATGGATCATTTGAAGCAATTGCATGAAAGCCTGCTTGGTTTATCTCGGAGAAAAACAGAAGCCCTGAAATCGAATGACACCAATAGTTTACAGCAGCTGCTTACACAGGAGAGGAAACACGTGCAGGCCATAAATAAAGTGGAAAAGCAACGTGGTGAAGCTGTTGTTTCCTGGTGCGAGGCTCAGGGCCTCCCTACATACGAACCGACGATTTCCAACATGATTGCTAACCTTGAAGGAGAGTCTCAGGGAAAGCTTGAGGCCGTTTATAAAGAGATGATTCTTGTACTTTCTAGCCTTAAGCAGCAGGAACAGCTGAACGCCCAGCTGACGAAACAATCGCTGCAGTTTATTAACATGTCGCTTGATATGCTTCAGCCCTCTCTTGAAAGTGTCAATTATGGTGGTAAATCAGCTCCTTCAAGAAATAATAAAACGAAACGATCCATCTTTGATTCAAAAGCCTAACACAGAGGAGAATTATCATGGTATCTACTTTCCATGGACTTGAAGTAGCTAAACGAGGGCTATTCACTCAACAGTCCGCTCTTTACACCACTGGCCATAACATATCGAACGCGAATACAGAAGGCTATACGCGGCAGCGCGTTAATTTTGAACAAACCGGCCCCTACCCGGCTGCGTCCAGAAACCGCTCAGAAATTCCTGGTCAAATGGGGACGGGGGTGCAGGCTCAAAGTATTGAACGTGTCCGTACTCAGTTCTTAGATGACCAGTACCGCGGAGAAAATAATCGTTCCGGGTACTATAGTGTAATGGCAAGCTCTATGGAACGTATGGAGGAAGTGATGAATGAACCTTCTGAAAATGGCTTAGCTAAAACTATGGACCGTTTCTGGCAGTCGCTACAGGATCTGTCGGTTAATCCCGAAGACTCGGGGGCCCGCTCAGTCGTCAGACAGCGAGGGAAGGCCGTAGCAGACACATTCAATTACTTGTCCAATACAATCCATACCATGCAGCTTGATGTAAAAAATGAAGTAAGTGTCACTACGAAGGAAATCAATTCTCTTGCTTCTCAAATCAATAATGTAAATAAACAGATTGCTGAGCTGGAGCCACATGGATATGTAGCGAATGATCTATACGATGAACGCGACCGGCTGATTGATCAGCTGTCAGGACACGTTAATATTGATGTGTCTTATGAAGAACCTCCTTCCTCTGCCAGTCCTTTAGCAATGGGAAAAGCATCAATCACCTTAATGAACGGAAGCGGGCAGCCGCTTTCCCCGGCTTCGCAACTGCTTGATGGCGTGAGCAACTCGGTTCGTCAACTGTCCGTTTCTTACACGGCTGACGATACGGGTCTGGCTCAGTCTATTCAAGTAGGAGCGACGTCTTATGCTCCAGAGGATTTTGCCTCACCAGGCAAGCTGAAAGGTCTGATTGAAGCAGGAGGATATAAGGATGAGTCAGGAGTCGAACGTGGCATCTATCAAGGAATGCTGGGAGATCTTGATCAGATGGCTACGGCTTTTGCGACTGAATTTAATGCCGTTCAAACGAGTGGAGCCAGTCTAAATTCGATGAATACGGGAAACACGCCGCCAGCGTTCTTTTCTTTTGGAGCGACTACGATGAATGAAGATGGTATCCGTGAAGGATTAGCCGGGGCAATTGATGTAACGAACGAAATAAAAGCGGATAACGATCATATTGCAGCAGCAAGCAGTGAAGAACCGCTTGCCGGGAACGGAGATAATGCGATTGCTCTTGGAGACGTACAGGATATTAACCTTCAGCTGCTAGGCGGTGATACCTCTCTAAACAGTTTTTATGAATCAATGATCGGAGGTATGGCTGTCGAAACTCAGGAAATTCAGCGGATGGCGGGAAATTCTGGAACGCTGAAGCAATCCGTTGAAGAACAGCGTCAGTCAGTCAGTTCAGTCTCTTTGGATGAGGAAATGACGAATATGGTAAAGTTTCAACATGCATATAACGCAGCGGCTCGTAACATTACCGTTGTAGACGAGATGATTGACCGTGTTATTAACCAAATGGGGCGAGTAGGAAGGTAGGAATGAACGATGCGTGTGACACAAAGTATGCTTTCAAACAATATGCTTCGTAATCTTAGTCAAAGCTATGGACAAATGGGGAAATACCAGGAGCAGCTTACAACAGGCAAAAAAATCACGAAGCCTTCCGATGACCCTGTGGTGTCCATGAAGGGCATTAATTACCGGTCTCAGCTCACAGAAGTTCAACAGTACAAACGAAATATCGGCGAGGTTCATAACTGGATGGACAGCAGTGATTCTTCTCTTGATAAAGCGACTCAGGCGATGCAGCGTGTTCGAGAATTAGCTGTACAGGCAAGTAACGGTACATACGACACCGAGCAGAAAGCAAATATCGCCAAGGAAATCCGTCAGTTGAAAGGGCATATGGCAGATATCGCGAATACTAAAGTGAACGATAAGTACATATTTAACGGAGCCAATACGACTGAAGAGCCCGTAGATGCGGAGATCTTTACGATAAATAGTAGTATGAGTAAAGTCGAGATCGGCGTATCTGAAGGCGTCCGGATACAAGCGAATGTAAATCCACAGCCCGTCTTCGATCAGGGGCTTTTCAACGATCTTGAAGCTTTTGCAGCTGATTTGGAAACCGGTTCTAATAACCTGGATGACTATATCGCTGTATTCGATAGCAAAATCAATCAGATTGTGAATAAACGTGCAGACCTTGGTGCCCGGATGAACCGCGTTGATCTGATTGAAGATCGCCTGGAAAGCCAGGAAATCACGGCTAGTAAGATGATGTCTGATAATGAAGATGCGGATATTGAAAAAGTTATAACGAATTTAAAAACTCAGGAAAGCATTCACAGGGCGGCACTGGGTGTTGGATCCCGAATCATTCAACCCACGCTGATGGACTTTCTGAGGTGATTTTGACCCCACTTTTGTGGGGTCGTTTGATGTCTGCTCTATTTTAAAAAGTGGAGGTGCTCCATGTCGATTCCTAAGCTGCAAATTCAAACTACACAAGCCCGGCTGGGTATTGTAAGCCGCTCAGCTGTGCAAGCTATCCGCCAGTACAAGGCCGAGCAGACGATTGAACAGCCAGAAGCGGATGTAAGTATTCAGCAGCGTTCTGGGAAATTGACCATTGATCAGACGAAGGCGTGGAACAATATTGGATTAAAGAGTATTTTTACACGGACAGAAGAAACAGCTGCAAAAGCTCAGCAAATTTGGATGGATGGGATCTCCAGAACTGCGCAGGAAGGCGATGAACTCATGCGAATAGAAAATAAAGGTGATCCAATTTCCGCTCATGCTGCGCAGAATGCACAGTTTGATTTTTCCATGATTCCTGGGGGCCGGCCGGCTTTTGACCTGGTTGATATTCAATATGAGCCTGCTCCTGCATCCATATCAATTGAATCCAACCCTCCCAAAATCCAAGCTGTTAAGCGAGCCCCCGAATTATCCTATCAACCTGGGAAAGTAGAAGTGAATTTAGAACAGCACGCCGATATACAAATTGATTGGAAAGTCTAGAATAAAGGATGGATAAGCATGAAGATCGCAACGAAACACTTTGGTCATGTAGAAGTTGATGAAACCAAGCTTTTGAAATTCCACAATGGGCTGCCAGGTTTTGAAATGTACACAACGTATGCATTAATTCCTGTTGATGAGTCAGCTGTTTATTTTGCCCTGCAGTCGGTTGAAGCAGCCGGAGTTGCCTTAATAGTCTCAAGTCCTTATCTGTTTTTTAAAGAATACGCTTTTGACGTAGATGAAAATACGAAGCAGGAACTTGGATTGACAAGTGCGGATGATGTGCTGGTTTATAACGTTCTGACCTTGCGTGAGCCTTTCAAGGATTCGACTATGAATTTACAGGCTCCTGTCATTATTAACGTAAAAAATAGAAAATCAAAGCAGTTGATTCTAAACGACCAGAGCTATCAAACGAGGCATTTACTGGTTAACGGTCAAGAAGGTGGTGGCAGCCGTGTTAATCCTTAATCGTAAAGCGGGAGAGTCGATCCGTATTGGTGACGATATAGAGATCAAGGTTGTCTCTGTAGAAGGCGGTCAAGTTAAGGTGGGCATTGAGGCACCTCGAAATGTGAGCATCCATCGGCAGGAGATTTATGCGTCCATTCAGGAAGAGAATGCCGAAGCGGCTACGTTAACGAAGAATCTCTTAGATATGCTGAAAGATGAAAAAAATAATAAATAAAGGAAGATCGTCTCAACTTTCCTGGCGCTTCGAGACTTGTGGGGAGGTAGGTTTTAAATCTTACATTGGTAAATGCCGTTCAGACATTCCATTCTTCTTTTTAAGAACGCAGGTCAGCTAATAGTTTTCGGATTAGTTGCTCCCTATGTAATCCTGATTCATAGCTGCTTCTATTAGACGCAGAAGATTGATCATTTCAAATAGCAGAAAGAGAAAAAATCCCATTCTTACTTGATGGGATTTTTCTGTTTTTACTTCATCTCTGAACACGAATTACCGATATAGTAAGAAACCAATCCAGGAGTTGTTGAAGGTGGATGTACCTGGTCAGCAGCCCCCACTCACAATTTAAGCGGAGCTCTAGTTTCCAGTCTGGTGAGAGATTATACGTCCAGTCATATGCTTGAGGCGATAACCTAATTCCTAAATAGTAGTAGACTCACAAAATATAAGTAGGTGAACATATGAGTGATATGAGGATCGGCGGACTGGCGTCTGGTATGGATACCGATAAGATCATTAATGATCTTATGCGCGCTGAGCGGCAGCCGTTAAATAAAATGGAACAAGATAAAAAGTGGATGACCTGGCAGCGGGATGCCTATCGCGATGTTAATAAACAGTTGAATCAATTAGATACACTCGCTTTTGATATGAAGCTTGAACGAACATTTAATTCAAAGAATGTCACTTCTTCCAATTCAGCTGTTTCAGCTACGGCCAGCTCTTCAGCAGGCACAGGGGATTATACCCTTAGCGTCGAAAAAACAGCCACCGCGGCTTACAATTATAGTGAAAGTACGATTAGTAAAGCGGGAGCATCATTCGATCCGGATGCAAAGCTGAGTTCTGAGCAAGTAAACTTGAAAAATAAACTGACTCTGGGTCAGTCTTTTTCCGTAACCACTTATAATGAAGATGGAACCAAAAACGAGAAAACGTTTGAAGTAACAGGAGATAAATCTCTTAACAATATTCTCTCAGAGATCAGCGATTCAGACTTAGGTGTAAGGGCTTTTTACGATAAAAGTGCGGATAAAGTTATGATCGAAAGAACAGAAACAGGTAACTTTAATCCTGAGGATAGCGGAGAATTTCTTGGTGCAGAAATTGGCTTTAATGGTTCTGATGAGTTTCTGTCTACGACTCTAGGGATTAAAAACGGAGATAACTCTACTGGCACCTGGAAGAAAGCAGAGAGAGGCGGTACGGATGCAGAGTTCACATATAACAACGGGCTGAAAATCACAACACATTCAAATAATTACACTTTAAATGGTGTGAACTTTACATTTAATGATGTAACGGATGGAAATATCAAAGTAAATGTAAAAAATGATGTCGATCAAGCCGTGGATAAGATAGTTGAATTCGTCGATAAATACAATAAAATCATTGAAGAATTGAATGGAAAAACAGAAGAAAAGAAATATAGAGAGTTTCCTCCGCTTACAGATAAGCAAAAGGAAGATATGGAGGAAAAAGAGATTGAACTTTGGAACGAAAAAGCAAAAAGCGGGCTGCTTAGGAATGATTCTGTTTTAGAAAATGGTTTAAGCAGTATGCGCACGAACTGGTATACCCCTGTCGAAAACAATGGAGACTTTGAGCTGATGTCAGAGATTGGCATTACAACCTCTTCCAATTATAGGGAAGGTGGAAAGCTATTAATCAATGAAGATGAGCTTCGCAAAGCTCTTAGTACGGATCCTGAATCCGTACATAAGCTTTTTGCCGGTACGGAGGAAAAACCAGGCGTTGCCCGGCGCATTGAAAACAGTATCGAAACGACGATATCATCCATTGAAAGAAAAGCTGGTAAATCGACAACCTTAGACAATAACTTTTTATTGGGCCGCCGCATAAAAGATATGGACGATCAAATGGAACGATTTGAGGAACGATTGACTCAGCTGGAAGACCGTTATTGGGCACAATTCGGTGCGATGGAATCAGCGATTCAGAAGATGAATTCCCAATCCGCCTATTTAATGCAGAACTTTGGTTGATTTATAAAAAAGGAGTGAGGGTTTAATGTCGATTCAGGCCTATCAGAATAATTCAGTAGAAACGGCTTCTCCCGGAGAGCTTACACTCATGCTGTACAATGGGTGCTTAAAATTTATTAAGACAGCCAAAAAAGCAATTGAGAATCATGATATAGAAAAGAAAAACACAAATATCCAAAAAGCACAGAAAATCATTCGCGAGCTGATGGTGACTATGGAGCAGGATTACGAGGTTGCAAAAGACATCATGCCCCTCTACGATTATATGAACCGTCGTTTAATGGAGGCTAATATTACTAATGATTTAGGAATCCTCGAAGAAGTTCAAGGACTTACTGAAGAATTCCGTGACACATGGAAAGAAGTAATCCTGCAGACGAGGCGTGTCCAGCAGGGTCAGGGCGGCAGAGCGTAGTGGACGTATGGAAACAGTTTTATGACCTTACGCAACAGTTATATGAAAAAGTTCACGAAACGGTCACAGAAAAAAATCGTGCCGAAATGGTCGCATATGTCGAAGGGATTTTAGCTGAGAGATCTGCTCTCCTGCATAAACTTCCTCAGCCTGAAAGTGAGGGGGAACGGGCGCTGATAGCTGACGTTCTACAAAAGGATATTAAAATTAATCAGAAGCTTGAATTTCTTTTTGAGGGTCTAAAACGGGACATGCGTAATATGAAAAAGCAGAAGTCTTCGAAACAAAGATATGCAAATCCCTACCAAAGTGTGTCGAATTATGATGGAATGTATGTAGACCATAAAAAGTAGCAGGTGATTTTTTGTCAGAACTAACCGTCGAACAGCATCAATTATTATTTGATTATGATCAATTATTAAATACGATCAGCGATGCATTGGAATACTTAGAAAAGAACATTAAAGAAGAAGCAGCGCCAGAAGTGCAGCAAGTGTTTCAAGATGTGCTGCTGGCCCTTGATAAGGCAAGTACCAGTCACGAACAAATGGTTGCGCTTTTTAATGAGGATATAAATCTGATTACGTTAATTGGGGACTTCCATGATGTCGTGAAGCTTTTGCAACAGTGGTTTGAGCTTGAAACAAATGAGGAGAAACGGCAGCTGCTTGTAGAAAAGGTAGTACCGGCTTATGAGAGCTGGAGAAGCCAAATGCAGTCATATGTGAAACCATATATTGTGCATTAAGTCTATCTTGATTTGATCAGTGCTGGGTTCCACAGGAGTCCGTATGCCCAGACAAATTTCATCCCGAAACCCGCATTTAATCCGGCTTGGCAGCTTTTCCAACAATTACCGACACAAATTTGACAAAATTTTTAGATAGTTTATGCAGGAAAGGGTCAGGGTATGATAGAATATATATCACATAAGGATGAAAGGAGGACACTTCTTATGCTACAATATACCATTCGTGGTGAGAACCTAGAAGTGACAGATTCTATTAAGGATTATGTGGAGAAAAAGGTGGGCAAACTGGAGCGCTACTTTGATAATCCACCATCTTCTGAGGTTCACGTAAACTTAAGTGTCTATAATGATGAGCAGACAATCGAGGTCACAATTCCAATGAAGAACCTGCTTCTTCGTGCGGAGGAACACAATACAGATTTATATGCTGCCATCGACCTTGTGGTTGATAAATTGGAACGACAAATTCGTAAGCATAAAACGAAGGTAAACCGTAAGTTCCGCCAGGAAGGTGCTCCAAAACATGTATTTGCTGAACTGGAACGTGAAGCTCAGCAAGAGCAGTTGAAAGAAGAAGAAAGCAGTGATTTTGATATTCAAATTGTAAAAACGAAACGTTTTGACCTGAAACCAATGGACAGTGAAGAAGCTGCCCTGCAGATGGACATGCTGGGACATAATTTCTACGTTTTTACAAATGCGAATACTGATGAGACAAACATCGTATATAAACGCCGTGACGGACGTTATGGCCTAATTGAAACTTGAGATTAAATGACGAAGCACCCCTGTTGGCCAGGGGTGCTTTTTAAATGGATGAAATACTAAACATTTCCACAGGATTCATGGTTGTTTATAAGTTTTTCTCTACATAAAACCCCATTTATATTCTATACAAAGCTCGAAAAATTTAAATTTGAGCATTCGCCTCTTATGACTCTTCATGATATAAAAAGACTATGAACTCAACTTTCAGGAGGAAAACCAATGAAATCTACTGACTCTTGTCATGATTGTGATTTTTTATATCAGCGTTTGAGGCAACAAGAAGAAACGATCGCTCAATTAGTGGATATTATCGGCGCAACCAACCGTCGGGTACATGAACTTTATCAGCGACAGCTTGGTGTCGAACATCAGTTTATACGGGAGCACCGATCTCCTTTTACGGCTTCGTCTTAAAAGTTTCAGCAGATCCATCGCAATGGATCTAAAGCCCGCCACAAAACGTTCATCGTGGGTGTGTACTTTATTGTCAGTCAGCTTCTCTTAGTGTTATGATAATATATGGATTAAACTAACCAACCGAAGATTCGAAACCAATAGAGGAGCGGTTGCAATGCTAGGAACTTTAAAGAAAATATTTGGCGATGGTAACTCACGTCAATTGAAGCGTCTCGATAAAACCGCTGAGGATATCGACGCTTTAGAAACTGAATATGAAAAGCTTTCCGACGATGAATTACGTCAGAAAACTGATGAATTCAAAGAAAGATATCAAAATGGCGAAAAATTAGATGATTTATTAGTAGAAGCCTTCGCAGTCGTTCGTGAAGGTTCCAAACGTGTGCTTGGCATGCGTCCGTTTAAAGTGCAGCTTGACGGTGCAATCGCGCTGCATGAGGGAAATATAGCCGAAATGAAAACAGGTGAAGGTAAAACACTTGCATCTACCATGCCTGCTTATTTAAACGCCCTTACAGAAAAAGGCGTTCACATCATTACGGTCAACGATTACCTGGCGAGCCGTGATGCAAAAGATATGGGAGAACTTTTCAACTTCTTAGGATTGACCGTAGGATTGAATTTAAATGGGATGGCCAAAGATGAAAAGCGTGAAGCTTATCTAGCAGATATTACTTATGGGACGAACAATGAGTTCGGTTTTGATTATCTGCGAGACAATATGGTGCTTTATAAAGAGCAGATGGTGCAGCGGCCGCTTCATTTTGCCATCATTGATGAGGTAGACTCGATTCTTATTGATGAAGCACGTACTCCCTTAATAATTTCTGGTACGGCATCGAAGTCAGCCGATCTTTATCAATCTGCCAACTCTTTTGTACGTTTACTGGAGCAGGAAGAGGACTTCACATATGATGAGAAAACAAAAAACGTTCAGCTTACAGAAGAAGGAATCAACAAGGCCGAGCGCTTTTTCAAGATTGAAAATTTATTTGATCTTTCTAATGTCTCGCTGATCCATCATATTAACCAGGCTCTAAAAGCTCATACGTCTATGCACCGCGACACGGATTATGTGGTTGATGAAGGAGAAGTAGTTATTGTTGACCAATTCACTGGACGTCTAATGAAAGGACGCCGTTATAGTGACGGACTGCATCAGGCGATTGAGGCAAAAGAGGGCCTTGAGATCCAGAACGAAAGCATGACACTAGCATCCATCACGTTCCAAAACTTATTCCGTATGTACGAGAAGCTTTCCGGGATGACAGGTACAGCAAAGACGGAAGAAGAAGAATTCCTGAACATCTACAATATGCGCGTAATTGTGATTCCGACAAACCGCGAAATTGTCCGCGATGATAAAGCAGACCTGGTTTATAAAACATCAGACGGAAAGTTTAAAGCAGTTGTAGAAGACATTAAAGAACGTCATGAAAAAGGACAGCCGGTTCTCGTTGGTACGGTAGCCGTGGAAACGTCGGAAATCATTTCCCGGTATTTGAAAAAAGCCGGCGTTCCGCACAATGTCCTGAACGCCAAAAACCACTTCCGTGAGGCGGAAATTATTGAAAATGCTGGTCAAAGAGGCGCCGTAACGATTGCTACCAATATGGCTGGTCGTGGTACTGACATTAAACTTGGAGATGGAGTTGTCGAAGCAGGTGGACTGGCCGTCATCGGCACGGAGCGTCACGAATCCCGCCGAATCGACAATCAGCTGCGTGGTCGTTCCGGTCGTCAAGGGGATCCGGGTATGTCTCAGTTTTACCTGGCTACGGATGACGAATTGATGCGCAGGTTCGCCTCTGATAATATTCGCAGCATGATGGACCGTCTGGGAATGGATGATTCGCAGCCTATCGAAAGTAAAATGATTTCCCGCGCAGTAGAATCAGCGCAAAAGCGTGTTGAGGGTAACAACTTTGATGCTCGTAAAACGATCCTTTCCTATGATGATGTTCTTCGTCAGCAACGTGAAGTTATTTATAAGCAGCGTTATGATGTGCTTACCTCAGACAATCTCCGTTCAATCATTGAACAAATGATTGAACGTACCGTCGAGCAGAATGTACAAGCTCATACCAGTGAGGAAGAAGATGAGAACTGGGAGCTTGAAGCAATTGTTGAATATATGCGTGCCAATCTTCTGGAAGAAGGCGACGTTACGGTGAAGGATCTGAAAGGCAAAGATCCTGAAGAAATGAAAGAACTGATACTTGAAAAAGTTAAAATGCGTTACGATGAAAAAGAAGAAGAGTTGACCGAAGAGCAAATGCGAGAATTTGAAAAAGTTATTCTTCTTCGAACTGTCGACCAGAAGTGGATGGATCACATTGATCAAATGGATCAGCTTCGCCAAGGGATTCACCTTCGTGCTTACGGGCAAAATGACCCACTTCGTGAATATCAGTTTGAAGGTTTCGGCATGTTTGAAACAATGGTTGGAAAAATTGATGAAGAAGTTGCCCGTTACGTGATGAAAGCGCAAATCCGTAACAACCTGCAGCGCCAGGAAGTAGCACAGGGAGCAAAAGCTGTCTCAAGCGATGGAGAAGAAAGTAAAGAGAGCAAAAAGCGCACACCGTATGTGAAAGCAGACAATGTAGGTCGAAATGATCCATGTCCTTGCGGAAGCGGTAAAAAATATAAGAACTGTCACGGAAAATAAGGAGTAAGGCACTCTCATTAAGAGAGTGTCTTCCCTTGTCTAAGGACCAGGCAAAAGTAAACATGATCGTAAGCAAGTAGATATTTATAGGAGTGATTATTATGGATATGGCAGACGTACGCCATGAGTTAAACAATACAGCTGAACGACTAGCTGACTTCAGGGGGTCTCTTTGACATTGATCAAAGAAAAACCCGCATTGCTGAATTAGAAGAAGAAATGACAGAGCCGGGGTTTTGGGATGATCAAAAAACGGCCCAGAAAGTTATTGATGAAGTAAATGGACTGAAAAACCTTGTTCATACCCTGGAAGAACATGAGGAAACTCATGAAAACCTTGAAGTGTCTTATGAACTTGTCAAAGAAGAAGATGACGAAGACCTAAGGGAAGACTTAGTTGAGCAGGTCCAGCAATTAAAAAAAGACCTGGATCAGTTTGAACTGAACATTCTTTTAAGCGAACCTTACGATAAAAATAATGCGATTCTTGAACTCCACCCAGGCGCAGGTGGAACGGAATCTCAGGATTGGGCGAGCATGCTGCTCCGCATGTACACGCGCTGGGCAGAGAGAAAAGGTTTCTCTGTACAGACGATGGATTACCTTCCGGGCGATGAAGCCGGAGTGAAAAGTGTAACTTTGCTGATCAAAGGCCACAACGCTTACGGTTATTTGAAAGCTGAAAAAGGGGTGCACCGTCTCGTACGCATATCCCCGTTTGACTCATCCGGACGCCGTCATACTTCCTTTGCTTCCTGTGAAGTGATGCCAGAATTCAATGATGAAATTGATATTGATATTAATACAGAAGATTTGAAGATCGATACCTACCGCTCCAGTGGTGCGGGAGGTCAGCACGTGAATACAACGGACTCCGCAGTAAGAATTACGCACCAGCCGACAAATACGGTCGTTACTTGTCAGTCTGAACGTTCCCAGATTAAAAACCGTGAACAGGCTATGAAAATGCTGAAAGCCAAACTCTATCAGCTCGAAATCGAACGTCAGCAGCAGGAACTGGATGAAATCCGTGGTGAACAGAAGGAGATCGGCTGGGGAAGCCAGATTCGTTCGTATGTTTTTCATCCTTATTCCATGGTCAAAGACCATAGGACAAATGTGGATGTTGGAAATACACAAGGGGTCATGGACGGCGATCTTGATAAATTCATTAACTCGTTCTTACGATCCAAAATGGATGCATCTTAAGAAAGAAGCCTTTTTAAAAGAGGCTACTAAAAAACTCCTTTCTATCTAGAGGAGTGGTTAAAGGTTGTTGTTGAATTTCACGAATCGCTTGTCAATGGATGCTTGCTGCGGGCACTGCCACAGCTAACTTGGTCAAGAAGATCACTTGACCAAGTGGATCTTCGGCTCGCGCTGTTCCCGCAGGCGTCATCATCGAACGCTCATCGTGGAATCAACGGTGGCCCATCTAAAAAGAGTGATTTTCTTTGATTTATAAAAGAAAATCACTCTTTTTTCTTGTAAAATGAAAGGAACACATAAAAGTGAGGGATTCCATGTTAGACCATCAATTATCCACGAATTAAGTCAGTACGAAGGGCTTTACGATATGGTGGTCCCTAAGGACCGCCTTCTTCAGGAAATCAACGACCTTATAGACTGTTCCTTCATTTACGACGAACTCATGAAAATAGAAGAAAACCAGATTGTAAGAAAAAAGTATTCCGTGCAATCCGCTTTTTTGAATTTACCTTTCATAATTCTTCAGTTTTTCAGTGGCCACTTCTTAAAAAAGCCTCTTTTTTTAGAGAGAAGAGTAGACGGGAGGAACTACCTTTTTATATGAATGTTTGCTATGATGAAGGTAGTGAACACAATTAATAAGGCGGTGACCAAACAGTGAAAGTGAAAAAAGCAATTATTCCTGCAGCAGGTCTTGGGACAAGGTTCCTGCCTGCAACGAAAGCGATGCCTAAAGAAATGCTTCCTGTTGTAGATAAGCCGACAATTCAGTACATTGTGGAAGAAGCGATTGAGTCAGGTATTGAAGATATTATTATCGTCACAGGGAAAGGCAAACGAGCCATTGAGGATCACTTTGACCATGCATTTGAGCTTGAAGAAAACTTATATAAAAAAGGCAAGATTGATCTGCTTGAAAAGGTGAAACAGTCTGCGCATGTGGATATTCACTATATTCGTCAAAAAGAACCTAAAGGACTAGGACATGCCATCTGGTGTGCGCGTAAGTTTATAGGTGACGACCCCTTTGCCGTTCTTCTTGGCGACGACATCGTCCGCTCGGATGAACCTTGTTTGAAGCAATTAATGGATCAATTTGAAGAAACCCACTCTTCTGTTATTGGCGTGAAAAAAGTACCGCACGATGAGACAAATCGATATGGAATCATCGCGCCAAAGAACCAGGAGGGTCGCCGCTACCAGGTGGAACACTTTGTGGAGAAGCCTTCCATCGAAGAAGCTCCTTCTGATCTTGCTATTATCGGACGTTATGTATTCACTCCAGAGATTATGGACATGCTTGAGACACAGGATATAGGAGCAGGCGGGGAGATTCAGCTGACCGATGCCATCGAGCGTCTGAATATGGAACAGCCTGTGTATGGTTATGAATTTAAAGGCGATCGTTACGACGTTGGTGATCAGCTTGGGTTTATTAAGACGACTCTTGCTGTAGCAATGGAGCGCGAAGACATGCGTGATGACGTTTACGAATTGGTCGAAAGTATCGTTAAACAGCAAAAATCCATTCACGGAAAATGAGACGCGCGGGAGCCGCCAGGCACCGCGCTTTCTTTATGAGATCATCCTCTCCTTTACCGTATTAACACGTTATTTCACTCTCATTTACAGTTAGTTAAGGCAGTGATATACTCCATAAGGTTTGCTATACATTTAGAGATTTAAGGTACTGCTTTTGAAATAATAAATCAAGTGAATGGAAACAGGTATGACGCAGGGGGAAAAGGATTATGATGATGATGGCAAAAAAATATCGAAGAGAGCCGATGCCACCGGCATTGAGGCATACGATGGAGTTTGCTTTCGTAATTTTAGGCTCTTTCTTTGTGGCTTTAGCCTTTAATGTATTTTTATTACCAAATAATATCGCATCTGGCGGTGTAGCGGGTATCAGTACAATTACAAAAGGCGTATTCGGATGGGAACCGGGAATTGTTCAATGGATACTTAATATTCCTTTGTTTATCATAGGAGTCGTCATTTTAGGTAAGAATTTCGGCATTAAATCTTTTGTAGGCACGATTACACTGCCGTTATTTGTTTTACTTACCAGTAACTTGGAACCAGCTACTCCAGATCCGCTGCTCGGGGCAATCTTTGGCGGAATGGGCGTAGGATTAGGGCTTGGAATTGTGTTCCGAGGCCGCGCTTCAACGGGAGGAATCGACCTTGCCGCACAAGTGCTGCATAAGTTTACTCATTTCCCATTGGGCATTAGTGTTGCATTACTGGACGGAATGATTGTGTTAACTTCAGCCATTGTGTTTTCCCTGGAGGAAGGATTATACGCATTAATTGGTTTATTTGCGACCAGCCGGACGATCGATTTTGTGCAAGTGGGCTTAAACACCTCGAAGAATGTTATGATCATAACAGAACAAGTGGATGACGTACGTCAGGCAATTTTTAAGGAAATCGACCGTGGTGTTACGGTTTTAAGCGGTGCAGGCGGTTATACGGATCAAGAGCGTCGTGTCGTCATGTGTGTCGTTCAGCAGAATGAATTCACCAAATTGACACAAACGGTAAAAGTGGTGGATCCTGGGGCGTTCGTCGTAGCGATGAATGCCACCGAAGTACTTGGTGAGGGTTTCAAATCGGGATAGGAAGGTTATAATATTCCCATACTTAATTTTTCGAGGGGGAATCGAAATGAAAAAATTACTATTCTCATTATTCTTCGCTATGTTACTTGTGCTTGGTGCTTGCGGCGGCGGGGGAGACGAAGGTGCTTCTGACGACAATACTTCTGAAGAACAGACCGATCAGAGCTCGCAGGATGAGTCTGGAGAAACTGCTGAGGAGAGTGGCGGAGAAGGTTCTGAAAGCGGATCCGGAGACGGTGCGACTAACACCTCAGCTGCAGAGGAAGTATATCAGAACAGCTGCGCCAGCTGTCACGGTGGTGAATTGGGTGGCGGTTTTGGACCAGCACTGACAGAAGTTGGATCTAAATACGACGCGGCCAAAATTGTAGATATTATCAAAAATGGTCAAGGTCAAATGCCAGCTCAAAGTCAGGTGTCCGATGAAGATGCTCAAACGGTTGCGGATTGGCTAGCTACAATGGAATAACATAACGATTGAAAAAGTCCGGCTAAGCCCGGGCTTTATTTTTTTGCAGCATTTTTGTAAATTGAAAAGGAAATGTAATATTATTTTGTCTAGAATTATCGAATATCGATGTTATAATAAACTTGTTTGTAAGAGACGACAGGAAGAACTAAAAAAAGAGACTAAGGTGATCGCCATATGATAGATATGAAAGGTGTCTATAAAACATTTCCAAATGGAGTTACGGCTCTGAACGGTCTTGATGTCCAAATAGAACAAGGTGAATTCGTTTACGTAGTGGGCCCAAGCGGTGCTGGTAAGTCCACGTTCACCAAATTGATTTACCGGGAAGAAAAGCCTTCCAGAGGAAATGTTAATGTTATTGATATGAATACTTCAACTATGAAAGAGCGGAAGGTGCCCATGCTGCGACGACAAATTGGCGTGGTGTATCAGGATTTCAGGCTGCTTCCAAATTTAACCGTTTATGAAAACGTGGCTTTTGCCCTGGAAGTGATTGAAGAATCAAAAAAGAATATTAAGCAGCGAGTGATGGAAGTGCTGGATCAGGTCCGCTTAAGAAACAAAGCACGCTTTTTACCTGATGAGCTGTCCGGAGGCGAACAACAGCGGGTTTCTATTGCCCGGGCCATTGTTAACCGTCCCAAGATATTAATTGCGGATGAGCCAACAGGAAACCTGGACCCTGAAACTTCCTGGGAAATTATGCACATTTTAGATGAAATAAATGCAGGTGGAACCACTGTTTTGATGGCTACCCACAGTCGCGAAATTGTGAACACTATCCCCCGCCGTGTCATTGCAATTGAGGATGGAATGGTCGTACGGGATGAAATGCGCGGCAATTACGGATATGATGATTAATTGTTACGTTTATAGTCAGCATAAAAAAGCGCTCCTAAATGAGGAGTGCTTTTTTATGCTGACTAAAGTTATTAAACTATCTTTGCTTCAACAAGTAAAGCAGGTACTTGGGGTGTGGAGTAAAGTAATTCTTTCGTTCTTTAATAGAAAAAACGGACGAAACGTTTCTCGCTCCCTTATTGTTGATTCTTCATAAGAGGCTTATTACGCAATAGGGCCGGATTGTGGAAGACTCAGTTTCGAGATAACTTGGGTCCGTTGCTGATATAGAGAGGGGCTGGCTACGGAAACAACTCGCTTTCCTGCGGCCCTACACGAAGTGGGGTCGAACGACCCTGCGTCGTGCAGGTCCGGAAAGCGAAATCGTCCCCGGTAGGACCTTCCACTCAACAAATATCTCGAAATAAAGTCTTCAACAAACGGGAGCTTACCTTAAAATCAACATGGAAGTTTAACAGAGCTTATTGAATAAATGTTTATTAATTTACTCTTTGTTCTTGAAGGATAGACTTTCCCAGTATTTACTTTCTTGAACAGCAGTGAGCAGATGCTTTATAACCTCTGGAGTAACGTTACCGATATTGCCGATCCGGAAGGTGTCGTAGTCAGTCACTTTTCCAGGGTAGATCACGAATCCTCTTTTCTTTAATTCTCTATAAAACACATCGAATGCAAATCTCGTATCATCAGGGTAATAAAAAGGAGTGATGATGGGGGATTGTTTTTCCTCCGGTAAAAGAGGAATGAATCCGAGATCTCTCATCCCATTGACAAGGGTATGCTGATTGGCTATATAGCGTTCGTTTCTGGCTTCAACCCCGCCTACTTTACGCAATTCATCCAATGCCTGTTTAAAAGCCCGCACAGTATGTGTCGGTGAAGTGAAGCGCCACTTACCTTCTTGTTCTTCCATGGCTGCCCACTGGTCGTATAAATCCAGAGAAAGCGACCGGGCCTGATGCTTGCAGACTTTTAATTTCTCTCTTTTGGCTAATACAAATCCGAATCCAGGAACACCCTGAATACATTTATTAGCGCTGCTGATCAAGTAATCGACATCCATCTCAGCTATATTTATAGGTACCCCGCCAAAAGTGCTCATAGCATCTACGATCAAGGTGCGTTTGTACTGCTTTATAATAGAAGCTATTTGTCTAAGAGGGTTCATCATGCCTGTGGTCGTTTCACAATGGACAAGGGAGACATGTGTAACGGCAAGGTCATTATCAAGAATCTTGGATAGCTGAGCAGGATCAGGATATTCCGTCTCACTGCATTCAAAACGGACTGTCTCGATTCCTAAACGCTCCGCGATAGTGACCATCCTTCTCCCGTACGCTCCGTTTACGATCACAAGAAGCTTTTCATTTTGAGGAATGACCATCCCAATGGCAGACTCTACACAGAATGTTCCGCTTCCTTGCATGAGAACGGATGTGTAGACGCCACCAGATGCACCCGCTATATTCAGGAGGTCACGCCGTATGGATTGAACAAGCGACTTGTAATCATCGTCCCATGTACACCAATCGCTCAGCATGGCTTCTTTCTTTAACTGCGTTAGTGGTGCTCAGAGGACCTGGTGTCAATAATAGATAATGATCTTTCATGCTTATTCTCCTTTCCTACTAAAGTTTGTTCATCATGCATAGCTTACATGGCGAGCGTTCAAGCGCTTATTAATCGTTTCGACGATTTCAGGAAGCCTGGTTATATCTTCTATCACATAGTCAGCTCCCGCACTCTTTAAGTGTTGCGCGGCTTCTTTGATTTCCTGCTGCAGTTGAAAAGAATCTCTTTTACAACACCAACGGTCCACATTCCAGCATTTACTCCTTCTTGCATATCGCTTGTTGTATCTCCCACTTTAATCATATGGAGCATAGGAAAGATATTAAGATTAATTGCGTTTTGAAAGTACATCCATGGGTAAGGACGTCCCGCGGGAACATCGGTAGAAGTGACGATGGAATCCGGTACATATCCTTTTTTTGCGGCTTCATGTGATACAATTTCGATCATATCTCCCGTATACCCAGTCGTGGAGCCGATTTTTATGTTTTTCTCTCTCAATTGAGTCATGACATCGAGCACGCCTGGGATTGGATCTGCGTATTGATCCAGAATACGGAACAGCATCGGTTGGAAGTCGTCATATAGAGCCTTTACATCGGTTTCATCTGGATTCTTTCCATGAGCCTCTCTCCATGCAGTCTTAACTCGCTCTATCTCGCAAATTGCACGAATGTGATCTACTTTTAATAGACCCATTGGACCTCTGGCTTCCTTATAAGTGATGGAAACTCCTCGTTTGTAGAATAGTTCCATAAACACTTGGACGGGGGCGAAACAGCCGTAATCAACGGTAGTGCCTGCCCAGTCAAAAATAATGCCTTCAATATTTGGGTTCATAAGTGTGCATCCTCCCTTGAACTTAGGGGCAGAAAGGGTTTTGTTTCGTTCTCTTATCTATTGCTGTAAATTAAATGTACCGTGATAATGTAAAAAACATGTTATCTTTACGTTAACAATTTGTATGGTTATGTTTGGTGATAGTATATTTTGTTTTTCGAATCTAGTAGAAAAAAGTATAAATATTTCCTATAATTAGATAGACATGCTTGTAAGATTTATGGCATAACTTAAAGCAGGAAGGAAACTCAGATTTACGGTGCACATATACATTTGCTAGGATAGGTACATTAGGGAAATTAAAAGTAGAAGGGTGAATGCGATGAATATAAAACCGCGTTACGTAGCACTTCTCATGGTGCTTGCGGTCCTATTGGGAGCGGCTGGTTCTTACATAGGAATAGAATACTTCGCTAAAGGGGCACAGGAGAGTCCCCAGACGGAATCATTGGCTAATGCGGATCAAAATGCTGATAATCCCGGCAATACATCGGGGGAAGAACAGAACAAAGCAACAGAAGATCAGTCTGAGAGTGCGGATTTAGCAAAAGTAGAGCAGGCATTCAGCACAATTAAAGAAAACTATGTGAGTGAAGTAGATAACGATAAATTAATAGAAGGTGCTGTGCAGGGCATGCTGGACACTCTTGAAGATCCTTACAGCGTCTACATGGATCAGGAAACGATGAAGCAGTTTAACCAATCCATTGAATCCTCTTTTCAAGGAATCGGTGCTGAAGTGAGCATGGTAAATGATAAAGTAACCATTGTGGCACCGATTAAAGGATCGCCAGCGGAAGAAGCTGGACTGAAACCGAACGATCAAATTTTGAAAGTGGATGGAGAGAGTGTGGAGGGCCTTGATTTATATGAGGCGGTCTTGAAAATACGAGGTGAGAAAGGTACTGAGGTTACGCTGCAGGTAGATCGTCCAGGCGTGAGCGAACCGGTAACCATAGATATCATTCGTGATGATATTCCGCTTGAAACAGTGTATTCCAATACGAAGGAAGTCGATGGGAAACAAGTCGGGATCATAGAGATTACCTCTTTCTCTGAAAAAACATCCGAGGAATTCCATGAAGCTCTAACTAAGCTTGAGAAAGACAACATGGACGGACTGGTAATTGATGTCCGTGGCAATCCGGGCGGTCTATTTACAGATGTTCAGGAAATCTTAAAAGAATTTATTCCTGATGATAAGCCGATTGTTCAAGTAGAAGACCGTAATGGGGAGAAATCCCGTTACTTTTCTGATCGTAAAGAGAAGAAAGATTATCCGATCACAGTGTTGATGGATGAGGGAAGTGCATCTGCCTCGGAAATTCTTGCCGCAACGATGAATGAAGCCGGAGGGTACGATCTTGTAGGTACGCAGAGTTTCGGAAAAGGAACCGTCCAGCAGGCGATCCCAATGGGAGATGGAAGCACAATTAAACTCACTCTTTACAAATGGTTGACACCTAATGGCAACTGGGTGCATGAAAAAGGAGTGGAGCCTACCATAGAAGTGAAACAGCCTTCTTACTTCTATACGAATCCGGTCGAAATTAAAGAAGAGCTGAAGTATAATGATAATAATGAAAAAGTGAAAAACATTCAAAAGATGCTGAAAGGTCTTGGATATGAGCCAGGACGGACGGATGGTTATTTTAGTCAGGGTACGAAATCTGCAGTAGAAGCTTTTCAAGCTGAAAACGGATTAGAAGCTACAGGTGATGTAGATGAAAAGACGGGTGGTAAGCTGGAAGAAGCAATCGTAGAAGAAGTACGCAAGGAAGAAAATGACCGTCAAATGGATAAAGCTGTGGAGGCCCTGTTCGAGTAAGCAGGACTTCCCCCTTAGTTCGAGAAGTAAAGTCCGTAGTCTTTGACTGCGGACTTTTTTGTTAAGATTGGAAAGGAGAATGATTTTGGAAGTCTGGATTATGGAAATCGTCAAAGGAGCAGGCCGGGTGTTAACACAGCCATTCCTTTATATAGCAATTATCATAGGTTTTATTTTAACGAGGCGGAGGATTAAAAGCGAGCGCAGGCAGTTTGGAACTCGTATTTATGATGCCTTTTCAGAATGGAGCGGTACCTTAGGAACGTCATTAGCTGCCGGACTCCTTATATCGGTCTTTGCGGTCGGCAGCGGGGTCGTGCTTTCTCTGCCTCTATTGCTGCTCGTTTCCGGAGTGCTGCTGGTACTCAGTCTTCCTTTAAGATCCAACTGGTACTCAGCAGCCTATACACTTGGAGCCACGTACCTTGTTATTTATTTCCTTCCGTACTTTCCGGAAAGTGTAAGGCAATTGTCATGGGTATCTCCATTTACGGACACGCCGCTTACAGCTGTACCCTTTCTGATAAGTGCATTCTTGTTAGTGGAAGGAATTCTTATGTTAAGGACGTCTTCGCTGTCTACCTTTCCAGAGCGTGTAATGGGTAGAAGAGGGATGTGGATTGGACAGCACCGCAGCAGAAAGCTTGCACTTATTCCATTTTTTGCTCTTTTTCCTGCTGGAGCCATTGAACCGTTTGCTCCGTGGTGGCCCTTTTTTGGTATCGGTGAAGAAAGCTTTGGATTGATTCTCGTTCCTTTTGTAACAGGATGGGAATGGATTGCACGTGGCCAATTGCCTGTAAAGGCAGCCAAAATTGTCGGACGCCGCACATTTTTTCTTGCCCTGTTAGTTCTGAGTCTGGCTGCAGGCAGCCTGTTCTTGCCGATCTTATCACTAGTGGCCGTTGTAGTCAGCCTTTTAGGACGTACATGGATTCGGCTTCAGCACTTGTCAGGTGAGAAGCGCCAGCCATTTTTCTCAGCCAGCCAAGATGGTCTTCTCATTCTTGGAATCATTCCAAAAAGCCCTGCGGCGCAGATGGGCCTCTCACCAGGGGAACTGATTGTAAGAGTAAATAACAGACAAGTCCGTACGGAAAATGATTTTTATGAAGCTCTGCAGGAAAATGCAGCTTTCAATAAAATAGAAGTCCACGACATACAGGGTGAGAATCGCTACGTTCAGCGCCCTCTATATGAAGGTGAGCACTATGAACTGGGGCTGGTTTTCGTCGAACCACCACGGCGTGAGAAGTCAGTTAGTATGTATTAAATGGTTTTTACAATTCTTCATGTTTGTGGTAATTCAGACTTAATGATGGCGGGAAAACACAGCGATGCCTCTTAAAAACGTGAAGTGATGGTAAGGAACTACTTTTCCGGGGGATTTTGCCTGAGAATAATCCTAGTCAAATCAAACTCTGTGAATAATTAATATCCCTTCTTTCAAGTTGAAAAAGGTCAAAAGTCCTTGTCTGGGATTTTTGACCTTTTTTTAGTCTGAATAATAAAACAAATTCATACATTTAACCATCAAACAAACTGAAAATGATTCTCAAATTCATTGACAGAGCTCATGAATGCACATAAACTAGTAAATGAAAGAAAAATTAGACACGTATATAGTTAAGTTCTATGAAAATATAAATTACCAACAGACCGATAGAGACTTCGTAATGGGTAGAAAAAGGAGAGTTCGAGATTATGGATACACTGTTGGCTAACAACCTGACCTTGGGTTATGGGGATTCCGTCGTTATAGATTCTTTGAATATCAGCATTCCGAAAGGGAAGGTCACCGTACTAATTGGAGGCAATGGGTGTGGTAAATCCACGTTATTGCGTTCAATGGCACGCCTGCTGAAACCGAAATCAGGAGAAGTTGTACTCGATAGTGAAGATATTTCTAAAATGCGGACAAAAGAAGTTGCAAAGAAAATGGCAATCCTGCCTCAAAGCCCTACTACTCCAGAAGGTCTAAGTGTTTATCAATTAGTTAAGCAAGGGCGTTACCCTTATCAAGGTTTTGCTAAGCGCTGGTCTGAAGATGATGAGTATGCGGTTAACAAAGCACTAGAAGATACGAACCTAATGGAATTAAAAGAGCGAACGGTTGACTCTTTATCCGGAGGACAGCGCCAGCGGGCCTGGATTGCAATGACTCTTGCTCAGAATACCGATACCCTTTTACTCGACGAGCCAACCACTTATCTTGATATGACTCATCAGATTGATATATTGGATTTGCTGTTTGACTTAAATCAGGACAATGGGAGAACAGTGGTAATGGTCCTTCACGATATCAATCTAGCCTGCCGCTATGCTGATCATATTATCGCTGTTAAAGATCAGACGGTATATGCTCAAGGGAAACCAGAAGAAGTCATTACCTGCGATTTAATGCAGCATGTATTTGAAATGAATTGTGATGTCAGACAAGATCCTCTTTTTGGGACACCAATGTGTATCCCGCATGGAAAAGGCCGCTGCTTAATTAAGCAAGCCCAGGCGGAAGCGCAAACGTCCCAGACATCAGTTGGATAAACTAAGAAAAATTATGAAAGCAATGGAAAATACTTTTCCATTGCTTTTTTTGTTTCACCTTTTTTGTAGAATGGTGTAGAATTATTGGTGGGAAATGGTATGATATGTATGTTGATCTTTAGAGGTATCGATTTTACGTGAATGAGGCGATCATCGATGACGTAAATGTGTATAATAAATATTCACCTTGGGTATGTTGGTCTAAATCTGTTAAGCTATTTTAAGTGGATTAGTGAAGAGATAATGGTCTTGACAAGAGATGGTAGAATTACTCGAGGGTCAATTTTTAATTGATTTATTAGATTTTACGACTTGAAAGACCTGGTGAATTATTACTTTCACCAGATCGCTTGTTCCTGTTGCGGTGCCTGGTTTAAATCAGTTATGGTGTGAAAGGGATTTATCCCAATTTCTAGCCATTTCTGCTTAGAACGGTTAAGCTTAGGATTATGAAAATCAAAGGAAGCTGTCTGCATTGTCTTAAGGGTTACTGAAGAAGAACAAAATTTCTTCTATGTTGTATCCCAGTTTTTTTGTGGATATTCATAAGCAGATGGTTGAGGCTTATCAACACTGTTCCATCTTTGCTGGACCTACGCATCAAATACTCACCGTTTTTCTCCTTTCGCGGAGATTATTTACCATGTCAGATGAAATAAAAAGTAAATGGGTTGAGAGGGAACTACTGTTAATTTGATGTGACAGCCTGCACATGGGACCGGGAATACGTATGTCTTATAAAACAAATTCAATCTAAATAATCATTAAACTTTTGAAAATTCCTTTTGAAAAATGTTTAATAGGGTATGGAATATTATCTATACTTTCAAAGGACGTAGATAGAGAATATTAGCTTATTACATAAGGTGATAAAATATCGTCTTACATTACAGAAAGGAAATTTAAGGAGGAAAAGTAGTGGAGGAAATCGTTTATCTGGCTATTTTTGCAGTGATAGTCCTAGTCGTTGGTTTAAGAGAAAAGTCTTCTCATGACCGAAATTTGAATAAAATCCCTACCCGGATTCTGATTAATGGAATACGGGGTAAATCCACGGTTACCCGTCTAATTATGGGAATTCTAAAGGAAGATGGCAGAAGAGTAGCCGGTAAGACAACAGGAACCTCGGCTCGTATGTTCTACTGGGATCAGGAGGAAGAAGAGCCGATTGTCCGAAGTCTTCAAGGACCGAATATAAGTGAGCAGAAAACAATGGCAAAAAGAGTAGTAAAAAGAGAAGCAGATGCTTTTGTTAGTGAGTGCATGGCAGTAAATCCAGAGTACCAGAGGATCTTTCAGGAGCGTCTTGTGAAAGCAAATATAACAGTGATTGCTAACGTAATTGAAGACCATATGGATGTCATGGGCCCAACTTTGGATGACATTGCAGAAGCCTTTAGTTCGACCATTCCCCATAATGGACATGTAGTAATCCCTGACACACCATATAAAGGTTATTTTGAGAAAATAGCACGACGCCGTAATTCAAAAGTTGTAGTTGCGGACGAAAGTCTGTTTGAAGAAGAATATCTAAAGAAATTCCCGTTTATGATTTTCCCTCAGAACGCGGCGCTTTCGCTTGCTGTGGCTGACATTCTTGAGATTGATCGGGAAGTGGCGCTTCGAGGAATGTTGACAGCGCCTGTAGACCCGGGTGCTATGCGTGTGCACAGATTCGGTAAAAAGCGTGCTCCTAAGTACTTCTTTAATGGATTTGCAGCGAACGATATTACCTCAACATTAAACATTTGGGAACGAATTCAGGAATTGGATTATCCTACGGATGAAAAAACCGTTATTATGAATTGTCGTAGTGACCGTGTCGAGCGAACGATTGATTTTGCAGAAAGAGTACTGCCCCATATAGACATGGATAACCTGATTGTAATGGGAGAAACCGTTGATCCAGTTATAAACGCCTACAATGATGGTAGTATTACGGCTTCGAACGTGATCAACTTAGAGAATAAATCTGCAGAAGTTATTGTAGAACACTTGCAAGATCTGCCTGGAAATAGTGTCATTTATGGAATAGGAAATATTGTCGGTGGAGGAGAAGAATTGGCGGCTGCGATTCAAGACCTTGAAATCGTGCCTTCTCTATCAGACTATCAAACAAGCTGGGAAGAAGAAGAAAGCCATACTATCACAGAAGAAGCTTATGAAGAAAGAACTCTTCAAACAAATAAGTAAAGTGAAATACCGCTAAAGGAGTTGGAGTTGTCGTGTTCGGTACAGATTTATATATTGCAATAGTTGTAGGTGTGTTGTTGAGTTTATTATACTCTGAGAAAACAGGAGTAGTACCAGCTGGTTTGGTGGTCCCTGGTTACGTAGCATTGATTTTTGATCAGGTTATGTATGTTTTGGTAGTAGGATTAATTAGTTTATTAACGTATTTGATAGTTTCGCAGGTGCTTTCTAGATTTACTGTGCTCTATGGTCGTCGTAAATTTGCGGCCATGCTTACAGTGGGGGTCTTGATGAAGATGTCAATGGACTATCTGTATCCGCTCACCCCCTTCCCTACGATGGAACTCCGGGGTATTGGGGTTATTGTACCGGGGCTTATAGCGAATTCGATTCAAAAACAGGGAGTACTCCCGACCTTTAGTGCTACATTCGTCATTGCTTTCCTTACGTTCGTGGCCATTACAGTTTATAACTTGATTTAGAGGAGCATTTTTTATGAACGAGAATGATATAAAGTACAAAATGAAAGTATGGACTAAAAAGCACAAGAAAAAAGCTGCCCCCCACTCGCTCATTGTTGCGGCTCTATTGGCTATTCCTTTTTTTGGCCATGAATGGATCGACCGACCACCAATGCCCGGGGATACAAGACCAGATGATGTGGAGTATAGGGTATCGATGGTGGGCGATATGATGCTTGGCCGGCACGTCCGTGAAGCTGCTGAAAGAAGTGGTGAGCCGATTGGCCGAGTGTTTGAATATGTAGAGCCTTATATTGAAGAATCGGATCATACGACGGGTAACTTTGAAAACCCAGTTATTGATGCGGATAATCCTCAAGTGAAAGATACCATGGAGGACTTCGAGCTGCGTAATAAAGCTATTCACTTATATTCCGACAAAGGAGCAGGAGAAGCTGTGGCGAAGGCCGGCTTTGATTCTGTGAATCTGGCTAATAACCATACGATGGACTATGGAAGTTTATCTCTGGAGGAAACTATTAAGAATATGGGGCCTCTGGATATAGACTTACTCGGGATAGGGAAAGCTTTGGACCCTTCTGAAGATCTTTTTCCTGAAGAAGAGGAGCATACGGATGCTGGTAAAATTCACTATTATGAAGCAAATGGTCGAACGATAGCCATCCTTGGTTTTACGGATGTTTATGTACAAGGATATAGTGCAAATGAATACGTCGGAGGGGTTCTCACCGGTTCTGGACTGGGCGTTTTGCAAAAACGCATTCGAGAAGCGAATGAAAACGCCGATGTGGTTATGGTGCATTCCCACTGGGGGAATGAATACGCAGGAGGCACGAGCCAGGAGCAGGAGACTTTATCCTATCTAATGACGGATATGGGAGCTGATGTCATCATTGGACACCATCCCCACGTGCTTGAGCCTGTCACGCGTGTGCAAGTTGAAGGTGACCCGAGCAACCCTCAGGATAATGGAAACACAGCCATTGTTATGAATAGTCTCGGAAACTTCGTTTTTGACCAGGGGTGGACAAGAACGAGGGATTCGACTATGGCTCAAATGGACTTTCTGACAGATGGTGGAGCTGAGCTCTCCTTTGTACCCATGCAAATTTCAGATACACGTCCACGGGAAACGAATGGACTCTTGAAGCCTTTAAGAGACTTTCGGATTTTCCGAACGCTTCGTAAGGAGTTGGACAATGAGTACTGGCGCATGGAAGATGACCGATTAGTTATTGATTTGAAAAAAGCTGGAGTAATAGAAGGATAGGAGGGCTGGTGCCTTGAATTATTTGAAAATCACGTACACCATTGCCGCGATTGTCTTTATCGGCCTGGTTGGATGGAATTTTTATTTTGAAGAAGAATTCGACCAGTTTCGTGAACCTTATACGGTAGAAGATCGATCAGAAACAGTTGAAGTAAGCAACGCAGACGGTGAAAATGCTTCTAAAGTTTACGGCGTAAGTGCTGTTCACCCGCTTGCGGTTGAAGCTGGAATGAAGGTATTGGACGAAGGCGGTAATGCAGCAGAAGCAGCCATCGCTGTATCGTTTGTTCTAAATGTTGTTGAACCTTACGGATCAGGAATGGGTGGCGGCGGCCAGATGATTGTACATGAACCTGGCGAAGGTGCTAAAACCTACGACTATAGAGAAGCTGCTCCTCAAAGCGGTGCGAGACCTGATAGAGATATAGCGGTGCCCGGATTTGTTAAAGGGATGGGCGCTATTTATGAGGATTACGGAAGTAACATGGATTGGAGCACGCTGTTAGATGACGCAGTGACACATAGTGAAGATGGCGTGAAAGTCGGCCGGATCTTTCACGAACAGCTTCAAAACTCCAGAAGATTTATCCAAAGCGGAAATGAAGATCCCGCGGTATCTAATAAGTTTTATCCAGAAGGTCGGGCATTAGAGATGAATAAAACACTGATACAGGATGAACTGGCAAACACGCTTAAGACGCTTCAGGAAAACGGACCGCAAGCATTTTACCAAGGTGAAATAGCTGAGAAGATTAAACAACAGGTTAACTTCGGACCGAATGACTTAGCAGCTTACGAAGTTGAAGAACGTGTGGCCCCTTCTGGTAACTTTAATGGTCAGCAAGTCTTTGCCGGGTCTTCACCGACTTCCGGTATAATCGTCATCCAGGCTCTACAAATGCTTGAAAAATTAGATAAAAATCTGGATGAAGTTCTGCGAACAGAATTTGGAAATGAAAATGGGGAGCTTCCTGCATTTTTAGCTGGAAACATGCCGGAAAACATGCAGGAAGTTGTGAACCAGCCTCAATATAAAGATATTTATATTCATCTTGTGAATAAGATTGTAAACCGTGTTTATTCCGACCGTGTCCATACTCTGGGAGATCCTAAGTTTGTGGACGTGAACCAGGAGAAACTAACATCTGAAAGTTATTCCAACCAGTTATTCGAAGAAGAATTCGATATAGGTGGCCAGGAACTCACCAGTTCAGCTGAAATTCTTACATCCCCTGGTGAAAAAGCAGATTCCAGAAACACCACTCATTTCGTCGTAGTGGATAAGAATGGCATGATGGTGTCTGCGACAAACTCACTTGGGAAATTCTTTGGATCTGGTCGCTACATTGAAGGGTTCTTTATGAACCACCAAATGAGTAACTTTGACACCGTAGATGGCGCTATGAACGACTATGAGCCTGGTAAGCGGCCTCGTTCTTTCGTATCTCCATTAGTTTTTGCTGAAGACGGTCGTGCTGTTCTAGGTATTGGTTCACCTGGTGGATCGAGAATTCCTGCAATGCTCCTTCAGTCACTGATTCAATACGAGTATGGAGTAACGGAGGAAGGCGAAAAGCTTACACTCCAGCAGGCAATCAGTCGTTCTCGGTTCTATACGGCAGATAACGTTGTCCACTTGGAAAACATGGTGGATCAGGGAGCTGTAAACCGTTTAAGAAGTGAAATGGATTACTCTGTTATCACGCACGATTCTCCCGTATTCTATGGAGGCATACAAGGTCTTGGCATTCGTACGAATGGGGATGTGACCCAAATGTACGGCGGCGGAGATCCAAGACGTCTCGGAACATGGAAAATTGCCAACGATTCTGGTAATTAAAGATAGAGAGTAACTGAGTCAATTAAGCCCACCTTTTTGTTGCAAGGTGGGCTTTTTCTATGAGAGTCGACTGTTATTTTTCTGTCGTCTCTGTTTTTCTTAGTCCCACTCAAACGAAAAAGTATGCTGCAAGCTAATAGAGGGGGAGACGATGAAATGAATACACTTCACCATGGGTACTGGACTTTTTTTGTGAGCCGAAAACAAAAACATACTGGCTGGTTTATAATTGGAAGTATTTTACCGGATATCGTTTATTATGTGATGTTTCTATACTTATGTATTTCGCGTAATGCATTTCAGGTCATAGATGACCCCGATCCTTTAAAATCCCTGTTTGGAATTGTTCATGACTTGTTTGAACATCCAGTAGTGAGTATTCTGCGGCAGGCTGGTCATTCTATATTTATATGGATTGTTATATTCACTGTCGTTCTTGTTTGGAAAGGCCTTAAGCTCACAAAAATGTCTGCTCTGATGTATGGCTGGCTTGGCCACATTGTGGTTGACCTGCTTACTCATGTGGAGGATGCCGTCCCCTTATTTTATCCGGTCAGCTCCTATATTTTCAGAAGCAGGGTGTCTTATTGGAATGATGAATATTATGCAGATATCTTCTCATTGATCAATATGCTTCTCATTGTTCTCTCCCTCGTTTATTTAATTGTGAAGAAATTCCGAAAAAAGCGTTCGTTCACAAAAAGTTCATGAGCATGATGGGGTTTATCATTCTCTATTATTCGACTTTCATGATATGATTTTATATGAATGCTGCAATGTATTGACGATCGTCATTATATATAGAGAAAGGGTAAGACGATGAAGAAATTTTCAATTTTAACTACGTTTGTCACGTTCCTCGCTCTTATTCTTGGAAACCTTGTGGTAGCGACAAATTCCGGGGATGCGTGCGGAACCTCCTGGCCATTCTGTAATGGTTCAGTCATACCTGATTTTACTGATTATCACGTTCTTATAGAATATTCTCACCGGCTAATGGTTCCTTTACTCGCCGTGCTTACGTTCATCAATGCGGTCGGGGCAATATATAAACACCGTAAACGTAAGACTGTGCTTATTTTAGCCATGTTAAGTTTGGGCTTGCTGGTATTTCAATCCTTAGTTGGAGGCTTTAATGTTCTTCTAGGTACGCCTCCAGGTTTTACCACGCTTGATGTTACGTTCAGCCAAATTCTGTTGATTGTGCTTGTACTGTTAAGCTATAGCCTTCACGAGAAAAAAATTGAGCTGGGTCGGACGAGCTGGTCCACCATATCCATGAGTTACAGGACGTTTATAATAGGTTTCAGTATCTACGTTATGCAAGTCATTTTAGGCGCCTTCTTCAAACACAGTCGTGCGAGTAATGTTATGCTTGATATTCCGGCAGTCGAATACCTGATCAAAAGTGAAGCAATTGCAAATATGGTATATTCTCTTCACTGGGTCGCAACAATTGTCATATTAGTAGCGGCTGTATGGTTTGTTATATACGCATCTAAATTCAAATATCATGTAACGCTATCCTGGCTGTATTTATTTTCACTGCTGTTAAATGCAGTAGTAGGATTCGTGATTGTGGTAACTGGCAACGTTGTTGTAGCCTCATCTATTCACATGATCCTATCGACGGTCACAATGGTCATTGGAGCAAGCATATTGGGCGGTTACTGGTTTAAACTGCAAAAGAAACCTATTTAATTAGTGAAAAAACCTCGCTGTTACAGCGAGGTTTTTTCAATGGAGTTCGTCTGAATCAAAAAGAAAAACTACTTCTATTGGTTCGTGGAATTGATAAGAGATTTTTGCAGCTAATTTGAGAGGAGGATTGTACTCTCCCTTTTCAAGGAAAACGATGGTCTCCCTTCTCACGTTAACCATACGTGTTAGATCCACTTGAGTTAAGTCATGCCTGGCTCGAAATTCTTTTATCCGTGTTCTCATGCCAACTTTCCGATCCGTTTCTAAGTCTTTAGCCACGAAAATGCTAATAGGAATACCCATTTCCTTATAAAACGAAAAAATAACTCTTCCTAAGATAATTAAGCAAGAGTTAAGACCATTAATGATCATAACACTGTTTGCACTTCGATGTTTTGAACAAGCAAGTAGGTCTGGTAAAGTCCTCTTACTAAAAGTAAACTTGCAGAAAGAGAAAAAAGGATTAACATTTGTTTGGTGGTCAAGATCTACACACCTCTCAAGTTAGAAATATTTAACTTTATATTATAAATATATAACATGTTCAATTAACATATAATAAAACCCTGCGGAAGCTCGTTCCGCAGGGTTTTATTATTTAAATAGTTCTTGAATCTCCTCTTCACTCAGTGAAGTGAGCATAGACTCTCCTGGCTGAATGATTTGGTCTACGAGATCTCGCTTCTTTTGCTGCAGTTGGTAAATGCGTTCTTCAATGGTACCTTCTGAAATCATACGGATTACTTGTACAACTCTTTCCTGTCCAATTCGATGAGCACGGCCTGCGGCTTGTTCTTCAATCGCCGGGTTCCACCATAAATCGTACAAAATTACAGTATCAGCACCAGTCAGGTTCAAGCCTGTCCCTCCGGCTTTCAGGGAGATAAAGAATGCATCTTTTTCCCCCTGGTTGAACTGATCCACCATGTCCATCCGTTTGTCAGCTTTCGTACTTCCGTCTAAATAGAAGCCGTCAATACCATCGTTCGAGAGTTCTTTATGCAATAACGTCAGCATACTGGAAAATTGGGAAAAGATGAGTAAGCGGTGTCCGCTTTCTTTCATTTCGTGAGCCAGCTCTTTCAGTTGGTCCAATTTACCTGAGCCGCCCTCGTAATTCTCAAGGAAAAGAGAAGGGTGACAGCAAATTTGCCTCAAGCGTGTAAGACCGGCAAGAATTTCAATTTTTCCGCGCTGAATTCCTTTTGTAGCAATGGTTTCCTGGATATCGTTTTGAATACGTTCCAAGTAGGCCAGGTAAACCTCTTTTTGTTCCCGGGTAAGTTCTGAATACTGGACCGTGTCAATTTTATCCGGCAGTTCATCCAGCACTTCGGTTTTCATACGCCGGAGTATAAAGGGACGGGTCATGCGGGCAATTTTTTCCGGCTTCATCTGCATGAATTTCTTCTTACTTGTGTAAAACCCAGGCATAATGGTTCTGAAAATCGACCATAGTTCCTGAAGTGAATTTTCAATAGGCGTACCACTTAAAGCAAAGCGATGCCTGGAGCGGATCGTTCGAACCGCAGAAGCAGTCTTCGTTGTATCATTTTTTATAGCCTGTGATTCGTCCAGAATCATAGCGTGAAATTGAGTCGTTTCATAAAATTTTGCATCTTGACGAAGCAGAGGATAAGAGGTAATCCATACGTCTGCTGATCCCTCTGTAATCATCTGCTGACGGACGATAGGATCTCCGGAGATGATCTGGACGGTCAATTCTGGTGCGAACTTTTCGAGTTCCTTTTTCCAATTATAAACGAGTGAAGCTGGTGTAATAATTATGACAGGCGCATTCAAGACGCCCTCTTCTTTTTCATGAAGAAGAAAAGTAATGGCTTGAATGGTTTTACCTAAGCCCATATCATCTGCTAGAATCCCGCCTAATCCATAGGTAGCAAGAGTTTTCATCCAGCGGAATCCCGTCATCTGATAAGGGCGTAGATCTGCTTGTAACCCAGCTGGTTTATTTAAATTAAACGTTTCTGGAGACTGAAGACGCTCCACTAGTTTAGTAAACTTCTGATCCCGCTCTGATTCTTCAGGCTGCAATACATCATCTACTTGCAGTGTGCGTGCCTGGGAAACATGCAGCTCACTGCTGTCTATATCCTTAGCTGAGAGGTCGAGTTCATCTGCCAGTCTCTGAAAACGCTCGAAGGATTCGGAGGTCAATGAAAGTAAACTTCCGTCAGAGAGCCGATAATACTTTTTACGCTCAATCGCAGCTTTCATTGCAGCGCTTACGTCTTCTGAACTTATTCCATCAATGCCGAAACTGATGTCCAGCCAGCTGCCATCGCTTTCCATCTGCACGGATGGTTTGAGCTCATGATCCTGTTCGGCAAGCAGCGAACGGACAGAGGAAGATAGATAAACTTCAGCATGCTCTTTCAATCTTTGTAAGTAGTCGGAAAAGAAAGTGTCAAGGGCTTCTTCTTCTTCAATATAAACGATTTCTCCATCAAATTTAAATTCGGCCGATTCAATAATCTGGATGATGGCCTGTTCGGTTGTACTGTTACGCTGAACGATAGTCTGATTGGGAGCAGAGTTCTGTTTGAAAGGATCAATAAGCAGATCACCGTAGCGAAAACGGACATTAATCGTTAGTGTCCACTGGAAGAAATCCAGATAGACTTCTGCCTGCAGGGGATGCTGACTGATCTTTTTTTGAGCTGTTTGATCCAGCTGTACTTCGGCTATGGTTTCAAGCTCCGGAAGTACATAAGAAACAATGCCTTCCATATCAGAGTGACTCACGGTGTGGTTCCCATTTGAATTATAAGGAAGTAGAGTGTATAGCGTTCCGAGCACTTCCTCTTTCTGTGGATCGAGCGCATAGAACGTGCCTTCCTTGTATAAAAGGTGATAGTCAGCTAAATAATCATAGCTTTTCAAATGATTCATGTGCATATGAAAATGACCGCGTTCTTCTGATATATAAAAAGACAGCTCCGGGAATTCCGTTTTATAGCGCAATGGACCAGCCAGTTCACCTTTAACAGACACTTGAGCTTGTTGCTCCTCAAGCCTGGGCAGTAGGTTTTGGGCCAGAACCGGGGAGATACGCAACGTTTTTTTATCGTTTTGTGTCCATTGCTGCTCGTAAAAACGTTCTTGCTCATAGGCTTGCTGTAATAAAGACAGGATTTCTTTATCTTTTTCTTCGAAAACATGGTCGGCTGGGTCGAATGTGAATTTTTTGGATATCCTGTAAGGTTGAGCTTTTTGGATATGCTCAAGCAGCTCACGAATGTCTTTTATGACATATGGATAGCCTTCACCAAACTTTAATTCAACACTTAAATTCTTGGTCCCGAGCATAGATTGAAGATGAAGAAAGTATTGAATTTGAATGGGCTTCTTCAAGCCTTCTGTCTGACGGTTTTCCTGGCGCTGGCGGAAAGTTTCAAACAAGCGCATGGCAAACAGACGATCATGGTTTGTTTCTTTCTTCGCCTGGCGTCCTTTTACGGCCAGCTTGGGCCCAAGTTCCTCCAGGGCGCGTTCCCGTATAGCTATTAAGACGGCAGCGATATGTTTACAGGTATAGTAATTATTGTAAGCTTCACATTCGCAGGTGGCTTCAACATCATCCTCTTCAAAAAAGAAAACACGCACTTCGTAATCGTGCGTCCCTGCAACGACAGCCCGCCAGGAGCGAATAGCTCCGTTATAAGAAAGTCCATAGACTTTCTTTGATTCATAATATTGTTTACCACGTTTGTAAAAAGTGTGGCCGGTTATTTTCTTGATATCACTTGGTTGTAATAAGTACGATTGCATAAATGGCATCCTTACTATCAGTATTTCCTCTATTATAACAGGTTTGACCAGATGATAATTGACTATATCTGTTACCTCAGGTCCCCCATAAATTCCCACCTCAGTTCTTCCAGGATATGGATTACCTGAGGTGGGAATTTATGCAAGCGAAAATAGGGGATATCATTGATTCTTGATTGATTTTAATGCATGGTTGTGCTAACTTTCAAAGTATGAGTTTTATAAATTCGAGATTACTGCTCAATCGAGTGAGCGGTTTTTTTATGGAGTGAATCGGCCAATGTGATACGTATATCCTACCTTACGTAAGTCACCCGAATGAATAATAATATGGAGGATATGACGATGAATATTCAAGACGAAATGAAAAAACGCCGTACGTTTGCTATTATATCCCACCCGGATGCTGGGAAAACGACCATGACTGAGAAAATGTTGTTATTCGGTAATCTCATTCGTTCAGCTGGTACAGTGAAAGGTAAAAAGTCAGGAAAGTTCGCTACCTCTGACTGGATGGAAATTGAGAAGCAAAGAGGAATTTCCGTTACTTCCAGTGTAATGAATTTTCCTTACAAAGGCTACCAGGTTAATATACTTGATACGCCCGGGCACGAAGATTTCAGTGAAGATACGTATCGTACCCTGACCGCTGTTGACAGTGTGGTTATGGTGATCGACGGAACTAAAGGAATTGAAGCCCAAACATTGAAATTATTTAAAGTATGTAAAATGCGAGGCATTCCGATCTTCACATTTATTAATAAAATGGACCGTGAAGGTCGTGAGCCGTTTGAGTTAATGGAAGAAATTGAAGAAACATTGAACATCGAGACTTATCCAATGACCTGGCCGGCGGGCATGGGTAAAAGATTTCTTGGTGTATTCGACCGTAATAATGAGCAATTCGTTCATTATACCGGTAATGAAGAAGAAGCTTATATTCCTTATGACCAACTGGACCAACATCCAGAGCTTTCTGAAAATGCTACCTTTCAGGAAGCGGAAGAAGAAATGCTGCTTGTGGATGAAGCAGGAGATGGCTTTGACATGGATAAAGTGATGAGAGGGGATCAGACTCCTGTGTTCTTCGGTAGCGCCCTCGCGCCGTTCGGTGTGGAAACATTCTTTAATTCATTCATTGAGATGGCTCCGGAACCTGCCCCAAGGAAGTCAACGGAAGGAATTGTTTCACCGGACCATGAAGAATTCTCTGGATTTATATTCAAAATCCAGGCGAATATGAATCCACAGCACAGAGACCGGATAGCCTTCGTAAGAGTTTGCTCAGGTAAATTCGAACGTGGCATGAACGTAACCTTATCGCGTACAGGGAAGTCTTTTAAACTGGCACAATCTCAGCAATTTGTCGCTTCTTCACGCGGAACAGTGGAAGAAGGCTATGCAGGAGATATTATTGGAATCTATGATCCGAATGTGTACCGGATTGGGGACACCATCGTTACCGGTAAATCGAATTTTGAATACGATGAATTACCTCAGTTCCCACCTGAACTGTTCAAGAAAGTAACGGCTAAGAACGTAATGAAGTCCAAACAATTCCGAAAAGGATTGGAACAGCTGGTACAAGAAGGAGCCATTCAACTGTTTAAGCGGTATCGATTTGAAGACTATATCATTGGAGCAGTAGGCGAGCTTCAGTATGAAGTATTCGAGTACCGTATGAAGAATGAGTACAATGTGGAAATAGAGCTGACTTCGATCGGAGAGCGCATCCCCCGCTGGCTGCGGGAAGATCAGGTTGATGAATCTCTATTTGATGAGCGGAACATGCTGGCCGAAGATCGGGAAGGCAATCCCTTAGTTCTTTTCAAAAATGATTTCTCACTCCGCTGGTTTGAGGATAAACACCCTGATATAGAATTGACCGATCTCTTTGAAGTGAACCAGTACAATCAGACATTCGAATAAAAATAGGAAAACCACTACAAACCATTTGTAGTGGTTTTTTTACAGGAAATTATACCCATTGTTTTCGAAAATCTATTATAATGAACATTAGACCAATCGATAAAAGTGATTGATTTTAATAGGAGTGGAAATGTGCAATCCTTTGAAAAATATCAGAAATTATTCTTAACTAATGTGTCTAAAAAAATTGAAACCTGGCAGGAACGCCCCTTTGTAGAAGAAAAAGAGATCTACAAATTTCTTCACTCTGTAAAAGGAACGGCTGCTTCTATACAGCTCCCGGAATTATCAACGGAAGCGGAAAAAGTAATGGATCACGTAAGCCCAGCCTCTACAGCAAGCTGGCAAGAAGGTTCATGGTCGGAGTTATTGCAGCCGATTTTTCTTCATGCTGCTTTTAATAAGGAATTAGACCTGTCCTGGAAGGTACAGGAACTGCCCGTCTTTCAAAAAGAAGAAAAGCAGCCTACGATTTTAATTTTAGAAAATAATTTAGATTTCCTGCATCATTTTCGTAACAATATGGAAAGTCACGGCTACAATATCCTTATTGCTGCCACAGAGGAACGGGCACTGAATCTGTTTTATGACGAAACGCCGGATTTAGTCGTGATTGATTTTTACTTAGAAAATAAAAACGGGCTAGAAATATTGGAAGAAATCAGTACGCAGGCTACAAGTATTCTAACTCCTGTCATAATTATCAGCGAAGATGGTTCTCCCGAATTAGCAAAAAAAGTGTATGAAACATCAGCTCTCGATTTTATCCCGAAGCCTATTGATTTTGAAGTCTTTACTACTCTCATTCGAAACCGGCTCTTACACGTACGATCTTTAAAAAAACAAATAACGACCGATAAATTGACTAAAGCCTATAACCGGACGTACCTCCAGGATTTACTTGCACGTAAGAAGCGCACGTTCCATAGAAATGAGCAAACATTCTGCCTAGCCATTCTGGATTTAGATGATTTTAAAAATGTAAATGACAGCTATGGACATACGGTAGGGGATGAAGTGTTAGTCCAGCTATCTGAAGTTTTACATGCTTGTACCCGCCCGGAAGACAGTGTGATTCGCTATGGAGGAGAAGAGTTTATTGTAGTAATGCCTGTCATAAGCAGAATACAGGCGAAAAGTCGACTGGGAAGTATGTTAGAAGAATTTAAATCGATTGTTCATACCTATAAGAACCATGATTTCTCTTTAAGCTTTACAGCGGGATTAACAGAGATGAACGAATCCGTTTCAGAAATGGAGGATCTGATTGTGCAAGCTGACTTGGCTTTATACAGGGGAAAGCGTTCTGGAAAAGGAACCGTCACTATATACGAGCCGAATCGGGATATACCCAATGTTTCGAATGCAGAAAAGCTAGTTCATATTTCTGTTGTTGATGACGATTCAATCATTAGAGAGATTTTATCTGACAGGCTTCAAACAATGAATTACTTTGATCACTCTGTGCAAGTTCAAGCATATAAGGACGGAGAAAGTTTTTTGAAAGACGATCATGACGGCAAATATAAACACGTTGTCCTTCTTGATGGGGTACTTCCGGGGATGGATGGGCTGGAGGTATTATCACAGATTAGGTCTCATGATCAGGAAACCGTAGTTATTATGCTCACGGGCAGACAGAAAGGAAAGGATATAATAAAAGCGCTGAATATTGGAGCGGATGATTATATGACCAAACCTTTCAGCACAGACGAATTAGTCGCACGAATCCGCAGGCTGATTCAACGCCATAAGGGAGGAAAAAGATGAAAAAACACATTTTAGTAGCTGATGATGAAGAAGTGCTCAGAATGCTGATCACAGATACACTTGAAGACGAAGGGTATATCATAACAGAAGCTGAAGACGGCAGAGAAGCGTTGGAGATTCTGCAGCATGAAACGTTGGACTTAGTTATTCTGGATTACATGATGCCAGGATTGACTGGGATAGAAGTAGCCGAAAAGATAAGTGAAGGTTGTAAAAATCGACCACCTATCGTTATGTTAACCGCTAAAACTCAGGAGTCTGACGTGGAGATGTCTAAGAACGCCGGCATTCAGTATTTTATGGGAAAGCCTTTCAGTCCAATTGAATTAATTCAATTAGTAGAGGAAATCCTGACATGATGGATTACTTCCAAAAATCGATTCGCAGAAAATTCTTCATAGTCATGCTGGTAGTAGTGACTGCCACCTGTCTAGCTACATCGATACTTTTTTATTTACAGTACTCCAATAAGAGCCAGCATGAGACGTTGACGTCTGAACTAGTAGATAAGCGAAACGTTTTACGCAATATTAAAGAAGAGTATCAGACCATGGTTTTTCGAACTCGTGGATACATAGCATTCAATAATAATAATGAACTGCTCCAGGCAAAACAGGCGCGGGAAAACCTTGACGGATATTTATCCGAAGCTCAGGGAATGAATTGGTCTAATGGACGGATCGAACTTTTTTCTGATCTTAATCTGTTTTTAGAATATTACTGGGAAAGTCTAATTCCCAAAGTACAGACGGCTTTAGAAAATGGGAATATGGAAGAAGTTCGGCAACTCAGTCTCGCTAATACAACTGAACAAATTAATGAAATTATCCAAACACTCGAAGATATATCGAATGAAGCTCAACAGACGTTAACCTCAGAAAATGACAATTTCCTTGAGAGGATGGACTTGATTTCTTATTTGCTTTTTGCCCTAATGATTCTTGTAGTTTTCATCCTATCAATTGCCTCAAGAACATTGAGCCGGGGCATAGGGCGACCGCTTTCTGAACTTTCGATAGCATCTGAATCATTAGCTGCAGGAAGAAATTATGATGAGTTACCTTCGAGTAAGCGAAAAGACGAAATTGGTACATTGACGCGCTCCTTTCAATATATGGCCAAGGAAATTGGAGAAAGGGAAGACAATCTTTCTGCTCAAAATGAAGAACTGATGGCTCAACAGGAAATGCTTGAATCCTATGTAAATGATTTACGAAACAAGGACTTGGCTTTAAATGAGTCATCCATTGTCGCTATATTGGACGAAGATGGATGGATTCAAACCTGTAACGGTAAATTAGCGGAAGCATCGGATTATTCAGAAAGTGAGTTGGAGGGGCGTCACTTCTTAAGCTTAACGGAGGAGTCTTACGATCATACGGATGTAAAGAAGGCCTTCCCGGGAGTAGAACACGGAAAGGTGTGGAAAGGAGAGGTGAGGTGTAACCGTAAAGGTGGAGGTTTTTTTTATACAAACACCACTGTAGTCCCTTACATAAATGAGGATGGCAAAGTCGAACAATTTATTGTTATTCAGAAAGATATTACTGATATAAAACAGGCCCAGCAGCGGTTAAAGGATTCTTTAAGTGAGACGGAGAAGGCAAGAAGTACAGTGGAGAAATTGAATTCTATGAACCAGACGCTTTCAACCACCATGGACAAGCAGTCTTTGCTGGATCAGGTCATTTATCAGCTCTCTATTTTATATCCTTTTGACCATGGAATCTTTATGCTGCTTGATTCTGGTGGGTACGCGAAAATCGGTTTAAGAGAGGAAGATTTGAAGGATGATATTATAAATTCTTTCGCTCATGTGGTACAGCGCTTACGGGCTCAACGTATTCCTTACATCCGTGAGCGCAAAATGACGATCTATGAAGAGGGTTATTTTAATGAATCTAGTAAAAGTTATGATCTTTATGTACCTGTATTTAATTCCAGAAATAAACTGGAGGCGTTCTTTGTAGCTACAAGGATAGGAGCTTCCTATGAAACTGAAGAGATTAATGGAATTACGTCCATTTTGCAGCGAGTTTCATTATACATCGAAAGAATTGATTCTTATGAACAATCAGAAATTAACCGTCAATTGAATCAGGATATCATAGATAATATAAATGAAGGAATCCTGTTTGTAGATGAAGCAGGAAAGCTCGTGCAATACAATCAAAACTGGCTGACTTTCCTCGGTCTTCCATACATGGAGCAAGAGAATTGGTTAAAGGTGGAGTTTGAAGATTGGCTGCATCAAATTTCTTCCTACATTACAAATGAGGAAAGCTTCGCAGCCTTTTGCAGAGGAATGGTATTCACTGACGATCATCCAAAGAGCAGTGTGAGAATAGAGGTAGGTGCTGAAGAGGGTTTTCGCATAATTGAGGTCTATGCGGAACCTATTTATCACCAGCATGAAAAAGAAGGCATTTTATTTGTATTCCGTGACATTACTTCGGAATTTGAAGTCAACCAGATGAAAACAAACCTGGTTAGTACAGTGAGTCATGAATTACGAACTCCACTGGCGAGTGTCCTTGGATATACGGAATTAATGATTCACCGTGATCTGCCGGAAAACCGGAGAAAGAAATATTTAAATACCATACACGGTGAAGCAAAGCGGCTGACAAACCTTATCAACGATTTTCTGGATCTGCAGCGTATGGAGTCTGGGAAGTCTACTTTTCATAAAGAAGTAGTAGAATTGGGAAGTCTGGTAGAGGAAGTGGTAGAAAACTTACGTATCACTCACACAGACCACCTGTTGGTGCTCACAGATCAGACATTAACTTCAAGGATCCACGCAGATCGTGAGAAGATTATACAGTTGATGAATAACATCATAGGTAATGCCATTAAGTTTTCCCCGGATGGAGGAGAAGTGGTAGTAGCTATAAATAACGACCAGTCCAACATTTACGTACATGTAGCGGATGAAGGTCTGGGCATTCCGGAACATGAAATTACGAAGCTATTTACTAAGTTCCATAGAGTTGATAACTCAAGCCAGCGTAAAATAGGCGGTACGGGTCTTGGGCTTGCTATCAGTAAGGAAATTGCAGAGATTCATAATGGACGAATATCTGTACTCTCAGAACAGGGAGCAGGCAGCGTATTTACCATTACCTTTCCCTTACATGAACCGTTGAAAAATGAAGATGGTCCGGTTGAAAAAGTCCCTCATGTCATCCTTATTGAAGATGATATTAATTTATCCCAGTTAATAAAAGATGAATTAGGGGACGCTGGTATTAAAGTTTCTCATTACAATGAAGGTCGATCAGCTCTGAATGAATTGGATAAACTGCGGCCGGATGTATTTATTATTGATATAACCTTAGCTGATCAAACTTCTGGATGGGATATTATACAAGCTATTAAGACCTATAATCACCTGTCTGACGTTCCTATATTTATCTCAAGTGCGCTCAGTCAATCGTCGGAAGTTCCAGATATCGAAGTGGAAGGGTATCTGGTCAAACCTTACCCATTAAGAAAACTTTCAACCACTATTATGAAGACCCTTTTACAGGAAAGTAAAACTGGTCAAATTCTGATTGCGAAGGAAGAATAACCATGAAACTCTTGAGAAATGAAAATTTCTCAAGAGTTTCTTTATTACGAGAAGAGTCTGGACCTGCTTAGTACCGAATGTTTGTTCGTTTAATGTTAGAATGATAAACTAATGTGGTAAACTAATGATGACTAGTTAAGAACGGAGGTTTTCGTCATGGAGAATAAATTCGAATTGGTTTCACAATATTCCCCGCAAGGAGATCAGCCGCGAGCGATTCAGGAACTTGTAGATGGAATTAATCGCGGGGAAAAGCACCAGACTCTTTTAGGGGCGACAGGGACAGGGAAAACGTTCACCATGTCCAACGTGATTCAGGAAGTTAATAAACCTACATTAATCATTGCCCATAATAAAACACTGGCGGGCCAGCTCTACAGCGAGTTTAAAGAGTTCTTTCCAAACAACGCTGTCGAATATTTTGTCAGTTATTATGATTATTATCAGCCGGAGGCCTATGTGCCTTCTTCTGACACATTTATAGAAAAAGATGCGAGTATCAATGATGAAATTGACAAGCTGAGACACTCGGCAACTTCAGCTTTGTTTGAACGAAACGACGTTATTATTGTGGCCAGTGTATCGTGTATTTACGGTTTAGGTTCTCCAGACGAATACCGAAGCCAGGTGCTATCAATCCGTTCAGGAATGGAAAAGGACCGTGACGAATTATTACGTAATCTTGTAGACATCCAATATGCCCGCAACGATATTGACTTCCAGAGGGGTACGTTCCGCGTACGCGGGGATTCTGTTGAAATTATACCGGCTTCACGTGAAGAGCATGCTATACGTGTCGAGTTTTTCGGTGATGAAATCGATCGGATTCGCGAAATTGATGTTCTGACTGGAGAAGTTATGGGCGACCGTGAGCATGTAGCGATCTTCCCAGCTTCTCACTTCGTAACACGAGAATCCAAACTTAAAAAAGCAATTGTTAATATAGAGCAGGAAATGATTGAGCGCGTAAAAGAATTGCGTGAGCAAAATAAACTGCTTGAAGCCCAGCGCTTAGAGCAGCGGACGAACTATGATTTAGAAATGATGAATGAAATGGGTTTTTGCTCAGGGATCGAAAACTACTCTCGTCATCTGACATTTCGTGAGCCAGGCGCAACTCCATACACACTCCTGGATTACTTTCCAGATGATTTCATGATTATGGCAGATGAGTCACACGTTACACTTCCTCAAGTACGGGGTATGTACAATGGGGACCAGGCACGTAAACAGGTGCTTGTTGATCACGGTTTCCGGTTACCTTCAGCGCTCGATAACCGGCCGCTGAAGTTCCCGGAGTTTGAAAATCATATGAACCAAATCACATATGTATCGGCTACTCCAGGGCCATATGAATTAGAACGTACACCTAAAGTCATTGAACAGATCATCCGGCCGACTGGTCTGCTTGATCCTGAAATTGATGTGCGTCCGATTCATGGACAAATCGATGATCTTGTAGGCGAAATTAACAAGCGTGCCGAAAGAAACGAACGGGTTCTTGTGACAACGTTAACGAAGAAAATGTCTGAAGACCTTACGGATTATTTGAAAGAACTTGGTATCAAAGTTGCTTACTTGCACTCTGAAATTAAAACACTGGAAAGAATAGAAGTTATACGCGATCTCCGTGTTGGTAAATACGATGTAATAATTGGTATTAACCTGCTTAGAGAGGGGCTTGACATCCCAGAGGTTTCTCTAGTAACTATTCTCGATGCTGACAAAGAAGGCTTCTTGAGATCAGACCGCTCTCTTATTCAGACGATTGGAAGAGCGGCACGTAACGAAAACGGACGTGTCATTATGTACGCGGATAAAATTACGAAGTCGATGCAGTTTGCAATTGATGAAACATACAGGCGTCGTGAAAAGCAAATTGCTTATAATGAAGAACATGGGGTTACACCGAAAACAATCCACAAAGAAGTCCGCGATGTTATTAAAGCAACGGCCGTTTCCGAAGAAGAAGGTTCTTACGACAGCGGTATGAAACGTCCTTCTGAAATGACGAAGAAAGAACGTCAGGAAACGATTGACAATATGGAAACAGAAATGAAACAGGCGGCTCGCGATTTAGACTTCGAAAGAGCGGCTGAATTACGTGATATATTATTGGAATTAAAAGCGGAGGGATGAGGAAGTATGGCCAGCAAGCATATTAGTATTAAAGGAGCCCGGGCCCACAATTTAAAAGGGATCGATATTGATATTCCTAAGAATAAACTGGTCGTTATGACAGGGTTGTCCGGTTCCGGGAAGTCTTCTTTAGCGTTCGATACCATATACGCAGAGGGGCAGCGACGTTATGTCGAGTCTCTAAGTGCCTATGCCCGGCAATTTTTAGGACAAATGGATAAACCGGATGTGGATTCCATAGAAGGTCTTTCTCCAGCCATTTCGATCGATCAGAAAACGACCAGTCGTAACCCCAGGTCAACAGTGGGAACGGTAACTGAAATTTATGACTATCTGCGTCTGCTGTTCGCACGCGTAGGTCGCCCTACTTGTCCAAAGCATGGAATTGAAATTAATTCGCAGACCGTACAGCAGATGGTTGATCAAATTATGGAGTATCCGGAAAGAACGAAAATGCAAATTCTCTCCCCGGTGGTTTCAGGTCGAAAAGGTGAGCATGCCAAAGTATTTGAACAATTGCAGAAAGAAGGATATGTTCGTCTGCGAGTAGATGGAGAAATGCGTGAGATTTCCGAGGAAATAAATTTGAATAAAAACAAAAAACACTCTATTGAAGTGGTAGTGGACCGGATTGTGGTTAAAGAAGGAGTTGAAGGCCGGCTATCCGATTCAATTGAAACGGCCTTAAAACTAGGCGGGGGGCATACCCTGGTGGATGTTATAGGAGAGGAAGAATTGTCTTTCTCTGAACATCATGCCTGCCCGATCTGCGGTTTTTCTGTAAGTGAACTGGAGCCGAGGATGTTCTCTTTCAACAGTCCTTACGGGGCCTGTAACCGGTGTGATGGTCTCGGTACACAGTTAGAAGTAGATATTGATCTGGTCATACCCGACTGGTCTCTTTCCCTGAAAGAACATGCTATTGCGGCATGGGAGCCAACCAGCTCCCAGTATTACCCTCAACTCCTGAAAAGTGTAGCAGATCATTATGGTATAGATATGGATGTACCTATTCAGGATTTACCAAAGGAACATATGGAACGAATTTTATATGGAAGCGGCGATGAAAAAGTTTACTTCCGTTACGAAAATGATTTCGGAAAAGTCCGAGAGAATGAGATTTTTTTCGAGGGAGTAATACCTAATATTTCCCGTCGATACCGTGAAACGAGTTCAGATTTTATCCGTGAGCAAATGGAAAAATATATGGCTCAAAAACCCTGCCCTAAGTGTAAAGGCAACCGCTTGAATGAAGAAGCCCTTGCCGTATTAATTAACGGAAAACATATTGGCATTACAACAGATTATTCCGTAACCGAAGCAAAGGAATTCTTTGATGGACTTGAATTGACTGAAAAAGAAGAAACCATTGCTCGTATGATCTTAAAAGAAATCTCTGAAAGACTCAGTTTCCTCGCGAACGTCGGACTGGATTATTTAACCTTGTCCCGTTCTGCCGGAACACTATCAGGAGGCGAAGCTCAGCGTATCAGACTGGCAACGCAGATTGGATCCGCTCTAACCGGCGTGCTTTATGTACTGGATGAGCCTTCTATCGGTCTTCACCAGCGTGATAACGATCGGTTAATCAATACGCTGAAGCGTATGAGGGATCTGGATAACACACTGATTGTAGTAGAGCACGATGAAGATACAATGCTCGCAGCTGATTATTTAATTGATATCGGACCAGGTGCTGGTGCTCACGGCGGTCAGATCGTCTCACAGGGGACACCTAAGCAAGTGATGAAAAGCGGTAAGTCATTAACAGGACAGTATTTGTCTGGAAAAAAATTCATCCCGCTTCCCGCTGAGAGAAGAAAACCGGATGAACGCTTCTTAAAGATAAAAGGTGCAGAACAAAATAACTTAAAAAATGTAAATGCACAAATCCCATTAGGTCTGTTCACAGCTGTAACAGGCGTATCCGGGTCTGGCAAAAGTACACTTATAAATGAGATCCTATATAAATCGCTTTCCATGAAATTGCATAGAGGCAAACAGAAACCAGGTAAGCATAAAACAATAGAAGGTATGGAGCATTTGGAAAAAGTGATCGATATTGATCAATCACCAATCGGCCGTACACCTCGTTCAAATCCGGCGACTTATACCGGAGTATTCGATAATATCCGTGATGTATTTGCTCAAACGAATGAAGCTAAGATTCGCGGGTATAAAAAAGGTCGATTCAGTTTCAATGTTAAAGGCGGGCGTTGTGAAGCCTGTCGAGGCGATGGAATTATTAAAATTGAAATGCATTTCCTTCCTGACGTTTATGTTCCTTGTGAAGTATGTGACGGCAAGCGATATAATCGGGAAACTTTAGAGGTGAAATATAAAGGGAAAAGTATTGCAGATGTATTAGCTATGACGATCGAAGAAGCTTTGGATTTCTTTAATAACATTCCGAAGATTAAACGGAAATTGCAGACAGTAGCCGATGTAGGTCTGGAATACATTAAACTTGGCCAGCCGGCTACCACACTCTCCGGAGGAGAAGCCCAACGGGTTAAGCTTGCCAGTGAACTTCACCGCCGCTCGAGCGGGAGATCCTTTTACATTCTTGATGAACCTACAACAGGTCTGCATGTGGATGATATTTCCCGTCTCCTAAAAGTACTCCAGCGGCTTGTAGATAATGGGGACAGCGTATTGATTATTGAACACGACCTTGATGTAATCAAAGAGGCGGATTATATACTCGATCTTGGCCCTGAAGGTGGAGACAAAGGCGGAGAAATTATTGCTACCGGTACTCCTGAAGAAGTAGCGGAAACTAAAGCTTCCTATACTGGTCATTATCTTAAGCCTGTATTGGAACGGGATCGTAAACGGATGGAGCAAAGGTTACAGTCCAAGGAAAAAGCAGCCAACGAGTAGATGTTTTGACGCTTCCCTCCAAGTTAAGTATTGTGGTGGATAGGTTAGATTGATAGCCAAAGGAGAGTGCTTCTCCTTTGGTTTATACACACAAACAAGCATACACAGAAATGTTTTATTTCAAATTCTGGTCATCATGATGTGTAGACAGGAGGAATTCGCAATGAAACCAATTAGTCAGACCGAAGTTCAAAAAAAGATTGATAGCTTGGCTAAAAAGGATGTATATGTACATTTAGAAACTACGAACGGGGCCTATGCGAGCCACTTTGATGAAGAAGCCTATAATGTTGGTGCGTTTATTCGTAATGCCCAAGTTAAATACCAGCATGGTAAAATCGTCAGCACAGGAGGTTCCTATCGAGTAGGTCTTAAATTAGATATTGGATGGATTTACGCAGAAGGGGTAAGCGATTTTGAAATTGATGATAAGAATCGTTTACTTATGGCCGGTCATGATCGTGAGGGACGTTTAATGGTGGCTTTAGAAATTAGTGAAACCCCATTTTCACATGAGGCTGATCCTGATGAGTGAAGAACACGTAGTCGTTATTTTTCCACACCCTGATGATGAATCTTTCGGTGCTTCAGGCACGATAGCTAAATATAGAGAGAAAGGCGTCCCGGTTACTTACTTATGCGGTACTCTTGGAGAGATGGGCAGAAATATGGGCAACCCTGTGTTTGCTAACCGCGAGACGCTCTCCTCCTACCGTAAAAAAGAACTGGAAGAAGCAGCGAAACAGCTGGACATTAATGTCGAGTTTCTAGGCTATCGGGATAAGACTCTTGAATTCGAACCTATCGAGAAAGTCGCCAGTCATCTTAAAGAAAAGATTGAGGATCTTAATGCTACGCTGGTCATTACCCATTATCCAGGGTATGCCGTCCATCCGGATCATGACGCGTTAGGTGCTGCAGCCGTAGAAGCAGTGAAAAAGATTGATTCGCTTAAACGCCCGGACGTATGGATGCATGCCATTTCTAATAATCATGAAGCCGAGCTTGGTGAGCCTGAGTTGATTTATGATATCACACCTTATTGGGAGCGCAAATTAGCCGCAATAAAGGCACACCTTTCTCAGGCTGACGGAATGATGAGTTTATTAAATGATCAGCCAGAGCAGTTGGAACGTTTGAAAACCGAAAGATTTTACCGTTATTCGTTTACGTAACAACTATGACACCTTGGAATTGACAACGCCAGTCTTTTTCAAGGTGTATTTTAATTGGTTTTTTTACTCCAGATGCCGGGAATGCTTTACTAATGAGAAAAGGAGATGGTAGTCATGAACGAAGAGCGCATGAAGATTCTAAAAATGATAGAAGAAGGCAATGTATCAGCCGAGGAAGGGGCGAAGCTTCTCGCTGCTGTAGAAAACAGGGAAGCTGAGGAATCAAAAGCAGAAGAAAAAGAAAAAAAGAAATATGGAATTAGAAATTTTCTCGATGATGCTGTTGAAAAAATAAAAAACTCTGATTTTGATCTTTCGTTTGGTGAGTATGTAGAGTTTGATTATGAGACCCAGACCGAATCAGATGATTTTAACGATATAGATCTTTCGATTGCTAACGGTTCTCTTGATATAGACACATGGGAGAGGGACTATGTAAAAGCCGCTTATCACGTGCGAGTTTATCAGGTGGATAATGAAGAAGAGGCCAGGCGTCACTTCTTAGCAGATGGCCAACTTGATATTCATAATGGTCTTTTACGTTTAGCCAGTCCTTCTAAGAAAATTAAAACGTACGTTCACCTCACCCTTCCTAAAAAGAGATATGACTTCATCAAATCCAAATTGGCAAACGGCACCATCACCGTTAATCAAATGGATAGTGATTACTACCAGCTCAAAACTTCCAATGGAAGGATCCAGTTGAACAGTGTCGTTGGGGAAACGTGTAAAGTGGAGACAGGTAATGGAGCTATTACGGTCGCCGACGGTGTATTTGATACGTGTGAAATGGATACTTTGAACGGTGCCGTTACACTGGGCGGTGACTTTGGAAAAAGTGATGTGTCTGCTGTAAGTGGAAGCATCACGGTCGATCATTTTGGAGAAAAAGCCCATACTGGTTTCTACAAAGCCACTACAGGCAGCATTAAAGTGTCTCTGCCCAAACATAAACGGGTGGATGGAAAGCTCCGTACAAACTTTGGCAGCTTAAATTGTCAGATCGATAATTATAAAATTCTGGAGGACAAAAAAGAGGTGGTCAATAAACAATTGACGTTTGAAGCATTTGAAGAATATGAATCTGCTTACCATTTAGAGGCGGAAACGAAAACAGGCTCGGTTACGGTTTCTCCTTCCGGCCAAGAATGAATAATATTATAGAAGAAAGCGGGTGATTTATGTGAAAAGCTGGCTGTTGCATATTTTGGTAAATGCGATCGCAATTATTGCGGTCGGTGCTTTATTCGAGTCGATCCATATTGATGGTGTCGGCGGGGCCTTATTGGCTGCTTTTATATTGTCGATTTTAAATGCGATTGTCCGTCCCATTCTAGTTGTATTAACTTTGCCCATAACGATAGTTTCACTGGGGCTGTTTCTGTTAGTCATTAATGCTATTACCTTATGGCTGACCGATGTATTCCTCGGCAGCACATTTGAAATAGCAGGCTTTGGAATGGCTATAATTGCGGCTATTATTATATCGATTATTAATTTAATACTGAATAGCCTGATTAAAGATATGAAATAGAAAAAACCGTTCAAGCACCTATTGCTTGAACGGTTTTTTAATGGTTTCGTTAAATTTTGATGTAGATTTTTCCTAAGAGCTTTGTGCAACTAACGGGCCGTTTAGTTGAAGACTCAGTTTCGAGATAAATCGGGGTCCGTTACTTAATAGGTATAGGGATGGTGGGGAAATAACTCGCTTTCCTATGGGGGAACGGTGAGCTTCCTCGCTCGTTTCACTCCCTGTGGGATCTCACCTAGTTCCTTCTCCCATGGGAGTCTCGCCATTTCCCAACCAACCCAACTTTATTAGGGCGAACGTACCCTTCGGAAGGAAAGTGTACTCTCCTCCTTAACCTGCCTGAAAATGCTTATATAACAGGCTATCCCGCATAGTTCCAGCCTGAAGAAAGTATATACGCCCATGTGGTCATTTCTTCTCAAGCTGGGGAAGGGTGAAGCCATTTCGAGTTTCTGATTCGGCCAGGTCCGGAGGGGAACGGGGAGACTCCTGTGGGATAAACATGATCGGTGAGACCCCGGAAAGCGATTCGTTCCCCGCAGAACCTAACTCTCTCACGAGATATCTCGAAATCAAGTCTTACGCAATCGAGAGCTTTACTGTAAAATCAACACTGGGATTTAAGAGAGACTTTTGGATAAAGTGAAGTTGATCTTTTGATTGATGATATCCTTCTCCTGCTGCTTTTTTAACAGAGCATGAACGGTGTTAGATGTACGCCTTTTCTGCGTATGTCCAAGATCCTGTAAAACATGCTACAATAGTGTTTAGTGATCGAACGACTAAGGAGGTCTTTAATAGATGAGTAAAGTGCGTACAGAAGATTTATTGGATCAATTTCAACTGGAATTGTTGGCTGGGAAAGATGGCGTACACCGTGAAATACATACAAGTGACATTTCGCGTCCAGGGGTGGAGATGACAGGTTACTTTAAGTTTTACCCTAAAGAGCGTTTACAGCTTCTCGGGAAGACTGAACTTTCATATTTTAATGAGTTAACGAATGAACAGCGTCAGGAAAGATCAGAGAAACTGTGTACGGATGTTACACCCGGCATTGTGATCACAAGAGGGATGGACATTCCGAGTGAATTAATCACCGCTGCCCAGGAAGCTGGTGTACCATTAATGCGCTCCCCTCATAAAACCACAAGAGTGATCAGCCGCCTCACTAATTTTCTTGAAACAAAATTTGCTCCATTTACGGCTATCCATGGTGTATTAGTAGACATTTATGGGATAGGTGTGCTCATTACTGGACAAAGTGGTGTAGGTAAAAGTGAGACCGCACTTGAATTAGTCAAGCGGGGTCACCGTCTTGTGGCTGACGATAGTGTAGAAATCCGTCAGGAAGACTATGATACGTTAATAGGAAACAGTCCCCCGTTAATTGAACATCTGCTGGAAATTCGCGGACTAGGGATTATCAATGTTATGACATTGTTTGGTGCAGGGGCCGTGAGGAGTTTCAAACGGATCACGCTCATTATTAATCTGGAATTGTGGGAGAAAAACAAACAGTATGATCGTCTGGGTCTCGAAGAAGAAACAATGAAAATTATGGACGTTGAAATCCCTAAAGCAACCATACCGGTTCGTCCGGGACGTAACCTGGCTGTCATTATCGAAGTAGCAGCCATGAATTTCCGCTTGAAGCGTATGGGCGTAAATGCAGCTGAAGAATTTTCGGAACGTTTAACCAATGTAATCGATCAAGATCAGCAAAATGAATAAGGAGCGTGCACTACATGACTTGTACACCTGAGGCTCTGGATCCTGTATTAATTCAATTAGGGCCTTTACCTATCTACTGGTATGGATTTATTATCGCGACTGGCGCCTTTTTAGGACTGTGGATTGCGACCAATGAAACCGAACGCCTGGGACTTAAAAAAGACTATATGGTGGATATCGTAGTTTATGCAATTCCAGTATCCATCTTATTTGCAAGGATTTATTACGTCATTTTCGAATGGGATCGGTACGCCGGTGGTCCGTGGTGGAAGGTTTTTGCCGTTTGGGAAGGCGGTATTGCTATTCACGGAGCTTTAATAGGGGCCGTACTTACAGCCGTTGTCTATACACGGGTGAAAGGGATTTCCTTTTGGATGATGGCGGATATCGCTGCACCTAGTTTAATTCTTGGACAAGCGATTGGACGCTGGGGAAACTTTATGAATCAGGAAGCGCATGGCGGCCCTGTTTCAGAAGCATTTTATAATAATTTCATGCAATATTTGCCTGGTTTTATCAATCAGCAGATGTGCATTGAAGGCACAGTTTACCATCCGACTTTTCTATATGAATCGTTATGGAATATCCTCGGTTTTGTTCTTCTATTGGTACTGCGCCATAAATTCAATCCTCGTCGTGGAGAAGTATTCTTAAGCTATGTAATCTGGTATTCTGTTGGGCGTTTCTTTATTGAAGGTATGCGAACAGACAGTCTGTACTTGTTTGGGGAAATTCGAATGGCTCAATTCATTTCTATCGTCTTAGTCTTATTCGCTGTAGCCTTGATGGTTTATCGTAGAAAAGCTGGGTACGCGGATAAATATTATAACGGAAAGAAAGCAAAATAAGGGAGAGTAGGAAATGAAGGGCATTTTATTACGAGGGGGAAGGAAAGGACTGGACCTCACGTGGTCACTTGGAAAGGTTATTTTTCCAGTAACTCTTATAGTAACGATCCTTCAATTTACACCAGTGCTGTCATGGGTTATGGATCAATTGGAACCACTGATGCAATGGATCGGACTTTCAGGGGAAGCAGCTGTTCCACTTGTTTTAGGCAACTTTTTGAATTTGTATGCCGGGATTGCCGCAATTATTTCTTTTGATTTCACAGTAAAAGAAGTTTTTATAATGGCTGTCATGATGTCCTTCTCCCATAATCTGCTTATAGAATCAACGGTTGCCAAGCGGGTGGGAGTCAGCTGGTGGTTTGTGGCTGGAATAAGGATCGGTCTGGCTTTCTTGTCCGCTATTTTTATCAATCTGCTTTGGAATGGTGGAAGCAGCGCAGCTAAATACGGTTTGACCCCGGAGAAGACACCTGATCCAGAAGGATGGAACGAGATCATATGGCAAGGCTTACAGACCGCTTTTATGGGAATTCTCCAACTGGCTCTCATTGTCATACCGTTAATGGTTTTTATGCAATATTTACGTGAGAAAGGGTGGCTGGACCGGTTCTCAGAATGGGTTGCTCCAGCCACCCGTTTTCTTGGGATGGAGAGAAATACCTCGATGACACTGGTAGCTGGATTGACGATTGGCCTGGCTTATGGTGCTGGCTTAATGATTCAGGCTGTGGAGGAAGATGGGGTATCCAAGAAAGATATGTATTTAGCACTTATTTTTCTAGTGTCCTGCCACGCTGTGGTGGAAGATACACTAATTTTTATTCCGCTTGGCATACCGATATGGCCACTGCTCGCAATACGTCTGGTGACCGCTATAGTGCTTACTGCGACAGTCGGCTTTATATGGAATAAACTACAACAAGAGAGAAAGGAAACTTCAAATGAACATACGCACCATTCTATTTGATTTAGATGGAACCCTGATCGATACGAATGACCTGATTATCGCTTCGTTTACCCATACCATAAATGAATACAGTGACCGTTCGTACACTAGAGATGAAATTCTGGACTTTATTGGTCCTCCTCTTCGCGAGAGTTTAGAAAAGATTAATCCCGAGCGTGTGGAAGACATGGTAGAAACTTATCGGAAACATAATATTGAAAATCATGAGTCTTATGTCAGGGCTTATGACGGAGTCGTGGATACAATCCGCCAGTTAAAGGAAGCAGGTTACAGAATGGGGATTGTAACTACCAAAATGAAAAACACGGTTCAGATGGGTCTTGAAATTACGGGTCTTGACGGTTTTTTTGAAACCATTATCACCCTTGATGATGTAACCAACGCAAAACCTCATCCTGAACCGATTGTTAAGGCTCTTCATGCTTTAGACTCCAAAGCATCCGAGTCCCTGATGGTTGGAGATAACACGCATGATATTGAAGCCGGTCATAATGCTGGTACTCACACGGCGGGCGTAGCTTGGACGGTTAAAGGCAGAGAAGTACTTGAGCAGCTTAAGCCTGATTATATGCTGGACCATATGAGTGAACTGCTTGAAATTACAGGAGGATAACCTATGAGAAAAACGGAGCGTTATCCAGTTGAAGGTGCGAATTCTTTATGGCACATCTATAAAACGGTGCCGTTTTTCAAGGTGGTTAAAAACTTTACAGTTATTCAGCTGGCTCGCTACACCCCTTTTCTGGGGATGAAAAACTGGCTCTATCGGACACTTTTACGTATGGAAGTTGGAAAGCAAACCGCGTTCGCCTTAATGGTTATGGTGGACATTATGTTTCCGGAACGGATTCGAGTAGGCCGCAATACGGTGATCGGCTATAATACAACCATATTAGCTCACGAGTATCTAATTGATGAATATCGATTAGGTGATGTCACCATCGGGGATGAAGTACTGATTGGGGCCAATACGACGATTCTCCCGGGTATTACCATAGGAGATCAAGCAGTTGTCTCCGCAGGTACGCTGGTTCATAAGGACGTGCCTGCTGGAACTTTTGTTGGAGGTAATCCAATGAAAGTAATTTATACGAAGGAAGAGATGGACAAGCGTAAGGAATCCGATTCAGTCCTAAATGGATCCCGGCAAGCGTAGTTCCTGATAAATATGGAGTCCCACTTTCCCTAGTTCTTCATCCTAAAGGGAAAAGGAATGAATCCCTAACCTATTTTGGGAATCAACAGCATCATTTATCGAAGGTTCTTAAAAGAAATGAGGTGAACTGATGACTATTCATCAATCTGTCCTGCCGGCTGTTCGAAAGATTAAAGATTTTGAAGCTTTATTAGATAGTGAAACGGAATATATAATTCTCCTGGACAGCCGCTTAGGATTACTTCGAAAACTGGTAAGAATCGGACAAAAAGCTGGGAAAAAAGTACTTGTACACGTCGACTTAATTCAAGGATTGAAAGCGGATGATTATGGAATGGAGTATGTAGCCCAGGAAGTTAAACCCGATGGTGTGATCTCAACAAGGACCAATGTAATCCATCAGGCTAAAAAGCACGATCTTATATCTGTTCAGCGATTATTTCTAATAGACAGCCAGGCTATTGACCATAATATAACAATCATCCAGAAAACAAAGCCTGATTTTGTGGAAGTTTTACCTGGGGTATTACCGGGAATGATAAAAGAGATTAAAGATCAATTGGACATGCCTGTTATTGCGGGCGGTTTGATTCGAACGAATGATGAGATCGATCGAGCTCTTGAAGCGGGGGCTTCAGCAGTTTCAACTTCACGTTCTGGTTTATGGCAATATAAGCAAAGATAAACTTTAGTCCTTTCGTGATCGAAACTGACGAAGCCACACAAACGCTTTCAGCTAGAAGCGATTAGTTTGTGTGGTTTTTTCTATGTAAGAACGGCTAACTAACAGGAAGGAGAGAAGATTATTGACTGAGTTCATGGGTGAACTGATTGGAACGATGATACTTATCATTCTTGGCGGTGGCGTTATTGCCGGTGCCAACTTGAAAGATACGAAGGCAGACGGAGGATGGGTTCTTATTACGGTAGCATGGGGACTGGCTGTAGCCATGGGTGTTTATGCCGTAGGAAACTTGACCGGTGGACATATTAATCCTGCCGTTACGCTTGGCCTGGCATCCGTTGGAGATTTTCCATGGCAAAAGGTGCCAATGTATATTACAGCTCAGGTGATAGGCGCTTTTATCGGCGCAGTCATTGTATTCTTTCATTACATCCCTCATTGGAAAGATACAGAAGACCAATTGGCTATTAAATCTATTTTTTGCACAGATCCAGCGATCAGGAGCCCAATTTCCAATTTGATTAGTGAAATAATTGGAACCTTCGTACTAGTGATGGGGATTTTGTTCATTGGTGCAAACGAATTTACTGAAGGTCTAAATCCCATAATTGTTGGCTTGTTAATTGTAGCGATTGGTATGTCTCTTGGAGCTACAACCGGCTATGCAATTAACCCCGCGCGTGATTTAGGTCCAAGAATAGCTCACGCTGTTCTACCTATTCCGGGTAAAGGCGGATCTGATTGGAGTTATTCATGGGTGCCTGTACTTGGTCCGATTATCGGAGGCGTGTATGGAGGTTTATTTTACCAGGCCATATTTAAAGGAAGTTACACGGCAGGATTTTGGGTGCTATCTGTAATTATAGTAACCTTGCTTATTTCATCCATGAGGATCGAGCTGAAGAAAGTCCAAACTACTTAATACTTAATAATTAGAGGAGGAATTATAAACGATGGAAAAATACATCTTATCGATTGATCAGGGAACTACGAGTTCACGTGCTATCTTATTCAACCATAAAGGTGAAATTGTAGAAACTGGTCAGAAAGAATTTGAACAGCACTTTCCTAAACCAGGCTGGGTTGAACACGACGCTAACGAAATTTGGACTTCGGTACTCGCCTGTATAGCGGATGTACTTAGAAGAGCCGATATTGACCCAGGGCAGGTGGCAGGAATTGGCATTACGAACCAGCGGGAAACAACGGTGGTTTGGGATCGAAATACAGGGAAGCCGATCTATAAAGCGATTGTATGGCAGTCTCGTCAGACCCAGAGTATTTGTAATGAACTCCGCGAGCAAGGTTTGAATGACACATTCCGTGATAAAACCGGTCTATTGTTAGATCCTTATTTTGCAGGTACGAAAGTGAAATGGATACTTGATCATGTAGATGGAGCACGGGAAAAAGCTGAAAATGGAGATTTGATGTTCGGCACAATCGATACGTGGCTGATTTACAAACTGTCTGGGAAAAATGCTCACGTTACAGATTATTCGAATGCTTCCCGTACTCTCATGTACAATATCTTTGACTTAAAATGGGATGATGAACTGCTCGACATCCTGGGTGTGCCAAAAAGCATGCTTCCAGAGGTCAAACCGTCTTCGGAAATTTATGCTCATACCGTTGACTATCATTTTTACGGAAAAGAAGTTCCTATCGCCGGGATTGCTGGAGATCAACAGGCCGCTTTATTCGGCCAAGCCTGTTTTGAAAAAGGAATGGCTAAAAACACTTATGGCACAGGTGGATTTATGTTAATGAACACGGGAGAGGAAGCCGTTAAATCTGATAATGGACTTCTCACTACTCTTGCCTGGGGGATTGACGGAAAAGTTGAGTACGCTTTAGAAGGCAGTATATTTGTTTCAGGATCAGCGATTCAGTGGCTGAGGGATGGTCTTCAAATGATCGAAGATGCTCCTCAAAGTGAAGAGATTGCTGGAAAAGTTAATAATACAGAGGGCGTCTATGTCGTTCCGGCATTCGTCGGTTTAGGAACACCTTACTGGGATAGTGATGCCAGGGGTGCTGTGTTTGGCCTTACACGGGGCACATCAAAAGCTCATTTTGTGAGGGCTACACTTGAATCTTTGGCTTATCAGACGAAGGATGTTGTGGACGCTATGATAGAGGACTCTGGCATTGAACTCAAAAAACTTCGCGTAGACGGAGGAGCCGTAAAAAATAACTTGTTAATGCAGTTCCAGAGCGATCTGCTTGACGTTACAGTTGAACGCCCTGAAGTAAACGAAACGACGGCTCTTGGGTCTGCCTATCTTGCTGGTCTTGCTGTTGGATTCTGGGAAACCCGTGAAGACATTGCGAATCAGTGGAAAATAGAGCGTGAATTTGAACCTGCTATGAAGAAAGAGAAACGAGAGGATCTTTACAAAGGCTGGCAAAAAGCTGTGGAGGCTACACGAGTCTTTAAGCAAGACTGATTTTTGACTTCTGGGTACAATCTGATATAATAGCCATACAAGTTAATTCAATCGGTCGGAGATATGGAGAGACCACGATCCTTTATGTATATAGCATAAAGCTGCTCGTGGTCTCTTTTTTTTGTATCCGGCTAAAGATTCTGTCTCAATAGGTAATTGCACACATATTTCCTCGAATAATGGGGAATAAACGTAGCAGAAGATGGTAACATTAATGAAGCCCAACGAAATAAGGAGAGATAACATGAAACCCTTCTCAAGTTATGAGAGAACATCACATTTTGATAAACTCACCCAAGAAGATTGGGATGTCCTTGTCATTGGCGGCGGCATTACTGGATCTGGAATTGCTCTCGATGCAGCCAGCCGAGGACTGAAAACAACAGTAGTTGAAATGCAGGATTACGCAGCTGGTACTTCCAGCCGATCCACGAAGCTTGTCCATGGAGGTCTTCGTTACCTTAAGAATTTCGAAGTTAAAATGGTGGCAGAAGTAGGGAAAGAACGTGAAATCGTGTACGAAAATGGTCCTCACGTAACCACACCAGAGTGGATGATGCTCCCGTTCCATCAGGGAGGTAATTTTGGTCCATTTTCGACAAGTCTTGGGCTGCGTGTCTATGATTACCTGGCAGGGGTGAAAAAATCGGAACGCCGAACGATGTTCAGCCCGGAAGAAGCGTTAGAACGCGAGCCACTTGTTAAGAAGGAAAACCTTAAAGGAGCCGGTTTCTATGTAGAATATAAAACCGACGATGCCCGCTTAACGCTTGAAGTTATGAAAAAAGCAGTAGAACACGGGGCAAACTCCCTTAACTACGCTAAAGTGGTTGATTTTATCTATAATGAAGACGGGAAGATGGTCGGAGCTAAAATAGAAGATACGATCTCCGGGAAGCAATATCATGTGAAAGCTAAAAAAATTATTAACGCAGGTGGCCCATGGGTAGATGATCTGCGTGAAATTGATGGGTCGAAAAAAGGAAAAACCCTTCAGCTTACAAAAGGAATACACCTCGTGTTCGATCAGTCTGAATTCCCGCTTAAACAGGCAATTTATTTCGACAGCCCGGATGGTCGAATGATCTTTGCCATTCCTCGTGATGGTAAGACTTATGTTGGTACAACCGACACGGAGTATTCTGATGAGATTTCGCACCCGACCATGACGGAAGATGATCGTGACTATGTGCTAAATGCGATTCACGACATGTTTCCAACCGTTGAGGTAACAGCTGAAGATGTAGAATCCAGCTGGGCAGGGGTACGTCCATTGATTCATGAGGAAGGAAAAGACCCATCAGAAATTTCCCGAAAAGATGAAATCTTTATTTCTGATTCAGGTTTGATTTCTATGGCAGGCGGTAAATTAACTGGTTACCGTAAAATGTCACAACAAGCTGTGGATATCGTACGTGATCAACTGATGGAGGAATACGGAATTCTTTACTCTGACTCTGAAACGAAGTACATGCCGATTTCCGGTGGAGAAGTAAATGGCTCCCAAGGATTTAAGCAGTTCTTAAAAGAGAGAATTCAGATTGGAGAATCCATCGGTCTTTCAGAAGAAACGGCTGAAAAACTTGTCCGTCTTTACGGCTCCAATGTAGATGCGGTCTTCCATATTTATAAAAATCGTAAACAGGAAGCTCAGCAGGCGCAGCTTGAACCGGTAGTTTTTGCCCAGCTTGCTTATGCATTGGAAGCAGAATTCACGTATAAACCGGTCGACTTCTTTGTGCGCAGGACGGCAGCTTTATTCTTCAATATTAACTGGGTTCATGAACACAAGGAAGCGGTTATTAACTATATGGCAAAAGCCTTGAATTACACCGATGAACAAAAACGCACCTACACGCAAGAACTGGACCAGCTTCTAAAAGAAGCCGTAGTCCCAATTGAATATGCATAAACTTCCACAGAAGAGCGCCCTGTATGCCGGGGCGCTTTTTTTGTATGTCAGTGGGATCAGAGGTTGAATATGGTAAACTATAACTATGAAACTTTTACCAAAAGGGATCGTAAAATAGGAGGAGAGGTGAAGTAGATGACGAATGTCCAAACTCTGATCCGGCAGGACGGCAGGAGGCAGTTGATTACGGGAGGGGTGTTGTTCGCCGGCGGCCTGTTTTTCTTACTAAGTATCCTTGCCTTGCAATATCAAAGCTTTCCACTGAGTCTTCTGTACGGACCTGTGTTAACGATCAGCGGACTCGCTTTGTTAAAAACCGGCTATCGTGATTATGAAAAAGCTAAACAGACCGATAACGGTTTTACAGAAGATCATATAATAGAGCCAGTTGAAAAGCTTCCAGCACGCATGTATGTGGGGCATAGTACGAAGGATGTGTTTCAGGCCACATTATATGATATGGATGGAAAGGCATACACTCACATTAATGAAAAACCCAACTTGCTGCATAAGCTTACATTTCTCGCTTATTATGGATCGATTCTTTCTGCAGACTATATCATGTACAATCAACACGGAGATGCTGTGTACCACATAGAGAAGAAGGGAGGGTTCTCCTGGCGCGGATATGTTCAGCTTCCAAAAGGGCATTATGTGGCTTATACAAAAGATACGAAACATAAGACCACAGGCAGGAGGATTTTTCGCTATATAGAGAAAGATTACTGCAGATGGAGTGCGGAGGGGGATCCTTATATTGGCCATTATAACGTTAAGGATCATGAAGGGAACGTCTGGGCTGTTATTAAACAGAATGCCATCCCTGTAGAAGCGGCAGAACGCTTTGAAGAAGTAAATGGATACTTGGTTGAATGGAAGAGGCGCGAGGAAATACCCCAATCCTTACTCGCTTTCTTATTTCTTTTACAATCACGACAGAATTAATGAGCCAGCATACCCTGTTTAACAAACGGGGTATTTTTTTATTATAATTTCCAAATTTTTTAAGTTGAACTTAACGTTAACGTAAATGGTATAGTGTAATTGTTAGAATTTTCAAACGCATCAAGGAGGGAAAGATGGTTGAAGATTTAGCAATTGCTGAAGTGGCAGAAAAATTTCAGGTGACCACAAGAACGATCCGCTACTATGAAGAAATTGGACTCGTTCACCCCCATCGAGAAAATGGACATAGACGATTCAGCCGAAAAGACATAACCAGGTTAAGTCTAGTTTTTCGTGGGAAAAAATATGGATTTCAACTCGAAGAAATTAAAAACATGATCCAACTGATTGATCTTGATCCTTCGGGTGTACAGCAATTAGAAAAAACAATGGAGTATGGTCGCAGAAAAATGAAAGAAATTGATCGTCGTTTATTGGAATTGGAGCAATTGAAGGCTGAGATGAATTCGTGGCTGCAGAAGTTTGAGGAAGAGTTAGTAAAAAGGAGAGGGGAACCCCTGTGAATCTATCAGAACTTTTAGCTTATCAGTCCCGTAAATATCCTCTAAAAGAGGGTTTAATTACTCCGACTAGCCGTTTGACTTATAAGGAATGGAATTTTAAAGTAAATCAGTTTGCACATGCTTTGCGGAGCCTAGGTATTCAGCCAGCCGATAAAGTAATGATCCATATGCCGAATACGATCGAATTTGTCATCAGTTATTTTGCTGTTCACCGGGTTGGTGCCATTGCCGTGCCTGTAAATGCTCGATTAATCAACAGCGAGCTATCCTATATTTTTGATCATAGTGATACGACGTTCTTTCTGACTCATGAACTTCTATTTGAACAAGTGACTGATCTCGTACACGAGAAAAAAGGGACATTTATCAAAACAGGTTCAGCTACGGATTATTGGCTATCATTTGAAGAATTGATGTCCAATGAAAGCGGGACGGAAATCGTGAACACGGCCGAGGAAGATACAGAAGCTTCGATCCTCTATACCTCTGGTACAACCGGAAAACCGAAAGGAGTGGTATTCACTCACCGCAATATTTTGACAGTATCCCGAATGATGGCAGTGGAAATGGAGATGAAGCCAAGCAGCCGTATGCTGCATATGATGCCGCTTAGTCATTCTGCTCCGCTTCACCTTTTTATGGCTGCTGGAACGTATGTGGGGGCCGCTCATATTCTTGCTCCATCTTTTAGCCCGGAACTTTTACTTGAATTGGCTTCCTCGGAACGTACTACTCATTTCTTCGGTGCACCGGTAGCTTATCTATTAACGGCCAAGCACCCTAAAGTGACGGAAATCGACTTGTCGTGGATGAAATATTGGGTCTATGGAGGTGCTCCTTTATCACGGAGTGAGGTACAGTTCATTCAGGAACAGCTGGACACAGAGCAATTATACTGTGTATATGGTTTAACGGAAGCGGGACCTAATGGGTCACTGCTCTTACCGCTAGAACATGATGAAAAAGCAGGGAGTATCGGCCAGAGAGCAGCCTTAAATTGTGAAATGAAGGTAGTAGATGATCAGGGAAATGAAGCGGGAATAGATGAAGTAGGAGAAATCATTCTGCGTGGAGAAGGAACGATGAAAGGGTATTATAAGGATGAAGTGAAAACAAAAGAAGCGCTGAAAGACGGATGGCTATATACTGGGGATCTTGCGCAAAGAGATCAGGATGGCTTCTATTGGGTGGTGGATCGTAAAAAAGACATCATTATATCGGGAGGTTCGAACGTTTATCCTCGTGAAATTGAAGACGCGCTCCTCAGGCATCCACACGTACAGGATGTCGCCGTAATTGGTGTCCCTCATCCAGATTGGGGCGAAACCGTTAAAGCATTCATTGTGCAGGACGGAACAATGAATCATCTTGCAGAAGAGTGCAAGGAATACTTACGACAGGAGATTGCAGATTATAAAATCCCGAAGCTCTATGAAGAGATAAGTGAACTCCCTAGGAACGCTACAGGGAAATTAATGAAGAATCAGCTTCGTGACCAAATCCATAATCGGTAGGAGGAAAACGGTGAATTTTTATGAGGAAGATTCAAACCTGCAGACGATTTTAAAGGAACAATTCGACCCGCCATTATGGGAATGGGCTGATGAACAGCTGCAAAAATTTGGTGCTTTATGCGCCGGTGAGATTGACAGGCGGGCACGCCATACAGACCGCGAAGGTCAGCCCAAGTTAATAAAATATGATAAGTACGGGGAAGACCAATCAGAAGTGTGGTTAAATGAAGGCTACAAAAAAACGATTGAGGAAACATATGGAGCGGGAATTGTAGGATACATTCATAAAGATATACCAGAACTTGGACGTCCAGGCGGCTATGTCTATTCCTTTGCTCAAGGTTATCTTCTTTCCCAAGCGGAGTCAGGATTTTACTGCCCTGTCACATTGACCATGGCCACTGCATACTTAATCGAACGTTATGCTTCTCAAGAATTAAAGGAGAGATATCTTCCTCACGTCCTTTCTACGGGAGAAATGGAATTATATGAAGGAGCGACATTTTTAACAGAAAGGCAGGGTGGTTCGGATGTAGGTGCTAATGAAGTCAAAGCTTTTTCTGAAGAAAATCATTTCCTGATTTACGGGGAAAAATACTTTGCCAGCAATGCTGGCGCTTGCGGTATAGCGATGGTTCTCGCAAGGTTGGAGGATGCTCCTTCAGGCACGAAGGGACTCAGTTTATTCTTAGTTCCCTGGAGAAAAGACAACGGGGATATGAATGGTATTCAGATTCGCAGATTGAAAGACAAGCTTGGTGTTCGTGCTGTTCCATCTGCGGAGGTGGAGTTTAGTGGGGCTGAAGCTTATCTTGTCGGCAAACCTGAACAAGGTTTCTATTACATGATGGAAGCATTGAATTTATCCAGGGTGTGCAATGCTACAGCGTCTATTGGTATTATGAGGCGCGCCTACACGGAATCCTTGGATTACGCTATCAAACGGGAAGCTTTTGGAAACAGGCTTATTGATTTTCCGATGATTAAGGACACCCTGGTCCGGTTGCGTGTAAAGCAGGAAATAGAAACGAGAGCGGTTTTTGACATGATCAGTCACTTCGAAGAATCTGTCTCAAGCAAGAGCTCCACGCCTTCTTCAGAAGAAGTCATGAACCGGCTCAAAATTGCAATCCTAAAAAAAGAAACCGCAGAGCAGGCAATAGCCTTTGCACATGAAGCGATTGAATTACACGGCGGCAATGGATACATTGAGGACTTTGTCATGCCCAGACTGCTGCGTGACGCGCAGGTGCTCACAGTCTGGGAAGGTACAGCGAATATACTAGGTCTTGAGGTCCTGCGTCTGTTAAATAAATTTGAAGCTCACTCCTTTTTCTATGAAGAAATGACCCAGCGCCTAGAACAGGTCAATGGATTCGCTTCTCAAGTAGAGATGGTAAAACAGGAAATCATATCCTTGGGACACCAAGTTGCAGATATTCTCAATCAATCATCAGATATTCAGACGTACTATAGTAAATCAATAGCCAGGCAGATGGCAATCATTTATGAAGCTGTCATCGCACTTGAAGCGGGAAAAAATAGTGGAAAAGCAGAAAAAGTGGCTGAAATTTATGTTCAGCTTGCTTTTGGAAAAGAACAAGTGACAGGGGAGCCCTTAACGCTTCGCTACGCAGATGAATTACTGGATTTGTCAAAATCCAGAGAATAACCAAGCCGAAAGCTCCTATTTTATAGGAGCTTTTTTTATTGTAGGAGTGAAAGGCGGATGAGTCTGCCATGTTTTGAAGTGAAATAGTCAGCATTCTGGAATAATAAAATAGATATCTACATCTCCCCTGTTACCGGCACCAGTTGATTTAAATTGATGTTTATTAAAGATAAGCTCCCGATACTTGAAGACTCAGTTTGGAGATAACTTGGGACCGTTGCCAAAAAAGGATGAGGGCGGCTACGGAAACAACTCGCTTTCCTACGGGGGGAACGGTGAGCTTCCTCGCTCGTTTCACTCCCTGCGGGATCTCACCTAGTCCCTTTTCCCGTGGGAGTCTCGTCGTTTCCTTCGCCGCCTGAACGATAGCTGATGAGCGGACCCTGCTATAGGAGAAAGGAGCCATGCTGCATCTGCCTCAAATGCTTCTATAACAGGGTTCCTACACATAAACACACGCAAAAACCAGTGTGGATCTCGTTCATTGGAAGGCGATTATGGAAAGGTTTTCGAGCTCTCCATGATCGCAAAGGTCCGGAGGGGGACGGTGAGACTCCTGTGGGATAAACATGATCGGTGAGACCCCGGAAGTCGAAGACTGAGGAGGCTCAGCACATGCCCGCGGAAAGCGAATCGTCCCCCGCAGGACCTTTCCTCTCATTAAATATCTCGAAATCGAGTCTTCAACAATACGGCCCGATAGTGTAGTAACTTGCTTATTAAATCTTCAACATAAATGATAAAGGCATAGATCGTGATTCTTTGTACATTCTCACCACTTAAATAAGACCGAAACTATTGTTTCTGCTATGATAAGAAGGGGAACATAAGGAAAGGATTTTGCATTGACGCTGTATCTTTATTTTGTTAGCATATTAGCAAGCTAAAGGATTTGTCGAAAGGAATGAATACCATTGGTTAAACGGTTAATGTTTGAAAAGCCACTGGGGATGCGCGACACGCTCCCTTTTTTTTATAATCAAAAGTCGAAAGCGAGAAGACAGTTATCAGAAGCCATCTTGTCATATGGCTACTCATTTATGGATACACCGCTTATGGAGTATCACGATACAGTAGGAAAAGTGAGCGCGACGCTGGATCAACAGTTATTCAAGCTACTGGACCAGCAAGGTCACACACTTGTACTCAGGCCCGATATGACGGCCCCCATTGCTCGTGTAGCCGCTTCGCAGTTAAAGAACGGAGAGTTTCCACTGCGTCTGGCTTACGACGGTCCCGTTTTTCGTGCACAACAGGCTGAGGGTGGGAAGCCCGCACAATTTGAGCAAGTAGGAACAGAATTGATTGGAGACCACTCCTCTTATGGGGACGCGGAAGTCATTGCCCTGCTTGTAGATTCTCTTAAACAGACAGGCCTCGATAATTTTGTCATTACCGTCGGTCACATTGGATATGTGAAAGCATTTTTCAGTGATCTTCTCGGAGACGATGAAGAAACGATGGAAACCCTGCTTCATTACTTATATAGAAAAAATTATGTTGGATTCAGAGAATGTGTGAAGTCACTCTCTATTTCTGAAGATAAAAAACAAGCGCTACTTGAGCTTCTTTCTCTTCGAGGTGGAGAAGAAATATTTGAAGCCAGTCGTTCGCTGGCTCGAAATCAATCGTGTATGCAGGCAGTCAATGAATTAAAACAACTCTATCGTTTATTAAAAGTGAACGGCGTAGAAGACTATATTCAGTTTGACTTAAATTTGATTAGCCATATGGAATATTACACAGGCATTCTTTTCGAAGGTTATGCCCCAAACCTGGGTGCTCTGCTTTGTAATGGTGGACGCTATGACACACTGCTCCCATCTTTTGAACTGAATGCTTCAGCTACAGGTTTTGCCGTCCATTTAGAGCGCCTGGTAGAAGCATTGAATGATCTTGAGGACCAGGACGAACGGATCGGTATTATTGTAGACGACGATTCGTATGTAAAGGGAAAAAGAAAGGCAGATGAATATCGAAAAGAAGGACATGCGGTTCTTCTACAGCACGTAGATCAAATACCTGATCTTCCTGCTTTTTACGAACAGTTAGCTAATACAATTGATTTTACTCAGGTAGGAGGTGGTCAGGATGAATAAACGACTGACAATCGCTATGCCAAAAGGACGGATATATGAGGAAGCAGCTGAGCTGATGAAAAGGGCCGGTTATGACTTGGGAGCAGATCTTGAAGAGTCCCGGAAGCTTATCCTTGAATTTCCTGAGCAAAATATTCGTGTGATGATGGCCAAGCCAATGGACGTAGTCACTTATGTAGAATATGGCGCAGCTGATCTTGGGATTGCTGGAAAAGATGTGCTTCTGGAACAGGACCGTGATGTCTATGAAGTACTCGATTTAAAAATCAGTCCATGTTACGTAGCCGTTGCAGGTGTACCGGACCAGCCTCTCAGCCGGATTGCACCAAAGATTGCCACTAAATATCCGAAGGTAGCTTCCGATTATTTTCGTGAACAGGGCGAGCAGATTGAAATAATTCCGCTCAATGGTTCGATTGAACTTGCACCACTAATTGGGCTGGCAGACCGAATCGTGGACATCGTTTCTACGGGCAGGACTTTGAAAGAGAACGGTCTGGTGGAATATGAAAAGATCACCGACATCACTTCTCGATTAATTGTAAATCCGGTTAGCTACCGTTTGAAAAGTGAAGAGATTGAGCACATGGTCACAAACCTCAGTGACGTCATGGAGGGAATAAAATAATGAAAATTATTCAAAAAAGTGACCGTGTATCATTACGTCGCCGAGTGGAGCAAGGAACAGAGGAACAGAGAAAAACCGTTCAAGCAATTATTGAGGATGTGAAATCTCGAGGAGACGAAGCGGTCCTTAATTACACAGAACGCTTCGATGGGGTAAAGCTTGATCAGTACAAAGTTTCACCAGAAGAATTTGAAGAGGCATATGAAGCGCTTGATGGGGAATTTGTAGAAATTCTGCAAGAAGCAGCTGCTAATATACGCCGTTTTCATGAAAAACAGCGACCTGCGTCCTGGTTTGATTCATCAGAGGATGGTACAATTCTAGGTCAGAAAATCACCGCTATTGAAGCGGCCGGTGTGTATGTACCTGGAGGCACAGCAGCTTATCCATCCTCTGTATTTATGAATGTGATTCCGGCTCAGGTAGCCGGAGTGGAAAGGATCGTGATGGTCACTCCCCCTGGGAAAGATGGGAAGGTTCCGGATGGTGTATTACTTGCCGCTCATATTCTTGGCGTGGAGGACGTTTATAAAGTAGGCGGTGCTCAGGCGATTGCAGCCCTCGCTTATGGGACGGAGACTGTTCCTGCTGTAGATAAAATTACTGGACCAGGAAATGTATTTGTGGCCCTTGCGAAAAGAGAAGTCTTCGGCGATGTAGACATCGATATGATAGCTGGTCCCAGTGAAATTGCTATATTGGCGGATGACACGGCCCTTGCTTCTGAAGTAGCCGCTGATCTTCTATCTCAAGCCGAGCACGATGCACGTTCTTCCAGTGTTCTTGTAACAACGAGTCAGCAGCTCGCCGAACAGGTTCAGCAAGAAGTGAAAAATCAATTAGAGGACTTGCCTCGTGCTGAGATTGCGCGTAAAAGCGTGGAGGATTACGGCATGATCCTCTTATGCGAAACGTGGGGCGAAGCAATTACTACAATAAATGAAATCGCTCCTGAACACTTGGAAATTGTAACAGACGAACCTTTCCAACACTTAGGAAAAATTAAAAATGCTGGTGCTATTTTCCTCGGACCTTATAGCAGCGAGCCTGTGGGTGATTATTTCGCCGGGCCTAATCATGTACTTCCGACGAACGGTACGGCTCGTTTTTCCAGTCCTTTGAATGTAGACGATTTTCTCAAAAAGTCGAGTGTTATTTCCTACAGTGAAGACGCACTAAAGAAACATGGGGATAAGATCGCACGTTATGCCCGGCTGGAAGGATTAGAAGCCCACGCAAGAGCAATTGACACGCGGAAGGAGAGATGGAAATGACCAACGAAAGGTACGCTGAAATTGTACGTAAAACGGGAGAAACCAATATAGAACTTGGCATTTCCGTCGATGGTTCTGGTAAAGCAGATTTAGATGTGCAGGTTCCTTTTTTAGCTCATATGCTCGAGCTTTTTGCAAAGCATGGTCTGTTTAATCTTTCCGTTAAAGGACATGGGGATGTGGAAGTCGATGATCACCACTTGACTGAGGATATCGGTATTTGTCTGGGCCAGGCTTTCCGAGAAGCCCTGGGAGATAAATTTGGTATGAAAAGGTATGGTTCGATGACTCTTCCTATGGATGAGACGCTTGTCACAGTAGCGGTAGATCTTAGTGATCGTCCACACCTGGAATGGAAAGCGGAATTACCTAAAGATCGCCTGGGCACCTTTGATACGGAAAATGTACATGAGTTTTTTTGGAAATTTGCGGTTGAAGCCAGGATGAATCTCCATATCGTTCTTCACCATGGACATAATACGCACCATATAATCGAAGCCATGTTTAAAGCTCTTGCTCGCGCACTTGATGAAGCAACTCAAATTGATCCCCGGGTTCAAGGAGTGCCAAGTACGAAAGGAAGTTTATAAATGATAGGAATTATAGATTATGGAATGGGGAATTTATTCAGTGTTTCTAAAGCCTTAGAGCGTTTGGACATTCCTTATAAGTTTGGTGAAAGACCTGCTGAGATTGAGGATTGTGATGGATACATTCTCCCGGGTGTTGGTGCTTTTCCGGATGCTATGAAAGCACTGGAAGAACACGGCTTCATCCCTTTTATAAAAGAAAAAGTTAAAGCCGGGGTGCCGATTTACGGAATTTGTTTAGGCATGCAGCTGTTATTTGAAGCGAGTGAGGAAGGCGGAGAAACTGAAGGACTAGGTCTTTTTCCGGGCAAAATTGTCAGATTTCCAGGCGTGAATGAACAGGGGAAATCCTATAAAGTACCTCACATGGGCTGGAATAAGATGAACCTGCTTCAGCCTGAAGAGCCGCTGCTTTCTGACGTGAAAGAAGATTATGTATATTTTGTTCACTCCTTTGTCGTACAGACCCCTGACCCATCTATCCTCTATGCAACAGCCGATTATCACCTTGAAGTACCGGCCATCGTTGGTCGAAATAACCTGGTAGCAAGTCAGTTTCACCCCGAGAAAAGCGGGAGAGCCGGCATGCAGCTCTTAGAGAATTTTTGCAAAGTAATGGTCAAACAGTGAGGAGTTTTTAGAGATGAGCTTTACAATTTACCCAGCAATTGATATGCGTAATGGAAAATGTGTCCGCCTTGAGCAGGGAGACTTTGATAAGGAAACGGTGTACGGGGAAGACCCATACGAAGTAGCCCGAGAGTTCTCCGATAAAGGCGCCTCCTGGATTCATATGGTCGACCTTGACGGAGCTAAAGAAGGTTCAAGAAAAAATGCGGAGCATGTGCTCCGTGCAGCGAAGGAATTGTCTTCGCATGTACAGATTGGTGGAGGGATCCGCTGCGAAGAAGATGTGCGTTTTTATTTGGACCAGGGAGTAGATCGAGTAATCATCGGTTCACTTGCGGTTCGTGATTTAGAATTAACGAAATCTCTTCTTCGTAATTATGGAGAGCGTATCGTCATCGGGCTCGATGCACGAGATGGCTACGTGTCTACAGCTGGGTGGCTTGAGAGTTCTCAAATACAGGCAGTTGATTTAGGCCGTGAATTAGCCGAGGCAGGAGCACGGACATTTATTTACACCGATATTGCCAAAGATGGCATGTTGTCTGGACCTAATGTAAAAGAAATTGTTCGATTGGCGGATGAAACAAAGGTTAATGTTATTGCCTCAGGAGGCATCCAGGGGCTGAGCGACTTAGAAATACTCAAGAACTACCAGGGCCGTCACGTTATCGGTTCCATTGTTGGAAAAGCTCTTTATACTGATCGTTTCACGCTCTCTGAAGCTCTTGAATTGGAGGAAAGCTGATGTTATCCAAACGCATTATTCCATGTCTGGATGTGAAGGAAGGGCGAGTAGTGAAAGGGATTCAATTCGTCGATATCCGTGATGCCGGAGATCCTGTAGAGCTTGCAAAGGTTTATGACGAACAAGGAGCGGATGAACTGGTTTTTTTAGATATATCAGCTACTCATGAAGGAAAGAAAACGATGATTGATGTCGTTCGCTCGGTAGCTTCAGAGCTGGCGATTCCTTTTACAGTCGGAGGAGGAATCCGCTCACTGGAAGATATTAAAGAAACTTTAAGAAACGGAGCGGATAAAGTTTCTTTAAATTCTTCAGCGGTGAACCGGCCGGAACTGCTTACAGAAGGAGCGGATTATTTCGGCAGCCAGTGTATTGTGGTAGCGATTGACGCTCGTTATGATGAAGAGTGGGGAACGTGGCGTGTCTATACCCGTGGAGGACGTACCCCTTCTGGGTGGAAAGTGACCGAATGGGCTGAAGAAGCAGTTCGTCGTGGAGCAGGAGAAATCCTGTTGACATCTATGAATAAAGATGGTGAAAAGACAGGCTTTGATCTTCCTTTATTGGAGGCAGTACAGGATGTCGTAAACGTACCTGTCATTGCTTCAGGGGGAGCCGGTTCCAGTGAACACTTCTATGATGTATTTACAGAAGTCGATGCGGATGCCGCTTTAGCTGCTTCGATTTTCCATTATAAAGAAACGTCCGTTGCAAATGTGAAAGCTTATTTGAAAGAGAAAGGGGTAATCGTGAGATGAATGTAAATGATCTTCAATTCGATGAACAAGGACTTGTCCCTGCTATTGTGCAGGATGCTCGTTCAAAGGCTGTACTAACACTTGCCTATATGAGTAAAGAATCATTAGAAAAAACATTGGAAATTGGGGAAACCGTTTTTTTTAGCCGCTCCCGTCAAGAGTTGTGGCATAAAGGAGAAACCTCTGGAAATACACAAAAAGTAACGAGCATCCATTTCGATTGTGATCAGGACGCTTTACTCGTGCAAGTCGTTCCAAACGGACCTGCGTGCCATAAGGGAGATTACAGCTGCTTCTCGGAATCATTGACCGATACGGAAGGACATGTGAAAGAGAATCGCTATCAAATTCTGGATCAGTTGCAAAGTACACTAGCCGAACGGAAATCTACACTTCCGGAAGGTTCTTATACAGCCAAACTGTTTAGTGAAGGCGTAGACCGGATTGCCAAGAAAATTGGAGAGGAAGCGGGAGAAGTTATCATTGCAGCTAAAAATGATGATCCAGAAGAAATGGCCCTCGAATCAGCAGATCTGCTTTTCCACTTACTTGTCATTCTGACTGATCGTGGAGTCCCACTTGATGACGTACTGACGGTTCTAGAAGAACGTCACTCTTAAAAGTTAGAAAATCTCCTATTTCATAACACATTTCTATGTTATACTGCTTTATTAGTGAGATTTGTAACGGAAATAGGGGGACGCTCATGACGACATCACTAAATAGCACAGCTGCTAAAGAAAATACGAATATTATCCCTTTTTTGCCATCAGGAAACTTCTATTTCACCCATGGAATTCAGGCGTTCCAGAAGCGTCGTTTCAATGTAGCCGTGAAGTGGCTGAAAAAAGCAATAGAAGCAGCACCTGACGAACCACTTTATGCCTGTCAGCTTTCTGTTGTGTACACGGAAATCGGTTCGTATCACGCGGCTAACCAGCTGTTAACGGAAGTACTGGCCCGGTTTGGAAAAGAATATGTGGATTGTTACTATTTGATGGCCAACAACTATGCTCATCTTGGCTTATTAAGTGATGCGAAAAAATATGCAGAAACCTATCTTGAACAGTCCGAAGACGGAGAATTTGAGGAAGCGTCCAAGCAGCTTCTGGAAATGCTTGAGTCAGTGGAGGAAGAAGAGGATGATGATGAGTGGGCTTTTGATGATGAAGATGATTTATTGATTTATCAAGAGACTGCTTTCTATCACCTTGAACATGAAGAGTGGGAACAGGCGTTAAGCTTATTAGATGAAATGATGCATCTCTTTCCCGAATTTCAGATGGCGAAGCATAAATACGCTTATGCGCTGTTTATGAGCGGGAAGCAGCAGGAAGCTATCGATATTGAACAAGAATGGTTGAAAAATGAACCTGAAAATATACACAGCCACGTAAACCTCGCTGCCTTCCTAATTATGCAGGGGGACAGGGAAGAAGCTTTGCTTCACATTCATCTCCTGCGCAATGTGTATCCCATGCACAGTCAGCAAAAATTAGCTGTCGCTGAGACGCTGGCAAGAGCAGGCTTTTACGAAGAAGCTGTAGACCGCTTTCACAGCTTGAAAGACCGCCAGGTTACGAGAAGACGAGTTTATTATAAATGGTACAGTATTTCGGTTTATCATACAGGCAATCCTTCTAAGGCTTTAGAATTATGGGAAAAAGGTTGCCAGCAATTCCCGACCTTGAGTAAAGAAGAGGGCCCGTGGAAGGAATATTGATCTAAAAGTAATAATCACATGAGCTGGCATCTTTTTTTGGAAGTGACCGCTTGTTTTTATGGCGAAATTTGTAGATTTATAGAAAAGAAACGCTCATTATTTATCTTAGATGATAAGCACATTAATGGACGGTTTTTATTTGTTTTAATATGATATGTACATGAAATGAATGAAGGCATCAGGACACACACTGAAACAAGGAGCTGATAACGGATGACGGAAGATCGTATTTACGACGTTATTATCGCAGGGGCTGGGCCAGCAGGAATGACTGCAGCCGTTTATACTTCCCGTGCTAACCTTGATACTCTAATGCTTGAACGCGGAATACCGGGCGGGCAGATGGCCAACACGGAAGATGTAGAGAACTACCCGGGCTATGAAAGCATTCTTGGACCAGACCTTTCTAATAAAATGTTTGGTCATGCGAAAAAATTCGGAGCTGAGTATGCTTACGGAGATATCAAAGAAGTAATCGATGGAAAAGAGTATAAAACAATTAAAGCAGGTAAAAAAGAATATAAAGCGCGCACCCTCATTATTACGACAGGGGCTCAATATAAAGAGCTTGGTGTACCTGGTGAGAAAGAATTAGGCGGCCGCGGCGTATCTTACTGCGCAGTATGCGATGGCGCATTCTTCCGCGATAAAGAGCTCGTGGTTGTAGGCGGAGGAGACTCAGCGGTAGAAGAAGGCGTGTATCTAACCCGCTTTGCCAGTAAAGTGACGATTGTACACCGCCGTGATGAGCTTCGCGCTCAAAAAATTCTTCAGGACCGTGCTTTTGATAATGATAAGATTGATTTCATATGGGACACCGTTGTGACTTCCATTAATGAACAGGATGGTAAAGTAGGCAGCGTCACCCTTCACAATAAGAAAACAAATCAAGAGTATGAATTTAATACAAATGGTACGTTCATTTATATTGGTCTTATTCCATTAAGTAAGCCATTTGAAAGCCTCGGAGTCACGAATGAGCAAGGCTATATCGAAACAGATGAAAAAATGGAAACGAAAGTGCCGGGTGTGTTTGCTGCAGGGGATATCCGTGAAAAAGAACTGCGTCAAATCGTAACAGCTACAGGCGATGGCAGTATTGCTGCACAATCTGCTCAGCATTATATTGAGAACCTATTAGAAGAGCTGAAAATGGTCAACTAAAAATTACTTTAAATTAACTGTGCTGTAACACCTATGACATAAAATTAAGTTACAATGTAGTTGATTAATTGACCCCCCCTTTTATTAGATATCTCTATTAAACACAGGTGCTTATCACCTGTGGTTTTTTTTGCATCGAATTATAATATTGTAGCTTCTGACATATTCATTGTATAATGAGGGATGATGTCCTCTAGAAAGAAAATGAGGTGACTGTAAGTTGCAACGTGTAGCCAATTGTATTTTAAGAATGAATGACTCCATATTAATGTTAAAAAAACCAAGAAGGGGCTGGTATGTAGCGCCTGGTGGTAAAATGGAGAACGGTGAAAATATTAAAGATTCAGCTATCCGTGAATTTAAGGAAGAAACAGGACTTGAAATTAACGAGCCGGAATTAAGAGGATCGTTTACTTTTGTTATGCGTGAAGGTGAAAAAACAGTTCAAGAATGGATGATGTTCACTTTTCACTGCACCTCTGCTTCTGGAAATCTCCTTGAGACGAGTGAGGAAGGCGAACTAGAATGGGTGCCTGTAGATGAGGTGCTCGGTAAACCAATGGCTGAGGGAGACCGCCATATATTTAAACACATCTTAAATAGCGATGATCAAATTTATGGGACATTTGTATATACGACGGACTTCCAGTTGATTGATAAGGATATGGATCCGTCACGACCTGACTAAATGAGGAGCGATCGAGGATGCAAGAAGAAGCGAACAATACTCAGTTAGTGATTATTACCGGAATGTCAGGGGCAGGGAAAACCGTGGCTGTTCAAAGCTTTGAAGATCTCGGTTTTTTTTGTGTAGACAACCTGCCGCCAGCCTTGCTTCCTAAATTTCTAGAACTGATGAAGGACTCTACAAATAACATTCAAAGTGTCGCACTAGTCATGGATTTAAGAGGCCGGGAATTTTTTGATTCTCTTTTTGATTCATTAGACCGGCTCGGTAAAGAAGACTGGATCCACGAGCAGATTTTATTTCTGGATGCTGAAGATCAAGCGCTCGTCTCACGCTATAAAGAGACCCGCCGATCTCATCCTTTAGCGAAAGAAGGACTTCCACTGGAAGGGATTCGTAAAGAACGCGAAATGCTTGATGAGTTACGCGGACGTGCACAAACTTTAATTGATACGACTTCTTTAAAACCAAAAGAACTTCGTGAACGCATTGTGGAAAGCTATCGCCAGCGTGAGCAGCAGGTATTTTCTGTCCAAATGGTCTCATTCGGCTTTAAATATGGTGTGCCGATTGATGCCGATCTGATGTTTGACGTTCGTTTTCTGCCTAATCCCCACTACGTAGAACACATGCGGCCGCTTACTGGTCTCACTACAGAAGTATCTTCATATGTTTTCAAGTGGTCAGATACGCAGAAATTCCTCGAGAAGCTTAAAGATTTACTACAATTCATGCTTCCGCAATATAAACGGGAAGGTAAAAGCCAGCTGGTTATTGCCATAGGCTGTACGGGCGGTCAGCACCGTTCTGTGGCACTGGCAGAATATTTATCAGAGTATTTCTCTAATGATTACGTCACACACGTGACCCATAGAGATATTGATAAAAGGAAGGGTTTGTAAAGGATGGATCATACAGCCACACCCCGAGTCGTGGTTATAGGTGGAGGCACAGGCCTGCCTGTACTTCTTCGGGGACTTAAAAATCTGCCTATTGATTTATCTGCCATTGTAACCGTAGCAGATGATGGAGGCAGCTCGGGAAAACTTCGTAATGAAATGGCTATACCGGCACCGGGAGATATTCGGAATGTAGTTGCTGCCTTATCAGATGCTGAGCCGATGCTGCTGGATCTTTTCCAGCACCGTTTTGCAGATGGAAACGGGTTGACTGGTCATTCCATGGGTAATTTGCTTCTTGCTGCTCTTGCATCCATGACAGGAGATTTTTATCAGGGAATTAAAGAAATTTCTCGTGTTTTAAACGTAAGAGGGCACATTTATCCTATTGCGAATCATTCCATGAATTTACATGCAGAAATGGAAGACGGCACCATTGTTACAGGGGAATCGAGCATTCCTAAACAACAGAAAAAAATTAAAAAGGTGTTTGTAAGTCCTACACCTGTTCAGCCGCTTCCGGAAGCTGTTCGTGCAATTAAGGAAGCGGATTTAATTGTGATCGCACCTGGGAGCCTCTATACAAGTATTCTTCCTAATATTATTATTCCTGAAATTGGTCAGGCTTTAAGGGATACGAAAGCAAAAGTTACGTATGTCTGTAATGTTATGACCCAAGAAGGGGAAACCTCAGGATATACCGCTGGAGACCACTTGAAGGCGTTATTTGATCACATTGGTCAAGACGTCATTAACTCAATCGTGGTTCACAATCAGCCGATTGAACAAAAAGTAAAGAAAGCGTATGCGAAAGAAAATGCTGAACCTGTCATTTATGACATTGAGCGTATTAAGTCAATGGGAATTGAAGTAGTGGAAGAAGATATTATAGATGAAAGCCAAGCCATGTTGCGGCATGATACAGATAAGCTTACTCAATTACTGCATTCGATGCTTTAATGGAAAGGCTTTCTGCCAGAGGGAGGTGTCCAGCTGTGTCATTTGCATCAGAGATAAAAAAAGAACTGACCAACGTAGAAGCAGATGCTTGCTGTATGGAGTCAGAATTAGCAGCATTAATTAGAATGAACGGGACTTTTTCTTTTTCCAACCGTCATTATATATTGGATATCCAAACGGAAAATGCAGCCATAGCAAGAAGAACGTATATGTTAATTAAAAAATTGTACCCTTATCCAGTAGAATTGCTGGTTCGAAAAAAAATGCGCTTGAAAAAAAACAATGTGTACATTGTACGTCTTTCTGAAAAGGCTGAGCAGGTGCTGCATGACCTGGAAATCCTGAAAGGTCCACTGTCCATTAATCCGGAAATTCCTAAAAAGTATTTAAATGATACGTGCTGCAAGCGTGCCTACCTGAGAGGCGCATTTTTAGCAGGTGGTTCGGTCAATAATCCAGAAACCTCCTCCTATCACCTCGAAATTTATTCTTCTGATGAGGAACACAACGAAGCGTTGTGTCAGCTGATGAATAGTTTTGGTCTGCACGCTCGTACCCTTGTAAGAAAAAAAGGGTTTATTACGTATTTGAAAGAAGCCGATAAAATTACTGAACTAATCAGTAATATTGGAGCTCATCAAGCATTATTTAAATTCGAAGATGTACGGATCGTTAGAGATATGAGGAATTCTGTCAATCGTCTAGTGAATTGTGAAACAGCTAATTTAAATAAAACGATAGGAGCGGCATTCCGACAGGTAGAGAATATTAAATTTATTAAGCGCACCGTCGGTCTGGAAGCTTTACCTGACAAGCTTCAGGAAATTGCCTCTTTGCGTTTACAACATCAGGATGTTTCTTTAAAAGAACTTGGGGAATATGTTTCAGGAGCCGCGATAAGTAAATCTGGCATCAACCACCGGCTGCGTAAAATAGATGAATTTGCTGAAAAAGTTCGAAGAGGAGAAGTCACAGAAAACACAAGAAATTAATGTTTCTCCACTTTAATTCATGCTATAATGAACTATAATTAAAAACGCTTTCATTGATCGGGAGCGTTTTCTTTCGGTTTTTATGAATGCGTTTTCGGTGGTGGAATAAGAGAGTAAAGGAGGAGAGAATTCATTGATAGAACGGAATATTAAGATTGAACTGGAAACAGGGTTACAGGCAAGGCCGGCCGCTCAATTTGTTCAACATGCTAATCGCTTCAGCAGTGATATATTTATTGAGAAGGAAAACAAGCGGGTAAATGCCAAAAGCATTATGGGTCTAATGAGTCTTGCAGTGGGCACGGGTGAAAGTATTAAATTGATTGCAGATGGTTCCGATGAGGAAACTGCCATGGAACAGCTACACGAATTTGTGAAGGAAAAGTAAACCTGTATTTGTGAAAGAATGAACTTAAAAAAATAAAATAAGCTCATAAAAAATCCGCTGTGTATATTACACAGCGGATAAGTATTAGATTAAGATTTCTCCATAACTTTGTCGATCAATCCATAATCTACAGCTTCGTGGGCAGACATGAAGTTATCACGATCAGTATCACGTTCGATCACTTCATAAGGCTGGCCTGTACGTTCAGAAAGAATTTTGTTCAATTTCTCGCGCATTTTAATAATACGTTTAGCGTGAATTTCAATATCAGAAGCCTGTCCTTGTGTGCCGCCTAGAGGCTGGTGGATCATAACCTCACTATTTGGAAGGGCATAACGCTTGCCTGGTTCACCAGCGTTTAGCAGGAAAGCACCCATTGAAGCTGCCATACCCGTGCAGATGGTAGACACGTTTGGTTTGATAAACTGCATCGTATCATAAATAGCCATACCGGAAGTGATAGAACCACCAGGTGAATTAATGTATAGTGAAATATCTTTGTCCGGATCGTCAGCGGCCAAGAATAGCAATTGAGCTACAATGGAGTTGGAAATGTTATCGTCGATCGGGCTTCCAAGCATAATAATCCGGTCTTTCAATAGACGGGAGTATATGTCGTAAGCACGCTCTCCTCGGTTTGTTTGTTCAATAACTGTAGGTACTAAGTTCATTGTGATTTCCTCCTTATCATCACTAGTTATGATGGAATACATTTATCATACAATTAAGGTCAATAAAGGTCAAACAAAAACGATCGACCTTTTTCGTAGAATTCCTTATACCATCATTCCCTAAAAATTTTTGGATAAACGTAGAGTGTATGGTTTTTATTACTAATTAGAAGATGTTTTTAATAAATACATGCTCAGTTAAACGTATGTATTTATTTTTTAGGCTTTGTTAAAGTTTTTTGTTGATTATTCATAAGTGGCTTATTACGCAATAGGCACGTTTAGTTTAAGCCTGTGTTTACGGAAATTTGTGGAGTAAGTAATATAGCGAAACGAACTCAGGGTAAATAATTTCATATGGCTCATCTTCTTTGTTCCTCATCAGCAGGAGTTTTATTGAATGATTGTAGGACTTATATAGTAGTAGTTGCACGAATCCTTTTATCATTCATCGGCAGAAGACTCCCTCTTCAAGCGCCGTGTCGAAGACCGGTGGCAAGGGGGAGATGAATGCCATCGCCGTAAGGCGAATGCCTTTGAATATTCTCCCTTCCGTGATATCCTAAAGTAAGAACGTATGTTCCTTATTAGGAGGTGGAAAGGTTGAAGCATAAAGCGTATAACTTTCGTATCTATCCAAATAAAACCCAAGAATCGCTCATCGCTAAGACAATCGGTTGCGCTCGTTTTGTCTTCAATCATTTCCTCTCCGAATGGAGCAGTGCCTACAAGGAAACCGGAAAAGGTTTGAGTTACTCTACTTGTTCCAAACAACTACCCAAGCTTAAAAGAGAATTCCTTTGGTTAAAGGAAGTGGATAGCACGGCCATCCAAACTTCGGTCAAACATCTTTCTGACGCTTATGAACGGTTTTTCAAAAAGCAAAACCAAGCTCCACGGTTCAAATCAAAGAAGAACAGAGTCCAGTCCTACACCACAAAATGCACAAACGGAAATATTGCCATCCAGGATCGCAAAATCAAGCTGCCTAAGCTGGGGCTTGTGAGATTTGCCAAGAGCCGTGAAGTGAAAGGTCGCATCTTGAGTGCGACGGTTCGCCGCAATCCGACCGGAAAATATTCTGTATCAATTCTTGTTAAAACAGATATTCAGGAACTTCCTAAATCCAACACTTATGTTGGCATTGATCTCGGATTGAAAGACTTCGCTTCTCTCTCGAATGGCACCACCTATCAAAACCCACGATACCTACGTAAGACGGAAAAGAAACTAGCAAAAGCTCAACGTATCCTTTCCCGAAGGGAAAAGGGATCTTCGAATTGGCATAAGCAACGTATTAAAGTAGCTAGACTTCACGAGAAGATAGCGAACTCCCGCAAAGATTATCTGCATAAGATTTCTACCGAAATCATCAAAAACCACGATGTGATCGGTGTAGAAAATCTCCAAATTTCCAATATGCTCAAAAACCGAAAACGATCCAAATCGATTAGTGATGTGAGCTGGTCGATGTTCACGTCTATGCTCGAATACAAAGCAAAGTGGTACGGGAAGCAGTTGGTAACCGTATCGAAAGTTTTTGCGAGTTCACAGCTGTGTTCCAAGTGCGGATACCAAAACAGGGAGGTAAAGAATCTCGCTGTTCGAACGTGGGATTGCCCAGATTGCGGCTGCCACCACGACCGCGAGCTAAATGCGAGCTTCAATATATTGAAGGAGATTCAAAGAATCCTTACAACCGTCGGTGCGACGGGGCTAGCCTAATCATTTGAACGAACCGTTAGGTTCGTGCTCTTAGGAATCCCCCAACTTCAAGGAGTGTCTGCGAGTAAGTGGGGGTAGTTCAAGCTGGAGTTGATATAACTTACCAGCTTCTTTGAATTTTTCACCTTAGTAGATCGGGCTGATTCCAAGCCTTGACTTGATTTATAAGTTGCTGTAGTCACATAATAAAAAATCCTTGCAATATTCATCTGTTCTTCATATAATATATATTGCATGTCAATTTGCGCCCGTAGCTCAGTTGGATAGAGCGGTAGATTCCGGTTCTACGTCTGTCGGAGGTTCGAATCCTCTCGGGCGCGCTACCAAATTAAACAGTTATTCACAAAAAACGCTTTTCTTTTAGAAAGGCGTTTTTTTCGTGTTATAAGTGTTTGTTTATTTTATTGAGATATTAATAGCGTTTAGCAAGTTAGAAGAACGGATAACTTAAAAAATTGTGAAACAAAATTTATACGTCGTAAGATGATTGTTATGTCAATGTAATTTTTTTATTTTGGTTTCTATGTTATTATAATTCCATGCAGTTGCCGTTTCTTGACGTTTTTGCCAAAGAAAAGGGGTATTTATGACAAACTTAATCCGTTATAAAATGTTGTCGACTGAGCAAATTTCTGAGGACAGACGGATTCACGTGTTCGATATGCAGCAGCAACAAAAGCTATCCTTTAATTATGAATCGTTAAAGCGAACACCTAAGAATAATGCCTATGAAGAATTAACCGATTTTTTACAGAAAAGAAAATTAAAAATAGATAATGGCGTTTATGATAATGAAGAACATGCATCCTGACTAGTGCATGTTCTTTATTTATGTATAGTTAGGGAAGAATATTAAATTACAGAGCCAAAAAAGGAGGGAAAGCGTGAACAAAATAACCTTATATGTAAAGAAAAGGTGTCCGCTTTGTGAAGAGATCAGTAGTTTAGTTGAGCTGCTCACCGGGGAATATCAAATTGTGGTGCAGGAAATTGATATTGAGCAAAATGATGAACTGATGAGAAAGTATTTATTCGAAGTTCCCGTACTTGAAGTTAATGGAGATGAATTAGACTATCGTTCTATTACCTATACAGCTATAGAAGAACGCTTACATTAAAAATTCACTCACTTCTGCTTGCGCCTTCACATTCTCACTGTTAATATTACAAGTGAAAGAGATGTTTTTTGCTCCACGCGGGACATAATTTGACTACCCGGGACGTGATCCGGCCCAATCGATGGTTTTTAACATAAGGAGCTTTTCCATGCGAGACTTAATTGACTTACAAAAAAAACTTTTTCCCGAAGTGGTTGATGTAATGCAGCAGCGCTATAAACTATTGTATTATATCCAAATCATGCAGCCTGTGGGACGTCGCGCTCTGGCGGAAAACGTAGAGTTAGCAGAGCGTACTGTTCGCAGTGAAGTGGACTTCTTAAACAAGCAAGGCTCTGTAGAGATTACCTCCCGCGGGATGCATTTGACCTATGAAGGTCAAAACATTCTGGAGCAATTAGCTGAATTCATTAAAGAAGTTACAGGGATAAAGGTTTTAGAAAAGCAATTAAAGGATAAATTAAACCTAGACTATGCTGTGGTTGTTCCTGGTGATAGTGATAACCTCGACTGGGTGAAAAGTGAAATGGGAAAAGCTTGCGTCAATTATTTAAAAGACCAGCTGATCCCCCGCCAAACTATCGGCATTACTGGTGGTACGACTATGGCGGCAGTAGCTGAAATGATGACCCCTTTTCAAGATGCAGATAAATGCCTCTACGTACCTGCACGCGGAGGTCTTGGGGAAAGAGTGGAAAATCAGGCGAATACCATTTGCGCTGAAATGGCTAAAAAAGCCAAAGGGAATTATCGCTTGCTTTACGTACCTGATCCTTTAAGTGAGGATTCTTATAAGACCATTATTGAGGAACCCTCTATAAAGGAAGTACTCGAGATTATCCGAAAAGCAGGAATTATTATCCACGGTGTAGGGGATGCTGTAATGATGGCTGAAAGAAGGAAAACTTCTGCAGAACAATTGCGCCTCATTAAAAGTCGTGAAGCCGTGGGAGAAGCATTTGGTTATTACTTTAATCAAAAAGGTGAAATCGTTCATAAAGTTAGAACGGTTGGGCTTCAGTTAGAAGATCTAAAGCATGCAGAGCATGTGATTGCCGTAGCTGGAGGGCGTTCAAAAGCCCAGGCTATTGCTTCCTATTTTAAGCCGGGACAAAGTAATGTTCTTATCACCGATGAAGGTGCGGCGAAAGAGTTAATAAGGGGAATTTCCCTTTAAATATATTATGCATAGAATCCAAGGAGGAATTTTACATGACTGTAAGAATTGGTATTAACGGTTTTGGCCGTATTGGACGTAACGTTTATCGTGCTGCTTTGAAAAATGAAAGCGTAGAAGTAGTAGCAGTGAACGACTTGACAGATGCTAACATGCTTGCGCACCTGCTTCAGTATGACACGGTTCACGGTACTCTTGATGAAGAAGTTACAACAAACGGGGACAACCTGATCGTTGGCGGTAAAGAAGTTAAAGTTCTTTCCGAAAAAGATCCGGCTCAGCTTGGATGGGGCGACCTTGGTGTAGATGTAGTAATTGAATCTACAGGCCGTTTTACTCAGCGTGACGATGCTAAAAAACACTTGGATGCAGGCGCTAAGAAAGTAATCATTTCTGCACCGGCAAAACAAGAAGACCTTACAGTAGTAATGGGTGTTAACGAAGATCAATATGACAAAGATTCTCACCATGTCATTTCTAATGCTTCCTGCACAACAAACTGCCTGGCACCGTATGCAAAAGTACTGGATCAAAAATTCGGTCTTAAACGCGGTATGATGACTACTGTTCACTCTTACACGAATGATCAGCAAATTCTTGACCTGCCTCATAAAGACTATCGCCGTGCCCGTGCAGCAGCTCAAAATATTATTCCAACAACAACAGGTGCTGCTCAAGCGGTAGCGAAAGTTCTTCCACAGCTTGATGGTAAGCTAAGTGGTATGGCTATGCGTGTACCGACAGCTAACGTATCAATCGTTGACTTTGTTGCAGAACTTGAAAAAGACGTAACAGTTGAAGAAGTAAACGAAGCTCTTAAAGCAGAAGCTGAAGGCGAGCTTAAAGGCATCCTGGGATACAGTGACGAGCCTCTTGTTTCCTCTGACTATAATGGAAACACGAACTCTTCTGTAATTGATGGTTTGTCCACTCTTGCTCTTGAAAACAATATGGTTAAAGTTGTTTCTTGGTATGACAACGAATTCGGTTATTCCAATCGTTGTGTAGACTTGGCTGTTTATCTTAAAAACCAAGGCTTGTAAGAAGAAACAGATACTGAATAGTAGTAAGAATTAGTAAAGGAGGGGGTCTCATGTCCTCCTCCTTTATCCATGTTTTCAGAGATTTTGCTGCTCTCGCGTTTTCGCTGGAAACTGAAGTGGAAACGTACATAGAGGCAGGTTAATCTACCCTGACTACAAACCAAGGAGGTTGTCATTTCATGAATAAGCAAACCATTCGTGATGTAGAGGTAAACGGAAAAACTGTATTTTGCCGTGTGGACTTTAATGTTCCTATGAGCGGGGAAGAAGTTACAGATGATACTAGAATTAAAGCGGCTCTTCCAACCATTAAGCATTTGTCTGGAAATGGAGCTAAAGTTATTCTTGCCAGTCACCTTGGTCGACCAAAAGGTGAAGTCGTGAAAGAGCTTCGTTTAGATCCTGTAGCGAAACGTCTAAGTGATCTGCTCGGACAAACTGTGACGAAAACAGACCAGGTTCATGGTGAAGAAGTAAACAAAGCCATTTCTGAAATGGATAACGGCGAAGTTCTTTTAATTGAAAACGTACGCTTCCATCCTGGCGAAGAGAAAAATGATGCGGAATTATCAAAAGCATTCGCTGACATGGCAGACCTTTATGTAAATGATGCCTTCGGGGCTGCTCACCGTGCTCATTCATCGACAGCTGGTATAGCTGAACATCTGCCGGCAGTAGCTGGTTTTCTAATGGAGAAAGAAATTAATGTGCTGGGACAAGCACTTTCTGATCCAGAACGCCCGTTCACAGCTATAATTGGCGGGGCTAAAGTAAAAGATAAAATTGGTGTAATCGACAACTTGATTGATAAAGTAGATCATTTAATTATCGGTGGCGGACTTGCTTATACCTTTGTAAAAGCTCAAGGTTACGAAATCGGTAAATCTTTATTAGAGGAAGATAAGATCGATACAGCGAAAGAGTATATGAAGAAAGCTGAAGAAAAAGGTGTAGATTTCCTTATGCCTGAGGATGTGGTGGTTGCAGATGACTTTTCCGATTCAGCGAACACCGAAATAGTATCCATTGACAATATCCCGGCTGACTGGGAAGCTCTTGACATTGGTCCTAAAACAAGAGAGAAATATGCTGAAGTCATCAAAGATTCTAAACTGGTGATTTGGAATGGGCCGATGGGCGTATTTGAACTTGAAACGTTCGCGAATGGAACAAAAGCTGTAGCGAATGCTCTGTCTGAAACCAAAGGTTACACGGTTATCGGTGGTGGAGATTCTGCAGCAGCGGTAGAGAAATTCGGTTATGCAGATGATATGGATCATGTGTCAACTGGAGGCGGAGCTTCCCTTGAGTTTATGGAAGGTAAAGAGCTTCCAGGTGTCGCATTGCTAAACGATAAATAAAGGAGAGGTGAAGAAGACATGCGTAAACAAGTGATTGCAGGAAATTGGAAAATGAACAAAACACACCGTGAAGCGGAAGATTTTATTCAAACGACAAAGAATGAGGTCCCATCTTCTGATAAAGTAGAATCTGTTGTATGTGCCCCTTTCCCGTTTCTTCAGAAATTAGTAGAAGAAACAGAAGGGACCAGCTTGAAGATTGGTGCTCAGAATATGCACTTTGAAGAAAGTGGTGCATTCACAGGGGAAGTAAGCCCGGTAATGCTTAAAGAACTTGGTGTAACGTATGTAGTTCTAGGCCACTCTGAGCGTCGTGAAGTGTTTAAGGAAACCGATGAAGATATTAATAAAAAAGTTCACGCTGCGTTTAAACATGGACTTACTCCCATTATCTGTGTAGGGGAAACACTCGATCAGCGTGAAGCAGATCAAACTATGAATCATGTAGAAGCCCAAGTGAAAAAAGCTCTTGAAGGACTTACAAACGAGCAATGTGCCGATGTCATTATCGCTTATGAGCCGATCTGGGCTATTGGTACAGGTCGTACGGCTACAGCCGAACAAGCTAATGAAGTGTGCGCTCACATTCGTGAAACGGTCAGCAACTATGTGAATGCAGATGCTGCTGATGCCGTTCGTATTCAATATGGCGGCAGTGTAAAACCGGCTAATGTTGATGAAATGCTTTCCCAGTCTGATATTGACGGAGCGCTAGTTGGAGGGGCGAGCCTTGAGGCTGACTCTTTCTTAAAACTTGTGGAGGCAGGTAAACATGAGTAATCATGATTTAGCAGCTTTAATTATTCTCGACGGGTACGCCCTGCGGGATGAAGAAAAAGGCAACGCAGTTAAACAAGCGAACACCCCTAATTTCGACCGCTACTGGAACCAGTTTCCTCACGCTCAGCTAATTGCTTCCGGGGAAGCTGTTGGTCTTCCAGAAGGACAGATGGGGAATTCAGAAGTCGGCCATCTGAACATCGGAGCTGGACGCGTGGTTTATCAAAGTCTTACTCGTATCAACCTTTCCATTCGCGAGGGTGAGTTTTACGAGAATGAAGTTTTACTAGACGCAGTAAGAAACGCTAAAGCAAAAAATAAACCCCTTCATATTTTCGGGTTATTATCGGATGGCGGGATTCACAGCCACATTGACCACATGTTCGCAACACTGAATTTAGCCAAAAATGAAGGCCTTGAAGAAGTTTATATTCATGCTTTTCTTGATGGACGCGATGTGGGACAGCAATCAGCCAAGACCTATATTCAACAAACGTTGGATAAGGTAGAAGAAATCGGTGTCGGTAAGCTGGCGACGATTTCAGGGCGCTATTACGCCATGGACCGTGATAACCGCTGGGAACGAGTGAAGCTGGCTTATGATGCTATTGCTTATGGAGAAGGTCATAAGTATGAGGACCCTCTTCAGGCAGTAGAAGACTCCTATCAGAAAGAAGTCTATGATGAATTTGTTGAACCAGTAGTACTAACAGATGAGAACGGTGAGGCACAAGGTACAGTGAACGATGAAGATTCCATTATATTCTTTAACTTCCGTCCTGACCGTGCAATTCAACTATCTAGAACTTTCGCTAATGATGACTTCGATGGTTACGAAAGAGGCGACGATGCTCCAAAAAACACGTATTTTGTCGGAATGACTCAATACAGCGATGCAGTTAACAGCAAAATTGCTTTCCCACCAAAGGATCTTAAAAACACAGTTGGGGAAGTACTAGCAAACAATAATAAGAAACAGCTGCGCATTGCTGAAACGGAGAAGTATCCGCACGTAACCTTCTTTATGAGCGGCGGCCGTGAAAATGAATTTGATGGAGAGGAACGTATTCTCATTGATTCACCAAAAGTAGCGACATATGATCTGCAGCCGGAGATGAGTGCCTATGAGGTTACGGATGCTCTTTTAGGCGAGTTAGATGCCGATAAACACAATGCGATTATCCTGAACTTTGCGAATCCGGACATGGTTGGGCACTCCGGCATGCTTGAGCCGACCATTAAAGCTATTGAAGCTGTGGATGAGTGTTTAGGTAAAATTGTCGATAAGATTCATGAAAAAGGCGGACACGCCATTATTACGGCAGACCATGGAAATTCGGATGAAGTGACAACTCCGGATGGAGATGCCATGACTGCACACACTACTAATCCAGTACCTGTAATTGTTACCAAAGAAGGTGCTGAGCTTCGCACAGAAGGAGTGCTGGGAGATCTTTCTCCAACCCTTCTGGAGTTATTAAACATTGAACAGCCTGAAGAAATGACAGGTCAGTCATTAATTAAAAAATAAGGGAGAGAATTTAAATGCCATTTATTACAGACGTTTACGCACGTGAAGTATTAGACTCTCGCGGTAATCCAACTGTTGAAGTTGAAATTTATACAGAATCCGGCGCATTTGGTACGGCACTTGTACCAAGCGGAGCTTCTACTGGTGAATATGAAGCTGTAGAACTTCGTGACGGGGACAAAGATCGTTATCTTGGAAAAGGTGTAGAAAAAGCAGTAGAGAACGTGAACGAGAAAATTGCTCCTAACCTGCTTGGTATGGACGTTACTCAACAAGTGATTATTGATCAAATGATGATCGAGCTTGATGGTACTGAAAATAAGGGAGAACTAGGTGCCAACGCTATTCTTGGTGTATCCATGGCTGTAGCTCATGCAGCAGCTGACGTGGTAGGTCTTCCACTATACAAATATCTTGGAGGCTTCACGGCTAACACACTTCCAACTCCAATGATGAACATCCTAAACGGTGGAGAGCATGCAGATAACAACGTAGATATTCAAGAATTTATGATCATGCCTGTTGGTGCTCCAACGTTTAAAGAAGCTCTTCGCATGGGTGCAGAGATCTTCCACTCTCTTAAGAAGGTGCTTAAGAACAAAGGCTATAATACAGGTGTTGGTGATGAAGGCGGGTTTGCTCCAAGCCTTAAATCCAATGAAGAAGCCCTTTCCACTATTATTGAAGCGATTGAAGAAGCAGGATACAAACCTGATTCAGAAGTTAAGCTTGCGATGGACGTAGCGTCCTCTGAAATTTATGAAGATGGTAAGTACAACTTGAAAGGCGAAGGCGTTGAACGTACTTCTGAAGAAATGGTTGACTGGTATGAAGAGCTTGTAAACAAATACCCAATCGTATCCATTGAAGATGGATTGGACGAAAACGACTGGGAAGGAACCAAACTGCTTACCGATCGAATTGGCGACCGTGTACAGCTGGTAGGTGACGACTTGTTTGTTACAAACACTGAGAAACTTGGACGTGCCATTGAACAGGGTGTAGGAAATTCCATTCTTATTAAAGTGAACCAAATCGGAACACTCACGGAAACGTTCCAGGCGATTGAAATGGCCAAGCGCGCAGGCTATACAGCTGTTATTTCCCACCGTTCTGGCGAAACCGAAGATGCCACAATTGCTGATATTGCCGTAGCTACAAACGCTGGGCAAATCAAGACAGGTGCACCATCCCGTACAGACCGTGTAGCAAAGTATAATCAGCTTCTTCGTATTGAAGACCAGCTGTTTGGAACTGCTGAGTACGCAGGTGGAAAAGCATTCTACAACTTAAATAAATAATATTAGCTCAAGCCTCTCTGATTATTCAGAGAGGCTTTTTTCTATGATATGATGGATAATAGTCAGCAAAGAGTAGGAGAGCTTAAACGATGCGACGATTTTTAAAAATAATTTCAATTCTTATAGTAGCTTACGCACTGTACACAGGCTACAGCTTGTGGACTTATGGGGAAAAGGAGAATATACCCGATGCAGATGCTGCCATAGTGCTTGGTGCGGCTCAATGGAATGGAGAGCCCAGTCCTGTCTTCAAAGGACGGTTAAAACAAGCCCTTGAACTATATAAGGAGGACAAGGTGGACTATCTTATATTTACCGGCGGCGGGAGTCAAGAGGCTGCCTCTTCAGAAGCTGAAGTAGGTAAAGAATATGCAGTCAGAAATGGAATACCAAATGAAGCGATTTTAATTGAAAAACATTCTCTTGTAACGGAAGAAAATTTAATCAATGCAAAGAAAGTAGCTGCTCGTAAAGGAATTGACTCTTATCTACTAGTAAGTGATCAATTTCATCTTAAAAGAGCCGCAGGAGAGGCTGAAAACCAAGGGATGGATGTAATAGGTGTCCCGACACAATATTCGGCCTATGAGACGCTGAAAACGAAAACACCGTTCTTTTTAAGAGAGTGGGCATATTTGATGGTATATCAAATTACAAGTCTGTTTTCTTAAAGGAAGGCACTATTTAATGTCTTAATATTAAGAGTCCTAATGTTACATGAACAACATTTCACACTGTTTAAAGAAGAGGGGGGATGGCATGGAGTTGGTAGAAGCTATTGAGAATCGGCGGTCCATTCACGATTTTAGACAAGAAGAAGTACCTGAAGGTTTGTTAAACGAAATATTCACATCCGCTTCATGGGCGCCGACTCACCGTATGAAAGAGCCTTGGCAAATTTATATGTTTCAGGAAGAAGGAAAACAAGTTTATGCTGATCTAGTTTTACAAAGCTATACGAGAAAGGGCTTCTTTGAAGGATATAGCAAGGAAAAATCTCAACGGATGAAGCAGGGGATTCATGAGTTTCTAGTGAATATACCTCACCACGCTTTAATTTTCATGGAAAAGGACGCAAATGAGCACAAATACGAAGAAGATTATGCAGCCGTCTGCGCTTTTATCCAGAATGTTCAGTTGTTGGCCTGGGAAAAAGGGGTCGGAGGATTGTGGACGACTAGTCCATATTTACATGATGATGAATTTATAAAAGGTGTAGGACTGAATCCAAGTTTACATAAATTGATAGGGGTCATTCAAATGGGGTACCCAAAGAAAGTGCCAAAAGCTAAACCCAGGACTTCTATGGAAGACAAATATACGCTATTTAATTACAATTTTAAAAATAGCGTATATTAAAGGTTATTCTTGATTTCTTACAAGAGGGTTTATTAAGCTAAAGGGCCGGTTTGTTGAAGACTCAGTTACGAGATATCTTTGGTCCGTTGCCCAAAATTTGATGAGGCTGGCTGCGGAAACAACTCGCTTTCCTGCGGGGGAACTGGCAAGCCTCCTCGCTCGTTTCACTCCCTGTGGGGTCTCGCCTAGCTCCTTCTCCCGCGGGAGTCTCGTCGTTTCCTTCGCCAATCCAGCCGAGTGAGGATAACGGATGCTTTTATAAGAGAGAATGCTCTCCTTCTTAATCGGTCCTAAATGCTTTTATGACGGGCTATTTCACACCCTTATAGCATGAAAATAGCCTCATAATCCCATGCTTTTTTCTCATCAACCCGTCGATGTCTTAAATGGTTTCGAGTTTCTGATTTGGTCAGGTCCGGAGGGGGACGATTTAGACTCCTGCGGGATGAACATGATTGGTGAGATCCCGCAGGGCTGTTAAGCCCGAGGAAGCTCAGCACAAGGGATGTTCGACTAAGATCGCCACGTCCTGTGGCAACGTCGAACGACCCTGCGTCGTGCAGGGCCGGAAAGCGAAATCGTCCTCCGGAGGACCTTCCGCTCCTCCAATGTCTCGAAACTGAGTCTTCAAGTAATGGGAGCTTTACTGTAAATTCAATATGGAGGTTGAACAGAGGATAAAAAAAGCTGACGCTTATTGATTGGCGTCAGCTTTTTTATCTTCTTCATCCTTGTGATGATTGTGATGTGGCTCCTCCGGAAGAGGATCTATGGTGTGTTCGTAATCATATCCCTTGGAGACTGCCGTTCCAAACATAGCAGCAATTCCAAGGACAATAGCTACACAAACGATCATAATAATCGTAAACGTCATTGCAAACACTTCTTTCTAAATATCATAAAAAGGGGCGTTTCTCCGTTTCACACGTTTAGTTTGCCACATTCCACATGTAATTACTACCTTGATTGTGTTTTTTCTTTAACAAAATCCACCACTTCATCAGATGTGCCTTTAGAAAGTAATTCGTCTTTATAAGAAATCCAATCTTCTTTAGACAGGGTTCTGATTTGCGTACGAGCTGGAAGAATGGAAGTAGCACTCATGCTGAATTCATCAAGTCCAAGACTTAAAAGAATTGGAATGGCAATTTCGTCTCCTGCCATTTCTCCGCACATTCCGGCCCATTTGCCTTCTGCATGAGCAGCTTCAATCACATTATTAATCAAATTAAGAATGGCAGGGTTGTAAGGCTGGTACAAATAGGATACTCTTTCATTCATTCTATCAGCAGCCATCGTGTATTGGATAAGGTCATTTGTCCCAATACTGAAGAAATCCACTTCTTTTGCAAATTGACGAGCGATGACAGCTGTGGCAGGGATTTCCACCATCATACCAACTTCAATGGTTTCAGAGACCTCTTTGCCTTCGTTAACTAATTTTTCTTTCTCTTCGTCAAGGATGGCTTTTGCCTGACGGAATTCATCAAGCGTCGCAATCATTGGGAACATGATTTTTAAATTTCCATGGACACTGGCACGTAAAAGAGCACGCAGCTGTACACGGAAGATGTCGTCACGTTCCAGGCACAAACGAATCGCGCGATAACCAAGGAACGGGTTCATTTCATCAGGAAGATCCAGATAATCGAGTTCTTTGTCTCCGCCTATGTCCAGTGTTCTCACAACTACCGGCTTATCTCCCATTTGTTTCAATACGGTAGAGTAGGAATCAAATTGTTCTTCCTCTGTTGGAAGCTGACTTTTACCCATATAAAGGAATTCGGTACGGTAAAGACCTACGCCTTCGCCACCATTATTCAGTACACCGTCAACATCCTGAGGGGTACCAATATTAGCAGCAAGCTCTACATGGTCACCTTCAGCAGTCACTGTAGGCTCGTCTTTCAGTTTAGCCCACTCTTTCTTTTTCTGTTCAAAATCTTCTTGTTTCTGCTTATAGTCATTAACTTGTTCTTCGGTAGGTTCGATAATCACATCGCCATTAATTCCATCAACAATAATCAGCGAATCTTTAGGTGCTTTAGAGGTAACATCTTTCGTACCGACAACTGCAGGAATTTCCAAAGAACGAGCCATGATTGCCGAATGAGAAGTACGTCCGCCGATATCTGTGGTAAACCCTTTAACATACTGTTTGTTCAACTGCGCAGTATCAGAAGGTGTAAGATCGTCAGCCACAATAACAACTTCTTCGTTAATCAAAGCAGGGTCAGGGAATGTAACATTCAAGAGATGTGCCATAACACGTTTAGTAACATCATGGATGTCAGCAGCGCGTTCCCGCATATATTCATTGTCCATGTTCTTAAACATGTCGATGAACATGTTGGCTGTTTCATCTAAACCAGCTTCAGCGTTCACATTCTCTGCTTTTATTTTATCTTCGATTGGTTTAATCAACTCGGGGTCTGAAAGTACAAGCAAATGAGCTGAGAAAATCTCAGCGTGCTCATCGCCCAAGGTATTTTTAGTATGTTCTTTAATTTTTTCAAGTTCTGACTTAGAAACATCTAGAGCATCATGCAGGCGTTTGATCTCTTGTTCCGGTTGGTCTATATCTTTTTTACTGTAAGAAAGGTCTGGAGCTTCCAGACGGTACACTTTCGCAATAGCGATACCGCTGGAAGCTGCAATTCCTTGAAGGTTTGTCATGGGTTATTCCCCCAGCCCTTCATTCTTCATTGTAGATGCCATGTGGTCTACAGCTTCTTGTTCGTCACTGCCCTCTGCAGTGATTTTAACTTCAGCGCCTGCTGGAATACCAAGACTCATAATCCCCATAATGGATTTTAAGTTAACGGCCTTTTCTTTGTAATGAAGATTGATTTCTGATTCATACTTGCCGGCATTTTGGACAAGTACTGTGGCAGGTCGTGCGTGTACACCGTCTGAGGATGTAATTTTAAATGTTTTCTCTACCATTTTAGTTCCTCCTTAAAAATGTATTAACTTTTCAGTACCCTAACTCTATCATTTTAAGCCTTTTGGAGGTCTTTTTTCAAGAATCCTACAATGATTGCACCCAAAATTGAGCCTGCTGCAATAGCTACCAGATAAAGAATGATTTGAGTAATTCCGCCTTCTACAAGTGGAGCTACAATTACGCCGCCATGAGGAGCGCGAAGTCCAATACCAAACAACATCGTCAGCATACCAGCTAAAGCACTTCCGGCAACCATAGACGGAATCACACGGGCAGGGTCTGCCGCTGCGAATGGAATAGCTCCTTCTGTGATAAAGAACGCTCCCAGCGGGTAAGCTGCTTTTCCAGTTTCGCGTTCCTGTTTTGTAAATTTATTTTTAAAGAAAGTAGTAGCAAGTCCCATTGCTAGTGGCGGAACCATTCCACCGGCCATAGCTGCAGCAATGAAAGTAAAATTATTGGCTTCAAGTGCAGCGATCCCGAACGTATAAGCTGCTTTGTTGACTGGACCGCCCATATCGACAGCCATCATGCCTCCCACAATAATTCCGAGCAGAGCTAAGTTGGTGCCGCTCATACTATCAAGAAGATCAAACAACCAAGTATAAACACCTGTTAGAGCTGGGTTGATCAGCAACATGATCATCCCTGTTGCAAAAATAGCTAGTACCGGATAAAAGAGTACGGTTTTCAAACCATCTAAAACAGCAGGTAGTCCTTCGAGAAGCTTCTTAATGAGTAAAGTTAAATAACCTGCTAAGAAACCGGCTATTAAGCCGCCTAAGAAACCAGAACCATTTCCAGCACCTTCAGCAGATGTCTGCGTAATCGCAATCAAACCACCTACCATACCAGGAGCAAAGCCTGGACGATCTGCAATACTAGAAGCAATGAAACCAGCCAGTACTGGTACAAGAAGGAAGAAGGCATTTCCTCCGCCAATAGTACTCAGCATTTGAGCAAATTCGTTTTCGGATTCAATTCCCCAGAAGAAGGAAATGGCTATTAAAATACCACCTCCGACAACGAACGGAAGCATGTTGGAAACACCGTTCATTAAGTGTTTATAAATACCGGAACGCTGTCCTTTCTCCGCTGTTTCCTCGGATTGGTTTTTTCCACCGCCCTGATAGACAGGAGCGTCCTTGTTGACCGCTTTGTTAATTAATTCTTTTGGTTCGTGAATGGCTTTAGCTACTGGTACTTCAATAACAGGTTTGCCTTGGAAATGTTCCATTTCAACTTTTGTATCAGCAGCTACGATAATGGCATCAGCTTCAGCGATATCTTCTTTGGTCAGACGGTTTTTAACGCCACCGGAACCATTAGTCTGCACTTTAATATTTACGCCCATTTCCTTTGCAGTTGCTTTCAATTTGTCAGCTGCCATATAGGTGTGTGCAATTCCTGTCGGGCATGCGGTAACCGCTAAGATTTTTCCAGCCGAAGTACTTTCTTCAGCTTCGTCGTCTCCATCTTCTTCAGCTTCTTTTGCGTTAATGGCTTCTATCACTTCGTCTTCCGTTTTCGCTTGCTCCAACTTAGAACGAAAATTAGTATCCATCAAAAATGAAGATAGACGTGATAATGTTTCTAAGTGAGCATTATTGGCCCCTTCAGAAGCAGCAATCATGAAAAATAAATTTGTCGGCTGGCCATCCAGCGATTCATAATCCAACCCTTCTTGAGATCGTCCAAATGCGATAGCAGGGTCTTTTACAGAGCCTGTCTTTGCATGTGGGATGGCGATTCCTTCTCCGATACCCGTGGTACTTTGATCTTCACGAGCCTGAATAGCCTGCTTAAACTCATCGCGGTCATTTAACTTACCGGCTTTATCCAGCTTTCCAATGAGTTCATCGATCGCTTCCGGTTTAGAAGAAGCGGTCATGTTTAACAGAATTGTTTCTTTAGTCAATAATTCTGTGATTTTCATTAGGTTTCCCTCCTATATTTAATGAAGAAATCTTAACTTCTTCCAAAAGCTCCTCTACATCTTCGGCGGTGCATAAATCATCTTGAAAGGCGGTAGCACTCCCGGAAGCAACACCAACACGGAAAGCCTCTTCTGTCGATTTTCCTTGTGCCATGGATGCAAGAAACCCGGAAACTACAGAGTCACCCGCGCCGACTGAATTTTTCAGCTGGCCTTTAGGAACGTTGGAGTAGAGCTGCTGGTCAGGGCCTATATATACAGCACCATCTCCACCCATGGAGACAATCACGTGTTGAACACCTTGGTCTGCAAGCTTTTTACCATAATGCGCAGCCTTTTCCATAGAATCAATGCTTACGTTAAATAATTCACCCAATTCATGGTGGTTCGGTTTAAGCAAATAGATAGGGCGGCCGACCAGCTGCTTTAATGCTTTTCCAGAAGTATCGACAGCTAATTTAGTGCGATTCTTACTGCACATATCGGCAATGGTTATATAAAAATCTTCTGGTAAAGAAGAAGGCACGCTCCCCGCAAGGATCAGTGTGTCCTCGCTAGTCAAAGTTCGTACCTGCTCGAGAAGTTCTTCCTGATGCTTAGAGGATAATATGGGTCCAGGACCATTGATCTCCGATTCTTGCTGACTTTTTAACTTTACATTCACCCTTGTATTTTGCTCGGTATCGATAAATTGATGATTAATTTCCTCATTATTCAAAAAGTCTTTAACAAATTCACCGGTAAACCCGCCTGTAAAGCCCAGGGCAATTGTATTAACTCCTAGTCTTGCCATTACCCGGGAAACGTTAATACCTTTTCCGCCAGGATAGTAAAACGTCTGGGTTGCACGGTTCAGGTCTCCAGGCTTGAATTCGTCCACATTCATTACATAATCAATGGACGGATTCAGTGTGCACGTATAAATCATGCGGTCACAACCTTTATATTAGTTTTTTCTTTGTAATTGTTTAAGTACAGTCCTTCATAATTTGTCAAAATGTAAGCCTCGTCGAGATTGGCAAATTTTCCAAAGGATATTTCTTCAAACTTAGAATGGTCAGCTAAAACATAGCGTTCCTGAGATAAAGATAAAGCTGTGCTTTTAATAGCAGCTTCTTCAGGGTCTGGTGTAGAAAAACCTTCCTTTAAGGAAATACCGTTAGTCCCCATAAAGCACTGGTCAAATCGGTATTGTTGAAGGTTCTGCATGGCCACTGTGCCAATCACGGCTCTTGTCCGATGCTTTACATAACCGCCAACTACATAAGTTTTGATTTGATACTCAGTGAGTTTATCGAGTTGATCGAGCCCATTTGTGACTACTGTAATGTCCTTACCATATAAGTAAGAAATCATTTCGTAGGTTGTGGAGCCTGCATCGAGAAAAATGCAATCACCGTCTCTGACGAGTGAAGCCGCATAGCTGGCAATAGCATTTTTTTCTTTATGGTACTTTGTGATTTTTTCCCCCATGCTTGGCTCGTCGCTCGCTGAAGCTCTTAGAGATGCTCCACCGTGGACTCTGCGAAGTAGACCTTCCTGCTCTAATTGGTCTAAGTCACGGCGAATCGTGGATTCCGAGGCTCCTGTTGATTGCACCAGATCTTTAATTTTCGCCGTATGATATTTTTTGACGGTTTCCAAAATGATCTGATGTCGTTCTGGAGTCAGCATAGGCACCTCTCCTTTCTTTATCTCAATACCTATAATAAAGAAAACCCTTACATAAATCAAGCAAAAACATTCAAAAATTATCAAAAACAATCAATTTCTATAATAAACCTTCAACTTATCCTTCCACGCTTTACATGATCTATCCCGCAAAGGCTTGGACGATCACCTCTAGGAAGAGGCTAGTAGAGAGTTTAAATTTTCTTGATGCTATAATGGTTTTATGCTACATTTAATCTAGTGATTTGTACGTTCATAGGAGGTGTTGGCACAACATGGAAACACTCGCGATAACTTTATTGACTATTGATACAATAGCTTTAATTGTTCTAGTGCTGTTGCAATCAGGAAAAAGTGCCGGACTATCAGGAGCTATATCTGGTGGGGCGGAGCAATTGTTCGGTAAGCAAAAGGCTAGAGGAATTGATGCTGTATTGCATAAAGCTACAATCGTAACAGGTGTCTTATTTTTTGTCCTGGCTTTCTTGTCAGCCTATATTTTAGGTTAAAGAATGCGAAAGTAGAACCGCGCTGATCTCTTAGCGCGGTTTTTTATTATGATCGATAAGTATTTACACGAAGAGTATAATTTGTCATATAAGCTCAAAAAAAGTAGCCGAGAGTTAATTTTGGTAAGCTGGAAACAGGGTTATAAGAATGAAAATAGGAAATAAGGAAATAGATGAAGTAAGGAGAGAATGATATGAAGATTAAACAACCACAACCTTTTACGTTTGAAGAAGGAGAGCGTGCGGTATTATTATTACATGGTTTTACAGGACATTCCGCTGATGTCCGTATGCTCGGAAGATTTCTGCAAAAGCACGGCTACACGAGTCACGGTCCGATATACCGAGGTCATGGTAAAGAATTGGAAGCTTTAATTGATGCAAGACCTGAAGATTGGTGGACGGATGTAAAAGCTTCCTTGAACCATCTGCGAGATCTTGGTTATCAAAAAATAGCCGTGGCTGGTCTGTCCCTTGGAGGAGTGCTGGGGTTGAAGCTTGCCTATTCTGAGCCGATAAAAGGCTTAGTTACCATGTGCTCGCCTATGTTTTTTGATAATGAAAAGCAGTTAACCCGTGGGTTTGAAGCAAAAGCACGGCAGTATAAGCAGCTTGAGGGGAAAGATCAGGAAACGATTAATAAAGAGGTAGACGAATTATTAAAAGAATCAGAAGAAATGTTTAAGCAATTAGGCGGATTTATTAACGAAGTTCATGATGAAGTGGATCAGATTTACACGCCAACCTTTGTAGTACAAGCAGAAAAAGATGAAATGATTAACAAAGATAGCGCAAACTATATTTATGAACAAGTGGAATCCAACCAAAAAGATATAAAATGGTACAAGGACTCTGGCCATGTCATTACAATGGGGAAAGAAAAGGAACAGCTCCATGAGGATATTCTTGAATTTCTTGAATCATTGGACTGGTCCTAATCACCAGAATCTTTGGCCTTTACATTTAGAGGAGGTTATACAAATTGAGCACAGACTTAAAACAACAAATATTAACATTTTTTAAAGAAACGGCATCTAAGCCATTATCTGTACAAGAATTAGAAGAAACGATGGAATTTGAAGAAACCAATGAATTCAAAGACCTCATGAAAGCGTTGAATGAGTTGGAGGAAGAAGGAGAACTTGTAAGAACCAGAAAGAACAGGTTCGGTCTTCCTGAGAAAATGAACCTTATTCGAGGCCGAATCCAGATGCATGCAAAGGGTTTTGCTTTTCTCATACCAGATGAAGAAGACAAAGATGATGTCTACCTTCATCATTCTGATCTTCATTCAGCCATGAACAATGACAAAGTAATGGTTCGAATTGAAAAAAGAGATGAGCAAGGAAATCGTCCAGAAGGCACTGTGATTCGTATATTAGAACGAGCAACTACACGAATAGTCGGAACGTACGAATCAAGCCGGAATTTCGGTTTTGTTATAGCCGATGATAAAAGGATCCCTAATGATATCTTTATTCCTAAAGGGCAGACAAATGGAGCCGCTGATGGCCATAAAGTGATTGTAAATATAACGAAATTTCCGGAAGAACGCATGAGTGCAGAAGGGGAGATCGTAGAAATACTTGGCCATAAGAATGACCCGGGGATTGATATCATCTCTATTATTCATAAACACGGAATTAAAGTGGGTTTCCCAGATGAAGTTCTTAAGCAGGCTGGAGAAACACCAGATCAGATAAGTGAAGAGGAAATTAAAAACAGACGCGACCTTCGGGACGAAACAATCGTAACGATTGATGGTGCGGACGCTAAAGATCTGGACGATGCCGTTACAGTTAAGAAGCTTGATAATGGGAACTTTAAACTTGGTGTTCACATTGCGGATGTCACGTATTATGTGGATGAAGGTTCTCCGATTGATAAAGAAGCTCGAGAGCGTGCTACAAGTGTTTATTTAGTAGACCGTGTGATTCCTATGATTCCGCACCGTCTTTCTAACGGAATTTGTTCTTTAAACCCGCACGTAGACCGGCTTACCCTTTCCTGTGAAATGGAAATTAATAAGAGTGGCGACGTAGTAGAACACGAAATCTTTCAAAGTGTAATTAAAACCAATGAACGAATGACCTACAGAGACGTGAATAAAATTCTTGAGGACGAAGATCAAGAGCTAATTAAGAAATATGAAAACCTGGTGCCTATGTTCCGTGATATGGCTGCTTTGGCTAAAACCCTTCGCGGCAAACGTATGGACCGTGGTGCTATTGACTTTGACTTTAAAGAAGCCGGAGTCATTGTAGACGAAGAAGGAAAAGCTGTTGATGTTAAACTTCGGGAACGGTCAGTTGCGGAGCGCTTAATAGAAGAATTCATGCTTGCCGCTAACGAAACCATTGCAGAGCACTTCCACTGGATGGATGTTCCGTTCATTCATAGAATTCACCAGGACCCAGATGAAAGCAAGCTTCAAAACTTCTTTGAATTTGTAGCTAATCTTGGGTATGCAGTAAAAGGAACAGCAGATAATGTTCATCCTCAGGCCCTTCAAAAAGTTCTAGAAGAAGTGAAAGGTACACAGGAGGACATGATTATTTCAAAATTGATGCTGCGGTCCATGCAGCAGGCTAAATATGACCCTCAAAGCCTGGGCCATTTTGGTTTAGCTACTGATTACTACACTCATTTCACTTCGCCGATACGTCGTTATCCTGACTTAATTGTCCACCGTCTGATTCGCACGTATCTGGTGGAAGATAAGCTGGATTATAAAACCCGTAAACACTGGAAGGACCAGATGCCTGAAATAGCTAGACACTCTTCCGAAATGGAACGAGCAGCGGTCGATGCTGAGCGTGAAACGGACGATTTGAAGAAAGCCGAATTTATGCAGGATAAGGTTGGGGAAGAATATGAAGGTGTAATCAGCTCTGTAACAAGCTTTGGCATGTTTGTTGAACTTCCGAATACAGTTGAGGGTCTCGTTCACGTGAGTACACTAACTGATGACTACTACCATTTCCATGAGAAACAATTTGCTATGATTGGTGAACGTACGGGCAACGTGTTTCGGATTGGGGATGAAGTAACCATTCGAGTAACCAATGTGAATCTTGACGAGCGTGTTGTTGACTTTGAAATTGATGGAATGAAGCCGAGAAAAGAACGTAAACGTCCTGCCCAGCCAAAACAGATTAATTCTAAAGGGCCGGATAAGAAAAAAGAAAAGAAAAAGAGCAAGCAAAAGGGTAATAAACCTTTTTATAGAAATAAAGGTGTACCGAAAAAAGGCAGCAAAAAAAAGAAGTAAAATAAAAACGCGCGAGTTGCTTCGCGCGTTTTTTCAAGTAGTGGTATCCTATTTCCATTTGCCGTATAACATCCATGGTTCCTGAACGTAGTAAGGAGACAAATCCGGAATTTTTTTAAACCCTTCCGCTGAGAAATCAATCCAGCAGCCTGCGTTATTAGGATGCTGTTTCCAGTGGTGAAGAATCGTTTCAAAGAAACCAGATTGGTTATAGTGATCGTCCCAGAAATATTTCACATGGGAGTAATCAAATTTTTTTGTGTCATTTTTTACGATTACAAATCGAGAGGCATCAGGTTTTTGGTAAAAAGAAGATTCTTCAAGATATTGATCAGTAAACAAGGCTTTATCATAAGGTAGCGGATAGTAGCATTCAAAAGGGAAAACACCAGGGTCGTTTATTAAATTGAGTAACTCCTTTTTATGCTGAAGGCTGGTTACTTCCTCCCAAACAGGACCCGGCTTATGATCGGTTAATAGCTCCGGAGAGCTCAGGGTCAAGAAATGGAGTACAGGACCTTCTTTAAGCGATAATTTCTGCAGGACTCTTCTGGCGGCAAGGTTATGGAGATGAGTATTTGCTCCCACCCAGGCTACCTGAGGATCTCGGAAAAGCCGGTCTACAATTGGCTGCAGGAGTTCGGTAGCATTTCCCTTCATCAGCATCCGCCGGTCACTTCGTAAACGGCCCAGCATGGCAAATTTACCGTTGCCAAATAAGCTATAGCCGCCTACTGCTAACATTTTTCCTTCTCTAAAAAGACCGAAAATCTCATGACTATCAGATTCAATTAGTCTTTCAAAAATTCGTAGGACATAATCATCTTCAATTCCAGTATCCATGGCTTCAAGTGCCGGTCGGTCTTTATGTGTTAAAGGCTGGACATTCATAACTTGTTCCATTCAGGAAACTCCTTTGTTGATCATTTTCCAGAATTATATTCTCATTAATATACTAAAAAGTCCATTAATTTTGCTTCCGTCCAGATCCGTGTTTAAATTGGAAACACCGGGGTTATTTGGTACAATAGATGCTGCGCACAAGAGGAGGAGAACGCTATGCCACGAGGAAATGGTAAGACAATTGCACAAAATAAGAAGGCAGGTCATGATTTTACAATTGAAGAAACTTTCGAGGCCGGGATCGTTCTGCAAGGAACGGAAATCAAGTCTATACGTAATGGACGTGTTAATCTAAAAGACAGCTTTGCCCGTATTAACAATGGTGAAGTATTCTTGCATAATCTGCATATATCACCTTACGAGCAGGGAAATATCTACAATCACGATCCAACACGTATGAGAAAGTTACTCCTGCATCGAAAGCAGATTAATCAATTAATTGGTCAAACCCAGCAGAAAGGGTATTCGCTCGTTCCTTTGAAAATGTATATAAAAAATGGAGTAGCGAAAGTATTGATTGGGTTAGGTAGAGGTAAGAAAAAATATGACAAACGTGAGGATCTGAAGCGTAAGCAGCAAAAACGTGAAATTGATCGTGCGATTAAGGATAGTCTGAAATAGACACTTCCCTTGAAAAATGCTATAATTATGCTATAATAATAATTGTCGCTAAACGCGATGATCATTTTAGAGCTTGATGCTCTATCCTTTAATCCTAACGGGGACGTTACGGATTCGACGGGGATAGGTCGAGCTCGGGTTGCGAGTCGAGGCGACGTCTCGTTAAACGTCATTTGCCTAAATATAACTGGCGAATCTAACGATAACCTAGCTGTAGCTGCATAAGCAGTCTATAGCTGATCCTTCCTGGCATTGCCCGTGTGGCAGATGAAGGGTCTCAAACTGAAACGGGCTACGCGTTTTTCCTCCGCCTGAGGAAAAACGAAGAGACTAATCAGGCTAGCTCCTCGGAAGCCTGTTGATAGGCTGAAGAGGAAGCGAATTATAATATATCAACTACGCTTGTAGAAGCCCGAGTGCCGATATCTCCGGACGTGGGTTCGACTCCCACCGTCTCCACCAATACATAATTGGTGGTTTTTTTTATGTTCTTATATTATATTTTAAAAAAGGCTAAAGTCTATTGGATAGACTTTAGCCTTTTTTAAATATAGTAATTTAGGCTTTCCATCCTTTACTATCCATTGCATAAGATTTACTTGAATACTATTTTCCGGGAAATATAAGGTTTCAATGTCATACGACAAAAAGCATTAAAAAAGTGAAAATTAAGAAAAATATTGACAACGCTTTCACAATCAAGTAAGTTTATAACTAACAAGTTAACGTTGTGACGGAGACATGGAGACTCACACTGAACTAGTACATCCTTTGGGATACGTACGTCTTTCAGTGTGAGTCTTTTTTTTAGAACACCCGTTACCTTGTCATCTTGAATTAAAGAAGGAGAGTGGAGTAACATGTCGGAATTTCTGGCGGAACTAATTGGCACCATGATTCTGATTATATTTGGTGGAGGTGTGGTCGGTGGTGTGGTGCTGAAAAATTCTAAGGCTGAAGGGGCAGGCTGGGTCGTTATAACCATTGGGTGGGGACTTGCTGTAGCGATGGGAGTTTACGCTGTCGGCAGTTTTACAGGAGCCCACATTAACCCGGCAGTAACTCTAGGGTTTGCTGCAGTAGGAGAATTCCCATGGAGTAAAGTGCCGGTATATATTACAGCTCAAATGATCGGTGCTTTTATTGGTGCAGTTATTGTATTTTTGAACTACCTTCCTCACTGGAGAGACACGGAAGACCAGGGAGCAAAGCTTGCTGTTTTCTCAACCGATCCTGCTGTGCGCAGTCCATTTTCCAATTTAGTAAGTGAGATGATTGGTACCTTCGTTCTGTTGATGGGACTTATGTTTATCGGTGCGAACGAATTCACAGAAGGACTAAATCCTTTAATTGTAGGATTACTAATTGTAGCAATAGGAATGTCCCTGGGAGGTGCGACAGGATATGCTATTAATCCTGCTCGAGATCTTGGTCCGAGAATTGCACATGCTCTGCTGCCCATACCTAAAAAAGGCAGTTCCGATTGGGGTTATGCTTGGATTCCGGTAGTTGGCCCTATTTTAGGCGGAATTTACGGAGCGGTATTTTATCGCGCCATGTTCTTAGCAGAATTTACAGGCTTGTTTTGGGCACTTAGCGTTTTTGTAGCTATCATCTTAATTGGTGCAGCATTCTCTGAATTGAAAAAAGAGCATACGGTAGCCGAGCAAGTAGAAGAAAAAATAAGCTAAAGTTGAAGGAGAGATTAGGATGACAAACAAGTATATCTTATCAATTGACCAGGGAACGACAAGTTCCCGGGCTATATTATTCAATGAAGCAGGAACAATTGTGGAAACCGCGCAAAAGGAATTTGAGCAGTTTTTCCCAAAGCCAGGCTGGGTGGAACATGATGCGAATGAAATATGGACTTCCGTTCTGGCCTGTATGGCAGATGTATTAAGAAAGTCTGATGTTGAGCCCGACCAAATTGCAGGAATAGGTATAACCAACCAGCGTGAAACGGCAGTGGTCTGGGATAAACACACGGGCAAACCAGTTTATAAAGCGATTGTATGGCAGTCTAGACAAACAGAGGATATTTGTAAAGAGTTAAGGGCTCAGGGTCATAATGATCTCTTCAGAGATAAGACCGGCCTTTTATTAGATCCTTATTTCTCAGGTACCAAGGTGAAATGGATTCTGGATCATGTGGATGGCGCACGTGAAAAAGCCGAGAATGGGGACTTAATGTTCGGCACAATCGATACGTGGCTTGTCTACAAACTATCGGGTGGACAAACGCATATAACAGATTACTCTAATGCTTCCCGTACGCTCATGTTTAATATATATGACTTAAAGTGGGACGAAGAGCTTCTGGATATTTTAGGCGTTCCAAAGAGCATGCTGCCGGAAGTGAAACCTTCCTCAGAAGTTTATGCAAAAACGGTCGATTATCACTTCTTTGGTCATCAAGTTCCGATTGCAGGAATTGCAGGCGACCAGCAAGCCGCTCTCTTTGGACAAGCTTGCTTTGAAAAAGGAATGGCAAAGAATACGTACGGGACAGGATGCTTTATGCTTATGAACACAGGCGAAGAAGGAGTGAAGTCAGAGCATGGACTTCTCACGACGCTAGCCTGGGGAATCGATGGCAAAGTGGAATATGCTCTTGAAGGTAGTATTTTTGTAGCTGGTTCAGCGATTCAATGGCTGCGGGACGGGTTGAAATTGATCGAAAGTGCTCCTCAAACAGAAGATCTGGCAGTGTCTGTCGATTCTACTGACGGGGTTTATCTTGTACCTGCTTTCGTAGGACTTGGTACACCTTACTGGGATAGTGATGCACGTGGGGCGGTCTTTGGATTAACACGTGGAACGTCCAAGGCTCACTTTGTCCGTGCGACTTTAGAGTCACTTGCTTACCAGACGAAGGATGTACTGGATGCGATGATCGCGGATTCGGGAATTAACTTAAAAACATTGCGAGTTGACGGTGGGGCTGTGAAAAATGACTTCTTAATGCAGTTTCAGAGTGACATTCTTGGAGTTCCTGTGGAGCGCCCTGAGGTCCAGGAGACGACAGCACTTGGTGCCGCTTACCTTGCAGGGCTGGCCGTGGGTTACTGGGAAAATAAAGAAGGTATTCAAAAACAATGGAAAAATGAACGCACATTTACTGGAGACATGGAACAAGATAAACAAGACGAGCTTTATAACGGGTGGAAGAAAGCAGTAGCCGCAACAAGAGAGTACAAGTAGTCATTGGGACAGGTCTTTCTATAAAGAAGGACCTGTCCATGATGTGATTTATACGATAGTTCAATCCAGGGAGGAAGAGCATGATGAAAAAAATAATCAATGACTCGAATCAGGTCGTAACAGAAATGCTGGATGGAATTGCAGCTGCCTATCCGGATGATGTAAGACGAGTGCAGGATACGACAGTTTTAGTTAGGAAAGATGCTCCCGTAAAAAATAAAGTAGGTATTGTAAGCGGTGGAGGAAGCGGTCATGAACCAGCTCATGCGGGTTACATTGGTCAGGGAATGCTGGATGCAGCTGTAGTGGGAGAAGTGTTTACATCACCGACCCCGGATCAGGTATTGGAAGGGATAAAAGCAGTCGACGGCGGTGCCGGAGTTTTTCTTGTCATTAAGAACTATACCGGTGATGTTATGAATTTTGAAATGGCGGCAGAGCTTGCGGAAGCAGAAGGCATCGAAGTGGAGAAAGTTGTTGTTAATGATGATGTGGCAGTAGAAGACAGCTCATTTACCTCAGGGCGCCGCGGAATTGCCGGGACCGTATTTGTCCATAAATTAGTAGGGGCTAAAGCTGAGACAGGGGCTTCACTGGAAGAAATAAAAGCCACGGCTGACAAGGCAGTAGCTAATGTGCGTTCTATGGGTGTGGCTCTTAAGCCGCCTGTAATGCCGGCCTCAGGTAAGCCAAATTTTGAGCTTAATGAAGATGAATTGGAAATTGGAGTCGGTATTCATGGCGAGCCAGGTACTGAAAGAAAAGCGGTTAGCTCAGCAAATGATATTGCTGAAGAATTGACGGACTTAGTACTTGAGGATTTAGGTCTTACCGGTTCAGATGAGGTAGCGGTTATGATCAATGGACTGGGAGCCTCTCCCGAAATGGAACTTTATATCGTTAATCGAAAAGTACAAGATCATCTGCATGATAAAGGAATAAACGTTTATAAGACATACGTGGGGAATTACATGACCTCGCTTGAGATGGCAGGCTGTTCGGTCACCTTATTAAAAGTAGACCAAGAATTAAAAGAACTGCTAAATGAACCGTCCAAGGCACCAGCATTTAAAGTGTAAAAGGGAGGTATTCACATGAAGTTGGAAGTCAGCCATGCTCTAGACTGGATTCACAAAATTAACGAAAAAGTTCAGGACCATAAAGATGAACTAACCTCACTGGATCAGGCTATTGGTGATGGAGACCATGGGATTAACATGTCCCGTGGCTTTCAAGAAGCAGTAAATAAAATATCTGGAGAAGAGTATTCAGATGTATCCGAAGTCTGGAAAGACGTCGCCACCACACTGATGTCTAAAGTCGGCGGAGCTTCTGGTCCTTTATATGGCACCGTATTCTTAAAAATGTCGACTGCAGTAAAAGGTGTAGAAAACGTTGATTTTCAAACATTCTCTTCAGCGCTGAAGGAGGCCGTAGCTGGAATTAAACAGCGTGGAAAAGCAGAAGCCGGAGAAAAAACGATGCTCGATGTATGGGAACCTTTAGCAGACAAAATGAGTGAAGTCCAGGATTTTGATCGTCAGCTTATCCTTGATACCGCACAATCCACCATGGAATCAACTAAAGATCTTGTAGCAACAAAAGGACGGGCCTCTTATTTAAAAGAACGGTCAAAGGGTCATATAGATCCAGGAGCCATGTCCTCATACTATGTATTTGAAGCCCTTGCAGACTGTATAAAAGGAGACGAATAAAGCCATGGAACATGTTGGAATTGTACTGGTTTCCCACAGTGAAAAAGCTGCTGCGGGAATTTGTGAAATTTTACAGCAGGTAGTGGGGGAAATCCCTGTGGAAGCAGCCGGGGGCTTGGAAGGTGGAGAAATTGGTACCAACTTCGAGCGGATACAAACGGCTATTGAAAACATACACAATGAAAAAGGAACAATTGTTTTTTATGATATTGGAAGTGCTCAAATGAATGCCGAGATGGCGATTGAGACGCTTGGTTTTGAGAATGTTCATCTTGCTTCTGCCCCGATTTTGGAAGGAGCTTATCTTGCTGCCGTGGAATCCAGTGTAGGGAAAAGTGTGGAAGAGATCTTTGTTTCACTAAATAAAGAATTTAATTAGAGGCAATCAAGCCAGGCAGGAATTACTTCCCTGCCTGGCTTGAAAGTTTTATTGAGAAATATCTCGGGCTTGTCCATTTACCTTCTCTCCAACGGAAGAGTCATGCAGCGGATTCCTCCTCCTCCTTTTTCTAATTCGGAGATTTCTATTTCAATTAGATTTTTTTTGCGCAGATCAGGAAATTGATGAATAATCTTTCTGTTCAGTTGTTTGCTTACAAGTATAGTCTCCGGGTTAAGGGTAAGAAAATTAATGTCAGGAACAGTATTATTAACTTTATCCGTCCAGATTACTGTAAATCCATGACGTTCAATGAATTCATGAAACATACAGTAACGGCTTTGGCCGTCCAGAACTTCAATAGGAAAATAGCGTAGATAATTCTTAGTTAGAAGCAGTCGTTCACCTGCTACATTACAATTCATATCTAAATGGAGTGTATCGGGCCTGCGTGGCAAGTCGATGACGCCGATTTCTGAAAAACCTGCTCTTCTGATTTGACGTTGTATATCATCCATAGATTCCATACTGGTCCGTAGTCCGGCATTAATTAAAACAGCATCCTCGCTTAATACAATGACATCTCCATATTCCAAAGAATTCCACTTATTATTTGCTTGCAGTGGAAATGTACGTTCATCCCACCACTTTTGAAATACACTATGGCTATGGGCGTATTCAGGTTTTCTCATTGAAGTGCCGGCTTTACCGGGAAGAAGGGTACGACCAAATGCACAAGCTAAATCCCGGACAAAGATTCGGCTAACTAGCTGTTGATTAAAGTATCGGTCCTCCGGTGATAAGTATTCTGAATAATCGATAACCTGGACGCCTTCTTGTTTCATTGAGTGAACCAGCGTTTCGAATTGGTGAACTATTTTTGCTGGATCAAAAGGTTCCAGCCATTGAACGTTTTCAGCCGTTTGTTGATCAGGGATCTCTAATACAGACGGTGAACAGACCACTACCGTCTTTAATTCATCATATTCATTCCAACAGTGTATGGGCAGCTTCATGATCGGTGACTCCTTTATATATCTCTTTATACTATTTCCCTCCTTTGAATTATCATTCCCTGGTGGGTGGAGTTGGCTTATTCCCGCTGAAAGGGCATTTCGAAAGAGAGGAATTATCGTCTTTTAAAAAATATTGCTTCCATTCGAGATTAGTGTCCTCTCCGTACCATTTTAAATCTGGATGGATGGGGGCATTATCGTAGTTTTTCAGGCGCGTGCGAATAATATTTTTTAACTTTCGGCCTTGAGAGGTCTCACTATTGATCTCATCAAATACAAAGCGGGGCTGAAAGGCAAGAAGTAAATAAGGAAAAAAACGACTTTTTCTATTTAGATGTGCTGGAGTTGCACAAAAAACAAAGTAAGGTTCTCCATGAAAGCAGAATTCCCAAGCGCTTTGAGCAGGATCTAAAGGGATGTGTTCAGGCCAGGACTTTTCGTCATAAGCATGAATATTATTTAAGATCTTCCAAAAGAGATCCTGATAGCACTCTATATCCCCTTGCTGTTTTTCTGTGTTGAAGAATAGAACAAGGGATGCGTATTTTCCAGTGCCTCTTGAAACTTCACTGTATTGTCTTAAATACTCAGCTGCTTGCTTGTGTGCATGAGGTGAGACAGGACTATCTGCAAAACCAAAGCGTAGGGAGTCAGAGTTAAACCCCTGTTTACCTGGGACACAAGGGTAGAGATGTTCTTTTTCATTCATCATGGTAGAAAAATCTTTAAAGGCGCTTTGTTTCCATGAGGCTAAATGAGGTAAATGTTCCTCTATCCAGGTTTTCGTTAATAATTTCACTTGCACGCCCTCCTTAACAGTAGGTTACAAGTAGCATATTTAAGGAGCGGAGGAAGTGTGTTTGTCTAGAGAAGATGAAAAAAGCTGGAGTGCGAGAAATCAGCCTCCAGCTTTCTTGCTATTATTAATGCGTTTGTGGTGGAGCCGGCTGATAGCTTTGAAGCATTTGGTTCATATCCTGTTGGTTTAATTGAGGGACTTGATAGTATCCATTTTTATTTTGATAAAGGAATATTTCATAACTCATCTCAATGAAGTTAGGGACACTGTCAGCAATGACACGACGAAGAACAGGGTTTGTCATTTCCAGGGCCGTCATGGTTAGTAGAGAAGCTAACGATTTAGTCTGGCCCAGCATATAAGCAGATAAGCCCTGATCGGAAAGCTCTTGAACGGACTGGTTTGGCTTTTTAGGCTGCCCAAGTTTAAGACCATACACGGCATTGTTGTTCTGTTGCATCTTATATTGCTGGGTCGGCATTTTTGGATCCTGCCCAGTTTGAAAGCTTTGTACAACAGTATTGTACATCTGGGTAACGAAAGTGGATTGACGGTGTAACATGTCTTTTAATTCCTGGTCTTGAATGTGCTGATCATACATCTGATATTGATCCAGCATGCTGATCATCCCAGCTATCACCTCGTGAGCGTCGAACAATTCATGACCGCCGTGATTTTGATTCTGATTCGGGGCCATATTAGGCTGCATAGCCTGATTTGGTTGCGTTTGGTTTTGAGATTGCATGACTTTTCCTCCAGTTAAATAATAAAGTAGGTTTCACCTTTAAGGGTGCCCCTTGATAAATAAACCATGTACATAAAAGTCAAATAGCTGAACACTTATCCTGATCTTCATTAAATATTCGAAATTGTTTGCGTTTCCATATAGACTTTCCTGTTTGAAATGATAAAATCTAAGAGGAGCCTAAATAAAGGAGTTAATTTTTTATGAAATTATGGGGCAGAAAATTATTTGTTATATTAATATCCGTACTTACGTTAGGTTTATATATACCTCCGACAGAACTTGCTGCTGAGTCAGCAGAAAAAGAAGTGACTTCCGAAGATTCTAGTGAAGAAAAAGAGTTACCTCTATCTATTGAGGAGAAACCTCTTAGTGAGGAAATTTCTAAGGAACCAGAAAAGCAGGATGAAGATCCGATTGATATTATTATGGCCCAGGCAAAAGAACAAACGATTACAAAAATGGGACCTAAAATACTTGATAAAATTGATGCTGAAATGACGGAAGAAATTCTTCCTAAAATTGAAGAAGTCGTGGGGATGCTTCTTACTAAATCTGATGAACAAGCTCCCTATTATGAAATAACAGAGCAGCTTACTCCGGGATATGGAGAGAAAATTTTTAACTTATATAATCATCGAACCAATGAAGAAGAGGCCCGTTTCCACGTGCGTCGTGATAAACGGCCTGGTGAAGGATACTGGTTCAATTTTCATTATCACTTAAGCGAGGATAACTTTACCAAACACCACTTTATTGGAGAAATTTACTGGGAGAAAAACACTCCTCCAAAATGGATGTCATAAGAGATAACTAAGCGGTCCTGTCAGTAGGACCGTTTTTTTTATTATGTTGTGTTAGTTTGCTCCAATTAAATGATGATAAATCTGGATCCTTTGACTGTACTCTCTGCTCTACGCTGACATGCAATCACAAAAAGGTTTGATCAGAATGGGAGATTACATGCTAGGCATGGAGAACTGGAAACCATGAGTGTCATATACCAGGTGTTATTGTCAGATTGAATAAATTGAGAAAGACTGACTTTTTAGGATAGGTTAGTCTTTTTTAGCTTAAGGTGGCTTATTACGCCCAAAGGCACATCGAAAATCGATTGCAACGTTCATCTATCCTCTCATTATGGGAATAAAGATAACACCATGTGATGAAGGAGGAGAAGAATGTCTAAAATTGCAATCGTGACTGGTGCGAACCGCGGATTAGGATTTGAGACCTGCAGGCAGCTTGCTCAGCAGGGGTTTAAGGTGTGGCTAGGGGCAAGAAATGAAGAAAAAGGGGAGAAAGCAGCAGGAAAACTGCTAGAAGAAGGGGGGGACGTGCACTATATCTTCCTCGACGTTGCTCAGCCGGATAAGATTGGTCAAGTGAAAGATCAAATTATAGAACAAGATGGAAAAATTGACGTACTTATAAACAATGCAGGGATTTTTTCAGATAAGAAAAGTTCCATATTGGAAATTGATACCGTCACATTCGAAGATATCTACCTGACCAATTATTTTGGACCTTACTTTATGATGAGTACTTTGATGCCAGTTATGGTAGAGAATAATTATGGCCGCATTGTTAACCTTGCAGCAGAAATGGGTGTTAACAAGGCGATGGATGCGCCCATGGCGGGAGCTTATAAAGCTTCTAAATATGGGCTTAATGGACTGACTAGATTATTTGCAGGAGCAGCAAGAAGAAAAAATATAAAAGTGAACTCAGTGAGCCCGTGCTGGGTTAAAACGGATCTAGGGGGAGAAAAAGCTAAGCGAGAACCGGAGCAGGCAATGGAAGGGATTCTTTGGCTTGCTCAACTAGAAGAAGACGGACCAAATGGGAAGTTTTTCAGGGATCGTGAGGAACTGGAGTTTTAAAGAAGTAAAATAAAGAAAAGGATTCAGTCCACAGACTGAATCCTTTTTAGTTAGTCAGAGTCTTCACCAATGATTCGAACTTCTCTCTCTAAATCTACGCCAAATTTATCCTTCACAGTTCGTTGGACGTGTTCGATTAAAGAAATGTAATCCGTAGTGGAGGCATTATTTTTATTAACAATGAATCCAGCGTGTTTCGTTGAAACCTCAGCTCCGCCGATATTCGTTCCTTGAAGTTTACTATCCTGAATTAGCTTGCCGGCAAAATATCCAGGCGGACGCTTGAATACACTGCCGCACGAAGGATATTCAAGGGGCTGTTTGGATTCCCTTTTAAACGTTAAATCATCCATAGTAGCTTTAATATCCTCATAAGATGCAGGCTTTAAGTTGAAAGTGGCTTCGAGTACAATGTCTCCATTCTCAGGAATGTTACTCGTACGATAATCAAGGTTCAATTCGGAAGCCAGTCTTTTCACAAGGTTACCTTCTTTATCTACTACATATGCATAATCCAGGACATCCTTGATTTCACCGCCGTAGGCTCCTGCATTCATATACAATGCACCACCAACCGTCCCCGGTATACCACAGGCAAACTCAAGTCCTGAAAGGCTTTGCTTTAAGGCGTGCCTGGAGGCGTCAATAATCCTTGCACCGCTCTGGGCGACCACGGTATTGCCTTCAGAGGATATATCGTTTAAGTGTTTTAAATTAATAACAATTCCACGAATCCCTCCATCTTTAATAATCAGGTTGGAACCGTTCCCAAGCAGAGTGAAAGGAATATTATCTTCGTTGGATAGCTTGACTACGTTCTGAACTTCTTGAAAAGTAGTCGGAGTAATGAAAAAATCAGCTTTGCCTCCAAGTTTCGTATATAAGTGGTCTTTTAACCTCTCATTAACCTTCACGTTGTCTTTTTTAACAAGCTTTAATAATTTATTATAGATTTTTTCTTTAGTTTCCATGAACACCAGTCCCATTTATAGTTGTTTTTCTATAATTCTGCCTTAAATCCCTTAAATAAATTGAAGGGTTAAAGGATAAACTTATCTACACATAGTTTATGTCAATTGGGTAAAAAGTTTACAAAGTCATTTACGTTCCGTATTTCCCACATGCTCCTTATTTTATCATACTTTGAGAATGAAATTTGTAACGAATTTCCGAAGAATGTGTGCAGATTTTGATGGTTTACCAAATTATTCATCAAATGTGGAGTTGCCCAAAAAAGAAAGCGCTTTATATTAAAAGAAAGTTTTATATTTTCAGAAAAGTCATTGCCTTTAATCATCCTAGTTAGTATCATCATAATAAGTTGTTTCAAAAATCGACAAACAAAAAGATAAGGGGTGCAGGAGATGGATCAATCCAAAAAAGATCTAAGAATTAATAGTAAAGTCATCAGTGAAGGAGTTAATCGTGTCCCTAACCGTTCTATGCTTAGAGCTGTAGGTTTTACGGACGAGGACTTCAAAAAGCCGATGATTGGAATTGCCAGTACATGGAGTGAGGTTACGCCTTGCAACGTACATATTGATCGGCTGGCTCGCGAAGCCAAAAATGGCGCCCGTGATAATGGCGGAGCTCCTATGATTTTTAACACGATTACGGTTTCCGATGGAATTGCTATGGGACATGAAGGAATGTTCTACTCTCTTCCAAGCCGTGAAGTCATTGCAGATTCAATTGAAACCGTGACGAATGCTGAACGTCTCGACGGTATTGTGGCGATTGGAGGATGTGATAAAACCACGCCTGGATGTTTAATGTCCATAGGACGTATGAATATTCCTTCCGTCTATGTATATGGAGGGACTATTCAACCAGGTAAGCTGAATGGGGAGGATATTGATATCGTATCTTCTTTTGAAGCCGTTGGTAAGTATCATGAAGGTCAGATTAATGATGAAGAACTTCATAAGGTAGAGTGTAATGCGTGCCCAGGTGCAGGTGCATGCGGAGGAATGTACACTGCCAATACAATGGCTTCGGCTGTAGAGGCTCTTGGAATGAGTATCCCTGGTTCTTCTTCAACACCTGCTGTGAATGATTATAAAGAGCAAGAATGTAAACAAGCTGGAGAATTAGTGGTAGATCTTTTAGAAAAGGGCATTTACCCTAGAGATATTATGACTAAAGAAGCATTCGAAAACGCGATTACAGTTGTAATGGCTTTAGGAGGATCCACGAATGCTTTCCTACACCTGCTTGCGATGGCTCATTCGGCAGGAGTCGATTTGACGCTGGATGATTTTGAAAGAGTACGCCAGGAGGTCCCTCATATAGCTGATATGAAACCTAGTGGAAAATATGTCATGCAGGACCTTTATGAAAGTGGTGGTGTTCCAGCCGTTATGAAGCTTCTACATGAAAACGGACTCTTGAATGGAGATTGTCTCACAGTTACAGGCAAAACTGTGGCTGAAAACCTCGCAGAAGCTCCAGCATTAAAAGAAGGTCAGAAAGTAATTCTTCCTTTGGATAAACCGATTAAACCAAACGGGCCGCTTGTAGTTCTCAAAGGAAACCTTGCACCTGAAGGGGCGGTCGCAAAAATGTCTGGTCAAAAGATCAGCCGATTTGAAGGACCTGCTCGGGTTTATGATAGTGAAGCAGAAGCTACAAAGGCTATCGTAGATGACGAAATTAAAGAGGGAGACGTGCTCGTCATCCGAAATGTTGGTCCTAGAGGCGGTCCAGGAATGCCTGAAATGCTATCCATTACAGCTATGATCGTTGGAAAAGGACTTGGAGGTAAAGTGGCCTTGCTTACAGATGGACGTTTCTCAGGGGGATCACATGGTTTCGTGATTGGACACGTAGCTCCGGAAGCTGCCCTTGGAGGACCTATTGGTATTCTGAAGGAAGGAGATACGATTACCATCGACAGTGACGTGCAGCAAATTAACTTTGATGTTTCTGATGAAGAATTTAAACGCAGAAAACAAGAATGGCAAAAACCTGCGCTTAAATATAAAACAGGTATCTTAGCAAAATATGCTAAATTAGTGTCTTCTTCAGCAAAAGGAGCAGTAACAGACGCAGACTTGGAATAATATTTTTTGAAAGGGCGGCTTTGTAAGCTGCCCTTTTTTATAATATTTGGCGCTGTTAAACGGTGGTGTTAATTCTTGATAAAAGTCTTATTAAGCAATAGATCCGGATTGTGTAAGACTCAGTTTCGATATAAATCGGGGTCCGTTACTTAATAGGTATAGGGATGGTGGGGAAATAACTCGCTTTCCTATGGGGGAACGGTGAACTTCCTCGCTCGTTTCACTGCCTGCGGGATCTCACCTAGTTCCCTCTCCCATGGGAGTCTCGTCATTTCCCCACCAACCCAGCCGAGTGAGAATAACGGACGCTTTTATAAGAGAGAATGCTCTCCTTTTTAATCGGTCCTAAATGCTTTTATGACAGGCTATTTCACATCGTTACAGAATAAAAATAGCGTCATGATTACATGCTTTTTTCTCATCAACCCATCGACGTCTTAAATGGTTTCGAGATTCTGATTTGGCAGGTACGGAGGGGGGACGATGTAGACTCCTAGGTTAAAAGCGTAAGCACCTTGCTCAGCGGCGTATGGACTGGACTGAGCTGGCGGAGATAAAGAAAACACGAAGAGCGGAGCGATTCGATGTTGCCTTATCGTACAGAAGTGAGGGAAGTCTCACTAGCCGCTAGGTGCTGGAGCTGGAGAGCACTACATGTCGTTTAGGACATGATTGACGTTTGCAACTTCCTAAAGGGTAAGAGCGGGATGAACATGATCGGTGAGATCCCGCAGGGCTGTTAAGCCCGAGGAAGCTCACCTCATGCCCGCGGAAAGCGAAATCGTCCCCCGGAGGACCTTCCACTCCTCCAATGTCTCGAAACTGAGTTTTAAACAAACGGGAGCTTTTCTTTAATTACTAACCCTGAGATTTTACAGAGCAATGATAAGGAGGTAGTGAGATAAAATGACTAAAATAGGATTGATCCGTCATGGAAGTACACCTTGGAATAAAGAAAAACGTGCTCAGGGAAAGTCGGACATACCTTTAAACCAAGAAGGAATAAGTGATGCTGAAAAGCTTGCGGAGCGTTTACATACAGAAGAATGGGAAGTGTTATACACAAGTCCATTAAAGAGAGCTGCTCAAACGGCACAGATTATTTCCAATCGGCTGGGCTTGGAAATCAGTTATGATATCCGCCTGCAGGAGGTGGACGGCGGTCTAATTGAAGGAACAACTGAGGAAGAAAGAATTGAAAAATGGGGAAGCGGCTGGCGGGAGCTCGACCTAGGAATTGAGAAAAAAGAAAGAATTAAGGAACGAGGGATGTCTGTCATTAATGAGCTGGTGAAAAAAAATACCGGGAAAAATATTTTAGTGGTTAGTCATGGTGCTTTAATCAGTCATTTAGTAAGCGAACTTGATCCTGTGAAAATACGTAAAGAACATATGAAAAATACTTCCATCACAGAAGTTACATTAGAACAAGGTCAGTGGTCTTGTGAATTGTTTAATTGTACAAAACATTTAGAGATCTAAAAAAGAACGGCTCTACTTTCGAGCCGCTCTTTTTTTGTTATTCATGAGAGTAGTTTAAATCCCAAATGATTCCGTAGTGATCTTTTACTTTTGCAAAAGTAGCATTCCAAAATGTGTCTTGTAGTTCCATAAGTACTATACCTTTTTCTTTCAGACGATCGTAAAGAATCTGGATCTCATCCTTATTTTCAAGTTCAAGCGCCAGGGAAATATTATTTCCTATAGTTATGGAGTTTTCACGAAAAGAATCTGAAACCATAAAGGAAAAGCTATCCTTCTGAAAATGTGCATGCATGATGCGGTTTTCCATACCTTCAGGTGTTTCAAAATCAGCATCCCCAAAGGTTTGTCTGGCAGTAACTTCTCCTTGAAAGACCTGAGTGTAATAGTCCAAAGCTTCTGCAGCATCACCATTAAAGGTGAAGTATGGGGTGACTTGATATTTCATTTGATCCCTCCTATGTGAAGTGTTCAATCTGTTTTAACTATAATCGATATAAAGCGTGGAAGTCACTCTTTTTTCAATAGTTTCAGTGGATGTGCTTAAAAGCCAGTGTGGTGTTTCTTTTTTATAATAACGTGGTATGAGAATAGAAGAATTTATAAAGGAGATGAGAATAATGGACAAATTGGTGAACCTCGGCAAATCAGGTTTATCCGTCAATCCAATAGGATTGGGTACCAACGCTGTAGGCGGTCATAACATATATCCGAATCTTGATGAAGAAGCTGGAAAAGATGTGGTGCGTACGGCGCTTGAGCATAATATGAACTTCTTAGATACAGCTTTTATTTATGGTCCAAAACGTTCTGAGGAATTAGTTGGTCAAGTTATCAAAGAGCAGGGAAACCGTGAGGAGGTCGTACTAGCCACTAAAGGTGCACATGAATTTAAAGGGGAAGATGTTGTTTTTAACAACTCGCCTTCTTTTCTAAAAAAGGCTGTGGAAGAAAGTTTGGATCGTCTTCAGACAGACTACATTGATTTATTTTATATACATTTTCCAGATGATCATACACCAAAAGATGAAGCTGTGGGAGCTTTGAAAGAAATGAAGGATCAAGGTAAAATTCGTTCCATAGGAGTGTCGAACTTTTCAGTCGATCAGTTGAAAGAAGCGGATAAAGATGGATATGTAGACGTAATTCAGGGAGAATACAATCTGTTTAAACGAGAAGCAGAAAAGGAGATGCTTCCTTACACAGCCGAGAATGGAATTTCCTTTGTACCTTATTTCCCATTTGCTTCTGGACTGCTAACAGGGAAATATAACGAAGATACAACATTCGGTGATTTTCGTGCCAAAAACCCGTTGTTCCAGGGCGAAGAATATAGAAAGAATTTGCAGAAAGTCGAGCAGCTTAAAGAGATAGCACACTCTAAAAATGTAGAGGTTCCAAACCTTGTGCTAGCTTGGTATTTAACTCAGGACTCGCTTGATGCTGTGATCCCGGGTGCTAAAAAAGTAGACCAAGTAACAAACAACTTAAAAACACTGGATGTAGAGCTATCTTCAGAGGAAGTAAAGAAAATACACGAAATTTTTGCTTAATAAAATGCCTGCCATTCTTGGCAGGCATTTTTAGGCTGTTGAAAATTTAGAGATCCATATAGCTAATGAAACCCGATATTTCCCGGGTTTTGAGGGTGATCTATTTTACATCATCTGCCTATTTGTATAGAATTTTCAAAAAACTGTTGCAAAACAAGTTATTACATCGTAAACTGTATCATAACAGTTAAAGGTTAATAATACTGTTATACAAAAAAGGAGGAATTTAATAATGAATAAGAAAAATCAAACGGTTTCTGTTCCATGTCCGCAATGTGGTGCTGAGGTGAAGGGTCATCATTATACTTACATGATGGAATGCGATCGGTGTCTATCTAAGAAAGCTGAATGAAATTATGCCATTACTGTTATATAACAAATAATATATTATATAACTTATATATAACAAAAAGAGGGGGTTCGTAATGGAAACAAAGTTATCCGGAATCAAGGTGGAAGGCCACCTTGATCCAGGTTTTGAAGAAATATTAAACCAAGAAGCTCTGGATTTTCTAGAATCTTTACATCTACACTTCGAAGAGAGACGAAAGCAATTATTAGAAAAAAGGGAAGAAATTCAATCAAAGTTAGATCGCGGGGAAAGACCAGGTTTTCTTAAAGAAACGGAATGTATCCGCCAAGGGAACTGGCAGATAAGTGATCTGCCAAAAGATTTAAAAGATCGAAGGGTAGAAATTACCGGTCCCGTTGATCGTAAGATGGTCATTAATGGTCTGAATTCTGGAGCAAAAGTATTTATGGCAGACTTTGAGGATGCCAACTCGCCGACGTGGTCGAATACGATTCACGGGCAGATTAATTTGCGGGACGCGATTCAGAAAACCATTACTTTTCAAAATGAAAAAGGAAAATTGTATCAGCTGGGCGAACAAACTGCTGTACTTATGGTACGACCGAGAGGCTGGCACTTGGAGGAAAAGCACTTAACCTATCAAAATAAAGCGATTTCTGGAAGCCTGGTTGACTTCGGCTTGTATTTCTTCCACAACGCTAAACAGCTTATAAAGAACGGTTCGGGTCCATACTTTTATTTACCTAAACTGGAGAATCATAAGGAAGCGCGATTATGGAACGATATTTTTGTTTACGCTCAGAACTACATGAACATTCCTCAAGGCACTATCAGAGCAACAGTATTATTGGAAACGATCCTCGCCGCTTATGAAATGGATGAAATATTGTATGAATTAAAGGAACACTCGGCAGGTCTTAACTGCGGACGCTGGGATTATATCTTCAGTTTCTTAAAGAAATTCCGTCATGATCCATCAATGATACTTCCGGACCGTTCAGAAGTAACGATGACCGTTCCATTTATGCGTGCTTATTCGCTATTGACCATTCAAACTTGTCATAAACGTGGCGCTCCTGCGATCGGGGGGATGGCAGCTCAAATACCAGTAAAAAATGATCCATCCAAGAATGAAGCTGCTTTTCAAAAAGTAATAGCTGATAAGAAACGAGAAGTTCAGGACGGTCACGATGGGACTTGGGTGGCTCATCCTGGAATGGTTCAGGCGGCTATGGACGTATTCAATGAGGAAATGCCGGAACCCAATCAAATCAGTAAAACGAAAGAAAAGATTACAGTTTCAGCAGCAGACTTACTGGAAGTTCCTCAAGGGGAAATTACCGAAGAGGGATTACGCACAAATATTAATGTGGGGATTCAGTACATTGCCTCATGGCTCGCTGGTACAGGAGCTGCGCCGATTCATCATTTGATGGAAGATGCTGCAACAGCTGAAATATCAAGGGCTCAAGTTTGGCAGTGGATCCGTCATCCAAAAGGTACATTGAATGACGGACGTACAATTACTTTTGAACTTTACGATAAGTTAAAAGAAGAAGAAATGGAGGCTATCCGGCAAGAAGTAGGGGAGGATTTTTTCAAAAAGAGGCCCTATAAAGAAGCTGAAAAACTATTCGATAGCTTAATTAGAAATGATGAGTTTGAAGACTTTTTAACCATTAAAGCTTATGAGCAGTTATCTTGAGGGGGATGAGCGGAATGATGAATGAGAGAGTAGAAAAACTAAGAAATAAGTGGCAGGAAGAAGAACGTTGGAGCAGTGTGTTGCGTCCATATGAGCCGGAAGACGTTATCCGATTAAGAGGGTCTATGGATATCCAACATACACTCGCTGAAAAAGGTGCCGAAAAATTGTGGAACCTTCTACATGAAGAAGACTATGTTCACGCTCTGGGTGCTTTAACCGGTAACCAGGCTATGCAGCAAGTAAAAGCCGGGCTTAAGGCTATTTACCTGAGTGGCTGGCAGGTAGCAGCGGACGCTAATTTGTCGGGACACATGTACCCGGATCAAAGCTTGTATCCTGCAAACAGCGTGCCTCAGGTAGTAAAAAGAATTAATCAGGCATTGCAGCGTGCAGACCAGATTCATCATATGGAAGGAAAGCATGATATTGACTGGTTCGCCCCTATTGTTGCGGATGCAGAAGCGGGTTTTGGGGGACAGCTGAACGTTTTTGAATTAATGAAAGGAATGATAGAAGCAGGAGCATCGGCCGTTCACTTTGAAGATCAGTTATCTTCAGAGAAGAAATGCGGCCACCTTGGCGGAAAAGTTCTGCTGCCTACTCAAACCGCTGTTCGAAATTTAATCTCTGCACGCTTTGCAGCGGACGTAATGGGCGTTCCTACTATTATTATAGCGCGAACAGATGCGAATGCAGCGGATCTTATCACAAGTGATGTGGATGGAAGTGATGCGGAATTTCTTACAGGAGAAAGAACAGCAGAAGGTTTTTATAAAACGAAAGCGGGGATAGATCAGGCCATTGCAAGAGGGTTAGCTTATGCTCCTTATGCAGACTTAGTATGGTGTGAAACCTCGGAACCAAACATAGAAGAAGCAAGAAGATTTGCAGAAGCCATTCATGAAAAATTTCCTGGGAAACTGCTTGCCTACAATTGTTCGCCTTCTTTTAATTGGAAGAAAAAACTGGATGACGAGACAATTGCCAGTTTTCAACGGACACTTGGTGAGATGGGTTATAAGTTTCAATTTGTAACTCTTGCAGGTTTTCACGCGCTTAATCATGGTATGTTCGAATTAGCGAGACAATATAAAGACCGCGGAATGGAAGCTTATTCTGAATTACAGCAAGCGGAATTCAGCAGTGAGGTTTACGGATATTCAGCTACCCGCCACCAGCGGGAAGTAGGAACCGGCTATTTTGATGAAGTAGCTCAAATTATTTCAGGAGGTACGTCGTCCACTACGGCATTAAAAGGCTCTACCGAATCCGAACAGTTTACGACGGAGACGGTATCTCAGTCCTAACCTTCAAGCCCACCTTAAATAGGTGGGCTTTTTGTAGGAAATTTTTCACATAATCTTCGCAAAGTAATAAGGTATGTTATCTACTGTTTTTGTGTGTACGAAGCAAAGGGAGTGATTACATGCCTGCTATATCAGGTGATGAGTACAAGGAAAGAGTGGATCGGATAAACGCTGAAGTTTGGCTGGACGGAGAACGGGTTGCGGGAAGAATATCAAGTCATCCTGCATTTAAGGGAGTAGTCCAGACTCAGGGTGAGCTTTATGATTTGCAGTTGCATCCTGATCATACAGAAGAATTGACTTTCACGTCAGATACCACTGGAAATAAGATTGGTACCTCTTACTTAATTCCGAAAACAAAAGAAGATCTTGAAAAAAGAAGAAAGATGATTCAATGCTGGGCACGCCATTCCGGCGGTTTATTAGGGCGGAGTCCTGACTATATGAATACAGTGCTTGCATCTTTTGCCGCTTCGGCAGATTTATTAAAAGGGGAAACTAATTGTTATCCGGATCGTTTGTTATCCATTTATGAGGAAGCGCGTGAACAAGATCTTACCTTTACGCACACGTTTGTAAATCCTCAGACTAATCGTGGGAAACTGGCTTTTCTTGATGAAGATGTAACGAATGCCCGTATCGTGAGGCGAACGAAAGCGGGGCTAATCATTCAAGGAGCAAAACTGCTGGCCACTCAGGGCGGCATGACAGATCAAATCATTGTTTTTTCTGCCCCCGGAATACAAGAGAACGCTCACGCCTATGGTTTTTCAATTCCCAGCAATACTAAAGGATTGAAGTATATTTGCCGGGAATCCTTCAGTAATGGCCATTCCTCTTATAATTCCCCCCTCTCTTCTAAATTTGATGAAATGGATACGGTTGTAATATTCGATGATGTACTTGTTCCGTGGGAGAGAGTATTCCTGCATGATAATATACGAGCGGCTGATAATTTTTATAAGAAAGGTAAATTCGTCCCGTTCACGCTCCACCAGATTATTTCCAGACAAATTGTTAAATTAGAGTTTCTGTTAGGCATCGCTCACCAAATTGTGGCAACCATTAATATAGGGGATTATCAGCATGTTCAGGCTAAAGTGGTTGAAATTATAAAAGGTTTGGAGAGTTTAAAGGCTTTGCTCCACTATTCAGAATGCCAGGCTGAAATGGACAATAATGGAACAATGGTACCCTCTGTTGAGCCTCTATATGTAGCGATTAATCAAACTCAGGAATTGTACCCTCGATTGATTGAAATCATTCAACTGCTAGGTGCAAGCGGATTAATGACTATTCCTCAAGAAGAAACGTTCGATTCAAGTGTAGGTGAAGAATTAAACCATTACTTGAAAGCCGGGGATTGGAAAGGCAAGGATAGGGTAGCGTTATTCAGGTTAGCATGGGATCTGACCATGAGCTCGTTCGGTTCGAGACAGACACTTTATGAACGGTTCTTTTTTGGAGATCCGATCCGTATTTCTCAAACCATTTATCAAATGTATGACGAAAAACCTTCGATCTCGTTAGTTTCATGGTTTCTAAAAGAAAGCTGACGGGCAAGCGTCAGCTTTTATCGTTTAGTATTACTTTTTTTAGCTTTTTGTTCAAATTGGGAATCTGGCTGCTGATCGGCGATATCCTCTGTCAAACCTTGAGGGTTCACCGTTTTAGGAGCCTTTCTTTTATTGGCATTACTTTTCTTGCTCATCGTTTAACACCTCCTTCTATAGTTTGGATGATAAAAATAATTTTATCCACGCTCTAATTTTTCATTTAAAGGACATCGAATGAATTTAAATAAAGGAGCAGAAACTAAGAGCAAGTAAAGGAGGTATTTATCTTGAGTAAAAAACAAAAAATAGAAGAAATAGCTGAACGCAGTTATGAGCCGGCTGATTACGAAAAAAATGATGAGACATCGCAGGGGCTTTCAGTCACTCACGAACAAGTTTCAGACACGATGACAGAAGGAACGATCGACGGTAACATCGATCAATTAGACCAGCATGGAAATGTAATAAGTCATGAAGGCAAACCTCTTTCACGAGAGCGTTTTCCTAAGTATAAGAAATAAGGAGTTATTTATATGGCAAGAAAAAATAAGATATTAGTTCCAGAGGCACAAAAAGGCCTCGATGATTTGAAACAAAGACTGGTGAAAAGCCAGACTCCTGAAAATGCAAAGTTTGAAGTCGCAGAAGAAAAAGGCATACCATTAAACCGATATGATAACGGAAACTTAAGTGCACGGGACGCTGGCGGGATCGGCGGACCAATCGGGGGACAAATGGTAAAAGAATTAGTTAGACAAGCCCAGAAGGAACTTATGGAAAAAAATAAATAATGCTCAAATAAGAAAGCAGGAAGAAAAGACTTCCTGCTTTCTTATTTGAGCACTAAAATGATATAGTGGCGTAAATTTAGAATGAACAAGCAAAGTTCATTCTTTTTTTGTGAACTCCGGTATAATAGGGAGTAATAAATAAACGTTTTTCCATAGAGGGGATACTATGAAAAAGATAGAAGATCTGGTCGAGGAAATTGTTTTTAAAGATAACCGTATTGTAAGTTTTCCGGTTGAACTAGAGTGTGTAGGTCAGGGGCGCAGTGCGGCCGTTTTTAAAATGAAGAACATCAATCAGGTGATCAAAGTCTTTTATCCTTCTCATCAGCATTTAGCATTCAGAGAAGCAGAGGTCTATAATCGTTTATCCAACCGAGTATTTTTTCCACATTTAAAAGAAGTTGGAGATGGCTATTTAATTATGGAGTATGTGGAAGGTATAACTTTTTATGACTGTCTTAGAACTGGAAAACGAATTACTCCAGAGATGGTACGTAAAGTTGATGAAGTATTAACATATGTGAGGAGTCGGGGCTTAACACCGAGTGATATACATCTGAGAAATATTATGCTAACTAGAAATAACGAAGTAGTACTAATTGATGTGGTAAGGTTCACTCAACCTAATGAATGTCAGTACTGGCCTGATTTGAAGAAAGCGTACTATAAGTTTTACTTGAGAAAGTTTTTCCCTAAGCGATTTCCTAAATTATTAATAGAATTAATAATACTGCTGTATCGGAAACGTTTGTTATCTATTTAAAAAGCTTTAGGGAGGAAGAGTAATATCCTTAAAGGTAACATAGTTTCAGTTTAATTGATTTTATTCACAGGATGACCTTTTTATTGGAGAAAGAGCCGCTTTGCCGGACCTCTTTCTCCTTTAGTGAACTAATAATTCAAGTCTTTTCTTCTAATAGGGAGCCATGAATGTTTCCTTTAGTTTTCATATAGGAGATTGAACAGTTATTGAAAATCTCTGGGGTGTCCAAGTTTACGACATGTCCGGAATTAGGAATGAAAAGGCATGTTGTATTAGGCATATTCTTTACATTTTTCCATGTATCTTTTTTAAACATACGGTCTCCGCTGCCCATGAGGTAAAGTTTAGGAATGGATCCAGCAGTTTTTTCTACATCCATAAAGGTAGTGTCTACCGTAGGAGCTATATCATACCAACCTAAAAACTCTGCTCGTTTCATTTGGGAAGCTTCTTTTATGAAAGCATTCCTTGATTCTTTGTGGTTTTTTCTAGGCATCAGCACTCGTGCAAATAAAGAATACAGCCATAAATATGGCATCACATTCTTGGCTAGCTTTCCGAAAGAGAGAAGGAGCCTGGATATAAGGTTCATTTTTGTTATGGCTCCCCCCATTACGGCAGTTTCTACGCGGTTAGGGGCCATGGATAACAACTGGTGAATGATAACCGTTCCAAGAGACACCCCAACGAAATGCGCTTTCTTAATTCGTAATTGATCCATAACCTCAATAACGTCGTTCGCCGCTTCTTTAAAAGAAAATGCGCTTGAGTTTGAATAAACACTTGGTGACCCCTTGTGTCCTCGCAGATGTATAGCGATGACATTAAAATGTTTTTTATATTCTTTAATTTGAGGGAAAAAGATATTGGCACTTCCACCTATTCCATGAAGTAGAAGTACATATGGTTTTGTATGTTCTTCACTAAATACTTTATATTCTAACAAGTTTACACCTCTATTTGTTAAAAAGACTAAGTCGTAATAAAAGACAGTTGATATGACTTCTTTATATCATAATCACAGGTTACACCATGAGACCGGTCTTTGCTTTCCATTCTTTTTTTATTTGGATTGAAAATGATCTTCAAGAGATTCCTTCATTTTCAATCTCTTTTCATACTTTTACACCTCGTTTGCTGATCAAACTAGGCAATGTTGATATCCATTTCTGGATTAAACGTCAGGCTGTGAAGGTAATGAATCCTTTACTTTCTTAACACATATACCCGCTTCTCTTCTATTAAATTCAGCGTATTGAACATTCCCGTAGTTCCTTAGGTATAAAAGGGAGCTTGCCCTGTCTTAGTTTCGGCTTGACTTTTACAAACTGAACGTTCGAATAGTGTTATTTGTTGATTTTGCCAGCCTTAGTTTGCCATGGTTTGAAAGTAGAGGTAATGGCGTCATCTTCCGCACCTAACCGGAAGAACATCTTGAAAAACTCTCCCTTTGATAACTTCGCATTATTTTAATATAAGATACAGCCTGCAATTTCTTTTCTAATTATCATTCTGTATTCATTAGCTTTCTTATGTTTTACAGCTCAACTTAAGGGGAAACCGTCCATATATGAAAGGTGGAATAAAGAAATGACACAACATCGTTTAAGTAATGTAGAAGTAGGTCAAAACTATTTAGCAAAAGAATTAGACAGCTTTGTTTCTACAACCGATGTGGTTGTTCTGTCAAACAATGAATCACAATTGTTTACTGATCCTGAGCGCCAATATAAAGTTGTAGACGTATTTGAAGGGTTCTTTGAACATTCTGCTGAGGACGGAGAAAAATATTTCCGTGAGAAAAAAGCTTATATAGTTGAAAAGGTATAATGATTACACCTCGGGTACTCCTGAAGATAGGAGGCCGGAGGTGTTTTTAATACCTCAGTTTCATAAGGATTTTTTTGATACTTTCATCCTCCATAAGAGTGTTTTCATATTTTTTTGTAATTTCGGTAAGGGCTACGTCGTGGTAAAAGAATTCAGTGAAAAATTTAACAAGAGATCTGGATAGTGTTTGGATCCCCTGCCACTCCCCCTGCTCAATCCCTGCGAACAATATCTCCTTCTCATCAACTATCAATAATTGATATCTCTCAAGAGCTTCATGTCCTTCATTCGGTATTAACACATGAGTTTGTGGAATGGAACTCTCCAGTTCACCTACAGACAGCATTTCTACTGTAACACCCTCATTTTTTTTCTGTTCAAGCAGTGGAGTGAGAGCCTTTAAATGCTCATTCCAACCTGATATGTAAATGCTGGAGTTCGCATTCTCCGTTAATTCTTTTGTTAGAGACGAGATTGTTCTGCTGTTTTTGACTGTCCATACACGATCGTCTATCGGAGTGTGGGTGTATTCCTTATTTCTAAGATCTTCCACATTAGCTTCAAATTCAGTTGTCAGGTTTTCAATAATTGTTTCAAGCGGAACAGCATTATAAAGTTTTTTTCGATCCGTGGAAGAACTTAGAATGAGTCCTTTTTCAACCATTCGATTTAGCACTTCATAAACTTTTGACTTGGGAACTTGAGAAAATCTAACAATCGTGCTTGCGTCCATGGGCTGATGACTTGCGGATAATACTTCAAAAACTTGGCTTTCGTATTGAGTAAAACCGAATTTTTGTAACATAATAGATTCCCCTTGTCCATACCTTCTTGCTTAAAGAATACATGGAATAAGTTGTTGCGTAAAATATACTAGCATATTTTCTCTTGTTTTTGTAAAGGTAAGTGGTTACTATTGTAGTGGTAACCTAATTAGAGAGGGTTTTAGAAGAATGAATAAAAAAGTTTATATGCTGGCTATCGTTGCTTTTGTAGTCGGTACGGTTGAATTGATTATAGGCGGCACCTTGGACCTGGTTGCTGCTGATTTACGTATTTCTTTGGGACAGGCCGGATTACTAATTACAATCTTTTCGCTAGTTTTTGCCTTGGCTTCCCCCATACTCTTAACAGCGACAGCCAAAATAGAAAGAAAAAAGTTAATGTTATGGACATTATTCATCTTTTTTACAGGAAATATGATAGCTTTTTGGAGTCCTTCTTACGGTATTCTTATGGCGGCAAGAGTGCTGACAGCAGCAAGCGGTTCCTTGTTAGTAGTTCTGGGAGTCACGATTGCGTCTGCTATTAGTGAGCATCAATACCGGGGACGTGCTATCGGTATTATTTTTATGGGAATTAGCGGATCACTGGTTTTGGGCGTGCCAATAGGTCTAACCATTGGTAATGCGTTTGGATGGCGAGTTCCTTTCTTACTTATTTCGATCCTTACATTAGTCTCTATGATTGCTGTGGCATTTTCTTTGGAACGAATTAAGCCTAAGCCCGTGATTTCAATTAAGGAACAGATCCACTCTTTGAAAGATAAGAAAATTTTTTCTGCCCAGATGACCTCCTTCTTGTTTTTAACAGGTCATCTGACCTTATATGCGTATCTGACACCTTTTTTAAAAACGACTTTAGGGCTGGATCCAGCGTGGGTAAGTATTGCTTACTTTATTTTTGGTGTGGCAGCAGTGTCCGGTGGCGGTATAGGCGGTATGGCCGCAGACAAATGGGGATCGGAAAAGAGCATTATAGGTATTATTGTTTTATTTGCTATAGCAATCTTTATCATTCCTTATGTTACTTTTTCATTACCTTTATTCTTGATTGTCATGGTCTTCTGGAGTTCCCTAAGCTGGGCAATCACACCGGCCCAGCAAAGCTACCTAGTAGTCACTGCTCCTGAAACCTCTGATATCCAGCAAAGTTTGAACAACTCTGCTCTTCATTTAGGAATTGCTTTAGGTTCAACTATAGGCGGTATCGTAATTGAGCAGAGTTCAGTTATTCATAACGCTACAGTTGGTGGACTGTTTATTCTTCTTGCTCTAGCTTCAAGCTGTTTCTCAATTACTAGAGGCATTTCGAAAACACAGACTATCCAGCAGCATTAATATGGAAAGAAATAGCACCTCAGGTCATCCAGAAAATGGATGGTCCTGGGGTTTTTTTATTTCATTTTAATATGACCAGAGAATAGTAAAGATTTTAGTTGTAAATAATAGAAATGATCAACCAAAAGGAGGGTTATTGCTAATGGGAAGAGATGAACACAACAGTGGAAAAGGGAAGAGAAAACAACGACTTCCTCAAACACCTACAGATCAGAAGCACCCGGGTATTGACGTTGAATTTTCTGAAGAGATTGCCGATCGCGAAGATATGGAAGCTCTAGAAAGAAGTAAAGCAGCTGACCGTCGCGCTCACAAAAAATCAAATAATTAAATGCCATATACTGTTACCTCAGGACATCCAAATGTTGGATGTCCTGAGGTAAATATCAAGCTTTTAAAACTAATTTAGTAAAAACTGAAAAGAATATTTGTACAGTTAAAATTGTTTAAACTTGAGATTGTTTATGCTATAATACGAAAATATAATCAAGACTAAAGTCATCAGGGAATATACTAAAGGAGGATTTTAATGAGTAATTTACGTAAATGGCTACCTGCATTATTCTTAGGTATCGTGCTTGTACTTGCCGCTTGTGGTGGAGGAGACGACTCCGAGAACGCTGAAGGTGGAAATGGTGATGGTGGATCAGATAACGGTGAATCTACTGAAGAAAAAGGTTCTATCAGTATTGGTATGAACAACTGGGCTGAAAACGTAGCCGTATCAAATATGTGGAAAATTGTTTTAGAAGAAAAAGGGTATGACGTGGAGCTTAAACAAGTAGAAAAAGGATTCCTATATGAAGCCCTTTCTTCTGGAGATCTAGACATTGGGATGGAAATCTGGCTCCCAAATACAGACAAAGCTTTCTATGATAAGTATGAAGAAGATATTGACTGGCGCGAAACATGGTATGAAGGTACAGAATTAGGCCTTGTAGTACCAACATACATGGAAGACATTAATACGATAGAAGATTTAAAAACGACAGATGCATTAGATGAGAAACAAATTGTGGGAATTGACGCCGGTGCAAGTCTGATGTCCTTAACGGAAGATGCCATTAATGAATACGACTTGGACTATTCACTGGCCGCTTCATCTGGCCCAACAATGACAACAGAACTTAAAGGTGCCATTGAAGATGAAGAACCAATTGTGGTAACACTTTGGAAACCTCACTGGGTATTTGCAGAAATGGATCTTAAGTTCCTTGAAGATACAAAAGGTGTATATGGTGAATCAGAAAATATTTCATATGCTGCCCGTAAAGGTTTGGAAGAAGACAACCCTACAGTTGTAAAATGGTTTGACAACTTTAAGATGGATGACCAGCAGCTGGGTAGTCTGATGGCTGCTTTAAACGAAGCAGACACACCTGAAGAGGGTGCCCAAAACTGGATCGATGAACACCAGGATGTCATTGATGAATGGACAGCTGAATAACGATCCCTTTACAAACAACCTGTTCTTTAGAGAACAGGTTGTTTTTTGTTCACATATAGAATTATCAGAAATGTGTTACGATTAGGTAGGTATATATACATAAGGGGGAAATGAAGATTGGGTATAAAAGCAGAGGCTGTAAAGAAAGCGCACGAATCCATTAACCAGGTGATATTAGGAAAGGGAGATGTTATAGAGTTGTTATTTACAGCAATACTTGCAGATGGCCATGTGCTGCTGGAAAGTGTTCCAGGGTCAGGTAAGACAAAGCTGGCCAAGAGTTTTGCGAAGATCATGGATGGTAAGTTCAGCCGTGTCCAATTTACACCGGATGTGCTTCCCAGTGACGTGACAGGGATTCAATTTTTTAATCCGAAAACTCAGGAATTTGAATTACGAGAAGGCCCTGTTATGACGAACATTCTATTGGCTGATGAAATAAATCGTGCCACGCCTAAAACTCAGTCCAGTCTTTTGGAGGTTATGGAAGAAAAACAGACGACAGTAGATGGAGAAACGTTACAAATCACTCCTCCATTATTTGTAATCGCTACTCAGAACCCAATCGAGAGCAGTCAGGGGACCTTCCCTTTACCAGAAGCCCAACTCGATCGATTCATGTTTAAGATAGATATGGGCTATCCCTCAGCCGAAGAAGAAAGAAACATTCTGCGTACCTACCAAATGGATGAACCTATGCATACGTTAATGGCTGATCTTCATATTGAGGATATTCTGACTTTGCGGGAAGAAGTAAAAAAAATGACGATTGCTGAGGATACGATGAATTATTTATTGGACCTTGTACGTTTAACCAGGCATAATCACGATATTGAATTAGGAGTAAGCACTCGTGGAGCCTTAGTTTTTATGAGAGCCTGTCAGGCAAAAGCATTACTCAATGGGAGAAGTTATGTAACTCCTGAGGATGTTAAAGAACTGGCTCCTTATGTCTTTGAACATCGCATTGTCCTTTCAATGGAGGGTTCAATTCGTAAAACGAATTCTCAAGTGGTAAGTGAAATTATAGAACAAGTACCCGTACCTGTGGAAGCGGGAGATACACGGTGAAACAGTGGAAGAAAGATCTTGGGTATGAAAATCATAAGTATTATGATTTTCTTTTAGCGATGATCTTATTGACGGGAGTATTAAGTCTTTTTCTCGATCAATCCATCCTTCTGATACCTACAAGTTTGCTTGTAGTTATTGCTCTTTCAAGTAAATGGTATGACAGATACAGCGGGTCATCACTGAAACTGTTTAATCATAGAACTTCCATTAGGTTATTTCCTGGAGAAGATACATCGCTTCGTTTTCGATTTAGAAATAATTCAAAAGCCCCTGTTTTAAACGGCCGGTTATCTTTTCAAAGCAACTCAAACATTAAAGCTGATGAATCTTTTATTCGAGAGAGTGCGAAAGGATATTTATTTTCAATCCCTCTTTCATTAATGAGCGAAGGGGAAAAGGAAGTGAGAGTTCCTATTAAAGCTGAGCAGCGTGGGGTTACTAAGATTACAGATATTCAGTATCGTTTTCCGCATTTAATTAAATTTTCTCCAATATCTATGGATTTCCTGCCGCTTTATGAGACGGAGATCGTGATTTACCCTATTCAAAAGCCGGTGTATGGAATAGAAGAAGTATTTCAAGTAGCGCCTGGTGAACAACGGTCTTCATTTTCCCCGTTTGAGGATTTACTTACTCCTGTAGGAACCAGGGATTATGTATCTTCTGATCCGTTTCATCGTATCCACTGGAAAGCAAGTGCTAAAACAGGCACGCTGCAAACTAAAGTTTTTGAACGCCAAGTAGATATAAGCTGGACAATCGTTGTAAATGTAACGCAGCAAACCCGGCTTGGGAATGAACACATATCAAGAAACTTAGAAAACTTATTATCTTATGCCAGTTACCTTTGTCATTTTGCTGCACAGAATAACTACGATTTGGAAATGCTAATTAATATGAGGAGACCGCATGACAGACCATTCTTTTTTCAGCCAGAAGGCAGTGGAAATCAACAATTGAAAGATTCTTTGGAGTTACTGGCGAGGATTCAAGTTAACCAGTTATTTATGCCAGTGGAAGAGCTAATGCACCGATTACATCATGAGCTCTACAAGAAGAAAACCATTATTATAGTTGGGGATATACCTGAACATACCTATCGATACATTAGAAAATGGAGCCGGAAAGGTATGAAAGTATTCCAAGTCCAAGTAGAAGACGGCCAAGCTTTCTTGGTGCCTTTTTCTTATAGGGGAGCATCTGTATGATTAGTGGTAATAAATTAACTGTCATGTCCTATCAATTTGTAAGTGAAGGTCTGGCTTTTTTCTTTTTTCTATTTCTTATGGGGAGATGGAGCTGGGTTTCTCTTCAGCTACCTCTTATCTCCTTTATAACAGTCGTCATCTTGTCACTTTTATTCTTCCTCGGGGCGTCCAAGCTATCTTCCAGCTTCCTTCCCTTCATTATTGTAGCTGCTTTATTAGCTGGGATAGGTGTAGTTATGGGAGTTCCACTGGTGTTTAGCCTCATGCTTTCCGGCTTTCTTGTTTGGCGTTATCTGTTGCATGAGCAGGAACCTGATCGGGAAAACGAAAGATTTATGCTTTTTTTAACAACGATCATGGCTTTTGTATGTATGCTCTTCTTTGCCCAGATAGAGATTATCATAATTTTGGCCTTGCAGTACGGTGTGATTATTCTTGGTTATTTTTTCTCTCATTACATAGAGGTCTCCAAAAGTGATCGAAAAAAAGGAAAGAAGAAAATAGTGTTTCTGATATTTGGGTTTGCCGCCGGTGCATCTACGTTAGCAGCTTTATTCCAACCTTTGAGGTTATTAATTACAAGTTCATGGCAGGCAGTTTCCATCGTGTTTTTAAAAGGAGTACAGGGGTTTTTCTTTATAGTAGAGCTTACGGGATTTGAGGTATCTGAAATTGAGCCTTTAGCGAAATTAAATCAAGACCAGGATAGCAGTGAAATGTTTCGTGATTCTAATGAACCTCCTTCTTCAGAAGCCGGTGAACCCTCGCAGCAATTAGCTGACGCTGCGCAGGCGGGAACAGTTATTTTGCTAATCGTTGGTATTATTCTCATTTTGTATATTATGTATCGTTTAAGAAACAAGAAAAGAACTGACCGAGTAGATCGACAAATGTTAACTTATAAGAGCTATGGTCTTCAGTATGGCGACGAGGATCATGAAGCAGCTTGGAGATTTAAACGAAGCCCTGCTGACGGTCCAGTAAGAAAACATTTCTTGCAATTTGAGCGCTATGCTCAAAAATGCGGGCTTGGCCGTAAATATAATGAGCCCATCCAAAAATGGTTTGACCGGATTGGGATTACGGCAAATAATATCCATTTATATCAAAAAGTCCGCTATGGAAATGAACAGCTGTCAAAAGAAGAGGAATCCCTTTTTTATAACGAAATCAGAGAATTGGAAAAACAATTGGCTTCCAAAGAAAATAAAAAATAACAACTAAAATTATATGAATAGAGTTTAAGCGCTCCTATTTCAGGAAACATACTTCCTAGAAGTTAATTTAGCACTTGAAAGGAGTCGCTGTTTTATGGATTTAAACAAAGAAATTAAGAAATTAGAGCAAATTCATTTAGAGAAACCACAAAAAGTATTTTCAATGTATTTAAACACCGACCCTTCTGACCCGGAGCAACAAGGCGGGGAATGGAAGATACACTTGAAAAATGGATTAAATAACTTTGAATCTTATCTTCAGGAAGATGGAGATTCAGAGGAAAAACGAAATTATTGGGCTGTGAAGGAAAAAGTAGAACAGTTCATTGAGGAAAACGAACAGCACTTTGCCAAAAGTGTGGTTCTGTTCGCTACAGCGGATGATACTGTCTGGTTTGCCGAACGCTTCCAAATGCCTGTTAAAACGGAATTTTATTGGGAGGAAACTCCTGTACTCGATCAACTAAAAGAAATGCGTCAATCCTTCCCTAAAACGGGAATTGTATTAACGCAAAAACAACAAATTAAAGTTATTGATGCCGAACTAGGCATGTTGAATGATACTCAAATCTTTGAACTTGATTTGAATACAGAAGACTGGAGACAACACCAGGGTCCTCACCGTGCCCAGCCATCTATGGGATCCGGCGGAGCAAAATCTTCCCAGGGAGATGAGTATAAAGAACGCTTTGAGCATAACCGTTACCGTTGGTATAAGAGCGTTGCTCCTAAGATTGATAAGCTGGCTAAGAAATACGAATGGGAAAGATTTTATCTTGTCGGTGATAAAGAAGAACTTAAAGACCTACAAGATAATATGAACAAAGAAGCTGAAGATATGGTTAACAAAAACCTGCTCGATCATGAAGAAATGCATGTGATCGATGAAGTCATCAAATACTAAGTTAGATGTATGAAGACACCGGGCACTGCCCTGGTGTCTTTTTTAACATCTTGTTTTATCGGTCACGTACTCCATAATCAGCAATTTATCTAATGACTCATTACCAACACGAAATCCTTTCCGTACATGCTGTTTCACAGATTGATCTACAAATTTCTTTGCCTGGTCTCTATCCTTAAAATCTATAAATGTTTGATTTCCCGTTAATACAAACAACATATTTGAATAGGCGAGCTCCATACCTGCCAGACGAGATTTTTGACTGATTCTTGATTGGTTCCTGCATGCTTCTGAGTAAAGTATTTCAGCTTTAACCCTGCTAAGATTATTCAGAATAAATTCTTTCAACAGCTTTGCCCCCTCGAAAAGTGTACTATACTACGCCTTCGCTGATCCTAAGGTTAAACCCTTCGATGTATTTTGATTTCTTTTCTTACTTATTGTCAGATTAAGTCGTTCAAGACGATAGAAGTCTAAGCTTAGGGTGATCTATTATACATACATTTCATTAGTATGATAAAATAGTATTTATCGATAACGAGCAAAGATTGGGGATTTTTAAATGTTTGTAGTTGACTCGACTGTAGAAGTGCCAGAGCATAAAGCTGAGGAGTTAATTAATATATATATAAAGCGATCTCGTCTGGTTGATCAGGCCGAGGGGTTTATTTCTTTTCAACTACTTCAAAAAGAGCGAAAACCTGGAGAGTTAACTGTACATTTGGAATGGGAATCTAAAAGTGCGTACTTGAAATGGGCAAGGAGCGACCAATTTAAGAAAATTCATGAGTTGGAACGCCAATATCCAGACCAGGAATTACAGGGCATTGTACCGAAAGTTTCCAAATATGCGGTGGTCGCTCAGTGAAGAAAGTGGAGCAAGAGTTTTTGGTAAACCAGGTAGTTACAGAGATTTATCATGAATATCCATATCTTTGGGAGAAATTTGGTCAGCATGGTAGAGATCGAACGGAAGAGGACAATTATCATCACCTTGACCATTTAAAGACCGCTTATGAAATGGGTAGTGTTACATTTTTCATAGATTATACAGATTGGCTGAATACTGTATTGACGGCAAGAGACGTAGGTACGGCTTTAATCATTGATAACTACGAACGGTTACTAAGATTGTTGGAACATTCAGATCTCGAGGATTCAACTGAAAAGAAAGTATATATAGAGTTTTTGCAGCAAGCCTTAGATTATTTACGTACTCGTTCAGAATAAAGAGGTGAACAGGTGTGAATGTACAACATAAACAACTAGCCCAGTACTTCTTAAGTGGGGATGAAGATGGGGCGTTAGACTATATGGAAGAGCTCATGAAGGTTCATTCGAAAGCGTTCCTTTATGAAGAAATCATTACCCCAGCTATGTATTATATTGGAGAACTATGGGAACAAAACAAAATAACTGTAGCTGACGAGCACCTGGCAACGGCTATTTGTGATTTTTCTTTGTCCAGATTAGAGTCCGAACTCAAACCGATTAGAGGCAAGCACCAAAAGAATTATAAAGCTCTGTTGTTCGGAGTTGAAGACGAGCAGCATTACATTGGTCTGAAGATGGTTGCGGACACCTTTAAAGAGCAAGGGTGGAGAGTAAGGTACCTTGGTCCGAATTTATCAATGGAGCATTCTATGAGTCAAATTGAAAAATTCCGTCCTGATGTCATTGGATTATCAGCTGCTTTGTCCTATCGTCTGCCGGTGCTGAAAAAAGTCATCCACCGTTTCATGGAATTGGAGTGGAAGCCTCTCGTTATGATTGGCGGGCGTATGGCTAAGAAGTTTCAGTTGGATGAATTCGAATCCGCACAGGTTATGGTGGTTAAAGATTTAAATCATTTATATCAGTGGTTTAATGAAGGAAGGGAAGGCGCAATAAATGAAACAAGTTGAACGCGTTTTTCCCCTGCCTTACTATCGTATCAATAAAAACTTCCATATATATGCTTATTCTAAAGAAGCTTGTGATTTGCACGGGATAAAAGAACATTTGCTTGATATTTTTGATGAAGAGAGCCTCATAAAAATAAAAGAAACGGTGAAACCAGAGGTTCACAAAGCCTCCCTGGAAGTGCATTTAAAACCTTTGAATAAGCAGGATTCTATAAAAACGGCTGATATGTACGTCTCATGGGAGAATGATTTATATGCTGAAGTTCTATTACACGTGAAAGACGAGCGACTCTCTAAGGTTACCCATACATTAACCCAGCTTCGAAGTCGTTTAAATGACACAAATTTTGAACTTCTTGAAGAGAAAGAGAAATTAGAAGAAGCGATAGAGCAAAGCAATCGTTTATCTGCTCCATTTATTGTGCTTTCGTCGGACACAGCAATGATCCCTTTGTTTGGAGATATTACCACAGAGAAAATGCAAGCTGTAGAAGATAGTTTACTGAAGTATTCGCAGAGGGAAGAGATTGATCGACTGCTATTTGATTTCACAGGAGTAGGTGAATTTAACAGGGATGGGCTCCATGTTCTAACAGATATGATGAAGTCTATGTTTTATATGGGAGCTGAAATAATTATGATAGGCATCCAGCCCCGCCAGGCAAAACAGTTGAATGACTTAAAGCTCCCGCTGGAAATAAATTATATGCACTCCCTGCAGCAGGCTGTAGCTAAATACTGTGCACAATGAACCCCTCGATTTCTAAAATAAGAGAAATCGAGGGGTTATATATAGGTTCTACTATTATGAGCGTAAAGTTCTTAAACGGATGGTAAAACTGGCTAAAGTGACTTGTGTAATACCAATTCTATTCTAAGGCTCTATGGATTCAGATATAGAGAATGAAAAAGAGGCCAGCCACCGTTAATATAAGCGAGGTTCCAGCATAAACTAGTCCTTTCTTCCATTGGCCTTGTTCAATTAAATGAAGAACCTCGTAGCTGAAAGTAGAATAGGTAGTATAACCTCCGCAGAATCCAGCAGCCAATAGCAGCCAAAGCCAATCTTCCAGACCAACTATTTCCTGTAAGCGAATAAGAATCCCCAGTAATAATCCTCCTGAAATATTAGCTGCTGCTGTACCTAAAGGATAATCACTTTTACCGTTCAAGAGATGACTTACTTCAAATCGAGCTACGGCACCAATCATTCCACCCAAAAACACGAGCAAAATACTCATATAAACCACTTCTTTCCCCACTGGGACCCAAGAATGGTCATAATACCTCCAAGCAGAAATGTCCCCATTATGTAGAATAATGCTAAAAAAGTGTTCGTAAAAATAATTTGCACAAATTCAGAAGTGAAGGCTGAAAATGTAGTAAAAGATCCAATAAATCCGGTCGTCAAAGTCTTCTGTAAAACACGAGATTTTGTGAAAAATTTTGAAAAAAATTGATACATAAAGCTTAAAAGAAAACAACCGAGCATATTTACTATGAATGTCCCGTAAGGAAAGCCTCCATGGGAAGGAAATAGATTCGAAATAATATACCGTAAACTTGCGCCCGTTCCGCCCCCGCAAGCGATACCTAAATATATGTACTTTCTCATAATGAAATCTCCTAACTGTAGTAAAAAGGAAAAAACAGTATTAATTAGCTTAAACAGATCTTTCCAACTTCCTTCAGTTTATATTTAAATATGCTTTGTGTCAGCCTTTATAATAGAAGCTTTTGAAAAATTCAATCCTCAGATGTTATTCCATCGCGAAATTGTGGAATAGTAAATCTAAGAGGAGTTAAACGATAAAAGAAGAGAGTTTAACTCATTACTCAGCATATATTCCAATTATTAAATGAAATAGAAAGGTTGTGAAAAAAATGGATCTAACATTAGAAGTAAACGGTATGAGTTGTGAACACTGTGAAAAAACAGTAAAGGAATCTCTTGAAAAATTAGAAGGGGTTCACGGAGTAGAGGTACATTTAAGCAGTGGTAAAGTAGACGTTATGTATGACGAAGCTTATGTATCTAAAGGAATGATGAAGGAAGCAATCGAAGCACAAGGATATGAAGCAGTAGGTTAATCGCAGACACCCGGCTATTGAAAGCCGGGTGTCTCATTTTTGTTATTGGCTTGGGGGATTCTATGTTGAGTTTTTTAAAATATGCAACGCTTTGATTTGATTACTTAATTATACATGACTAGTCCTGCTCTTAAGGTGCTAAGCTAATGCTTCGTGTTTACAGTCAATCGGTATAATTACGTTAATCGAAGGGTCTTGAAAAAAACTAAGATGTGGTACCTATACCCACTTCTCTCTTTCAGAAACGTCAGTTCTATACGTGATTAAACGCTAGCTTAAAATGATAAGGTTATTGCACGGTGTAAGGAAGCTGCGATTTATAGCCGCTGAATTGCTGAAACGATTGCTGAACCTTTTGCTGCTGCTCCTGTTCAACAGCATACCAGCCGTTTTTGAACATGAGATTGTATAAGTTACGCTGACAATCTTGAGTTTCTTTAAAAATAGTTGCAAGATCCTGATAAAGCGCCTGATTACTCGCTTCATTTAAAGCAATGTTATAAGAAGCGGTCATGTATTTTTCCGTCGTTAATTGGTCATTTAAAAAGTCACGCTCATTCATCTGAGGTGTTTTAGGTACAGCTGTCTCGGGATTTTGAATCTTGCTTGATGTTTGATTCAATTGAAGGACCTCCATTCATTAATTAGGTTTTTGTGTTTGAGTATCCAGGTGAGTCAGGATTTTATTGTAATGTCGTTGATGCATCTGTCCCGCTTCTTCTAAAGCTGATTGGATTTCCGGAGTTTGACAGTTCTGAGCAAAAAAGTGAGCTTTTTTGCAGGCGTTCAAATTCCATGAAAGCATATCCGTAATGTAAAGCTGGTCTTTCGTACTTACCACTTCAGGGACTTGCGCCATTGGTTGAGCCTGCTGCATAGAAGACGGTTGGTTTTGTTGTTGTTGCATGATATAACTACCTCCTTTTAAAAGTCATTTGTAGTATTCCAAAAAGATAACTTTCTATCATAAATAACCCTATAATTATGGAAAAACATGCAAAATTCGAAGCGTGGATCTTCAATTTTTTACCCATTTATCTTAAAAGATGATAAAATAAGAGTGTGTTTTCGTTTACAAAACTTAATTTTCTTACATTTATTGAACAAAAAAAGAGATAAAATGGGTAGTAGGGGGATGTGTGATGGAACAAATATTGCGAAATTTCTTTTTGTTTCTCTCCAAAAATCGTTTCTTTACAAAGTTAGCTAAAAAATACGGTCTCCGATTTGGCGCTGGTCGATTTGTAGCAGGTGAAACGATTCCAAATGCAGTTGATACCATTCAAAAGCTTAATGATAAAGGAATGTCAGTAACCATCGACCACCTGGGAGAATTTATTGATAGTAAAAAAGAAGCTCGGGAAGCAGCCGATGGGTGCATCGAAGCTATTAAAGCGATAGGTGAGCATCACCTGGATTCACAACTTTCATTAAAGCTTACATCTATGGGGCTGGATATATCAGAAGAACTCGTAATGGAGAATATGCGGCGCATTCTGGATGTGGCTGAGAAAGAAGACGTATTTGTAACGATTGATATGGAAGACCATGATCGCTGTGAAAAAACGCTTGAAATTTTTAAAAAGCTGCGAGCTGATTACACTCACATTGGTACTGTCCTGCAAGCCTACCTTTATCGAGTGGCGGAAGATGTGGAAGATCTCAATCAATATGACCCGAACCTCCGCCTAGTGAAGGGAGCTTATAAAGAGTCTCCCAAAGTTGCGTTTCCCGAAAAGAAAGATGTAGATGAGAACTATAAAAAGATTATCAAAATGCACCTTTTAAATGGAAACTATACAGCTGTTGCGACCCACGATGATGCAATTATTGAATACACGAAACGGTTAGTGGAAGAAAATAATATATCTAATGACCAGTTCGAATTTCAAATGCTATATGGGATCCGTGTTGAAAGGCAGGAGGAACTTGTGAAAGAGGGGTATAAAATGAGAGTTTATGTCCCTTATGGTAATGATTGGTATGGTTATTTTATGCGACGCTTAGCTGAACGTCCAGCGAACGTAGCCTTTGTTCTGAAAGGTGTACTAGGAAAATAAGGAGCGCCGTCGTGTCATGACAAAATTTGCTGTGACACGATCTTTTTTTTTGATTATAATAAACTATAGGAACCTCCTCACAGGTGTTGGTTATAAGGTAGTCGTTGAGAATGCTGATCTAACAGTTATAGTGGAGGGAGTCGCGAAGAGTATAGGCTGTTTTTTACTGGTTCTGACTGAGTCATAATTTTTACCACTCTTCCTTTTCTAAACGAAATATTTCCAGCATATTGTAGAAAAAAGGATTGCGAAATGTCAGAAAATAATTTATATTAGTATTAGATACGAACTCAGCAACATTTATTTTTTTGGTTACAAAATGAATGAGTATTCATTCAAATGGATAGGGGGACATAGTATGAATCGTAAAATAAAGCGTGCAGCTGTTTTGGGGTCTGGTGTCATGGGGGCCGGGATAGCAGCGCACTTAGCAAATATCGGAATTCCAGTACTTATGCTCGATGTTACTCCTCGCGAACTGAACGATCGTGAGAAAAAGCAGGGATTAACACTTGATGATAAAGCGGTGAGAAACCGAATATCTTCGGTGAATAAAGAGGCCTTAAAGAAACAAAAGCCTTCTCCGCTTACTAGTAAAGAAAGCTTGAATTTAATTGAAACCGGTAACATGAGTGATGATATGGAGAGACTTAGTGAAGTCGACTGGGTTATCGAAGTAGTCGTAGAAAATTTAGAAGTTAAAAAGAAAGTGTTAGCTAGCGTGGATCAGTATAGAAAGCAGGGAGCTATCGTTAGTTCAAATACGTCAGGAATATCCATTGAAGCCATGTCAGCTGATTGCAGTGAAGATTTTCGAAAGCATTTCCTCGGCACTCATTTCTTTAATCCGCCGCGTTATCTGAAGCTGCTTGAAGTAATTCCTACCGAAGCTACGGATCCTGAAGTTCTTGAGTTTATAAAAACTTTTGGGGAGGACGTACTTGGTAAAGGGGTAGTAGAAGCTAAAGATACACCGAATTTTATAGCGAACCGAATTGGGACATATGGGTTACTTGTAACCGTACAGAAAATGCTTGAGAAAGGATATAGCGTCGGAGAAGTTGATTCTGTCACTGGCCCCATGATCGGCCGGCCCAAAAGTGCGACTTTCCGAACATTGGATGTAGTTGGCTTGGATACCTTTATTCATGTAGCCAATAATGTTCACGATCAAGTAGAAGGAGAAGAGAAAAAAGCTTTTGAAATTCCAGAATTTATGAAGCAGATGCTGGAAAAAGGCTGGTTGGGTTCAAAAAGCGGTCAAGGTTTTTTTCTGAAACAAAGGAGTAAAGATGGTAGTGAAATTCTGCAGTTAAATCCTGAAACCATGGAATACGAATCTCGTGGGAAACTAAAAACAAAAGCGACAGAAATGGCTAAACAAGAAAAAGGACCCGGACGCAAACTTAAAGCATTAGTTAATGCTAAAGACGATCCGGCAGGAGATTTGATTTGGTCTATAGTCAAACCTGTGCTTCTTTATTCCGCTGAATTGTATGGAGAAATAGCCGATGATGTTCCATCTATCGACGAAGCGATGCGCTGGGGCTTCGGATGGGAAATGGGACCATTTGAAATGTGGGATGCTATCGGAGTTCAAGCTTCCGTGAACCGGATGAAAGAGGATGGGGAAAACATCCCTGCCTGGATAGAAGAGATGCTTAATGAAGGTTTTGGTTCGTTTTATAAAGCTGAAAATGGAAACGTTTACTTTTACCACCATACTGACTATAAACAGCAGGTGTTCAATAAGAAAAATATCAATTTAAAAAGAGTTAAAGAAACTAAAGAAGTGATCAAAAAGAATGCGGGAGCAAGCTTAATAGATATAGGAGACGATGTGGCCTGTCTAGAATTCCATTCCCAAAGTAATGCGATCGGGCTAGATATTATCCAAATGATTAACTTTTCAATAGATTACGTTGATCAGCACTACAAAGGGCTCGTCATAGGAAATCAAGGTAAAAACTTCTGTGTAGGTGCAAATCTTGGAATGATGCTTATGGAAGCTCAGGATTATAACTTTTTCGAAATTGAAATGGTCGTTAAAAACTTCCAGGATGCACTTATGAAAGTGAAGTACTCCGACAAACCAGTTGTAACAGCACCTTTTGGTATGACGCTAGGTGGAGGCGCAGAAGTCTGTCTTCCATCCGATGCTGTGCAGGCATCGCCTGAAACTTATATGGGGCTGGTAGAACCAGGAGTAGGACTCATTCCTGGAGGCGGAGGCAATAAAGAGCTTTACATGAAGCATCTTAGAAATATTCCTGAAGGAGTCGACTTTGATCTTCAAAAAGTAGCCAACAATGTATTTGAGAAAATTGCGATGGCTAAGGTTTCTACTTCGGCTGAAGAAGCCAGAGAAAACGGTTTTCTTGATCAGCTGGATGCTATTAGCGCAAATGGTGATCACTTGCTGCATGATGCTAAACAGAAGGTGATCGGTCTGGCTGATTCGGGTTACACAGCACCGAAAAGAACAAAAGTCCCAGTAGTTGGAGAACAGGGATATGCCACCATGCTGTTAGGTGCCAAATCACTATTGCTAAGTGGATATGCAAGTGAACATGACTTGAAAATCGCTGAAAAACTGGCATTCGTTCTTGCAGGTGGCCGGTTAAAAGAAGGTTCGCTTGTAGATGAACAATACTTATTAGACCTGGAACGCGAAGCATTCCTAAGTTTAATCGGTGAACCAAAAACACAAGCACGGATGCAGCACATGCTGATGAAAGGAAAGCCGCTTCGCAACTAATTATTCAAAGGGGGAAGAACCGTGAAGGAAGCAGTCATTGTTGCAGGAGCACGGACACCTGTGGGCCGCGCCAAAAAAGGAGCGTTTGCTCACACGCGTCCTGATGATCTTGCCGCACTAACCATAAAAGAAACATTAAAAAGAGCTGGTAACTACGAAGGAAGCATTGATGATGTCATTATTGGGTGTGCTATGCCTGAAGCAGAACAAGGTATGAATATGGCACGTAATATAGCGGGGCTTGCTGGGCTCCACCATAAGGTTCCCGCCATTACTATTAACCGCTATTGTTCTTCAGGACTTCAAAGTATCGCCTACGCTGCGGAGAAGATTATGCTCGGGCACAACGATACCGCCATCGCCGGCGGTGCAGAGTCTATGAGTTTAATTCCTATGGGAGGTCATGTGATCAAGCCGAATATTGATTTGGTCAAGAATGCTCCAGAATATTATATGTCGATGGGACATACGGCAGAGGAAGTAGCAAGGCGCTTCGAGATATCAAGAGACGATCAGGACGCCTTTGCTGTCCAAAGTCATGAGCGTGCAGCCAAAGCGATTCAAGAAGGGAAATTCAATGATGAAATCGTTCCGGTGGAAGTAGAAGATAGAGTTCTAGGCGCTGATAATAAAGTAAAAGAAAGTAAAATAACGGTATCTATGGATGAAGGTGTACGACCTGGTACTACCAAGGAAGTCCTTGCTAAACTGAAGCCTGCCTTCTCGACAAAAGGGTCGGTCACTGCAGGCAATTCTTCGCAAATGAGTGATGGAGCAGCCTCTGTTCTAGTAATGGATCGCGAAAAAGCAGAAGCAGAGGGCTTAAAGCCTCTAGTGAAGTTCCGTTCCTTTGCTGTAGCAGGAGTGGAACCTGAAATCATGGGGGTAGGACCAATTGAAGCTGTACCGAAAGCACTGAAAATGGCAGGTTTGAGTATTCAAGATATTGGCTTATTTGAATTAAATGAAGCGTTTGCCTCACAATCCCTCCGTGTTATACGTGAACTTGGACTTGATGTGAACAAAGTGAATGTTAATGGGGGAGCGATTGCTCTAGGCCATCCACTGGGATGTACGGGTACTAAGCTTACATTAGGATTAATTCACGAGATGAAAAGGCGTAACGAGCAGTTCGGTGTCGTAACGATGTGTATTGGCGGCGGTATGGGAGCAGCCGGAGTTTTTGAGTTACTATAAGAGGAGGAAAAATAAATGAGTGAATTAAAAGAAATGATTAAGGGCGGCGGATTCATGGTGGAAGATTTATCGGCTGAGGATGTGATTACACCTGAAGATTTTACAGATGAACATTTGATGATTGCTAAAACCGCTGAAGATTTTGTGTTAGGTGAGGTCGTTCCTAAAATTGATAATCTGGAAAACCACGAATTTGAGCACTCTGTTAAATTGCTGAAGCAAGCAGGTGAGCTTGGTTTATTAGGAGCAGATGTGCCGGAAGAGTACGGCGGGCTTCAATTAGACAAAATCAGTTCCTCTTTAATTACAGAGAAATTTTCCCGCGGTGGAGGATTTTCTGTTACTCATGGAGCACATGTAGGTATTGGTTCACTGCCTATCGTGTTTTTCGGTAATGAAGAACAAAAGCAAAAATATCTTCCCGTACTGGCCACAGGTGAAAAAATCGCAGCTTATGCTCTGACAGAGCCAGGGTCTGGATCAGATGCTTTGGGAGCTAAAACGACAGCGAAACTTAACGAAGCAGGCACTCACTATGTTTTAAACGGTGAAAAACAATGGATTACAAACTCTGCATTTGCTGACGTATTCGTCGTTTACGCTAAAATAGATGGAGATAAATTCACGGCCTTTATCGTAGAAAGAGAGTATCCAGGTGTTTCTACAGGACCTGAAGAGAAAAAAATGGGAATTAAAAGTTCCTCTACACGTACGCTCGTTCTTGAAGACGCCGAAGTTCCTGTTGAAAATGTTCTTGGAGAGATAGGACGCGGGCATGTCATTGCTTTTAATATTCTAAACGTGGGCCGATACAAATTGGCTATCGGAGGAGTCGGAGGAGCGAAGCGGGCTGTAGAACTTTCTGTTAAGTATGCGAAAGAGCGCAAACAGTTTAAGACTCCGATCGCGAGCTTCCCACTTATTCAAGAGAAAATTGCTTCCGTGGCTTCAAACACCTATGCCAATGAAAGCGCAGTATATCGAACTGTAGGCTTGTTTGAGCAGAGTATGGGTAAGCTGTCTGAAGAAGAACTTAAAGATGGTGCAGCTGTGGCTAAAGTCATTGCTGAGTACGCAATCGAATGTTCATTAAACAAGGTGTTTGGAACAGAGTTACTGGATTTCGCTGTCGATGAAGCTGTACAAATCCACGGTGGATATGGATTTATGGCCGAATATGAAGTTGAAAGATTGTATAGAGATTCCCGGATTAACCGTATATTTGAAGGAACAAATGAGATTAACCGGATGATTGTACCAGGTACGCTTCTTAAAAAAGCCATGAAGGGCGAACTTCCATTGCTTCAAAAAGCACAGTCCCTTCAAGAGGAAATTATGACGCTTATGCCAGAAGAACCAGGTATTGAACCTTTGGAGCAAGAGAAATATTTATTAAAGAACGCTAAGAAAATTGCTTTACTTGCAGCCGGTTTAGCTGCTCAGAAATATGGTGAAAAAATTGAAAATGAACAGGAAGTGCTCGTTAATATAGCGGACATTACAGGTGAGATATATAACATGGAGTCTGCTATTCTTCGTACGGATAAAGCCCTGCAGAAAAACGGGGAAAGCAAAAACGAATTGAAACTTCTTTACACGCAAGTTTATACTCAAGAAGCATTTAATCGAATCGAAGCTCATGCGAAGGAGACGTTGATCGCTGCTGAATCAGGTGACTCCCTTCGAATGATGCTCGGTGCACTGCGTAAGCTAACTCGACACACGCCAATTAATGTGATTGCGAAGAAACGGGAAATAGCATCCGCACTCATCCAAGCAGAAAAATTTGTAGTATAAATTCATTAAATCCCTGCTTTGATTGTTCAAAGCAGGGATTTTTTCTGTCAAACATTTGGATTGTCATTAAATTAGATTAACCGATGAAATAAATATCTTCATTATGGTAAAATATAATATATCAACTGTAAGGAGTGATAGTTATGCCGGTAACCTTTTATTGGTACCCCAAATGCGGGACTTGCAAAAAAGCTAAACAATGGCTGGATGAACAAGGGATAAATTATACCTCCATACATATCGTGGAAGAACCACCGACTTCTGATGAGCTGGTCAAACTAATCGATCGAAGTGGTCTTCCTGCTCGTAAGTTTTTTAATACGAGTGGTAAAAAGTATAGAGAATTGAATATGAAGGAAAAACTGAAGGATGCTACTCAGGAAGAAATGATCGAATGGCTTGCTTCAGATGGCATGTTAATTAAAAGGCCTATTCTCACGGATGGAAATAAGGTCACTGTTGGTTTCAAGCCTGAGAATTTTCAGGAAGCGTGGGGCAGTGAGCAGAACATTGGAAATAAAAGCAGCTAGCTTTTATGTTTGTAATGGTTATAAATTATATTTAATTTAGTGGAGGGATTTCAATGAGTGTACCAAAAGATCTGCGTTACTCTGAAGAACACGAATGGGTTAAAGAAGAAGGCGGTAAAGTCCGTATCGGCATTACAGATTTCGCTCAATCTGAACTGGGTGATATTGTGTTTGTAGAGCTTCCTGAAGTAGGGGACGAACTTGAAGCAGATGAACCGTTTGGCAGTGTAGAATCTGTGAAAACTGTTTCAGAATTGTACGCTCCATTAAGCGGTAAAGTTGTTGAAGTGAATGAAGAGCTTGAAGACAGCCCGGAATTCGTAAATGAATCCCCGTATGATAAAGCGTGGATGGTTATTGTGGAACCAGGTGATTCTTCTGAAATGGATGAATTAATGTCATCTGATCAATATGAAGAAATGATTAATGAAGATTAAAATCCAGCAATTACCATGAGCAATTGTACAGGCAGGGCTACATATGATCCTTGTCTGACATGATCGTGTACCATATTAATCATGTTCAGACCATGCCCCTTTGGCATGGTCTGTTTCTATATAGTGGGTGATAGAAAATGGATGGAGAAAGAATCGTAATTGTTGAGGGAATAACGGATAAGCGAAAAATCAAGAAAATTCTTGCAGAAGATATAGAAATCATTTGTACACATGGAACACTTGGCATCGAACGGATGGAGGAACTGATTCTTGATTACAATCTCGACGAGCGCAGGGTGTATATTCTTGTGGATGAAGACGACTCCGGCTATAAATTAAGAAAACAACTGACAGCAGAACTGCCTCATGCCGTACACATTTACATTGATAAAGCATTTCGGGAAGTGGCAGCCACTCCGGAACCCGAATTAGCTAGAGCCTTATTAAATAGGCACTTTAAAGTAAAGTCCATTTATCTCATTTAGGAGGATCATAGTGCAGGAAATAGATAACAAGTCAGCAGGTCATGAGTTAGAAGAGCAAAACATTGGATTAACATACATCCATACTCCTTTTTGTGGAACCTGCCACTTGGCCAGAAAAATGCTTACGACCATTGAGGTCATGTATAACAGGGAGTTATTTAAAGAGTGCAATGCTTCGCTGCATCCTGACTTAATGAAAACGTATCAAATTAAAAGCGTGCCCTGTCTTCTTGTAACCCATCACGGAGAAATTGTAGAGAAGATTTATGCATTTCATTCAGTTCCTTTTATGTACGATAAACTTTCTGAATATGTAAAAAAATAAATGAATCACCCGGTAAATGACGAACGATTCTTCGTTATTTTAGAAGGGATGACTCCTCCTTATCAAGAATTTATTTAACAAATAAAGGAGGAGTTAACAATGTTGGAATTCATACAAGATTGGGTTAAACAAGTGAACCAGAGAACAGATCTTTTGCCCACTTGGCGGGAACGCACGCTGAACGTAATTCTACTGGTCGGCAGTCTTAAAGTTTACCTGTATATAGACCAGTCAGGTGTACATCTTAAAACAGATAAACAGGATAATGAGCATAATGATATTCGCCTGCAATCTTCCAGTAGTATAATGAAAACTTTATTTGCGGGAGAACAAAAGTTAACTTCTCTTCCCCAAACCACCATTAAAGTTCAAGGGGCGTACCGGAATATATTATTTATAGAATCACTTCTACTATTGGCTAGATAAGTTCACCGAGAGATTCTACAACGGATAAGAACTCTGCTTTATCCCCGAATTGTGAATGAATAAAACCATCCTTATTAATGATAACAGTGGTGGGCACCCCGTCGCTGTTATACAAATCGTAAATTGTTCGTCCTTGGTCTTTAAGGGCTGGCTGAGATAAAAACTTTTCAGCATATTCTTCTGCCTCAGCTTCGCTTCGTTCACGTCCTTCTACATTTATAGTTATCATTTTTACTTTCTCATGATCCATTGTTTTATAGAGTTGTTCTTTTTTAGGTAAATCTTTACCACTGTCGGGACACCATGAGGTCCAAAAAGTAAGAACAATTACTTTTCCCAGATCCTCTTTATTACTATAGGTTCCTTCTTTGTTTATATACGGAAGTTCAAAAATTGGCGCATTCCTCAACGTGATCACTCCTTAATTGTTGACTTAATTTATAGCCCCATGCTAACATAATCATTAATTTAATAGCGACATCTTCACTTATCCAGAGAGGCGGAGGGACTGGCCCTTTGATGCCCGGCAACCGGTTCATGCAAATGAATACGGTGCTAATTCCTGCAAAGTACTTTACTTTGGTAGATGAGAAGAGTGTTTTAAACGAACTCTTCTAACTTTAAGGAAGAGTTTTTATTTTGTCGAATTTATAGGAATATTATCAAGTTGACACGAAATTCTAACAATGCTAGAATCCTCTTTATAGTACGTACACGTATTAAAGTGATAATAAATTAATATAGTAAAATCTCTTATCCAGAGAGGCGGAGGGACTGGCCCTTTGATGCCCGGCAACCGGCAAGCTAAGACTTGGCAAGGTGCCAATTCCTGCAAGGGGTAATCCTTGTGAAGATGAGAGAACAGATAAAGATTGATACGCTAACCTTTCTGTTCTCAAGCAGAGAGGTTTTTTTATTGGAGGGAAGACGACATGATTTCAATTAAAGGCTTATCCAAAGTCTTTCGCACGAAACATCAGGAGGTCCGTGCCGTCGACGACCTTAGTTTACAGATAAAAAAGGGAGAGATTTACGGGGTCATCGGTTATAGCGGTGCTGGAAAAAGTACTTTCATAAGGCTGCTAAATCGCCTGGAAGATCCAACGGACGGCAAGGTCACCATTGATGATCAAGAATTGACTTCTTTAAACAAAGGGAAGCTGCGGGAGGCCCGGCAGGAGATTGGTATGATTTTTCAGCATTTTAATCTTTTGTGGTCTCGAACCGTTCACGATAATATCGCTTTTCCACTTGAAATAGCTGGCGTACCAAAAAGCGAAAGAACTAAACGTGTTAATGAATTAATAGACCTGGTAGGTCTTAGTGGACGAGGTAATTCATACCCCTCTCAGTTAAGCGGCGGACAGAAACAAAGAGTAGGAATAGCTCGTGCGTTAGCAAATAAACCGAAAGTTCTTCTTTGTGATGAAGCGACGTCAGCTCTTGACCCAGAGACAACGGATTCCATTCTTGATCTATTAGTAGATATTAACGAGAAGCTTGGACTGACAATTGTTCTCATCACCCATGAAATGCATGTGATCCGAAAGATCTGCCATCAGGTAGCCGTTATGGAGCAAGGTAAAATTGTGGAACAGGGAGACGTGCTCGATGTTTTCCTTTATCCAAAAGAACAGGTTACCAAGAAGTTTGTCGATCAGGTAATGGGAGACCCTGAACGCGAACATTCTCTTCAGCTCATAAAGGATACCTATAAAACTGGTGAAATCCTTCGTCTGCATTTTGTAGGGGAGAGCACCAATCAGGCTTTAATCAGTGAAATTTCCAGAAAGTTTGTGCTGGATGTAAACATATTGCACGGAAAGATCACCCAAACCCAAAAGGGTGCGTATGGAACAATGTTTGTTCAATTTCTGGGTGATAAAGAAGAAATCACGCGTGCGATTGAATATATTCAATCCACCTCTGTAGAAGTGGAGGTGAGTCCAGATGATTAATCAATTTTTTCCTAACGTCACTATGGATGATTTGATAACAGCTACTAATGAAACACTCTACATGACACTTATCTCTGTAGCAGGTACGTTTATTTTAGGTTTACTGTTAGGTTTACTTCTGTACTTGTCAGGTCCAGGAGGCCTGTGGCAGAACAAGATATTAAACTGGATAACTGCTTCAGTCGTTAATATCTTCAGGGCTATACCTTTTATCATTTTAATTTTGTTATTATTCCCATTTACTGATTTTCTCATTGGCACTATTCGAGGTCCTAAAGCGGCACTCCCTGCCTTAATTATAGGTGGCGCACCATTCTATGCACGGCTTGTCGAGATTGCATTGAAAGAAGTAGATAAAGGTGTCATTGAAGCTGCAAAATCGATGGGTTCTAAATCTTCTACTTTGATTTTTAAGGTGCTGCTTCCTGAGTCAATGCCTGCCCTGGTTTCTGGGATTACCGTTACAGCTATAGCATTAATTGGCTATACTGCGGTGGCGGGAGCGATCGGTGCCGGTGGTTTAGGTGACTTTGCCTATTTCTACGGATTTCAGCGCAGCGACTTTGATGTTGTCTTTATTTGTACGATTCTCATTGTGATTATTGTTTTCATTTTCCAATTTATCGGGGACTTCGTTTCGAGAAAATTGGATAAAAGATAAAAAAATCCTACATTATATTAAAGGGAGAGAGTATTTATGAAAAAAATTACATTCGGTATTTTTACTTTATTATTAATCATTCTTTTGTCAGCATGCGGTTCATCAGACGAAGGAAACTCAGGCTCGGAAGAAAACAGCGGTGATGGCAGTTCTGAAGAAGGAACCACTGAAATAGCTGTAGGAGCTACAAGTGTTCCTCACGCAGAAGTACTTCAAGAAGCTAAACCATTGCTTGAAGAGCAAGGAATTACCCTTACTATTGAAGAATATCAAGATTATGTGCTGCCTAACCAGGACTTAGCAGAGGGTCGAATTGATGCAAACTATTTCCAGCACATTCCTTATCTAGAAACACAAATGCAAGAAAATGATTATGATTTTGTAAATCTTGGCGGTATTCATATTGAACCTATGGGAATCTACTCTCAAAACATTTCAAGCGTCGATGAAGTTCCAGAAGGTACTACCCTGGTGATGAGCCGTTCAGTAGCTGACCATGGAAGAATTCTTTCGTTACTTGAACGCGAAGGCCTGGTCAAATTGGATGAAAGCGTAGATAAAGTAGATGCTACAGTCGACGATATTGTTGAAAATCCAAAAAATCTTGAGTTTGACTCCGGTGTAGATGCAGCGACATTACCTGAGATCTACAAACGTGAAGAAGATGCTCTAGTAGCGATTAACACGAACTACGCTATTGAAGCTGACTTGAATCCAAGTGAGGATTCATTGATTCTTGAAGGTTCTGAATCCCCTTATGTAAATGTGATTGCAGCTCAGAGTAAAGATGAAGATTCTGAAGCATTGCAAACATTAGTGGAAGTATTACGTTCAGAAGAAATTCAAACATTTATGAAAGAAGAATATAATGGAGCTGTAGTGCCTGTAGATGGCAGCTCTGAATAACGGATAAGATAAGTGACTGCGGTTTATACTAACCGCAGTCACTTATTTTTATTGGGAGGTTAGAATGCGATGCAAGAACAACAAATGAATTGGACACAGACTTATTTACATGATTATAAAGAAGGTATGGGTGATTTTACTGAGAAAATGCCAGAAGTCGCTCATCAATTCAGTGAATTCACAGAAGCGTGTTTCAAAGAAGGTGAGCTTTCTAAAAAGCAGAAACAATTGATGGCACTTGGAATAAGTATAGTAGCTCAAGATGAATATTGTATGATTTATCACACAAAAGGTTGTGTCGATCAGGGTGCAACAGAAAAGGAAATACTGGAGGCTTGTGGGGTAGCAGCTGCTTTCGGCGGAGGCGCGGCTTTAAGTCAGGCTGTAACGTTGGTTCAGGATGCGTATATGGATTTAAATTCCAGTGTTAATTAGTTTGAATAGTTAGAAAATTAAAGGAAAACTGATGTATTCATACGTACTGGTCGAATCAAGCGCTTTCATCGAAATGAATCAAGTAGAATCAGATATTTCAGGGTTTATCCCTGTTTGTGCAGGGGTAAAGATCTATGGTACTCTGAATTGTGTAAATAATCTGAAAGGGTTGATTCGTTATTAGTGACCAACTGAATTTAAATTACACTGCTGAAATGGAAAAAGCCATGCATCAGGCTCATAATCTGAGTTATGCCGAGTACAGCAGCAAGTTGGATACACGTTTGAAAGTAGAAGAAAAACGCCAGAAAGAATTTGAACAAGGCCAGAAGATGTTTGCTCAACTAGATCGTCAATTGCATAGATAACTTAAGCAAGGAATCAGGTGATCTTTAGTCACCTGATTTTTTCGTGTTATAATAATGTAGAAACAAAAAAATTTCACTCATAAATTGTTGAAAAATCGGCTCATTTCCACTGGAAGGAAAAAGTTGATATCACTTTCTAAATGATATAAGATTATAATGAGAATAAATTGAGAATGGTTCTACTATCTACAATAAATAAACCCATTCCATTACTATAGATACTGGAGGTATTAATTATGGCAAGATCAACTTTAGAAATTAAAGATCTTCACGTGGAAATCGAAGGTCTAGAAATACTTAAAGGTGTAAATCTTACAATTAACGGTGGTGAATTCCACGCGGTTATGGGACCAAACGGAACAGGTAAATCTACTCTAGCCTCCGCTGTTATGGGACACCCTAAATATGAAGTAACTCAAGGTGAAATCTTATTAGACGGTGAAAACGTACTTGAAATGGAAGTGGATGAGCGTGCGCAGGCAGGACTTTTCCTTGCTATGCAGTATCCTAGTGAAATCAGCGGTGTAACTAATTCCGATTTCCTGCGTTCTTCTATTAATGCTCAGCGTGAGGAAGGCGACGAAATTTCTCTTATGAAGTTCATTAAAGACATGGACTCTAAGATGGAAACTTTGGATATGGATAAAAACATGGCTCAGCGTTATCTGAACGAAGGATTCTCAGGTGGCGAGAAAAAACGTAACGAAATCCTTCAGTTAATGATGATTCAGCCAGCTATTGCGATTCTTGATGAAATCGATTCTGGTCTCGACATCGACGCTCTTAAAGTTGTAGCTAAGGGTATCAATGAAATGCGTAACGATGCATTTGGCTGCTTAATCATTACTCACTATCAGCGTCTTCTAAACTACATTACTCCTGATAAAGTACACGTAATGATGCAAGGCCGTGTAGTTAAATCTGGCGGACCTGAGCTTTCCCAACGTCTTGAAGAAGAAGGTTACGACTGGATTAAGCAAGAATTGGGAATCGAAGACGAAACAATCGGTCAAAAAGCGTAACTAAGATAGGAGGGTTAACATGACAGTAGACGTCTCACTACCATACGACAAAGAGTATGTAACACAATTTTCCAATGGTTTACAAGAGCCAGAATGGATGAGAAACCTTCGATTGGATGCCTTGGAAAAATCAGAATCACTTCAACTGCCTAAGCCTGATAAGACGAATATTAGCAAATGGAATTTCACGGAGTTCAAACACAATGTTCAAGGTGAAGTTATCGATTCACTTGAAGATTTACCAGCTGAAATTCAAGACTTTTTAGATAAAGAGAAGGAACAGCAAAACCTGGTTATTCAAAGAAACCATACGGTAGCCTATGCAGCGATCGATCAGGAATTAAAAGATCAAGGTGTTATTTTTACCGATATGGCTTCTGCTATAAGAGATCATAGCGACCTAGTGCAGAAATATTATATGAATGATGCTGTACACGTGGACGAACATCGTCTTACAGCCCTTCATGCAGCTTTAATGAATGGCGGAGTCTTTCTTTATGTACCTAAAAACGTACAAATTGAAGAGCCTATACAAGCTATTTTCTGGCAGGAGGATCCAGAAGCTTCTCTAATTAACCACATTCTCGTGGTAGCGGAAGAGAATAGCTCTGTAACGTATGTGGAGAATTATATCTCTCATAATAAAGAAGAGAAAACCTCAGCAAATAACGTTACGGAAGTAATTGCCAAAGACGGTGCCAAGGTTTCATTTGGTGCTGTTGATAACTTTGACTCTGGAACAACGGTTTATACGAACCGTCGCGGTGTTGCTTATCGTGATTCTGTGATTGAGTGGGCTCTAGGACAAATGAATGAAGGCGATACGGTATCTGAAAATATCACTCATTTAATTGGTGATAATTCTCATTCAAATGCGAAAACAGTAGCTATTGGACGCGGCAAACAAAAGCAGAACTTTACTGCGAATATTACTCACTTCGGTCAAGGTTCAGATGGATATATCCTTCAGCATGGTGTTATGAAAGACAAAGCTTCTGCCATCTTTAATGGCATTGGTAAGATTGAGCATGGAGCTTCCAAATCTAATGCTGAACAAGAATCTCGTGTACTCATGCTTAGTAAAGATGCACGCGGTGACGCTAACCCGATCCTTCTTATAGATGAGGATGATGTAACAGCTGGTCACGCCGCTTCTGTCGGCCGAGTGGATCCTGTACAGCTTTACTATCTAATGAGCCGCGGTATTTCCAAGTTTGAAGCAGAACGTCTCATTATTCACGGCTTCCTTGCTCCTGTTGTTAAACAACTTCCTGTGGAAGCTGTTAAACGTCAACTGATACAGGTGATTGAAAGGAAAGTATATTAATGGATATCAATGCGGTACGCAATGAATTCCCGATTCTTCATCAGGAAGTAAATGGCCATCCGCTTGTGTATCTGGATTCATCCGCAACATCTCAAAAGCCGATTAAGGTCATTGAAAAACTTGATGAATACTATCGCGGATATAATTCAAATGTTCATAGAGGCGTTCACACGCTGGGGACATGGGCGACGGATGAGTATGAAGGTGCTCGTGAAAAGGTGAGAAGGTTTATTAATGCTTCCAGCACCCAGGAAGTAATCTTCACTCGCGGAACAACGACAGCCATTAACACCGTTGCGTCAAGTTATGGAAGAGCTAACCTCAAGGAGGGTGATGAAATTGTCATCACCCCAATGGAACACCATAGTAATATCATTCCATGGCAGCAAGTGGCTAAAGAAACAGGGGCTGTTTTAAAATATATGCCTCTTCAGGCTAATGGAACGATTAACTTGGAAGATGCAAGGGAATCAATTACTAAGAACACTAAAATTGTGGCAATTATGCATGTTTCCAACGTTCTTGGAACGATAAATCCAATAAAAGAACTAACATCCATTGCTCATGAAAATGATGCGGTTATGTTAGTAGACGGTGCACAGAGTGCCCCGCACATGAAAATTGATGTTCAAGATCTGGATGCAGATTTTTATGCTTTTTCCGGCCACAAGATGTGTGGACCAACTGGAATTGGAGTTCTTTACGGTAAAAAAGCTCTCCTTAAAAATATGGAACCGGCTGAATTCGGGGGAGAAATGATTGATTTCGTAAATTGGTACGATTCAACGTGGAAAGACTTACCTTGGAAATTTGAAGCAGGCACTCCAATTATTGCTGGAGCTGTTGGTTTAGGAGCCGCTATTGACTTTTTAAACGAAGTCGGTCTGGACGAAATCAAAAACCATGAACAAAAATTGGCTGCTTATGCACAAGATAGAATGCAGCAAGTGGAAGGTATGACGATCTACGGACCTAAAGAGAGAGCTGGACTAGTAACATTCAACCTCTCTGACGTTCACCCACACGATTTGGCCACTGTTCTTGATGCTGAAGGAATTGCAGTTCGCGCAGGGCATCATTGTGCTCAGCCATTAATGAGATGGCTTGATGTATCAGCCACAGCTCGCGCCAGTTTTTACCTGTACAATACCGAAGAAGAAATTGACAGACTTGTTGAAGGATTACAAACAACAAAGGAGTATTTTGGCGATGTCTTTTAACAATTTAGATACACTTTATCGCCAGGTCATTATGGATCACTATAAAAACCCACGTAATCGAGGGGCGATTGAAGGAGATCACATGACAGTGGATATGAATAATCCGACCTGTGGTGATCGCATACAACTTCAATTGCAAGTAGAGGATAATCTAGTTAAAGATGCCAAGTTTGATGGAGAAGGCTGCTCCATCAGCATGTCCTCTGCTTCCATGATGACTCAGGCAATCAAAGGAAAACCCGTAGAAAAAGCGCTTAAGATGTCTGAACTCTTTTCAGAACTTATGCAAGGAAATGAAGTGGATACTGACGAGCTTGACCTTGGAGATATAGAAGCACTACAGGGAGTTTCTAAGTTCCCGGCACGTATCAAGTGCGCCACCTTAGCCTGGAAGGCTATGGAGAAAGGCGTAGATGAAGAAAAGCAGGATTAAGCTTTTGTCAATACCAAAAGGAGGTATATAATCATGGCTAAAGAAGCACCAGAAGTTGGAGAGTATCAATATGGATTCCATGAAAAAGACATTTCTATTTTCCGTACCCAAAAAGGTTTAACGAAGGAAGTCGTGGAACAAATCTCCAATTATAAAGAAGAGCCTCAATGGATGCTTGATTTCCGTCTGAAATCTTTAGAGCAGTTTTATAAAATGCCTATGCCGCAATGGGGCGGAGATCTATCAGAACTGAACTTCGATGATATCACTTACTACGTGAAACCTTCCGAACGTTCTGAACGTTCCTGGGACGAAGTACCAGAAGAAATTAAAAATACGTTTGATCGTTTAGGTATCCCTGAAGCTGAGCAGAAATATCTTGCAGGTGTATCCGCTCAGTATGAATCAGAAGTGGTTTATCATAATATGGAAAAAGATCTTGAAGATCTGGGTGTCATATTTAAAGATACGGACTCAGCTCTTAAAGAGAACGAAGATCTTTTCAGAGAATATTTCGGTAAAGTGATTCCACCATCTGATAATAAGTTCTCTGCATTAAACTCTGCGGTTTGGTCTGGCGGATCATTCATTTATGTTCCTAAAGATACAAAAGTAGAGACGCCATTGCAGGCTTATTTCCGAATTAACTCAGAAAATATGGGTCAATTCGAGCGGACGTTGATTATTGCAGATGAAGGTTCTTCTGTACACTATGTAGAAGGATGTACAGCACCTACCTATTCTTCTAGCTCTCTTCACAGTGCAGTGGTTGAAATCTTCGTTAAAGATAATGCTTATTGCCGTTATACCACCATTCAAAACTGGGCGAATAACGTATATAACCTGGTTACGAAGCGTGCAGTTGCCGACGCAAATGCAACGATGGAATGGGTAGACGGTAACCTTGGTTCTAAGCTGACTATGAAATATCCATCTGTTATCCTTAAAGGAGAAGGTGCACGTGGAATGACTCTTTCCATCGCACTTGCCGGAAAAGGACAGCACCAGGATGCAGGCGCGAAAATGCACCACCTCGCACCTAATACGTCTTCAACTATTGTTTCGAAATCCATTTCGAAACATGGAGGTAAAGTTACGTATCGCGGAATTGTGCAATTTGGCCGTAAAGCTGAAGGAGCACGTTCGAACGTAGAATGTGACACATTAATTATGGATAACGAATCTACTTCAGATACCATTCCTTATAATGAGATCATGAACGAAAATATCTCTTTGGAACACGAAGCCAAAGTTTCTAAAGTATCTGAAGAACAATTATTCTATCTTATGAGCCGCGGTATTTCTGAAGAAGAAGCAACAGAAATGATTGTAATGGGCTTCATTGAACCATTCACGAAAGAACTTCCAATGGAATATGCCGTAGAAATGAACCGTTTAATTAAATTCGAAATGGAAGGTTCTATCGGTTAATTCAATTCAAATTTTACACTGATGGTACAGGTGGTTTTCCCACCTGTACTTTTTTATGAAATACTATTCATGCGTTTAATCATGACTGGTATTTTTAATTCTTAACATAGGCTGGATGTTTTAAGAATAGAAAACATGATACTATAATATTATCTATAGAGATAAAGGATGTTTTAAAATGGTCATCCTCATGTTTATAATCGGTTTAGTGACAGCATTAGTTGGAAGCATCGCTGGATTAGGTGGCGGTGTTATTTTAGTCCCTGTTTTACTATTTTTGGGAGATCAGCTAAGTGCTTTCGACTGGGTGACTCCGCAGTCAATTGTTGGGATTTCCCTGGTGGTCATGATATTTACGGGAATGTCCTCTGCTCTTTCATATTTGAGACATGACCGCGTAGATAAAAAAATCGGATATGTATTTTTAATAGGAAGTGTTCCTGGGGGAATTATAGGCTCCTGGTTAAATCAATTTTTTAAAACGGATATGTTTTCTTTATTGTTCGGGTGTATTATGATTTTAGTTTCTTTGCTATTTTTTATACCGAGGAAAACTCCAGGTACTTACTTATTTAATAAAGGCCTCAAAAGAGAGAAGGTTATTGAAGGAACAACTTATACGTATCAGATGCCGATTGTTTTCGGACTTATTCTATCCCTTGGAGTGGGAATGCTGTCGGGATTGCTTGGCATTGGCGGAGGCTCTCTAATGGTGCCTGCCATGATTTTATTATTTAATATGCCCGCACACATTGCAACGGCTACCTCGATGTTCATGATCTTCTTTGCGAGCATCTCAAGCTCGGCTACTCACATCTTTCTAGGTCACGTCGAATGGGCTTATACACTCTACTTTATTCCAGGGGCATACTTAGGGGGAACGCTCGGAGCTCGTGTTAACCGGCATTTAAAAGGACAAGCTGTTGAGTGGTTTTTAAGAGTATTATTAATCTTAATCGGTATCCGTTTAATATGGCAAGGAATTGGATAAGGAGACTGATGATGAAGGAAAAATTATTTTTTTATTACACAAGTGATTTACATAGTCATTTTGAGAATTGGCCCCAAATCGTCGGCTACTTTAAAAGGAAAAAAGATCAGCACAACCGGAAAGGTGAAAATTTCTGGTTAATGGACAACGGAGACCATGTGGATCGATTTCATCCGATAGCGGAAGGATTAATGGGAAAAGGTAACGTGGAACTTTTGAATCAAGCTGGCTATCATCTTGCGAATTTAGGGAATAACGAAGGGATCACGCTTTCCAGTGAGGATCTATACACCCTTTATGATAAGGCGAATTTTGAAGTGATCTGTGCGAACCTCAGTTACGGTGGAGGAGACCAGCCTAAATGGCTGAAGTCACACGAAATTCTGACTTCCAATAAGGGTACGAAGATTGGGCTGATTGGGTTGACGGCTCCCTTTAAAACATTTTATAAACAGCTTGGCTGGGATGTCGAATCCCCTTATGATTCTTTGGACGAATTGTTAAATGAGGTCCGTGCACAATCGGATATTGTGATCCTTCTTTCTCATTTAGGTATTAATGATGATGAAGAAATTGCACGTCGGTATGAAGGGATAGATGTCATTATTGGGGGCCATACCCACCACTTATTCCAGAATGGTGAATATACCGAGCATTCACTTCTAACAGCTGCCGGAAAACACGGTACTCATCTGGGAGAAATTATATTGGAATGGGATACTGAACAACAAAAATTAATGAAAAAAGAAGCCTATGCGATTCCTACTGAGAATTTACGTAAAGATGAGAAAGTCACACAGGATGTACAGGTGATGAGGGAAAGGGCCATAGACCTTTTACAAACTCCCATAACGAAGTTAACTAAGCCCTTGTATATAGGTTGGTTTCAAGAGACTTCTTTAATGTCCAGGCTTACCATCGAACTTCAGAATTGGACAAATTCAGACGTGGCGATGCTGAATGCAGGTATTTTATTAGATCATTTAGGAGAAGGGGAAGTGACTTATCAAGATGTGCACAGGATCTGTCCTCACCCCATGAACCCCTGTAAAGTAGAATTGAAAGGGGATGAACTACTGGAAGTCATTCGGGTAGCTCATACAAGAAAGTTAACTGAAATCCGCTTGAAAGGATTTGGCTTTCGTGGAGAAGTGATTGGGAAGATGGTTTTTGCCGGCGTGGAAATTGAAACGAAAGAATCGCAGGACGGTGAAGAACGTGTAGTACGCGTAACAAAAAATGGCGTTCCTATTGATCAGGATAAGTCCTATACTCTTTCAACCGCTGATACATTTACATTCGGCAGGCTGTTTCCTGAAATTGCTTATGCACCCAATAAGGCTTATTATATGCCTGAGTTACTCCGTGATTTACTATCGGAAGCGCTAAAAACATATGAATAAAAGGTTTTCCTAAAGGTTGGTATCCAAAGTCCAAAGATATCATTAATTCTATGCCTAAACCTCTTCTGTACTACATATAGTTAGTTCAGGAGGGGTTGTTTTAATGGGGAAAAGTAAAGTTACAAATGGGCCCTCAATTGGGAAAAGAATCGTTTTGACTTTTATGTTTTTTTTACTATTCACCGCTTTGAGCCTCTGGCTAATCAACCGGGGTATTACTCCGGCACTCATTGGTATAGCTGAAACAAAAACCCAACAACTTGCAAGAGATGCAATCAATGAAGCCGTTAATAAACAAATAGCGGAAGACCTACAATTTAATGACTTAGTTAAAATGGAAAAAGATGATAAGGGAAATATCGTTTATATGGGCTGGAATTCCGTTGTTGTGAACAGGGTGCTGAGAAACACAACATACCGGGTTCAAAACTTCCTTAAAAGAATGGAACTAAACGAATTACCAATGGAGGATACAACACTTGAGCCTGATATTGATCCTAATATGACCCAGGAGGAACTAGGTGAACAGCCCGCAACATTAATTGAAATTCCAGTCGGACAGGCGACGAATAATTCGCTTCTCGCTAACCTGGGACCTAAAGTACCGGTTCAATTACGTGTGATTGGGGATGTACAGTCAAACTTCCAAAGTGAAATTACAGAGTATGGTATTAATGCAGCATTATTTCAATTATCTATTCATATTGAGGTAAACGTAAGGATTGTGATTCCTTTCTCCACTGAAACAACAACCGTCGCTACAGATATTCCTATAGACACAGCTACTATTTTAGGAGAAGTTCCTGACTTCTATGGTGGTGAGGGAGAAGCTCCAGACAAATCACCATCTTTTTCCTTTCCGATGGATGCCTTGCAATAATGTAACGATACTGATAGAATTGCATGGAAATAAATATGCGTGACCTTATCAGATCGGTGAGGTAGAGGTGCAGACGTCATTAGTAATCAATGGGAGCCAGGCAAGCTAGGATCATTGAGGAAAGGGATGAGTTTCTGCCGAAGTGTACGATAGTGTTGTCAGACTATCCTATGCTGGTGTATATCTGAAGAAGAGACACACTGTCATGCATGCTCTTTTGGGTGCATGGGGCGCTACTGATCGAAATGGAGGATAATCAAGTTGCTACAGGCAATGATAGGTTATTTTCTACTATCATTGTCTTTTTTTATTCCTCATTTTTATAGGCAGTAGCCTTCCTACTCCCGTTTACATTAATAGCTTTACGGAGGGAATATCATGGAAGGAACGATTTATTCATTAATCCCGGCAGTATTAATGCTGGTCCTTGTGTTGGTAACAAGAAGAGTGATTTTATCACTGGGTATAGGGATTATTATCGGAGCATTTATGCTTACGGGGTTTGATCTCAAAGAAGGTTTTGTATTAATCTGGTCGTTATTTTCGACTATTTTCGTGAGTGAAGGAGCTCTCAATACAGGGAACCTTTATCTGTTATCATTCTTATTTTTATTAGGTATCACTACAGCCTTTATGACAGCCTCAGGGGGAAGTAAGGCCTTCGGGAAATGGGCTGTTGAAAAAATTCGCACACGTAAAGGGGCAAAACTGCTTCCGGCTGTTTTAGGGATTATCATTTTTATTGATGACTACTTTAACGCGTTAGCTGTTGGTCAGGTGGCCAGACCCGTAACAGACCGTTATAAAATATCAAGGGCTAAGCTTGCCTATTACATTGATTCTACATCTGCTCCCATTACCGTTATTTCTCCGATATCGAGCTGGGGAGCTTATATCATTGGCACGATCGGAAGTATTTTAGCAGCTAATGAAATTTCTAATTATCAGGCATTGGAAGCATTTATCCTAATGATTCCTGCCAATTACTATGTGTTCGCTGCGCTGCTTCTTGTCTTTCTCACTATCTTCTTGAAACTAGACGTTGGGGCTATGCGGACGCATGAGAAAAGAGCTTTAGATACTGGTCAGCTAACTAATCCCGATGGAGATGTTCCAGGGGATTTAAACGATGAGTTTAAGCAGCACAACAACGGCAAAATTGCTCATCTAATACTGCCCATTGGAGCGCTTATAGCGGGGACAGTAGCGGCTATGGTTATCACAGGTATTCGAAACACGGAGGGTGCCGTGGATCTGCTCGCTATTTTCGCAAATACCAATGTGAATATTTCCTTATTTATAGGAGGACTGGCAGCCGTAGTTACAGCAGGTGTTTTATATGCAGGACAGGCTGGACCGAAGTCGGGAGCACCGCTTGTCTTCTGGGAAGGAATTAAAGCCATGCTGCCCGCCATTTATATATTAGTTTTTGCCTGGATGATTGGAGATATTATCAGTCAGTTGCAAACAGGTGAATATTTAGCTCAGCAGTTCCGCCAGGCGGATATTAATGTTGCTTATCTGCCCTTGCTTATTTTTATCATTTCTGGATTCATGGCACTTTCCACGGGAACTTCCTGGGGAACATTTGGAATCATGCTTCCGATAGCCGGGGAAATAGCGGCTGTTACGGAGCCGGCTATGATTCTGCCTGCTCTATCAGCTGTACTGGCTGGTTCTGTATTTGGAGACCATTGTTCGCCTATTTCAGATACAACCATATTATCCTCTACGGGGGCAGGTGCAAACCATATTGACCACGTGCTCACCCAGCTTCCTTATGCAGGCATTGCTGCGGTAGCGGCCTCTATTGGATATATCCTTCTTGGCTTAACAGGGCAAGTATGGATTCCATTGTTAGCAACTCTCGCTGTTGTGGTGCTTATAGGTATATTGATTCATTCCTTTACATCCTCAGTTGAGAAGAAATAAATGCTAAAATTATCCTAAGGATAGAGACTTTTCTAAGTCTCTATCCTTTTTTTGTTATTTTTGTTAAATTCTAAATATTTTAAAATAACTTTGACAACCCCTAAACGGATGGTTATAATTTAAGCAGAAATAATCAGAAAAAAATAAAAATTTCGAAACATCCCCTCATCCCTGATTTAGGGTAAAATGAGGGGTTATATAAATAAAAAGGAGGCCTTTCACATGGAAAATCGTGCACAATGGGGGACGCGAGTGGGTTTCCTGCTAGCTGCTATGGGGTCAGCTATCGGGCTTGGTAACATTTGGCGTTTTCCTGCCACTGCTTACGACAGCGGCGGAGGAGCATTTATCGTACCTTATCTATTTGCTTTACTTACAGCAGGTATTCCGCTTTTAATCATGGAATATACTATCGGTCATAAATACCGTGGGTCTGCACCAAAGTCTTTTGGGAGAATTAAAAAAGGCTTTGAATGGCTGGGATGGTGGCAAGTTGCCATATCCTTTGTTATTTCTACTTATTATGCCGTTATTATTGCCTGGGCAATTATGTATGCTTTTTATTCTTTCAACTTAACTTGGGGCGATGATCCAACTGCATTTTTCGTAGGAGATTTTCTAGAGCTGGCCGATGCGGGGGCGATTGGCGGACTTGTTCCCAAAGTACTGCTGCCGTTGCTTGCCGTTTGGGTTATCACGTTAGGGTTTTTAGCACGAGGAGTTAAAAAAGGGATTGAAGTAGCTAATAAAATCTTCATTCCGCTACTTGTTGTCTTATTCTTAATTATAGTCGTCAGAGCAGTGACGCTTGAAGGAGCTGCTGATGGTCTATCGGCATTCTTTACGCCGGAATGGAACCGGATTGCAGATCCTAACGTATGGGTGGCAGCCTACGGACAAATCTTCTTCAGTTTATCAATTGCCTTTGCCATCATGGTAACTTATTCTTCTTATCTGCCGAAGAAGTCAGACATTACGAACAATGCCTTTATAACCGGTTTTGCTAACTCTTCATTTGAAATTTTAGCTGGTATTGGTGTGTTTGCAGCTGTTGGATTTATGGCATTTCAATATGATACATCTGTAGGTCAACTGGCTGCTGAACGTGGAGTCGGGGGGATTGGACTAGCATTTATGGTATTCCCTGAAATTGTTAGCCAAATCCCGGGAATACCTGGACTGTTCGGGTTCCTATTCTTTGCTTCCCTTGTTCTTGCCGGTCTCTCTTCCTTAATTTCCATTACAGAAACGTATGTAGCGGCTGTATCGGAGAAATTTAATGTGTCCCGTATTAAAGCTGTACTCTTAGGAGGCGGTCTGGCAGGAGTTATTTCCCTTCTTTACGCTACAAGAGGCGGGCTAAGCATCCTGGATACGGTCGACCATTTCATCAACACGTTTGGGGTGGCATTATCGGGGCTAGTAGAGATTGTGGCGCTTGCATGGTTGGCACGCAGTATTAAAGGTCTGAAAGAACATGCGAACCAGACTTCTGATATTATGCTGGGCAACTGGTGGGTAGTTTGTCTACAGGTTATTACCCCTATTGTCCTTGGATACATGATGGTTCAGAATCTTATTCTTGAGTTGTCATCTGCGTATGAAGGCTACCCTGTTACTTTATTAGTTGTTGGTGGCTGGTTAGTGGCTATTGCAGCTATTGTTGTAGGCGTTCTTTTCTCAATGAAGAAATGGCCGAACAATGAGTTAGAATTCAACGAAGATGAAGACTCGAAAGGGGCTGCTAGATAATGGCGATTATCATGTTTATTATTACCGTAACAATTATATGGGGAGGACTTGCGCTCAGTATTACCAATGCAGTCCGTAAAGCTAAAGGTTAAAATAATAAAAAACCGGAAAGGTGATTAAATTCACCTTTCCGGTTTTTTTTAATGAACCATGCGTTCCCATTTTTTAAGAAATGGATATGGATCGAAAGCCCACTCATTTTTTCCGTTATCTTGGTACATACCGTAGTGTAAGTGTGGAGGGAATTTTCCGGAAGTTCCTGGAGGACCGTAACCGGAAGCGCCGACGGATCCTATTACGTCTCCTGGCTGAACCACGTCTCCCACTTCGATATTATCTGCAAATCCGTTAAGATGTGCATAATAGTGATAAATGTTGTAAATATCACGAATACCCACTCGCCAGCCTCCAAATTTGTTCCAGCCCTTCATTTCAATTACTCCATAAGTGGTGGACTTGACAGGCACTCCATAATTAGCAAAAATATCTGTGCCTTCATGAATGCGTCGTCCCCCAAAACCACGGGCATCACCCCAGGTGCTCCTATAACTGTAATTGGCTTCTGTGGGTACGGGGAAGTCTCTTTTTGTCAAGGAGACTGTCTGGAATTTTTTGAATACTTCCGCAGTATTCATAATGGTTTGGACGGTTAAATCACGCTTATAGTAGTTGAATAAAGCAATTTTAATATCATCTTCTGTGGTACCATAAGATTGAATGTATTGGCCGATGGTCCAAAGGACATCTTCATCATTTTCAATCTCTGCTTTGTTATCGCCATTTCCGTCAGAGCCCCACCCGTTGGGAAAGAAATCTACAGGCATCTCGCCTGCGCTTCCTGTCCAAAAGAAGGGTTCAGGTTTAATAGCTGTGACCCGTCCTTCTTTAGGATCATCATGGACTTGGCGTTCATATTGATCAACAGCGGCAAGGTACTCCCATGGAATATTTGTAAGAGCTGCTGTTTTTTTATACAAGGCCATTCTTGCCTGACTTTCCTGATCTGCGTATATATGTTCACTTCCAAAGCTCATCAATACAAAAAAGATAAGCGATATACCTAAACATTTCATTAATATTCACCTACGATGGTTTTTGATACTGTTAGCATGAACTACATGCTTCATGTTATGTTTGGAAATGAAAGGCAGCTTATCAAGTCTCTGTGCCAGGTCTATCATCAGACCCCATATTTGGACCTTCATTTGGTTGGTCACTGTCATTTTCAGGTACTTTACCTTGCGGAGATTTCTTCATTTTCTTAATAATACTGTCGATCACTTCCGTATATTGTTCATCATATACAGTGGAAGTACTTACACTTTGGATGTCTCCAAATGAAGCAGGGTTATCGGATACAAACACGTGGTAAAAGCTTGGTACTAATGAATAAGCAGTCTTTTGAACCATATCAGCTGCTTGCTCTCGGTCGTGATTATTGGGAGGCTGATAAGCAACGAGAATTTCGTTATCTGTAACTAAAGTAGCAACATCTTCAAATCCATCATACCGAAGAATCATTCTTGTAATCATGTCAGCCATTTGTTCACGGTTAACTTTAATATCTCGATTTTTTTCAGCTTCCTGGTCCAATTGGTCTTTCTTAAATCTTACATATCCCACTTGCCCTTCAAGAGGCTGATCATTGTAATTATCCATAGCGTTTCCGTTTAGAGTATCTCCATCACGTGTTTCTTCTTCTCGGTCTGTTGTTTCGTTACAGCCTGTGATCATAAACAGACAGGCTAATAAAATAGGTAAAATGGTTAGCTTTTTCACTTCATTTCCTCCTTATTAATCGGTTTCACTTAGGTTGAACTTTTTTTTATGAATCATACTTATTTTGTAAAGTTGTATTTCCGCGTTATTCGGGAAATATGATACACTTATGTCAGGATAGAGGTGATAGACGTGGTAGAAATTTCAGGTAAGAGCTATGAAATCGTAGAGAATCATCGAGATGCCTTTCAACAGGAAGATATAGAAGGAAGATTTAGCGATATATTAAGTAAATATGATTTTATAGTGGGGGACTGGGGATATGGTCAGCTTCGTCTTAAAGGTTTTTTTGATGATCAAAACCCTAAAGCCACATTCGATACAAAAATCAGTACGCTTGAAGATTATTTGTATGAGTACTGTAACTTTGGCTGTGCCTATTTTGTGTTGAAGCGTGTACATCAGTAAAACCGACGGGCTTTCAAGCCCGTCGGTTTTTTGTGGTTAGAAAAAGTTACTTATTCAGATTCTTCTTCCGAAGGTTTTATATCCCGGTTTTTCTCGTCGTGAATAGGGTGAGCGCCATCCTCCTGACGTTGAAGGTCCTGGTGCAATGCCTTATATTCATAGTTGAATGCGCTGTAGTAACGCTGTTGTTCTGTCCAGGGAGCACTCTTCTCATTGGAAACAGGTTTATCTTTATTTCTTGGTGATCCATAAGGTCCCTCAGGTAGCTGCTCAGGCGTCAAATAATTACGCTGCGCCTCTACATTAGCGAAATCAGAATAAAGCTTTTTATCTTTTCTGCTCATAAAAAAACCTCCCTTGGCTGTTAGTTTTTCCAGGGGAGGTTTCTTTATTCAAAGGAGATCGGGCAGATAGTTTCTCAACTCTTCGGCTTCAATAGCACTTAATTGGAACAAGTGCTCCAGATGACCGTCTTTGCTAATGGTTTCATGATCCAACAAGGCCTGACGGTTTTTGTGAAGATTAATAACCATCGTCTGGTTATTAAAGTGATCAGCTTTCATTAAGGCAAGCTCGAAACGATGGCTCCCGGCTGTAAAGCATACAAAACGGGTGCTCGTCTCCTGAGTAAAGTCCTCAAGGAAAGGTCTTTCAGCCATGAATTTCAACTCCTATTCTTCATTCTTTACTAAATGGGGCTTGTAATCCAAATGATGGTGAGCTTTGATAAATCGCACGGTTCTAGTTTTAGCCCGCATGACAATTGAATCTGTTTGGGCCAGATCTCCACCTAAGAATTTTACTCCATCCAACAGTTCTCCTTCGGTCACACCGGTTGCAGCAAAGATAGCATCATCACTTTTTACCAGATGATCAAGAGTCAAATGTTGTAACGGGTCTTCTAGTCCCATTTGGCGACAACGTTCCATTTCTTCCTCATCTTGCGGAGCAAGCCTGGCCTGCATATCTCCGCCTAAACTTTTAATAGCTGCAGCTGAGATGACACCTTCAGGGGCACCGCCTCTTCCTACAAAAAGATCTACCCCTGTTTCTGGAAGGCAGGTAGCAATGGAAGCTCCTACATCTCCGTCACCAAACAATTTTACGCGAGCTCCCTTTTTGATAACACGATCAATAATATCCTGATGGCGATCGCGTTCTTGAATGATAACCGTTAAATCCCTGACACGTTTATTATTCGCGCGGGCCACAATATCAATCGTGCGTTCAATAGGATCATCAATATGGATGAGACCTTTAGCGTACTTTCCTACAGCAATCTTGTCCATATACATATCGGGCGCATGTAGCAACGCCCCACGTTCTGCGGCAGCTATAACAGCAACAGCATTATTATGCCCTTTTGACACAATATTAGTACCTTCTAAAGGATCAACTGCAATATCCACGGAAGGTCCGGTCTTATTTCCCAATTCTTCGCCGATATAAAGCATAGGGGCCTCGTCTAGTTCACCTTCACCAATTACAACGACACCTTCCATTGACACGGAATCAAACATCGTTCTCATGGCAGTAGTTGCTGCATCATCAGCGCTCATTTTATCGCCTCTCCCCATCCATTGAGCTGAAGCAATAGCTGCAGCTTCCGTTACTCTCACCAATTCCAGTGCTAATTCTCTATCCATATATTCTCCTCCGATTCATGTTAAAATTAGTGTACACTAATAATAGGCGGTATAAGTAATATTGCCTTTTTTTATTTAAAACCATGAATTATGTTATCATATTTAAGAGATTTATGTGAAAAAAGTTTTTGTACGGAGGTATTAGGATGTATTTTGTAAATCGTGAGAAGATTGAAGAGATTTTAACTTATATGGAAAAGATCTTAGATGAATATTCAAAGTCTTCGTTTCAGTCATTTACAGACCAGCTTGTGCTTGAACGTCTCACGCATATTAGTATTGAAGCTATTATCGATGTAGGAAACATGATGATTGACGGATTTATTATGCGTGATCCAGGGAGTTATGAGGATATTATTGATATTCTAACTGATGAAAAAGTACTGCCAGAAGAAGAAGAGGAAGGGTACAAACAATTAATCAGTTTAAGAAAAATGATTGTCCAGCATTATACGGCGGTTGAACATAATACCATTAGGGAAATATGGAATCTCCAAATAAAAACTATCCAAAAATTCCCGGAACGCGTTCGCTATTACTTAAATCACGAACTTGGGCCTGTATCGGCATTTTCCAACGACAATAAATAGTCATAAGATTAATACTCATGATAAAATAGTCGCGTGTATAACGCGATTTTTTTATTTGAATGACTGTTAGTCGATTGTATTAATGGATAGCTTCTATGTAAACGATCGAGGGGATAGTGCATAAGAGACTTATTAAAGAATAGGGCCGGATTGTGTAAGACTCAGCTTCGAGATATCTTTGGTCAGTTCCGTTAGATGATAGCAGGCTGGTGGGGAAATAACTCGCTTTCCTATGGGGGAACGGTGAGCTTCCTCACTCGTTTCACTCCCTGCGGGATCTCACCTAGTCCCTTCTCCCATGGGAGTCTCGCCATTTCCCCACCAACCCAGCCGAGTGAGAATAACGGACGCTTTTATAAGAGAGAATGCTCTCCTTCTAAATCGGTCCTAAATGCTTTTATGACAAGCCATTTCACATCGTTATAGCATAAAAATAGCTCATCAATCCGTCGATGTCTTAAATGGTTTCGAGTTTCTGATTCGGCCAGGTCCGGAGGGGAACGGGGAGACTCCTGTGGGATCAACATGTTCGGTGAGACCCCGGAAAGCTTTAGCTTGAGGAGGCTCAGCACATGCCCACGGAAAGCGAGTCGTTCCCCGCAGGACCTAACTCTCTCACTAGATATCTCGAAACTGAGTCTTGCAAAAACGGGAGCTTTACTGTCAATTCAATTAAATTAAATAAAGCCAATGCGTTAATAAACAAAGGAATAACAGTGATATTTGTAACTAAAATTTAAAGGAAGAAGGTGCTTGAATGAGCCATTATAAAGCTTACTTAATTGATTTGGATGGAACGATGTATCGAGGTGCCAAACCAGTGGAAGGAGCTTCGGAGTTTGTCAAATACCTGGAAACAAAACATCTTCCATTTATGTTTTTAACGAATAACTCCTCAAAAACAGCCGTTCAAGTTGCTGATAAACTGAATGATCTGGGAATTCCCGCTCATTATGAACAAATCATGACAAGCAGTATGGCTACAGCTATTTATATTAGTCAGCAACAAGGACCTTCCAAGGTTTATGTCATTGGAGAACAAGGACTGAGGGACGCCATGTTCAAGGAAGGGCATGAACTGGTGGATGACAATCCCGATTTTGTAGTAATTGGAATCGATCATAATATAAATTACGAAAAACTGACAAAAGCATGTCTGCATGTAAGGAATGGAGCGGCTCTTATCAGTACAAATGCAGACCGGGCGATTCCTACTGAGAGGGGAATGGTGCCTGGGAATGGAGCCTTAACTTCTGTCATCAGCGTAAGCACGGGAACCGAACCATTATTTATTGGAAAGCCAGAATCGATCATCATGGATCAGGCCCTGGCTCGTCTTGGATACGACCGGGATCGGGTTCTTATGATCGGTGACAATTACCATACTGACATTTCTGCTGGCATTAATGCTGGTATGGATACACTAATGGTGGAAACAGGAGTCAGCTCATTTCAAGAAGTTAAGAGTTATGAGAAACAACCAACTTATAAGTATAAAAATTTAATCGATTGGATGATTGAAAAGAAGCAGAAGGACTAAAGCCCATCTGCTTCTTTTTGTATAAACTTTTACAATAGGTAAGGGCCGAAGAATACGGTAATCAGGATAATATGGATCCCTATAAAGTAAGTTAATCGGATAAAAACAGACCAGTCTCTTTCTTTAACACCATAGGAGAGGATTAAATAAGTAAGTAAAGCAAATCCAAACAGGTAAATAATTGAACTTCCCTGAAAGCTTAAATATTCTGGTGCTTTTGCCATTAGGCGGTTCGTGAACATAATATCTTTAAAGAGGAGAGTGGCTGCTAAGTAAATCATCATCCCTGCGTAAAATATCCAAGAGCGGTTATGATCCATGGCACGACTGTTGGCAAACATGATCACGACAATAAAAAAGAGGGGCCAGATAAACCATAAACCACCAATAACAATAGAGAACATTCCTGTGGCAAGCATTCCCACGGTTTTTCCTAAGCTTTGAATGAATGCTTCCTGGGTCATCCGATCCGCCTGCTCAACGATTGAAGGTTTTGCTGAGGAGAGCATAAGCTTATTTTTATTGTCACTGCCCTGATCGACCCATAGCGCTGTATTTGCTCCTTCCAACCACACAGGTTCAGCTGAGGGGTTTGGAGTATTACTTAATCTAGAGACTTTATTTTCTCCCTCGGAGGATAAGGCTGATCTATAGATGTTAAACTCTGGAGTATCAGCATACGTCGTTTTTGTAGCTCCAAAACCTTTAAATAAGAGATTGATGGACTTATCTTCCATAGACATTTCAATATCAGAAATTTCTTTCAATTCCGAACTTGAGTGAGGGTCAGGAAAGTTTACTTTTTGAAGTTGTGGATCTTCCCCGAATGATGATTGGGAGAAGTAATAGAAGTTTGTACGCTCGCCCCCTGCACTTTGCTTTTGAAGAGTGCTGACTAAAAGGGAATAATCTTGATCTTTGACTGAGAATTGAATGTTGCTAATTTCTTCCGTCCCTTGGACGAGAAAATCAGCTTTTCCTAATTCAGTTACTTGTTGGCCATCTAGTTCATAGAAATTTAAGTGATTTCCATTCGTATCAGTAGTCTTAGTCATGATATAAGCGGCCTCATCAGTTTCTGTAACAGCTATTTCGGTATTTTTATTCTCGATTTGCATTAGGGAAATTGACTCTAGAGTATCGGTATCTAACTGGAAAAGCTCCTGATCTTTACTGTATAGAGTTCGGTTTTTCAAGGGGAAGAAACCAGAAATATCCGATATCTTTTCCCCGCTTTCTCCTGAAAATATCGATTGATAATCCGAATAAATAAGGTGCTTACCGCTCCATGAAAACTTTGTAAACTTATCTACTGGAATGGGGAAGGTTTCTTCTGAAACAAGTTCAAAGTTCTGATCAAATGTATCCTTTTTCACACCTTCTTCTGTGAGATAAGAAACTTCAAGTTTTTCTTCTTCTAATAATTTTACATTAGGCTCTGATACAGCAGGAGTGAGACCTAGTTCAATTCCCTGACTCCAACCTTCTGTAGGCGGTTCTGTAACATCTGAGTAGTTTTCCCAAAATAATAGGAGTACTGCCGCGATTGAGATAATAACAGGAGCCGCCCACACTAAGCTTTTCTTCAGCAATTTCATGCACAACCTTTCCATATATGTAATAAATATCTATTCGTATGTATTACGTTGGGCATGAGAATATGGTTTCAGAAAATTAAAAATACCGCGATTTAAACGCGGTATTTTTAATATCGTATTAATCTTCTTCTGTGTCAGTATCTCCAGCAATGCTATGGGCTAAGCGACTGGAAGCTGCTGCTGCAATAGCACCTACAATGTCATCTAAAAATGTATGGCATTGCCCGGATGATTTATCATTTAACTTCTTAAGTATGCCAGGCTTTTGTTTATCAATATAACCATAGTTCGTAAATCCGATGGACCCATAGACATTCACGATAGAAAAGGCTATGATTTCGTCTATTCCATAGAGGCCTTCATCGATTTCTATAGTGGTCTGTAAAGGTTCCTCGAGCATCTTCTTTTCAGCGAGTCGATCCATTTGAATTCCGGTGATGATCGCATTCTGTACCTCGCGTTTCTTTAAAACCCGATTTACATTGAACCTGCATTCTTCCATAGATAATTCATCGTGATATTGAGATTGTAAATAATGGACAAGCTCAGCCATATCATCAATGGTTACCCCTCGTTCAGCGAGCCAGTCTCGAGCTGTCGTTTCAAGTTCAGTTACTTTTTTGTCTTTTGCCACTTTCTCACACCCTTTCTCCGGTTTTCCCCACTATCAATACCCGTGTGCCTTCTTTAACAAACGCCATGGCTTATGTCTAATTATATCAGAACTTTCAGATATCCGTCTTCTTCATTTGAGTGCAGTTGGATTAGTATATGTTAAAATGTTCTTGAAAATAGGTTAAATGGAGGGAAGAACTTGCAAAAACCATATGTTTTTATAACGAGAGCATTACCAGAGTCTGTTATTGCACCATACCGCAAACAGCTGAACATTGAAATGTGGCCGGAAGAAGAAAAACCTGTGCCGCGTGAAGTTTTGTTAGAGAAGAGTGCTCAAGTTGACGGGTTATTGACGATGCTGACAGATGACATCGATCAAGAACTGCTGAAGCAGACCAATACCTTGAATATTGTAGCCAATCTGGCTGTTGGTTATGACAACATTGATATTACCTATGCAGAAGAAAAACAGGTAGTGGTTACGAACACTCCAGATGTACTTACGGATACAACAGCTGATCTTACCTTCGGATTACTAATGGCTGCAGCCAGAAGAATTGTTGAAGCCAGTGAGTTCGTTAAAAGAGGGGAGTGGGGACCTTGGTCACCTCTACTTCTAGCTGGTTCAGACATTCACCATAAGAACATAGGCATTGTGGGAATGGGACGTATTGGTGAAGCAGTGGCTAAAAGAGCAAAAGGGTTTGATATGAACATTCTTTACCATAATCGGTCAAGGAATAAAGAAACGGAAGAAAAATTAGAGGCTAGCTTTACGGAGTTTCATGAACTGATTGAGCAATCAGACTTTGTCGTTAGTATGGTACCACTGACGCCTGAAACGCATCACATGTTTGATCAGGCAGCTTTCCAACGAATGAAGTCTGAAGCCATTTTTATTAATGCTTCCAGAGGAGCGGTGGTTGATGAGCAGTCTTTGTACGAAGCATTGGTGAACAACGAGATAGCAGGAGCTGGGCTGGACGTATTTGAAAAAGAACCAATAGGAGCAGATCATCCGCTTCTTCAACTTAATCAAGTTGTTTGTCTTCCCCATATAGGTTCAGCCACAAGAGAAACTCGCATCAACATGATGGAATTATGCTTAGATAACATATGCCGATTTTTTAATGGTAAAAACGTATTAACTCCCGTTAAGTAAATTACAAAGAAGCCGGCACCTATTAGGTGCCGGCTATTTAAAACCATGTATTAAAATACTTGCTCTACTTCATATATGCCAGGTACTTCCTGAGCCAGGGCACGTTCGATGCCGGCTTTTAGTGTGATTGTAGAACTAGGGCAGTTACCGCAAGCCCCCATAAGACGCAGGCGCACGATACCGTCTTCCACATCTACGAGTTCCACATCTCCACCGTCACGGAGTAAAAATGGGCGAAGTTTATTCAGTACTTCTTGAACTTGTTCATTCATGTTCAATCTTCCCCTTTCTATAATTCCATTATAAAACGAAATCGGCAAAAAATCTATTGTGGTCTGATGGTTTATGGATTGAGAACCATTTTCATTTTATCTTTTTTTCTCAGTTTTGTAAAATGAAAATATATGAATTTGATGAAGGTGGAGAGAGTAATGAGTGAAAAGAAAATTAACCTGACCGTTTATGGAGCAGAAGTGAAGTGCGCAAGCTGTGTGAATGCACCTGGATCAAAAGAAACCTTTGAGTGGCTGCAAGCGGCTATAACAAGAAAGTATGGAGAAAATAAGGTTTCTTATCACTATTATGATCTCCATGAAGAAAACCAGCCAGGCGTGGATGAGCAACTGGTCGACCGTCTACTTGAGGAAGAACTTTTCTATCCGCTTGTGCTCGTAGAAGATGAGATTGTGGGAGAAGGTAACCCTAGATTAAAATCCATTTATCAAGCTCTTGAATCGAGAGGGCTTGAAGCTTAAGATAAAAGGAAGTACGCCTGTTGTTTATTTATGCCATGTGTTAAAATGTGAACGACATAGGGTTTCATCCGTATAAAAAAGAGGTGAATGTGGATGAATCCATTGATAGAATTTTGTATTAATAATTTGGCCAGTGGTGCACAGGAAGCCAGAGAGATTCTTGAAAAAGATCCCGATCTGGATGTTATAGAATATGGCTGTTTAAGTAATTGCGGACTTTGTTCTCAAAGTCTTTATGCAATAGTCGAAGGAGACAGGGTAATTGCTGATACACCGAAGGAACTTGTCGATAAAATATATGAACACTTGGAAGAGACCCTATAAAACTTGCTACGTAAAAGAAGGCATCGCTCAGATGCCTTCTTTTAGTTTACCTACATGATACTTATCACAGAAAAGCTCCCGTTTGTTGAAGACTTGATTTCGAGATATTTGTTGAGCGGAAGGTCCTCCGAGGGACGATTTCGCTTTCCGGCCCTGCACGACGTAGGGTCGTTCGACGTTGCCACACGACGTGGCGGTCTTAGTCGAACTTCTTATATGAGGTGAGCTTCCTCGGGCTTAACAGCCCTGCGGGATCTCAACCGATCATGTTCATCCCGCAGGAGTCTCCATCGTCCGCCTACGGACCTAACAGAATCAGAAATTCGAAACTAATTAAGATATCGTCTTCTTGATGAGACAAACATGCCGATCATAAGGCTATTTTCATACTATAACGACGTCCAACTGCCTGTTATAGAAGCATTTAGGACCGTTTAAGAAGAAGATCATTACTTCTTATAAAAGAGTCCGTTATTCTCCCGTGGCTGGGCTGGTGGGGAAATGGCGAGACTCCCATGGGAGAAGGAACTAGGTGAGATCCCGCAGGGAGTGAAACGAGCGAGGAAGCTCACCGTTTCCCCATAGGAAAGCGATTTATTTCCCCGCCAGCCCGCTCCTCATATCGTAACGGACCCGGATTGTCTCGAGATCGAGTCTTATACAACCCGGCCCTATAGCTTAATAAGCCTTTATGAAACAACAATGTTTAACAGAGTTTGTGGCTTATAACCTAGCCGAGCATCTAGAAGAACGAGGATCATTGGAGCCGGCTTGTGATTTTTACATCGCTTCCAAGCAAAGAGGCTGTGCCGCGGATCTTTTTATCGTGAGCCATTACAACGAATTCCCACTCTTTTCCCAAAATCCCATGTGGTTCAACGTCTATCCACTCGATAGGCGCGGCCTGAACCTGATTTCGTAAATAGCTTTGTAACTCTAATTTTCCATAAGCTTTTAAGGATAAGAAACTCAGGGTAACAAGCAACCCGGCCGTAAGAATCAATTTATTGTTTGTCTTTAATACAATAAGTAACACAGCAGTCATAATTAGTATTAATAGTAGCTCGTGTTTGAGCAGTGTGAATGCATAATTTTTATTTGAAAGAGGAGAAAGAAGGCGGGAGCCATTTCCAATCCAATCGATGAGCAGCGCGCCTCCCATAAAAGTAGTAAACGTTGCTAATAAACTATACCAGTATTTTGTTTTAGTCCATTTTTGAATAAAAATAGCCAGTAATAAGGATAAAAAAGGCAGGCTGATCAGCGAATGGAAGGCTGTAGTGCCAAGAAACTTAGGTACATCCGGGATTAGAACAATAAATCCCAGACTCATAACTAGAGCGCGCTGTTTAATTGAATATTCTTTTTTACCAAAAAAAGCAAACATAATAAAAGCACCTGCAAGCAGATGTAAACTTGTAGATGGAACATGGGTAATTAAGGTGGAAGCCATAGTCGTCCTACTTTCTAATTCAATATTTCTAATGCTTATTCTCCGTGAAAACACTATTCAAACATTATTTGGAATGTGAACGACTGACATTTCATCCATTTGATAATTATGACAGTGGTTAGTATACTAGCATTAAGAAAGAAAGGAGTGGCTCAGGATGATTCTAAATATTACAGAAGCGGCAAGTCACCAGATAAAAGAAATGTTGAAAGAAGAAGGTTCTAGTGATGTGCGTCTTCGTTTTGGTGTAAAAGGTGGAGGCTGCAGTGGATTATCATATGCCATGGGCTTCGAAGATGAAATTAATGAAGAACTGGATCTTACAGAAGAATCAAACGGGATTCCTGTTGTCATTAACCGACAAGATGCTGCTATTATAGAAGGTACAACGATAGATTTTAAACAGAACATGATGGGCGGAGGATTTACAATTGATAATCCGAATGCCATTGTATCCTGTGGGTGCGGTTCTTCCTTTAAGACAGCGTCAAATGCAGGAAGCCCTGACCCTAACTGCTAAGGAACAAAAATGGAAACTTTCCTTATAAGGAAGTTCACAGCTTGTAGAGAAACCAACTGGCTTTTCTACAAGCTATTTTTATGTCCTGAGGGGTAACTGTTGTTTTGCTTCTAATTAAATGCCCCATGTTTTTAATTATGTTCCATTTTAATTTCGTCAAAAAGCTCTTCTCGAGCGATAGCTGTACTCCTAAAAGCCAGGTTCTTTTATGTGATAATTTTTCTGTTCCTCTCTCCATATATATGATAGTAAACCACCTATTTGGAGAGGAGAGCACTCAAATGAAGCAGGCATTACGAGATTGTTTGTCGATAAATGAATACAGAATTAGTGCCATCATTATTGGTTTTTTTATAACGCTCGGGGTTACCATGTTTCAGTATGTACGCCTTGGGACTATAGACATGAATGTTCAGAACTTAATTTTAACCTTTATTTACGTGATCGGAGGAATTCAGGTTTCCCAGCATGTCAAAGATATAGCAATCAAGAATCGTGAAGATCGAGCAGACCGAGCAGACCGAGCAGCTCAAAATGAACCATAAAAAAGGAGACCTGGAAGGGCCTCCTTTTAATGTCTTACGAAAACATGCTCGTAGAATGTTTGGGCTGTACACGTGCGCCCGGATCTATATAAGCTTTTGCATTATTGACAGCTGTCGGTCCTTCTCCAAAACCGGAGGCAATTAATTTGACTTTACCGGGATACGTACAAATATCACCGGCTGCATAAATCCCTTTTATATTGGTTTCCATCTTAGAATTCACAACAATGCTGTTTTTATCAATTTCAAGCTCCCAGTCCTTAATGGGACCCAGGGACGATATAAATCCGTAGTTAACGATAACATCATCAACATCAATCGTCTCTACACGATCCCCTTTGACTTCATGTAATTCAACTTGCTCTATTCGTTCTTCACCAATCATTTTTTCAGGCGCAAAAGGAGTCATTAATTTCACATTAGAGTTCTCCAATTGGGCTACACTATGTTCGTGAGCTCTGAATTTATCCCTTCTGTGGACCAGTGTCACCTGGTTTGCAATAGGTTCGAGCATAAGAGCCCAGTCTACAGCGGAGTCGCCGCCACCACAGATCATGACATTCTTACCGGCAAATTTATTCATATCATTAACATGATAATGCAAATTGGTATCTTCATATTTATCAGTACCTTCAATTTTAAGCTTGCGCGGCTGGAAGGCCCCATTTCCTGCTGTAACAATCAGGGTTTTCGTATAATGTACTTCCTTGTTGGTGGTTAGTTTAAGAACATCATCTTCTACACGCTCGACTGATTCAACAGACTGTTCCAATGCAATCGTTGGGTCAAACGCCATTGCCTGCTCTTCAAGGTTATCAACCAGCTCCTGAGCACGGACTCTTGGAAAGCCTGCTACATCGAAAATATATTTTTCAGGATATAATGCAGTGAGCTGGCCGCCAAGATGAGGAAGACTCTCGATGATTTTGACACTGGCTTGACGCATACCACCGTAAAAAGCGGTGAATAAGCCAACGGGTCCAGCACCAATGACCGTTATATCATATATCTTATCACTCATAATTTACCTCCTGTTGAAAAATGTCACTAATGTACATTCTATCACAAAATATTTTTGAATGGGAAACAGCCCTATTGAAACCCTTTACAATAACACGTAATAATTCCATTATTTTGATAAAGAGATTTTGGGTTGAAAATAAAAATAAAAAAGTCTAATATGAGACTAGACACTAGTTAACGAATTTGTGACAAACATATTAGAATAACGACAATTTTTTTATAATATTATGTGTGAAAGTAGTCACAAAGAAAACTCAGCGGATAAATAAAATATTACGAGATGGAAGTGATTATTCATGAAAAATCCTAACATAGTCATCCTCGGTGCAGGATATGGAGGTATTATTACAGCTGTTAAACTTCAAAAAAGTTTAGGTGTAAATGAAGCAAACGTTACATTGGTAAACAAACACAGCTACCATTACCAAACCACCTGGCTACATGAAAATGCTGCAGGTACACTTCACCATGACCATACACGTATTCCTATTAAAGACGTTATCAATACAAGTAAGATCAACTTTGTGCAGGATACGGTAACAGAAATTAAGCCATCCGAAAAACGAGTTATGCTCGAAAATGGCGATTTAATGTACGATTATTTAGTCATTGGTTTAGGTTATGAAGCAGCTACATTTGGAATTCCAGGTTTAAAAGAGCATGCTTTCACGATTGGAAGCATCAACAGTGCTCGCCTGATTCGTCAGCATATCGAGTACAACTTTGCTAAATACAATAACGAAGCAGATAAAAAAGAAGAGCGTTTAAACCTTGTAGTAGGCGGAGCTGGCTTCACTGGGATTGAATTTGTTGGTGAGCTTGCGAACCGTGTTCCACAGTTATGCCGAGAGTATGATATTCCTCGTGAAAAGGTACGTATTATTAACGTGGAAGCTGCTCCGTCAGCTTTGCCAGGTTTCGACCCTGAGCTTGTTGAATATGCCATGAACTCTCTAGAAGGCCGTGGAGTTGAATTCAAGATCGGGGCTATGATTAAAGAAGTTACTGAAAATAAACTGGTTTTTGAAAAAGATGAACAGCGTGAAGAAATTCCTACGAACACAGTTGTTTGGGCCGCCGGCGTACGCGGAAACAGCTTGGTCGAACAAGCTGGATTTGAGTCTAACAGGGGACGTACTCCTGTAAGTGATGATTTGCGCCCTGCAGGACATGACGATGTATTTATCGTAGGTGACTGTGCTTTGCTTATTAACGAAGAAACAGAACGCCCATATCCGCCTACAGCTCAAATTGCCATTCAAATGGCTGAGCAGACAGCAGACAACCTTACCAAGCTTGTAAAAGGAGATAAGCATTTGGAGCCATTCACTCCAGACCTTAAAGGTACTGTTGCTTCTCTAGGTCACAAAGATGCTATTGGTGTAGTGTTTAACGACAAGAAACTCTTCGGCTGGTCTGCTTCTGCTATGAAGAAGGTAATTGATAATCGTTATCTTCTTAAACTTGGCGGTCCAGGTCTTGTTTTGAAGAAAGGTAAGCTGAACTTTTTCCAATAATGTTGTGAATCACTTGTTCAAGAAGCAAAGGCAGATCGCTGCCTTTGCTTTTTTCTTAGCTTATATAGAGCGCTTGCGCTTTACTATTATCAGTTATAGAATGAGTTTTGGAGGTAATTAGGCAAGTGTAAGTTTAGGGGGAACTTCATTGAACATCGTACAGTTTTTTGTTTCTATTTTATTGTTTTTTGTATTGTTTTTTGGGATATCTTTCCTTTTGAACATGCTTTTACGGTCCTCGTGGGTCATGTCATTTGTTTATCCAGTGATCGTTCTGTTTATCGTTGACGACTTTCCCTGGACGGAGTACTTTTCACAACCAACCACTTCTTTTCCGACTGTATTTGCAAAGTTAGTAAATTTACAAGTAGTTGATATATTGATTTTGGCGAGCGGTTTAGCTGGTACCATTGTCGCTGGTCTTGTTATCCGCTGGTTAAGGAAAAATGGCTATCAAATGTTTTAATAAACAGCCTCTTCTATTTAGAGAAGAGGCTGTTTTCTATAAGTTCTATTAATGGATAATGGATTGCACCCCTAGGAGTGACACCTCGCGAGCTCTTTACTTCTCTCAGGGGAAAGAAAATGAGTTTACTTTCTTTTTAGTAGGCTCTGTTATAGTTATTGTTGATTTTTCATCAGGCTTATTACGCAATAGGGCCGGATTGTTGAAGACTCGATTTCGAGATATTGGTTATGAGGAAGGTCCTTCGGGGGACGATTTCGCTTTCCGCGGGCATGTGCTGAGCTTCCTCGGGCTTAACAGCCCTGCGGGATCTCACCGATCATGTTCATCCCGCAGGAGTCTACATCGTCCCCCTCCGGGCCTGGCCGAATCAGAAACTCGAAACCATTTGAGATATCTTCTTGATGCACAAAATGAGCATGGGAGCATGAGGATTTGTCATGCTATAAAGATGGGGAATAGCCTGTCATAGGAGCATTTAAGACCAGTTAAGAAAAAGAGCACACTCTCTTCAGGCAGGGCCCGTTATTCTCCTGTGGCTGGGTTGGGGGGAAATGGCGAGACTACCATGGGAGAAGGGACTAGGTGAGATCCCGCAGGGAGTGAAACGAGCGAGGAAGCTCACCGTTCCCCCATAGGAAAGTGTCCAAATGTGGAATCACCCCGATAGACACGAACAGCATAAGCCGACCATCAAAAGGACGGTGGTCTTTCCGTCTGTTGATGAACGGCTTATGTCTCGAGTGTCTGGGTGATGGAACAAGACGAGTTATTTCCCCACCAACCCTCATCCCCATAGAGTAACGGACCCAATTTATCTCGAAATCAAGTCTTCAAGTAATGGAAGCTTTACCTTAATAACAACACGGAAGGTTAACAGAGCTTTTTAGTAAAGTATGAGAATCACTTTATAGACGTCCGCTTTTCATATTTCCGTTGAATACTTCTGAATAAATTATTCGAGCTTGGACATGATTACACCTAGAGGTGATTTTCATGAGCAAGCGCCTGAAAAAAACGTTGCTAATTACATTGTTTGCCTTAGCTTTATACAATACAGTAGCTAATGTGTCCAATCTATCAATGGGAGATTTTGATGAGTGGATCTCTGTTAAGTTTCAAAAGGACGCTCCTGAATATATTTTGGAAGCTTCCGCCATTCAGCCTGTGCTTCTTTCAAGGGCCGCTGAAGAATCTGAACGAAAGCTTGTAGAAACGCTTGATCTATCTCAATTTCAATCTCACACTGTCACAGCTACTGGGTACACAGCAGGTCCGGAATCCACAGGAAAAACCCCGGATCACCCTGGTTATGGCATTACTTTTTCGGGGGTTAATGTAAAAAGAGATTTATATTCAACGATTGCTGCCGATCTGGATGTATTTCCTATAGGTACCGTACTCTTTATTCCTGATTATGGTTATGGGGTAGTGGCAGATAAAGGTGCTGCTATTCAAGGGAATGAACTTGATTTATACTTTCCAACCGTAGAAGAGGTTTACAAACAGTGGGGTAAAAAAACGTTAGATGTATATATAATAGAAGAGGGTAATGGAACTCTTTCAGAAGAGCGATTGAATGTACTGAATGAAAACGAGTCCTTACAAGTATTCCGATCTCAAATTTTAAAACGTTAAAGAAGAAGGGTTCTCTCGTAGAACCCTTCTTCTTTAACGTTAATTATATTTAGATCTCAAAATTGCAGGTTAGTAAATCCAGGCGTAGAGCAGAAAGGTTAATAAAATTCCTGTTAATCCTCCGAAGAAAACCTCAATAGGCTGATGACCTAATAATTCTTTCAGCTCTTCTTTCTTCTGGTATTGTTCTTTATTACCCCAATCTCTTGCTTCGTTCACAAACCGGTTAAAATCATTCGTTAAAATGTTCAGCATAATGGCCTGTTCTCCAGTTTGCCTCCGAACTCCCGTTGAATCGAACATGACAATGATGGTAAACACACAAGCAACGGCAAAAATCGATGAATTAAAGCCCTGCTGGATTCCGACGCCTGTAGCGAGCGCCGTTACGGCAGCTGAATGACTGCTCGGCATGCCTCCGGTGCTGAATGCCAGACTGGGGTTAAAGTTTCTAGATGCAATAAATTGAATCGGAATTTTCACTATTTGAGCAAAAAAAATCGAAGCAATTGAAGCCCATAAAGGGAAATTATGCAGTAAGTCCAACAACATGTTGACATCCTTTCCACAAATTAAGAAATGTATGTATATAAAATTGCATGTTCTGACTTTTATTAAATCAGAACATGGTAATTATATCATAATTTCAAGTTGAACGTTTTAAAAAAGCATACAGGTAAAGGGGGAACACTTACCTGGTCATAATTTTAAACTTGATTAGGAATACTTGAATAAAGACCTTTAAACTTAAACGATAGAAATGGGGTTGAAATTAGAAGATGTGGGCCCAAACGTAACCAAAGAAACTGTATAAGATAAAGAAAGCTGTCATGCAGGGGGTAATACTATGGCCTTACAATTACCTGATTCCACCCCTCGATCTATTCTTAAGACGGATCGATTAAAAAGCATCTATAAAAACCAAGGTAAATGCGTAGTCGTTTATACCCGGGAACTTACCTTTCGGGGGATACTTGAACAGATACGTCCCGAGTTTTTCCTGATAATTGCAGGAGATACAATTTATGAACTGGACCTAAAAGAGCTGATTGAAATTAAACAAAATTAAAGACACCCTCTACTGAAGAGGGTGTCATTGATTACTCTTGAATGGCAGCCTCAAGCGCTACCTCAATCATTTCATTAAAGGTGGTCTGGCGCTCTTCTGAAGTCGTTTCTTCCCCTGTAAGGATATGATCGCTTACGGTTAGTACGGATAGAGCTTGACAACCATGTTTGGCTGCTAAGGTATAAAGAGCTGTGGTTTCCATCTCAACCGCTAATACATTATAGTCAGCCAGCTGTTTAAATAAATCCATCGCATTGTCTCGATAAAAACTGTCGCTCGTAAATACATTGCCGACCCGTAATTTTAACCCTTTTTCCGTACCGGCTTCATAAGCATTTTTTAATAAATTGAAATCTGCTGCAGGAGCGAAATCGATACCGCCAAAAACCATCCGGTTCATTTGTGAATCCGTTGTGGAAGTAGAAGCAAGGATAACATCTCTGACTTTCACATCATTTTGCAAGGCTCCGCAAGATCCAACACGAATTAATTGCTTTACACCATAGCCTTCGATCAATTCATTTACGTATATTGAAATGGACGGAACACCCATGCCTGTACCTTGTACAGATATCCGTTCTCCTTTATAGGTCCCCGTATAACCATACATTCCGCGGACCTCGTTATAACAAACAGGATCGTCTAAGAAGTTTTCAGCTATATATTTAGCTCGTAAAGGGTCTCCGGGAAGAAGGATTTTTTCTGCTATTTCTCCCTTTTCAGCCCCAATATGTGTTGTCATTATTTTAACCTCCTAAGGTATCGTTTTACCTACTTTAAATTACCACACACCATTTCAGATGACAAATTAGGTGGGGGGTCAAAGTAAATTGAACGGTGAAAAGTATTAATAATTACTCAAATGATAAAGAAATTCCTTTTCATATAGAATCATTCCTATCAATAGGGAGCATTCTGTTATAATTAAATGGAAGAAGAAAGTAAGGAGTGCTGGTCAGATGAACATTTCAATATCCCAGCTGCCTGGGATTGGTCAAAAAATCTCTTTAAAAACAGGTGAAGACAGCATGCTTGTGTTAATTGTCCACCACACAGGCAAAAGAGAACTTTATTTTTTCGAAGAAGCAGATAGTGAAGAGGCTGATTTTGCAATGGATCTTACATCTGATGAGACAAGAGAGCTTGGAGCACAATTATTAGGTGCTACTTACCAGCCGGTAGATGCTGATAAATTGAAAATTTTCAAGAATCAGATTGTTATTGACTGGGTTGAATTATCGAAGCGTTCAAGTATTGCTCATCAGACAATTGAAGAATCCGAAATAAGGAATAAGACAGGGGCCACCATTATTGGTATTGTCAAAGGGGATGAAACGATCGCCATTCCTGAGGCGAATACTACATTGGTACCCGGAGACGTCATCATGACAATTGGTAAACAGGATCAAATCGACACATTGTCAGATTTGTGTAAAGGAGAGGAATGATCATAGGTGCCTACTGATTTTCCGGCTTTACTGGGGGCAGGGCTTATTTTACTCTTCATCTTTTACTTAGGCTTCTTAAGTTTGAAGATAAAAGTACCCAATGTCATTTTATACATTTTATTAGGGATAATATTGGCTGACTTCCTCCACGACAGCGAATTGCTGCATTTTGCCAGTGAAATCGGAATTGTATTACTTTTTTTCATATTAGGACTCGAGTTTAATGTGAATCGTCTGGGCGGCATTGCGAAAAAGATATGGCCTTCCGGGCTTCTCGACGTTTTCTTAAGCCTGGGGGTTACAACGGGGATTGCTCTTTTATTTAATTTAGATCTATTTTCAAGTTTCTTGATTGGCGGCATTACGTATGCGACCAGTTCTTCCATTACAGCCAAGCTGTTAGATGACCGAGGACGTATGGCTAATACGGAAACCGAATTTATGCTGGCTATCCTCATATTTGAAGATCTGGTTGCGCCCATAGTAGTAGCTATCTTATTTGGAGTGAGTTCAGGAGAAAGCTTTACTTCTCTCACTTTTATTCTGCTAGTAGGTAAAATTTTAGGGTTGGCAGCATTAGCTATTATATTAAGCAAAACCCTTTTTAAACGTTTCGAAACGTTTCTTGATCGAATTGATGATGAAGATTTTAAGATAGCGCTGTTGGTCGGGATTGCCCTTTCCTTTGGGGGACTCGCGCTGTTACTTGGATTATCTGAAGTGTTGGGTGCATTCTTAGCGGGGATGATGCTAGCAGAGATCGGAAAGATTGAAAAAGTCGAGCAGACCGTCTACCCTGTTAGAGATTTAATGCTTCCTACTTTTTTTATCTACTTTGGGACGACCATTGAGCTTGGAGACGGGGTGCCCATGGTTGGCCTGCTTGTTTCCATCTTGGTGTGGTCTGTATTTTCTAAGATATTATTAGGAGTGCTTGGCGGTCCGTTGTATGGATTGTCCAAGCGTGTTTCTCTAAGAGCGGGATTATCCATGTGTGCACGTGGAGAGTTTTCCGTAGTCATTGCAAGTACAGCTGTAGGGGTCCTGAAAGTTTTCAGTGGTTTATATATCGTCATTGCTGCATTTGTAGGAATGCTCTTATTTGAACAAGCCTCGTGGATTACGAATAAAGTGTATGGAAAACCAGTTAAGAAAAAGAAGAATTTAAAAGTTCCCGGCGGTTAATGAAGCAATAAGAGGGAGCCGATCCTGCACCCCCTCCTCAGGGAGATAATTATGACTTGAAGTATTGGCTTTCTAAATCTTCCAGCTGCTGCTTGGCGTTTTGATTAAATTCTGTTTCTCTTCTAGTCAGTTTTGTCTTTAACTTTTCAACAGCCTGTTTTAGTGACGCTTCATAATCTGGAACCGTATCTTCTTCAAAGGGATGGACCGCTTCTTTTTGGACATTAGCTTTTTCATTAAAGCTGAGAGCCTTACGTTGATGGAAAAACACATCTTCTGTTTGACCTGGATTATGGAGGTCACCTTGCATCGGGTGTTTATCTACGGCAAGTATCTTAACTAGATAGAAGCGGTTGCGGTCTTCTACGACCTCTCCTACATAAATTCCTGTTTTATAGTGAGCTTTCACAAGAGCTCCTTTTTCAAATTCAGCCATGGCAATTCCTCCTTTTATCATTCATTGTACCAAAGATTTAAATTGTGAAGAAATAGTGAAGCTCGTGAAAAACGGGAGGAGAATTTGATATAATGACAGGAGATATGGAAGGAAGTGATCGTCCTATGATGGAATTTTTATACTTTCCAGAAGATAAATCCGAGTACATTCCGGCTGTACTTATGCTTATTTTATTTATCGTTGCTGCGGCTGTAACGATGGTTGTTATCATTAAGGCCTCCCGTAAAGAAGAGAAGAAAACAGAAGAAACGTTTTATCCTAAGGATCATAAAGAGAGCGAACACTGATAATTCTAATAAACCACGCCGATTCAAGGCGTGGTTTTGTTATATAATATTGAATGATGGGGGACAATAATCATAACATTGAGGTCTGAAATGGAGGGACATCATGTACAAATGGTTATGGTCAGTTCTTGCTATCTTAATTATGCTGGTTGGTTGTTCTGGAGAAGAGAGATCGCCACTTGAAATATCTATCTATAATAGTGAAAATGATAAAATTGGTACCGCGACTTTTACGGAACGTCCAGAAGGGGTAGAAGTAGCCCTTAAGGTTGAAGGAGTCGAGCCTGGCATGCATGCGGTTCATATTCATGAATTCCCTGAGTGCGAACCTCCTGATTTTAAGAGTGCAGGCAACCATTTTAATCCAATGGCTAAAGAACATGGGTTAATGAATACGAATGGTGCCCACACAGGAGACATGGCCAATATAGAAGCAGATGGAAGTGGAATGATTGATGTAAAACTGACTTTAAGTGAAGCTAAACTTAAGGAAGCCCAGCAATCTCTGCTAAGGAAGGAAGGTACATCTATTGTCCTGAGCAGCGGTGTAGATGATGGAATGTCTCAACCGTCTGGTAATTCTGGCGAACGTATCGCTTGTGGAGAGATTACGTTAAAAGCAGATGAAGATAATACAACGGATCCTACCGAGCCAGATACAAAGCAAGAAGAGAGTTAAATGGGTCTTCCTTTTTAAGAGGGCTGCTGAAAACTCTTGTCTATCGAAAATCACTTAAACGAGTGGACTTTCGGCTCTTGCCGTTTCTGCAGGCGTCATCACCGACAGCTTAGTACAGAATCAACAGAAGCTCATCTTCGGGTCTCAAAGGTGTGTGTTCAAGGGGCGATGACAAGTTTCACGACTAATGTGAAACGAATCGTGATGAATAGAGGGCATAAATCTCTTGATAGAATTAAAAAGCGGACTGTACGGAAATTAAATTCCACACAGCCCGCTTTTTTTTAATCATTAATACACTTAAGCTTTTTAGAGGCGGCCTTTTAAGAAGATTTTATTCGTTCTGATGAACAGCTTCAATAATCCGAGTCACTCCATCTTCAAGAATAGACATAGGAGCGGCTATGTTAATCCGCATAAAACCTTCTCCTTCTTCTCCAAAAGAAGCCCCATCGTTCAGGCCGACTTTAGCTTGCGTTTGCATAAAGGATTTAAGGTCTTTTTGTTCGAGGCCGAGAGAGCGGCAATCCAGCCAAAGAAGGTAGGTTCCTTCTGCTGGAAGGACTCGAATGGATTGGGTTTCTTCTTGGAATCGTTTCATGACATAGTCACGATGGTTTTCTAATGTTTGGTTTAATTCTTCCAGCCATTCCTCGCCGTATTCATAGGCGGCTTCCATAGCTGTAATGCCAAGTGTATTTAACATAACCATTCCCTGGTTCTTAAATTGCTGGTCGATTTGTTCTCTTAATTCTTTATTCGCTGTCACTAAATAGGAGGCTTGCAGCCCTGCAAGATTAAATGTCTTAGTAGGCGACAAACACGTGACGGTACGCTGATTGATATCTTCATTTAAAGAAGCTATTGGAATATGAGTATGACCACTGAAAATTAAATCGGCATGGATTTCATCCGCAATGATCATCACATCATGTTTCACGCAAATTTCACTCATTTTGATTAATTCGTCTTTTGTCCATACACGTCCCACTGGATTGTGAGGATTGCACAAAATGAACATTTTGACCTGATGATTTTTTATTTTTTGCTCGAAATCTTCGAAATTAATTTCGTAACGATCCCCAGTAAATTCTAGAGGATTGGTGATCAACTCTCGTTCATGGTCTTTTACCACGCTGTAGAAAGGTGGATAAACAGGAGTTTGGATCAACACGGGATCTTTTTCTTGGGTTAACGCTTGAATAATCATATGCAAGGAAGGTATTACTCCAGGGCTATATGTAATCCAGTCAGCTTCCACTTCCCAATTGTGTCTCTTATCGAGCCAACCTGTTATTTTATTTTTTATAAGGTTATCCGGCCAAGTATAACCAAAAATGCCATGTTCAACTCTGTCTTGAAGAGCCTTTTTCACTGCTTCAGGTATCTGAAAATCCATGTCAGCTACCCACATGGGCAGTACTTCTTTATCCTGATACAAATCTTCAGCCATATCCCATTTAACCGATCTTGTTCCTTTTCTGGGTGTTACTGTATTAAAACGACTCATCGTCAGCCCTCCATCTCTTGTTGGTTTACTATTTATAATAACCTATGGATTTAGATAAATGAAAATATATCGTTTCTAACTATTGTTATGTTCAGGGTAGCCATTTTCAAAAAAAATAAGCAAAGCGAGCGTACGCTTTGCTTACACAGGGGGAATACGAGAAAGTCTTACGTTATACATTATTACCACATTTAATAGATATTAAACCTATTTATTTATTTTTTTTGCTGATTTAAATCGTATAAGAGATTCATAGCCCGCAGAACGTCCTGTTCAGAAAAATCACGAGCCTTTTTTAAGATTAGTTTTGAGCGTTTAACCCCAATTTCTTTAATAAGGGTTTGTAATTCATCATCCATCAGAGTATCTTCTTCTTCCGTTTCCATTAACTCTGACGCGGGAATATCAAGTACAGTAGAAATTTTTAAGATGGTATCGAGCTCGGGAACTCGTTCGTTATTTTCATAGCTTTCTAATGTATGAACTCCCATTCGTGCTTTCATCGCTAGTTCATCTTTTGTAACCTTTTTTAATTCTCTGTGTTTACGAATATTATCCCCAATTGACATGATTGTTCCTCCTCTGTGGTTTTCTCCATTATACCATGGAGGATAATGGAGAAAACCTGAATTCACAAAAGGGTCACTAAAGAAATTGTCACAAACTGACGAACATAATCTATTGATTTTATTCTGTTTATAGTTTTGCTAAATGGGCTGAACTGTGGTAAAATCATTAATTGCGTGAAAAGAATCGAATAATATATATCAGGAGTTGTATAGCATGTCAGAGAAGTTTCAAGAAGGTCAAGTATTAGAAGGTAAAGTCACAGGAATTCAACCATATGGTGCATTCGTTGCGCTTGATGATCAAGTACAAGGTTTAGTCCATATTTCTGAAGTGACACACGGTTTTGTGAAAGATATTAACGAGCACCTTTCTGAAGGAGATGAAGTGCAAGTTAAAATCTTGAATATCGATGAAAAGAGCAATAAATATTCTCTTTCTATTCGTGCCACACAAGAAGCTCCCAAGGCTGAACAGCGTCGCCCGCGTAAACAAGCGGCACCTAAACAGCAACAACAGGAAGATGCTTCTGCAGGATTTAACACTTTGAAGGATAAGCTTGAAGACTGGATTAAGCAGTCTGATGATCGTGAAAAGTACCGTAAATAATGTCCGTGACTAAAAATGGCTCAGGTTATCTAACCTGAGCCATTTTTTTATTCTGTTGATTCTACTGTAGAGTCACTATACTCAGCAGCAGGTGAGAAGTAAATGGAAATGGCGATAAGTCCACTAATGCCGACGAGAGTATAGATGACACGAGCAAAAGCTCCACTCTGCTCTCCACCACCAAACAAACCAGCAACCAGGTCATATTGGAATAGCCCAATTAATCCCCAGTTGATAGCTCCGACAATAATTAGAAGTAAAGCTACACGTTGAATCCAACTCATGATAAAACCCTCCTGTTCAAGTTTGAAATAGAATCATTTTTAGCTTGAGCCACCTTCCAAATAATATACATTTTGCATATCTTTTGAGCCCTAGACAAAAATGAGGGATAATGTAATAGGTAAACATAGTTAAGAAAGGAGTTTCTATAGATGGATACTTTTACATTTTATAATCCAACTAAATTAATTTTTGGTAAAGATCAAGTAACCCAGCTGCCGTCTCAATTACCTGAAGGTACTAAAAAAGTACTGCTGGTATATGGTGGAGGAAGTATTAAGAAAAATGGGGTTTATGATCAGGTGGTTGAACAATTAAATCAAGCAGCCGTTGAAATCCTTGAACTCTCTGGAGTTGAGCCTAACCCTAAATTGACAACTGTGAAAAAAGGGGTGGAGATTTGCAAGCGAGAAGGTGTTGATTTTCTGATAGCCGTTGGCGGTGGAAGTGTCATCGACTGTACAAAAACGATCGCAACTGGCGCAAAATATGAAGGAGACCCATGGGACCTTGTCACAAGGAAAGAAAAACCTGAGGATGCTATTCCTTTTGGTACTGTATTAACACTTGCCGCTACTGGTTCAGAAATGAATGCTGGTTCTGTTATTACCAATTGGGAGACCAATGAAAAGTATGGGTGGGGAGCACCGCCTTATACTAATCCTTTATTTTCCATTTTAGATCCTCAATATACTGTTTCTGTTCCCAAAGACCAGACCGTATATGGAATTGTGGATATGATGACTCATATGTTAGAGCAATATTTCCATAATCCAACGCAATCTCCTGTTCAGGATGAGATGATTGAAGGTGTATTAAGAACGGTTGTAAATACGGCACCTAAGCTTCTCGATAATCCGGAATCCTACGAGCATCGTGAAACGATTCTTTATTCAGGTACGATTGCTTTGAATGGTATGCTCCAAATGGGATATCGAGGTGACTGGGCAAGTCATAATATTGAACATGCCGTTTCGGCTGTATACGACATTCCCCATGCGGGAGGTCTTGCTATCTTATTCCCTAACTGGATGAAGCACAACTTAGATGTAAACCCAGATCGTTTCAAGCAGTTGGCTGTGAAGGTATTCGGAGTTACTACCGAAGGAAAATCAAGTCGCGAGGTTGGCGAAGAGGGGATTGAAGCTCTTCGTACATTTTGGAGTTCTTTAGGAGCTCCAGAAACACTGGACTACTATGGTATAAACGATGAGAAATTTGATGTAATTACTGATCGAGCAATGAAAAGAGGACCTTTCGGAAACTTTAATCAATTAGAATCGGAAGATGTCGTTCAAATTTTAGAAATGTCTAAATAAGCTGCTTAAGAGAGATCCATAACAAATTGTTCTGGATCTCTTTTTTAATGTATCCGTTTACAATTTTAAGTTTGCTTGATTATAGGAGTAGGTTCCTATAAAGTGAAAATTGGATTAGGTTATTATATGACCAAATGGAGGGAAAGATATGACACACGTACGCTTTGATTATGAAAAGGCGCTGCCGTTTTTAGGTGAACACGAGTTGGATTATATGCAGGATGCCGTTACTCTAGCTCATGAAGCATTACACGAAAAAAAAGGAGCAGGAAGTGAATTTCTAGGGTGGTTGGATCTGCCGGAAGATTATGATAAAGAAGAATTTGAACGTATACATCAATCAGCTGAAAAAATTAAATCAGACTCTGATGTTCTGCTTGTCATAGGCATCGGCGGATCTTACCTCGGGGCACGAGCAGCTCTTGAGATGCTGAATCACAGTTTCTACAACGAACTTGCTTCTGAAGATCGTAATACTCCGCAAGTATTCTTCGTGGGCAACAGCATTAGTGCTCCTTATATGAATGAACTTTTTGATGTCCTGAAAAATAAGGATGTTTCGATTAATGTTATTTCCAAGAGTGGAACAACAACGGAACCTGCTATTGCTTTCCGTCTTTTCCGCAAGTTTCTAGAAGAAAAGTACGGAGTAGAGGAAGCACGTAAACGCATTTATGCTACCACGGATAAGGAAAAAGGAGCTTTGAAGACGTTAGCTTCAGAACAAGGATATGAAACCTTCGTCGTTCCTGATGACGTAGGTGGACGTTATTCCGTTTTGACAGCTGTGGGACTTCTTCCGATTGCGGCAAGTGGAATTGATATTAATGAAATGATGAAAGGCGCTCAGTCTGCACGACAGGAGTTAAGCTCAAGTAAGCTTTCAGAAAATCCTGCTTATCAATATGCAGCTGTTCGAAATGTTCTTTATAACAAAGGAAAAACAATTGAAATGTTAGTGAACTATGAGCCGTCTCTGCAGTATTTTGGAGAGTGGTGGAAGCAGCTGTTTGGTGAGAGTGAAGGAAAAGACCAAAAGGGCATCTTTCCTGCTTCAGCTAACTTCTCTACAGACCTGCACTCGCTTGGACAGTATGTGCAGGATGGGCGAAAAGACTTGTTTGAAACCGTCCTAAATGTCGAGCAGCCTGCTTCAGATATTACAATTGAAGAAGATGAGCAGAACTTAGACGGCTTGAACTATTTAGCTGGTAAAACGGTTGACCAGGTAAATGAAAAAGCTTATCAGGGTACTATGCTCGCTCATACTGATGGACAAGTTCCTAACCTTATTCTGAATCTTCCTGAAAGAAATGCCTATACGTTCGGTTATCTTGTGTACTTCTTCGAGAAGGCTTGTGCCATCAGTGGCTACTTACTCGGCGTAAACCCGTTTGATCAGCCTGGAGTGGAAGCATACAAGAAAAATATGTTTGCCCTTCTTGGGAAGCCAGGATTTGAAGAAGAAAAAGAACAGCTTGAAAAACGACTATAAGATTAAGCATTATTAAGTTTCAAGGATAGGAAATAATTAACACCTCAGGTCATCCATATTTTGGATGACCTGAGGTGTATTTAATTGGGCAAGCTAGTGCTAAAAGGAGTGGATAGAATGATACCATTATCTTCATCGCTAACTGGAAAAGTATATCGGTTTACGGATGCAGAACTTGCACTTAAACCAATTGGCTTTAAGCTTTCGGACAATTGGGATTATGAGCATGGATACTTTGATTATAAGCTTGATGACCATGTAGGCTATCAGTTTATACGGCTGCCATTTACAATGGAGTCTGGATCTATGGATGCTCCGACTGACTATGCGACCATCCGTATGGAAGAACCTTTCCTGCTATCACATAAATATAATCCTGGTCTTGATGATAACGTAAAGGAAGGTAATTTCCGGGCGATTTTTGATCAATTCTCAGAACCTGTAGATAAAGATGCTTCATTTCCAGAAGAGCACATTAGCACTGGGCAGGAAGTATTGGCAGAAGCTGAGCATGCTTTATTGACGAAGCGGGGAGAAAACGATTAAATAATCTCCTTTTTCCAATTTCATATCTCCATCGAGATCAAAAGAAACTTCTTTCCCCTTTTTAATACCGATAATTTGGCAGCTTTTCTTCAAGAAGTATTCTAGTGCTTGAATGATAGGCTGCCCTTCCAAATTTTCAGGTACTTTTTCTTCATGAAATTGTCTGGTCGTCAATAAATCCAGTAACAACTCAAAAGGCTGCACTGGATCATTGCGGTAAAGTTCATGGAAAAATAGACTGCTCATAAAATCATTTGATCGAATAACCGTGTTAGCTCCAGCTCTTTCTGCATTAATTCGCTGTCTGTCAGTCAGCACCTCGGCAATAATAAATAATTCCGGGTGATGTCCTTTTAGAGCTACAGTCTGGTGGATAACGGATTGGTCCGATTGTTCTTCACGTTTAGAAGGGTCTGCCGTAATCACTGCCATACGAGCTTCGCAAAGATTCGCTTTTAAGAGAATGTCTTCGTCGGTTGCATCTCCTTTAATAAAATGCACATACGACAAATTACGGTAAAATTCGTGCATAGTGCGATCAATGAGAACAATTCTTTCCTGGATTCCCTGAAATCCCATCATATCTATGAGCTGCCTTGTCCGTTCATTCCACCCGATGATCACCAGGTGATTTGATCCACGAAAGTCCACCTGTCCCCGAACTAAAGCTTCTTCATGTTTGACTGTGGAGGCTGACAACGTGGCCATGTAGAAGGTTACCAATCCTCCTCCAGTTAATATAAGCAGAATAGCCGTAATCTTTCCCAGGGCACTTAGCGGGACATAATCACCGTAACCTACTGTCGCCCCGGTAACAAATGCCCACCATACCCCGTCAAATAAAGTAGGGAAGCTTCTCGGCTCAATCCAATGGATAATCATACCGAAAAAAGTCATCATAACGATGACTGTCCCTAAAAGTCTTAAGAATAAAGGTACTTGAAAATATAGACGAACTAAGGATTGCATCATGAATGCCCCTTTTTTAGTTCATTATAGCTAATAAAATGGTGATTCAAACATAAAAAAACTTGCCCTAATCGCTTAGTGGCAAGTTAACTTTGAACTTATGCTAATGTTCTTATCATATCTTTGTAAACATAGTGCCAGAAGTTCTGATGATCTCGATAAGCTTTTGTGATAAAAGTAAGCATCTGTTTCTGCTTTTCCTGATAATCTTTTGTTTCTTTCTCAGGCAGGCTGCCGATGGAATCATCCAAAAACGTTTGCAGCTCTGGTGCTCTAGGTCCCCATGAACAAATCTCTTCCCCGTCTCTATCTATAAAGATGATGATCGGTATTGAACGGGATTTTCCGTTGGTAAGATAATGGTCCATTAATTCAAGATTTTCATCACGTCTTAAAAAATGAGTTTCAATATGACCAGCTTCTGCTAATCGAAGAAAAATAGGGACATTTAACATCGCATCTCCGCACCAGTCTTCCGTAAGAACGACGGCACGTATATCTTTTTTCTGAAGTTTTTCAAAAAAAGGATAGTCCTCTGTAGAGATATTAAAGTGCTCATATATATATATAAGATCTTTTTGGAACTTGTCCATTGAATCCACGTATTCTTGGGCTGTCATGCCTTTTTGAAACCAGTCTTCCAAATTCATCGAAACCCCTCCTTTTAAATACTACATCTCAAATACATTCCCTAAAGGATGATGGTTTAAGCATGATTTAGAAAACTAAGTGACTTTTTTGATATGATGATGAGAGAAAAAGGAGGAATCATAAAAATGAATGAAAACCGATTGGATTTTTTACTAGAATTGCTTCAAACTCCCTCTCCTTCCAGTATGGAGATGGAGATTCAAAAACGCTGGATTAAAGAAGTGAAACCATTTTCTCATGAAGTCAGAACGGATCATGCTGGAAATGCTATTGCGATTTTGAATCCGGAAGCGGAATTTAAGGTACTGCTGGCCGGCCACTGTGACGAAATCGCATTGGTGATTAATCGAATTGATGAACAGGGATATCTTCATTTTGACAAAATGGGAGGGATTAACCCGAAAGCAGCTGTTGGAATGAAAGTCACGATTTTAGGTTATGAAAGAACGTTGACAGGGGTGATAGGTGTTAATGCTCAGCACCATGGCGGATTAAAAGGAGACTTCGGCGTCGATGATTTATTCATTGATTGTGGTGCAAAATCTAAAGAAGAGATAGAAAAACTAGTGCAAATTGGTGATTTAGCGGTTTATAAACGTACCCCTGAAGTTATGATGGATCGCTACATAGCCGGACGAGGATTGGATAATCGGACCGGTCAATTCATTGTAGGAGAAGTACTGAGGCGCTTATCTGAAAAACAAGTGAAAGTGGGGGTATATGCGGCGAGTACGGTTAATGAAGAAACCAATATGGGAGGGGCGTTCTTTGCTGCTGCAGGTATTGAACCAACGATGGCTATTGCCTGTGATGTCACTTTCGCTACAGATTATCCAGGAGTGAACAAAAATAAATACGGGGATATTCAGTTAGATGAAGGTCCTGTTCTGGCAAAAGGAGCCCCAATCAATCGGAAGATCAACCAATTGCTAGAGAAAACGGCTAAAAAACTGGATATGAAAGTGCAGTACGAACTCACTCCAAGAATGACAGGTACAGATGCAGATAAAATGCGTCTAACTGGCAAAGGTGTTCCAGTAAGCCTTGTATCTCTACCACTAAGGTACATGCACTCTCCGGTAGAAACCGTAAGTATTAAAGATATTGACGAAGAAATTGATTTGTTAGTAGAGATGATTGCCAGCATGACAGGCGAAGAAAATTTAAATCCGTTAGAAGATTAATAATAGAACTATGAACCTCGTATCGAGTTATTTCCTTTACTTAATCCCTTCCTGTTTAGGAATAATTCATGATTATTTGGATATACTATCCATTAATGCTTTAAGTTTTATTTCCTTAACGAAGGAGAGAGCGGAATGGATCGGGAATTACTTCATCAAAGTATTATGTCTCTAAAGGGAAGAATAAGTACGGGGGAGTTAACGTTTAACGGATGTGAAGAATATGTATTTCACCAGTTGGATAAAGTAAAAGAGTTAGAGGATGGTTTAGTAGATATTAATACCGTATCATCTTCTTTGAGATTGTTGCTTCAAGCTGCAGAAACGCAAAGAAGAGAAGGCATGATGGGTTGATAAAGATGTAATGAAAGTGCCCCCTCGCTATATGTGAGGGGGCTTATTTTTTTCCAGAGATACGGCATATAGCATCATCAAAGTTCTATATGTCAAAAGTAGTGGGATTTCGACAAAATCTTTGGTGTCTTTCCAAGAAAATTAGACTTATATTGACAGGTAGTTAAGGTAGAATGTTTATTGAAGATGGTTACTAATAAGGACACTGAGGTGTTCAGCTGTTATATCGATAAGGAGTAGCCCATCTCTCCATAATAGACAATAAATAGGAGTGTACCTGATGATATCTGGAGATTTTCTTTCTGCCGGCACCTTAATGGAAAAAAGTTACTTTGACGTAGAACCTGTAAGCCGAAGAGTTAAGGTGTACGATCTGCCTGATGACGTAAGTGGATTTATCAAGGAACTTACGCAAGCAGCCTATAAAAAAGACTGTGATAAGCTTATTTTTTATGTGAAAACTGGGAGTAAAGAAGAAGCAGATTTACAAGCACATTCCTGTAAAATTGAAGGAGAAATTAAAGGTTTTTTCCGTGGAGATGATACAAGAGTTTATGCTAAATATTTAAATCCTGCCAGAGAAAAGAAAAAAGAGGGAAACGTCATTGACTATGTTAAACAATTGAATCATACTTCCACCGCGAAAACCAAAAAGCTGATGGACGGTTATACCATGAAGTGGGGTAGAGAAGAGAATGCTGAAGAAATGGCAGAACTCTATCAAACTGCTTTTGCTAAGTATCCTACTCCTATCCATAATCCAGATTATATCGTTGACATGATGAAAGATCATGTGCATTTTGCGCTCATTTTTAAAGGTGAAAAGTTAGTTAGTGCCTGTTCTGCTGATGTATTTCCAGAATATAAAGCAGCAGAATTTACAGACTGTGCAACACTGCCGGAACATAGAGGCAAAGGTCTTTTATCTCATCAGTACCCTTTTCTTGAAGATAAAGCGAAAGAATTAGGAATCCATACAATGTTTTCCTATACGAGGGCAACTTCAATGGGAATGAATATTGTGGCTGCTCAGCAAGGATTTACTTATGGAGGGTGCATGATTCAGAATAGCTGGATCGGAACAGGACTGGAAGATATGAACATCTGGTATAAAATTCTATAAAACGGAACAGGACAGCTTCTAGCTGTTCTGTTTTTTTATACATAAAATAATTTTAAATTAACATAAAAAATTCACTTGTATTTAAGGATAATTAGGCCTCTGGTGGAGATTCTAACAAAATGTTGCTTAATTATTTCAAGGATAGGTGAAAATCATATGCCAAGGCTTAATCAAGAAACAAATTCATTTAAATTTACCAATCAAAATGATCGTAAGCGGTTGAACGGAAGGCAGATAGGACCGCTTAGAATTAATCATGAACGACCAGAGCGCGGCAGTAAAGTAGCATTAATTGGCTGGAGTGTGCCGTCAATTGAAGCTATGCAGCAAATGGGAAAATCATATATAGTGGTCAGCCATGAAGATTTCAAACCTTATGCGGATCAGCATAACATTCCATTTTTTGCATGGGATTTTGGAAAACCGAGCCATTATCAGGAGGTTTATGAACGATCAGGGGATCTTTTCACCCAATTAGTGGAGTTGGACGTCGGTCATACGATCCCGATCTTCGAGGAAACGGTAGAATGGTCTGGCGCATTGAATGCGCGCCTTCGAAATGACCCGAATGTATTCGATCACTCTATTCTCTTTAGAGATAAAGCGATGATGAAGCGCAGGGCTCATATAGGTGGGTTAAAAGTGGGCGTATTTGAAGAGGTAGAAAATAAGGAAGAGGTTAAACGTTTTTTCAGAAGGGTTAATCAATCACTGTTGAAAAACCATAGTCAGGAGCCTGATCCGATCCATTTCAAAGCGTTAAATAAGGCGGGAGCGGCTGGCCATCGCATGATATTTTCAGAAGAGGATATCGAAAGCAAGCTAACGGACGAAAGCTTTCCAGGGCTGGTAGAGAGTCATCTGCATGGAATGGAAGTTTCATGTGAGGTGTTCATTCATAAGGGTGAAATCAAGTTTCTGAATATAACAGAATATGTACTTCTCGGGTACTCCAGTATGGTTCCACCATCTGCTGCTTTAGAGCATTATCGCCCTCTGATAATAGAAGAGGTGGAAAAACTTGTTCAGGCGTTTGATATTCAATACGGCATGATTCATCCTGAATTTTTTATTACGGATCAGGAAGAGGTTTACTTTGGAGAAGTTGCCTACCGGATTCCAGGCGGTCATATATTCGAACTAATTCAAAAAGTATACAAATTCAATCCATTTGGAGCTCACCTTCTTTGCTGTGACCCTCATACTTCTCAGGAAGAACTTGAAAAATACGTGCCAAAAGAACCTGAGGCTGATGGACATGCGGGAAGTTTCTTAGTCTATCCCCGCAAGAAAACCGTAAGTCGTGTGCAAATACCACCCGATATGGAAAGTCATTCCAGTTTTGATAAACATACGCTGTATAAGCCCACGATTACGAAGTTCCAGGACACAAACGAAGGCTATGGAAATCATTGGGGGACGGTTTTTCTGCACGGGAATGACAGCGAAGAGATTTCCCAATTATTAACCGATTATGTGGACTACGATTTTTATATTTAGGAGGAAGCACATGCGATGGCAGTAAAAATGGATACATCTAAAATTGAGGCTTTTAAACAAGAACTAGAGACCATGGAGTCTACTTATTCATTTGCAAAGTCCATGTATCAAAGTAATGTATTACAGGCAGCAGCTAAACTGATGGATGATGAGGAAGGTTTATCAGCTTTATACCAACTTGCGGAACGCTATGAACAAGCTGGTATTTTTCAAGACAGTCCCTGGGAGGATCCGTCTAAGCTTCAGCCTTTTCTTGTAAAAGGTTCTCTTCAGGCAGGCGGTTTAACGACCATTTCTGAAATGCTTAGTGAATTAAGAATGGTGGCTATAGCTAAAGGTGTATATAAGCGAGAAGGAGTTTCAGAGGAGCAGGCTCAATCTTTTCTGCACGAAGTTATGGCTTTAAATATAGATATACTCTTTCCAGAAGAAACGGAAGCTGCTCGGATTGAGGGGAAAGGAAAAGAAAAAGACCGGATGGAGCGCTTATTTCAATTTTTAGAAGAAAAGCTATCTTTAGCTTCTATTTCTGGCGAACTGGTGAAAGAAATCAGCGGTCTTATTGCTCAGCGTCCCATCATGGTAAATAGAATTGTTAAAATGGTTGATCATGCGGAAAAATTAATGGGGAAAGAGATTGAGGAGTCAGATAGAAAGGCTATCCAAACATATGTGGATGCTATCAGAGGCAGGACGAAAAAAAGCAGAAACTGTGATACCAAGAAATACAGGAATAAAATCAAGAACTTAAAAGAGGATGCTTTAAGGGCAGAAGCTCAATCCTTTGCTAAAACGATGCGTGAAACGGGTCTTGTTGCATCTAATCATGTGGTACTCGTCCGTTATATTAATAAACAGCACCCTCAGTTACTTGCTGAGGCGCTGGATTTAACGAACAAGGGAAAGGCAAATTTAGAAGAGCACATGTCTTTTGTGCAGCAATTAATTAAGGCGGGAATTCATATGCCATTAAGACAGTCGCTGTATGGTCTGGCAAAAATGCTTGATCGAGGCGTTTTGTCCTCATCGCCTGTCATTCCTGGAATGCGCAGAATCTTCGAATTGGATCTACATTCAGAAACCAGAAAAGTACTGTTAAATTCCATTAATGGAAATGAAGGAATTACGGCTAACAGTATTCTGATAGCTGGTGTAATAAGCGTTCTTGGGCAGCCGCTTGGTATAGGGCAGGGAATGAACCCTACTTGTCAGACAGCGAGAGGAATTAGTCTCTGGTCACTTCATGCCCCAGGACACTTACTTGACTTAATTGCAAGAGCGGCAAGGGACGGGGATGTTGATCTTACCTTTGAAGGACAAACGATTCACTCGAAGGATTTACGGGAAGGGTTAGTTGACGATCTCCACGATGAATTAGACCCTGTTTCGCTCATTCTTGTGCCGCATTTAGATCGTATTTATTCAGAGCTGGTTCGCCGCTCAAAATTTCGGGGGGATGATGTTCATAAATGGGTCAATCCGGCTTTTTATGGAAACTGGGTTCAAAAAGGTTTTTGCGGTGTGATTGATCCGATGACTGGTTCCGTAGCTGATTATCCAGGGTTTGTCCGATTATTTTACGGCACGCACCATCCGGATTACAATGAAGGCTATGAACTGATCTATCCAAATCCAGTAGGAATATTTATAACCAATGCATTCGGGAAGTTATTAGGGCTCCACGCCGTTTCTATCCAAAGAATTGCAAAAGACCCGAATGGAGAAATACGTATTTATTTCTATAACCCCAATAATGACAGTTCTCAGGACTGGGGACAGGGGATAGAGCCCAGCGTAGAAGGATGTAATGAGATTCCGGGCGAATCTTCACTTCCATTCCATCAGTTTGTGTCCAGGCTATATGCATTTCATTATAACCAATATGAGCAGGGAGACGCTTATGCTGTGGAAGACGAAATTGTCCAACAAGTTGAGAAGTTAGCAAAAGAGAGCTGGGGCGAGCAGCATACTTGGGTACAATTATAGAAAAATAAAAAATCCCGGTTTCTGAATTAACAGGAACCGGGATTTTTCAAAAGGAGATGGCGGAAGGGTGGGGAGAGGAATAGTAAACAAAAGGTGAGTTGTCTTGGTAAATGGTCAAATCATTTATTACAAATAGTTCAGAAACTCATTAGAAAGTTCTTATCATCCTTATTATGCTAAATGTGATTGATAACTTTAGAGTAGCCATTTTTACACTCTTTGTATAAAAAAATGTATTGCCTTGGAAGTCGTTTGCGTTCACGGTCCATACAGCTAATCCTCCTGAAACCCCGTGAGTGATAGTTATTTAATAATTGGATTATTATGGACTGCAGGTTTGGTTTTCCAATACAAATTAAACCGTTAGTACCTGGACTCACTTTTGAAAGTGAGGCTAGAAAAGTCACAGGCTAATTAAAGCCTTTTTTGAAGCCCTTAAGGGTGTCCCATGATACAGAAGTAATGGCTGTTGTCACTAGTCTAACTAGTCTAACTGTATAAAAATACCAAATGGGTAGAATAGCCTGTTCAGGTGAATGTAGTATTTTTTTATTTAAACAGTTAAATGTGAGATTACTAATTTTAGACTATACTAATGCAACGCTAGTGACCAAAGTACATAATATCTTTTTAAATATGTGAAAGATATAGTTTATACGTCCACTCCATTTAAATCTTTGCGCATTTAATATAAGAGGTTATAAAATAACCAAACTTATAAGGAGTGGTAATAGTGCCTAGATTGATAGCGCTAGATGATGGACATGGAATAGATACTCCTGGAAAACGAACACCTTTCATACCAGAAATCGGGATGTCAATTCATGAGAACGAATTTAACCGTGCGGTCGTCAATTTTTTGAAAATAGAACTCGAACGATGCGGCTTTGATACACTACTAGTGGCGCCTACAGACGTAGATACATCTCTACAACAGAGAACAGACTTAGCCAATAGTAGAAATGCCGATGCTTATATCTCTGTGCATTACAATGCTTTTGATGGAACATTTAGTGGAGAAGATGCTAGTGGTATAGAGATCTTTGTATATAATGGAGACTTAAATAATGAATCTGGGAAGTTGGCTAATGCGGTTGCTAAATATCTTCGAGAAGGCACTGTTCAAAATTTTCGTGGAGTAAAAGAAGAAAATTTCCATGTGCTAAGAGAAACCAATATGATCGCCATTTTAACCGAGAACGGCTTCATGGATAATAAAAGAGAAGCTCTGCTCATGATCGATAGGGCTTTTCAAATGGAAGTAGCCGTTGAACACGCGAAGGGGATCTGTGAATATTTTAACGTAGCTTACGTTCCAGCACCCGTTCCTGGGGGTACAGGATTTAACGATGTACCTAATGATCTATACTCGGCAACAGCCATTAAAAGAGCTAAGGATCTCGGTTTGCTTGAAGGTTATCCTAATGGTAATTTTGGTCCTAATGATAGCTTGAAGCGTGGAGACTTTGCACTTGTGTTAATGAGATTATATGACTTGCTAAAGTAACTAAAATTAAAAATGGTTTTTAAAATATTTAAGCTATCTACGCCTTATCTTCAATTAAAGATAGGGCGTGGTTTATTAAAAATAGAAATAACAGTAACAAAAATGTTGGTGAAAAAAGTTCTTTTTTTATGTAGAATTTTTGTTTTTAATTGGTTGGTATAAAAAGGAAAAAAGGTTTGGTTTTCTAATACTTATTAAACCGTCACGGCCTGTACCTCGCTCTAAGATTGGGGGCTTAATGTTGGTTTCCCTCACTTTCCCAGAGTGAGGGTTTTTCTTTGCGCAGCTTTTCCAATTTGTTTAGTAAGCAATCCAGTTGTTGAGAAATAATTAAAACATCTAGAAAATCTACATTATTCATATAAGCGCAATACATCTTTTCTCTCGTTTCTTCGATTTGCTCTTCTAATCGCTTCTTATCGGACATTATCCACCTCTCAAAATCTACAAAGAACTAGTCTCCTATATAGGTTTAGATAATTTATACTATGTAGAATATTTTTGAAAATGGACATTTCATCCTCAGTTTCAATGGTCCAAAATGGAAATATGCTTAGTTGATTTGTAGGTTTTTCAAATCATTTAATGCCTTAGATCATAATCTTTCATCCTTAATTCCTTTCTCAACTCTTCATAAGCCTCTTGAGAGATTTCAAACATATCTCCCAACTCGTAATTGAAGGAGATTTTAATCAAACTGAGGCTTATACTTTCTTTAATAACAATTTTGCACCTAAAGGTATGGCGTATGTACTGCCACATTCTGAGAGGGAAGCCTCACTTGTATTAGTTTACCCGCAATATTCCGAAAATGAGATACTGGATAAAGAGGAGTTATGGAAGGAATGTTTTACAGAATGCTGCAGAACATTGGGCATAAAAAAGGGCTGCCCTAATGATACCGCTGGAGCATAAGCTACGTATAAGGGGATTAAGACAGAGTTTATTTGTGGAGAAACATTTGAAACTCTAGAAGATTTGATTAAAGCTTTATTTGACGATGTCCATTGGTACAATAATATCTAAATTCATGCCCAATGGGTTATCATCTCTCAGTGGCTTATCGAAAAAAGCACCTAAGGTTCCTATATTATTGCGCTTTATTTAGATTGTAGTCAATCGTGAAAAGTCCAGTCAGATTTATTACTATTGCATATGCTGGGTTATATGTAGTGGAGGTGATGAATTTGAAGGTAAAAAAATACTGTGGTTTTTGTCCTATTTATCATCGGAAATCAACTAAATGTGACTGTCCTCCGGGTCCAGAAGGTCCAGCGGGTCCAGCAGGTCCAGAAGGTCTTGAAGGACCAACGGGACCGCAGGGTGAAACAGGGGCTACGGGCCCTCAAGGTCCTGCAGGTGGGGTGTTGGATTTCGCTGATTTCTTTGCTCTTATGCCGCCGGATAATGCTGATACGGTAGCTGTAGGTACTGATGTAAGCTTTCCTCAGGATGGTCCTAGTAGTCCTGGTACAGGAATAACCCGCGATAATGATTCTGAATTTAATTTAGCAGACATTGGGATCTATCAGGTGCTGTTTCAGGTAAGTGTAACGGAGCCCGGCCAGCTTATACTGACTCTAAATGGAGCAGACTTAGCGTACACAGTAGTGGGGCGAGCGACGGGAACGTCTCAAATTATTGGAATGGCGCTCGTGGAAACAACTGTAATTAATTCAACGTTAACGGTGCGGAATCCAGCAGGAAACGCAACTGCATTAACAATCACACCATTGGCAGGAGGAACGCGTCCAGTTTCCGCGCATCTTGTGATAACTAGATATCAATAGTCAGTAACTTAAAAAATCTCTAGTGTTGAAGAGCAGCTCTGTACTAATGATTTAATTAAATCTCGTTAACATTTGAGATGCTATTACAAAATTGTAATGGCGTTTTTTTTTGAGAAATTATGTTGAGGATATGGTACTGTTTGGAATATATAGAACTAAGCGTTAGAGTGGAGTATCGGAATACTTAATGAAATGTCATGTTGACTTCTGCAATGAGGATGTTGTTACGGTTATTTTTGTGCAGTGAAATGCTTCAGGAAGCCCTAGTGTCGGTGGAGCATGAGCATTTTTTATTACACGAACTCTACTGGTGAGTAATGGTCCTGGAGATCAGGGGTGCTATAAAGCGGACATTATTAATGTTGCCGGAGCATGTGGAGGAAATCCAGAATCTCAGGAGGGAAGATGAGCAAGTGGAGAAAGCCGATCTTGATGAACAGAAGCTGGAAGAAATCGAGTTTGCTCTACAACGACTAAGAGCGACGACTTACCAGTAGAGATCAAACATCGTAACGGATTTGATTATGGCTTATGTTGTTGACGAATTGTTGACGAATTGTTGACGAAACTCGTCAACAACGATCAAAATTAATCCTAATCAAACCAAAAGAGATCCGATTTGAAACTTAGGAGTTGCGATTTCATAGGGTTTTGTATAGAATAAACATACAATAACATATCGATTCCATCTTCGGGGCAGGGTGCAATTCCCGACCGACGGTGATGAGCGTATCTACGCTTTTAGTCCGTGACCCGTTTGGCATCATGCTAAACGGTGGACCTGGTGCAAATCCGGGACCGACAGTTACAGTCTGGATGGGAGAAGATGTCGAACGAAGCAGGTAGAAGTGTATCTAATTCTACCCACTGTTTCCTATGGACAATTAATCCACCCTAAAGCCCCTTTATGTATGCTTTAGGGTTTTTATTATGGAAATAGGAGTGCGTTCACCTTCATCTGGGATGTGAATCGATGAAAAAGATGAAGGAGGAGATCGATGATGAACCCTTATACAGGTCAATCGTCAAATTTGCTTAAATTAATTATATTAGCTCTAATGGGAAGTATTTCTATGGTTTTAATGCTGCTGAATTTTCCACTGCCTATACTTCCTCAATATTTAAAAGTTGACTTCAGTGAGATCCCTGCACTGATTGCTGCTATTCTTTTTACTCCATTAGCCGGAGTCATCGTAGAAGGGTTAAAGAATACACTTTACCTCATCTATACAGGAGCTGCTGATCCAGTAGGGGTAGTAGCTAATTTTGCGGCAGGTGTCCTGTTTGTGGTCCCGGCAGCCATGATCTATCACAAGTTCAAATCCACAAAATCATTAGTATCCGGCATGGTGGCCAGTTCTATTATCATGGCGGCGGGAATGAGTGTACTAAACTACTTTCTCATTCTACCTGCATACAGTTGGTTTATGGGATGGGAAACAATGAGTGCTAATGTTAAATGGATTACAATTTTAGCGGGGATTCTTCCATTTAATGCTATTAAAGGAATAATTATCGGGGCTTTGTTTGTTCCTTTATTCATTAAGTTAAAGCCGTGGATTGAGCAGAAGAGCGTTCGATCTTCCAAAGCCGCGTGAATAGTAAAAAGCTGTCCAGTTAAGCTGGACAGCTTTTTATTATTCAATATTATTCATCTTCCATTTCATCCACTCGATAGCGGGCTGTCGGCATAGCTTCTAAACGTTCTACGGGTATAGGCTCGCCTGATTTCTCACTCAATCCATAACGGTCTTCTTCTATTCGTTGCAAAGCATCGTTGACTTCCATTAATTTCTCTCGGGATTTTTCGTAAAAAGTCTGTTCTTTTTCTCGTTCGAACTGATCAGTTCCCAAGTTCCCCGGGTGATCAGCTACGCTTGAAATCTCTCCAGTGTCATCATTTTCATAGTCGTTTTTCAATCGATCATCTTTATATTCCTCGAGCTCTTCTTCTGCTTCTTTTTTCATTTCTAAAAGCTGTTGTTTAAACGATTCTTTTTGTTTCTCTGTTAACATGTGAAACCGACCCCTTTTTAATTATTTTTTACAGGTACTACTCCAATGGTACACCTGGATATCGAAATCGTTTCTTGTTCTTCATTCAGGATCTTAACTTCCCAGACCATTGTATTGCGCCCAATATGAATGGGCGTTGCTTTACCGATGACGTGCCCCTTGCGAATACTCTTAATGTGATTAGCATTAATTTCGATACCAAAGATCTGCTGCTCATTTTCATTCACGTTTAAGTAGGCGCCTATACTGGCAGCACTTTCAGCTAAAGCTACGCTTGCACCGCCGTGAAGAAAGCCCATGGGCTGATGCGTACGGTGATCTACAGGCATGCGGATCTGAACATAATGAGCTTGCGCACATTCAATTTCCATACCTAAGGTTTCCATTAGAGTGTTTTTTATTAATTTTTCCATTAGATATCCATCCTTTACCTCATATTTCCCGTTGCCTCTGGAGTCAAACCTATAGAAAAAAGGATGGCTTAATGCCATCCTTTCTCAGTTATCCAAGAGGGATCGAAATCTCCAGTAGCAAAGAGATCCCTAAAAGGATTCCGTACATTGTATTGGTTTTTGCCGTGGCTACCATTGCCGGCATCATTTCAAGAGGCTGAGATTTTCCTTTAAACCCTTGAATTGCCTGATAACCTTTCGCTACACTGAATAGGGTGATAAATGACCAATAGGGTAAAATGCTAAAGATAATTAACGCAATCGTCAGTCCATAGGCGATTAGAAAAAGGACAGTTAGAAAGCGGATTGATCCTTTATGACCAAATAGGATAGCCAATGTCCTTCTGCCGTTATCAGCATCGCCCACTCTGTCGCGAATATTGTTAGCAAGCAGTATGGCCCCAACAAATATAGCGACGGGGATGGAGACAAGAATTACTTCCCATGAAATCGTCAATCGCTGGATATAATAACTAATCCCTACAATAATCGTTCCCATAAAAAAACCAGCTGTCAATTCGCCGAATGGTGTATAGGCAATTGGATAAGGGCCGCCCGTATATAGGTATCCAAAAAGCATGGAAACCAGCCCAATAACAGCGATCCACCAGCTTGATGCGATACAAATATATACCCCTAGCAATCCAGCCATGACAAAAAAGCCAATAGCAAGGGAACGTACAACTCTTGGGCTGATACCGTCTCTTACAATTGTACCGCCAATACCAACGGAATTCTCATTGTCCAGTCCTCTTACATAGTCGTAATATTCATTAAACATGTTTGTTGCAGCTTGAATGAGGATAGAAGCTAATAACATTGCGGCAAATAACCCCAACTTGATCGGCTGCTCCATTGCAGCAAGCATCGTTCCGACAAATACAGGAACAAAGGCAGCCGTCAGGGTATGAGGTCTTAACAGCCTCCACCATACCTGGAAACCTTCTCGTTCATTCAAGGAAGCTTTCATGTTTTGATTTGGAACAGAGCTCATAGATGTCCTCTCCCTTGTACTTTAACTACTCATATGATAACAAATTAAGTTTAGAGAAACACTTCTTGAGTGTCAATACATGTATTAAACTGTAAGATTGGGTGGACAATTCTTGAGTCAAGGGAAAAAAGAGAATAAAATAGATGTAGATGAACCTTTACTGAATCTAAATAAACGGTTTTTGAATCGTTATAAATGCATAATGACGTTCCCTGAGGAATGGGAGGAATTTTGATGCTTCATACACAAGCACCTCAAATAAATGAAATAATTGAAAAAGCCATAAATCAGGCACAAGAAAGAAATGAACCACAATTGATTAGTGTGGTGGATCAAATAGAGCCATCAGATCCATTTCAATTTCTGGATGCTGGAACTTCCATAAACAATCATTGCTTGTTCTGGCGAAGCGCTGAAGAGGATTTTACAATGGTGGCTGTCGGATCGGCCTATAAAATGTATGCGGAAAACGAAAATCGATTTAAGGAAATACAGGTCATGTGGGACAATATCCATCAAAGTGCATTAACATATGATGAATTTAATGAAAAGGGGACGGGGATCGTTGCGCTCGGGGGGTTTAGTTTTGATTCCAAACAAAATGATCAGGTTCCATGGGAAGCTTTCCCTGACAGTCAGATGACCATTCCAGCTTTTCTATTGACCAATAAGGGTCCTGAATCCTATTTAACAACGAATGTTCTTATATTTCCGGAAGATCACAAGCAGCAGATAATTACTCAATTATCCAACCATCGTGAAACTTTACTGAGAGCTGGTCATAAGACGTTTGAGCTGCCGGTAAGAACAAACTCAGAAGAGATTGACCCATCCGGGTGGAAGAAATCGATTGAACAGGCAACAGAAGATATTAAGAAAGGTTTATTAGACAAGGTGGTTCTCGCCAGAGAGTTGCGCATTTCATTCAATGATCCTGTCCAGCTTGCAGCTGTTATTGAAGCTTTAGCGGCAACCCAGCCTAATAGTTATATTTTTGCTTTTGAAAGCGAAGGAGAATACTTTGTAGGAGCTACACCAGAGCGCCTGGCAAAACTTGATAAGCAGCATCTTGTTTCTACTTGCTTAGCAGGAACCATTCGCCGCGGGAAAACGAAAGAAGAGGATGTGCAGCTGGGAGAGGAACTGTTATATGATCCAAAAAATCGGCAGGAGCATCAATTTGTTGTAGAAATGATTCGCCAGGCAGTAGAAGCCTGCTGTTATAATGTTCAGATCCCGAAAGCTCCTGTATTATATCCTTTGAAGAATCTTCAGCATCTTTTTACTCCGGTAACGGCAGTATTGGAGAAAGGATACACTCTGCTCGATGTCATTGAAAAGCTTCATCCAACTCCGGCTCTTGGCGGCATGCCACAGAAAAAATCAGTCGACTATATACGGACCAATGAAAAGCTAAACAGAGGGTGGTATGCAGGCCCGGTCGGGTGGTTCGATATGCACAATAATGGGGAATTTGCCGTTGCTATCCGTTCGGCATTGATAAAATCCGATAGAGCTTCCTTATTCGCAGGATGCGGTGTGGTTGAGGATTCAGATCCAGATGCAGAGTATGAAGAAACAGATGTCAAATTAAAACCGATGCTCTCGGTTTTAGGAGGATGTTAATGGAACACGTGGAGTCCTTAACCAAATATGTGACACACTTTGTTGACCAGCTAGTCTTTTCGGGGATAGAGCATGTGGTTATTTCACCAGGATCAAGGTCAACTCCTTTAGCTATGACCCTTGCAGAGCATTCCGAGATGAACCATTGGGTTCATCTCGATGAACGCTCTGCGGCTTTTTTTGCGTTAGGCATTGCTAAAGAACAACATAAACCAGTAGCTTTAGTCTGTACCTCAGGGACAGCTGCGGCTAATTACTACCCTGCGATTGTAGAAGCTTATTACAGCCGGGTTCCACTATTGGTTTTAACAGCAGATCGTCCCCATGAACTCAGGGATACAGGGGCCCCTCAGGCTATCGATCAGACAGATATGTTTGGAAGCTACGTCAGGTGGTATCAGGACTTAGCCGTGCCCGGGGAAGGGCTGCATATGTATGCCAGACGCCAGGCCGCAAGAGCAGTAGAAGAAGCTGTAGGTAATCATCCTGGACCCGTTCATTTGAACCTTCCATTCCGCGAACCGCTGATACCTGATTTTAGTTTGAATGGACTTTGGAGGGAAGGAGTCAAGCCTATTCCTCGTGCTTTTTCAGGAAAACCGGGCCTTCAGGAAGAAGTGCTTGAAGAACTGTTTCAAAGACTGAATCGTTATGAACGGGGCGTGATCGTGGTCGGTCCGCAGGCAGACGAAGAACTTGCTCCCTATGTAACAACGCTCGCTGCTAGACTTGGAGTTCCAATACTGGCAGATCCGTTATCTCAATTAAGAGCAGGGGCACATGATAAGAGTAACATCATAGAGAATTATGATGCCTTATTAAAGTCTGAACGCATTCAAGGGTTAATCGAACCAGATTATATTCTTCGCTTTGGTGCAATGCCTGTGTCGAAAGCTTATTTAAAATGGGTAAAAAAAATTAAAACTCACGCGGACCATTTCATAGTGGATACATACAAAAGTTATCGCGAACCTGCAGGGATCACCGCTCAATTTATTTGGAGTGATCCGGCGATTCTTTGTAGTAGATTATCCAGCTTCTTTAAAGAAGGAAGCTATGAAACGGATTGGCTGGAACTATGGCATAAGTTAAACAGTACAGCTAAAAATCAAATGTTGAGCGAGCCCGAAGACCAGATGAATGAAGGACATGCCGTTGTATATTTGTCAGAAGCTCTTCCTGATAACTCCAATCTATTTGTTGGAAACAGCATGCCGATAAGGGACGTGGATAGTTTCTTTATGTCTACTCCTAAATCAGTTAAAGTACTTGCTAATCGTGGTGCTAATGGGATTGACGGGGTTCTATCTGCTGCCCTGGGCTCGTCTGTTTCAGGGCGCAGGACAACCTTGTTATTGGGCGACTTGTCTTTTTATCATGACTTCAATGGTATGTTAATCGCTAAGCATAAAGGGCTCCCCCTGACTATTGTAGTGATTAACAATAATGGGGGCGGCATTTTCTCTTACCTCCCACAAGTGAATCATCCTGACCATTTTGAAGAGTTGTTCGGTACACCGCTGGATTTGGATTTTTCTAAAATAGTGGAGATGTACGGAGGCGTTCACAGGAAGGCGGAAAATTGGGGCGAATATAAAAACGCTTTAGCTGAAAGCTATGGATCCGAAGGTCTTTTCGTGGTGGAAGTAATTACGAATCGTGAAGATCACGTGGCCTTTCATAAAGCTAAATGGCAGAGCATTGAGGAATCCATTACTACTTGGAGCGAAGATGAATGTTGATCAAGGCTGAAGAACGTAACTACTGGATAGAGGATACCGGTAGTGGGCCTGTCTGGTTGTTGCTGCACGGTTTTACAGGAAGTACACATACGTTTGATGATTTTTTACATCATATGAATAACGAATGCCGCCTTATAAAAATAGAGCTTCCCGGTCATGCGAGAACGGGTCCGATCGGAACCGTATCCATGGAGAAGTTCTGTTTAGATCTGGCCATGATTTTAGATAAACTTGGCGTTGAGGAAATAAATATCCTGGGCTATTCGCTTGGAGGAAGAACGGCATTATCTTTTACTTTACTTTATCCTAAAAGAGTTAATCGTTTAATTCTGGAAAGTGCTTCTCCGGGACTGCCTTCAGAATTAGAAAGAAGAGAACGACGGGCAAAAGATCAGCGATTGGCCGGTTTATTATATCGGGAAGGTATAAAAAGTTTTGTGAAATACTGGGAATCTCTTCCTCTATTTGAAACTCTTAATAGGCTTCCTGAACAACGTAGAAAGACCTTAAGAGAAGAACGTACAAGTCACTCCGTTGAAGGTTTGGCAGAATCCCTGGAAGGAATGGGTACAGGCTCTCAGCCCTCCTGGTGGGAGAAGCTTGAGGAGGTAAGGGCAAATGTGCTGCTTGTCACAGGGGGAGAAGATGAAAAATTTCGTTCGATTAATCAGCACATGGAGCAGCGGTTATTTAACGTTCGCTGGGTAGAGGTGGCAGGGGCCGGTCATACGATTCATCTCGAAAAACCACGAGTTTTTGCTAAAATTGTAGAGAAGTTCATGATATAATTAACCATGTATGTAAGCGTTATGTGCTTTTCAGTTTCATATTAAATGTTGAAGGAGGAAGTCAATATGGCTTTTGATTGGGTTCGCGAACGCGAATACGAAGATATTCTGTACGATACATTTGAAGGGATTGCCAAAATAACGATAAATCGTCCAGAGGTAAGAAATGCTTTCAGGCCGCAGACGGTACACGAATTAATCGATGCTTTTGCTTATGCACGCGATGATTCCAAAATTGGTGTGATTGTCCTGGCTGGAGCTGGAGATGAGGCTTTTTGCGCTGGAGGCGATCAGAAAGTAAGAGGTCACGGCGGTTACATTGGCGATGACCATATTCCGCGCTTAAATGTACTGGACTTGCAGCGTTTAATCCGCGTTATTCCAAAACCTGTAGTGGCTATGGTATCTGGATATGCAATTGGCGGCGGGCACGTATTACATATTGTATGTGACTTAACCATTGCTGCAGAAAATGCTGTGTTTGGTCAGACAGGTCCTAAAGTAGGGAGCTTTGATGCTGGCTACGGTGCGGGTCTGCTGGCTCGTATTGTAGGTCATAAGAAAGCTCGTGAAATATGGTATCTATGCCGTCAATACAGTGCCAAAGAAGCGGAAGATATGGGACTCGTTAATACAGTAGTACCTGTAGAAGATCTGGAAGCGGAAACGGTTCAATGGGGTAAAGAGATGCTCGAAAAATCCCCAACTGCTCTTCGTTTCTTGAAAGCTTCTTTCAACGCAGATACAGATGGACTAGCTGGTTTACAGCAAATGGGTGGAGACGCTACATTGTTGTACTATCAGACGGAAGAAGCAAAAGAAGGCCGGGATGCCTTTAAGGAGAAAAGGAAACCTGAATTTGATAAGTTTCCTCGTTTCCCTTGATCCGTGAATAGATGTATGTGAATAGGCTTTAATCGTAAGGGGCATCCCATTCAAAAAGGGGGTGCCCTTTTTTGAATTCAAGGACAAAAGGAGAGATGGTCATGGGGGAAAAAATTCCGCACTGGTTAGATAAACAAAACGAACTAAATCCAGATCATATTGCGCTTGAAACTCCAGAAGGAACGGTTATGAATTTTAATGAGTTACGAAGAGAAAGCTTGAAAATGGCAGAATCTCTACTGGAAAAAGGTATTAAACCTGGAGATCACGTAGCCCTTTTAGCGGAGAATAGCAGCGAATTTCCCATTTACATTCATGCATTAAGTTATGTGGGAGCCACCATTGTATTATTAAATATACGACTTACTCCGAACGAACTTGTTTATCAATTAAATGATGCTCAAGTAAATTGTTTAATAACTGGAAAACAGACCGAAGTAAAAGCTTTGGAAGTACTAGAGGAAGCGGAGGCACCTGTGATCCCTGCGTTTAGAATGGATAAAGTGGCCAGGAAGGCAGTCACGGATAGAACGCATTTCAGTAAAGAAATTGACTTAGATCAAGTTTTCACAATGATGTACACTTCTGGAACTACAGGTCGCCCCAAAGCTGTCATGCACACTTATGGAAACCACTGGTACAGCGCCATTGCTTCTGCTTTAAATCTGGGAACTGGCAGCAAAGATAAATGGCTCTTATGTTTGCCCATGTTTCATGTGAGTGGATTTTCTGTGCTTATGAAAAGTGTGATCTATGGCATGACGGTTCATTTAGTGAATAACTTTGACGAAAGAGTAATCAATGAATCCATTATGGAACGTGGCGTGACTCATATTTCAGTGGTAACGGTTATGATGCAGCGGTTGATGAACAACTTACAAGAAGGGATTTATCCAGAGCATTTCAGGTGTATGCTGCTTGGTGGAGGTCCTGTTCCGGAACCACTTCTTCAACAAGCGGCAACTAAAGGTATCCCAGTATTTCAAACCTATGGTATGACGGAAACGTCTTCTCAAATAGCGACACTTTCGCCTGAATCAGCTAATCAAAAAATAGGTTCCGCTGGAAAGCCCTTATCTTTGGCACAGCTGTGGATTGATAATAATAACGCCGGTGAAGTTGGTGAAATTATTGTAAAAGGTCCAATGGTATCTTCGGGCTATTATAACCACCCTTCAAGAGCTGAAACTTATTTCCGAACGGGGGATCTCGGATATAAAGACAGTGAAGGTTTTTTATACGTGGTTGATCGAGTGAAAGACATGATTATTTCAGGAGGCGAAAATGTGTATCCTGCTGAGATCGAAAGTGTGCTGACAGGCTATCCTGGAGTCATTGAGGCTGGAGTAACTGGGATGAAAGATGATAAATGGGGAGAGGTGCCGGTCGCTTTTCTCGTAGTAGATAATGGAAGGATTAATCAAGAAAACCTAAGCCAGTTTTGTTATAAAAGCTTAGCTAAATATAAAGTGCCTAAAGAATTTCACCAGATACAACAGCTACCTAGAAATGCTTCTAATAAACTGATGCGCCGAGAACTGTTTTCTGCATTGGAGAAGGAGAGGAATCATGAACATTGACTATTTAAGTCTTCGTTTAGTTGAATTACCATTACGTTCGCCTTTTCGCACTCACCAGGGCTTGATCAAAAAAAGAACGTTAATCATTGTAGAGGCCGGGGACCAGGCGGGACGAAAGGGTTACGGAGAAGTAACGGCATTTGCTGAACCTTTCTATACCTCAGAAACCATTCAGACAGCGTGGCATATTATTTCCGATTGTATTGTTCCAACTATTGATTTTCAGAAGGTTATGCACCCGTTTGATTTTCCAGAACAGGTAACTGGAATACAAGGGCATCCAATGGCTAAAGCTGGAGTCGAAGGTGCGCTTTGGGATCTTTATGGAAAACAAACCGGACAAAGTCTGAGCCACATGATAGGCGGTTCAAGAAAACGTGTAAAGGCGGGAGCTGTCATTAGTTTGAGTGACTCCACTGCAGAAGGTATAAAAGCATTAGAAGAGAAAGGGTATGAGCGTTACAAATTAAAGGTGGATATAGGCAGGGAGCGGGAAATAATCGATCAGGTTAAGCAGATTTCGCCTGATCTGCCTTTGATGATCGATGCCAATGGTGCTTATACGGAAAAAGACATGGATTACCTCCAGACTCTTGATGAATATGGATTAATCATGATTGAACAGCCCTTTCAAGCAGGGGATTTCTACTTACATCAGCAATTACAACAGCACTTGAAAACACCTGTCTGCCTGGATGAATCGGTCATGAATTTTCATGATGCTAAGCAGGCTATTCAGCTAGGAAGCTGTCAGGTAATTAATATTAAGATCAGCCGGGTGGGAGGTCTGAGCGCAGCAATTAAGATCCATGACTATTGCGCACAGGAAAACGTCCCTGTCTGGTGCGGGGGAATGATTGAATCAGGTATTTCAAAAGCCCACAATTTAGCATTGGCTTCTCTTCCTAACTTTAGTATTCCAGGTGATTTATCCGGTTCTGACCGGTATTTTCAGAAAGATCTCGTCACTCCTGGTATTCAAATGGAAAATGGTGAGATAGAAGTTCCTTCGCTTCCTGGAATGGGCGTAGAGGTTGATGAATCATACTTAGAGAGAGTAACTAAGAAGTCCAAGATATTCGGTTTATCATGAAAACCTTCTCCTGAAATAATTCATAAGAAACCAATCTGTGGTTCAAACTAAAACGGAGGAGGGCGGATCATGAATAGAAATAAGTATTATATTAATATGGGCACTCAAGAAATTTCCCTAAATCATGATGCCAATAATGACGATTTTGTTGTATATGCCACAGAAGAAGAAATCATTAAACTCAGAGAAATTTTTGATGAAGTGTATAACTCTGATATGCGTTCATTTTTTCGGGCGCACATTCCTGCCATGCCCTACCACCAAGATCAGGACAATGATGATTACGACGTAGAAATGAAATCGGCTTTTCGAATGATCCATGATCTTGGAGATGAGATGACTCGAGAACATATTGAGCAAATGAAAATTTTAGAAGATTAAAAAAACCGCTCCTGTATAGGAGCGGTTCATTGAGAAACTTAAGACTGAAATAAACTTTCCATTCCTTCAATTTCCTTAGCGTTTGATTTAACTTTCTCGGGAACAGAAATGTTCCCAACTTCGTTAAAATCACTGTATTCTCCAGTGAAAGTCTGTACCATATGGGTGTTCTCACCGTTTTGTTTGATTGAAAAATCCATTTCCATATCAACAGACGATGGGTAATACGTTTCTTTATTTACTACAAACGTATAATCTACTTTATTTACCGTCATGTTCTTCATTAGATCATCTGGTACTTGTTCTGTGGGCATCATCTCATTCAATGAATTACTCAAGAGTTTCTTCACATTCTCGCCTTCTGAATGAAAGGAGAGCGTATAGGTGGACTCCCCTTCTTCTAGTTTAAATTCGTCAACATAGCCCTTCAGATTCTCTAATTGGGAAGCCGGATTTTGCTGCTGTGCGCCCATAGCGTTCAGCTGTTTTACTACTTGCTTTGGTGCTTTAAACCATCCCTCTTTTGTGGGCATGGTCATATAAAGACCATCTTCCGTGTAGTACTGTTCAATAGTCTGTCCCATCATTTCCACAGTTTGATGGAAAGCTATAGGATCCGTCTGCATTTTAGAATCTATGGTAGTAACAATAGGGATACTGCCAGGCACGAGGGAATCTTCGCTCCCGCTATCGTTACCTGTTTCCATACCAGTATCAATAATTTGCTTGGATTCTACCTTCATAGCAAAGTTCTCAAGACTCTTACTTGCTTCAGCAGCTTTAGTATAAATCTCCTCTACCTTTGCTCCTTCTGAACTCGCGCAACCGCTTATCAAAATAAAAGCTGTCAGCGTACTTATGAGCATAACTAATTTCATTTTCAAAAATATCCTCCCTCTCAGAAAAGTATTTATATTTTATACGTAATAAGAAATACAAGGTTTCAATATTTCCAAAAAAATCCTCTAGGGTTTATTAGTTCGTCATAAAAGGAAGAGATATAAAAAAAGAAGCCATTGTTTTGGTTCGGAGTAGTTTGTATTTATAAATCCTTATGGTACGATTTAGAAAGGTGAAGGATTGTTCGAATAAAGAAAGTACCCACATCAAGTATTAAAGGCAGTTGATCTAGCGTGAAGACATTTAACGACTTTTACCAAAACTCAGTTCGATTATCCTTTGAGGATCATCCTTTCTCTAAATCTCCTAAACATGTATGGGTCATTTGCCGGTACAATAACCAATGGTTACTTACCCAGCACAAAGACAGAGGGTTTGAGTTTCCTGGCGGAAAGGTAGAGGAAGGGGAAACAGCAGAAGAGGCAGCTGTTCGTGAGGTGAAGGAAGAAACAGGGGGGCGTGTTGAAGATTTACAATACGTAGGTCAGTATCACGTAGAGGGTAAAGGCGGCACAGTTATTAAAAATGTGTACTTTGCTGCGATAGGCCTCTTGACTAAGCAGGAGCATTACTTTGAAACGCATGGTCCTGTTATTTTTCAACATCTTCCTAAGAATATGAAATCAAACGAACGTTTTAGTTTCATGATGAAAGATGAGGTTCTTCCTTTATGCTTACATAGAATTAAAGAACATCATGAAAAGAATTAAAAAAGACGTCCGGTAATGATCCCGGACGTCTTTTTTATTATTTTCCGTGATAAGATGGACCTGCCTGCTTAATCTCTTCCGTAGCATATGAAAATTTCTTGAAATTTTCATGGAATTTATCTGCAAGTTCTTGTGCATTACGATCATATTCTTCAGGGTCATCCCATGTTTTTCGAGGAATCAATACTTCATCGGGTACGCCAGGGCAATGCATAGGAATGTTGAGTCCAAAGAAGGGATCAGTATAGGTCTCTACAGAATTTAATTCTCCTTCTAGAGCGGCATGAATCATAGAACGTGTATAAGATAGTTTCATTCGGGATCCTTTTCCGTATCGGCCACCTGTCCATCCTGTGTTAACTAAATAAACATCCGCATTAAATTGTTCAATCTTTTCTCCAAGCATCTCAGCATAAGTAGAAGGAGGCAACGGTAGAAAAGGTGATCCGAAACAGGCTGAGAAGGTAGCTTGAGGTTCAGTGATTCCGCGCTCTGTACCCGCGAGCTTACTCGTGTAACCACTCAGGAAATGATACATCGCCTGTTCTTTGGTTAATTTACTGATGGGAGGCAGTACACCTGTAGCATCCGCAGTAAGGAAGATGATGGCATGTGGATGCCCCGCAATACTAGGCTCTACAATGTTATCTATATGGTGGATCGGGTAAGCTGCTCTTGTATTTTCAGTCAGGCTTACGTCATCGTAGTCTGGGGTGTGTGATCCGCTGTCGAGAGCTACATTTTCGAGAACGGAACCGAAGTGAATCGCATTAAATATCTGGGGTTCTTTATCTTGAGATAAGTTGATACATTTGGCATAACAACCGCCCTCTATATTGAAGATGCCGTAATTAGACCATGCGTGTTCATCGTCCCCGATTAACTTTCGGTGAGGATCAGCGGACAAGGTCGTCTTGCCTGTTCCGGATAAACCAAAAAACAGAGCTACGTCTCCCTCTTTTCCGATGTTTGCAGAACAATGCATAGGGAGCACGTCTTTTTGAGGCAATAAGTAATTCATAACTGAAAAAATAGATTTCTTTATTTCGCCTGCATACTCCGTTCCGCCAATGAGTACTACGCGATGCTTAAAAGAAATCATAATAAAGGCTTCCGAATTAGTTCCATCCACTTCAGGGTCCGCTTTAAAAGTAGGTGCAGAGATCACCGTGAATTCTGCCTCATGATTTTTCTCTTCATCTGCGTCTGGTCTAATAAACATTTGGTGGGCGAACAAGTTATGCCATGCAAATTCATTAATTACCTGAATCGGAAGGCGGAACTTTTCGTCTGCCCCGGCGTATCCTTTAAAAACGAATAAATCATTGCGATTTTTCAAGTGATCCAGTACTTTATGATAAAGGTTTACAAAAACTTTGTCATCAATAGGTTGATTTACTTTGCCCCAGTTGACCAATTGGTTAGACTGGTCGTCCTTGACAATGAATTTGTCGTTGGGAGACCTTCCCGTATAAGCACCGGTTGTGGCCTGGATGGCACCTTTATTTGTCAATGTTCCTTCGTTGCGATCCAGGACCCTTTCCACTAGCTGAGGGACCGATAATTGATGGTGGACATGGTCTTGAGCTAATAAAAGATTCAATTCTGACATTTGATTAATGGCACTCATATGTGTCTACCCGCCTTTATAAGAAAATTTTATTCCAAGCTATGTGTTAATCTGAACATTAGTATAACACAATCGTTTTATTAATCCATACTAATAATGAAAATGCTTTCATTAATTTTTGTGATGGTAAGGTTAAATCTAAAAGTTGTTTTTTGCAAGCTGGATGATCTGGAAAAAGCACGAAATGTATTAGATATTTAACAATGTTGAGGACGGAGAGATCTTTCGTTTTTTTGTCCCCTAATCCACTCATTCCATAAATGGATCAGCAACGGGTGAATTCTGGGAACCGTCTAGCATAGATATTCATTTGAATACCGACGTGAACTTAATAATCATCCGTCCGCTTATTTTCAAGTTCGTTTAGAGATGATAAATTTCCTCCTTTAATATAGAAAATTTAAAGGAATGAGAATGTGAAAAGTTATATGAATTATACTATGTAGGAATAGGCAGAAAGTTTATTATTTTTGCCAAAAACTCCTGGTGACCATTACAAGGGGAGACCAGCTATTGAGACGATGTAGGAAAGCCCGTAAATAGGCGTTCCTCATAGCATTAGTACTTTAATTGACATTAAAGTACGTTTTCGATACGATATCTTAGAACGGAAACTCTCTTATCCAGAGTAGGTGGAGGGACAGGCCCTTTGAAGCCCAGCAACCGTCATGTAAAATATGACATGGTGCTAACCTGAAGCAAGGACGAATACTCCTTGGACGATAAGAGCGAAAGGAAGCAGCCCCCTTTCCTCGAGTCAGGAAGGGTTTTTTCTATTTTTAAGGCAATATCTACACCAAGTGATATGCCGATTGCTATTCCAAATTGCTTGCACCTTAGGTTGTGACATCCATAAGAAAAGAACATAGATTGAGACTATGATAAAGTTTCTACACATACTGGTAAAGAGTTCCGTCTAATACTTTGTACTTACAGAAGGAGGAGTTTTTCAGAATGCCAGCCAATCGCCGGTTATTCACATCAGAATCTGTTACAGAAGGTCATCCGGACAAGATTTGTGACCAGATTTCTGATGCTATTTTAGATGAAATTTTAAAAAATGATCCAAATGCAAGAGTTGCATGTGAGACAACGGTAACAACGGGACTAGTACTTGTTTCAGGAGAAATCAGTACCAATACGTATGTTGATATTCCAGCCATTGTTCGTCAAACCATTAAAGAAATTGGATATACAAGAGCTAAATTTGGATTTGACGCTGATACATGTGCTGTATTGACAGCGATTGATGAGCAATCTCCTGACATTGCCGGCGGCGTAGATGTTGCCTATGAATCTAGAGAAGGTCAAATGAGTGATGATGAAATAGAAGCTATAGGAGCCGGAGACCAGGGATTAATGTTTGGTTTTGCTAATAATGAAACCAAAGAATTGATGCCGTTACCGATTTCATTAGCTCATAAACTTTCTAAAAGGTTATCAGATGTACGTAATGACGGAACATTGGAATATCTTCGGCCTGATGGAAAAACACAAGTAACGATTGAATACGACGTTAATGATCAACCTGTTCGAGTGGATACGATTGTTATATCCACCCAGCATGCAGAAGAGATTACACTTGAACAAATAAAAAAAGATTTAAAAGAACAGGTTATTGATCCGGTTGTCCCTTCTCATCTAATTGATGACAGTACAAAATACTTCATTAACCCTACAGGCCGCTTCGTTATTGGAGGACCTCAAGGTGACGCCGGATTAACTGGCAGAAAGATCATTGTAGATACTTATGGCGGCTATGCGCGTCATGGTGGCGGGGCATTCAGTGGGAAAGATGCCACTAAGGTGGATCGTTCTGCTGCCTATGCGGCCAGATATGTAGCTAAAAATATTGTGGCAGCAGGTCTTGCTGATACAGTTGAAGTGCAGTTAGCCTATGCTATTGGGGTAGCACAGCCAGTGTCCATTTCCATTAATACTTTTGACACAGGAAAGATAGCTGAAGAAGACCTCGTGGCAGCTGTAAGAGAATTGTTTGATCTCCGTCCCGCAGGCATCATTAAAATGCTCGATTTGCGCAGACCCATTTATAGGCAGACGGCTGCCTATGGTCACTTTGGCCGCACAGATGTAGAATTTCCTTGGGAGAGAACAGATAAGGCAGATGAGCTTAAAGAGCGTTTTAGTTAAAAACTTCACGCATATCAAAAAGGGAACTTCCTCAAAGAGGAAGTTCCCTTTTCTATAAAAAATAGATACGCTGATTGTTAGATTGTTTAACCTTGGACTCCTTTATAATATTGCCCTTTCTCTACATAACTGGTTCGGATTCGATTCATTTCTTTGATATCATCTTCGGTCAATTCACGAACGACTTTAGCCGGCCTGCCGAAAGCAAGGGTGTTCGGAGGAATTACCTTACCCGGAGGCACAAGACTGCCGGCGCCAATAAAAGCCTGTTCTCCTATTTCAGCTCCGTCAAGTATTAAGGATCCCATGCCTATTAAAGCATTTTTCTTAATGTGTGGAGAGTGAAGGGTAACCTGGTGTCCAACCGTAACGCCATCTTCAATCATCAATGGAAGACCAGGACTCTGATGAAGCAGACTAAGATCCTGAATGTTCACATTGCTGCCAATATGTACGGATGATACATCTCCACGAATGACTGTTTTAAACCAAATACTTGAGTGTGCTCCGATCGTTACATCCCCAGTGATTACAGTATCTTCAGCAATATAAGCAGTTTCATCAATCCGTGGTTCTTTTCCTTTATATTCGCAAATCATACTAAACCCCCTTATAATATGGTTATATTAAGTATAGCAAAGCGATAGGAGCCGTGTAGACGTGAAACGATTAAACTCCAATCAAAATTTAGCAACCATCATTATTGTGCATGGAGCATTTGAACACGCCGGACGTTATCATTCATTGGCTGAAAGCTTTCAAAAAGGTGGATTTAATGTCATTTATGGTGATCTGCCAGGCCAGGGACTAGCAGAAGGAAAGAAAGGTCATATAAAGAATTTTGAAACCTACATAGATACTGTGCGTCAATGGCTGCAAAAAGCAGATTCTTCTCGTCCTGTATTTTTACTGGGACATAGTATGGGCGGGACGGTTGTGATGCGGGTCATGCAGGAATTAAAACCGTCAGTGAATGGAGTAATTCTCTCGTCGCCTGCTGCAGGTATACTGAACGGAGCCAGCAAGTCTCTCGAAGCGGTCACCCATGTAATAAATAAGGTTTGGCCATCCGTACTCGTAAAAGCTCCTTTTAAACCAGAGTATGTAACCAGAAACCCAGAGGTTATTGCCAAAGATAAACAGGATACTCTTATTATAGAGAAGGTATCTATTCGATGGTATAAGGAATTCCGAAAAGCGATTAAGAAGTCATTTTCAGAAGTTGAAGAGTTTCCAGATGTGCCTTTATTAGTCATGCAGGCGGGTGAGGATCATATGGTAGATCCTGAGAAAACAAGAGAATGGTTTCATAAAGTCGGATGTCAGGAGAAAACCTATAAAGAATGGCCAGGTTTCTATCATGAAATCTTTAATGAACCTGAACAGGAAGACGTCTACAATTTTGCTCTGAATTTTATCCACTTTCAAGTGAAACAAGCTGATAAGGAGGAGTTGTAGTGACAGCCCAAGTACCACAAAATGCCGTTCATTTAATGTTTCGCGTTTATAAGGAAGTTTTTCCTGAAGTTCATAAGGAATTGAATTATTGGGTTGAGCGGGCTAAAAAGATTCCTAACAAAGAATTGAGAACCCAGGCGATAGCCAGTATTGAAGATAAGACCTTCCATTGTGAAGGAGGTTCTATTTACTCCATGCTTGCTGGACCTCAATGGAAAGAGTCGATTCGCTTTATTGTGGCTTATCAGACTATTAGTGACTATCTTGATAATTTGTGTGACCGCAGTACTTCTATGGATCCAATCGATTTTCGCATGCTTCATCAATCCATGGCGGATGCCTTGACTCCGGAAAATGAAATCAAAGATTATTACCATTATCGTGATGATAAGGATGATGGGAATTATTTAAGTGACCTTGTACATACCTGCCAGAATGTACTCAAGGACTCATCAGATTATCCCATGGTTCAGAAACACACGTTAAAACTTGGATCATTATATACCGACTTGCAAGTACATAAACACGTGATAGAAGAGGAAAGAATACCACGTCTTAAAAGTTGGTTTAAAGATCATCAATCTGAGTGGCCGCATTTAGAGTGGTATGAGTTTTCAGCTTGCACAGGTTCTACTTTAGGAATCTTCTGCCTGGTATCTTATATGCTTAACGGCCGTATGGATGAATCGCTTGCAGCACAAGTGGAAAGAAGTTACTTTCCTTTTATGCAGGGGCTTCATATACTGCTGGATTACTACATTGACCAGAGAGAAGACGAAGAAGAGGGAGATTTAAATTTTTGCTCTTATTACGCCCATGAAGAACAGATGAAGCATCGATTTGAGTATTTTGTCCGTCAAACTCATGAAGAAGTACAAGAACTTCCTGATACAGCGTTTCACCAAATGATTCATGAAGGCCTGGTCGGCATGTATCTGGCTGACCGTAAAGTCGGAAAGCTTGATAATGCGAAAAGCTTTGTTAAAGATCTGCTTAAAGTAAGTGGACGTAAAGCGAAGTTCTTTTACTATAATACAAAAATGTATCATAAATTAAAGCCTGGCCGTCCATTGTAGGAGCCAGGTTAAGTTTTTTCTATTGCTATAATAAAGGGTGGCGTATTTCTCTGATTAATGAAACTGTATTGCAGGACCTTGAATGACTTTTGATCCAATGATGCAACATACTCCATTAAAGCATCTTTTTCTTGTTTTCCTCCCGCATGACCATGATAAATTACTAGAACAATTATGCCGCCCTGTTGTAAGAAGGAAAGGAGCTGCTCTATGGAAGAAAGGGTCTCCTTCGGTGTGGTCACAACGGTTTTATCACTTCCTGGCAAATAGCCTAAGTTAAAAATGGCTCCTTTAATTTGTGATTGATGGACCTGAGAGATGTACTTAGCTAATTGTGCGTGAGAGTCCTGAACTAGAGTTACCCGCTCTTCTGCTTGATGTTTTTTTAACCGTTCCCTGGTTTTGATAATAGCTTGCTCTTGAATATCGAAGCTATAAACATATCCTTTTTCCCCTACTAGACCGGTGAGAAATAACGTGTCATGGCCGTTGCCACAAGTAGCGTCAATGGCTATGTCTCCGTCATTAATAACGTTTTCCATTAGAGAGTGGGCGTAGTTCAGAATTGGCTGCAATGTCATTGGTTCTAAAAGCTCCTTTACATTTGGTTAAGGCAAGGATTATTGTAGCATGAATGGCGTACGAGTTATAATTTCTTATTCATCTGACCATCAAATAGGCTATTTTGGCAAGAGTAATCAATAAAGGTGAGCTAATTGATGGGTTATACGTACATTTATTTCATGTATGTAAAGTTTCATTCTTTACATCACGTGGTACCTGTCTGGCTATCAACAGGGCTGGAGCAGAGCGGGGAGCTTAGTAGAGGTATAAAGAAAAAAACTACATCTGTAAAGATGTAGTTTATGATAAATCCGAATTATTTAACTTTTGATTTACTGCTGCGATTCTGAAGCTTATTTACAGCTTTACGCGCATAACTCTTGGTTTTTTGTGGATTTCGCTTAGCATAATTCGCAGCTTTACGGACTAAATTCTTCATGGATACGACCTCCTTATAGGATTCCTTACTGTTTTGTTTACCTTATATCGTCTTACTATAAACATAGGCTTGATAAACTTGACAAAGAGTTTTGGTTTCATTAAGATACGATTATAAACTTAATGACGTGGAAGAGGAGTAGTAGTGAAAGATCAAGCTTTTAGAGAGGCAGCGGCTGGTGGAAGCTGTCCTTGATTATTACGAACTCGCCTTGGATGTCGCAGAAGTGAACATTAATGGTAGCTTTTTGCCGGTGAATCGCCGTTATCGATACACGAGTGAACGTTTAAAAGAACGTTAATTTGGGTGGTACCGCGGGAATCAAGCCTCTCGTCCCATATAGGGATGAGGGGCTTTTTGTATTTTGATAGGAACATGAGGAGGAAAAGAAATGGCTTTTGATCATAAGAAAATAGAAAAGAAGTGGCAGAAGTACTGGCTTGATCAAAAAACGTTCAAGACGGATAGCGAGTCAGAGAAGAAGAAATTTTATGCTTTGGATATGTTCCCGTACCCTTCTGGAGCAGGCTTGCACGTAGGGCATCCTGAAGGATATACAGCAACAGATATCCTTTCAAGAATGAAGCGGATGCAAGGGTATGAAGTATTGCACCCAATCGGTTGGGATGCTTTTGGACTTCCAGCTGAACAGTATGCTCTTGATACGGGTAATGACCCTGAAGAATTCACCGCTCAAAATATTCAGACCTTCCGCCGCCAAATTCAGGAGCTTGGTTTCTCCTATGACTGGGACCGGGAAGTAAACACGACTGATCCTGATTATTACAAGTGGACGCAATGGATCTTTTTGAAATTGTATGAAAAAGGGTTAGCTTATATAGATGAAGTTGCTGTGAACTGGTGCCCTGCTTTAGGAACGGTACTCGCTAATGAAGAAGTAATTGACGGTAAGAGTGAGCGAGGGGATCATCCCGTTGAACGCAGACCGATGAAACAATGGATGTTGAAAATCACGGCATATGCTGACCGGCTGCTTGATGATCTGGAAGATCTAGATTGGCCTGAAAGTATTAAGGATATGCAGCGCAATTGGATTGGAAAATCAGAAGGCGCCGAAGTTACCTTCCATATCGAAGGAGATAAAGGGACGTTTGATGTATTTACGACCCGGCCGGATACATTATTCGGTGCTACTTATGCTGTGCTTGCTCCTGAACATCCACTCGTGGAAAAAATCGTTTCACCTGACCATCAGGATGCAGTTCAAACGTACGTAGAAAAAGCTTTGAATAAAAGTGATTTGGAGCGAACGGATTTAGCTAAAGACAAGTCCGGAGTATTCACTGGTTCCTATGCGATTAATCCTATTAATGGAGAGAAACTTCCAATCTGGGTAGCTGATTATGTTTTAATGAGCTACGGAAGCGGAGCGATAATGGCTGTTCCTGCCCACGATGAACGGGACTATGAGTTCGCTCAGAAATTTGATTTGCCAATTGTCCCGGTTGTTGAAGGCGGTAATGTGAATGAAGAAGCTTATACAGGTGATGGCAAACACATCAACTCAGATTTTCTAAATGGACTGGACAAGGATGAAGCCATAGATAAATCGATTGAATGGCTGGAAAATAACGGCCGAGGTAAAAAACAGACCACCTATCGGTTGCGTGACTGGTTGTTCAGCAGGCAGCGTTATTGGGGAGAACCTATTCCAATTATTCACTGGGAAGATGGTTCCGTTACTCCGGTTCCTGAGACGGAATTACCAGTAGAGCTTCCTAAAACGACAGAAATCAAACCGTCCGGTACCGGCGAGTCTCCACTTGCCAATATTAACGACTGGGTAAATGTAGTTGATCCGGACACAGGAATGAAGGGACGGCGTGAAACGAACACCATGCCGCAATGGGCCGGCAGTTGCTGGTATTACCTTAGGTATATTGATGCGAACAATGAACAAGAGCTGGGCGATTATGAAAAGCTTAAAAAATGGCTTCCTGTCGATGTATATATTGGCGGCGCGGAGCATGCGGTTCTTCATTTGTTATACGCTCGCTTCTGGCATAAAGTTCTCTACGACGCAGGGGTAGTACCAACTAAAGAACCTTTCCAAAAACTTTTCAATCAGGGGATGATCCTTGGTGAAAACAATGAAAAAATGAGCAAATCTAAAGGCAACGTAGTGAATCCAGATGATATTGTTCATACCCATGGAGCGGACACTTTAAGACTTTATGAAATGTTTATGGGACCATTAGACGCCTCCGTAGCATGGTCTACGAATGGTCTTGACGGTGCACGTCGTTTCCTTGATCGTGTGTTTAGGTTATTCGTTGTGGACGGTGAACTATCCGATTCAATTAAGCAGGACGTTTCTGAGGATAAGCTTGAAAAGGTGTATCACGAAACGGTTAAAAAAGTCACCGAAAATTTTGAAGCGCTTCGTTTCAATACCGGTATCTCTCAAATGATGGTATTCATTAACGAAGGTTATAAAGTAGAAGAACTTCCAAAATCATATGTAGAAGGATTCGTGAAGCTTCTTTCTCCGGTAGCGCCTCATCTGGCAGAGGAGTTATGGGAAAAGCTTGGACATCCAGAAACAATTACGTATCAGCAATGGCCAATATTCGATGAGGAAAAGCTTGTAGAAGATGAAGTCGAAATTGTCGTACAGGTAATGGGTAAAGTAAGGGCTAAAATGATGGTTAATCAAGAGGCTTCTGCAGAGGACTTAGAAAAGCAGGCGTTAGAAAATGAAAATGTCCAACAGTGGCTCGAAGGAAAAACCGTACGAAAAGTAATAGCCGTTCCTGGTAAACTTGTGAATATCGTAGCGAATTAATGAATACAAAAGCCGCCTCCAGACTATTTTGGGGGTGGCTTTTGTAGGTTTTAACTGTGGTCAATTCAATCTCTTGACTTTGAAGTTTTTTTTAATAGAATAAATCTTGTAAGCAGATTTGAAGGAGGAGAAGTTATGAGTCAAATTGAAGAAATTACACCTCAAGAAGTAGATACGATGATATCTCAAGATAAACCGATGACAATTATAGATGTAAGAGAGAATGAGGAAGTATCTCAAGGTATGGTTCCGTCAGCCAAGCATATTCCTCTGGGGAACATCCCTTATGAAATTGATCAATATTCGAAAGAGGAAGAGTATATACTTGTTTGCCGTTCAGGCAGTCGGAGCATGAACGCTGCTGAATTCATGAAAGAAAAAGGATTTCATCATGTGAAAAATATGCAAGGCGGCATGCTAAAGTGGACGGGAGAACTAGTTTTTTAATTAGAAAGGGTTAGAATCATGACTTTATTCTATATGACCATAGTTATTATAGCAGGCTTGTTCCTGTACAATGCTTATCAAAAAACAGCTTTAAAACCTTATAACCAATCCAATCTTTCGGGCGCTGATCTTTGTGTAATTGATATACGGGATTATATTTCAGCTTACCGGTCCCCTTATCCTGGAGCAGAAAATATCCCTCTGAGTTATTTATCCAGGACTATAAAAGAGAGGTTTGACTGCCCTGAGAAAATTCTGGTAGTATCAGATGATAAACGAGGTGCAAAACTAGCAGCGAAGATTATCCGGAAAAAAAGACAGCAATCCATTTATTATATAAAATCTTAAAAAAGTGCTCCTGCTGCATGCAATATTCTGTAGAGGAGTGCTTTTTAACATCTGCGGTTATGAGTTTTAACTTTTAAGTTAAGCCTTTCGATTAAGGAACTATAAAAAAATGAAGAGAAGCTGTTGACTTTTCTTTAGTAGCAATGTATAGTAGTTAACGTTGCTTATTTGAGAGCAACTTTACAAAAACAAAACAAAAACTTTATTCAACAAATTCTATTAAATGCATTGACAGTTTCTAACACATTATGCTAGAATTTGATTACTGTCGGTGAGGCAGTATTTGATCTTTGAAAACTGAACGAACCAACCAGTACGTCAAGATATTCTTTCTATAAAGAAGGAATTCAAACAAGCACATTCGGTGTGCAAAGAGCTAATCAATCTCAACTTTTATGGAGAGTTTGATCCTGGCTCAGGACGAACGCTGGCGGCGTGCCTAATACATGCAAGTCGAGCGCGGGAAGCAAGCGGATCCCCTTCGGGGGTGAAGCTTGTGGAACGAGCGGCGGACGGGTGAGTAACACGTGGGCAACCTGCCTGTAAGACCGGAATAACCCCGGGAAACCGGGGCTAATGCCGGATAACACCTACCTTCACCTGAAGGAAGGTTAAAAGATGGCTTCTCGCTATCACTTACAGATGGGCCCGCGGCGCATTAGCTAGTTGGTGAGGTAATAGCTCACCAAGGCGACGATGCGTAGCCGACCTGAGAGGGTGATCGGCCACACTGGGACTGAGACACGGCCCAGACTCCTACGGGAGGCAGCAGTAGGGAATCTTCCGCAATGGACGAAAGTCTGACGGAGCAACGCCGCGTGAACGATGAAGGTCTTCGGATCGTAAAGTTCTGTTGTTAGGGAAGAACAAGTACCGTACGAATAGAGCGGTACCTTGACGGTACCTAACGAGGAAGCCCCGGCTAACTACGTGCCAGCAGCCGCGGTAATACGTAGGGGGCAAGCGTTGTCCGGAATTATTGGGCGTAAAGCGCGCGCAGGTGGTTCCTTAAGTCTGATGTGAAAGCCCACGGCTCAACCGTGGAGGGTCATTGGAAACTGGGGAACTTGAGGACAGAAGAGGAGAGTGGAATTCCACGTGTAGCGGTGAAATGCGTAGATATGTGGAGGAACACCAGTGGCGAAGGCGACTCTCTGGTCTGTTTCTGACGCTGAGGTGCGAAAGCGTGGGTAGCAAACAGGATTAGATACCCTGGTAGTCCACGCCGTAAACGATGAGTGCTAGGTGTTAGGGGGCTTCCACCCCTTAGTGCTGAAGTTAACGCATTAAGCACTCCGCCTGGGGAGTACGGCCGCAAGGCTGAAACTCAAAGGAATTGACGGGGGCCCGCACAAGCGGTGGAGCATGTGGTTTAATTCGAAGCAACGCGAAGAACCTTACCAGGTCTTGACATCCTTGGACCACCCTAGAGATAGGGTCTTCCCTTCGGGGACCAAGTGACAGGTGGTGCATGGTTGTCGTCAGCTCGTGTCGTGAGATGTTGGGTTAAGTCCCGCAACGAGCGCAACCCCTAATCTTAGTTGCCAGCATTCAGTTGGGCACTCTAAGGTGACTGCCGGTGACAAACCGGAGGAAGGCGGGGATGACGTCAAATCATCATGCCCCTTATGACCTGGGCTACACACGTGCTACAATGGATGGTACAAAGGGCAGCGAAGCCGCGAGGTGTAGCAAATCCCATAAAACCATTCTCAGTTCGGATTGCAGGCTGCAACTCGCCTGCATGAAGCCGGAATCGCTAGTAATCGCGGATCAGCATGCCGCGGTGAATACGTTCCCGGGCCTTGTACACACCGCCCGTCACACCACGAGAGTTGGCAACACCCGAAGTCGGTGAGGTAACCTTTATGGAGCCAGCCGCCGAAGGTGGGGCCAATGATTGGGGTGAAGTCGTAACAAGGTAGCCGTATCGGAAGGTGCGGCTGGATCACCTCCTTTCTAAGGAAACCGGAAAGGCGGAAACGACCGATGGTCGTGGAAGCTGGACCGGACGGAAGACGTACCTAGTTGGTTGTTCAGTTTTGAGAGATCAAAGCATCTTTCAACTGTGAACCTTGAAAACTGGATAAGGAATCAATAGCGTTTTAGACGCTAGTGATGACAAGACATTCAACAGAAACATCGAACGAAACAACGTCTTTTCACGACGATAGTTAAGTGAATAAGGGCGCACGGTGGATGCCTTGGTACTAGGAGCCGATGAAGGACGGGACTAACACCGATATGCTCCGGCGAGCCGTAAGTAGGCTTTGACCCGGAGATTTCCGAATGGGGAAACCCGCTGTTCGTAATGGGACAGCATCCAATACTGAATACATAGGTATCGGACGGCACACCCGGGGAACTGAAACATCTCAGTACCCGGAGGAAGAGAAAGCAAATGCGATTTCCCAAGTAGCGGCGAGCGAAACGGAAACAGCCCAAACCAGAAAGCTTGCTTTCTGGGGTTGTAGGACACTCCATTGGAGTTATCAAGAAGGAAGGTAGATGAATCGGCCTGGAACGGTCAGCCAGAGCAGGTAACAGCCCTGTAGTCGAAACCTTTCTTCCTCCGGAGTGGATCCTGAGTACGGCGGAACACGAGGAATTCCGTCGGAATCCGGGAGGACCATCTCCCAAGGCTAAATACTCCCTAGTAACCGATAGTGAACCAGTACCGTGAGGGAAAGGTGAAAAGCACCCCGGAAGGGGAGTGAAAGAGAACCTGAAACCGTGTGCCTACAAGTAGTCGGAGCCCGTTAATGGGTGACGGCGTGCCTCTTGTAGAATGAACCGGCGAGTTACGACCGTATGCGAGGTTAAGCATAAGAAGCGGAGCCGCAGCGAAAGCGAGTCTGAATAGGGCGCGTGAGTATGCGGTCGTAGACCCGAAACCGTGTGATCTACCCATGTCCAGGATGAAGGTCAGGTAACACTGACTGGAGGTCCGAACCCACGTAAGTTGAAAATTACGGGGATGAGGTGTGGGTAGGGGTGAAATGCCAATCGAACACGGAGATAGCTGGTTCTCTCCGAAATAGCTTTAGGGCTAGCCTCAGAATAGAAAGTCATGGAGGTAGAGCACTGATTGGACGAGGGGCCCCTATCGGGTTACCGAATTCAGTCAAACTCCGAATGCCATAGACTTTGTTCTGGGAGTCAGACCGTGGGTGATAAGGTTCATGGTCGAAAGGGAAACAGCCCAGACCGCCAGCTAAGGTCCCAAAGTGTGTGTTAAGTGGAAAAGGATGTGGAGTTGCTTAGACAACCAGGATGTTGGCTTAGAAGCAGCCATCATTCAAAGAGTGCGTAATAGCTCACTGGTCGAGTGACTCTGCGCCGAAAATATACCGGGGCTAAACACACCACCGAAGCTGCGGATTGATCTTACGATCAGTGGTAGGAGAGCGTTCTAAGGGCCGTGAAGTCAGACCGTAAGGACTGGTGGAGCGCTTAGAAGTGAGAATGCCGGTATGAGTAGCGAAAAAAGAGTGAGAATCTCTTTCACCGAAAGCCTAAGGGTTCCTGAGGAAGGCTCGTCCTCTCAGGGTTAGTCGGGACCTAAGCCGAGGCCGAAAGGCGTAGGCGATGGACAACAGGTTGATATTCCTGTACCACCTCCTTTCCGTTTGAACGACGGGGGGACGCAGGAGGATAAGGAGAGCGCGCCATTGGATGAGCGCGTCCAAGCAGTGAGACGGTCGGATAGGCAAATCCGTCCGGCAACGTCAAGCTGTGATGGGGAGGGAACTAAAGTACCGAAGCTCCTGAGTTCACACTGCCAAGAAAATCCTCTAGTGAGGAAAGAGGTGCCCGTACCGCAAACCAACACAGGTAGGCGAGGAGAGGATCCTAAGGTGAGCGGGAGAACTCTCGTTAAGGAACTCGGCAAAATGACCCCGTAACTTCGGGAGAAGGGGTGCTCCTCTGCCGAGGAGCCGCAGTGAAAAGGCCCAAGCGACTGTTTACCAAAAACACAGGTCTCTGCGAAGCCGTAAGGCGAAGTATAGGGGCTGACACCTGCCCGGTGCTGGAAGGTTAAGGGGATGCGTTAGCCGTAAGGCGAAGCGTTGAACCGAAGCCCCAGTAAACGGCGGCCGTAACTATAACGGTCCTAAGGTAGCGAAATTCCTTGTCGGGTAAGTTCCGACCCGCACGAAAGGTGCAACGACTTGGGCACTGTCTCAACGAGAGACCCGGTGAAATTATACGATGTGTGAAGATGCACATTACCCGCGACAGGACGGAAAGACCCCGTGGAGCTTTACTGTAGCCTGATATTGAATGTTGGTACAGCTTGTACAGGATAGGTAGGAGCCTTAGAAGCCGGAGCGCTAGCTTCGGTGGAGGCGCTGGTGGGATACTACCCTGGCTGTACGGACATTCTAACCCAGGACCGTTATCCGGTCCGGAGACAGTGTCAGGTGGGCAGTTTGACTGGGGCGGTCGCCTCCTAAAAAGTAACGGAGGCGCCCAAAGGTTCCCTCAGAATGGTTGGAAATCATTCGCAGAGTGTAAAGGCACAAGGGAGCTTGACTGCGAGACCTACAAGTCGAGCAGGGACGAAAGTCGGGCTTAGTGATCCGGCGGTACCGCATGGAAGGGCCGTCGCTCAACGGATAAAAGCTACCCCGGGGATAACAGGCTTATCTCCCCCAAGAGTCCACATCGACGGGGAGGTTTGGCACCTCGATGTCGGCTCATCGCATCCTGGGGCTGTAGTCGGTCCCAAGGGTTGGGCTGTTCGCCCATTAAAGCGGTACGCGAGCTGGGTTCAGAACGTCGTGAGACAGTTCGGTCCCTATCCGTCGTGGGCGTTGGAAATTTGAAAGGAGCTGTCCTTAGTACGAGAGGACCGGGATGGACACACCGCTGGTGTACCAGTTGTTCCGCCAGGAGCATCGCTGGGTAGCTACGTGTGGTCGGGATAAGTGCTGAAAGCATCTAAGCATGAAGCCCCCCTTGAGATGAGATTTCCCCTTACGCCAAGTAAGTAAGATCCCTCAGAGACGATGAGGTTGATAGGTCCGAGGTGGAAGCGTGGTGACACGTGGAGCTGACGGATACTAATGGATCGATGACTTATCTATCCTTTAAAAAAGAAGTCGGAAGAGACGTTCGCTCGTCCGATGGTTGAATGATTCCTTATCCGGTTTTGAAGGTTCACTTTAAATTGAATATGATGTGGTGGTGAAGGCGAAGAGGTCACACCTGTTCCCATGCCGAACACAGAAGTTAAGCTCTTCAGCGCCGATGGTAGTCGGGTCGATCCCCGTGAGAGTAGGACGCCGCCACATCAATAGAAAAGTCTTGGATATTTTCAAGGCTTTTTTTTACGGGTGAAATATGGTGGTGACAGGTTATTCCATACAGATATAAATGATACCCTTTCTTTTCCTTCTGAACTAAACCTAATAGACAATTAGATCTTACAAGGAAGCTAACTCTAATAGGGGAAGGGATTGCTCTTCGATAGCATCATAGTTATAATGATATAGGAATGTATGTTCGGAGGGGTTTCTATTAAATTAACAAGATGGAGCTATTCTGGAAGAAAAATGGTACGTGGCTATTTTGATAAATTTCCCAATACCACAATCTATTTTAGAAGAATTCGGAGCTATTATATCGTATATTCACTTGATTGGGTTAAGGAAGATCCGGTAGTGGAGAAAGAAGATAGAGAAGAGATGCAGATTCTCTTAAATAGAGAGCTAGGAAGAGAAAAAGAATATAAAAAAAGAAAATCGAGAAGCTCTTAATGCTTCTCGATTTTCTTATGGATAACGACATGTGGATCAATTTGAGGGAAGATCGAAACTGTCTTCATCTGTTTAACATGTGTCGTTTTTCCTTCCTCATCCCATCGATTCCCAGGCAGCATGCATCCCTGCTACTCGACCGGTTACCATTGCCGAGGTAATATTATATCCTCCGGTATAACCGTGGATATCTAGAATTTCACCACAAAAGTAAAGCCCGTTCATAAGCTTTGACTGCATAGTATTTGGTATAATTTCCTTAATTGATACTCCTCCACCTGTGACAAAGGCTTTTTCAATAGGAAGGGTATCGTGGGTTTTGACTTGAAAATGTTTGATAAGGGACACGAATTTCTGTAACTTTTGATTAGAAAGATTAGCTGCTTTTTCATCTGCTTCAATTTGCGTGTAATCTAATAAATAATCTAATAATCGTTCGGGAACGATCCCTTTTACCAGGTTTCTAAATGTTTTCTTAGGATGATCCTTCAAATCCTGCTGAAGTTCTTCATAAAGGAAATGTTCTTTTTTATCAGGCATACAGTCTATCTCAATTGTAACCGGTTTATGACCTTTCATAAATTCTTTAACCACATATTGAGAACACCGCAGGATGGCAGGACCCGAAAGCCCGAAATGAGTAAAAAGCATATCCATGCGATGGGTCACAATCTGCTTTCCTTTCTGGTTAAGAACAGATACGTCTACTTCTCTTAAAGATAAACCCTGAAGACTTTTATCTTTTATAAATTCTTCGTTCGATCGTAAAGGAACCTCAGTAGGAAAAAGCTCCGTAATGACATGTCCTGCTTCCTTCGCCCAGGCGTAACCGTCTCCAGTACTACCCGTGTAAGGCACCGCTTTCCCTCCAACTGCAATAATAACAGCTTTCGTTATAACTGTTTCTTTGGATTGAAGTGTAATTTCGTGTCCTTCGCTGCCATAGTGAATACTCTCTACCGGTGTTTTCTTTCGAACCTCGACATTCAGCTTCTCCAGTCGGTCCAATAGAGCCTGTACAACATCTTTTGCTTTATTACTTACAGGAAACATACGGCCGTGATCCTCTTCTTTTAAAGCAACACCCAGTCCTTCAAAAAAATCTATGATGTCATAGTTATTAAATACTGAAAAGGGACTATATAAAAACTTGCCATTTCCCGGAATATGTTTAATCACTTCTTCTTCTGGAAGACGATTGGTAACATTACAGCGGCCTCCGCCAGAGATTGCAAGCTTAGTACCTAATTTATTTCCTTTATCAATTAGAAGTGTTTTTACGCCTTGTTCAGCAGCAGCAATGGCTGCCATTAAACCAGAGGGCCCTCCCCCGATTACGGTTACTTGGTAAGTCATGAGGTTCTTCCTTTCTTTTTGTCCAATCGTTCATTGTTTCACCTTTATCTATGATAAAATAGATGAGGTCGATTCTACAATAAAATTGAAGGTGAATAGTAAAATATGTCGAAAATCTTAAAAGGCACGATGTTATTAACGGCCGGGACTTTTTTATCAAAATTCCTGGGTATGATTTATACGGTACCATTTGAAAATATGGTAGGCACAGAAGGAACAGATTTATTCTCTTACGCTTATGTTCCTTATAGCATTCTTTTAAGCTTGTCCAGTATGGGGATTCCAGTAGCCGTGTCCAAATTTGTTTCTAAATATAACGCCCTTGAAGACTATGAAACCGGCAGAAGGATGCTGAAAGCCGGTCTTACTCTTATGTCTATCAGCGGTATAGTAGCATTCCTGATACTATTTTTCGCTGCTGAGCAAGTAGCTTCCTGGACAGTTGGAGCTGATTCACCCATTCTAGGTGACGCGACCATGGTTATCCAGATGGTAAGTTTTGCTTTGTTAGTGATTCCGCCAATGAGTATTACGCGAGGCTTCTTCCAGGGATATGAATCTATGGCACCTACGGCTGTTTCTCAAGTGGTAGAGCAAATTGTAAGAATTGCATTCTTACTTGTGTCTGTTTTTCTTATAGTTCAAGTCATGCAAGGACCTATTCCAAGAGCAGTTGGCTTCGCAACGTTCGCCGCTTTTATTGGAGGTATTGCTTCTTGTATCGTACTGTTTCTTTACTGGAGAAAACGAAAGCCATATTTAGATCGTCAGCTGGATGCACAGGAGTACACGTATGGTTTATCCAATAAAGAAATGTTTCAAGAGCTGTTTACCTATGCCGGTCCTTTTATTTTAGTAGGTATTGCTACACCGCTTTATCAGTTGATTGACCAGTTTACGCTGGAAAGAGCGATTACGGCGGCTGGATTGGAATATAAAAATTCTTTTTCAATCATTAACTTTTTAAGTCATAAACTGGTTATGATCCCTGTAACGTTCGGAATTGGTTTGTCTCTAGCCCTGCTGCCTGCTATTACTCAATCCTTTACGAATAAAAATATGAGGCAGTTGAATAACCAGGTGAATCAAGCCCTGCAGATCATTGCCATTCTTATTATACCTGCCGCGGTCGGATTGTCTGTAGTAGCATTCGAAGCCTACGGCACGTTTTATGGAGTAGATGAAAACCTTGAAGATTTTCTTTTTAAAGGGAGCTTGTTAAGGTGGTACGCTCCTGTTGGTTTATTCCTGGCTCTTTATACGGTGACGTCATCTGTTCTTCAGGGAATTAACCGTCAGAACTTTGCGGTAATTAGTCTGGGAACCGGCATTTTCCTTAAATTACTACTTAATACATGGCTTATTACTATAATGGGACCTAAAGGAGCCATTCTGGCTACCGGGATCGGAGTAGTGGCTGCCGTGACTTTGAACTTTTGGCGGATATTTACCGCGATAGAGTTCTCGTACAGACAATTATACAAGCGTACACTACTTGTGCTCATTTTAACAACCATAATGGCCATGGCTGTCTTCCTTGTGAAAGGACTGGCAGGGTTCTTTCTTAGCCCCACTGAAAGCAGATTGGACGCTTTACTGGTACTTATATTAAGTATAGGCTCAGGCGGTATAATTTATTTGTGGTTAACATATAAGTCCACGTTATTAGAACGAGTACTTGGTGGAAGAGTAAGAGTATTAGATAAATTCTTAAAGCGCAGGTGAAGGAGATTTTAATATGAGGATCGATAAATTGTTAGCCAACATGGGCTATGGAACACGCAAAGAGGTAAAGTCTCTGCTTAAAGGTGGGAACGTGCGAGTAAATGGACAGCCGGAGAAGAGTCCTAAAACCCACATTAATACAGAAGCAGACGAAATTACTGTGATGGGAGAAGAAGTGGAGTACCGGGAGTTTATTTACATTATGATGAATAAGCCAGGGGACCTTATCTCTGCTACTGAAGACGCCAATGAGACTACCGTCATTGATATTCTTCAGCCGGAAGATACCGTATTTAGTCCTTTTCCAGTAGGCCGCCTGGATAAAGATACGGAAGGACTTTTGCTGATCACGAATGATGGACAGTTAAATCATAGGCTGACTTCTCCAAAAAAAGATGTTGGGAAAACATATTTTGCGATTATTGAAGGAAAAGTAACAGAGAAAGATGCAGAAGACTTTTCCAAGGGTGTTACGCTTGATGATGGATACAAAACCAAACCCGCCGAGCTTAATATCCTTGTATCTGATGACCACTCCGAGATTGAATTGACCATTACGGAAGGAAAATTCCATCAAGTAAAACGAATGTTTGAAGCAGTCGATAAAAAAGTGGTCTATCTAAAACGTATTAAAATGGGATCTCTGGAACTTGACCCACATTTAGAATTGGGGGAATATCGAGAGCTGCGGGAAGAGGAACTCAACTATTTATTTTCCATTACTAATCTTGAATAATCATTAAAAAACCACCCGATCCTAAGGAACGGGTGGTCTTGTACATATTTATCCATTTTTAACTTTCTTTTTAGTAGTGGTCCACTTCCCACGATTAGGACTTGATACAAGTCCGTTATATTCCAAAACGCTTAAGTCCCTCTGCATGGTTCGATCTGTAATTCCGAATTCGTCAGCGAGCTCGTTCGTTGTCACAATTCCCTGGTCTCTTATAAAAAGATAAACAGCCTTAATTCGATTGAGCATGCGGGAAGATGGATGATTCAAAAAACCACTCCTTATTCGTTTATCATTGGAATTTGTGGTGCCAGTGAAGATGGTTTCATTCTACTATAGTGAAAAAGGCTGGTGCTACAAAAATACACTAATTTTACAGATAATTCACTAAATTTACAACTTCTTAAAAAAGGAGGCGGCGTTATGATGATTTTCAGGAAGTTCTTTCTTAAAATGGTGAAAATAAACAATACCGTACTTTTTTTATCAAGTGCATTGCTTGTTATATTATCTTCCGTCTTGATTGTGCTAGTTGAGAATGAAACATTCCCTACTATCTTTGATGGATTCTGGTGGGTGATGACCACTGTAACTACAGTTGGATATGGGGATTACTATCCTGTAACAGTAGCTGGGCGTTTAATCGCCATTGGCTTATACGTGATAGGAATCGGGCTTATCGGAGTAGTGATCAGTAAAATTATTGACGCTTTGGCTTTATTTAGAAAAAAACGTTTGGAGGGTGATATCATGTATAAGGATTCCGGACATTTCATCATTATAGGCTGGTCGCAAAAAGCCCATTTTGCCATAAAGGAGATTATAGATACGAATCCTAGAGCTGAAGTGATTATCATTGATCAGCTGAAGGAAGCCCCATTACTTGAAGAAAACATCCACTATGTAAAAGGAGAAGCTTCTAATACGGACACATTGGAAAAAGCAAATATTAAACATGCAAAGGCGGTCCTTGTATTTGCCAATGATAAATTGAGTAATGAGCAGGTAGCTGATGGACAGACCTTATTAATTGCTTCCTCCATTGAGTCGATTGCTAAGGAAGTCCATACCATTGTGGAAATTATGGATGAAAAACATATTAAGAACTTTAAGCATATCCATGTCGATGAATTTATCCTTTCAAACGATACGATTTCCTCTCTTGCTGTCCGCTCAGCTTTCAGAAAAGGGGTTTCTGAGATTTACGGTCAGCTTTTAAAAAGATCTGTCGGAGAAGATCTATACCATATCCCTATGAGAAGCCACTGGAAGATATACAGAGACGCTTTTCAAGAATTACTGGGTGAAGGGGCGACTCTCATTGCTGACCGACAGGACTTGGCTATTAATCGTAAATTAGACGAATCTATACCAGAAAATGCAGAATTATATGCGATTTGCAATGACGAAGTTTACACAAAGATTATAAAAGGAGAGTCTTCTTAATGGATTTCAATAAATTGAGTAGTATGTACGAAGAGGAATTTGTCACAAAGGTGTCTCAAATTCTTAAAATTCCTAGTGTATACGAAGATAGTGAAGAATATCCATATGGAAAACCAATCGATGATGTGTTGGAAACCATGCTTCAAATAGCTCAGAAAGATGGTTTTCTCACGAAAAATATCGATGGACACGCCGCGCATATCGAATTTGGGGAAGGGGACGAATTATTGGGGATTCTTGGTCATCTGGACGTGGTTCCTGCTGGGAGTGACTGGACCACACCTCCTTTTGAGCCGACTATAAGAGATGGCCGTTTATTTGCAAGAGGAGCTCAGGATGACAAAGGTCCAGTCATGGCGGCCTATATTGCAATGAAAATACTTAAAGACAAGGGTTTTAAACCTAACAAACGGGTCAGACTTATTCTGGGGACAGATGAAGAAAGGGACTGGAAAGGGATAGATTATTATTTTAAAAAGGAGGAAATGCCGACTTTCGGATTCTCTCCTGACGCCTCCTTTCCGGTTATACATGCAGAAAAAGGATTATTGGATAGCTATATCACTTTTCCCACTCCTTTTTTCAGCGGGCATGAAGTTCCTGCCGTAGAGTTCGTCAGTCTAAGTGGAGGAGACCGCTTGAATATGGTTCCTGATCAAGCCAGAGTAGTGTTACGTTCTAAAGAAGACTTGGAAACTCACGTAAACAAGTACGCGGCGGAGCATAAAGTTAGTGTCTCCGTTGATAAAATTGAAGAAACTTATACGATTACATTTTATGGAGAAGCTGCTCACGCCAGTAAGCCGGAAACAGGCGTGAACGCCATTATCGAGTTACTCACCTACTTACTTACCGTTCCTATTCATTCAGAATGGAAGCATAAGCTTAAAAAAATCACTGAAGGTTTTAATCAGACTGATGGAAGTGGTCTGCTTCTTAAACAGTCTGATGAAGACTCTGGTGCACTTACTAGTAATCTTGGTTCTCTCAGCATTCAACCTGATAGTTCCTTAACTCTTGGGGTGAATGTCAGATACCCGGTTACATCTGAAGGGGAGGAAATTATCTCCACACTTCAAAGTTATGCAGAAGAAAATAGTGGAACCCTTGAAGTATACGATCATTTAAAAGCCTTATTCATGGAAAAAAACCATCCATTTTTGGAAACTCTTTTGCGTGTCTATAATGAGGCAGCAGGAAAAAATGACACACCTGTATCGATCGGCGGTGCTACATACGCTCGCTCCCTTCATGCCGGTGTAGCGTTTGGAGCAATGTTTCCGGACAGTCCAGATACAGCCCACCAAAAGGATGAACATGTCAGGCTCGCTGATATGAAGAAAGCTGTCGAGATCTATGCAGCCTCTATTTACGAACTGGCTAAATGATGATCTTTAAGAGGTTATTTTAATGACAAAGCCTTCAATTGAAAAAACGTATCGCTTTATCCAGCTTTTTTATTTTTTTGCATTCTTCTCCTTCGGTTCCCTTTTTCCGTTGTTATCGGTTTTCTTAGAAGAGGAGAAAGGACTGAACCACACGCAAATAGGTATAGTTATAGCAGCTTTACCGCTTGTTACTATTTTTGTCCAGCCAGTGTGGGGGATGATCAGTGATTATACCAGAAGGCCAAAACGGCTGTTAATGATCGCTTCCATAATGGCAGCTGTACTTGGTTTATTTTATCCATTTATGCAGCTCTTTCCTTTTTTACTAATTGGAATCATTTCTATTGCCTTATTTCAATCCGGCATTGTACCGTTATCGGACAGTTTGTCCTTGAACTTTGTGCACTCCAACGGGAAGGAATATGGGAATATACGTTTATGGGGTGCCGTAGGGTTTGCGGTATCCGTATTTATCCTTGGCCGTGTGACTGATTTGACGGGTTCTCTTAATTGGATCTTCTATTTCTTTTCATTCGGGTTAATTCTAGCCTTGCTCGCATTATTTCAATTTCCAAGACGATCTGAAGAAGTATCCGTTTCGTTCCGAGCGGGATTGAAGGTTCTGTTGAAACAAAAGCCGTTCATGCTGTTCCTGATTTCGAACTTTTTTATATTTGGTCCAGTACTGGCAAATAACTATTATTTTGGAACGTTTATTTTATCAGTAGGAGGTACATTATCTGGTGTGGGCATCGCTTTCCTGCTAGCAGCAGGGAGTGAGGCTCCCTTTATGAAATATGCCCAGAAGGTCATCGATAGTATAGGAGTTTTAAATGTTATTTTGTTTAGCTCGTTCGTATCTTGCAGTCGCTGGTTTTTGTACTTTTTTGAGCCTTCAAGTGAACTAGTATACGCAACAACGATCGTGCAGGGAATCTCCGTGGGTCTTTATATACCAGCTGCCTTGATTTTAGTTAGAGAACTGGCCCCTCCAGAGGTCCGTGCTACAGCTGTTGGTTTATACTCTGCTGTTGGAAATGGTCTGGGGAATGCCTTTTTCACCTTTACAGGTGGCGTAATGATTGATATTTGGAGTGCAGCCGGAATGTACGGGTTTTTCTCCGGTATGACATTACTTGGGATGTTATTAGTAACCGTGGTTAAGAAATGGACAACAAATTTGATGAAGGAGCCTATAGGATGAGTGCACACTATTTTTTTGGAATTAAAGCCTCTACTCACATACAAAAGTACTTGAAAGAATGGCAGGAGATCCTTTCTAAATCAATGGATTATAAGGTATGGACAGATCCTGAGGACTTACACATTACCATAAAGTTTTTAGGAGGATGTTCCGATGAAATAATGAAAGCTTATCTAAATGAGCTTAAAAAACAAGAGTGGCCGGAATCTTTTTTCTTAAAGGTGGGTCCAGCAGGCTATTTCGGGCAACTGGTTAAACCGCGAGTGTTTCATGCAGAGGTTGAAAATGAAACGTCACTACAAATCATGAAAGATCAAATTGATCGTACAGGTGAAAAGTTTGGATTCAAAAAAGAAAATAGAAAATTTAATCCTCATATCACGCTGGCTAAGAAGAACGCTGAAGGGTGCTCTCCATTAGCAAAAGAGGCATATTCCCGCGTTTTTGACGAGGAGTATTCAATGAGAGTTGAGCATTTTTATCTTTTTCGTATTCATCCTGATCAGAACCCAAAGTATGAAGTGGTCAAGAAATTTGACTTATAAGTAGAGGTGAAAAAGTGGCTCAATTAATTAAACTGCAAGACTATATATCCAGATATGAAATGGATGTCTTTCAGTATCCCAGACAATTTATAGAATTGAAAAAAGAAAAATGGAGTAAAACGAAGGAAGCGTATGAACAGGGTAGACTTGAAAAGAAAGATGAAAAAGAAATCGAACCTGAAGAAAACCCCCGGCAAGGATTGAAGCGACTCTTCTTTCGGTTCAAAGATAAAGAAAAACATGAAAAGGAAAGAAGTATAGAAAACGAAACTGCACCACCTGAAACGATTCAGGAGGTAAAGCAGAATTTTTTGGACCAACTGATTTCCTTTCAACTGAAATGGGCATCCACTACACTACAGGAAAAATCTTTTTTAGACAGGACCTATCAGAAAGATGAAAAACTAAAGTTTTTTCTGCAGAGATTTCCAGATACCTACTTTATTATGTATCATCCCGTAGTTAAGGTACGCAACGCAACCATGGAATCTGAAATCATACTTATTGGTCCTCTTGGAATAGAAATCATTTACTATTTGTATCTGCCCGGAGCTGAGAAGATCCTGCCTTCTTCTGATCATAGCTGGAATGCTTTACATAAGGAGGGCAGCTCTAAAGTTATTAATCCACTATTATCACTAAAACGAACAGAAACGTTTGTCAAAAGTGTTTTGAAAACATACGGAATAGACTTTCCTCTACGGAAGGTCGTATTAGCTCCTGATTTAACTTTTCAATCCTTCCAGGAGCCATACGATACAGATTATGTTGATAAGCAAAGGTACGAAGAGTGGATGTATAATAAGAGGAATATAACTTCCCCGCTGAAGCATAAGCAGCTGAAAACCTCAGAAGCGCTTTTGAAGCATTGTCAGACTACGTCCTTCAAACGTCCTGCATGGGACACAGAAGGGGATTCTAAGGAAGAAGGTTAATGGTTTCCTTAGGAAGAGGTGCAGGCTTACCTATAAAGTACCCCTGTCCATAGTCAACGCCAAGTTCACGTAACCAGTCCCATTCGTTTCTTGTTTCAATGCCTTCTGCCAGAACTTTAATACCTAGGTTTGAAGCACGCCTCATAACTTGAAAAAGAAAATCTTGACTAGTCAAGTCCTCATAACAATTTTGGATATAGGAACGGTCGATTTTTAAGTAGTCAGGCTTTAACAAACTTAACATCTCGAGTGTACTGTATCCCGCCCCTACGTCGTCTAACGCAACTTTCATCCCAGACGTTTTGTATGTATCTAAGATTGATTTTAGGTGCTTTACATTTGTGATTTTTTCCGTTTCAACCACTTCAAATACTAAATCAGCAGGATCAATGTTAAACTCTTTTACTATTTGGAACGTATGTTGCAGGCAGAATTCAGGAACATAGATGGTGGAGGGGAGAAAGTTAATAAAAATTTTCTGGCCCTTTTGTAGAAAATCTGACTTTGCCTTTACAGCCGTCCGGCGTGCCTTTTGGTCAAGCATGGATTGAAGACCTGATCGCTGAGCATGGGAAAATAATTCAGCTGGATTTATGTTCTCACCTTCCGTGCGGAGCAAAGATTCATAACCATAGATTTCATCATTTTTCATGTCTACGATTGGCTGTAAGTGAGAGGTGAAGGTACCATGCTGAATAATCTCTCCTAATTCAGGTTTATCTAATCTTTCATAAAGGTGCTGAATGGAAATTGGCAAATACTGGGTTGAATCTAAGTTTAAAATATGCAGCCAGTCTTTGGAAGTTGCTGTTGTTGCTGATGAAAGCAAGACTCCCAACGAAGTTTTAAGTTCTTTCTTTGATTTATACCTATAAATAATGGTCTCCTCATCTTCATGACTTACAAAAAGCTGCAACGGTTTAATGGATTTTTTCTGATTTAGTACGATAGATCCACTTTCTGGAATTAGGAAATTTGTACCGCAGAATTGACAGTCTTTCGACATGAAACCCCTCCTCTTTGATGATATTACCATATAATATTACCATATTTTTAAATAATTTATCTTTTTAAGTAGGAGAAATGTCATGTGTTTGTAATCATTATTAATCCTAAAGCAGGTCATGGACAGGCAGAGAGGTTATTTAGGACCATTCAAAAGGATCCTTTGTATCAGAATCAGAAAAAGAATTTTCAGACTCATTTTACTGATTATCCAGGTCAAGCCGAAAAATTGACGGGGGATCTTTGTGCTCTTTATCAAGACTTTCTAAATTACTTTATTGTGATCGGAGGGGATGGTACCCTTCATGAGGTAATAAATGGTGCGCAGCATTACCCTGATCTTCCTATTGGTTTTATCCCGGCTGGAGCTGGAAATGATTTCGCGAGAGGGATAGGACAGGTTACAGACGGCGTCTCTTTATTTCGCAAGATGGTTCATGCCCCAAAGTTTCAAAGAATCCGTACAGGCACCTTCACATCTAATGATGGGGAGGCAGCGAAACCGCGTTCTTTTATGAATAGTATTGGATTTGGCATGGACGGTCTAATAGTGGAAGAAGCCAATAAATCTGCTTTTCGTAAATGGGCCAAGTATTTTCGAATGACTTCATTTATATATCCACTGGCTCTGCTGAGAGTTTTACCAAGATTAAATCCTATTTCAATAGAATTAAAAATTGATGGCAGAAAGATCGAATGTAAACAAGCAACAATGGTTACTATTACAAACCACCCTTATTACGGAGGAGGAATGAAAATTGCTCCTAACGCAAGTATTGAAAAACCAACTTTTCAAATTATCATCGTAGAACCTATGTCTAAATGGAAAATACTAGCATTCTTTAAAACTGTATTTACAGGACGGCACATTCAACAAAAAGAAGTGCATCAGTGGGAAGGGCAAGACGTTCACATTTCTTCATCTGAGCCTTTACCTTTTCAAGTAGATGGACAGAGTGGGGAGTGTTATGAATGTTATATTGAAAAAAGCACTTCCGAAAGGTCGATTTTTGTAGGATAAAATAGATATTTCTTGAAAGTATGCAGAGCAATGAGTTAATCTAATCTAAGGTAACTCTTTTTAGATCATTTTAAAGACTTTGGAACGGTCCTAAAGTACGATATACTGAAAGAAGTATAATCAAAGGCAGATTTGAGGAATTGAAGGTGAATTGGTTGGAACATATACTTGGTAATGATTGGACGGTAACACCAGCAGGAGGATCCACTGGAGAAGCATATTATGCCCAAACCGAAGGGAAACGTTTATTTCTGAAAAGAAATTCGTCTCCGTTTCTTGCTGTGCTTTCTGCCGAGGGAATTGTACCCAAGCTTGTATGGACCAAGCGGTTAGAAAATGGGGATGTAATCACGGCCCAGGAGTGGCTGGAAGGGCGCGAGTTAAATCCGGAAGAAATGAAACATCCTCGAGTAGCCGCCCTGTTAAGCAAAATTCACCACTCGACGGAGCTTCTAGATATGCTGATGCGGTTAGGAAAGACCCCGCTGACTCCTCACGAGGTTTTGAAGGACCTAAAAGAGAATCAGCAGGTTCTTGACGAAGTTGCACCTAAACTCAATATTCATCAGGCCATTCAATTTCTGGAATATAGAGTGGACGATGTAATACATGACTTCCATGTGGTTTGTCACTGTGATACGAATCATAATAATTGGCTTCTCTCTTCTTATGACCAGCTTTATCTGATCGACTGGGATAATGCGATGGTTGCAGATCCTGCTCTTGATTTAGGCATGATGCTCTTCTCCTATATACCAGAAGAAAACTGGCATCATTGGTTAAAAGAGTATGGAATCGATCCTGATACGCATTTATTCGAGCGGATGATATGGTATTCTATATCTCAGGCTCTCGCTTTTATTCAGTGGCATCAGATGAGAGGAGAGTACGACGAAGCTTCTATTCGTACAAAGAAGCTTAAGAAAATTATGGATAAACATAAAATCATTTAAAAATCATGATGGGATTCATTAGATAAACAAAAAACAAACCGTTGCTGTTAAAGCAACGGTTTGTTTTTTATTTATATGTTTATATTAACCTTCAGTAATCGTAGGTGTATATTTTAGTTTTTTCTCTTTGACTTCAGTGCTCATTTTCTCGTTCATTTTTTCAAAAGGGTATACAAATAGTGCGTATCCAGCGAACATTACAGAGAAAGTGGCCACCACTGTCATATCAATTACTTGGTTCATCAATTTCATAAATTAATTATCACTCCAATATCCGTTATTATCACACAAATATAATGGTATATGAGAAAGCGTTTACAACCCAACCCCCTGTTTCAAGGATTTTTTATCAGTTAGGAGAAGAACTTACTCTTTTTAGCTATATATCTCTCCCATGGTTAAACATAAGAGGTATTAGGCACAAATCCGTCTAAATTCACCGTATTTAATAAAAACTTTAAATTGGAAGCTTGTTCATGGTACGATTTTAACGATAAGAGGAGGAATCTAATTATGCGATTAAGGAATAAACCCTGGGCCGATGATTATATGCGGGAGCATGATCATATAGTTGTCCAGGAACCATTTAAAATGTTAGGTAAATGGAGCGAATTATTTAAGAACCCGAAGGCGCCTTTACACCTGGAAATTGGCTCAGGAAAAGGGCAATTTATAGCAGGTATGGGAAAACAGCACACTGATATAAATTTTGTAGGAATTGAGCTTGTGAAAAGTGTAATAGTTGGCGCTCTGAAAAAAGTATTAGATGCAGATGTAGATAATGTAAGACTAGTGAACGAGGACGCTCAAGATCTTCGAGAGCTCTTCGGAGAGAATGAAATTGATCATATATATTTAAACTTTTCTGATCCGTGGCCGAAAAACAGACACGAGAAGCGTCGTCTTACTTATCACACGTTTCTTGACCAATATAAAAAAGTTCTTGTCCCTGGCGGTGAAATTACATTGAAAACGGATAATAAGGGCTTGTTCGAATATTCATTAGTCAGCTTTTCGCAATATGGAATGATCTTGGAAGATGTGTCGGTCGATTTACACGCAGATGAGGATCCTTTGAATGTTCCCACAGAATATGAGGAGAAGTTTTCAGCCAAAGGGCAGCCAATTTACAGATGCCGCGCACGTTTTAATTAACCTTACTTAAGCAGGGCTCTAGTCGATATGGTAGACTAGAGCTATATTTACGTTAGGGGAGATGCTTACATGAAAACAATGCAAGTTGGACGAGCCAAATTGACTTGGCTGGATGGTGGAGTTACTCATATGGATGGGGGGGCTATGTTTGGGGTTGTTCCCAAACCTTTATGGAGCAGAAAATATCCCGTCAACGAAAAGAACCAAATTGAGCTCCGAACGGACCCTATCTTGATAGATATTGATGGAAAAAAAATGATCATTGATTCAGGCATCGGAAATAATAAGCTGACGGAAAAAGAACTTCGAAATTATGGAGTTAAAGAAGAGTCGAAAATTGAACAGTCTTTAAATGTATTGGGACTGAGCCGGCATGATATTGATTATGTTCTAATGACCCATTTGCATTTTGACCATGCTTGTGGACTAACCATGTGGGAAGAGGACCATCTTGTACCTGCTTTCCCTGAAGCCAAAATATTTACGAATGCTACGGAATGGGAAGAAATGCGGAATCCTAATATACGATCAAAAAATACATATTGGGAAGAGAACTGGAAACCTGTAGAGGAACTGGTTCATACATATCAGGATTCAGTGGAGATTGTTCCAGGTCTTCGTATGATTCATACAAGCGGCCATAGTAACGGCCATTCCATTATAGTATTTGAAGATGGTGATGAAACTTTTATTCATATGGCTGATATAATGCCAACACATGCCCATCAGAATGTGCTATGGGTCCTCGCTTATGATGACTACCCAGTTACTTCAGTTCATGAGAAACAAAAGTGGATGGCCTATGGTTATGAAAGAAAAGCATGGTATGTATTCTATCACGATGCGAGTTACTGCGCGCTGCAATTTGATCAAGATGGAAAGGTCCTAAATGAACTGAAAAGAGAACCGCATTCCTATCCTGGAGAGTAATAGAAAGCCCCGCTTTGTCAATGACAAAGCGGGGCGGTTTTTAGATTCTTTATTAAGCTGAAGTTTCAGCGACATCTACAATAGTGCCTGTTTCAGTATCGATGTAAAATTCGAACTGAGATGTTTCGCCATCCTGGTTCTTAGAAATTCCTCCACGATATACATCGTAGTTAATGCCATTTTTATTAAGTTCCTCAGGCTTCATGTAGATCCAAGAGCCACTAATTGGTCCTTGCTTTTTAAAGGCTTCTTTTGCAATCTTGAGAGCTTTCTCAGGGGTTACATTCTGGTTGCTGCTAAACTGTTGTTTTACTGCGTAGCCAGCCACTGCTCCTACACCGGCGGCTATTGCGACTTTTTTCCAATTCATTCACCAATCACCTCACAACTTTATTCTACTTTTCACTATACTAGATTTTCCCGATAAAAGGAAATTAAAACATAAGGGCCGGATTTGTAGAAACGTTTTCAAAGTTCCGTTAAAATAGAGAAAGACGTACAAAAAGGAGAGGTACATAAATGAATCAGGAAACGAAAGATCTTTTTAAAACGTTAACCGAATTACCGGGGGCACCGGCGAACGAACATTTAGTCCGTCAGTTCATGAAATCTGAGCTTGAAAAATACTCCGATGAAATCGTTCAGGATCGACTAGGGGGCGTATTTGGACTTCGAGATGCAAAAAAGGGACCTACCGTGATGGTCGCAGGACATATGGATGAAGTTGGATTTATGGTGACACAAATTACGGATAATGGAATGTTACGCTTTCAGCCTCTCGGCGGCTGGTGGAACCAGGTCATGCTTGCTCAGCGTGTACAAGTTATTACAGATAACGGTCCTATTGTAGGCGTCATCGGTTCGATTCCGCCTCATAATTTGACGCCGGAACAAAGAAAAAAACCGATGGAAATCAAAAATATGATGATTGATATTGGAGCAGATGATCGAGATAATGCTAAACTAATTGGAATCAAACCCGGACAGCCTATTGTACCGATCTGTCCTTTTACTCCTATGGCCAATGAAAAGAAAATCCTTGCTAAAGCCTGGGATAATCGTTATGGTTGTGGATTGTCTATAGAACTTCTGAAAGAACTTCAGGGAACAAAACTTCCAAACAAGTTATACTCTGGGGCCACCGTACAGGAGGAGGTTGGTTTAAGAGGGGCTCAAGCATCGGCAAACAAAATAAATCCAGATATTTTCTATGCTCTGGACGCCTCGCCAGCTAACGATATGAGCGGAGACAAAAAAGAGTTTGGGCAATTAGGTAAGGGAGCTTTACTTCGAATTGTAGATAAATCGATGGTTACCCATCGCGGGATTAGAGACTTTATTCTGGACACAGCCGAAACGCATAGTATCCCTTATCAGTATTTCGTATCACAGGGAGGTACAGATGCAGGACGCGTACACATCGCCAATAATGGTATTCCCTCTGCAGTTGTAGGTATTTGCTCCCGTTATATCCATACTTCGTCCTCCATCATACATGTAGATGACTATGCAGCTGCAAAGGAATTGCTCGTTCATTTAGTAAAAACCACGGATCAACAAGCTGTAGATCATATCCGGAAAAATGTATAGAAATGAACTTAGCTTGCGTGATTTAATAGACGATAATGTTAGACATTTGTATAAAGAAAGGTGTATAGACTGGTGAAAATATATGTTGGATCGCAAAACCCTACTAAAGTTGATTCAGTTAAACAAGTATTTGTAAATCATGATGTGACAGGCATGGAAGTTGAATCCAGAGTTGCTGCTCAGCCATTTTCAGATGAGGAGACGTTGGAAGGCGCAATTAACCGGGCTCGGGAATGTGCTTCCATTAATAAAAGTAACCTTGGGATTGGCCTTGAAGGCGGAGTGATGGAGATCGAAGGTGATCTATATCTCTGCAACTGGGGAGCACTCGTTGATTCTAAAGAAAATGTATTTACGGCCAGCGGAGCTCGAATTGCTTTGCCAGACGAAATTAAGAAGAGTTTGGAAAAAGGAAAAGAGCTTGGCGAAGTCATGGATGCTTATGCAAATAAACACGAAGTACGTAAAAATGAGGGTGCGATTGGAATTTTCACAAATGGGGTTATTCAAAGAGAAGAGATGTTTTCTCATGTCGTTAAATTACTAAAAGGTCAATGGGAATTTTATCAACAGTCTTAAAAAGTGTGCCGACCCATAAAAGGGCGGCACACTTTTTTGATTAGAGTAGTATTTACTCATAAATATAGCTTAAAACAGCCAGAGCTTGGTCAATCGTTTCCACTGTGACATCCGCTTGATTTGATAATTCTTTTAAAGGATGGATCAGTGACTTAGGTCGAATGAGAATTAAGGGCTTACGAAGCTGAATAGCAGCGCTTGCATCCATTGCCGTATTCCACTGTTTGTAACTTTCACCGAATAGAGCAATTACAGCATCTGATTTATGGAGTAAAACCTGAGTTCTGAAATTATTAATACTAGAAGCGGCATCATCACGGTAGAGATTATCAGGTTGTTCACCCATGATGGATTCCCCGATGTTATCAGAGCGTTCATGGTTTTCCTGAGGGCCTACAAACTGGAGTGGTAACTTTTTTTCCTTTGCTTGAGCCTTTACATCATTACGCCAATCATCATGAATCTGTCCAGCTAAATAAACAGTTAGTTCCATCTAAAATACCTCCTATAGAAATTAAGTCTAGCTTTAGTATGAAATAGTCTTATTTTTCTGTCTAGCAAAGGCGCTTGATATAATTTCCAATAGTATGGACGTGTGGAAGCCAGCTAAGAAGATAAACTCTTTTTTATAGGATAGATTTATGTGGTCTATAGTTTGATGTGCTAGAAAATTTGTTGCGTTTCTGCCTCACTTCTACCACAGATTCATCGGAGCGTTAAGAGCTAAAAAATTATTGGGGACGCTTATGTCTTATACTGGATAGACGATTCTATTTACGTCATGAAATAGACGGTAGGCGTGATTTCATGACGTTTCTAAACAATGTTTCTACATCTGATTGAAATTCCCTTAAATATATTTATTACTTGTTGGTTTAATTAAGTTTGTTGATTAATCTTAAGCTGCAGAAGGGAATTATGTAAGAAAGGCCTATCCATTTCTTTCAAGATGGTGTTGAGACTATTATAAGAGGGTGCGATGAGCTGATACATGCAATGAGCAGGGGGAACCTGTACATACTAATGAGAGACTTAAATTCTTTTATATATTGAGCTGAGCTGTACTTGATTTTCGTAAATCCATCGTGTATAGGAAGGAAAGAGGAATAATGGTCTGTACACTCAGAGGGACCATAGTTCGTAAGTGTTTTGTTCGTAAGTTGGCAGGTTATGTATTGTTTGTGTATTTACACATGTATATAAAAAATGTACTATTGATCCTGGGAGTCTAAAAGGGGGACGATCATGAAAGCATTTTTAGAGAGAAAAGGAATTCATATATCCGTTCATACTTATTTGATTACTGCTCTGAGTTATATGGCGCTAGGGCTATTTTCATCTTTAATTATCGGGTTAATTATTAAAACCATTGGTGAACAACTAAACCTGGGGATTATTTCGGACGCATTTATAGAAATGGGAACATTCGCTATGGACAGTAAAATATGGGGGGGAGCTATAGGGACTGCAATTGCCTATGGACTGAAGGCGCCTCCGCTTGTAATTTTTGCGTCTTTATTTAGCGGAGCCTACGGAGCTGAGTTAGGGGGGCCGGCAGGAAGTTATATAGCTGCCCTGATAGCTACTGAATTTGGTAAAATGGTAAGCAAAGAAACAAAAATAGATATTATTCTGACACCATTTGCAACCATTACGGTCGGTTTTGTAATGGGAGCTGTTATCGGACCGCCTATAGGCGGATTTATGACTGGTTTTGGAGAGGTTATTAATTGGGCAACGCTCCAACAGCCTTTAATTATGGGGATTGTAGTTGCGGTACTTATGGGTATAGCCTTAACTGCGCCTATCTCAAGTTTAGCTATTGCATTAATGCTTTCAATAGACGGGGTAGCAGCTGGTGCTGCTACGGTCGGTTGTGCTGCCCAGATGATCGGTTTTGCTACAATCAGCTATAAAGATAATGGGTTTGGAGGTTTTATAGCTCAGGGAATTGGCACGTCTATGCTGCAAGTTGCTAATATAGTTAAAAAACCAATTATCCTTCTTCCACCTACAATTGCAGGAGCTGTAATCGCTCCGTTTGCTACCGTTTGGCTGGAACTTGAAAATAATGCAGCGGGGGCAGGGATGGGAACGAGCGGACTAGTAGGTCAGATCATGACGTTTCAAACAATGGGCTTTAATTGGCACATAGCTGGTATTATACTTGGGTTACATATCCTTGCTCCAGCGGCTATTAGTTACGTTATTGCATTGTGGTTTAGAAAAAAAGGATGGATCAAGCCAGGAGATATGACAATCAAGTATGATTAGAATTATACTTAATGGGATGATGGAGGTGAATAATATGATTAAACTTGAGTCCGATGGGCACCTTCGATCATTATTGGAAGAAGATGTGATATTGTTGTTTTCTGCCAATTGGTGTCCTGACTGCCGAGTAATTGAACCGGTTCTTCCAGAAATTGAGGATAAATTTAGTGAATGGACTTTTGTATATGTAGATAGGGATCAATTTATCCACATATGCTCTGAGTATGATGTGTTTGGTATACCTAGCTTTATCGCTTTTAAGGATGGGGAAGAGACAGGCAGGTTTGTAGGAAAACAGAGAAAATCTCAGGAAGAAATTGAAGATTTTATACGAAATGCGTCGTAGTATAGACAAGCTGTGCTTTTTCCGCACAGCTTGTTTACTTTTTCAAGAGAGTGAGGATGTGTATAATAGGAAGAGGTATCCGTAAGCTAAAGTATGCTACTATAAATAAGGGAATTGATTTCTTCCATCAATTAAGGAGGAAAAAGGATGAAAATGACGAGTGTAAAAATGAAGAAGAAATTAGAAGATCGTCTTCACCATCAAGATTGGAAGACAACTTATAATCGTGATAAAGACACTTTTCGCATTGAGTGGCGTGATAGTGGTGAAGGGATTACAATTACTTTACCTAATGTGATTTCCAAGTATGAATCTCGCGGAGAGGAAGCAATTGATGAATTGGAAGATCACGTACAAGAGGCATTGAAAGTTATGAATGAAACTCATGATCTTTCTGGAAAAGAACAACAAATCTTTCCTGTGATTAGAGCCGCGTCTTTTCCAACAGAAACAGAAAATGGTAAAAGGCTGGTCCATTCAGAACATACAGCTGAGACCAGGGTTTACTATGCGTTGGACTTAGGGAAGTCCTTTCAGTTAATCGATGAAAGTATGCTGGAAAAGGAAGAATGGACATTAGCACGACTGAAGGAAGTGGCAAGTTTTAATGCCCGTTCACTCCCGGTTGAAATGAAAAAGGATACAGTGTACGGAAATGATTTCTACTTCCATTCTACTAAAGATGGGTATGACGCAAGCCGGATTTTAAATGAGGTTTTACTGGAGGAGCTTAAGGCTGAGTGCAAGGGCGAGCTAGCTATCAGTGTACCTCACCAGGACGTTATTATATTTGCTGATGTTCAGAACTCAGAAGGGTACGACATTCTGGCTCAAATGGCTATGAAGTTTTTCGCTGAAGGCACCGTGCCTATTACTTCATTGTCCTTCCTATATGAGGATAAGCAATTAGAACCCATTTTTATACTTGCTCAAAAACAACCGAAAAAAGAGCGAAAGGACGATTAAGTCATGGATGTATTTTACAATGAAAAAGGTATTGGGGATGTATTGATTATTCCTATTAAAGAAGGAAACCGCCAAACATTTAAGCAGCAAGCTTATGGGGACGTGGTTAAAATTACGGATAGCAGGGATGGATCATTGCTCGGATATAATATCTTTAATGCATCCAATTATTTTAATATGCCAGGTCAGGGAAAAATGATGCTGACGGAGGAAATGCTTCGTCCAATCAAGGATTTGTTTACACAGAATCAGCTCGAAGACGTACTGGATTTTGATTTAAGCCCTAAATTTGTAGTGGGGTATGTGGAAAGCATAGCACCTCATGAAAATGCGGATAAACTTAAAGTCTGCCAGGTGGATACAGCTGATGAACAATTGCAGATCGTATGCGGAGCACCTAATATTGAGCGGGGGCAGAAGGTCGTAGTAGCTAAAGTTGGAGCAACGATGCCAGGCGGAATGAAGATTAATGACGCAGAATTGCGTGGTGTACCGTCTAGTGGAATGATTTGTTCTGCTAAAGAACTAGGTTTACCAGATGCACCAAAAGAAAAAGGGATTCTCGTTCTCTCTGACGAATATGAAGTTGGGGCTCCTTTTGAAGTTTAATGCCAGTATAAAAGACAAAGCAGCCCGGCTGCTTTGTTTTTTTTTACGAATTCTTAATTTTTAAAGCGATTGTAAACCAAACATTAAACAAAAACTGTTAAAATAAAAGGGACCACAAGAGATTTACATATAGGAAAAGAGAGTGAGAAAATATGTGGAATGATATAAAAAATAAATTTAAACAATGGTTTGATGATGAAGAAGAAACCCCAAAAGAGATAAAAGAACAACAACAACCTAAAAGGCAGGAGCGGCAGGAAATGAATGCTAAAACAAAAATGACCTATCGGTATCCTAAGCAAGGTGAGTTTCGGTTCCCTGTCATTCCTGACCAGTCTTCAACTTCTCATGAAAAAACAGACTCTTCTAGAAGACCGGAGAGATCCAGAAGGAGCCAGAGTTTAAAGCAAACAGAGAAACAAGATCAGCATAAAGAAGTTGAATCCACTGATAAACAGACTAAAAAGCAGCAGGATCAAAGTGAGAAGCAAGAACTTCCGGAAACTTCCACGGTTCCTTTTACACCTACAGATGTTCCTTCGCCTATTTATGGATATCATAATCGTCAACTGACTGCCGGCATAGAAAAAATTGAAAACACAGTAGAAACCAAGTTCCCCGGTGATTCTTTTACAAATGATGAAGAAGCCTGGCAGGATTTGAGAAGAAGACTCAGAAGTAAAGTCACGGAGACTAAAGACATTCAGCAAAAGCCAGAAAATACGATTGAATCATCAGTTGAAAAGGAAGAAAAAGTTTCACAGGAAGAGGATCGTAATTCAGCATCAGGGGAGAGTGGCCAGTCTTCTTTCCTGCAAACCCTGTCAGCATCAGAAGGGAATACAATAGAGTCCAAAAAAAAAGAATTCGAACCTGAAGAAGCAGCTGCAACTATTGAATTAGAGGAGTTGGAAGCAGAAACCGAAATCAATTCTCAAGACACTCCGACAGATGAGTATTCATCTGGTTTTCAATTAATAGACTCTGGAGAAGCAGCCGAGAATAATGAAGCTCCCCAAATGCAAGAGCAGACAGAAAGAAAGCCTGAGGAAGAATCTGAAGTTTCACACGATAGAGCGGTGAATCATGAGGGGAAACTAAGGTCTGAACCGAAAGAAAACCCAAATGGAGGAGAGAAGAAAAAAAGTCTTCCATTCAACGTCATCATGACACCAAGAGATAAGCGAACCCGAGATCAAAAGAAACAAGGTAGGACGGAATCAGGAGAGAATCATAGTGTGAGTGTTAGTGTCCAGACTCCCACTATAGAAGGTGAAAAGGAAAATAATCAGGAGAATACTCCGGATTCTCCTCGTAAGGAATATAACACACCTTTACATTTGCTGGAAGATACAAAGAAGCCTACAGGTGAAGATGAGGATTGGACTGCTCAGCAAATGGAACTGCTTGAAACTACCCTTAGACATTTTCACGTGCGTGCGAAGGTAGTGAACGCCATGAAAGGCCCTACGGTAACCAGGTTCGAAGTACAGCCTGAACCAGGAGTTAAGGTTAGCAAAATAACTAATTTAGCGGATGATATCAAACTAAGCATGGCAGCACGCGACATTCGAATTGAAGCACCTATTCCCGGAAAGCAGGCCGTAGGTATAGAGGTCCCGAATCCTAAGGCTCAAATGGTAGGACTACAGCAGATATTTGAATCAGAGGCTTTTCATAAAGACCCTTCCCCATTGTCTGTCGGGCTGGGACTTGATATTGGTGGTTCTCCAATCGTTACCAATTTAAAAAAGATGCCTCATGGATTAATCGCAGGTGCCACAGGTTCCGGGAAAAGTGTATGTATTAATACCATTCTCATTAGTCTTTTATATAAAGCCCATCATGAAGATGTGAAATTTCTACTGATTGATCCTAAGATGGTAGAACTGGCTCCTTATAATGACCTGCCGCATTTGGTTTCTCCTGTTATCACAGATGTAAAAGCTGCGACATCTGCTTTGAAATGGGCAGTAAAAGAGATGGAAGAACGGTATGAGAAATTTGTTCAAGAGGGAGTTCGGGATGTAGAACGGTATAATGACAAAATGGTGAAGCAGAATCGTAGAGGGGAGAAGCTTCCATATCTAGTCATTGTTATCGATGAACTTGCTGATTTGATGATGGTCTCTCCTCAGGATGTAGAAGATGCTATCTGCCGAATTGCTCAGAAAGCAAGAGCATGCGGCATTCATCTGCTATTAGCTACACAGCGGCCCTCAGTAGATGTAATTACAGGGCTCATTAAAGCAAACATTCCGACACGGATTGCATTCAGTGTCTCTTCCCAAGTGGATTCTCGAACGATTATTGATTCAGGCGGGGCAGAAAAATTGTTAGGAAAAGGTGATATGCTGTTTGTAGAAAATGGTTCAGGTCAGCCATTAAGAATTCAGGGAGCTTTCTTATCGGATGAGGAAATCGAACGTGTCACCAATTATGTGAAAAAAATAGCTCCTCCTCAATATTTGTTTCATCAAGAAGAGTTAATGAAACAAATTTCAAACGAAGAAGAAACAGATGCTCTCTTTAGTGAAGCGGTTCAATTTGTAATGGAACAGAACGGAGCGAGTGCTTCACTGATTCAGCGCCGCTTTAAGGTAGGATACAACCGTGCTGCTCGTTTAATTGACCAGATGGAAGAGTACGGAATTATTTCGGAGCAAAAAGGAAGTAAACCGAGAGATGTGCTTCTAACTCACCAGCAAGTGGAAGAAATGCTTAGTTAATCTGCAGATTTGTAGTGAATCAACTAAATACTTGTGGAAAAGTTTTTAGTTCTATATGATAATACTTGAATATAACGATACAGTTTTTACTGACCACAATGTTTAAGGAGTATAGTTATGAAGGAAATAGCACGTAAGTTAAATGGCGAAATCAGTCGTTTAACGAATAAAACATTTAAATTTGATAAGCGAGTTTCAGAGGGATGGTTTTCTGCCGTTTACTTCTTAAAGACAAGAGATATTGTAGCCGACCAGCTTCCTGAACACAAAGTAACCATGCAGTTCTTTCAAAAGGGTACTGCTGTTCTATGCGGCACGGATGAAGCCATTGCTCTTATTCATACGTTTGCTGAAAATCCTGAGGAACTGGAGATCCACTCTTTAAAAGATGGAGATAAAATTAGTCCTTATGAAACGGTTTTAACCATTACAGGGCCTTATCAGCTGTTTGGGTTTCTGGAAGGGATTATAGATGGGATCCTTGCGAGACGTACCTCTGTAGCCTCCAATGTTTATAATGTCGTAAAGGCCGCCCGTTCTTCAGGCCGTCAAAAACCGATTATTTTCATGGGTGATAGGGACGATCACTTTACACAGCAATCCGGGGATGGATATGCAGCTTTTATAGGCGGTTCGACTGCTCAGGCCACTCATGCTATGAATGAATGGTGGGGGAAAGAAGGAATGGGAACGATGCCCCATGCTTTAATACAGATGTTCAAAGGGGATGTAGTCGCTGCTACTAAAGCCTATCAGAAACAATTTCCAAATGATCAGCTTATGGCTCTTGTGGATTATAATAATGATGTGATTACCGACTCTTTAAAAGTTGCCCGAGAGTTTGGAGATGAATTGAAAGGTGTACGGGTAGATACTTCCCAGAACCTGGTAGATAAGTACTTCCTTAGAAATCAGCATTTAATGGGTACATTTGACCCGAGAGGGGTAAATCCTGAACTCATTTTTGCATTGCGGCGGTCACTGGATAAAGAAGGATACCGCCATGTGAAAATAGTTGTCAGCGGTGGTTTTACCAAAGAAAGAATACGAGCTTTTGAAGAGAAAAAAGTCCCCGTAGATATGTATGGAGTAGGCGGAAGTCTTCTGAAGATCGGTATTGGATTCACGGGGGACAATGTCCTTATTAATGGAGAACCTGAAGCCAAAGAAGGACGCAGATATAAAGTAAATCCAAGACTTGAATATGTTCAGTTTCATAAAGAGGATGAAGGTGAATAAAGGCACATAAGTATGTGTCTTTTTTTACACATGGAGAAACCAGGGGAGAAGAGCCTCTTTTTCTAATCCTGTTTCCATGATAAGATAAGTAAGGTTATTAGAGACTTGCAGGTCAGGGTTTAAGATAACGAATGAATAAATCGCACTTTAATGGCTGTTACATACACTATACTTAAAGTGATCCACATTATTTTGGAGGTTCTTGTTTATGACAACTTACCATTTTGTTGGTATCAAAGGGACAGGAATGAGTTCGCTTGCACAAATTCTGCACGATTCTGGAGAAAAAATTCAAGGGTCAGACGTAGAAAAGCACTTTTTTACTCAAGAGGTTCTGGAAGAAAAAAATATTGAAATACTGCCTTTCTCAAGTAAGAATATACATGCCGGACTTACGATTATTGCGGGAAATGCTTTTAACGAAGAGCATGAAGAAATAAGAGAAGCTAAGAAACTCGGGTTACCTTTTCACTGGTATCATGAATTTTTAGGTGAGTGGCTTCAGCAGTACACTAGTATTGCCGTAACAGGTGCTCATGGAAAAACTTCAACGACTGGTCTGCTCGCGCATGTTTTATCCGAAAACTACCCTACGTCTTATTTAATAGGAGACGGTACAGGCAGAGGTCATGAAAACAGTCAGTACTTTGCATTTGAAGCGTGCGAGTATCGCAGGCATTTTCTATCTTACCACCCAGATTATGCGATCATGACGAACATTGATTTTGATCATCCGGACTATTTTAAGAGCGTTGATGATGTTTTTGAAGCCTTTCAACAAATGGCAAAGCAAGTGAATAAAGGTATTATCGCCTGTGGAGATGATGATCATCTTCAGCATATTCAGGCAAATGTCCCGGTTCTCTACTATGGTTTTGCAGGTACGAATGATTTCCAGGCTCAGAACATCAGAGAGAGCAATGAAGGAACCACATTTGATGTGTTTGTCAGGAACAATTTTTATGACACATTTACGATTCCTCAATTCGGTAATCACACCGTTTTAAACGCGTTGAGTGTAATTGCTATTTGTCACTATGAGGAAATGCCGGCAGATGAAATAAAAAAAATGTCCACTTTTAGAGGAGTCAAGCGCCGTTTCACGGAAAAAGAATGGGGCAATCAAATTTTGGTAGACGACTATGCCCATCACCCGATTGAGATTACAGCTACGATTGATACGGCCAGAAAAAAATATGGTGAACGTCCTGTAGTCGCTATCTTCCAGCCGCATACCTTTACTAGAACCAAAACTTTCTTGCATGAATTTGCTGAAAGTCTAAAGCTTGCAGATTATATATATCTGTGTGATATTTTTGGTTCAGCAAGAGAGGATCAAGGAAAGTTGACGATAGAAAATTTACAGGAGTTAATTCCTGATTCTCATGTATTGACGCTTGAGGACACTCCCCAGTTGCAGAACTTTGATGATGGCATCTTATTATTTATGGGCGCTGGCGATATTCAAAAGTTTCAAAATGCCTATGAAAATAGTAAGTAGTAAAAGGACGTGCGGCTTCTCTAAATAGAACTGCACGTTCCTTTTTACTCATTTTCCTGAAATTATAAATAAAATATCCTTTTAAAGAGGGAACTTCCACTTATTTATCGAATATAACTATTTAATGCGGATATCACGTTTTAATTTCTCTGAACTTGGGGAATAATTAAGAACGTGACAATTACATAGTCGAAGGAGTTGCAGGGGGCATGATAATCATTCTCTACATTGCTGCATTAATTGCAGCAGTGGCTTTTGCTGTTCTAGTCATTTTTCTGGCAAGAACACTAACAGCTGTACGTCGAACCATGAATAACGTTGCGGATACACTTGAGGGTGTAGAGAAGCAAATGGAGGGAATTACCCTTGAGACGACAGCCCTCTTGAACAAGACCAATAAATTAGCTGAAGATGTCGGGGAAAAATCTGAAAAACTAAATACATTAGTTGACGGAGTGAAAGGCATCGGAGATACTGTTCAAGAGTTTAATCAATCCATAAGATCCATTTCAATGGGATTGACCCAGTCCGCCCAGGACCATACAGAGAGTGCTGCTCAAGCTATGAAATGGGGACAAGTGGCAATCAATTTATGGAAAAAAGCTAAAAAAGAAGAAAAATACTAAGGAGGAGATTTTTAATGAGTTACAATCAGCAAAATAATAATGACAATGGGGCAGGAAGAGATTTTGTACTAGGTTCACTAATCGGAGGTATTGTAGGCGCAGTAGTCGCTTTGCTATTTGCTCCAAAATCAGGACGTGAATTGCGTGACAATATTAACGAAAGCTCTACAGGCATAAGAGAGAGAGCGGGAGAATGGAAAGATGTAGCTTATGAAAAAGGCGGAGCATGGAAAGAGCGTGCTGTAGAAACATCTTCTCAATTCTCTAAAAATGTTTCTGAGAAATCACAGGATTTAAGTGGAAAAGTGAAGGATAAAGTGAAAAATATTCGCAGTAATGAAGACGATGAAGCGGAAAAAGCAGCTCAAGAAGTAGCTGAAGCTATTGAAGAAGCAGCTCAAGAGCTTGAAAAGCAGCAAGATTCTACAACGTCTTCAAATGTATAATACAATTTAAATGGTGGAGGCCTTTGTGTCTCCGCCATTTTTAGCTGAGAGGGGAATAAAGCATGAGTATACAATTGCTAAAGACGAAAGAAGAATTTACAAAAGTACTGAATAATGAACCCATATTCTTTCTTTTAAAGCATAGTTTAACTTGTCCAATTTCAGCAACAGCTGAGAGTGAATATGAACAGTTTAGTCAGCATTCGGAAGTTCCTTGTTATGAACTTTTTGTACAGGATGCCAGAGATCTTTCTAACCAGGTTGCGAGTGACTATGATGTAAGGCATCAGTCTCCACAAGCTATTTTATTTAAAGACCAGCAGGTAGCGTGGCATGACAGTCATGGTGCCGTGACAAAACAGCGTTTAATAAAAGCAGTAGAATAATAATAAGCGCGTAGGGAAATCCTGCGCGTTTTGTTATTAGTGAATGACTAGAAATACAAGTTTCTAAGGGAACATACATCCAGTAGTTATAGATTAGAAATTTCATAAGCAAGATACTAATTGGATTTTTTCTTTTATTTCTTACAAAAGAATTCCTTCTCTAAGGGTGACAATAAATGAAATGTTAGCTATAATTGTCCCTAATTATCAATAGGATGAATAATCTTAATTTTACTACTACTAATTATTTCTAGGGGGACGCACACATGAGTAACCAACAACTCGACCAATTACGCAGTCAATTAGACGAGGTAAATTTAGAGCTTCTGAATTTAATCAATAAACGCGGTGATCTAGTAAAGGAAATTGGCCAGATTAAAGAGCAGCAAGGAACCAATCGTTTTGATCCTGTACGGGAAAGAACGATGCTTGATCATATTTCAAGTCATAATGATGGGCCTTTCGAGGATTCTACAGTGGTTCATTTATTTAAAGAGATATTCAAAGCTGGACTAGAGTTACAAGAGGATGACCATAGAAAAGCTCTTCTCGTTTCCAGAAAGAAGCAGCCTGAAGATACAATCGTGGAAATCAATGGAGAAAAAGTGGGCGATGGAAACACGCACTTCATTATGGGCCCTTGTGCGGTAGAAAGTTACGAACAGGTTTCAACCGTAGCTAAAGCCGTTAAAGGTGAAGGATTGAAGCTATTGCGCGGTGGTGCATTTAAACCGAGAACCTCCCCATATGACTTCCAGGGTCTTGGAATCGAAGGATTGAAAATGCTGAAGCAGGCAGGCGATGAGAATGGCTTAGCTGTGGTAAGTGAAATCGTGAACCCAGCCGATCTTGAAGAAGCACTGGATTACCTTGATGTGATTCAAATCGGAGCTCGTAATATGCAGAACTTTGAACTCTTAAAAGCTGCCGGTTCAGTAAATAAACCTGTTCTATTAAAACGAGGAATGTCGGCAACTATATCCGAATTCATTAATGCGGCTGAGTACATTATCTCCCGCGGGAACAAAAATATCATCTTGTGTGAGCGTGGTATCCGTACCTATGAAAAAGCCACAAGAAACACTTTGGATATCTCATCTGTACCAATTTTGAAACAAGAAACTCACTTACCAGTGATGGTAGATGTAACTCACTCCACTGGCCGACGCGATCTCCTGCTACCAGCAGCTAAAGCGGCTATGGCGATTGGTGCTGACGGAGTAATGGCTGAAGTACACCCTGATCCAGCGGTTGCCCTTTCTGATTCAGCCCAGCAAATGAATATTCCAACGTTCCAATCATTTATGAGAGAGTTAACAAAATAATACTTTGGGGTAAGCTAGACTGCTATTCAGTCTAGCTTATTTTTTTGAATATGCTCACTTAGTCACAGAGGGACAGAGATGCCGACTCATCGGATTTTGATTGATATTCAGACCCAACATATACCTATATGTGTAAGGGGCCTTAGAACGGATTAATTTAACTGTGCAAGAATCTGTTTTGTTCTGAATAATGAATCCGTTATAATAAAATGGGTAATCTTATATAAGAAGAAAGAGGCAGACATTGCGCGAGGACGCTATCTATCGTATGATTATTTTATTATAAATTTGCAGCAATGGACTAACTAAGGAGGATGCATGATGAATGTAACAATATATGATGTAGCAAGAGAGGCAAACGTATCGATGGCTACCGTCTCACGAGTAGTGAATGGGAACCCGAACGTAAAGCCTGCGACTAGAAAAAAAGTACACGATGCCATTGAGCGGTTAGGGTATCGTCCAAATGCAGTGGCAAGAGGTTTAGCAAGTAAGAAAACCACGACGGTCGGTGTGATCATCCCCGACATATCAAGTATATTCTTTGCTGAGCTTGCGCGTGGCATCGAAGATATTGCCACTATGTATAATTACAACATTATCTTAAGTAATTCTGACCAGAATAAGGATAAAGAGCTGCACCTGATTAATGCTATGCTAGGTAAGCAGGTAGATGGATTAGTATTTATGGGTGGAAAAATCACAGAAGATCATATCCAGGAGTTTAAAACTTCTTCTGTACCTATTGCTTTGGCAGCGACAGTAGATGAGTCAGGGGAGACTCCTGCTGTAAACATCGATTATCAGCAAGCGTCTTATGAAGCCACAGAGTTATTATTATCCCACGGAAATAAGGAAGTAGCTTTCGTATCGGGACCTGAAGATACTATTATCAATGTGCAGAAACTAGAAGGTTATAAAAATGCTATGAGGGCTAATGGTTATGACTCCCCTGAAGATTATATTGTATCCGGAGACTATTCATACGATTCAGGTATTGAAGCATTAGAGCAGCTGCTTGAATTTGATAAGAAGCCTACGGCTGTCTTTGTCTCTTCCGACGAAATGGCCCTGGGAGTCATTCATGGGGCACAGGACCGAGGCATTCGAGTGCCGGAGGATCTAGAAGTGTTTGGATTCGATAATACACGCCTCGCAACGATGGTACGTCCAACATTATCAACTGTAGTGCAGCCGATGTACGATATAGGAGCTGTAGCAATGCGCCTGCTAACTAAATTTATGAATAAAGAAGAAGTTGAAGAGCAGAATGTGATACTACCTCACCGAATTATTGAAAGAAACTCAACTCAGCAGAAATAGTACCGATATAGTAGATAGACTGTATTTGTACGAAACTGAGGAGAGAGCATTATGACTAAAAAAGACTTGTTGACTCCCATCGGTATTACGATTGGATTCATCATGGTTATTTTCGGTATTGCATCTAACGCCGGGTTTGGAGGTATGACATCATTTATACAGGCTTCCTCCATCGTTATTGTGCTAGGTGGTCTAGTAGCTGCTTTATTAGTTAATTTCAACGTAAGTGAAGTCAAATTAACCTTTCGCGTAACGAAAGAAGCTTTTAAACAGACGGATATGAATTTAAGGCAGCTGATCAATTTATTTGTTGGATTATCAGAACGAGCCCGGCGTGAGGGCTTACTTGCTCTTGAAGCACAGCTTGATGAGGTTGAAGATCCTTTTATAAAAAAAGGGATTCTACTGGCTGTTGATGGGATAGAACCTGAAGTAATTAACGATATTATGAATGCTGAAATTGTTGCAGTAGAAGAGCGTCATCAGCGTGGAAGAGCGATCATAGAGAAAGCAGGGGAGTACGCTCCCGCATGGGGTATGATTGGAACGTTGATAGGTCTTGTACTGATGCTTCAAAGTCTTTCAACTCCGGAAACGCTTGGACCCAAAATGGCGGTAGCACTATTAACTACGTTTTACGGTACACTCTTAGCCAACCTTGTTTTTATACCGATGGCGGGGAAACTTGAGAACAAAACAGAACAGGAAATATTTATGAAGCAAGTAATTATTGAAGGGGTCATAGGCGTCCAGTCTGGTCAGAATCCTAAGATTCTTGAAGAAAAACTAAGTGCATTTCTATCTGAAGAGGATAAAGCCATCGTGGAAGAAGACGAAAAGGATGAATCTTTAGGAGAAGCGGCCAATGAAGCTTAGGAGAAGAAAGAAACCTGGTAATAAAGGGGCTCCAAAATGGATGACCACTTATGCAGATATGATTACCTTGATTCTCGTTTTTTTTATTCTGTTGTTTTCAATGTCTCAGATTAATTTAGTTAAGTTTGACGCACTATCAGAATCTTTTCGTAATCGCATGATCTTCGATTTCTATCCTTCTCCTGTCGAAAGTCAGTTTCCAACCGAACAGACAAAGGTTCAGGATAATGGGGAAAAGAATAATGAATTTCAAGAACCTACGGAAGATCCGGATCAGATAGCTGAAAAAGATGAAGCGAAGAAGGAAGAAAAAAATAAAGATTTAGAAGAACTAAAAAAAGAAGTGGATGAATATTTGGAAGAAAATGAACTTAACGACATTATTTCGGCCAGCCAAACTAAACGTGGCATTGTACTCGTTTTGGAAGAGCAGCTTATTTTCGAAACAAGTGAGGCTCAAGTTTTAGAAGGGGCCAAGCCTTTTTTAAAAAAAGTGGGTACACTTCTTAAGAACATTCCTAATTTCGTGAAGGTGGAGGGGCATACGGATAATCGGCAGATATCTACATATCGTTACCCTTCAAACTGGGAATTGTCAGGAGCACGTTCGAGTAGTGTCATTCGTTATTTGTTAAAAAACACGGATGATTTGGACTCCGGCCGATTTACAGCTGTGGCTTATGGTGATACGCGGCCTGTAGCTCCAAATGATTCAAAACAAAATTGGCGTAAGAACCGAAGAGTTGAAATTGTCATATTAGATCCTGATTATGAAAGTTAATCATGTGGAAAGCCACTACTGCTAAGTAGTGGCTTTTTGTCACAGTGAATTATATTTTTTTTGATTGGTAATCAACTGCAAGGATTTCTCCAGAAGCTTTTCGTTTTTTTCAGTGATTTCTTTTCTTCGAGGAATAGGATTATAGGCATCTTCTGGGTCATGCCAGTTTTCCGGCAAAGGCACTGGAGACTCTTTTTCCCATTTTTTAAGCCAGTCTTTTGGCAGGGGACCTTGGAAATGGGTGCCTTCTGACATAACTTTCCAAATCTGCGCCCATGCTCTAGGGACTACACGCCAGATATCATATCCGCCTCCTCCTAATGCGATCCATTTGCCATCGCAATACTGATGAGCTAATTCATGTGCGAGGGCAGGAATTCTCTCATAGATTTTCATAGTTGAGCATAAGTGAGTGAGCGGGTCCAAGAAATGTGCGTCCGCTCCGTTTTGTGTAACTATCACATCAGGTTTAAAATAATGTACAATTTCTTTCATAGCGGTTTCATAGACCTGGAGGAAAGATTCATCTTCTGTGAATGCGTCTATAGGTAAATTAAAAGAATAGCCATATCCTTCTTTAAGTCCTCTTTCATTAACATTCCCGGTTCCAGGAAATAAGTAGCGTCCCGTTTCATGTATAGAGAAAGTACATACATTGGGGTCATCATAAAAGGCCCATTGCACACCGTCGCCATGATGGGCGTCCGTATCAACGTATAGAACTTTACAATCGTATTTTTTGCGCAGATATTTTATTCCAACTGCCCCGTCATTATAAATACAAAAACCAGATGCTTTTCTTTCAAATCCGTGGTGAAGACCGCCACCTAAATTCAAAGCATGCTTAACCCGGTTTTCCATAACGGCTTCTATAGCAGATAATGTACTTCCTACTAATAAAGAAGATGCTTCGTGCATTCCTTTAAACATAGGTGTGTCCTCTGTTCCAATTCCGAATTCCATGCCGTCTTCTTCCGACAACAAGCCTTGTCCGGCCTGTTTGACAGCTTGAATATAAGTTCGACTGTGAGCAAGGGAAAGTTCTTCTTCTGTAGCGTGTCTTGGTGTAATAAAGTGATCCTGTATTAAAGCTGAAGAAGCTTCCAATAACTCTTTCGTAAGTATAACTCTCATTTGGTTGAAGGGGTGATCGTCCCTAAATCGGTAACTCGTAAAATCATCGGTGAATACAAAACCAGAATGGCAGCTCATAGAGTCAACCCTGGGCTCTTTGGCCATAAGACTTCGTAACCTTCTGTCTTAAGGTCTTCAATCGTAGGTAACGGGTTCATGGTCTGGATACGTACCACAATTACTTTATATTTAGGGTCGGGTTTGTAAGGGTAAATTAAGACAGAACTGATATTTACCTTTCTTTGGCCAAACACTTGCATAACCTGAGGCAGTATACCAGGTTTATTGATCACTTTAACTTCAATCTGAGAGCTTTGCACATGGGTACCTGTTAATTGAATAAGCGTATAGAGCATATCTTTTTCCGTGATAATCCCTACTAATATATCGTCTCTTGTTACAGGTACACAGGCGATTTCCTGTTCATAAAAAATCGAGGCCACCTCTTCTACGAAATCTAGTGGGTGGACTGTCGTTACTGGGTAAGTCATAATTGTCCGAATGGGATTTTTAAGTTCATCCGGAGATGCGTCTTCCTCAAATATTGATGGACTGGCATCCCTTACATCCCGATCGGATACGATACCGATGACTTCATTATTCTCATCCACTATAGGTAAATGCCGGATATGGTTTTCGTGCAGTAATTTGAGAGCGGTTTCAATAGTTTCCTCAGGAGAGAGAGTAATGACCTCGGTTTTCATAATTTCTTCCACTAGCATAACGGTTACCTCCTTGATTGACGATATTGATGTCGAGTAAGAAAACGGAGAATATCAAATTGTTCCACTGATTCTTTAAGAACATTTTTCCCAATGCGTACCATCAAACAGTTGGCAGGGTGGGAAATGATCTCTGGATCATCAGTGGGGGAAGGAGTGAGTCCACCCGAAGCCATCATTTTTTCCATAACACGTCGATAATCCCAAATATTCAATCCTGTACCTTTCAGATCCCAGTGCCAATAATATTCAGTTGAGATTGTAATGTAGTTCTCCATAAATTCATCCATCATAGAGATTTTTAAGAGACGGGACCCTATCCGATAGCCTCGGAATTGAGGGATAACCTCAATGGCACCAAGTTCAATTAAATCCTCCATCTGTCCTTCTGACCAGCGTTCTAATGGATCAGGGTGGAGGAAAGTTACATATCCAACTATGTTTTCATTATGGCGTGCAATGATAATTCTTCCTTCTTCAAAATCAGCTATGCTTTTGACGGCTTCAAATTGTTTTTCATAGGGGCGAAAGGCAATTAAGCCTTTATCAAATGTGAATTGACTTAACTCTTGAGAAGATAGAGGACCTTCAATTACAACAGGTCCGTACTCAGAATCGAACGTTTCATTATAATAGGTTTTTTCATGCTTCATTCAATCACCACCTGAAGGAGAATAGTAGAAAAATATGGCTATTTTTTATTATACATGATATCTGTAAATTTTAAATTGTTAGAAAAGAAAATTCATTGAATAGTAAAATGTAGAGGCGTCAAGGCAATAAAGAGGGGGAAATACTTGCAAATGGGCTTCACATAATGTTTTTACAAATTTAAACCACCGGTCTTTAAAGACCGGTGGTTTAAGAACATGTTTTGGAAATATGAATTTAAGTCCTTTCCATTCTAAGGACTAGTGGTATTTTCTTCACTACTTTCAGTCTCAGAGCTCTCCGATTCATCATCTGAACTTTGGTTTGAGGAAGAATCAGAACTTTCCTCAGAATTATTGTCTGAACTGGATGATTCACTATCAGTTGAGTCATCTTCAGTACCGGAAGCCTGACTTTCGGTAGAGTCACCTTCGTCTTCTTCTGAGCCAGAACTATCGCCTGAGCCAGAGCTATCGTCTGCGCCGGAGCTATCGTCTGAGCCAGAGCTATCATCTGATCCAGAGCTGTCGCCTGAGCCAGAGCTATCGCCTGAGCCAGAGCTATCGCCTGAGCCAGAACTATCGTCTGCGCCGGAGCTATCGTCTGAGCCAGAACTATCATCTGATCCAGAGCTGTCACCTGAGCCAGAGCTATCGTCTGCGCCGGAGCTATCGTCTGAGCCAGAACTATCATCTGAGCCAGAGCTATCGCCTGCGTCGGAGCTATCGCCTGATCCAGAGCTGTCGCCTGCGCCAGAACTATCGTCTGACCCCACATCATTTCCTGATTCATCACTAGATTCGCCGCTGGAACCGGAGCTATTGTCGGCAGCAGAGTCATCATCTGAACTAGAATCGTCTTCTGATCCAGAGTTATCATTGGAACCAGAATCATTGTCAGAACTTGATTCCTCATTCTCTCCAGAACTGGAACTGTCTTCTGAGCGTTGCTCCGTTTCACTTTCTTGACCTTCAGAATCAGAAATGTTTTCTGATTCGCTTTCAGACCCGCTGCTGGACTCAGAATCATTATTTGAACTAGAGTCCGTGACAGGTTCTGGAGCTCCTGGATTGCCTATAGTTGTTGTATCGGAAAGAGAAGAATCCATACCGAAGTAATCGACTGCTCTTACCGCAAAGACTCCTTCGCCTAAACCACTGTAGGAGGTACTTGTTGTGCTTCCCACTTTAGAGAAAGAACCTCCAGCAGAGGAAGCGCGATAGATACGGTATCCTACTACATCGTCACTCGATGATGGTGCCCAGTCAACCGTCGATCCGCTGGATGTTACAGAGCGGGGGGAAGAAGGAGACTGCCCGTCGTTGTTTATGTTGGAACTGGATGCTTCTGATGCACTGGAAGAAGGAAGAGAAACTTGATTCCAGTTATCGGAATTAGGAATTAATTCATCTAAAACATCTTCACTTGTGTATCCATTTTCCTCTAGAAACTCTGGACTTAAGACCACTCCGTCTTCACCAGTAACAAATTCTGAAGGTGTATCCGGTCCTGCTACAACTAGTTCACCGTCAACTTCCACAAAATTCCCGCTTACTAGACTATCATCCTCTTCATCAGGTGCGTTTTCCTCAATATAGAGATCATCTCTGTCGAGTCCTACGGATTCACATAGATCTGAAGGTAACAGCCCGGAAGTAGCACAATACTCTTGTTCCACGATACCTTCTGGTTTCTCAAAATCGTTTTCAGGTACCATTAATTCGGGGCGGATCTCGGATAAGGCATTTACTACGTTTGCCCAGGCTCCCTGGGTTCTACTGCTGTAGCCCGGGTCCAGTTGTGCCACCTCGTTATACCCCGTCCACATGCTTACGGTTACGTTAGGGTTGGTTGCTACGAACCACGAGTCTTTATAGCTTTGAGAGGTTCCTGTTTTTCCAGCCCAGTCAACACCAGGGTTCGTTAGTTTCCCTCTGACACTGGAAGCAGTGCCGTAGTCAAGCACATCGCGCATCATGTCAATCGTCAAATATGAGCTTTGAGGACTGAAAACTTCCGTTTCTTCCGTATCGTGTTCAAATACGGTTTCACCGTCTTTGGTTTCAATTTTTTCTATCATGTAGGCGTCGACGAATTTTCCATTGTTTCCAAATGTCCCATAAGCATTTGTGTTTTCTTCGACTGTGATTGCTTTTGCACCTAAGGCCAAAGAAGGGCGAGAATAGTCGCTTGTTTCTTCAGTTAAGTTACTTATTCCCATTTTCTCCAGATAATTTTTAGCTGGATTTTGATCTACAATTTTTTCATATTGCTTTACGGCCGGAACGTTAAAGCTGTTAGCTAAAGCATACCGGGCTGATACTAACCCGTGGTGTGTGCCAGAGTAGTTGTTAACTTCGCCATCTTCGCCTGGAGCTGTATTAGGATATTCGTAAGGTACATCGGCTATAACAGTAGCCGGATGTCCCTCTCCCATATCAATGCTTGGTCCGTAGACCAGCAATGGCTTCATCGTACTTCCGATACTTCTGGCAGCATAAGGATTTGTAGCATGGTTAACCTGGGACTCTTCAAAATCCCGACCGCCAATAAATCCATAAATTTTACCTGTGGTATTTTCCATGACTACGCTGCCGACTTCAACAGGGAGGGTTACTTCATACTTTTCTCCCTCGGCATTTTCTTTAGTAATAGTCTTCTCACGTCCAAATCTATCACCGTAATCATTTTTCACTTCCTGCATAGTGTCATATACTTTTTTATCTATAGTGGTTTTGATTTGGTAACCACCGGAAGTTAGTCGTCGTTCTGCGAGTTCTCTATATTCTTTCGCAAGCTCTTCATCTTCTTCAAGATCTTTTTCACTATGTCCATTTTCTTCTGCCAGCTGAACTTCTAAAATGTCTTGAGCTCTTCTCTTAATCTCGTTGGTTAAGAAAGGATACGTAACATTAGCAGATGTTGTAGAGTTTGCTAGATTGTCTTTAGTAATTTTAAAGTCTTTAGCTTCTTCATATTCCTGCTTAGTAATGTACTCGGCTGCATACATACGCTCAAGTACCTCATGCATACGATCCATGCCTGGCTCTAGTCCTTCTTCACTTTTTATAGAACCATCGTTATTAAAAGGGGTATAAGCGTATGGAGCCTGCGGCAAACCGGCTATAAAAGCAGCCTGCGCAATGGACAGCTCTTCAGCTTCTACTCCAAATATTCCCTGGGCGGCAGTGGCCACGCCGGCAATGTTTTGGCCGTTGGCGTTACGTCCGAAAGGCACAATGTTCAGGTAAGCTTCCAATATTTCTTCTTTCTCGAAAAAACGTTCAATACGAAGAGCAAGCAGCATTTCTTTAGCTTTTCTCTCAAAGGAGACTTCATTTGTGAGGATTTGGTTTTTAACGAGCTGCTGGGTTAATGTACTTCCGCCGGTCTTAACCGCTGAGTTTGAAACTTCCTGTACGACCGCACGCATAATCGCTTTAGGCACCACGCCACTGTGTTCTTTAAAGTATTCATCCTCTGTGGCAATGACGGCATTCGTAACATTATCGCTTACCTCATCCAGCTTTATTTCTTCACGATAAAGATCCGATCGGACCTTGCCTAGCATTTCGTCTCCAGCAAAGAACATTTCTGAGGTTTCTGAATAGTTGTAAATGCTTTCCTGCATTTGTTCTTTACTCCTAACCTCTTCATCCTTAACGAGTGATGCAAAGTAACCGGCTCCGACTCCCCCGGCAAAGAAGAGTCCTATGACGCCGATAATAATAAAGAATAAAATGACATTCCAAACCACGTCTGCTGTAATACGTGATTTTTTTTGAATGCTTCCTTTTTTCCATAATGATTTAAAATCCATTTTATTTCGACCGCTATTTTTATTATTAGACATGATGAGACCTCCTAAAAAATCCATTCCATATTATAACACAACGGAATGAAAGAGGACATAAATGGAGAGGATATTCTTATTGCTTTTCCTTTATGAGTGTGATAAAAATATTACATAGTTAAATATGCGTGCGTTGAACGATTGAAGTAAAAAACAAATCACTGGTACAGAGACCTGACGGCTGGTGCAAGTCAGGCCACATTTGTTTTTGAATTACGGTCCGGAGCATTCTTCTGGTATGAATCAGAAGACGGTTATGAGTAGCCGTTATGGATACAAGTGGCACAAATGTGCAACAAGGGTGGTACCGCGACGAGATCTCGTCCCTTTTATTATAGGGATATTGAGGTCTTTTTTTTATGCTCTACCAGCCATTTAACATACGCATACCAAGAAAAAGAGGAGTGATCACATGGAATTGCTGAAAGATTTACAACAAAGAGGTTTAATTAATCAAATAACGGATGAAGATGGCTTGGCCTCTCACTTGAATGAGAAACAAGTTACTCTTTATTGCGGCTTTGATCCAACGGGAGCGAGTCTTCACATCGGGCATCTTCTTCCTATTCTTATGCTGAAGCGATTCCAGCAGGCCGGTCATAGGCCTATCGCGCTCGTAGGAGGGGGCACTGGGATGATCGGGGACCCTAGCGGCCGATCGTCAGAACGACAATTAAATGAGGCTAGTGTGGTTCATGAATATAGTGAAAAAATCAAAGGACAGCTTGCTAAAATTCTGAACTTTGACGAAGGAGAAAATGCTGCAGCAGCCAGAAATAATTTCGAATGGTTATCTGAGATGACTATTATTGATTTTCTGAGAGACACGGGAAAACACTTTGGCGTGAATTACATGCTTTCGAAAGAATCTGTAGAATCAAGGATTGAACAAGGGATTAGTTTCACTGAGTTTAGCTACATGATTCTTCAGTCGCTGGACTTCCAAAAGCTGAACCAAAAAGAAAATTGTACGCTGCAGATTGGCGGCAGTGATCAATGGGGGAATATTACAGCAGGATTAGAGTTGATTCGTCGTGCCCGAGGAGAGGAAGAAGTAGAAGCCTACGGGTTAACTATGCCTCTTATTACAAAGGCGGATGGTTCGAAATTTGGAAAAACAGCTGGAGGAGCCATCTGGCTGGATCCTGAAGCTACTTCTCCTTACGAATTCTACCAGTTCTGGATTAATGCTGATGATAGAGATGTCATTAAATTTCTCAAGTATTTCACTTTCTTAGGGATGGACGAAATCGCTGCATTAGAAAAAGAAGTGCAGGAGCAACCGGAAAAACGTGTTGCCCAGCGTCGTCTAGCTGAAGAGATGACGAAGCTGGTCCATGATGAAGAGGCGCTGGCTCAGGCTCAGAGAATTACGGAAGCTCTTTTCAGCGGAGATATTAAATCTCTATCAGGACAAGAGATTGAGCAGGGCTTTAAAGATGTACCAGCATTTTCATCTTCTGAAAAAGCACCTCAGCTTGTTCAGTTGCTGGTAGACGCCGGAATTTCCTCTTCAAAACGACAGGCCAGGGAAGATATTAAAAACGGAGCTGTGTATATTAATGGTGAGCGTAACCAGGAAGTAAATCACCAGATTAATGAAGAAAACCGTATTGAAGATCGATTCACTATTATTCGCAGAGGTAAGAAAAAGTACTTCTTAGTCCGCTACGAATAAACCATTTAAATCTGCCTTTCTTTTAAGCCGTTTCAGGCTATAAGAAAGGCATTTTTTTATCTTTTGGTCTTTACGAATACGTGTGCACAAAGCAATTAAAAGCTATTTAAAAGGAGGTTTGACTAGATATGGTGCACAAGCTATTCGATATTATTCCATCTCTTTCGTCTAATCAACTATATATAATCGGAGTCGATGGTTTAAGCCGGTCGGGGAAAACGACATTTGTAAATCAGCTGGAGAAAGAGCTAATTAAAAGAGGGGTGGACTTCTGCACTTTTCATATGGACAATCATATTGTAAAAAAGAATGAACGTTACCAGACTGGATTTGAAGATTGGTATGAGTATTATCAGTTGCAATGGGAGGTGGAGTGGTTACGAGACCACCTTTTTGAAAAAGTCAGGTGCAGTTCTCATCTTACTCTTCCTTATTATGATAACGAATCGGATGATCGTGAATATCGAAAGGTAGATTTACCTAATGAGGGAGTAATTCTTATAGAAGGGGTTTTTCTTCAAAGAAAAGAGTGGCAGCCTTATTTTAACCACTTAATATTTTTAGATTGTCCTAGAAACCGAAGATTCGCACGTGAGGATCCATCTGCGCAAATAAATATGGAGAAATTTAAAGAAAGGTATTGGAAAGCAGAGGATTATTATCTGCGAAATGTGAAACCTCGTAAATCTGCTAATTATATCGTGAATACTTAAAAGTACGATCAAAATAAAAAAACCGCCGTTTTAAACGGCGGTTTTCATCAAAACGATTAACGAGAGTAGAATTCAACGATAAGAGCTTCATTGATTTCAGATGGAAGCTCAGAGCGTTCTGGGTAACGAGAGTAAGTTCCTTCACGTTTATCTTCATCAAATGTAAGATATTCAGGTGTGAAGTTATTTACTTCGATAGCTTCTTCTACCACGTCTAGTTTCTGGGATTTTTCACGTAGGCTGATCACTTGATTAGGTACTACGCGGTAAGATGGAATATCAACACGTCCTCCATCTACAGTTACGTGACCGTGAGTAACTAGCTGACGAGCCTGGTTACGAGTACGAGCCAGACCTAGACGGTATACGATGTTGTCCAAGCGAGATTCAAGAAGAATCATGAAGTTCTCACCATGGATACCTTTCATATTACCAGCCTCTACGAATAGACGGCGGAATTGACGTTCAGTCAATCCATACATGAAACGAAGCTTCTGCTTCTCTTGAAGCTGAAGACCGAATTCAGATAGTTTTTTACGTTGATTTGGACCGTGTTGTCCAGGTGCGTAAGGGCGTTTTTCTAGCTCCTTACCAGTTCCGCTTAAAGAAATACCATAGCGACGGGATTTTTTCCAGGTTGGACCTGTGTAGCGTGCCATAGGAATTCCTCCTTTTTATTTTATTTGCATAAAATAAAAACAGTGTGGCCTTTATACGTTGCTCATTATGTTTTCATGCACCATCGCTCCAGCAGCAGAGAGTTACACGATGCACCTCTGGAAAGAGGAACAAAATGATGACAACGCCGGTTCACATAGGCTGCCATTTATTTTACACAACGCCAAGTATAATTTTTTTAAGGCGATAAGTCAAGAGGAAGAAATGAAAAAGTAACAATAATAGAGAAGGAAAACTTAGAATAGCTACTAAGAAAGGGTTCGCTATTTTGCTATTGTTAGAGTAGGGACTGTAATGACGATCACTTACCAGTGTTATTTCACGATAAAGGCAAATACGAAAACACCCTGCTATTTAATAATATGGATGCAGGAATACATTAAATCGAAAGTAAGCATATTAGAATTCGTGTTAAGGTACAAAGGAGTGGTGCAATAGACTCATTAAAAAAGGGAGTCAGGTGATCCTCTATGATGCGATCAGCGACTGATCAACTACGAATTCAACATATACAGATTGACTTTTTCAATTTACTTACAAATTCTACTCTGTGCTCATATGAGGAATTTGTTATAGAAGTAGCTGATATAATAAAAACTCAACTGGATGTACCTGTTGCTTCTGTTTATTTACGAAAGGAAGGGCAAGAAACTTATCGTTTGTACAACCTTCCAGATGCAGGGCTGAATTTAAAGAAATACTTTTCTATAGAGCAAATAGAGGGTTCGATTAAAGATTTAATTGTTCAAACTTTTACCTCTTTGGATGTAAGAGTTGTTCCTTTAGAAAATAAATCTAAGATAATTGGATACTTAGTGCTCGGGTGTGAGGCTTTCCGCTCCGATAAAGATAGATTATTGAGAGAGACCTCCATTGAAGTTGTTAAATGTCTATCCAAAGCGGAATTTGACCATAATATCTCAGATGAAAAAATAAAGTATGAGTTGTTGTATAATCTTACATCCAAATTTAATTCTTCTACTGATATGAACATGATAATGAGGGAAACGATCCGCACTCTTAAGGAGAATCATCCCGGACTGACCTATACCTTATGGTTATCTCAAGACATCTCTATCGAACGTGATTTACCTGTGAAAGAGCTTTCTTATGGTAAAGACGAATCTTCAGAATCCAGTTCACAAGCATTTTTGAGTGGAAAAATGAAAATAGAAGAGTATGCCCATAAAGGGTCACTGATACTTTATGCTCTGCTAAAAGGAAAGCAAGGAGTTTATGGGGTTTTAGAAGTTGTAGTTCCCTTTCAGATTTTTCTTTCCGAAGAAGAGTGTGAACTTGTGGAGCTCATTGCATCCACTGTGGGTGATGCTATTGAAAATGTTCAGCTTTATCAACAATCGAGGAAACTAAATAGTGATTTACAGCTCATCAATTCTACATCTCAAAAACTAAATTCAAATACACCGTTAACTGAAATAATTTCCTGTATATCTTCTACACTGGCGGAGTCATTTCAGGCAGACGAAGTCGGCTTCGTGACTTTTAATGAGTGTAATCACGATGAGGACACGATTCTCGAAGGAAGTTCTTCCTATTTTGAAGCGGACCACTCACAACTACTAATTTCGATGCTAAAGCAAAGGGTTAAGAAAGAGAAAGATGATGTTTTCATTGGGAATTTATCCTCTAAAAACAATAAGTATGGTGAAAAGTATAAATCAATAATGGCTGTAAGGATGACGGAGCATGAGTACCTGGATGGTCTTGCAATTGTTCTTCATAAACAGCCCTATTTTTTTCTCATTTGATTCGTTCAAACTTCTTCAGTCTCTGATTCATCACTCAACACTTGCTTTTGCTAATTCTATGCCCAGAGAAGAATTAGAGAAGACGGTAATTACCGATTATTTAACCAAACTTCATTCGAGAAAGTATTTAGATGAATGTGTAGAGGCACATAGGCTGAACGACAAATGCGGTACTTTTATTCTATTTGATATCGACAATTTCAAGGCGGTCAATGATACATATGGCCATCAAACAGGAGATGAAGTTCTCTGCCAGACAGCAGAGACTATTCTATCTGTATTGAAGGGAAGGGGAATGGCTGCGAGGTGGGGAGGAGAGGAATTGGCAGTCTATATTCCAGGTATGATTTGTGAAGAGGCATTTCAGATAGCGCACAGCATAAGAAAAGAAATATTCTTGGCTACTTCCCCTTCGGTAACCGTTTCTTGCGGTGTATCTTCCTGGAAAGCTGACTATCCTTTGAATGGCAAAGAATTAGTAAGGCGGGCCGATGAGGCTTTATATAAAGCAAAGGAAGCTGGAAAAAATCAAATAGTTATGGCAGGAACTACTTAATCAAGGGCAACCGGAAAGATATTTCAGCTGTTAACTAATTGAACGCCTTTCACAGTAACTGCTTAAAGTAGAGTATAAATTAAAAACCCGCTGGCAGCGGGTTTTTAATTTATACATAAGTTTGAAGTATCTCAACAAATTTGGTTAGATATTTTTCATCCTGTTCATCAAATCTGCTTGTACTAGGACTGTCAATATCCAGAACTCCAAATATTTCATTGTTTTTGAGAATTGGGATTACAATTTCTGACTGACTGGCCGCATCGCAGGCAATGTGCCCGGGAAAGGCGTGGACATCTTCAATTCTCTGAACACTTCTTTCAGCAACAGCCGTACCGCAGACTCCTTTACCAGATGGAATTCTTACGCAGGCTGGCAATCCTTGAAATGGTCCTAAAACAAGCTGATCTTCTTTCCAAAGGTAAAAGCCTACCCAATTTACGTCTTCCAGAAATTGATTTAATAATGAAGAAGCATTGGATAGGTTTGCGATAACATCAGGTTCATCTTCAAGTAACGCTTGTAATTGCTTTAAAAGCAACTCATAGTTTTTTTCTTTTGTACCTGTGTATGAAGTAGATTGGAACATAATTAGAACCTCCTATAAAGATTGATTCGACACACTTACTTAGACTGCTGTCGGTATTTGATGTACGATTCAAAGCAGGAAAACCCTCCAACAGGTAGAATTACTCTGTGAGGGGGAAAAATGATGAACCGACAGAATGTCACACGTGATAGAGTGTTGGATGTTGCCTGCCGTCTATTTTACAGCAAAGGTTTCAACGGAACCTCGGTTCGTGATATTGCTAATGCTGCTAATGTAAACGTTTCCTTAATCCATTATTACTTTAAGAGTAAGCAAGGGTTATTTGAGTCTCTGGCTATCAATTATTTTGAGCCTTATTTAGAAATTTTAGAGAGTATTCATTTTACTGATGCAAATGAGCGTGTAGAGACTTTAGTGAGAAAAATATTACATTATAAACTGTCTCACAATCAACTTTCCTGTTTAGTATATCGAGAACTTTCTTTAAATACAGTGTTTGCCCGGGAAATGCTTGTTACTTATTTAGCCAAAGAAGACCATTTGCTATCTAATATTTTATTCCATAAATCATCGAAAATGGAGATCACTTTTAAGGAAAAGCTGAAAGTATTGCAGTTGAAAGGGCTGCTAAATGCTCCATTTACGATGCCTCATGAATTTAGGGACCCATTTATTACTGAGGCTTCCCTAAGCCATTTTGTGGAGGAGTACAGCCAGTCCATGCTAGAACAGGAAGCCGTGCAAAAGTTAGCGGTTAAAGCTTAGGATTCTAGGGTCTATTTCGCTAAAGCCCTGTTTCAATCCGGAGACTGCGTGAGCATCAGAACCATAAACTAAAGGGAGCCCCATTGAAGAAGCTTGATCTGCTATAGACTTTGGCGGATATGTTTCTTTGCAATGGGGCTTTTGAAGTCCCGCTCCATTGTAATCTAGTTCCATTCCCTGATCCTTGAGTACTTTAAGAAATTGTTCAGCTCGTACCTCCCAGCCCGGTGGAGAGGGATATAAGTCTTTAAATTTCCTGATCAGCGTCATGTGGCCAATCCTCGATGGTTTATAAGCTCCTAAATCTGCTTCAGCAGATTTTCTTAAATTATTAAAGTAGGCTTGATACAAATGGTTGCTGCCACCCAGGTCATGAAAAGCCTCTTCATACATGTCAGGGCTGTAATCTATACAATACCATTGGCTATTTCCTTTAATAAAATGTACGGATAGGATGCTGTCATCCAATTCAGGTCCATATCTGTTTAAGAAAGTCTCCGTTTCTCTTTCATATCCTTCGATATAGTCAACTTCAAACCCTGCTTGAATAGAAATATCATCCTTGTATTCTTTTTGCAGACGATTGATATCAGAAAGGTAAGACTCAACTTCTGCGAGAGCCATTCCACTGTCTTTTTCAGGTACAGGGTCAACGAACGAGGTTGGCAGAGGAGCATGCTCAGTGAATGTCATGGTGTCGTAGCCAATAGATATGGCTTTCTCTATATATGATTTAAATGAATCTGCCGTTCCGTGCGGGCAGTATGGGGTATGGATGTGACCGTCTCTCATTCTTAAATGCTCCTTTAGGATTTTATTTTTGGTCAGTAGGTTAATATTTTTGAAATATTTTAGCCAAAATCTCTAAATACATGGTATCATTATAAACAACTATTTTACATTTCGGAACGAAAGAATCCGTCGGACGGTGATTTTGTAAGGAGGCTATTTATGAAGTACATCATTGGAGTTATACTGCTTGTGATTGCGCTTTTTATCGCAGGGTTAATTTGGCGTAAAAAAGTCTATGATGCGGTGGACCGGTTAGAAAATTGGAAGATGGATATTACGAATAGACCGGTGACCGAGGAATTATCAAAAGTGAAAAACCTGAACTTATCAGGGGAAACGCAAGAGAAGTTTGAAGCCTGGCGTGAACAGTGGGATACAATTATAACTAAGGAGCTTACTGCAATTGAGAAAGATCTTTATGAGGCAGAGGAAGCTGCAGACCGTTATAAATGGAAGCGAGTCCAGAAAGTATTAGATAGCACAGAGGACAAGTTAGTAGCGATTGAAAACGACATTCAAAAAATTCTGGAAGATCTTAAGAGTTTGCTGGATTCGGAGGAAAACAGCCGAATTGAAATCGAATCCATTGGTCCTGAAATTAAGGAATTGTCCCGCAAACTAATTCAGCACCGTAACCAGTTTGGCCAATCTGCTTCTTTGTTCGAGAAACGAGTAGAGCAGCTGGAACTGCAGTTGGGTACGTATGAAGAATTAGCCGAGCAGGGCAACTATATTGAGGCGAATAAACTGGTTCAGTCCATCCGTGAGGAATTGGTGAACCTTCAGGAAGAAACCGAAACGTTCCCTGAGCGTTATAAGAAAGTAAACTTGGAATTGCCAGAGCAGTTAAGAGAGCTTAAGCAAGGGATCGAAGAAATGAAAGCGGAAGGTTACCGAGTAGCTCATTTAGATTTGCTCCCTGAAATACATAGGTATGAACGTATTCTTACGGAAGCATTAGCCAGATTAAATGAAAACGACCAAACAGGTATAGAAGAATTAATTGTTGAAATTGAAACAAGAATTCAGGAAATTTATCAGATGCTCGAGAGAGAAGCTGTAGCTCATCAATATGTTGAGAAACAGTATGCACCTTTAAGGTCCCAGCTTGATAACCTCGAAGCTGTCTTTATGGAAACGGAAGAAGATATGGAAGAAATTGATGTTTCTTATCAAATGCAAGGGGAAGAAGCCGAATCCTATGAGGGATTGAAAAGCTGGTTTAGTCAGCTTAAGAAAAAGTTTATCAGCCTGGAACATAAAAGACAGGATGGTGAGTCGGCTTATTCAGAGCTCAGACTGGAGCTTGAAGAAGCACGCCAGAATTTGATGGAACTTCAAGAGAGACATCAGGAGTTCGATGAGAAAGTTCAAGCTTTAAGAAGAGAGGAAATGGATGCAAAAACGAAGCTTTCTGATATGGAGCAGTTACTCTTAGAAACATATCGGAGGTTAAAACGCAGCAACATTCCAGGAATTCCATCTTCGATTTATGAAGACATGAAAATAGCCAGTGATAAAATTGATGACGTTTTTGCATGTCTTGAAAGAGAGCCTTTGGATATGGGCGCCGTTCATAATCATTTAAACGATGCATCAGAAATGACACAGAATATCTATGACGAAGCTCAAAAAATTATGGATAGAGCCCGCTTGGCTGAGAGAGTTATCCAATATGCCAATCGCTATAGAAGTAAGTATCCAATACTAGCAGCGCGACTCCTGGAGGCAGAAAATAAATTTAGATCTTATCAGTACGAATCAGCCTTAGAGTTAGCTTCTGAGGCTCTGAAGGAAGTTGATCCGGATGCCTTTTCACGCATAGAGGAAAGGGAACAAGTCATGGTATAGGGTGGTGCCTATGAGAAAGATGCTAGTGATCGGTACAGCAAGTGTTTGTGTACTGGTATGGAGTGCAGTGATAATTGTCTATCTTTTTGCCCCACCGCAAACTTTTGTAGCCAGTGATCATGGGGTGGCGTCTAATTCCGATAACCTGTTAAAGGAAAAAAGGTCTCCAGTTTTTTTGAGAAAACACATAAAATCGAAAATCTCATATCCCAAAGCGAAACAATAGTGGGGCCAGATGCTATATCAAAGACTTGGACGAAAGACCTTGAGAAGGATGGCAAACTAAGTATTGATACGTTACTTGAAACTTTGGATATAGAGGAATAAAAAGTATATCAAGGACACCTGCTTAACATAGCAGGTGTCCTTTTGTATCTTGAACTGTCTATTTATTTATAAAAGATGGTATGATAATATAATGGACTGCATTTTGAAATAAAGGAGTACACCTTTTATGATTTACTTTGATAATAGCGCTACAACAAAGCCTCTTCCTGAAGTACTGGATAGTTACCAAAAAGTAGCTGCAGAACTTTTTGGTAACCCATCGTCAGTCCACAGCTTCGGCGGTCAAGTAGAGCGCTTAATGCAGCAATCTCGTCATCAAGCTGCCCAACTATTTGGAGTAGAATCTCAAGAAGTGATTTTCACTTCGGGAGGCACTGAAGGTAATAATATGGCGATAAAAGGAATTGCATTTATGCATCAATCAAGAGGAAAGCATATAATCACGTCTAAAATTGAACACCCTTCGGTCCTGGAAGCATTTCGAGCTTTGGAAACCTTAGGGTTTGAGGTCACATACATTGATGTAAATAAGGAAGGTAAGGTAGACCCTGAGAGTGTGGAACATGCTCTGCGTACAGACACCATACTTGTAAGTATTATGTCTGTAAATAATGAATTGGGATCTGTACAGCCCGTGAAGGAAATAGGGGACAAGCTTAAACACTACCCCAAGGTGTTTTTTCATGTGGACCACGTTCAGGGGCTGGGAAAAATTCGTATGCCCATAATGGAGTCAGGAATCGATCTTTGCACAGTTTCAGGCCACAAAATCCACGGATTGAAAGGGTCAGGAGCTTTGATCATCAGAAAAAATGTTTCTCTTTTTCCTTTGCTGCATGGAGGCGATCAAGAGCTTGAACGGCGAGCGGGCACGGAAAATCTTCCAGCAAATGTGGCTTTTGTGAAAGCTCTTCGTTTAATCATGGAAAAACAGAAACATTCGAGTGATCATTTATCTCAAATCCATCAATATATGCGGGTAGAATTAGAGAAGATGGAACAAGTGGTCATTAATTCACCGAATGATTCTGCCCCTCATATCATTAATTTTTCAATCCCTGGATTTAAACCTGAAGTAGTTATTCATTCCTTAGGAGAAAAAGAGATTTATATTTCTACAAAATCTGCATGCTCCTCCAGAGAACCAGAGGTTAGTACAGTATTAAAGGCATGCAGCCTTGACTATGAGCGGACGAGTTCTGCTCTTCGAGTTAGTCTAAGCTACCAGAATACGATAGAAGAAGCTGATTCGTTTATTGAAGCCCTTAAAGAGACGATTGAACAACTAAAAGAAACGATGAGGAGATAAATTATGAATTTCGATCATATTATGATTCGGTATGGAGAAATGGCTTTAAAAGGTAAAAAAAGAAAAATTTTTGAGCAGAAACTTCGGAATAATCTGCTCAAGAAACTTCAGGAATTTCCTTCTGTGCGAATCCATAAAACAAGAGGCCGTATGTATGTCTTGTTAAATGGTGAAAACCCGCAAGAAGTTATGGATCGATGTCAGGATATTTTTGGTATTCACAGCTTAAGTTTTGCTGTGAAAGTGGAAAAAGAAGAAGAAGAAATGAAGAAAGCTGTACTGTTGGCCTTCCAGGATGCAGACCATGCCAAAACCTTTAAAATTTCAGCTAAGCGTTCAGATAAGGATTTTCCAATTGATTCTAAAGAGCTTAACCCTCTTTTGGGAGGATATATTCTTAGAAATACAGAGGGGGTTACAGTAGATGTACACCAGCCTGATGTAGAAATTAAGGTGGAAGTACGCCAGGAGGCCGCCTATATAACGGCTCAAGATTATCCTGGTGCAGGTGGTTTTCCAGTGGGTACGACTGGGCAGTCTCTGCTAATGCTTTCAGGCGGAATTGACAGTCCTGTCGCAGGTTACCTGACTATGAAGCGTGGAGTGGAACTGGAGGCGGTTCACTTTCATTCTCCTCCCTATACCAGTGAGCGAGCGAAACAAAAAGTGATTGATTTAGCCCAAAAGCTTTCCAACTACGGAAACTCGGTTAAAGTTCATGTTGTTCCTTTTACAGCTATTCAGCAAAAAATTCATCAGGAAATGCCTGAGGGCTATAGTATGACAATTATGAGGCGAATGATGCTGCGAATTAGTGAAAAGCTTGCAGCTAGGCAGGGGATATTGTCTATGACTACAGGAGAAAGCCTGGGTCAAGTAGCGAGTCAAACAATGGAGAGTATGAATACCATCAATGAAGTGACGAACTATCCCGTGCTGCGTCCACTTGTTTCTATGGATAAAGTTGAAATTATTAATATTGCTAGAAAAATTGATACCTATGATATTTCTATCCGTCCTTATGAAGATTGTTGTACTGTATTTGTACCGAAATCCCCAAAAACGATGCCTACAAGAAAAAATGCAAATTACTATGAATCAAACAGTGACTTTAGTGCAGACATTGAAAAAGCACTCGATGAGACCTATATTGTAGAAGTTGACCATTTGGCTGGAAAAGATCAAAAGAATGATTTCAGTGACCTATTATAGTTTAATAAAGTAAAGAAGAAGATGCTGAGAATGAGGTGAAGCATCTTCTTTCTATATATGGAGTTATTGATTTATGATGAGTATATAGATCAAGCAATCATATAACTGGAGAGGATGGATAGATGTGAAACTTTGGTATGGTGGGAAAATCTACACGATGGAAAAAGAAGGCGTCTGGGTAGAAGCGGTTGTTACAAAGAATGGAAAGATACTGGAGGTTGGGGATACTCAAGATCTATATAAAACCTATAAGAATGAAATTACAGAAGAACATGATTTAAAAGGAGCGGTTATGTATCCAGGGTTCACTGACAGCCATCTCCATATTATCGGACATGGAGAGCGGTTGATGCGCCTTGATTTAACATTCATGAAATCAGCTGAAGAAGTGAAACAGGCTTTGAAGCTTCATGCGGAACAGTTAAATCCCGGAGAGTGGATTATTGGTGATGGATGGAATGAAAATCAATGGGAAAATAAACGAATCATACATAAAGACGAACTGGACGAAATATCTTCCAAGCATCCAATGATGCTCACAAGAGTATGCAGGCATGCTGTACTTGCCAATTCTGAGGCTATGAAGCTTGCCGGGGTTGAAAGAAGCACACCTGATCCTCAAGGTGGTGTGATTGTGAGGGATGATGAAGGACACGCTACTGGATTCTTCCATGAGAAGGCTCAGGATATGATTAAAAAAGCAATGCCAGAAGTAACGAAAGATTATTTAAGAAAAGCTACAGAGCTTGCCGTGAGGGATATGCATAAATACGGCCTCGTTGGAGGGCACAGTGAAGACCTGAATTATTATGGGGGATTTAAAAAAACATTCGACGCCTATACCGATGTGATTAATGATTCAAAATTGAAGTTTAGAGCCCATTTACTTGTTCATAATGGAGTAGTCGAACAAATGGACGAAGAGTCTCTTGGCTACAAGAAAGGAACAGATTTTGTAGAGTTGGGGGCGCTAAAAATCTTCTCCGATGGAGCTCTTGGAGGTAGGACTGCCTGGTTGTCGGAGGCCTATTCAGATGATCCTGGAAACTTTGGTGTACCTATCCATACTCAGGAGCAATTGACTTCATTAGTTAAGAAGGCACGTAAACGTCTGATGCCTATAGCTGTTCATGCAATTGGAGATCGGGCAGTCGAGGCAGTTATTCAAGCCATAGAAGCTGCTCCACTTCATACAGGAGAAAGGGATCGAATCATCCATGCTCAGATTTTAAGACCAGACCTAATTCAGAAACTTAAAAATATGAATGTTGTACTTGATATACAACCAACTTTTGTAGCTTCTGATTTTCCCTGGGTCATGGAACGGATAGGAAATGTAAGACTTAAAAACTCTTATTCCTGGAAGACTCTGATGGATGCTGGAATTATGTGTGCAGGAGGTTCTGACGCTCCTATTGAAGAAATTAATCCTTTATTGGGCATTCGGGCTGCTGTAGATCGAAGAGCCACATACGATCATTTGGTGTATCAAGCTGAAGAAAAACTTTCGGTCTTTGAAGCCATATCTTTATATACGAAAGGAAGTGCTATGGCCATTGCAAGAGAGGATACGCAAGGAGTCATAAAGTCAGGTTATATTGCAGATTTTACTATCCTTGATCGCGATCTTTTTGCGCTAAAGCCTCATGAATTGGCCGATGCTACTGTTACGATGACAGTAGTAGATGAGGAAATTGTCTACCAACGTTAAAAAAATCCGGAGCGGGATCTGCCGCTCCGGATTTTACTTATTATAATATTATTAAAGGAAGGTGCGCTTGACACGGTCCCAGTAAGAATTGTTTTTCAACTTGACGGTTTTTACCACCTGATCACTTAGGCGAACCGTAACATCATAGATATTACGAATTGAAAAAGCCTCATTATCCATGCCGATAATCGGATAGTCATTTCCATCCTGTCTAACATGCAGTTTTAATGTGCGCTCACCGCTTAAAATAAAAGAAGAGCCCAGAGTTCTAAAGCGATTGTTGTTTAAGGAAGCTAGTTCACTAACCTGGAAACATGGTAACTTGGGATCTACTACAGCGCCTTTTGTGGACTTATTATAACCGGTACTGCCAGTAGGAGTGGCTACGATAAGCCCATCTCCCCTGAATGTTTCGAAGAGAAGGTCATCAATATAGACATCTACATCAATGGATTTAATTAAAGTGGACCGCACACTGCATTCATTTAAACAATAGAAGGTGGATTCATTATTGACAGTTGCTTCAATAATTGGAAATCTACGAACTTCCACTTCGGCATTTTCCATTGCTTCGACCATTTCATCATGATTGTCTATACTAAAGTCGCAATAAAGGCCTGCTTCATTTTGACTTCGTATTCCAACATAGAGGCAATCTTGTCTGAATCCAGTATTTCGCACAGCCTGTAAAAATGTCCCATCGCCACCGACAGCTACAATAATATTTGCATTTTTGGAGTCTTCCACGATGGAAAAGTCTTTATCTCTTGCTAATTGATAGAGTGGTTTAAGTTTCTCATCCAGCTCCTGGTTCGGGTGATAATAAAAGTATAGGTTTCTACGTTGTTCAGCCATAAAACTTCCTCCTTATGTATTCTTTATCGTCATTTTATCATTATAATGCTCTTCCCGCACACAATTTTCAAACTAATCGGTAAAGTAGCGTATTGTTGAAACCCGCTCCATTATTCGATATGGTGGGGGTAGACTTTAATTCGGAACAGCGCAAACACAAACAAGCTGGCGCATTACTGTTTCAAGTAAATGCGTCAATTTCTTGTGTTGACCAGGCAGGCTGAAAAGGAGAATGAAGATGAAGCAAGAACAAGTAGAAAAACTATTTCAGTGGGTAGATGAAACAGCTGATACCATTTCTAAAGATATGAATATTACTTATTTGGAAGCCATTGCTGAAACCTTAGATATTTTGTTCAATGGACAGCCTTTTAAGGATATGAGCAAAGAACTTCAAACGAAGCTTACCAATGAGCTTACGAAGATCAATAAGGATAATTTTGAAAAAGAAGAAATTCGAAAAGCCGTACAGCTTGCTATCTTAAAAGGTATGAAAGGAGCAACACAGCAGCAGCATTTAATCACTCCTGATTCTGTCGCGATGTTTATGGGCTATTTGGCTTCTAAACTCATTGATAACGAAGAAAACCTGAAGCTTTTTGATCCTGCCTCAGGTTCAGGAAATTTAATTACTTCTGTAATGAACCAGCTTGAAATGCCATTAACAGCATATGCAAGTGAGGTGGATCCTACGCTCATACAGTTAGCCGTAACCAATGCCAACTTACAAAAGAACAATATTGAGTTCTTCCACCAGGATAGTTTGCAACCTTTCCTGATGGAGCCCGTCGATTTTGTTCTGGCTGATCTTCCGGTAGGTTATTATCCAGACGATGTACAGGCTTCCCGTTATCAGCTAAAAGCTGAAGAGGGGCATTCCTATGCGCATCACTTGTTCATTGAACAAGGGTTGAACTACACGAAAGAGGGCGGTTATTTAATGTTTATCGTCCCAAACTTTTTATTTGAAAGTGACCAGTCGCGGGAACTGAACACCTTTTTAAGGGAAAATGCTCATATAGTCGGAATGCTTCAGCTATCTGATTCGCTATTCAAAAATGAAAAGCATGGTAAAAGTATTCTGATCCTTCAGAAGAAAGGTCCGGAAACTAAGCCGCCGAAGCAGGCGCTGCTTGTAAAGCTTCCATCCTTTAAAAATCCAAACGCTATGGGCGACATACTCGGTCAAATGAATCAATGGTTTGATGAATATAAAACGGCACAATTGTGAGAAAATAACGAATATAAGAAGTAAACGTTATCATATTCTTTCTACCTTGAAAATGAGGAGAACGGGTGGTTAAATGGTAGTGGTAGAAACATACGAACCTAATTGTAAGGGGATGAGCAACGTTGAGTAATAAAATTCTTGCTATAAATGCAGGCAGTTCATCACTAAAATTTCAATTGATTGACATGCCTGAAGAAACTGTAATTACTAAAGGGTTAGTAGAGCGTATCGGACTTGAGGATGCGGTATTTACAATTGAAGTGAATGATGAAAAAGATAAGACAGTTACTGATATTCCAGATCACGGAGAAGCGGTCAAAATTCTTCTTGATAAATTAACATCTAATGGCGTAATCGATTCTTTAGATGAAATTAATGGCGTGGGCCACCGTGTAGTTCACGGAGGAGAACGTTTTAGTGAATCTGTGTTAATAACAGACCAGGTCATTCAGGAAATTGAGGAAGTGTCAGATCTTGCCCCGTTGCATAATCCGGCAAACCTGACTGGAATTCGCGCATTCCGCGAGGTTCTTCCGGAAGTCCCTCACGTTGCAGTATTTGATACAGCCTTCCACCAGTCCATGCCGGAACAATCCTATCTTTACAGCCTTCCTTATGAATATTATGAGGACTATGGCATTCGTAAATACGGCTTTCACGGTACATCTCATAAATATGTATCAGAGCGTGCGTCAGAGATGATGGGACGCCCTGTAGAACAGCTGCGACTGTTATCATGCCACTTAGGCAATGGAGCAAGTATCGCTGCAATCGAAGGCGGGAAATCGATTGATACTTCCATGGGCTTTACACCACTTGCTGGTGTAACAATGGGGACTCGTTCCGGAAATATTGACCCAGCCCTCATACCTTTTATTATGGAGAAGACAGGAAAGACAGCGAATGAAGTTATGAATGTATTAAATAAAGAGAGTGGTATGCTAGCCCTTTCCGGTTTTTCAAGTGACCTTCGGGACATTGAGATCCGAGCAAGTGAAGGAGATGAGCGTGCGGAGCTGGCTCTTGAAGTATTTGCTGCACGCATCCACAAGTATATTGGTTCCTATGCCGCACGTATGCATGGAATTGATGGAATCATTTTCACTGCCGGCGTAGGTGAAAACAGTTATACCATGCGGGAGCGCGTATTAAAAGGTCTAGAGTTTATGGGAGTGTATTGGGACCCATCTCTAAATCAGATTCGCGGTAAAGAAGCATTCGTTAACTACCCTCATTCCCCGGTAAAAGTTATGGTCATTCCAACCAATGAGGAAGTTATGATTGCTCGTGATACAGTAGAAAAAGGACTATAAATATTTAAAAGCAATGGCTTCTGAATCAATCAGAGAGCCATTGCTTTTTTTTGAACATTCGGGCTACAATAATAAGAAGAGTGAACCGGTGGGGGGGTGTTGTTCATGACTTATGAACGGGTAGCAAAAGATGTAGATAGTTGGCTTGAGCAGTACCGGGGGTACCAGCCCAACGACTTTGAAATGATTTATGATGATTGGATCAACCAAAGTTTTTATAATTTGGATCCAGACGTAAAGGAAAAGTTTTTTTCAAAACTCGACGCTTGGTTTTTTCATACGCACGCTTTTTTGCAAGGCACATCTTTTCAGAATGAAGCAAGGCAGCGGATTTTATCTGTAGGCCGGGTATTCTCAGAAGAAATTGAGAACATTACAGACATGAAGAGGATGCTTAGTGTAGATCAGCTAAGTTACATTGCTCAGCAGCAAATTGCAAGAGGCAGGCTGTACTCTTTTGCGCAAGGCGGACTGACCGGTACAGGAGGGTGGCTGTTACTCGGGCTTGACTATCCTCTAATGATGGTAATGAACATTCGTGCCGTGCAGTTGATTGGTTTGACTTTTGGTCATGAAATGAATCACCCTTATGAAATGATGATTTCTCTAAAGGTTTTTCACGCAGCTACGCTGCCTAAACGGCTTCAGGTCCACGCGTGGGATGAGTTGATGGATGAAGTAAATCGTAATGAACATCCTTATGTTTTTGAAGGGAACGATCAGCTTACAAATGAATCATGGCTTGAACAGCCCATTAAACAATGTTTCAAATCGATGTTTATTGTAATGTTCCGCAAAAAAATCTTTCAGGGTCTTCCTTTTATAAGTATAGCGATAGGAGCTTATTCCAATTACCATTTAACAAGACAAGTAACTGATTTTGCAATGAAATTTTATCAATATCGGTACTTGCTGGATCATAAGGGGGAAGAGCGTGATGGCAGTCGAAGATCATAAAAGAGAAGCTCCTTCATCGGTAAGATGCATGGTTCTTACCATAAGTGATACACGAAATATAGATACAGATAAAAGCGGAAAGATTATTATCGAAAAACTTACAGAAAAATCTCAGCACAGGGTTAATGAATATAAGATTGTTAAGGATGATCAAAAGAGAATAGCAGAGGCTGTTAAACTAGGATTGACTGACCCGGATATAGACGTAGTTCTCTTAAATGGAGGAACGGGTATTGCAGAGCGAGATGTGACGATTGAAGCCGTTCAAGCATTAATTACAAAAGAGATCCCCGGTTTCGGTGAGCTATTCCGCATGCTGAGCTATAATGAAGATATAGGTTCAGCTGCTCTTTTATCTCGAGCAACTGCAGGAGTTAGTGAGAAAACAGCTATTTTTTCGATGCCAGGGTCAAGCGGTGCGGTAAAACTCGCTATGGACCGTCTGATACTGCCGGAAATCTCGCATGTTGTACGAGAAATTAATAAAGAAGAATAATAATAACCCCCATCAATTAAGATGGGGGTTATTATTATTCTTCTACAACTGGTTTTTCAGGACGTACGACAAGGACATCACAAGTGGCATAACGGGTAATATGCTCGGAAACACTACCAATGAAAAAGCGTTCCATGGCATTTAGACCGGTAGCCCCGCATATGATAAGGTCTGCATTATGTTTTGGGGCCACATCTTTAGCAATTTTAATTTTTGGGGAACCATACTCCACAACTATTTCTACATTGGTAAGGCCGGCTTTCTCAGCTTTAGACTTATAATCATTCAATAAATCCGTCGCGTACTTTTCTGCACGTATGGCTAAAGAACGATCGTAAGCCTCTACCGTAGCAAAAGCTCGAGTGTCTACTACGTGTGCTAGAACCAGCTTAGCATCATTTCGATTAGCAATATCAATTGCTTTTTTGAAAGCACCCTCTGCGGTTTCTGAACCATCCACTGCTACAACAATATCTTTGTACTCGAATGCCATTATGAATGCCCCCTTCCTATTTCTCACCTTTATTATATCATGTTCTATTTTGATTTAGACTTATAATTCAAGCATAATTTAGTGAGTTTTGTGAACTTTAAGAAAGAGGTGAGAAAATGAAGAAACCAGAAAATCCGATAGAACGTGAACAAAAGTTAGAGAGAGAAATGACTGCACCACTGAATGAAAGTTATCAGTCCATAAAAAAGAATGATGAGCCGAAGAAAAAGTCAAGCCAGTAAAAAGATAATCCCACCTCCTATTAAAACGGGGTGGGATTATTGTGTTTGATTACTGATCTTACTAGCTCCACGTCTTATGTTTCATAAACCATGGATAGGTAACCATTAATACTGTAAATGTGATAAACCCAGGCGACCAGTTGTCAGGAAAACTGAAATACATGAGACTTCCAAGAATGATAAAAATCAAAGCATAAGGGTTAATACTCGATGTTTTCGTTAATTGCTCAATAGCTTTTTTATCCAGATGCAGTCGTTTAACGATTAGATAATCGCCTGAGATGACTGCAGAAATTGGTATGATCAAACCTCCGAGTAATGAAATATAAGATTCAGCTTCATTGACCAGTGAGGGGAAGCCACTTAATAAGACCCCTAGAAATCCAAACATGACCGCACTTTGAACGCGCGTCAGACGGCTGAAAGTATTTAGTAAACTATATCCTCCGGTATAAGCATTGCTAATGTTAATCGAAATCATGGACACTACTGCGGTTAACGTGATTATACCAATAATAACAGGGGAGTCTGTTTGACCGCTTGAAGATACATAAGGGTTAATATCATGGAATAAATAGGCGGATGCACACCCGATTAAGGCTGTAATAAAGAAGCCGATCCCATTTCCTATGAGCAATCCCCAGAACCCATGGGCCGGAGTTTTTGCATAGCGGGTCATATCGGCAGAAGCACTTACGCCAGAGACATATTGTACAAAAGCCAAGCTGGCATAGAAAAACATAGTGGTTAAAGAACCCTGCATAGGCTCCAATTGGAATGTAAACCATGCGGTGTCCCCGTGATTTGTAGTAAAGTATATATATATAATCGTAAACTCTCCAAGTAAAAGGAGGGGAAGAAAGTAAGTGGTGGCTTTTTTTACAGCATCAAAACCTATTATGGCCAGGATTACCATCAGTATAGATAAAGGGATTGAGAACAGTAAAAAAGGCACCTCTTGGCCTGTCATCCGAATGAAAAGCTGCTGAATGACATATGTACCGCCTATGGTCTGTACGCTAAACCAATAGAGGGAGGTTATACTTCGAATAGGAGATGAGAGAAAACGAGCTCCCTGCACTCCGAGAATTGTGCGTATGGCGTATTGCGCAGGGATTCCTAAACGAGCCCCGGGTAACGATAAATAAGAGACAAATAAGAAACCCAAAATTGCTCCGATACATGTTGTAAGAACCCCGTTCCAAAAGGATAGACCACCTTCCAGCACGGCCAGTGCAGGTACTAGAAAATTCCCTGCATTGGCCGCTACGGCAATTTGGATAAATGCAAAGCGATACCATGAAGTGTTTTGTCTTTTTTTTGGAACCGCTTCTAAACCGATCGTTTCAATTAACTCTTTACGTGAGGCAGCTGCCTTCATTACATCCACGTCCTCTCTGCCGCATTTTATTGTACATAAGGCAGGGGGGCTTGTAAATAAATAGTATGAAAGTAAAAGATCAATGTGGGGGGATTGAAAATGAGGCATGCGATTATAACCGCTGGATCTAAAGGTTTGGGCAGGAAAGTTACTGAGCAGTTCATTAAGAAAGACATATCAGTGACTGTCACCTATTTAAATGATAAAAAATCAGCCATGACGTTGTATGAAGAATTCCCGGAGAAGAAGGACAAGATCCATATAATGAAAGCTGATGTGACAGAACTACAGGATTTACAGACTTTAATCCAAGAAACCATTCAAAGGTTTGGAAGAATAGATTATTTAATTAATAATGCGGGACCTTATATATTTGAACGTAAAAAATTGATGGATTATTCTACGGAAGAGTGGAACTCTATGGTCAAAGGAAATCTTGATGCCGTTTTCCATTTAATGAAACTGACGGTTCCTTACATGAGAGCGCAGTGTTTTGGACGAATTATAAATTATGGTTTTCAAGGAGCTGGTTCGGCTTCTGGTTGGATTTACCGGTCTGCATTTGCTGCTGCAAAAGTTGGTCTTGTATCTCTTACTAAAACGGTCGCTTACGAAGAAGCTGAGTATGGCATTACTTCTAATATGGTGTGTCCTGGAAATATTGTGGGGGAGTGGAAAGAATCCACCATCGAGAATGGGCGAAAAACAAAGGATGGGTGTACTCCGATTGGACGACCGGGCACAGGGGAAGATATAGCCCGTACTATTGAGTTCTTGTGCCATGAAGACTCGGATATGATAACAGGAGCTATATATGAGGTTACGGGCGGTGTCGATGTGATCCACAGGTACAGGTGAAAACTGAATATTTCAATATTTGATAAAAGGTAACCATTTAGGTCCTGTTTTGATACAATGAAAGGGCTTTCAAAATAAACATCTACTTTCTATTGAATAATCATGTTATAGTGGAAATCGATAAATAGAGAGAATGGAATAGGAGGTTGAACGGCCTTGAAAATTGGAGTGCCAAGAGAGATTAAAAATAATGAAAACAGAGTAGCGATGACGCCTGCAGGAGTTGTAACTTTGACCAACGCAGGTCATGAAGTTTTTGTAGAAACTAATGCAGGAACTGGCTCTAGTTTTACTGATGCTCAATATAAGGAAGCGGGAGCAAGCATTGTATTATCTGCCAAGGAAGCATGGAGTCAGCAAATGGTGATGAAGGTTAAAGAACCACTTCCTGAGGAGTATGAATATTTCTTTGATGGTCTTATATTATTTACTTACTTGCATCTGGCACCTGAGCCTGAACTTACGAAAGCTTTAGTTAAGAAAAATGTAATAGCGATTGCCTATGAAACGGTGCAAGCCCCCAATGGATCTCTTCCGCTTCTTACCCCTATGAGTGAGGTAGCTGGGAGAATGGCTTCTCAAATTGGAGCACAATTTCTGGAAAGTTCTCATGGTGGTAAAGGAATTCTTCTCGGTGGAATTCCAGGAGTACGTAGAGGCCGAGTAACAGTTATTGGAGGCGGTGTTGTCGGAACTAATGCTGCAAAGATTGCCATGGGTCTTGGGGCAGATGTCACAATCATTGATTTAAACCCGGAAAGATTAAGGCAATTGGATGATATTTTCGGTTCAGATATTAACACTCTTATGTCGAACCCCTTAAATCTTCAGGAATCATTGGCAGAGTCAGACCTGGTAATTGGAGCAGTTCTCATCCCCGGAGCCAAGGCTCCGAAACTGGTTACCGAAGATATGGTTAAATCGATGAAGGAAGGTTCTGTTATAGTAGACGTGGCTATTGATCAAGGCGGTATTTTTGAAACAACAGATCGAATTACTACTCACGATAACCCTACTTATGAAAGACATGGTGTGCTCCATTATGCTGTGGCTAATATGCCCGGAGCTGTACCTAGAACATCCACGATTGGATTGACGAATGTGACCGTTCCTTATGCCTTGCAGTTAGCTAACAAAGGCTATAAAAAAGCCTGCCAGGAGAATGAATCTCTCTTTAAAGGAATAAATACACTTGAAGGTTACGTTACTTACCGTGCCGTTGCGGAAGCCCAGGGACTCGAATACGCGGATGCGAAAGATTTAATTCATCAGTAAATAAACGAAAAGAAGCGAAGGGATACTGCTCCCTTCGCTTCTTCTATTTTGATTGAGTGTTCAACCATAGTTCCCAGTTAAAGATAAGCTCCCGTTTGTTGAAGACTCAGTTTCGAGACATAGGAGGAGCGGAAGGTCCGGAGGGGGACGATTTCGCTTTCCGGCCCTGCACAACGCAGGGTCGTTCGACGTTGCCACAGGACGTGGCGATCTTAGTCGAACTTCTTATATGTGCTGAGCTTCCTCGGGCTTAACAGCCCTGCGGGATCTCACCGATCATGTTCCTCCCGCAGGAGTCTACATCGTCCCCCTCCGGACCTGGCCGAATAAGAAACTCGAAATCCACCAAAAATACCTACTAAAATTAACGGGAGAGCAAAAGAGTATCTAGCTTATTTAAGTGTACAACCCCTGATATATAAGGGGTTAAGTCTGATCGAGAACGATTACCTTTCTTATAGGGTCCGTTCACTCCTCAAACATAGGATGGCGGAGGAAACGACGAGACTCCCGCGGGAGAAGGAGTTAGGCGAGACCCCACAGGGAGTGAAACGAGCGAGGAGGCTTGCCAGTTTCCCCGCAGGAAAGCGAGTTGTTTCCGTAGCCAGCCCCTCTCTATATCAGCAACGGACCTAAGATATCTCGAAACTGAGTCTTCAACTAAACGGCCCTTTAGTTGAAGACGCTGCTTATGAAAAAAGTTGCTGCGACTTTAGTGAATTTTTTCTTTTAAGAGGCTGAATGTATGGTTTTTGTTTCTTCGTTCCTGCGACTTCTCTCTTTTTGTTTTCGGAATAAGGTGGCAATAATTGGTCCGGATATGTTATGCCATACACTGAAAATGGCACTTGGAACGGCAGCGAGAGGGCTGAAGTGAACGGCGGCCAATGAAGCACCAAGCCCGGAATTCTGCATACCGACTTCTATAGAAACTGCTCGTTGCTTAGCAGGTTCCATGTTGAAGATTTTTCCTAACATGTATCCAGTTAAATATCCTAGAGAATTGTGAAGGACAACGATTGCGAAAATGACTGCTCCCGTCTGAGCAATTTGAGTTTGATTGACACTAACGACGGCCGCTACAATGGCAACAATCGAGAGTACGGATACGAGAGGAAGGGCCTTCACTCCTGCCTCTACTTTTCTACCAAGTAAAGCTTTCACACCAAGCCCCAGAAGAATTGGGAAAAGGACGATCTGTACAATTGATAGGAATAAATCTCCAGCAGACACCGGCAGCCATTGACTGGCAAACAGCCAGACTAGGAAGGGTGTAAATATTGGAGCGAGCAAGGTAGATACAGCGGTAATAGAAACAGAAAGAGCTGTGTCTCCTTTAGATAGATAAGTCATTACGTTTGAAGAAGTTCCTCCAGGACAGCATCCTACAAGAATAACTCCAACAGCTACTTCTGTTGACACTGGAAGGATTGTGACTAGGAAGAAAGCCAGCAGTGGCATAAGTATAAATTGCGCTCCCACTCCTACTGCCACGTCCTTTGGTCTTTTAAACACTTCTTGAAAGTCCTTTTTAGATAAAGTAAGTCCCATTCCGAACATAATGATTCCTAATAATGGCACAATATAGGGAGCGATCCATGAGAAACCTGATGGAATAAAAAATGATAACACCGCAAACAGTAACACCCAGATTGCAAAGGTTTTCCCTACAAAGTTACTTGCTTGTTCTAATACCTTCATATATTTCCACTCCTTTATAAATTATTTGAATTTTGATTATACGCGACACATTCAGTTTTCAAAGAGGTGAATAAGGGAAAAAAATGAAAAAAATAATAATGAAGAAATACGCTAAACAGGCATTTAGATCAAAAGTCTGATACGATAATAGGAGAAAACTTTTTAAAAAGTGAAACCAAAGGGTATCCAGGCACGTAGATAAAAGTACACAGGGTCTTAGTGAAAGGTGAGGTGAGTATTTGGGATTCTTTTCAAGATTGTTTTCCAACCAAAAGAAACAAGTTCCTGAAGTAGAAGAAAGAACCGTGTTGAATATTCAGATAGGAGATATTCTCACATACGATCTTGTGGATTATGAGGTGGTGGGTAAGATCACCTACCGGGACGGATCATATGAGTGGTTTGCTTACCAGCTCCTGGAAGGTCAATCTACCAAATGGTTATCGGCTGAAATGGATGATGAGCTTGAGCTTGGAATTTACGAAACGATTAAGCTCCCGGTTTCCACCCCTTATCCAAAAGAACTTCAATATGATGGAAAATCCTATTATAAGGATGAAGAAGGAGAAGCACGTGTTACAGGGGAAGGCAGAAGTAAAAATATTAATGGCCGTACCACTCATTATGCGGATTATCTTTCAGAAGATGAAGAAAGTTATCTCAGTCTGGAAGCGTGGGGTAGTGAAGTAGAAGTTAGTTACGGTCATGATATTGAAGCTTATGAGATTAAAATAATTGCTGGTTCCAAATAATAAAGGAGGAATTGTAAATGTTTAAATTTTTCAAACGTGTTAAAACAGTAGTAGGTTCAGAATTAAACTCCATGCTCGATAAAGCAGAAGATCCTGTGAAAATGCTGGACCAATTTATGAGAGATATGGAAAATGACATCCGCGAAGCTGAAAGTGCGGTTGCTAAACAAATTGCCAATGAGAAAATGCTGAATCGTAAATATGATGATGCTCAAGCAATTGTTGATAAACGTATGCAGCAGGCTGAGCAAGCCATTGAAGCTGGAAATGAAGATTTAGCTCGCCGTGCACTTGAAGATAAGAAGAATCATCAGGAGCAGGCAGATCAATTAAAAGCGTCCTGGGAGCGTGCCCAAACTGATTCCAGTAATCTGCGCCAAAAATTGGACGAAATGAAGAAAGAATATCAGGAAATGAAACTGAAAAAAGATTCACTAAAAGCGCGTGCTGAATCTGCGAAGACTCGTACGAAGATGAATCGTACAATGTCTAATATCGGCGGGGATGAGTCGCGTCAAGGCTTTGAGCGTATGGAAGAGAAGGTCATGCAGCATGAAGCAGAAGCTGAAACAAGCGAAGATATGTCCTCTGAAAGCCGTTCCCTCGATGATGAGTTTGAAGAATTGAATAATAATGACAGTGTAGATAATGAACTGGATGAATTAAAGAAGAAGATGAATAAAAAATAACTAGTATGCAAATGATACTCCGTGCCTGACACTGCGTCAGGCACGGATATTTTAGAGAAGAGGGGAGGAGCTGCATTGAGAGAATATGGAGGCATATTTGTCGTTGGTATAATTGCTATCGTTCTTTTGTTTAATGTGTTTGGAAATGGGAATCCAATGAGAGGTATTTCAGGTTCAAATATAGAAGATACATATGGAGAACTTCCCAGTGAACCTGATCGTTCTGAAATTTTAAATAAAATAGAAAATTCGGAAGCGGATTCAGTTGAAGACTTAATTCAACAAAACTTTCCTTTGTTAGACACTGTACGATCTGACCAGGGAACTACTTCACGCATATACATGACCAGAGAATTGACTCTTACGGAAGTAGCTGATGCTTTAGCTGGTGCTATAACGCCCGAAGAAATCAGTGAAAGGCAGGAGGATAAACAAGCACTCGTTTATCCGGACCACTTTGTAATTATTCAGGAAAGTGAAGAAGAACCAGACGTTATCACTATTGAACTGGCTTCTGATCAGTTTGTTAGAAATCACTATTCACCAGGTTTCTTTAATGGGATGTTTACGGCTATCCTGTTAAACCGAATGCTTGGTTCAAACGACTGGTATAACCGAAAAAGCAATACATGCAGGCAATCAGGAAACTGCTACGGCGGATATGGGATGTACGGGAATTATAATACAGGAACTTCAGGGTCTCTTCGTGGGTCTTCAACTCGCGGTGGAGGGCCAGGAACAGGAAAATAAAGGAGGTAATCAGCATGGAACCGTTTTTAGCTACATTAGGATATTTTGTCATTGCTGTAATAGTAGTAGTGATTGGACTTTTAGTATTTGAATGGTTAACACGACAGTATAAGGACTGGGATGAAGTAAAAAAAGGCAATCAGGCTATAGCCATGTCCATATCAGGGAAGATTATCGGGATTTGTATAGTTCTTTCGTTTGCTATTTATCACAGCTTTACCGTTTGGGATACATTAATTTGGGGCGCTTATGGAGTCTTCCTTCAAATGATCGCTTATCTATTATTTGAAATGCTTACTCGTAAATTTTCAGTGGAAACTCAACTTAAAGCTAATAATACGGCAGTAGGGATCATTTCGATGGGTGTGTCCATTGGCCTTGCTTTTGTAATTGGAGCGTCAATTACATAGATAACAATGGATATCTTAGGAAAGCCACTATGAGTACCAGCATAGTGGCTTTTTTGAGGGATAACAACAGAATCCGAAATTTACGGGTTGGAGTGAACAAATTTGGAAACAAACGGCAAGAGAAAAAGTCATCTAATCTATTGGGCTTCGGGAATCGTTTCTATATGCGGAATTATATTTGAGGTTCTGTTCGGGGCACTAGGGTCCTATATCCTTGGAGATGGGGTGAAACAGTACACCCTGACCATCAGTTTATTTCTAACCGGAATGGGTGTAGGGGCCAGTATCAGCGAGCGTGTTATGAAAAACCTCATTATTACGTTTATATGGATTGAGTTCATGGTTGCACTTATTGGTGGTTTTTCAAGCTTTATCATGTTTGGGATGACGGCATTTGCTCCCTCAGGTACTGATGCGTTGTTTCTGTATCTTATAACTTTTACAATCGGGGGATTGACTGGTCTTGAATTGCCCATATTAATTCGAAAAGCTAATGAAATTGGAGTAGAACTGAACCGGAGTACAGCTAGAGTGTTGTTTTCTGATTACGCAGGAGGTCTGATAGGAGGGTTATTATTTGCCTTCTATCTGCGGCCCCAAATGGGTATGGTTAAAAGTGCCTTTTTTGTAGCCTGTATCAATTTATCGGTAGCTTTAGTCGTTTTATATTTATTTCGATCTGAAATTAAGCGCTTAGTTCTTCACACAAGTGCAGCTGTTTTTATTGCGATTCTTTTAATTGGCGGTTTATTCTTCGGGGAAGAATTAGCGTTTTCCTTCGAACAGAAGTTATACAAAGATCCAATTATTCACATGGAGGAAAGTGCCTATCAAAAAATAGTCGTAACAAAAGAGCAGGGAGACACTCGTATGTTCTTAAATGGTTCGCTGCAATTTAGTTCCTCAGATGAATACCGCTACCACGAAACGCTGATCCATCCTACAGTTGCTAATGCAGAAGCTAAGGGAAATGTACTCGTTCTCGGCGGGGGAGATGGAATTGCCGTAAAGGAACTATTAAAGTATGAGAAAATCAAAAATATTACGGTAGTAGATTTAGACCCGGCTGTAACCACTTTAGCGAAGAATAATTATCATTTATTACAGTTAAACGAAGGAGCACTATCAGATGAACGAGTTCAGGTGCGAAACGAGGATGCTTTCGAATTTTTAGAAAAGTCTGAGGATTGGTATGACATTATTATTTCCGATTTGCCAGACCCCAATAATGAGAGTTTAAATAAGCTCTACACCAGAGAATTTTATTCCTTACTCCGGAATCATCTGGAACCTGGGGGTGCAGCAATGGTTCAGGCCACTAGTCCTGTGTTTGCTCCCAGTGTCTACTGGACGATAAGTAAAACAATAGAATCGACGGGATTACATACAGTAAATCTTCATGTGGATATCCCAAGTTTCGGTAACTGGGGGTTTGTTATGGCAAGCAGGGAGCCAATTAAAGTTGAAGAGATTTCAATTCAAGCCGAAACAGAATTTCTAACAGATGAAGTGTTAAAGTCTATGACAGTGTTTGGAAAAGACGAAGACCGGGAAATTGTAAACCGTGAAGGGGAAGTTGTTCCCTTAAAGCCAAATACATTAATAGATCCTCATTTAATACAAAAGTATGAAAGTGCCTGGCAAAACTATTAAACGAGGAAAACTAATGAATAAGGAGTGGTAAAGTGAAAGTATCTTATCATGGACATTCTGTAGTAAAGGTAGAAGCGAATGGCAAAACGATTTTAATTGATCCGTTTATTTCTGAAAATGGAAACACTGATCTTAACGCAGATGAAGTGAATCCGGACGTCATTTTACTCACACATGGTCACAATGATCATGTAGGAGACACCTTTGAGATTGCAAAACGCAATAATTGCCAAATTGTTGCTCCGTTTGAGCTAGCCACTTATCTTGGAAACAAAGAGTTAAACGCCCACCCAATGTATATAGGGGGAGGTCATGAATTTGACTTTGGCCATGTGAAATTCACTCAGGCGTTTCATGGTTCATCCTATACAGAAGAAGATGGAACAATTGTTTATACAGGAATGCCAACAGGCATCCTCTTAACAATTGAAGGAAAAACTATTTTCCATGCAGGCGATACAGGGCTATTCTCTGATATGAAAATGATAGGGGAACGTAATAACATCGACCTCGCTTTCCTTCCAATTGGTGATAATTTTACTATGGGTCCTGAAGATGCCCTGACAGCTGCTGAATGGCTTCAGGCTAAACAGGTTGTTCCTATTCACTACAACACTTTTGAATTGATTAATCAGGACGGGAAAGGTTTCGCTGAGCAAGTGAAGCCTGGTAAAGGAATGGCTCTAGAACCTGGAGACACTTTAGACCTTTAATATCAACTTAACGTAGTCTTCCATCTATTATAGATGGAAGACTTTTTAATGAAAATAAATCATATCCCAACAGAAATTGCGAAGTAACTGTATCACTTGTATAATAACAATAATAAGGTTATTAATTAGTACAGTTAGAAAGAATGGTGGGCGTATGGCTACAAAACATGAACAGATACTGGAGTATATTGAAACATTAGAGGTCGGTAGTAAAATTTCCGTTCGTCGTATCGCAAAAGCCTTGAATGTTAGTGAGGGTACAGCTTACCGTGCGATTAAAGAGGCTGAAAACCAAAATTTAGTCAGTACCATGGAACGGGTTGGAACCATTCGAATTGAAAAGAAAAAGAAGGAGGATATTGAACGACTGACCTTCGCAGAAATTCTAAATATTGTGGATGGTCAGGTACTTGGTGGAAGAGAAGGGCTCTATAAGACGTTAAGTAAATTCGTAATTGGAGCCATGAAGCTCGATGCAATGATGCGTTATACAGAAGCGGGTTCCCTGCTTATTGTTGGGAACAGGACCAATGCACATGAATTAGCTATTAAAGAAGGAGCAGCTGTCCTCATAACTGGAGGTTTTGATACAACCGATCAAGTGAAGCAATTAGCAGATGAGAAAGAACTTCCTGTCATTTCAACCAGCTATGATACGTTCACAGTAGCTACAATGATTAACCGTGCGATTTATGATCAATTAATTAAAAAAGAAATTGTTTTAATTGATGATATTTATACTTCTTTTCAAGAAACTAAGTTTTTAGTAGTAGATGATCAAGTGGAAAAATGGCATGAATTTAATAATGAGACAAAGCACAGCCGTTATCCAGTCGTAGATAAACATAATCGAGTTGTCGGGATTGTAACATCCAAAGATGTTATTGGAAAAGAAACCTCCATGAGAATAGACAAAGTTATGACTCGGAACCCAATGACCGTCCATGTAAGAACCTCCTTAGCAAACGCTGCTCACGTGATGGTCTGGGAAGGAATTGAATTAATGCCTGTGGTGGATCCTTCTCATAAATTGCAGGGAATTATATCCCGCCAGGATGTACTGAAAGCTTTGCAGCAGATACAGAGACAACCGCAAGTCGGAGAGACGATTGATGATTTAGCCACGAACCAACTTGAAATCGTAAAGAATGAAGAAAATGAACATGTACTTAAAACAATGGTCACTCCGCAAATGACAAATCAGCTGGGCACTATGTCTTATGGGGTGTTTATTTCTCTAATAACAGAATCCTCAAGCAGACTGTTAAGAAAATATAAAAAGGGAGATCTTGTAGTAGAAAATATTTCTGTCTATTTTATAAAGCCCGTGCAAATTGAAAGTGAAGTCATTATTGCCCCTAATATCTTAGAAGTAGGACGTAAATTCGCTAAAGTAGACATAGAAGTTCACCATGAAGGATCTATTGTAGGCAAGGCCTTATTGATGGCTCAGTTGATTGATCGATAAATAAAAAAAGTCGCTGCAGTTAAGCAGCGGCTTTTGATTTAAGATTGAACACTAGCCTGATGTTTTTGAAATTCATTACGGTAATGTTTTGCAGCCTTCCATCCTTCTTTAGTTTGGAAAATTCCAAGTGCAAGAAATAGAATACCAATAAATAAAGAAAGTTTTGTCTCATAAAACATATATTGGTTGATTCCAAAAAAGAAGATGAAACTTCCTAAAAATATTTTTGATTTACTATTCAAATAATCTTGGGTTAAAGGATCTTTGGTCCTTACGATCATAACTTTGTAATAAATATAAAGAACTAAGGACACCAAAATTAGAACAGGAAATATTATCACAATGTATCGACTCCTGAAGTTAAATTTTTTCTCCTTTATTGTAGCTTGTTTTCATTGAAATGGCTACCTGTGAAAAGAAATATATGATTTAATTATAAAAGGCTAAGTATAGAGAGGGTTTTGTTAATGAGTATAAAGGCTATTGCGGAAGCGATAAAAAAATATCCAAAGATTATTATCCATCGGCACGTAAGGCCTGATCCGGATGCTTATGGGTCCCAGGCAGGACTGGCAGAGATGATTAAGGCAAGTTTCCCGGATAAGAATATATTGATTACAGGGGAAGAAGAACCTTCATTACATTTTTTTGCGCGGATGGACTCCGTCCCTGATGAAGCTTATCAAGGTGCACTAGTGATTGTTTGTGATACTGCCAATCAGGCACGAATAGATGATCAAAGATACAAAGACGGTGATCTTCTCATAAAGATTGACCATCATCCAGAGGTGGATCGATATGGAGATATCCAGTGGGTGGATACATCGGCAAGCTCCACTTGTGAAATGATTTATCATTTGTACACTCAATGGAATGAAGAATTATTTACTTTGAATGAACAAGCCGCCCGATTAATCTATGGAGGTATTGTCGGTGATACCGGGCGTTTTTTATTCCCTAGTACAACACATAGAACACTTACGTATGCTGCCGAGTTAGTAAATTATGAATTTGACCGTCCAGCCCTCTATAATGAACTATATAAAACTCCTGTTAAAGTCGCTAAACTTAAAGGGTATGTACTGCAGAACTTCACAGTCACCAAAGCTGGATGCTCTACGGTAGCATTACCAAAGCGAGTATTGGAAGACTTTGAGGTGACGGCTTCAGAAACTAGTATGCTGGTTGGATTGTTGGGCGATATCGAGGGTGTAATGGCCTGGGCGTTCTTTGTAGAGGAAGACAATATTATCAGGGTCAGACTTCGTTCTAAAGGCCCGGTTATTAATGAAATAGCAGCGAACCATGACGGAGGCGGACATCCTATGGCTGCCGGAGCTTCAGCTTCCTCATGGGAGGAAACGGAAGAGATTTCCAGAGAGCTTGAAGAGGTTTGTATGAACTATAAAAACTAGCAGGGTTGCCCCTGCTGGTTTTTGTTTAACGTACAAGTTTAATTTCCAGATGAATTTTTAGGACCTGCGATGCAATTAGCTTTGCTACTTTTAGTTCGTAAGTAAAATCGTCAACTACATAATTTTTATTTTCTATCGTAGATATAATTAGGTCGACTTGATCAGCCACGACCTTCAAGTCTTTACCAGGTACTGATGTAAGCTGTTCCTTGACGAGGGTAGTCAGCTGATGCTGAGTCAGAAGGTCTATCTCTAATTTTTTTGCGTTTGTGTAAGAAACGGAAATATCCACTACAGTAAATGGCTGATTTTCCGTTTCTTCTTTTTGATTATTAAGCATTCCTTCGTATTTGGCTTCCATTTCGCTTAATTTGGAATTAAGTTCGATATGTTCCTCAGTATATTTCTCCTGCAGCTGTCCATATATGAATAGAAAAAACAAGTATCCTATAACTGCTCCAAATACCATCCCTGCAAAAAAACGCCTCCACTCTTTCTTCCTATACAGTGGCGGGATATGCATCAGGTCACTTCCTCTCCAAGCAGCCACTCAAATAATAATAGTGCTGCTTTGACACCTCCCATAGCTGCTACGATGATCATGACTTGTTTGAACAAATCAAAGGTAGATCCATCAAAAATTCCTTTTTCAAAGTTGCTTATTGCATCGAACGTGCCACCGATAGCCGCCACAATCGCCCAGATTCTAAGCCCTTTTGCAATACGGAACATGGCAGTTAAAGGAGCTTCCCCTGTTACATAGCTTCCGATACTTCCGATAATAGTGCCCCCTACAATAACCCCAAATGCGATAAAGAAGCATTGAGTCATGGATATGATTAAGCGGTCGTCCATCTTGTCCCTCTTTTCGCCAGCTTGTTTTTGTGTTGTTATTATGAAAATATGGTGTGTACAGAGGAAATATGCAGGAGGCTTTCAAGTCGCATCTCATCCCGCTATAATTGAGAAGGAAAGAAGGTGAAGACGGTGGCTTTTACTCACTTAAATGTTCAAAGCGGATATAGTTTAATGAAGAGTACTGTGAAAATTGACTCATTGGCAGAGAGGGCAAGTGAGCTGGGATTTCAAGCATTGGCTTTGACAGATGAAGAAGTGATGAGTGGAAGTGTGGCATTTTATCAAGCCTGTCAAAAGCGAGGGATTAAGCCGCTTATTGGTATGAAGACCAGCTTGTACTCGGACGGAGGAGATTTTCCTGTACTTTTTCTGGCTAAAAACTATAAGGGTTATCAGAATTTAATGAGATTAAGTTCTTACATACAAACACAAAAAGAGTCTCTGCCTTTATCCTATATGAATTCATATAAAGATGGGCTGCTCGCAATAATTATGACCTCTTCCTCTCCCTGGGCTGAACCACTATCCAGGCGTGAGTTCAGTGAACTGGAACGTGGGCTGGAGTATTGGAAATCCATTTTTTCATCAAATGACCTCTATCTAAGTATAAAAGACCGTGATCTTCATTCAGAAAGGCAGATTCACCAGCCATTAAAAGAGTGGACTTCTGATAAACGGCTCTCAGTGGTTGCTGTAGGAGAAGTTAAATATCTAAAACAAGAGGATGCATCAGCTTATCAAGCGCTTCAGGCTATAGAAGAAGGGAAAAGGCTGGCATCAGATGCAGAAGAAAGAGTTCAGCATGAATATTTAAAATCAAGTGATGAAATGGAAAATTTATTTAAGGACTGGTGGCCTGAAGTCATTGAGCAGTCTGCTAAGATTACTGAAAAATGTGATCTTCAAATGTCACTGGATCAGCAGTTAATTCCTTCCTATCCAGTTCCTGAAGATAAGAGCGCGGACGACTATTTAATGGAATTGTGTTATGAGGCGTTAGATGAAAAGTACCAACAAAGAAGAGTAGTAGCCCAGGAACGATTGGAACATGAATTAAATGTTATCACCTCGATGGATTTCAGTGATTATTTTCTAATTGTCTGGGACTTTATAGCTTATGCACGGCGGCAGGGAATTCATGCCGGACCAGGCAGAGGGTCGGCGGCAGGTTCTATCGTCGCTTATCTTTTAAACATTACTCAAATTGACCCTCTAGAGTATAACCTATTATTTGAGAGGTTTTTAAACCCTGAAAGGGTGAATATGCCGGACATAGATATTGACTTTCCTGATCATAGAAGAGATGAAGTGATCGAGTATGTTAGCCGTAAATATGGAGAAAAACATGTAGCTCAAATCTGCACGTTTGGTACATTCGCTGCAAGGAGTGTTTTAAGAGAGTTGTTTAAAGTGATGGCAGTAGATGAAAGCGACTCGGCTTATATATTGAAGCATATTCCAAAAGGCACGAGTGACGGACTCGTTCAGATTGTGCAAAGGTCGGAACCTTTAAAAGAATATATAAGAAGTTCTCTTCCATTAAAAAAATTATTCCATATAGCCGCCAAACTTGAAGGACTTCCTCGTCATGTTTCCACACATGCAGCAGGAGTTGTCATTAGTCAAAAACCTTTAGTGAATTACACAGCCCTTATGAATGGACAGAGTGAGGTCTATCTTACACAAATGGCCATGGGGGATTTAGAAAAAATAGGCTTATTAAAAATTGATTTTCTTGGGCTGAGAAATCTTACTTTTTTAGAAAAAATGGAAAGTAAAATAAGAAAATATGAAAATCATGACTTTTCTCTTTCCCATATTCCATTAACAGATGAACCTACTTTTAACTTATTAAAAGAAGGAAGAACGAATGGCGTTTTTCAACTTGAATCACAGGGCATGAAAAGTGTTTTAAGAAGGCTAAAGCCTTCCCACTTTGAAGATGTTGTGGCTGTTAATGCTCTTTATCGACCAGGTCCTATGGATTATATACCTGTTTATATTAATCGAAAGCATGAAAAAGAAGAAATACAATACCCTCATCCGGATTTAAAACCGATTTTAGCCTCTACTTTTGGGGTATTGGTTTATCAAGAGCAGATTATGCAAGTAGCGCAAAAAGTTGCTGGCTATAGTCTGGGCCAGGCGGATTTATTAAGAAGGGCAGTAAGTAAGAAGCAGTCTCAGGTGCTGCAGCAGCAAAGAAATGAATTTATAGCCGGGGCTTTAAAGAATGGATATGACGAGACAGTGGCTTACGAACTTTTTGATTGGATCGTAAAGTTTTCTAATTATGGGTTTAATCGAAGTCATGCTGTGGCGTACAGCTTTATCTCTTACCATCTGGCTTACCTTAAAGCCCATTACCCCTCTTACTTCATGGCAGAATTAATTAATGCAAATAGCGGTGATCGAGAGAAGCTGGCTGCTTATATTCGTGAAGCTCGCGAGCTTAAGGTTTCCGTGAAGGCTCCTTCCATTAATAGAAGCTACATGTCCACCCAGAGTGAAGGCAGTGGGATAAGGATTGGTTTGACGGCCATAAAAGGGGTGGGATATCAGGCTGCTCAGGCTATTCTTGAGGAAAGAAGAAATGGTGCGTATAAACACTTGAATGATTTTTGTTTAAGAGTTATTTCCAGTTCAGTCAGCCGTGCTGTTATTGAATCACTCATTATAGCGGGAGCATTTGATGAACTCAATACGAACCGGGCAAGTCTGCTTGCAAGTATTGACCAAGCCCTTGAGCAAGGGGAGCTTTTTAAAGAATTTCAGGATCAGCCAGGTATGTTCAGTGAAGATATAGATATGAAGGAACCGGTAAGCGTAGACCCGTTTCCAATTTTAAAAAAATTAGCCATGGAAAAAGAGTTGCTTGGAACGTATCTATCCGAGCACCCGCTGGAATACCATCGCAAATCTCTTCGTAAAAAAGGGGTTCTATCCTTACAGCAATCATTATTGACGAGCAGATCCCGGAAAATCACAACGGCCGCCGTAGTAGAAGCTATAAAAGAAATTAGAACAAAACGGGGAGATCCTATGGCATTTATGACGATTAGTGATGAAACAGCGGAAATGGAAACTGTGCTCTTTCCAGAAGTCTACAGAGGTGCAAAAACTTGGTTGTCTGAACAAATGCTGATCATCGTCTCAGGGAAAGTAGAAGAAAGAAATGAACGTGAGCAGCTGCTCATTTCTGAAATTTCCAAGTTTGAGATCGAAAGTTTGCCCTCGGAAACAAAGGATCGTTTGTTTATTAAGTTGGATAAACCCAAGGAATACCAGGCATTGGAGCACTTAACAGAGGCTGCAAAGTATTTCCCGGGTAATACCCCTGTATTGTTATTCAGGACAGAAGATAGAAAAACCTATCAGCTGGATGAAAATTATTCCTTGAATCCATCCAGAGAATGTCTTCAAATGCTGGAGCAATATTTTGGACCTTCCTCAGTGGCTCTGCGTCGCAACAAGATATGAACATGTCTCAGTCCATGCTTTTGTATTTCCTTTACACTAGCAAGTCATCTGTTATAATTAAGAAGTTAATGGTGGTCTGACCACCTGGAGCGGTTTATACTAATTGGTTAAAGGAGCGTGTAGTCGTGTCGAATTTGCGAGATGAAGCACTGCATATACATCGTGTCAATAAAGGAAAACTGGAAACCCATTCCAAGGTCCCTGTAAGGAATGCTAAGGATTTAAGTTTGGCTTATTCACCAGGTGTAGCTGAACCATGTAAGGAAATTTATGACCATCGGGAAACTGTCTATGACTACACCATGAAAGGGAACATGGTTGCCGTTGTTAGTGATGGATCGGCTGTACTTGGTCTTGGTAATATTGGACCGGAAGCTGCACTTCCTGTAATGGAAGGCAAAGCCGCATTATTTAAAAGTTTCGCCGGGGTAGATGCTTTTCCAATCTGTTTAAACACAAGAGATGTCGATCAGATTGTTCAGACTGTTAAGCTGATGGAACCAACGTTTGGTGGCGTGAATCTAGAAGATATCGCTGCTCCAAACTGCTTTATCATAGAAGATCGACTCAAGAAAGAAACTAACATTCCTATCTTTCACGATGATCAGCACGGCACAGCGATCGTGACAGTTGCGGGTTTAATGAATGCCTTAAAAGTAACTGGAAAGTCTTTCTCTGATATTAAAGTAGTGGCAAATGGAGCTGGTGCAGCAGGAATTGCCATTATTAAGCTTCTTTACCATTTCGGTGTACGGGACATTATCATGTGCGATTCTAAAGGTGCGATCTTTGAAGGACGCGATTACGGCATGAATGATGTTAAAGACGAAATAGCTAAGATCACAAATAAAGATCGGTTAGAAGGAAAGCTTTCTGAAGTAATGGAAGGGGCAGACGTGTTTATAGGTGTTTCAGTAGGCGGGCTTTTATCAAAAGAAATGGTTTCTCGCATGAATGACGACTCTATTATATTCGCCATGGCTAATCCTGAACCAGAAATTATGCCGGAAGACGCAAAAGAAGCTGGGGCCCGTGTAGTTGGAACAGGTCGGTCAGACTTTCCCAATCAGGTAAATAATGTGTTAGCGTTCCCAGGTATATTCCGTGGAGCTCTCGATGTACGTGCGACTCGAATTAATGAAAAAATGAAAATAGCTGCAGCTGAGGCAATTGCTTCCCTTGTAAGCGAAGAAGAATTGAACGCAGACTACGTGATTCCTGCGCCTTTTGATACTCGAGTAGCTCCGGCAGTAGCAGCAAGTGTTGCTAAAGCTGCCATGGAATCTGGTGTGGCCAGACATCATGTGGACCCTGAAGAAGTTGCAGAAAAAACTAGACAAATGACTTTAATTGAAGAGCAATAATACAATTGGAGAAAGGCATCCGCTTTTCTCTTGTTACATATATTTGAATTGCTCTTCAACTGAAAAAGGGGTGTACAAGGTTCGTGACCCGATCGCATCAAGGGAAAGTATATGAAGGTGTTTTATACCAATTAAAGTCTTATATTGATGAAAATCAATTAAAACCAGGAGATAAATTACCTTCAGAGCGTGAGTTAAGTGAACAGTTAAATGTTGGCAGATCATCGATTAGAGAAGCTTTTCGTGCCATGGAGCTGCTTGGGTTAATAGAGACTAAGCGTGGGGAGGGTACTTATATACGTGCTTATCGCCCCTATCATATGGTTGAATTATTATCGAGTTTCCTTTTAAATGAATCAAGGACCAGGGAAGAATTATTGACGGCTAAGCAGATGATGGAGAAGGAAGTCTTATTTATCCTTGTTGGAAAGGTCGCGGAAGGGCAAAGGTTGAAACTGGAGCAAATAATGGTAAAAGAAAATGCAAAAGAGAGATATCAGTCTTTCTTTACCTTCTTATTTGAACTTTGTGACCGCCCACTGCTATTATCAATGTGGCAATTCATATCCGGATTCGCACTTGCAAGAGAGGAGATCCAATATGAAGCTTGCTGGTATAAACAAGTGATAGAGATAATAAAAAATGGAGATAAAAAAGATATACTTATGCTTTATCCTTAAGGGTGGTTTGTCGTAATGGTTCGGCAAATACGCGTGATTATAGCAGTGCTATTTTGTATATTTGATAGAAAGGAAGCTTTGTCCCAAAGGAGGAATCACCTTGCTAAGAGATTTTTTCAGCAAGAAAAAACGCTATGCATCCATCCCGCGACAAGAAGCGAAAAAGGATGTACCTGAAGGTCTTATGCAAAAGTGTCCAAATTGTCAAAAGATCTTTTATAGAAAAGAATTAAATCGGAACATGAATGTTTGCCCTCACTGTGATCATCATCACCGTTTAAATGCTTATGAAAGGTTGGAGCATATATTTGATGAGGATACTTTTGAAGAATGGGACAAGCATATGATTTCAAGCAATCCATTAGGCTTTCCTGATTATGAGGAAAAGCTTGAAAAAGATCGCTTGAAATCAGACTTGAATGAAGCCGTTGTTACTGGCAGAGCTCAATTGAACGGCTTGGATACAGCGGTAGCTGTTATGGATGCCCGTTTTCGTATGGGAAGTATGGGGTCTGTAGTTGGTGAGAAAATTACGAACGCTATTGAGAAAGCAAGGAAAGAAAAAATTCCATTTATCATTTTTACTGCTTCTGGCGGTGCTAGAATGCAGGAAGGTGTGCTGAGTTTAATGCAGATGGGTAAGACCTCTGTAGCTCTCCAGCGGTTGCACGCAGAAGGTGGATTGTTCATTTCGGTTATGACCCATCCTACAACAGGTGGGGTTTCAGCGAGCTTTGCTTCACTAGGGGATTATAATTTCGCGGAGCCTGGAGCATTGATTGGTTTTGCCGGTAGAAGAATCATTGAGCAGACTATTCGTGAGAAGTTACCAGATGACTTTCAGACCGCTGAATTCTTGCTGGAACATGGACAGCTGGATCGTGTGCTGCATCGTCATGAATTGAAAAAAACACTTGGAATGGTCTTAGAAATTCACCATCCAGGAGGTGAAAAAACGTGAAGCATATACTTGAGTTTGAGAAACCGGTAATTGAGCTGCGTGAAAAAATTGCAGAACTGAGACGCATGACTGAAAACAGCGAAATGGATCTGAGCGAAGAAATTATAACCTTAGAGAAACGTTTGGAAAAGCTGGAAGTCGATGTCTATGATCGTATGCAGCCTTGGGACCGAGTTCAAATGGCAAGGCATCCTGAGCGTCCGACAACTCTTGACTATATTGAATACATCTTTTCCGACTTTCTGGAGCTTCACGGTGACCGCTTATACGGGGATGACGCTGCGCTAGTGGCAGGCATTGCTAAATTTAAGGGAACTCCCGTTACCGTCATTGGACATCAGCGCGGAAAAGATACAAAAGAGAATATTAGAAGGAACTTTGGCATGCCTCATCCTGAGGGGTACCGAAAAGCTCTTCGTTTAATGAAACAAGCTGACAAATTCAAACGTCCAATTATTACTTTTATTGACACGAAGGGAGCTTATCCCGGAAAGGCAGCAGAGGAGCGGGGACAAAGCGAAGCTATTGCGCGGAATCTTATGGAAATGGCAGGTCTTAACGTTCCCATCATCTGTGTTGTGATCGGAGAAGGAGGAAGCGGGGGAGCGCTTGGTCTCGGAATAGGGGACCGGATTTATATGCTTGAGAACTCGACTTACTCTGTTATTTCTCCTGAAGGTGCGTCGTCTATACTTTGGAAAGATGCAGGACTAGCCCAGCAGGCTGCTGAATCTATGAAGATTACGTCCTATGACTTAAAAGAATTAAATGTAATTGATGAAGTCATACCTGAAGTCAGAGGTGGAGCTCATCGTGATGTAGAATATCAGGCAAGTGAAATTGAAAAAGTTATTGAGTCATCACTAAAAGAACTCTCATCTTTGGAAAACAGCCAATTATTAGAAGAACGATTTAATAAATATAAAAGTATTGGCGATTATGCGTTTCTTGATTTATAATGAACACGGTATAAATGAATATCAGCCAGTATGAAGAAGTCGCACATCAAGAAGTGCGACTTTTCCCATCTTAGGAGGATGGTAACGCTATCAAACCGAATTTTTAAGACTTGAACCACTTATCTTTTACATTTTACTTATTTGTACAAACTAGATGTAAGAGAGAATCTTGTGAGTTCAGAAGGTTTCAAAAGTTCCATGATTGGGCACAAACCAATTAGTAAATAATTTGAGGTGATTCTAATGAAAAAAATTGGTGTACTTACAAGCGGCGGCGACGCTCCAGGCATGAATGCTGCTATTCGTGCCGTTGTGCGTAAAGCTATCTACCACAATGTAGAAGTATACGGAATTAAGTATGGGTACCAGGGGTTAATCGATGGCAGTATTGATAAAATGGAACTAGGCTCCGTAGGCGATATTATTCAGCGCGGAGGTACGAAGCTGTATTCAGCCCGCTGTGAAGAATTTAAGACCGAGGAAGGCCAGCTGAAGGGCATTGAACAGATGAAGAAGCACGGCATAGAAGGACTGATCGCCATCGGTGGTGACGGGACCTTTATGGGTGCTAAGAAATTGACTGAAAAAGGTTATCCGTGTATTGGTGTACCTGGAACAATAGATAATGATATTCCGGGAACCGATTTTACAATTGGCTTTGATACTGCTTTAAACACGATTATTGATGCTATTGACAAGATTCGTGATACGGCTACTTCTCATGAGCGCACCTATGTTATTGAAGTTATGGGACGTAATGCAGGAGACTTGGCTTTGTGGGCTGGACTGGCCGATGGAGCGGAGAGCGTATTAATACCAGAATTTGAAGATGAATTCAATGATGTTATCGACCGCTTAAAACGTGGACATGAACGCGGAAAGCGTCACAGCATCATCATCGTTGCAGAAGGAGTCGGAAGTGGTGTTGATTTTGGGCGCAAGGTTAAAGAAGCCACAGATCTAGAGACGCGAGTGACAGTTTTAGGACATACCCAGCGAGGCGGATCTCCGTCAGCCTCAGACCGTGTCCTTGCCAGCCGCCTGGGTGCTCATTCTGTAGACCTTCTATTGAACGGAAAATCAGGGCGCATGGTTGGTATACAACAAAACAAATTAGTCGATCATGATATAGTAGAAATTCTCAACACCAAGCACCAAGTGGATCTAGATATGTATCGTCTTTCTAAAGAATTATCAATATAATATGAATGATGGATCAGAGGAGGAAATAAGTATGTTTAGAAAAACAAAAATCGTTAGTACGATTGGACCGGCTTCTGAATCAGTTGAGAAATTAAGTCAACTAATTGAAGCAGGAATGAATGTTGCTCGTTTGAATTTCTCTCATGGAGATTTCGAAGAACACGGAGCTCGTATTAAAAACATTCGTGAGGCATCTGCCTCCACAGGTAAAACGGTAGCTATATTATTAGACACGAAAGGTCCTGAAATACGGACAGGTACGCTAAAAGAAGAAGAAGTTTATTTGGAAAAAGGATCTACTGTCTATGTTTCAATGGATGATATCCAAGGGGATGCAGAGCGCATCTCAGTCACGTATCCAGGTTTGATTAATGATGTCCAGCCAGGCTCAAAAATATTACTGGATGATGGTTTGGTAGAGTTACTTGTAGAAGAAATCGACAAAAAAAATAACGAAATCAAAACAACTGTCTTAAACAATGGTCCTTTGAAAAATAAAAAAGGTGTCAATGTACCTAATGTAAGTGTAAACTTACCGGGGATTACGGATAAAGATGCGAAGGATATTGAGTTTGGAATTGAACAGGGAGTAGACTTTATCGCCGCTTCTTTCGTACGTCGTGCTTCAGACGTTCTTGAGATCAAAGAACTATTAGAAAAGCACGGAGCGCTGGATATCCAAATTATCCCTAAAATTGAAAATCAGGAAGGCGTTGATAACATCGACGAAATCCTGGAAGTAAGTGACGGCCTAATGGTAGCGCGTGGAGATTTAGGTGTTGAGATTCCAGCGGAAGATGTCCCTCTTGTGCAAAAACAACTTATTCACAAATGCAATAAAGCTGGAAAACCAGTTATTACAGCTACTCAAATGCTGGACTCTATGCAAAGAAATCCTCGTCCAACTCGTGCAGAGGCATCAGACGTTGCGAACGCTATCTTTGATGGAACAGACGCGATTATGCTTTCTGGCGAAACAGCAGCAGGGGATTATCCTGTTGAATCCGTTCAAACGATGCACAATATTGCCAGCAAAACGGAGACAGGCTTAAATTATAAAGCGATCCTTGATGAGCGTTCTAAGCACAGTGATATGACGATAACGGATGCAATTAGTCAATCTGTTACTCATACGGCCATTAATCTTGATGTAAATGCTGTGGTGACTCCAACGGAAAGCGGTCATACAGCCAGGATGATTTCTAAATATCGTCCAAGAGCACCAATTGTAGCTATCACTTCAAGTGAAGCTGTTAACCGTAAGCTTTCTCTCGTATGGGGAGTTTATGCTGTGATGGGACCACGTGCTCAATCTACAGATGATATGCTTGATGTAGCGGTTGAACGCAGCTTAGCATCTGGAGTTGCTACTCGTGGTGATCGTGTGATTATCACTGGTGGAGTACCAGTAGGTGAAAGTGGAACAACAAACCTTATGAAAGTGCATGTAATAGGAGACGTACTTGTTAAAGGACAAGGCGTTGGCCAGAAAAGCGCCTATGGACGAGCTGTTGTAGCTAAGGATCCTAAAGAAGCGATTGACCGTGTAGTAGACGGAGATATTCTTGTCACTCATGGAACAGATCGTGATATGATGCCTGCTATAGAAAAAGCTGCAGGTCTGGTTACAGTAGAAGGCGGATTAACATCTCATGCTGCAGTAGTAGGTTTGAGCCTTGGAATTCCCGTTATTGTAGGAGTGAAAGATGCTCTTAGTATAATTTCTGACGGGAATGATATAACTATTGACAGTTCACGAGGAGATATTTATGAAGGGCATGCTAGTGTCCTGTAAATACTAAAAGAAGGGAAGTGTTTACACTTCCCTTTTTTTTTAGCTCATCTAAATGCTGTGGTCCGCTTTTATAGTTTATAGAGAGGGATTCATCTATGCAGCGCTGAAGTGGAATATTCAGATTCTAAACTGCTAAAAATATTCTAAATGAATCTAGTTTATGTAACGTGGAGCCATTTTTACAGCCAGAGTCATCATAGCAAAGAGTATGGGTATTTCCTTTAATGTACTTAACTTTAAAAGTGCTGAAACTCCAAGTATAATAGAAGAAAAGAGCTGGAAAGGGACGATAATATGTTTCGCTGGTTATTACTGTTTATTCTGATTGTCCCGGCACTTGAGATCGGTTTACTCATTGGGGCTGGAAACTGGATTGGACCCTGGTGGGTTATATTACTGATCATCCTTACAGGAGTTATAGGAGCGTGGCTTGCGAAACAGCAAGGTTTAGAAACGATCAGAAACTTCCAAAATTCGATGTCGAGCGGACAAATGCCTCAGGATACTCTATTGGATGGTGCCTGTATATTAGTAGGAGGGGCCGTTTTACTGACTCCTGGATTTATTACTGATGCCATAGGGTTTTTATTATTAATTCCTCCCACTAGAGCACCCATTAAACGTCTTATTAAAAAAATAATTTCAAAAATGATGGATAAAGGCACCATCACTATTTATAGAAGATAAAATGGTCCCCCCTGTTTCTTTATGAAATAGGGGGGTTAGTTTCCTTTAATAAAATGCCACGTGTAATTAAAAATTCCAGTAGTATGAAGAACCTTTAAAAACACAATAACTAAAGGACTAAGTATCATTCCATATACGCCAAAAATTTGAAAACCTAGAAACATACCTGCTAATAATAAGATTGGGGGTACGCCGAAATGGTTAGCGAGAATTTTAGGCTCAAGTGTCTGTCGAACGATTAGGACTACCATGTATATAATCGAAAGACCAATGGTCATCTGGAATTGTCCTGTGAAAAATTGATAAAAAATCCACGGAATAAAAATGCTGCCAGTCCCAATATAGGGAATGATATCTACTATGGAAGCAGCCATGGTAATCGTAAGTGCATTTGGGGCTTGAATAATAAATAAGCCTATCCCGATGATAGCAGTAGATATACCTACAAGAATAAACTGGGCTCTAATGATACCTTTAAAGGTGGACTTAAGTTCCGTTGGAAATCTCCTGGTTTTTTCGAGATAACGGGCGGGTATGATACGAGTAAGGCTGCGAATAATCATTTCCCAATCCTTACATATAAAAAATATGGCCAGCATTAAAATTAGCATAGTGGTAATAGAGGAGGGCAGGCTGGTCAATCCACGAATTAGACTTTGAAATAAGGTTTCTAACATCTGGACGCCTGTAGCTGCTGCCTTTACTTTTATTATCTCTATATAATCAAAAATAGAACTTTGCTGCTCAGTCGATAATTTAAGAATAACTTGTTCGATTCTATAAAGTATAGGTGTGAACCAAATGGTGAACTGGTCGATGGAATGGTTCACCAGGTTACCAAAGTGTACAGGAGCTGCTATGGCCAGACGCTGAATGCCTTTAATTAGTTCAGCTATGACTAGTGTAAGCAGCGAAGCTGTAAGAAGTGTTAGTAAGAACAAAAGCGATAGTACGGCCAGGGTTCTGGGGAAATGTAATCTTTTTTCTAAAAGTTGAATAAATGGTTGAAGAGCACCTGAAATTAAAAAGGCAAGAAGAAAAGGGTATAAATATATCCAAGCTCCAATAATTAAAAATATACTGGACAGTATAAGAGTGATCACAAATAGGAAGCGGAAGAACTGGTGAAAAACGGGGTTGTCCATGTGAACCTCACTTTCTAGTGACTTTTCATTCAGGGTCAGCTTTTTTATGGAAAGCGTTATTTAAAAAAAGGAATTCCCTATGAAATTTCGATAAATTCCCTTAAATTAAACGGTTTCAATTCACATTCAACTCAGAATACTTTATAATTGTCTTTGGGGTTCATTTCCTAATTATTTCATATAAGTACATGAAACGTTTTCTTGCCGCTTGGGCCGAAAACATCGGACATTTTTAAAAGGAGAGATTGTATGTCATCAACCAAAGGTCTTGAAGGAATTACAGCAACTGAATCATCGATCAGTTCAATTATTGACGATAAATTAACCTACGTTGGTTACGATATCGATGATCTAGCAAATAACTCAAGCTTTGAAGAAGTTATTTATCTTCTTTGGAATCAGAAACTTCCAAACAAAGATGAACTGAATCAATTTAAATCTGATTTAATCTCAAACATGGACATCCCTCAGGAAGTAGTAGATCATCTCAAATCTTATGATCTATCTACAGTGCATCCCATGGCTGCTTTACGTACCGCAGTTTCCATGCTCGGCATTCATGATCCTGAGTCGGATGTAATGGAAGATCAAGCTAATAAAGACAAAGCTCTTCGAATTCAAGCAAAAATGCCTACAGTTGTTACGGCCTTTGCTCGTATCCGTAATGGGGAGGAGCCAGTTTCTCCTAAAAAAGAATTAAGTTTTGCAGCTAACTTTTTGTATATGCTGAATGGTAAAAATCCTGAAAATATTGAAGTCGAAGCATTTAACAAAGCGCTAGTATTACACGCAGACCATGAATTAAACGCTTCAACGTTTACGGCCCGTGTTTGTGTGGCAACACTATCCGACATTTACTCAGGCGTAACAGCTGCTATTGGTGCTTTAAAAGGACCTCTCCATGGTGGAGCCAATGAGCGTGTTATGAAAATGCTTACGGAAATTGACAGCGTTGAAGATGCGATTCCTGCTATAGAAAAGAAGCTGGAAAACAAAGAAAAAATCATGGGTATGGGACACAGAGTTTATCAATCCGGCGATCCTCGCGCGAAGCATTTAAAAGAAATGTCTCGTGAGCTGACCAAGCTGACAGGACACTCTAAATACTACGAAATGTCTATTAAAATTGAAGATTACATTAAAGAAAATAAAGGACTTCCAGCAAATGTGGATTTCTATTCTGCATCGGTTTATCATAGCCTTGGAATCGATCATGATATTTTCACACCGATCTTTGCGGTCAGCCGCGTTTCCGGTTGGTTAGCTCATATTCTAGAACAATATGCGGATAACCGCTTGATTCGTCCTCGTGCTGAATATGTAGGACCTAAGGGACAGACTTACACACCAATTGACGAACGTTAAGAGAGGGGACGCTAAGCTTCCTCTTCTCTTTGCTTTTTCTTCTATATAATTTAACGTATGATAGAAGAGGATATTACATCCCATTTTATGAAATAAATTTAGGAGGGTATATTTTGACACAATCTGAGAAAATCACAGTAGAACAAAACGGAGAATTGAACGTACCTAATCGTCCAATCATCCCTTACATTGAAGGTGACGGTATTGGTCCGGATATTTGGGCAGCTGCCAGTCGTGTAATTGAAGCTGCAGTAGATAAAGCTTACAACGGGGAAAAATCTATTGAGTGGAAGGAAGTATACGCTGGTCAGAAGTCTTATGACAAAAGCGGAGAATGGCTGCCAGACGCTACATTAGATACAATTCGCGATTACAAAATTGCAATCAAAGGACCCCTGACGACTCCGATCGGCGGCGGAATCCGTTCACTTAACGTAGCCTTACGTCAAGAACTTGACTTATTTACCTGCCTGCGTCCGGTACGCTATGTAGAAGGTGTACCATCACCTGTTAAACGTCCAGAAGATACAGACATGGTAATCTTCCGTGAAAATACAGAAGACATTTATGCCGGAATCGAGTGGCAAAAAGGTACACCTGAAGTTAAAAAAGTTATAGATTTTCTTCAAAATGAAATGGGTGTACATAATATCCGTTTCCCAGAAACTTCTGGAATTGGTATCAAGCCTGTATCTGAAGAGGGTACGAAACGTCTAGTTCGTGCATCTATCGATTACGCTTTAAATGAAGGCCGTAAAAACGTAACACTAGTTCATAAAGGAAATATTATGAAATTCACCGAAGGTTCCTTCAAAGCATGGGGTTACGAAGTAGCTGAAGAGGAATACGGAGATAAAGTATTCACGTGGCTGGAATATGATCGAATCGTTGAAAAAGAAGGAAAAGAAGCAGCTAATAAAGCACAGGATGCTGCAGAAGCAGAAGGTAAAATCATTGTAAAAGATGCGATTGCAGACATTTTCCTACAGCAGATTTTAACTCGTCCAAAAGAGTTTGATGTAGTCGCTACCATGAACCTGAATGGGGATTATGTTTCAGATGCGCTTGCAGCTCAGGTTGGCGGAATTGGAATTGCGCCAGGTGCAAACATTAACTTTGAAACAGGACACGCTATCTTTGAAGCTACGCATGGTACAGCTCCGAAATATGCAGGCATGGATAAAGTAAATCCATCCTCTGTTATCCTGTCTGGCGTGCTTATGCTTGAGCACCTTGGCTGGAGAGAAGCGGCAGATTTAATTTCTAAATCCATGGATAAAACCATCGGAAGCAAAGTGGTAACGTATGACTTTGCACGAATGATGGATGGTGCTAAAGAAGTGAAGTGTTCTCAGTTCGGTGACGAACTAATTAAAAATATGGACTAATCGCTGATTAAAAAGGAGCTGGGTAATATGGCTATTCGCAGAAATAAAATATCCGTGATCGGTGCCGGCTTTACTGGTGCTACTACTGCACTTATGGCAGCCCAGAAAGAATTGGGAGATGTTGTACTGGTCGATGTCCCTGATATGGAAGACCCTACTAAGGGCAAAGCTTTAGATATGTTAGAAGCGAGTCCTGTACAAGGGTTTGATGCCAAAGTAAAAGGAACTTCTAATTATGAAGATACTAAAGGCTCTGATCTGGTGATTATTACAGCGGGAATTGCTCGAAAGCCTGGCATGAGCCGCGATGATCTTGTTGCGACGAACTCGAAGATCATGAAAAGTGTAACAAAAGAGATCGTGAAGTATTCTCCAGACTGCTACATTATTGTATTAACTAATCCAGTTGATGCGATGACGTACTCTGTATTCCAGGAAGCAGGGCTACCGAAGAATCGTGTTATTGGCCAATCTGGAGTCCTGGATACTTCGCGCTTCCGCACCTTTGTAGCGGAGGAACTGAATGTTTCCATAAAAGATGTCACCGGTTTTGTCCTGGGTGGTCATGGAGATGACATGGTCCCATTAACTCGCTATTCTTTTGCAGGCGGCATTCCGCTTGAAAGATTAATTTCTAAAGAACGTCTTGATGCGATAGTGGAACGTACAAGAAAGGGAGGCGGAGAAATTGTAGGTCTGCTTGGAAACGGAAGCGCCTACTACGCTCCAGCTGCTTCACTTGTGCAAATGGCAGAGGCGATTTTAAAAGACCAGCGCCGTATATTGCCAGCTATAGCATACCTGGAAGGTGAATATGGATATGATGGCATTTATCTTGGAGTTCCTACCATCCTTGGTGGAAATGGAATCGAAGAAGTCATTGAGCTTGAATTAACAGAAGATGAAAAGCAGCAGCTCGACCAATCAGCAGACTCTGTTAAAAATGTGTTAAATGTATTAAAATAAGAGTGTAAAGGATTCGGGGCTATCCTCGAATCCTTTTTTACACAACTGACAGAAAACGCTTTCAAAGAGGTGATTTAATGTTAAGTAAAAAAAGAAAATTAGGAAAGAAGATGAACGACTTACAGGCAGGCGATCTGTTCACTACTTCTGCAACAGTTGAAGACCGGGATCTACTTATGTATCTAGGACTTACAGATGATGCAAACCCTCTGTATATTCAGCACGATTATGCCTCGCAAACTCCATTTAAACGTCCTATTGTGCCCACGGTTATGGTATTTGGGATGGTTTCTTCCATAATATCCATGCACCTCCCTGGGCCGGGCAGTCATATTGTTTCTCAAGAAATCTCATACCCGAAACCCGTTTACCACTACGCTGAAGTACGCTTTAGAGCAGAGGTTACATCTGTGAATAAGGATAAGCATCTTGTTACGATTCAAGTCACTGGCTATGATGAGGAGGGGGATGAAGTAGTTCGGGGTACTTTAGAGGTGAAGCCGCCATATGAACCCAATTCCATGAATGCTCATTCTCTTGAAAACTTTTATTAAAAACCTGATTGAGACCTTCCTTGAGGGTCTCTTTCTTTTGGGAGAGACCTAAAGAGGAAGATCTTATTGTCGATAATTTGAATAAACAGTTTTTTAAAATGGGCTCTGTTAAAGTTTAATGTTGATATTTCACAAGAGCCTTATTACGCAATAGGGCTGGATAGTTGAAGACTCCGTTTCGAGATATTTATTGAGCGGAAGGTCCTGCGGGGACGATTTCGCTTTCCGCGGGCATGTGCTGAGTCTCCTCGAGCAGCTCTGCGGGGTCTCACCGTTCCCCCATAGGAAAGCGAGCTATTTCCCCACCATCCCTCTTCCACATAGAGTAACGGACCCTATTTATCTCGAAACTGAGGCTAAAACAAACGGAAGCTTAACCTTAAATTCAACACGGGAGTGTAATAGAGCCTTTAAATTAGAGCATCTTTCACTTTTCAGGGAGTAAAATGCAAATATAGAGATGCCCTCTTTTTAACGACCATCGTGCCGTGATAGAAACAGCTTAAGGAGCGTTAAAGTACCTAAATTAAGCAAATGAATGATTTATTAAGTTTAAGTAAAAATTATTAACATCCATATCCAAATTGTAAAGTTCATTGTATTATGAAATTAACTTGTAGGTTGGGGTGATGAGAAGTGGATCAGAAGATTTTGATTGTTGACGATGAAGAATCCATCGTAACGTTACTTAAATATAATATAGAACAGGCTGGTTTTGAAACAGAAGTTGCTTATACGGGTACGGATGCTTTAGAGAAAGCATCTGTTACTTCTTTTGATTTGATTGTATTGGACGTTATGCTCCCTGGAATGGATGGGATGGAAGTATGTAAGAAATTGCGTCAAATGCAAGTGGATACACCTATTTTAATGCTTACTGCAAAAGATGATGAATTTGATAAAGTTCTTGGCTTAGAATTAGGGGCTGATGATTATTTAACTAAACCGTTCAGTCCAAGAGAAGTTGTAGCCAGGATTAAAGCTATATTACGCCGCATGCTTCGTGAACCTGCAGAGGTGGATGAAACTCATATAAAAGTTGCGGGTCTCTCTATTTATCCGGAACAATATGAAGCGACGATTAATGAAGAGCCTCTGACTTTTACGCCTAAAGAATTTGAACTTCTGCTCTATTTAGCTAATAACCTTGGACGTGTTCTTTCAAGAGATCAACTTCTTCGTGCTGTCTGGAATTATGATTTTGCTGGTGATACAAGGATTGTGGATGTTCATGTAAGTCATTTACGGGAAAAAATAGAACCAGAGACCAAAAAGCCGGTCTATATTAAAACCATTCGAGGACTTGGATACAAAATGGAGGAACCAAAGTAAATGTCATCTAATACGAGACCGTTAATTACCTACACAATTTTAGTTGTCATTGTGATGGTGGGTCTTGGAATCCTTTTAGCTCAGCTGACACGAACCTATTTCATCAATATTTTTGAAGACCGTGTAGCCGTTGAGAGTCAGTACTTTTCTACTTATCTTGAGAGATATGCGAAGGATAATGATATTAGTCAGGAAGAACTCTTTAATTTCAGTGAACAGCTGAACACAGGTATGGTGTTTGAATCTGATAATGGTGAAATACTAGTGGATACTGTCGAAGCGATCCCCATCATATCCGAAAATGAAAAACAAAGAGTCTTAAATAGTGTCGACAGCAACGGCTCGCAAGAGGGTCAATTAATTGGAGATTTATTTTATTATACGACCAGTATAGAAGTGAATAATACGGAGGGAACCTTGACTCTTCTCTCACCTGTTAAATCGTTAACGAATATTACAAAGAATATCTGGCTGTTAATAGGGGTCACGTTATTCTTAGGTCTTTTAGTGATATTTGTTATTGGATTTAATGTGTTTTCTAAATACATTCGTCCGATTCGTTCAGCTGCCAACGTGGCAACCGAACTTGCAAAAGGGAATTATAAGGCTCGAACATACGAGGGTCACTTTGGTGAAGCCGGCCAGCTAAGCCGCTCCATTAATATTTTAGCTAGAAATCTTCAGGAAATGACCAGTACTCAGGGGATGCAGGAAAATCAGCTTGAAGCCGTTATTAACAATATGGGAAATGGGCTTGTTCTGATTGATGAGAAAGGATATATTCTCCTTGTAAATCGCGCCTTTTTGGAAACGTTTAAAGGAGAGCCGGGTGAATACATCAGTTATTTATACCATGATGCCATACCTTATACCGCGATTCATGAAACTGTGAAGAAGATCTATATGTTTGAGGAAACCGTTAGTGAAACGTTTGTTTTGCCGGTGAAAATAGATCGTAAACATCTGGAGGTGACCGGCGCTCCTATTTTTAGTGAAGATCGTAAGTGGAAAGGCGTTGTACTGGTATTTCACGATATATCAGAACTTAAACAACTAGAACAAATGAGAAAAGATTTTGTAGCTAACGTTTCCCATGAGTTGAAAACGCCTATTACTTCTATAAGGGGCTTTTCTGAAACGCTTTTAGATGGAGCAATGAAAGATGAGGCTATGCTCGAACAGTTCCTTCATATCATTCTAAAAGAAAGCGGGAGGCTTCAATCACTCATTCAAGACCTTCTTGAACTCTCTAAATTAGAAAGAGAAGATTTTAACTTGAATATTGAACAAGTTAATATTCAACGGTTGTTATCCGATCTTCTTCCTATAGTTCAACAGCATGCTGACCAAAAGGAAGTTCATTTAACAACAGAGGTAGAAGGGAACACAATGATCGAAGGAGATTCCAGTCGTTTAAAACAAGTCTTTATGAATTTATTGACCAACGCGATTAATTACACCAAAGTAGATGGAAACGTTTCGTTGATCTTTAAGGATAAGGATGATCGAATTTTAGTTTCAGTGTCGGATAATGGTGTAGGGATCCCGCAGGAAGAGGTTTCCCGCATTTTTGAACGGTTTTACCGTGTAGACAAAGCAAGAAGCAGAAATTCAGGAGGGACTGGCCTCGGTCTTGCTATTGTGAAGCACATTGTTGAAGCTCACCACGGAAATGTGCATGTAGACAGTGTCGTAGATGAAGGCACAACCTTTCACGTGGAAATTCCTAAGCAATTTACACAATCTTAATAATGATTTAAATGTACATTCATATTTCTTTGGTAATATTACTATGAAACCCTTTCATCCAAGGTGTTTTCTCTTTTAGGCAGAAGCTTCCCTCGCTTCTGCCTCTTTTTTGTTACCGAATTTATATTAACAGTGTAAGAATAACGGAGGTCTTTTTTTCTTCTCACTACTAAACATGGTAGAATGAACAAAAAGGCGTTTTTTATTATTGAAGGAGTGAGTTCATGGCTGAAAAGGTTGTATTAATTGATGGAAACAGCATAGCCTATCGGGCATTTTTTGCGTTGCCTTTATTAAATAATGATAAAGGTGTGTATACGAACGCGGTATATGGCTTTACTACAATGCTATTGAAAATATTAGAGGAAGATCAGCCGGACCATTTATTAGTGGCGTTCGATGCTGGAAAGACAACTTTCAGGCACGAAACTTATAGTGAGTATAAAGGTGGACGGCAGAAGACTCCTCCGGAATTATCCGAACAGTTTCCAGTTCTAAAGGAACTCCTTGATGCTTTCGGGGCTAAGTATTATCAGCTTAACCAATATGAAGCAGATGATATTATTGGTACAATCGCTGATCAGGCCGGGCAGGATGGATATGAAGTCAAAGTAATTTCCGGAGATAAAGACCTACTTCAATTGGTAACGGATCGGGTAAGTGTGAGCCTGACGAAGAAGGGGATTACGAATGTGGATACATACGACCCTTCTTTCATGGAAGAAAAAATGGGGGTCCGTCCTGACCAGATTATCGATTTGAAAGCACTTATGGGAGATAGTTCTGATAATATACCAGGTGTGCCCGGCGTAGGAGAGAAAACAGCCGTAAAACTGCTCAAGCAATTCGATACCATTGACCGCCTTTATGATAATCTGGACCAGGTCAGTGGTAAAAAGTTAAAAGAGAAGCTGGAAAACCATAAAGAAGATGCGTACATGAGCCGCAAGCTTGTAACGATTGAGAGACACGCTCCTATAGAAATAGAATTAAAGGATTTAGGTTATCAAGGATATCAATCCACTCAGGTGAGCCACCTGTTCAAAGACCTGGGTTTTCAGTCATTATTGTCAAGAGTTCAAGAAGGCGGTATAGAGGACGAAAGTGAGGCTGCTGAACCTTTTCCAGATATTAAAGTGGAAGTTGTAGAAGACTTTGAAGACGACATGTTTACAGGTAAGGAAGCCTTAGTTGTTGAGATGCTTTACGATAACTACCATCAGGCTGCTGTTGAAGGAATTGCAATTATTAATGAATCAAATAAGTATGTGATTTCAATGAATAATGCAAAAAATTCAAAAGGTTTTAAGAAATGGGCCGAAGATGATAAAAAAGAAAAATGGGTGTTTGATGCTAAGCGTACAGTGGTAGCTCTTATGCGTCATGATGTAAACATTAAAGGCATTCAATTTGATCTCTTATTGGCTTCTTATTTAATAAATCCAGCGGAAAACCACCATGACATTCCTGCTATTAGTCATCGGATGGGGGAAAGCAAAGTTAAATATGATGAAGAGGTTTATGGAAAAGGAGCTAAAATGAAGCGTCCTGAAAATGATAACGACTTCCACGAGCATATTAGCAGGAAAGCTGACATGGTGTATAAACTTAAAGACACAGTGGAAAATGAACTGAAAAATAAAGAACAGTACAATTTGTATATGGATTTAGAGATGCCGCTTGCTTTAATTCTTGGGAGAATGGAGCATAGAGGAGTTCTTGTAGACCAGAAACGTCTAGAGGAAATGGGCGCTGAATTAGAAAGCAGACTGACTGCTATAGAAAAAGATATTTTTGAGCTTGCCGGAGAATCTTTTAATTTGAATTCTCCGAAACAGCTTGGTCCCATTTTATTCGAAAAGCTGAACTTGCCGGTTATTAAGAAAACGAAGACCGGGTATTCGACCTCTGCTGATGTGCTTGAACAATTAGAAGATCAGCATGAAATTATTTCCAGTATTTTAATGTATCGTCAATTGGGTAAACTGAAGTCCACTTACATTGAAGGACTGCTTAAAGTGATTAACGAGGATACTCATAAGATTCATACGCGCTTTAATCAAGCCTTAACTCAAACTGGACGTCTAAGTTCAACTGAACCTAATCTTCAAAATATCCCCATTCGGTTAGAGGAAGGGCGCAAAATTCGCCAGGCCTTTATCCCTTCAAAAGAAAATTGGGTTATTTTTGCTAGTGACTATTCTCAAATTGAACTTCGTGTACTCGCGCATATTGCACAAGATGAGAAACTGATTGAGGCTTTCCGCGAAGGGCAGGACATCCACACGCAGACAGCAAGTGAAGTGTTTGGTGTTGCCAAGGAAGACGTGACGAGTGAAATGAGGAGACAGGCTAAAGCAGTAAACTTTGGAATTGTTTATGGAATCAGTGATTACGGATTATCCCAAAGTCTCGATATTCCGCGTAAAGAGGCTCAAGCTTTCATTGATAAGTACCTGGAGAGCTATCCAGGGGTTAAAACCTATATGGAAGAGACGGTTCAGGAAGCAAAACAGGTCGGTTACGTTACCACCTTTATGAATAGAAGGAGATATCTCCCTGAGCTGACCAGCCGTAATTTCAACCGTCGTAATGCGGCAGAGCGTACCGCTATGAACACGCCTATTCAAGGAAGTGCGGCAGACGTAATTAAAAAAGCCATGATTGATCTCGAAAATCGACTAGCCGAAGAGAACTTGGAGGCAAAGATGCTGCTGCAAGTCCATGATGAATTGATTTTAGAAGCACCCGAAGAAGAAGTGGAACAGTTGAAAGAAGTCGTTGCATCAGTAATGGAACAGACGGTGAAACTAGATGTTCCATTGAAAGTGGATTATTCATATGGATCTACCTGGTATGATGCAAAGTAAGTGAGGAGAATGACACCATGCCTGAACTTCCAGAAGTCGAAACAGTTAGACAAACCTTAAAAAACTTAGTTTTAAAGAAAACTATAGATGATGTTTCAGTGTATTGGGGCAATATCATTAAGAATCCTAGAGACCCTGATGAATTTAAGCGCCTGCTCAAGGGTCAATCCTTTTTGGATATTGAACGTAAAGGGAAATTCATGATCTTTCACATGGATGATTTGGTGCTTGTATCACATCTGCGGATGGAGGGTAAATTCGGTCTTTATGATGCGGAGGTTGAAAAGCCCAAGCATACCCACGTCGTGTTTCACTTTACAGACGGCACAGAATTAAGATACGACGATGTACGGAAGTTTGGAACGATGCATGTGTTTCCAAAAGGGGAAGAATTGGATAGGAAACCGCTTAATCAACTAGGACCTGATCCATTTGATAAAGCCTTTACACTTGATTATTTTTTTCATAAATTGCAAAGAACATCCAGAAATATTAAAGCGGTTCTTTTGGATCAGTCGATTGTAGCTGGGCTTGGAAACATTTACGTGGACGAAGCTTTATACAGAGCACGTATTCACCCGGAACGATTGGCGAACAAGCTTTTAAAAGAGGAAGCGGATCGAATTAGAAAGTCGAGTGTGCAGATCATCGAGGAAGCTATTGGTCTGGGCGGAAGCACAATAAGATCCTATCTAAACAGTCAGGGTAAAATTGGAAGCTTTCAGCAGAATTTGAAGGTTTATGGCAAACAGGATACTAGTTGCCAAGAGTGCGGGGATGTAATCATAAAAACGAAAGTCAGCGGAAGAGGTACTCATATCTGTCCCACTTGTCAATCGTATCAAAATTTTTAGAGTCCCATATACTATTTACACCTTAGCGAACAGGGGTGGAATAGATGGGGATTACGACTTTCACTTTTTTATTTGTAATTGCACTTAGTATAGACAGTTTTGGAATAGGGTGCGTTCTGGGGATGAAAAAGATCAGCCTTTCACTGAGAGGGATTCTAACGATTGCTTTTTTATCAGGTGCAGGATTCATGGTCTCTTCTTACATGGGCGCGCTTATATTGCCGATTGTTCATCCTGATTATGCGGAGAGAGTTGGCGCACTAGCTTTAATAGGAATTGGATTGTATTTTTTATATCAATACTTTCGCAAACCTGATCATAGTCAGAAGAAAGAGCCATGGTCCCAGCCTGCCCGCGTACTTAACGATCCTGTAGCAGCTGACGTTGATCAGTCCGGTGGTATAAAGGGGAAAGAAGTATGGCTGCTGGGAGCCGCCCTTTCACTGGATACACTCGGTGCCGGCATCAGCGGAGCGTTTATGGGGGTTGAACCTTTTGTAACAGCTTTATGGATTTCAATCATTACTTTTATTATGCTCTATGCTGGGATTTTGAGCGGAGCTAAATTAAGTGAAAAAGCAGAAAGTGTCTCGATTGTACCTGCTGTATTGTTAATTACAATAGGGATAATCAAATTAACGTAAGGAGGTTTCAGTTTGACCGTTGTTATTGGATTGACCGGAAGTATTGCCAGCGGTAAAAGTACCGTTTCCCAAATGTTTTCGAGGTTTAACATTCCAGTTGTGGATGCCGATCGCCTTTCTAGAAAGGTTGTGGAACCAGGAGAGTCTGCCTACAATAAAATTGTGGAGGCTTTTGGTTTTCAAATTCTTCAGGATGACCGTACGATTGACCGAAAGCGGCTTGGAAAAATTATTTTTTCGGATGAAGAAAAGAGGCAACAGTTAAACTCCATTGTTCATCCGCAAGTGAGACAGGAAATGCTGGAAGAGAGAGAGGCATACAAGGCTGAAGGCTATCCAGCTGTAGTGCTTGATATCCCCTTGCTTTTTGAGAGTAGACTTACCAGTTATGTAGACCGGGTAATGGTGGTCTATGTTGATGAAGAAACACAGCTGAACCGACTGATGGAAAGGGATCAATCAGAACGTGAAGAAGCCGAAGAAAGAATCCAGGCACAATTATCTGTCACGGAAAAAGCAAAAATGGCGGATGCTGTAATCGATAATAATGGATCTGTAGAGGAAAGTTTTCAACAATTAAAAGACATACTTCATCAGTGGAACATCGTATAGTAACACGTCAGAACTTTTTTAGTTTTGGCGTGTTTCTTATTTTTAGATTCTATGGAAAGTTAGTCATAATTATAGGTCGATGAGGGTGGCTGCGTAAGCGATTTGATGCACGGCGCAGGGCTGAAGCTGAGTCCTGGATTATCGGGAGCTTATCTGTAAACCAAATCCTTTATATGTAACAGACGCATTTTAAAAGCAACGAAACCTTTCTGCCATAAGAAAAATCAGAATTATTGTAAATAGTTTGATAAGGAATCTGCGAAAATGATCATTCTTAGTGTTGCCTACTTTAAAAAAAATCTTGGTTTAACTGAAAAAGCGCTTACAATATGTTATACTATTTCTGAAAAATCGATTTTAAAGTATATCATATATATAGGGGGCTGGAGCATGGGGAAAACAAAGATCGCTATAAATGGCTTAGGTAGAATCGGGAGAATGGTTTTTAGAAAAGCTGCAGCAGATGATTCAATTGAACTAGTAGCAGTTAATGCCAGTTATCCTGCTGAAACTATAGCTCATATGTTGAAGTATGATAGTGTACATGGTCGTTTCGATGGAGAAATTAGAGCGGTAGCAGATGGTTTGGAAGTGAATGGGAAAAAAATAGTGATGTGTTCCACTCGTAATCCTCTGGAATTGCCATGGGATCGTCTCGGAGTAGACATTGTTATAGAAGCTACAGGTAAGTTCAGAACTAAGGATGAAGCCTCTTTGCACATTGAAGCAGGTGCAAAAAAAGTAATTATCACAGCTCCTGGCAAGCAAGTTGATGCAACGATCGTCATGGGAGTAAACGAAGAAACCTATCTCCCGAAACAGCATCATGTGATCTCCAATGCTTCATGCACGACCAACTGCCTCGCTCCAGTAGTTAAAGTTCTGGAAGATGAATTTGGAATAGAAAATGGTCTGATGACAACGGTCCATTCTTTTACAAATGATCAAAAAAACTTAGATAATCCTCATAAAGATTTGCGAAGAGCTCGAGGGTGTACTCAATCCATTATACCAACTTCGACAGGAGCTGCCAGAGCGCTTGGGGAAGTCATTCCCAGCTTGAATGGGAAATTAAATGGTATGGCTTTGAGAGTTCCTACACCAAACGTTTCATTAGTTGATTTAGTCGTGGATCTAAAAAGAGATGTAACAGCCGAAGAAGTGAATCAATCGTTTTCCAATAAGGCTTCAAGAGAGATGAAAGGTATAATAGAGTATAACGAAGAACCGTTGGTATCCATTGATTATACAACTTCGCCTTCTTCTGCAATTATTGATGCTCTTTCTACACAGGTAATTGAGAACCGCAAAGTAAAAATATTAGCCTGGTACGATAATGAGTGGGGATATTCCTGCCGTGTCGTTGATCTTGCGAAATATGTAGGAAATGTAATGAAGCAAGAAAAAGAAGCCCGTGTTTCTTAGTAGCCAATCACCCCATAAGTATCTTATAATAGGACCATCGTGTAAGGTATTATTTTACAGGAACTCTCATTATTAAAAGTTATAGAGAGAGCCATGTAAAAATAAATCTTGCAAAATGGGGGTATAACGTATATACTTCTTTTTGACCTTCTGAATTTCAATCCATTTCATCTCTACTCAAAGGGTTAGGACCTCTCAGGACTAACTTTCCCCCGTGGTAGTGCATGACTGTTTTTTAGAAGGGGAAGAAGTTAATGTACAAAAGGGGGATCCTAATTATGGATACAATGGGAAGACATGTAATAGCTGAACTATGGGATTGTAATGAAGGAAAATTGAATGATATGTCGTATATAGAACAAGTTTTTGTCGACGCCGCTTTAAAAGCAGGGGCAGAAGTAAGAGAAGTTGCTTTTCATAAATTCGCACCTCACGGTGTTAGCGGAGTAGTCATTATTTCTGAATCCCATTTGACGATTCACAGCTTTCCCGAACATGGATATGCTAGTATTGATGTTTACACATGCGGAGATCGTATAGACCCTAATGTTGCAGCTCATTTTATTGTGGAAGCTTTAGAGGCAGGGCGCAATGAAACAGTGGAAGTTCCAAGAGGAATGGGTCCTGTAGAAGTTGAACAGTCACGAGCTTTATAATTGTACAGGTAAAAGCCACACAGAATATTCTGTGTGGCTTTTTTGAATCTTTGTGTGTTCCAAATTCGCATCATACTCACCTGCTTCCTCCATTTGAGTTCCCATTTCTTATTTTGTTGAATCGTGTTAAAATGTAGGAAGCCAATGTCGAATGGAATGAAGGGGTTAGGTAAGTGAAAGCATTTATATCCAGATATTTTAGTAATCATTCGGAAACTAGTGAGCAGCATAAAGATGAGAAACTTGTTACCCATTACTACAATGCTAAGCATGAGGAACTTATTCGTGGAGTGGAGTCTCTGTTTCCCTCCCCTTCAGAAATTGTTGCCGTGTCTAAAGAGCGTGGGGAAATCACAGTAAAGTATAAAGGGAAGAGGCGTGCATTTGTAGTGGCGACGATTATTATGGTGCGTCCTTTTCGGATAGCTGTAGATTTTTCTGTAACAACGGATTCAGGAGGACCTGTAGATTTGGGATTCAGCCGTAATTTAATTGTTAATCTCTATGACGAATTGGATGGACAATTTACTAGAGTGGATCCATCGTAAGGATGCCAATGAAATGAAGACTATGTGGAGTTGATCGAGTTTGAAATGTCCGAATTGCCACTATAAAAGTACCAAAGTCCTTGATTCTAGACCAATTGAAGAAGGACAGTCGATTCGAAGAAGAAGAGAATGCGAACAATGTGATTTCCGCTTTACTACTTTCGAACGTATTGAAGAGGTTCCGTTAATTGTTGTAAAAAAAGAAGGTACAAGGGAAGAGTTCAGCCGTGAAAAACTAATGCGCGGTTTAATCAGGGCTTGCGAAAAACGTCCGGTTGCCGTTGAAGAATTAGAAAATGTGACCCTGGATATTGAGAAAGAATTAAGAAATCGCGGGGTTTCTGAAGTAATGAGTAAAGATATTGGTGAAATGGTTATGGAACGTTTAGCCCACATTGATGAAGTTGCTTACGTTCGTTTTGCCTCAGTTTACAGACAGTTTAAAGATATCAACGTATTTATAGATGAACTGAAAGATTTAATTAAACACGAGGATGAAGAATGAGCCTGACGTGGCTCATTTTCTATTTTCATGAAAGATCGGAGGTGTTGTTGTGAATCATTCTGTAGGAAAGCTTCTTCCGGTGGACGGGTTTCGATTATCTAAGTGCGGAGAACTTCCTGTAAGTGCTTATCGATCACTAACTCATCTTTATCAGCCGATTATCGGTCAATTAGCTGTTTCTTTATACCAAGTATTAGTGTCTGAGTATGATATGGCTTCTTCTGGAGAAATTCAAACCCATCACACCTTGATGTCGTATTTGTCAGTGCCTTTGGATAAAATATACGAAGCTAGAAAAAAACTGGAGGCTATCGGCCTGTTGCAAACGTATCGTTTTTCAACGAGTGAGAAGCAGACGGAATATTTATACAGACTTCACCCGCCTTTTGCACCCGAGGGCTTTTTTCTTGATAATATGCTGGCTATGCTGTTATATCATGAATTGGGCTCAGAAAAATATGAGCAGCTCAAAAGGCGTCTTGTTAAGCAAGAGTATGCAGTGGAGGGTCTTGAGGAAGTGACCGCTACATTCGGAGAAGTTTTTCATTCTCAAACGATTGAAGCGGCAAGGTCTGAAGCCAATGATCAGAAAACAGAAAATTATTCTCGAAAGAGCGGAGGTCCTTTTCTGCAAGATGACTTTGTGGATTTTGAATGGCTGCAAGATGCCTTAAAGAAACGAATGTATCCAAGCGACAAGATACTAACTGGAGCTAATAAGCGTTTGATCACCCAGCTCGCTTCTCTCTACAACTTAAGTTTGTTGGATATCGAAAAAGCTGTTACCTGGGCAATTGATGAAAATTACCGGTTAGTAGCCGATGAGTTAAAGGCAGCTTGCCACGATTTTATGAAGGAAAAGCCTTCAAGCCGAAATTTCAGTCATATTGACCAAAGAGAAAAAGCGGTAGCTGGCTCGAGCAAATCAAAAAGTAAAGGGGATCAGTTTATTGATATGCTGGAGCAAATTTCCCCGCGTGAATTGCTTGAGGACCTGTCAGGCGGTAATAAAGCCTCCGACCAGGATTTAAAGCTGATTCGTGATGTTATGACAGAACAAGGTCTTTCTCCTGGAGTCATGAATGTACTTGTTCATTATGTAATGCTAAAGACTGATATGAAGTTATCCAAAGCCTATATGGAGAAAATTGCTGGTCATTGGACGAGAAAGAATGTGACTACTGTAAGACAAGCCATGAATTTAGCGAAAGCTGAACATCAGAAATATCAGCAGTGGGGCAATCAAAATCATTATAAACGAAAAAGTAAACAGGATGAAGTTATTCCTGCCTGGTTCAACCAGAAGGAAAAAAATAATGAGCAGAGCCATCAGGATTCAGCTGTAAATACGGATGAGATCGCAGAGAGAATTAAAAGGCTGACGAATAAAGGAAACTGAAAATAAGGTGTGAGAAGAGCCATGGAACCGATTCAAAGATCATTAAAGAAATGGATGCGCGATCATAAACAGTTCCAGGAACGAATGAATCGTATGAAAGAAGAGGTTGTCCAGTCTGAGGAAGTGTCACAATTAATCAGAAATCATCCTTCTCTGACAGAAGATGCAGTAGAAAAACAGTTAATTAAATTATATGAATATCAATCTCAATCTAAAGACTGTGAGAAGTGTCCTTCACGGGAGGAGTGTATTAATATACTTCCGGGTTATGTGCCCCGCGCTGAAGTGGAAGGCAGCGAAGTTAAATTAGCTTATGATAAGTGCCGCCGTCAGAGGAAAGTGGAAGAACAGCAAAAGCAGAAGTCTCTGGTGAAAAGTTTACACATGCCAAGGGAAATTTTAGAAGCAAGTTTATCCAGACTTGATCTAAAGGATCCGGACCGTGGCAGTGCGGTGGAAAAGACAGTCCGCTATATTGAAAATTTAAATGAAGAGCTGCCAAGCAAGGGATTATACTTTCATGGACCTTTTGGAGTTGGTAAGACGTACTTTCTTGGAGCTATAGCCAATGAATTGAGCGATAAGAATATTCCATCAATGATTATATATATGCCTGAATTTGTACGAGAGATTAAAGCATCAATTAAAGATGATTCTATGAATGAGAAGATTGAAGCATTTAAAGAAACGCCTGTGCTCATGCTTGACGATATCGGTGCAGAGTCTCAGTCTGCATGGTTTAGAGATGAAGTGCTAGGCTCTATATTACACTATCGCATGATGGAGCGTCTGCCCGTGTTCTTTACTTCTAATTATAGTCTGCCAGAACTGGAGAAAGTACTCATGCTGAGCAATCGCGGTGATGTAGAACAAGTGAAAGCGAAAAGAATTACAGAAAGAATAAAGCAGCTTAGCCAGGCGGTCAATGTAGACGGTCGCAATCGCCGAGAATAACCCCTCTAATTTTTAACGATCTGTATCATGATTTATGACATTGAAACATAAATATAAGATGGAAAAGGACAAACTCATACTTGGAGTCTCGCCTTTTAGGCTTTGTCCACTTCATACTTTTAAAAGGCGTGAAGCCACATGATATAGTTTGGAAGGAAGCCGGGAATTAGGGGGAATACTATTGTTTTGTGTACATTTTTCTAAACGGGCTGAGGCCGTTAGTTTTTTAAAATCCATCGATCATACACAGAGGCATTGGTATCTTAAAGAGTATAATAACCATTTTGCGGTATTGGGAGAAACAGGTTCCTCACTAGATTGGATGTATTATCAGGAAGCGGTTGAGGGACTTTTAATGGTAATAAGAGAAAGGAAATGGCTGGGATGGATAGAAGGTGTTTTAAAACATCGCTATTATTATGTCGATCAGGAGGAAGTCCAGCGGATCTTGGAGATTGCGCATGAATTCGAGGATAAGCCTCCAAAGAGCCTGGACCTGCCCGATGTTAACTTGAATTTAAGAGCTGCTATTCAGAAGTATCTAAGCGGAGACAGGAATGTGGATTTTGATGGATTGAGTGTTTATTGTTTAGAGGATCTTCATAGCACGGTAATCGAATACACGGGGCTGTTGATTGATGAATATAAACAAGAAGAATCCTTTCAGTTGCTTTTGGATTCTTGGAGGTGCCGTGTACACCGCATGGATACGGGTATCCAGCTGTTGCATCTGCTGGAAAATGGTTCACTTCACTACTACCATGATGAGGGCAATTCATTAAGTGAATCCGAGACTTTGCTTTATAGAAGGCAGTATCCTGATGATTCCATTAAAGATCTGCCTCTTCGGTGGAATATCACGCCGGCTCTTGTGCACGCTCCTGATGAGCTTATCATTTATTCAGATAAAACAAATGATTCAGAACTGGAATTATTGATGAGTATCTTTGAAGAGAAGGCCAGCTGGAAACCTCTATCAGAATTTCCTTTTGAAATCTCTTGATTTCCATTGGAATAATGGATATAATACCTACATATTTAAATAACCAGCTATGATAAGGACAACAATACGAAATGACGCTTGATTAGAGAAGGGAGCCACCGGCTGAAAGCTCCTGCCTGACGACTTCGTTATTTACCACCTTTGAGCTTTGCTTACGAACCTTTTTAGTAGTGGGCAGCGCCTAATCCTCGTTAAGGATGAATGAAGCCGCATGGAATGCGGGAATTTTGGGTGGAACCACGAGTGATAACGCTCGTCCCTTAGCTGAGGAAGCTACGGGACGGGCGTTTTTTTAGTACAGTAAAAGGGAGTGTTTATGATGGCCAATGCAATTAATATTAAATTTCCAGATGGAAACGTGAAAGAATATGAGCGCGGCACCACGGGTGAAGAAATTGCCCATTCCATCTCACCAGGGTTAAAGAAACAAGCGCTGGCAGTGAAATTGGATGGGGAACCTTTTGATTTAAGACGTCCAATTGAAGAAGACGGGACGATTGAAATACTTACGTATAAAAACCCGGAAGGTTTAGAAGTGTTGAGACACTCTTCAGCTCACCTGATGGCTCAAGCTGTGAAGCGCCTTTACGGTAATGTCAAACTTGGTGTAGGTCCCGTGATCGAAAATGGGTTTTATTATGATATCGACATGGAGGAATCCATCACTCCAGAAGACCTGCCGAAAATCGAAAAAGAAATGCAGAAGATTGTAGATGAAAACCTCGAAGTAGAGCGAATTGAGCTTTCCCGCGAGGAAGCTAAAGAGAAGTTCCGCCAAATTGGTGATGATCTGAAACTAGAATTAATAGATGATATTCCAGAGGGAGAACAGGTTACTATTTATAAGCAAGGAGAGTTTTTCGATCTTTGCCGGGGAGTTCATGTTCCTCAAACTAGTAAAATTAAAATTTTCAAATTGCTGAGTATTTCAGGAGCATACTGGCGCGGAGATAGTGATAATAAAATGCTTCAGCGTATCTATGGTACAGCTTTTGAGAAGAAAGACCAGCTGGAAGAATACTTGCATCTATTAGAAGAAGCTAAAGAGCGCGATCACCGTAAGCTGGGGAAAGAACTTGAAATATTTACCGTTAATCAAAAAGTGGGACAGGGACTTCCTATGTGGCTGCCAAAAGGAGCGACAATCAGACGTACCATTGAAAGATACATTGTGGATACAGAAGAACGTCTAGGTTACGATCATGTATACACACCTGTTCTTGGAAGTGTTGATTTATATAAGACAAGTGGTCATTGGGATCACTATCAGGATGATATGTTCCCGGTGATGGAAATGGATAATGAGGACCTTGTCCTTCGTCCCATGAACTGCCCGCACCATATGATGGTTTATAAAAACCAATTATACAGTTATCGTAATTTGCCGGTAAGGATTGCAGAGCTCGGAACTATGCACCGCCATGAAATGTCAGGAGCTCTAGCTGGTTTACAGCGCGTTAGGGCCATGACTTTGAATGATGCTCATATATTTGCCCGACCTGATCAATTGAAAGATGAGTTTAAGCGCGTTGTTCGACTCGTACAAGAGGTTTACCATGACTTTGGAATTAATGATTATTATTTCCGACTTTCTTATCGCGATCCTGAGGACAAAGAAAAGTATGTGGATAATGATGAAATGTGGCATAAAGCCCAGGACATGCTGAAAGAAACAATGGAGGATATGCAGCTTGAATACGTGGAAGCTGAAGGCGAGGCCGCTTTTTACGGTCCTAAGCTCGATGTTCAAGTGAAAACAGCACTTGGGAAAGATGAAACGTTATCGACGATCCAACTCGACTTCCATTTACCTGAACGCTTCGATCTAACGTACGTTGGAGAAGATGGAAATGATCACCGCCCTGTCGTTATTCACCGCGGCGTCGTATCAACTATGGAGCGTTTTGTCGCTTTTCTAATAGAAGAATATAAAGGGGTCTTCCCTACATGGCTGGCGCCCGTACAGGCGAAAATTATTCCTGTTTCAGCTGATGCCCATCTTGACTATGCTAAAGAGTTAGAAGATGAATTAAGACAGGCCGGTATTCGTGTTGAAGTAGATGAACGAAATGAAAAAATCGGCTATAAAATAAGGGAAGCACAAATTCAGAAAGTACCGTTCCAATTGGTTGTCGGAGATCGGGAAATTGAAGATAAAGCTGTTAATGTACGCAGATATGGAGAACAGGATTCAGCTACAAAATCAGTGAACAAATTTAAAGAAGAAATTAGAAATGAGATTGACCAGAAGCTGTTAAGGAAATAAGTGATAAACACGGGGGTGCGTCCCCGTGTTTATCACTCATAAGTTTACAATTCAGACCTTGATTTTTAATCCAGTATCCTTTAAGCTATTAAAGGTGTAAGTAAAAGAACAAGAGACTTATTGACATTACTCAATAGGCATGCTATTATAGTTTAGGTAACTTAATGAACGGATCTAGAGACAAGTAGAAGCACCCGCTTCTCACCTGATTGACGCTTCAAGCAGTTGGCAGGTTATTATTTCCTTTGTTTTCTTAGGAGACGTGTGGGTGCAGTATGTGTACCGACACTTTTTTTATGCTGAAAATTCTTGTCGATGACAGATCTAATAGAAGTTTTCTAAATATGTTGGAGGTGGCTCAATATTAGCAAGGATAACATGAATGTTAATGAGAAAATTCGTGCCCGTGAAGTTCGTCTAATCGATGTAAATGGTGAGCAGCTTGGAGTTAAATCCCGTAATGAAGCATTAGATATTGCGGCTAACGCAAATCTTGATCTAGTTATGGTAGCTCCTAACGCTAAGCCTCCGGTTTGCCGAGTGATGGACTACGGAAAGTACCGCTTTGAGCAGCAGAAGAAAGAAAAAGAAGCTCGCAAAAAGCAAACCATTATTAAGGTTAAAGAAATTCGCCTAAGTCCGAATATCGAAGAGCATGACTTCAATACGAAGCTTCGTAATGCTCGTAAATTCTTGAGTAAAGGCGATAAAGTGAAAGCATCTGTCCGTTTCCGCGGTCGTGCGATCACACACAAAGAACTTGGTCAGAATGTACTAGAGCGCGTAGCTGAAGAGTGCAAAGATATTGCCCAAGTTGAGACCAAGCCTAAAATGGAAGGTCGAAGTATGTTTCTAATGCTTTCTCCTCTAAACGAGAAGTAAGAAACTGTAAAAAGTAAAAGGAGGAAATTCACATGCCAAAAATGAAAACCCATAAAGGTTCTCAAAAACGTTTCAAAAAAACAGGTACAGGTAAAGTGAAACGTTCTCACGCATTCACTAGCCACTTGTTCGCAAATAAATCTACAAAACAGAAGCGTAAACTTCGTAAAGATACACTAGTTTCTGCTGGAGACTACCGTCGTATCAAGCACATGCTTCCAAAAGACTAATAACAGAACGAATAAATAGGAGGGATTCCCATGCCACGAGTAAAAGGTGGAACAGTGACACGTCAGCGTCGTAATCGTGTCCTTAAACTAGCAAAAGGGTATTATGGTTCAAAACATGCTTTATTCAAACAAGCAAAACAACAAGTAATGAAATCAGGTCAGTATGCGTACCGTGACCGTCGTCAGAAAAAACGTGATTTCCGCAGACTTTGGATCGCACGTATTAACGCGGCAGCACGTACAAATGACATTTCTTACAGCCGTCTTATGCACGGGTTAAAGCTTGCTGGTGTTGAAGTAAACCGTAAGATGCTTGCTGATCTTGCTATTAGTGATGAGCAAGGATTCGCGAATCTTGCGGAGCAGGCTAAATCTGCACTTAAATAAAGACTTTTAAGCGTAAATACGCTGGAGTCGAACAAACAATTTTGTTATAAAAAAGCCATTTCCGAACGCCTGGAAATGGCTTTTTTATATGAGGCAGGGAAAACAATGAAAATAGCATTTGGATTTATAGTTATAAGCGTAATCGTCATGTCCCTGATCTGCTTCTATCTTATGGGAAGGGACAAAAGAAAGGCAGTAAAAAATCAGTGGAGAGTTTCTGAAAAAACCATATGGCTTGCAGCTATTCTGGGAGGCGCGTTAGGAGGGTGGGCAGGTATGCATGTTTTCCACCATAAAACCAAACATCGTCTTTTTGCCCTGGGACTGCCTGTACTTGCTGTACTTCAAGCAGGCTTGATTGGATACGTATTTGTTCAGTTCTACCTTTCCTGATGTTCTCATAAAATGTAGCTAGGGAGGGGGATTGAATGGGCGACACATCTTCTGCAATCCTTACATGGATCGAACATCAAGAAGCCTGGGCACCGCTCTTATTCATAGGTATTCATTTATTAAGGCCTTTTCTGTTTTTACCGGTGATGCTTGTGTGCATCACGGGAGGGGTATGGTTTGGTCCCATTGCGGGCACCGCTTATTCAGTTATTGGTACTATGTTATCAAGCCTTCTTTTCTATCGTACGATTCGGTTGGTTCCCTCAGGGTTGAAAAGGCTTCGAGGACTGAAGGAAAAGTGGATGAAAAAGAATGCTCACTTAACGGTTAAGCAAGTGGCTGTTCTTCGTTTGATTCCTTTTATTCATTTCAATTTACTATCCTACTGTTTATTGGAAATCAGCGCGGATTTCAAAGAATATGCAAAATCTTCCCTTTTTGCAAACTTTCCCTTAGCTGTGATCTACACGTCCATGGGGCAGTGGATTTCTTTATTGTCCATCCCTATGATGATAATTTTTTCAATTTTTTTAGTTGTATTAAGTTTTACAATCCGAAAGAAAATTGAAGTCTTTGTTTGGAAAGATTTCTTTCATACTGCTCCATGAAAAAAGGCTGCTCCACATCGTGGATCAGCCTTTTTTAATAATTGTCATCTAAAGGATGAATAATCAAGCGATTAATAGGATATTTCCACTCAATGGAGGCATAAGGGTAGCGTATAAGGATTTCCTGCTCTAGAAAATAAATGTCTTCTCGATCCAGTCCTTGAAGCCTTTCGGGCTCATGGGTGCTCACGTTAATCGTAACCACCTCGAAGGAATGCTCCGTCGTGCCTAAATATTTCTCTCCTTCAAATACAAACCCTTTGTAAGTCATAAGAAAGTTCTCTTTTGTATTTTCTTTGTTATCATGAAAATAAAATTCTTTTTTATCACGGGCCAGTTCCAGTTTCCTTCGTGGATTAACAGCAAATTTGTAGGCTGTATATAAGATGAATGCAATAGCAATTAGTAATAATATACGAAAAAGGATTATGATCATACTTATCGTCTCCCTATTTTTGGGTTAGTAGTTTATATACGTTTTGAAGTGTCGTTTTGTTTCAAAAAATGATACATTTATTAAGGATACGCTTTTGGGAAGGAGTCAGATCTTATGAATTGGGAAACCTTATACCTTATGCAGGAAAAGCTCGATCATTATATTGAAACACATCATCAACTGAATAGCTCAGAAAACATAAAAGAAAAGGTCCTGGCTCTTCAAGTGGAATTAGGTGAATTAGCAAACGAAACGCGCTGCTTTAAATTCTGGAGTACCAAGCAAGCCAGTGCGAAAGAAGTAATTTTAGAAGAATATGTAGATGGTCTTCATTTTATTTTATCCTTAGGGTTGGACCTGGGGCACCGGTATGAGTCGCAGCCTGTTACACCTTTTGCATCACAAACAGAAGCTTTTCTAGCGGTGTATTCCCTAATAGAACAGTTTCGTAACCATACAAATGACCAAAATTATAAGAAATTATTCGGAAGCTACCTTAGCCTGGGGGAGACGCTGGGATTTAGTGAAGCTGAACTGGTTCGTGCGTATCATGCTAAAAATGAAGTGAATTATGAACGGCAGGATCAGGGATATTAAGAGCAAAGAGACGCAATTTTTTGTGAAATCGCTTAAAAAGATATATAATAACACTTGGAAATAAAAAGGAGGAATTATTACATATGGCTAAAAAAGATGAAACACTGACCATGCTGAAAGACCTTACAGATGCTAAAGGGGTACCAGGAAATGAAAGGGAAGCTCGTGAAGTAATGAAAAGGTATATTACACCTTTCGCTGATGAGGTGTTTACGGACAATCTTGGCAGCTTAATTGCTAAGAAGACTGGAGATAAAAAAGGTCCGAGTGTCATGGTTGCAGGGCACTTGGATGAAGTGGGCTTCATGGTTACCCGTATCGATGATCATGGCTACGTTTATTTCCAAACGGTCGGGGGCTGGTGGAGTCAGGTGATGCTTGCCCAGCGTGTTACTCTTATGACAAGAAAGGGAGACCTGACAGGTGTTATTGGCTCGAAGCCGCCGCATATTCTTCCTGCTGAGCAGCGTAAGAAACCAGTGGAAATCAAAGATATGTTTATTGATATCGGTGCTTCAAGCCGGGAAGAGGCTGAAGAATTTGGAGTGAAGCCTGGAGACTCTGTGGTTCCATACTTCGAATTCACTCAGATGAAAAATGAAAAAATGCTTCTTGCTAAAGCGTGGGATAACCGAATTGGCTGTGCTATCGCTATTGAGGTTTTAAAACGTCTAAAAGGTGAAAAGCACCCGAACGTGGTTTATGGTGTAGGTACGGTACAGGAAGAAGTGGGGCTTAGAGGTGCCCGTACTGCTGCGAACTTAATTAATCCCGATATCGCCTTTGGTGTAGACGTAGGAATTGCAGGCGATACTCCTGGCGTGTCCGATAAGGATGCTTCCAGTAAAATGGGAGATGGGCCTCAGATCATTTTGTATGATGCGTCTATGATTTCTCATAAGGGCTTGCGTGACTTTGTGACGGATACGGCTGATAAAAACCAAATACCTTATCAATTTGATTCTCTTGCAGGCGGTGGCACAGACTCTGGAGCGATCCACTTAAGCCATGACGGAGTACCTGCTTTGTCCATTACGATTGCTACCCGCTATATTCATTCTCATGCAGCTATGCTTCACCGTGATGACTTCGAAAATGCAGTTAGTTTGATTGTAGAAGTGATTAAGGAACTGGATGCAGATAAAGTTCAGGAGATTACTTTCCAATAAAGGAAAAAGAAGACCAGTCCAAATGGGACTGGTCTTTGTTATGCATAGTTAAGCAGTAGGTTCTTTTAAGCTCTGCTCTAATGTATTTAATATTTCTTGTTTCTCCTGATCATCTGACTCTTTCCAAAGCATCTCAAAGAAAACGCCTAAGCCAGGGAGCATCTTTTCTTCGCCTTTTTGCATCGCATCATCAATTGTTGCCTCCAGCTGCTCTGAGTTATGCCCAGTTACATTGGAAAGAATGGCTTGTCTTAAGTTAAGATTCATTTTAACGGAATCCTCCTTTATATTGAATTATTCTTTATGAAAGTTTCCCCCTTAGTTTGACCCAACAGGTGAAACCTATGTATGATTAGTTAGAAATAGACGAACAAATGAGGGAAGACAATGATTACATCCATTCAAAATGCACAGGTTAAAGAGTGGAAAAAACTACATAAAAGAAAATATCGCAACAGAGAACAGCGTTTTCTTATCGAAGGTTATCACTTAGTTGAAGAAGCGATGAAAAGCGACTGGCCTGTTATTGAATTTATTATCAGTGAAGACGCAAGCTTTTCAGTACCTGAGCAGACAAAATGTACAACCGTAAGCAGACAAGTGTTTTCAGCCATTTCAGAAACAGAAACACCTCAAGGGATTGCGGCAGTAGTAGGGCTGAAAGAATGGGAATATTCGCCAGCGCCCCTGACATTGTTAGTGGATGCTGTTCAGGACCCAGGCAATTTAGGAACATTAATCCGGACGGCAGATGCAGCTGGATTTGATCATATTGTCCTGGGAACAGGGACGGTGGATCCTTATAATGATAAAGTTATTCGCGCAACTCAGGGCTCCATTTTCCATATTCCTCACTTCAAGGGTGACTTAGAGGATTATATAGAAGAATTGAAAAGCAGCGGTGCATCCATATGGGCCTCCACTCTTCAAAATTCTACTCCTTTTCAAAAACTGCAGCCGCAGGAAAAGGCAGCTTTAATTGTGGGGAATGAGGGACAGGGAATTTCCCAGGACCTTGTGGATTTAGCGAATGAGCTTGTTTATATCCCTATCTACGGGGAAGCAGAATCATTAAATGTTTCGATAGCCGCAGCCGTATTGATGTACCATATGAAGGGATAGGGTTGCATCCTGCTTTTTCATTCTCTATAATAAGTAAGCAGTTATAAAAAAAAAGCGTAGAAAGAGGCAAGTATGTAATTGGGAATCGATCTCAGGGAGGAAGCACCTTAGACTGGAAGTGCTTCTATCGTGACAACTACTGAAATTTCACTCTGGAGCTGATCACTATCCAAGTGGTCCGGAATTCATTCCGTTATTCAATCTGAGGTGGGCACTACAGGTGTCAACAAGGGTGGTACCGCGAAACGACCATGACAAGTCTCGTCCCTTTTTTGGGGACGGGACTTTTTTATTTTTCACTAAAGGAGGATATATTCGATGAAAGAGCGTTTAGAAGAGTTGAAGCAGGAAGCTCTAGAAAAAGTTAGCAAATCCGAAAACGTACAAAGTTTGAAAGATGTTCGGGTAGAATACTTAGGAAAAAAAGGACCTATTACAGAGGTGCTTCGCGGCATGGGGAAATTATCCAAAGAAGAGAGGCCTGTAATCGGTCAGCTGGCTAATGAAGTAAGAGAAAGTATTGCCGCTGCAATTGATACGAAACAGACTCGGCTGGAAGATCAAGAACTCGAAAAACAATTAGAAGCAGAGAGCATTGACGTGACTCTTCCAGGACGACCTGTACGTGTTGGCGGTCCTCATTTGCTTACAAGTATTGTGGAAGAGATTGAAGATCTATTTATCGGAATGGGCTTTGAAATAAAAGAAGGTCCTGAAGTGGAAACCGATTATTATAACTTTGAAGCATTGAACTTACCTAAAGGACATCCGGCTCGAGATATGCAGGACTCTTTTTATATCACGGAAGAATTGCTTCTTCGTACTCATACTTCACCAGTGCAAGCACGTACAATGGGTCAGAAAAATGGAAATGAACCAGTGAAGATGATTTGTCCAGGTAAGGTTTACCGCAGGGATACAGACGATGCGACTCACTCTCACCAGTTTACTCAATTAGAGGGACTTTTAGTCGATAAACATGTGCGTATGAGTGATTTGAAAGGGGTCTTAAACGCCTTTGCGAAACAAATGTTTGGAGCAGAACGGGATATAAGACTCCGCCCAAGTTTCTTCCCATTTACGGAACCGTCTGTTGAGATGGATATTTCGTGTAAAGTATGTGAAGGAAAAGGTTGTTCTGTCTGTAAAGGAACTGGCTGGATTGAGATATTAGGAGCGGGTATGGTTCATCCAAATGTATTGGAAATGGCAGGATATGATCCAAAAGAATATTCCGGTTTCGCATTTGGAATGGGACCTGAGCGAATTGCAATGTTGAAATATGGTGTGGATGATATTAGAAATTTCTATACCAATGACATCCGATTCTTAGAACAATATCACAAAGCGTAAAGGAGGAGAAAAACAATGCTTGTATCATCCAATTGGTTGCAAGAATTAATCGATATCAGCAGCTATTCAACCGAAGAGTTAGCTGAAATCATCACGAAAACAGGAATTGAAGTGGAAAGTGTGACACCTGTTGCAGAAGGTGTGTCCGGTGTAGTGGTGGGACACGTCCAGTCCTGTGAACAACACCCAAACGCTGATAAATTATCCCTTTGCCAGGTCGACGTAGGAGAGGAAACCCTGCAAATTGTCTGCGGAGCTCCGAATATTGCAGAAGGACAGCAAGTAGCTGTAGCAAAACCTGGAGCTGTTCTTCCAGGTGATTTCAAAATAAAAAAAACTAAGCTTCGTGGAGAAGAGTCCAATGGCATGATCTGTTCTCTTCAGGAGCTGGGTATAGACGAAAAAGACGTCCCGAAAGAATTTGCGGAGGGGATCTTCGTTTTCCCAGAAGATGTTGAAGCAGGAGCGGACGCTCTTTCTCTGTTAAATTTAGATGATAAGATTATAGAACTCGGTTTAACGCCTAATCGATCTGACGCCCTGAGCATGGCGGGGGTAGCGTATGAGGTGGCGGCGGCTATTGATGGTGACTATGAACTGCAGAAAGAAGATGTACCCTATTCGAATGAAGCAGCTGAGGATTTCATTTCTGTAGAAGTGGAAGACAAACAAGCCAATCCTTATTACGGGGCTTTCATCATTAAAGATATTAAAGTAGGTGCCTCTCCACTGTGGATGAGGAATCGATTAACGGCTGCGGGTATTCGCCCGATTAATAATGTAGTAGACATTACGAACTACGTACTGCTTGAATATGGTCAGCCGCTTCATGCTTTTGATTACGATCGTTTTGACTCTGACAAGATTGTAACGAGACGAGCAGAGGACGGAGAAATGATTACAACATTAGATAATCAGAAGCGGGAACTGAAGAATCATCATTTGGTGATAACAAACGGTGATGAAGCGCATGCGATTGCCGGAGTTATGGGCGGTGCCAAGTCTGAAGTTCAAGAAGATACGAAAACATTGATTCTAGAGGCGGCCTATTTCGATCCATCAGTTGTGCGGCAGGCTTCGAAAGATCATGGCTTAAGAAGTGAGTCAAGTAACCGCTTTGAGAAAGGCGTAGATCCTAACCGCGTCGAGCGCGCAGGAAAGCGAGCCTGTGAGCTCCTGGCCAAGTATGCTGGCGGTACGGTTTTATCAGGTGCAGTAAGCGTGGACCAGTTGGATCGCTCTGAAAATAAGGTTTCTATTGAAACGTCTGTCATTAACGATCGTCTTGGAACTTCCATTACAAATGAAGAAATTGCTGATATCCTGCGCCGGCTTCAGTTCTCCTATGAACAAAACGGAGAAAATTTTGATGTAAAGATTCCTACACGCCGAGGGGATATAGAGCTTTTTGAAGATATGCTTGAAGAAGTGGCGCGTATTTTCGGGTATGATAATCTTCCTTACACGCTTCCGCAAGGATCTTCGCAAGCAGGCGGGCTGACTCTTGAACAGCAGCTCAAACGAAAAGTGAAATCGTATTTCGAGGGAGCAGGGCTGCACGAAACGATTACGTATTCATTAACACCAAAGGAACGGTCACAGATGCTTGTAAGTCCGGAAATTAAACGACAGGCGAAATCTCCAGTGGCTCTTGCGATGCCGATGAGTGAAGACCACAGCCATCTGCGACTCAGTATGCTGCCTGAATTGTTGCAATCCTTATCTTATAATGTAGCAAGGAAGCAGAAGGATCTTTCCTATTATGAAGTAGGGACCGTATTTGTAAGTAATGAAGAACAAGTAACAAGACAGCCGAGTGAAATTTTAAGAGCATCTGGGGCGTTAACAGGTACGTGGATATCACATCCTTGGCAGCAGGAAAAGAAAGAAGTGGACTTCTATGTAGTGAAAGGAATTGTGGAAGGGTTGAGTGCACAGCTTGATCTGTCCTTCACCTATGAAAAAACAAAGATTCCACATATGCACCCTGGACGCACGGCCCTAGTGAAATCAGGAGATAAAGAAATCGGGTTTATTGGACAAGTTCATCCTAAACTTCAAAAGGAATTAGGTTTGAAAGATACGTATGTGTTCGACTTAAACGCTGAGGAATTATTCGCTCAATATACGAAAGAAGAAGCGTTCCAGGCAATTCCGCGTTATCCATCTGTTTCAAGAGATATTGCGCTTGTGGTTGACGAACAAATAACATCGGCCGCTATTACCGATACAATATCTGAAGCAGGAGCTCCATTGGTTAAGGATGTACGGGTGTTTGATGTCTATCAAGGCGATCATTTACCAGAAGGGAAAAAATCCCTTGCCTTTAATCTTTTATATCTGGACCCTCACCGTACTTTAAAAGATGAAGAAGTTGAAGAAGCGCACGACAAAATTTTAACAGCTGTTAAAGATCAACATGAAGCAGAGCTTCGTGGATAAAAAAACAGGTGGCCTGGATTTGCCGGGTCACCTGTTTTTTCTTCTATAACTTTTTAGCTTTTTGAGTGTTGGCAAAATGGACTTTTGCTATCTCATCAAGCTTATCTTCACCATAGTGTTTGATGACTTGGGCTGCCGCCTGATCCACTTTTGCGGATGCTCCTTTAGGAATAGAAAGCCCTGTATCCATTTCTAATTGATCCATTTCCTTAACAAAAGCTGACCTAGCGATAATAGATCCTGCAGCAACAGCAATCGAGTAACTTTCGGCTTTGGTCATAAAATATACGTTAGGCTGCAAATGTAATTTTTCACTACGTAAATGCTTTTGGTAAACTTCCGGCTGTGAAAATTGATCAATCAGAATCCCATCTGGTTTCTTGGGAGAAATTTTTTCTAATAATTTTTCGAGAGCCTGATGATGCAGGATCGTTTTCATTTTTCCTTGGGACCAGCCCTTGCGCTGCCATTGATTGTATTTTTTATTCGGAAGCCGCAAAAGACTGTAAGGGATTTTCAGCTCGACGATGCTTTTAGCCAGCTCTCTGATTTGCCTGTCATTTAAATGCTTAGAGTCCTTAACCCCGATGGCTTTTAGCGTATGTGCTTGCTCTTTCGTAACATAAGCGGCAGCAACCGTGATCGGTCCGAAGTAATCTCCAGTTCCGGCTTCATCTGATCCAATGTGTGAACTTGTAAATAAGCTCTCCGGTGGATGGAATGCGTGCGGCTGTTTAGAACTAGAACTACTATTGGATTTAAGGGACCCCTTGTCTGGTTTCCCCCATTGCTCAGACTCCGATTCAGGACTTTTACCTTGGAAAAGAACTTTACCGGAACGATAGGCTGTAATGGTGCAGGCGCTCGTTTTAGCAGCAAAAATAGCGTTTTGAGGCGGATTTTTAAGTTGAGAATGATAATGATTCTTCATTTTTTCCAGGGTTGAAGCTGGTAATTTAAGGACGACTTGTGGCATGTTTAATTCCTTTCTGTAAACAAAAATGGTATGAATAGTATAGCAAAATCTATTTGAAATTAGAACATTTGCAAATTAGATCCATATTGGTTTCCTAATTCAATATCTTCATGTTACTATTAAATTTAGGATTGAGAAACTAGGGGGTATGGACGTGGCACAATCGGACCAAGACAAGAAAAGAATTACAGTGGAGATCAATAAGCGGTCTTACACTATAGTTGGTCATGAAGAACCCCATCATATCCGTATGGTATCCAGCTTAGTGGATCAGAAAATGCGAGAAATTCACGAAGCAAATCCAAGTCTGGATACGGCTAAGCTCGCCGTTTTGACTGCTGTTAATACGATGAATGAATATATAAAGTTAAAAGAAGAATGCACGGAACTGATGGATTATATAGAAAAGAAAGAGGAAAAGGACGACCACAATCATGATTGACTTACTGTTGTTTTTTATATTAATAATTGGAGTTCTAATTGGCCTGAAGAGAGGATTTATTCTCCAGCTCTTCCATCTAATTGGGTTTATTGTCTCTTTTGTAGTAGCGGCTATGTACTACGATGACTTATCCCCAAAGCTAACCCTTTGGGTTCCATATCCTGAATTGCCCGCCGATTCATCCTGGGCTATTTTCATGGAAAATATGCCATTGGAACAAGCGTTCTATAATGCGGTAGCTTTTGCTATATTGTTTTTTGGAGTGAAAATCATTATACATATCATCGCATCCATGTTGGATTTTGTCGCTGAGCTTCCAATCTTGAGTTCATTGAATTCACTATTGGGAGGTATTCTTGGTTTCATAGAGAATTATATCCTGCTTTTTGTCTTACTGTATATAGCAGCATTAGTTCCTCTGGAGATGGTACAGAACGCACTGGATCGTTCTTTCTTAGCTCAGTTTATCATTGAACACACCCCGGTGTTTTCCGAACAATTGAAAACATTATGGATCGAACACGTGGCTGACTGATGATAATGTAGATATGGGTAAACTAAGCCGCTGTGATGAGGATCATAGCGGCTTTTTCTTATGTATATAAGGAGATTGAACAGGAAAATTATCTATTAGAGGAGACGATAAAATATGGCTGTTGATAAAAAGCAAGTAATCAAGTTACTAGATAAGATTGCTGTATATCTTGAGTTGAAAGGGGAGAACCCTTTTAAAATATCTGCCTATCGTAAAGCCGCACAAGCTTTGGAAGCCGATGATCACTCTTTGAATGAAATAGAGGACTTCACTAAGATGAAGGGGATAGGAAAATCTACAGCATCTGTGATACATGAATTTATTGAGAATGGCGAATCGGATACATTAAAGCAGTTACAATCTGAAGTTCCTGAAGGATTAGTTCCATTGCTAGACCTCCCAGGCCTTGGAGGAAAGAAGCTGGCGAAGTTATATCAGGAGTTAGGAATTATAGATGCAGAAACGTTAAAAACAGCAGTAGAAAAAGGTAAGGTAGAAGAATTGGAAGGCTTTGGGAAGAAGTCTGCTGAGAAGATAAAGAAGGCTTTAGAAGAAGCAAATACTCGTCCAGAACGTCTCCCGATTGCTTTAATGCTGCCTCTCGCTGATAAAATAGAAGGTTTTCTTCAGAATGCAAAAACAGTGAAACGCTATTCACGAGCTGGCAGTCTTCGGCGCATGAGGGAGACGATCAAGGATATTGATTTCATCCTGGTCTCTGAAAATCCGGCAGATACAAGAGATGAACTTCTTAACTATCCAGATATAAAAGAGGTAGTGGCTTCAGGGGAGACAAAAGTTTCCATTGTTGTTAATGAAGGCTATGACATTGGAATAGATTTCCGTATTGTTGCCCCTGAGGAGTTCGCAACTACTCTACACCATTTTACGGGCTCTAAGGACCACAATGTTTCAATGAGACAGCTTGCGAAGCAGCAAGGTGAAAAAATAAATGAATATGGCATCGAAAATGCGGAAACAGGTGAAGTTCAGACTTTTGAAACGGAAGAAGATTTCTTTAACCATTTCGGACTTCATTACATTCCCCCGGAAGTCAGGGAGAATTATGGAGAAGTAGAGAAGTATAAAGAACCGGTAGAACTGATTGAATTGAGTGATATACGCGGTGATCTGCATATGCACTCGACTTGGAGTGACGGGGCTCAGTCCATTAAGGAAATGGCTGCACAGGCAAAAAATAAAGGCTATGATTTCATCGCTATCACGGATCACTCCAAGTATTTGAGAGTAGCTAATGGTCTTAATGAAGAACGCTTACGCAAACAGCGCGAAGAGATTAACAAAGTGAACGAGTCGATGGAGGATTTCCATATATTTGCGGGTATTGAAATGGACATTCTTCCGGACGGCTCCTTGGATTTTAGTAATGAGTTTCTGGAAGAAATGGATTTTGTTATCGCATCTATTCATTCCAGTTTTAACCAGTCAGAAGAGAAAATTATGGAGAGACTGAATACAGCATTAGAGAATCCTCATGTTGATATGATTGCCCATCCAACAGGCCGCTTAATTGGAAGGCGAAAAGGCTACGATGTAAATGTAGAGGAATTGATTCGCGGAGCGAAGCGCACGGGAACGATTCTGGAATTGAACGCTAACCCTAACCGGCTGGACTTAAACTGGGAATGGTTAATGAAAGCCCAAGAAGAAGGCGTAAATATCGCTATAAATACGGATGCTCACAGTTACCCTATGTTAGAACATATGGAAGTTGGAATTGGCGCAGCCCGAAAAGGATGGCTCAGGAAAGAAACAGTAGTAAATACTTGGACCAAAAAGCAGCTTATGAATAAGTTCGGTATTTGAGTGTTGTTATAAAGGAGACAGATCTACATGAACCAGCGAATCCTTCATGTCTTAGAATATAAAAAAATTATCGATCAATTAAGTGAACATGCAGCCTCCTCACTTGGTAAAGAAAAGGCAGCAGCACTAAAACCTTCCTCTAAACTGGAGGAAGTAAAAGAATGGCAGTTGGAAACAGACGAAGCTGCTCAAGTACTTCGGTTAAAAGGACATGTACCGCTTGGCGGTATTTTTGATATCAAACCTAGTCTAAAAAGAACAACTATTGGTGGTATATTAAGTGCACTAGAGTCTCTGGATGTGGCGAGCACTATTTATGGTGGACGTCAGCTGAAACGGTTTATCGAAGAGGCAGAAGAACCTGAGATGCCTAAGCTCAGGGAAATAGTGACAGGTATTTTGCCCCTCAAGGAACTGGAACAGTCAATACGCAGCTGTATTGACGAGCATGGAAATGTTATGGACGGAGCGTCGGACAAGCTGAGAACCATTCGTTCGAGAGTCCGTACATATGAGAGTCGCGTACGTGATAAAATGGATTCATTTACTAAATCCAAGACTAAAATGCTTTCGGATGCCATTGTAACCATCAGAAATGAGCGGTATGTCCTGCCTGTGAAACAGGAATACCGGGGAGCAATTGGCGGTATTGTGCACGATCAGTCTTCGTCAGGAGCTACACTCTTCATAGAACCCCAATCTGTCGTAGATTTGAATAATCAGCTTCAAGAAGCACGGGTTCAAGAAAAGCATGAGATTGAAAAGATTTTGAAAGAGTTGTCTGAGGAGATTGCGGATCATTATTCTGCTTTATATGAGAATGTAACCCGCTTAGGACACGTTGATTTTATGTTTGCCCGTGCGAAGCTCGGTAAGCAAATGAAAGCTTCTATGCCGTCCATGAACGATGAAGGACGTATTAAAATGCTTCAGGCCAGACATCCATTAATTAATGAGGAGGAAGTGGTTCCCAATGATATAGAAATTGGAGAGGACTATACCTCTATCGTTATTACCGGCCCCAATACCGGAGGGAAGACCGTCACTCTGAAATTAGTAGGCCTATGTACACTGATGGCTCAGTCCGGTCTTCAGATTCCTGCTCTGGATGGTTGTGAAATGGCTGTATTCGAAGAGGTTTATGCTGATATTGGTGATGAACAATCCATCGAACAGAGCTTATCTACTTTCTCTTCTCACATGACTAATATTGTAGATATTCTAAAGCACGTCGATGACAAAACCCTTGTATTATTTGATGAGCTGGGAGCGGGTACCGATCCACAGGAAGGTGCCGCACTTGCAATGTCTATACTGGATGAAGTTGTAAACCGGAATGCTCGTGTAATCGCCACGACCCACTATCCTGAATTAAAAGCTTATGGTTATAACCGTGAAGGTGTAATCAATGCGTCCGTGGAATTTGATATCCAGACTTTAAAGCCTACCTACCGGTTATTAATAGGTGTGCCGGGGCGTAGTAATGCTTTTGAAATTTCGCGTAAGCTTGGATTACATGAATCCGTAATCACGTCAGCTCAGGAGAAAATTGGCGTCGACTCTCAAAGTGTAGAGAATATGATCGCCTCACTGGAAGAATCAAAGCGGGGAGCAGAACAGGATTATGAAGAAGCGGAACGTTTACTGCAGGAAGCGCAAGATCTGCGTAACGAACTGAAGAACAAATGGGATCAGTTCGAGCAAAAACGCGAGGAGCTTTATGAAAAAGCTGAAGAAAAAGCTGAGAAAGCTATTCGTCAGGCACGTGAAGAAGCTGAAACTATTGTCGGGGAAATTAGAAATATGAAATCCCAGGCTGGTATGAAAGAACATGAATGGATTGAGGCACGGAAGATGTTTGACGAGGCTCAACCCGAACTGGCTAAAAAGAAAAAAGAATCAAAACCTGAACCTCAAAAAGAAGTGAAAGAACTTAAATCAGGAGATGAAGTAAAACTTCTTACTTTAAACCAGAATGGGACAATTGTTGAACAGACTGGAAAAAACGAATACCAGGTTCAAGTAGGTGTAATGAAAGTGAAAGCCAAACGAAAAGACTTGGAGTTCATTAAGGCGGAGCAGCCTTATAAAGAAAAACCGATGGCTACGGTTAAAGGGAAAGGGTACCATGTAAAAACGGAACTTGATTTGCGGGGTGAGCGATACGAGGACGCCCTCAATCGACTTGAGAAATATATTGATGACGCATTACTTGCCGGTTACCCAACCGTCTCTATTATACATGGAAAAGGGACGGGAGCATTGAGAACCGCGGTACAAAATTATGCGAAGAATCACCGGAATATAACCAATCACCGTGCCGGTGGAATGAATGAAGGCGGTAGCGGGGTCACCGTACTTGAACTCAGCTAGTAGATTATAAAGGGAGCGTTAAGATATGACAGACTTTTGGGAATATACGTTAATTGAGACAGCCGCGCGCTACAGTGTTGTCATCTTATGTCTGGTCGTCTTTATGGCTATTTTTGAAATCGTCACTTCTTATAATAACTGGAAAGAAATAAAAAATGGAAACCTTGCTGTAGCAATGGCTACAGGAGGTAAAATATTCGGTATTGCTAATATTTTCCGTTTTTCCATTGAACATAATGATTCTCTTCTCGAGACAATGGGGTGGGGGTTGTTTGGATTTATTCTTCTTTTGTCCGGCTATTTTATTTATGAATTCTTAACGCCTTCCTTTAAAATTGACGAAGAAATAGCAACAGATAATCGTGCCGTTGGTTTTATATCATTCATCATCTCGGTAGGTCTTTCGTATGTAATTGGAGCGAATATCATTTAAGGGGCGACATCATGGAAACCTTAGCAAAAGTATTAATGGTTGTTGCAGCTGTTTTTCTACTGATTGGAATTTTATTTTTTATTCTTTATTAGAAGGAAGCCTTCTTCACACGTGAAGAAGGCTTTTTCAATAGGATCTGTTAAACTTACGTGTTGATATTAAGGTAAAGATCCCGATACTGTAAGACTTGATTTCGAGATATTCGTTATGAGGAAGGTACTCCGGGGACGATTTCGCTTTCCGGCCCTGCACGAAGCAAGGTCGTTCGACGTTGCCACAGGAAGTGCCGATCTTAGTCGAACACCCCTTGTGCTGAACTTCCTCGAGCAAGCTCTGCGGAGGCTCACCGATCATGTTGATGAGGTGAGTGAAAAACTCCTTTCTACCCAGGGGAGTTGTTAAAGTTTGTTGTTGCTTCTCACGAATCGCTTATCGGTGGATGCTTGCCGCGGGCACGGCCTCAGCTAACTAGGTCAAGAAGTTCACTTGACCTAGTGGATCTTCGGCTCGCGCTGTTCCCGCAGGCGTCACCACCGAACGCTCATCGTGGAAGCAACGGAGATCTATCTAAAAAGAGGGGGTATTCTGGAACTTAAAAAAGTAAAAGAAAAGCGTGCTGGAGGAAAGCTAAATCCATCCAGGCCGCTTTTTTGGAGTCTACCTTTCATAAATTCTCAGTTTTCAGCGACCTCATGTTTATCCCGCAGGAGTCTCTCTGTTCCCCTCCGGACCTAGCCGAATCAGAAACTCGAAACCATTTAAGACATTAACGGGTTGATGAGAAAAAAAGCATGTGATCATGAGGCTATTTTCATGCTATAACGATGTGAAATAGCTTGTCATAAAAGCATTTAGGTCCGATTAAGAAGGAGAGCATTCTCTGTTATAAAAGCGTTCGTTATTCTCACCAATCCTATACTTTTTAACGTAACGAACCCAAATTATCTCGAAATCGAGTCTTCCACAATCCGGCCCTATTGCGTAATAAGCTTCTTGTGAAAAATCAACAATAAACTATAATAGAGCTTTTTATTAAAGCGTAACTCGGGAGAAGATCCTTTAGCCAGCTATGACCTAGAGACGCAAAAAGCCATGAGACGGCGTATAAGATGATTGTTATGATAGGCCAATATTTACAGTTAATTTTTTCAAAATTTAAAATTATATTTCAATTTTTTTTCATTAATCGTTATAATGGATATATAAGACTAAAGGGAGGCAATACGATATGGACACTTTTCAACGCCCCTGGCATGAACATTATCCACCAGAAGTACCTACCACTTTGGAATATGACGAAAAGCCACTGCATGATTATTTAGAAGCAAGTGCACAGGCATACGGCGAAAAGAAAGCGCTTTATTTTATGGGTAAGGAATTAACCTATCAGCAGATTTATAAGGAATCACGGTTACTTGCCAGCTATTTACAAGAGAAAGGTTTAAATAAAGGGGACCGAGTATCTATAATGCTTCCTAACTGCCCACAGTCTGTGATTGCATATTATGCTATCCTAATGGCAGGAGGGATTGTGGTCCAAACCAACCCCTTATACATGGAGAGAGAGCTTGAGTATCAAATGAAAGATTCTGGAACCAAAATGATTATCTGTCTGGATATTCTTTATCCAAAAGCAGCTAATGTTAAGCCGAACACTCCGCTTGAACATATTATTGTTACCGGAATTAAAGATTATTTACCATTTCCAAAAAACAGGCTGTATCCATTTGTACAGAAGAGACAATATCAGGTATTAGTAAAACCGGAACAATCGAGTGACACTCATATTTGGAAGAATATACTAAAAACATCAAGCGGAAATGTAACGCCTGTTAAGGTGAATCCTAAAGAAGATTTAGCTCTTCTTCAATATACCGGTGGAACTACTGGTTTTCCAAAAGGAGTTATGCTGACTCATTATAATCTTGTAGTAAATACGCAAATGGCTAAAAGATGGTTGTACAAATGTGAAGAAGGTAAGGAAGTGGTACTCGCCATTCTTCCATTCTTTCATGTGTACGGAATGACATCCGTTATGAACCTTTCCGTTATGATGGGAAACAAGATGGTCCTAATGCCTAAATTCGACGCAGAAGAAGTGTTAAAGGTGATTGAAAAGCAGCGGCCGACTTTATTCCCAGGAGCCCCTACGATTTATATTGCCCTTTTAAATCATCCGGATCTGGAGAAATATGATTTGTCTTCAATTGAGGCATGTATCAGCGGCTCAGCACCTCTTCCTGTAGAAGTTCAGGAAAATTTTGAAAGAATAACGAATGGGAAGCTTGTAGAAGGGTACGGGTTAACAGAGACTTCTCCCACCACTCATTCCAATTTAATATGGGGACGGCGAGTCAGTGGAAGCGTAGGAATTCCTTGGCCTGATACTGATGCTAAAATATACCGGATGGAAGCCGACGAAGAAGCAGAAATCGGAGAAATTGGGGAAATTGTAGTCAAAGGTCCCCAAGTGATGAAAGGCTATTGGAACAAGCCTGAGGAGACAGCACAAGTTCTCAGTGAAGATGGCTGGTTTCGTACAGGAGACATGGGACGTATGGATGAAGAAGGTTACTTTTATGTAGTAGACCGTAAAAAAGATATGATTATTGCGGGGGGGTATAATATTTATCCTCGTGAAGTGGAAGAAGTATTGTATGAACATTCAGAAATTCAGGAAGCAGTTATCGTTGGTGTTCCAGATCCTTATCGAGGTGAAACCGTCAAAGCATTTATTGTGAAAAAGCAGGGAAGCGAAATAACCGAAGAAGAGTTAGATGAGTATTGCCGTCAGAATATAGCCTCCTACAAAGTGCCCCGCATCTATGAATTCCGTCGGGAACTTCCAAAAACGGCAGTAGGTAAAATTCTGAGACGTACGCTGGTGGAAGAAGAAAAGAGAAAATTAGAGGGTAAAGAAAGCATTCAGTAAATTTAAAAGAGTGTTAAATGAAAGTTGACAGATATTTTTCTGGATAGTAATATAATAGATGAATGACCATTCATTCATTTTCAACAAAGATAGGCAGGAGATTGTAGTGAAAAAGAATAAACCTAAATACAAACAAATAATTGATGCAGCGGTAGAAGTCATTGCTGAAAATGGATACCACTCTTCGCAAGTTTCAAAAATCGCCAAGAAAGCGGGAGTGGCGGATGGTACAATTTATCTTTATTTTAAAAACAAGGAAGATATACTTGTTTCGCTATTCCAGGAGAAAATGGGCCAATTCATAGAGAGAATTCAGGAGGAAACCACTTCTAGACAATCAGCTGAGGAAAAACTTCTTAAATTGATTGAAACTCATTTTGAGCAGCTCGCTGCAGATCATCATTTAGCGATAGTAACTCAGTTAGAGTTGCGTCAATCTAATTCAGAACTCAGACAGCAAATCAATGAAGTTTTAAAAGGGTATTTAAATGTCATTGATGAGATTGTTCAAGAAGGGGTAGAGGAAGGGCTGTTCCGTGATAACCTGGATCGCCGTCTTGTCCGACAAATGATTTTTGGAACCATGGATGAGACGGTAACGAACTGGGTTATGAAAGAACAGCGCTATAACATAGTAGACCAGGCAAAAGAAGTCCATAGTTTGTTTATCCATGGATTAGCCCATTCCAAAAATTAAAGGAGGGAATTTGGTTGTCAACTCTTACATTACAGGTGAAAGAACAAGTAGCAGAAATTACAATACAGAGTCCACCAGCGAATGCTCTGTCCAGTACTATTCTTCAGGATTTGTCAGAAGAAATGGATCGGATTGAACAAGATGAGTCGATTAAAGCCATTTTACTTAAAGGGGAAGGAAAGTTTTTTTCAGCAGGAGCTGACATTAAAGAATTTACCTCTTTACAAGGAGCCTCTGATTATGAAGGACTTTCAAGTAAAGGGCAGGAACTGTTCAACAGAATAGAAAACTTTCATATCCCGGTTATAGCGGCGATTCATGGAGCTGCACTGGGCGGAGGCCTGGAGCTTGCTATGGCATGCCATATACGTTATGTGGCAGATGACGCAAAGATTGGTCTGCCTGAAATCAACCTTGGGATTGTACCAGGGTTTGCCGGAACTCAGCGACTGCCAAGATATGTTGGAGCTCCTAAAGCATATGAGATGATATTAACAGGCGTTCCAATATCGGGAAGTGAAGCTGCTTCACTCGGTTTGGCCAATCAAAGTTTTCCGGGTGAAGAAGTATTTGAACAAGCTGAAAAGCTGGCTCGTACGATTGCTTCTAAAAGCGGACCGGCGATTAATCAGGTGATGAACTTGATCCCCTATGCTCATACATCCACGTTTAGTGAAGGCGTAAACGCGGAAGCTTCAGCATTTGGAGAAGTTTTTGGCAATGAGGATGCCAAGGAAGGCATTCAAGCTTTTATAGAAAAAAGAAAACCGGAATTTAAAGATAAATAGTCCAGGAGGTTATGTAAATGAACATTTTTGTCTTACTTAAAAGAACCTTTGATACAGAAGAAAAGATAACGGTAGCTAATGGAAAGATTGAGGATGATAGCGCAGAATATATTATCAACCCTTATGATGAATATGCGGTGGAAGAAGCAATTAAGATTCGTGATGAACACGGAGGAGAGGTTACTGTAGTAACAATTGGTGAAGAGGATGCAGAGAAACAATTACGGACAGCATTAGCCATGGGAGCTGATCAGGCCGTTCTTATTAATACAGAAGACGATTTAGAGGAAGGAGATCAGTTTACTACGGTGAAAATCCTGGAAGCTTTCTTCTCTGACCGTGATGTAGATCTTATCCTGGGGGGAAATGTAGCTATTGATGAGGCAAGCGGGCAAGTAGGGCCTCGATTGGCTGAAAGACTTGATATGCCTTGTGTTACGACCATTACAAAAATAGAAATTGACGGAACCACTGTTACCATAGACCGAGATGTCGAGGGAGATGTAGAGAAAGTAGAAACCTCGCTTCCGCTGCTTGTTACGTGCCAGCAAGGTTTGAATGAGCCGCGCTATCCATCCTTGCCGGGTATTATGAAAGCGAAGAAAAAGCCATTAGAAGAGCTTGAACTGGATGATTTAGATTTAGAGGAAGACGATGTGGAGCCTAAAACGAAAACAACTGAAATTTTCCTTCCACCTGAAAAGCAAGCAGGTAAAGTTTTGGAAGGTGAAACTGCTGATCAGGTTAAAGAATTAGTATCATTGCTTAAAACCGAAGCTAAAGTACTGTAAATAGAGGACTGGGAAAGGAGAATCGTTATGAGTAAAAAAGTTTTAGTAATTGGGGAAGCTAGAGAAGGATCCCTGCGTAATGTGACTTTTGAAGCGATTGCTGCAGGCAATATAGTTAGTGATGGTGGAGAAGTAGTAGGGGTGCTTTGTGGTGCAGGAGATTTGAATTCAATGGCACAAGAAATGGTGTACTACGGAGCGTCACGTGTGATTACCGTTTCAAACGAAGAATTGAAAACGTATACATCTGATGGGTACGGTCAAGCGATTTATCAGGTAATTCAAGATGAATCGCCTGAAGGCATCATCATGGGTCACACCGCCATTGGAAAAGATGTTACTCCAAAACTTGCAAGCAGATTAGAATCTGGACTAGTTTCAGACGCAACAGAAGTAGTCGTGGAGAACGGAAATATTGTATTTACCCGCCCAATTTATTCAGGTAAGGCATTTGAGAAGAAGGAAGTTACGGATGGACTTGTGTTCGCGACGATTCGTCCAAATAATATCCCCGCCTTAACCCGTGATGATTCTCTGGCTGGGGAAGTCACGGAAAAAGAGGTTGAGGTAACAAATATTCGAACGATCATTAAAGATGTCATCAAAAAATCTTCTGAAGGTGTGGATTTATCAGAAGCTAAAGTTATCGTGGCCGGCGGCCGCGGCGTTAAGAGTTCAGAAGGGTTTGAACCCTTACAAGAGCTGGCAGATACACTTAATGGAACAGTAGGAGCATCGCGCGGTGCTTGTGACGCAGGATACTGTGATTATTCACTTCAGATTGGTCAAACTGGTAAAGTAGTTACTCCGGACTTATATATTGCCTGCGGGATTTCTGGAGCTATTCAGCACTTGGCAGGTATGTCGAACTCTAAAGTAATTGTTGCAATTAATAAAGACCCTGAAGCAAATATCTTTAATGTAGCAGATTATGGGATAGTAGGGGATTTATTTGATGTAGTACCAAAGCTTATTGAGGAAGTGAAACAAATGAAAGTCAATGCATAAAATTTAAAGAGCCGAAGCCAATTAGTTGGCTTCGGCTTTCGTTCCATGTTTAAATAGGGTATAAACAAATTGTTAGTCACTAAAAATAGATAGTGATATACTCTAAACAGAATAAAAGTTCGAGGAGGAATAGAGAATGGCAATTGTAAAAGCAACAGATCAAAATTTCACTAACGAAACAAATGAAGGTTTAGTATTAGCAGATTTCTGGGCTCCATGGTGCGGACCTTGCAAAATGATCGCACCGGTTCTTGAAGAACTGGATGAAGAAATGAACGATCAAGTGAAAATTGTTAAACTTGATGTAGATGAGAACCAGGAAACAGCTGGTAAGTATGGAGTTATGAGTATTCCGACATTATTGCTCTTTAAAGACGGCAAAGTCGTAGACCAGGTCATCGGCTTCCAGCCAAAAGAACAGTTGGCTGAACTCATCTCAAAACACGCGTAAGGAAAATTGTTGATAAGAACCGCGTTGCATAGCAGCGCGGTTCTTTTTATAGGAAGGGAATTCAAATGCACTCTTCTAAGGAAGAAAACACATTGTAACGGTTTATTTTTGTATAATATTTCCTACGTATGATACGTTTAATATAGATTTCTAATATATGGAGTGAAATCCTATGAATTCAACAATTAAAGAAAAGCTGGCTGTGTTACCAGACCAGCCGGGCTGCTACCTCATGAAAGATAAAAATGGAACGATTATTTACGTAGGTAAATCTAAAGTTTTAAAAAATCGCGTGCGTTCCTATTTTACTGGAGCTCATGATGGAAAAACCCAGCGTCTAGTGAGAGAAATTGTAGACTTTGAATATATTGTTACGACATCTGAGATAGAAGCGCTAATTCTTGAAATGAATTTGATAAAAAAATATGATCCTAAATATAATGTTTTATTGAAAGATGATAAAACTTATCCTTATTTAAAAATTACTGCAGAACGGCACCCCCGTCTGATCGTGACCCGAAATGTAAAAAAAGATAATGGTAAATATTTTGGACCCTACCCGAACGTAATTGCTGCCAGGGAAACAAAAAAATTGCTGGATCGTTTATATCCCCTTAGAAAATGTAACACGATGCCTGACCGTGTTTGTTTATATTATCACATGCATCAGTGTCTAGGCCCTTGCGAATATCCTGTATCTAAGGAAACAAATCAGGAAATTGTACAGAACATTACCTCATTTTTGAGCGGCGGCCATGCGGATATTAAAAAGGATCTTAAAAAGCGAATGTATGAAGCTTCAGAATCTCTTGATTTTGAGCGAGCTAAGGAACTTCGTGATCAAATTGATCATATCGAGTCGGTTATGGAACAGCAGAAAATGACGATGAATGATCAAGTAGATAGAGACATTTTTGGATATTCATACGACAAAGGCTGGATGTGCGTGCAGGTATTCTTTGTACGAAGAGGTAAATTGATCGAACGAGATGTTGCTTTGTTTCCATTCTTTGATGATCCAGAGGAAACGTTCCTCAGTTATATTGGCAGGTTCTATCTCCATCAGAATCATCCTTATCCGAAGCAAGTACTTGTACCTGTGGCTACCAGCACAGAAGTTCTTGAAGGGGTGCTTGAAACCAAGGTTCACATCCCTATGAGAGGGCGTAAAAAAGAGCTAGTCGAACTTGCTATGAAAAATGCAAGTATTGCTTTAGAGGAAAAGTTCGCACTTATCGAAAGAGATGAAGAGCGTACCATTAAGGCTGTAGAGGCATTAGGGGAGCACATGAACATCGAAACTCCACATCGTATTGAGGCGTTTGATAACTCGAATATACAGGGGGCAGACCCAGTATCTGCTATGGTAGTATTTATTGACGGGAAACCAAATAAGAAGGAATACCGAAAGTATAAAGTACGTGATGTAAGTGGACCGGATGATTATGACACGATGAGGGAAGTAATTCGAAGAAGGTATAAACGAGTACTTAAAGAGGAATTACCTCTACCGGACTTAATCGTGGTGGACGGTGGGAAAGGTCAAATGTCAGCTGCTATGGATGTGCTTGAGAATGAACTTGGACTCGATATTCCTTTATGTGGTCTGGCGAAAGACGATAAACATAAAACCAGTGAACTCCTCTATGGAGAACCACCGGTTATTATGAATCTTGATCGTAATTCCCAAGAATTTTATCTTGTTCAGAGGATTCAGGATGAAGTCCACCGGTTCGCTATTTCGTTCCATCGTCAGCTTAGAGGAAAAGGGGCGATTCAGTCTGAATTAGATAAAATTCCAGGAGTCGGCCAAAAACGTCGCCGATTACTGTTGAGGCATTTTAAGTCTGTACCTGAGATTAAAAGTGCTGGTCTTCAGGATCTGACTAAATTAGGGATCCCTGAGCCTGTTGCCAATACCATTCTTATCCATTTAAATCAGGAGGAAGCAGAGTCGGCTGAAGAATAGCTGGCTGGTTCTGTATTACGTGATCATCGCTGTAAGTTCTATGTATTTCTCTTTTGTGTACTTTTCTTCCAGGCATTCATAGGTTTCACCTGTGAGTGTCTGAATGGTTTCAGCTAAAAATCCGCATTCTATTCTGTAATCAATGTGAAAGAGGTCCTGGCTTAATCGTTTCTCGATTATATGCCCGGTCAGCCTGAAAATCATTTCTTTTTTCTTTTCTTTGACCAATGAGAGATCTCCCCATCCCATATATTGAAAAAATTCATAAAGTTCATCGTAATTATTAATCAATGTTTTGCGTGCCATGTTTTTACCCATAAGGTATAACAGGTAAGGTGCATCCTGGCCAAGGAAATCAGGTAAGGTTTGGTAGCGCATGATATCATAACCCGCACCTGTGGTGACAAGCGATGATATGGTATTCTGGTCTATTTTTGTATATTCTTCCAATACACTCATTCCTTTCTATTTTATTATCACCCGAAATGCGACATGGCGCAATAATTATTGTTTCATTTTATGGAAAGGAAATAAATGTGTATTTTTGAGCATTTTATAGACTGGCTTTCTTGACGCTCCTAGTGGATAGAAGTACAATAAATATGTCACAAACTGTACATTTAACAGAGGGTGAATAGAAAAAGGGGATTTGTTTATTATTTTTGAGCGATTGTAAAGCGCTTAACTGTCTGAAAAATTTTCAAATTCATTCTTTCTGTTACTATTTTGAGGGGGGTAAACATGGCGGGAACACGCGGATATGTTAATCGAAGGCTACATTCATTATTAGGGGTAGTTCCCATCGGGATCTTTCTGCTTCAGCACTTAACTGTGAACTTTTTTGCAACACGTGGTCCAGAAGCATTCAATGCAGCAGCTCATTTTATGGAGAGCTTGCCATATCGATATGTTTTGGAAATATTTATTATTTTCTTACCACTATTATTCCATTCAATTTATGGAGTATATATCGCATTCACAGCTAAGAGTAATTTGTCGAACTTCGGGTATTTCAGAAACTGGATGTTTATGCTTCAGCGTATTACAGGTATTCTGACTTTAATTTTCGTAGCTTGGCACGTGTGGGAAACAAGGATTGCCATCGGCTTCGGCTGGGCAGAACTTAACTATTCTTTAATGGAAGGTATCCTTACGGAGCCATTCTTTTTCTGGTTCTACATAGTAGGGGTGATTTCAACTACTTTCCACTTTGCTAACGGTCTTTGGTCTTTCTGTGTAAGCTGGGGAATTACTGTTTCTCCACGTTCACAGCTAGTCATGACTTATGCAAGCATTGTAGTTTTTGTCGCTATATCTTATGTCGGTGTACGTACACTGATTCAATTCGCATACGGAATATAATTATACGCAGATATATAGTATTTAAGGGAGTGAGCTTCAATCATGACTAATCGAAATATTATTGTTGTCGGAGGGGGTCTAGCAGGCCTGATGGCAACAATTAAAGCAGCAGAGCAAGGGGTTCACGTGGATCTGCTCTCTATTGTACCTGTTAAACGCTCTCACTCTGTTTGTGCTCAGGGAGGAATTAACGGCGCAGTTAATACAAAAGGTGAAGGAGACTCTCCTTGGGAACACTTTGATGATACCGTTTATGGTGGAGATTTCTTAGCTAACCAGCCTCCAGTTAAGGCTATGTGTGATGCAGCACCTGGAATTATCCACTTGTTAGATCGTATGGGTGTCATGTTTAACCGTACTCCTGAAGGTCTTCTTGACTTCCGGCGTTTCGGAGGAACTCAGCACCACCGTACGGCTTTTGCCGGCGCTACGACCGGTCAACAGCTTTTGTATGCTCTTGATGAACAAGTAAGAAGGCACGAAGTTAATGGACTCGTAACGAAGTATGAAAACTGGGAATTCCTGTCAGCTATTATTGACGATGATGGAGTTAGCCGGGGCGTTATGGGTCAGAATTTAAGTGACCATGAAATTAAAGCATTCCCTGCAGATGCTGTAATTATGGCAACTGGTGGTCCAGGAATCATCTTTGGTAAGTCAACAAACTCTGTCATCAATACAGGCTCAGCAGCAGGGGCACTTTACCAGCAAGGTGTAAGTTACGCTAATGGTGAATTTATTCAAATCCACCCAACAGCGATACCAGGTGATGATAAGCTTAGACTAATGAGTGAGTCAGCACGAGGAGAAGGTGGACGTGTCTGGACTTATAAAGACGGCGAACCTTGGTATTTCCTGGAAGAAAAATATCCAGCTTACGGTAACCTTGTACCAAGGGACATAGCAACTCGTGAAATATTCGATGTATGTGTTAACCAAAAACTTGGTATTAACGGTGAAAACATGGTGTACTTGGATCTTTCTCATAAAGACCCTAAAGAACTAGATGTAAAACTTGGAGGAATCATCGAAATCTACGAAAAATTCGTAGGAGATGATCCTAAGAAAGTACCAATGAAGATTTTTCCTGCGGTTCACTATTCTATGGGAGGCATGTGGGTTGACTTCGATCAAATGACTCATATTCCTGGAATATTTGCTGCTGGAGAATGTGATTATACTCAGCATGGCGGTAATCGCTTAGGCGCTAATTCCCTGTTATCTTCCATTTATGGCGGGATGGTAGCTGGTCCAAATGCTGTAAAATACACGGAAGGTTTGGAAACCATATCAGAGGATATGAATTCAACCCTATTTGAGAAGAAACTGAAAGAAGAACAAGCTAAATTTGATGAGATCATGAATATGGACGGCGATGAAAACGCGTATCAAATCCACAAAGAGCTCGGAGAATGGATGACTGATAACGTAACAGTGGTTCGTGAGAATGAGAAATTACTTAAGACAGATGAAAAAATACTTGAGCTTATGGATCGTTACAAACGAATCAATATTAATGATACGTCCCGCTGGAGTAACCAGGGGGCAATGTTTACACGTCAGCTTTGGAATATGCTTCAGTTAGCGAGGGTAATTACACAGGGTGCTTATAACCGAAATGAAAGCCGCGGTGCCCATTATAAGCCTGAATACCCTGATCGTAATGACGAAGAATGGTTGAAAACAACGGTAGCTAGCTATGATAAAGAAAATAATAAACCAGTTTTCAATTACGAGGAAGTTGATACTTCATTAATCGAGCCTCGTAAACGTGACTACTCGAAGAGCAAATAAAGGAGGTCATTGATGATGAGCGAAAACAAAACGATTACGTTTATTATTACACGCCAGGATCATCCGGATGAATCTGCCTATGATGAAAAGTTCGAAATTCCTTATCGTGAAAATATGAATGTTATCTCAGCACTTATGGAAATCCGCCGAAATCCTGTGAATGCGGATGGTGAATCCACCACTCCCGTTTATTGGGATATGGGATGTTTGGAAGAAGTATGCGGAGCATGTTCGATGGTTATTAACGGTACACCTAGGCAGTCCTGTACAGCTCTAGTCGATCAGTTGGAGCAGCCGATAAGGCTTGCGCCAATGACGACTTTCCCTGTAACACGCGACCTTGCGGTTGATCGAAGCCGCATGTTTGATTCACTGAAGAAAGTAAAAGCATGGGTGCCAATTGACGGAACTCATGACCTTGGACCAGGACCGAAAATGGCAGAAAGTAAGCGTCAGTGGGCATATGAGTTATCTAAATGTATGACATGCGGTGTGTGTCTGGAAGCATGTCCAAACGTTAATAGTAAAACTGATTTTATCGGCCCGGCTGCTTTGTCTCAAGTCCGTTTATTCAATTCTCATCCTACAGGTGCAATGAACAAAAGTGAGCGATTGCAGACAATTATGGATGCAGAGGGACTTATGGGATGCGGAAATGCTCAAAACTGTGTCCAATCTTGTCCAAAAGGAATCCCTTTAACTACTTCTATTGCTGCTTTATATCGCGACACAGCTATTGAATCCTTTAAGAGTTTCTTTGGTAGTGACTCAAGAGTGTAAGATCATAAGGTAAGTAAAACCCCCTTCCTTTTAGTGGAAGGGGGTTTTGCTTTGGTATATTTAATGGTTTGAGAGGCTTGCCAGTCATAGTATAATAGATATAATTGATTTTGAGGTAAGGGTGATTTTATGCAGAAATTCAAGTGGAGTCACTTCATTGTATTATTGTTCTTTATTATATCAGCTGGTTACTTATCCGTACTTTCCATTACCCAGCCTTTCCTTGGAATCGATTTGGAAAAACAAGGGGACACCTGGGTAATTACACATATTGACATGGGGAGTTGGGCTGATCGTGAAAATATACCTATCGGTTCAAGCATCTCCAGTATAGAAGGGAATGCACCGGAGGACCATTTTAGTGTTTCTATGTTTGAGGAAGTAGAGTTAGCCAACTCTTTTACAATTCAGACCTCCGCACAACCATTCGTTTATGAGAACATTGAGCAGAAAGGTCCTCTGCACTGGACTCTTTTTATCATTATCCCTATTTTATTTTTTCTTTCTATACTGGCGATCGCTTATCTTGTTCATAAACGAGTTCCTAAAAGGTATTCTGCGAATCAATTAATTATCTTCTTTTTAACTATAGCGACAGGGTATTTAAGCAATAGTGGAGCTGTGCGGGATGATTTGTACAGCATATTTCTAAACACTTCTTTATTCTTAGTGGCTCCTGTCATCCTTATGCATTTTTTATACAATTATTTTCAAGAGCTCAATATTTATTGGTTTTCCAAGAAAATCGTCTATTCTTTATATGTTTTCGTTATTGCCGTTTCCAGTTTGGAAGGGATATTTTTATATAGTCATAATTATCCTGATGCTTTTGATTCTATCCCTGGATGGCTGCTTCTAATACTTTACATTTTTTTATTTAGTGTCATTTACAAAGGTCTTTATATTCATAAAGAATCACCGGTGGGGTCTATTTTCAAATACATGAGTGTTGGTATGACTGTTGCTTTCTTCCCCTACATTTGGCTGTACCTTGTTCCTGCTTTACTGTTCGGTGTGAAGATTATATCAATTGAGGTAGGGGCTTTTTTCTTAGTAGCCTTACCAGTAACATTTATGTATCTAATTACTCGCGAACGTCTAATTGATATAAATTTTGTTATTAGCCGCGTTCGTTACTATGCTTTATTATCTATTATCCCGAGTGTGCTTTTAACGCTGGGAATCACCTGGCTGATGGAAACAATATCATCTGAAGTTACTTATGTTCAGATTTACTTACTCATTCATATAGGCTTTATTATGTTTCTTTCTATAAAGGAAGTATTGGATTTTCGTTTACAAAGGTATTTGTTTTCGGCGCGGTACAGCTATCAGGAGAGTATGCACCGAATGTCTAAGGACATGAAAGATCAGTCGAACGCCGTTGATTTGATGAAAGTCATGCGAGATGAAATTAAAAATGTAATGAATGTTAAAGAAATTTATATATATTCTAAGCATAATAAAAAGAATATGTATTGTGTGTACGATCAAATTCCCGATGATATTTTGCAACACTTTGACCGCGAACTTATCAGTTATAATTATGATATTGGCTCCATTATAGAAACTGAAAAAGGGTTTGGCGTTATTGTAGGGTATTCTTTAGAGAAATTGACAATGCTCTGGTGTAAAGGGAAAAAAGATTATACTAACTTGAACCGTGACGAAAAGACCTATCTTCAGACGATATCCCATAACGCAAACATAGCCATTGAAAATATGAATCTTATTGAAGATCTGGTAAAATAATTGCAAACTCTAAAAAGTGATAATACGCAAAAGTATCCCACATGGTTATCCCGTCTGCTTTTCACGATTGCCGAAAATCAGCGGAAGCAATTGTCTATTGATCTTCATGATACCGTTTTACAGGAACAACTGTATTTATACCGCAAGATGGATGATTTGATCGCCCACCGTCATGCTTTGGAGCCAACCCTTCAAGCAGAATTAAATATGTACAAAGAATCACTGCTTGATAGTATTCACTTAATTAGAGAAACCTGTAATGAACTAAGACCTGCTTTCATAGAAGAGCTAGGATTGGTGCAATCATTAAAGAACTTAATTCATCAATATCAATTACGCTCAAATTTCACGGTATATTTTAGAAGTGATGAATTTAAGGCTGACTTAGACCAGGAACGTATTCTTGCTATCTTTCGTGTTGTGCAGGAATTACTTACCAATGCTATGAAACATTCTGAAGCTAAAATAGTAAAACTATCATTATCGAATGATGAGGAACAAGTCCACTTATTTTACTCAGATAATGGTCTGGGGATGGATTATTCTTTTAAGCGTGATCTTTTTTCACACATCGGGTTGTCTGGGATTGAACAGCGGGTAAACGGGCTGAATGGAAATCTTGAAATTGATACAGCACCCGGTGCTGGATTTAGAATGACGATAACTTTTCCTTATGCAGCTAAGAAGGAGGTCCATGTATGACTAGAGTATTAATTGTAGATGATCACCCTGCAGTTGGAGCAGGAACTAAAGCTATGCTGGAGCAAGAAAGTGATATGAAGGTAGATGTTATTGATCATTGGGATAAAGTAGAGGACCTTCTCGAGCAGTACTTGTACGACATTTTGTTACTTGATTTATATATGCCAGGGATGAATGGAATTGAACTTGCCAAGCAAATACGTAAACACTATCCGGATCTCACCTTATTAATTTATACAGGGTTTGATCTTAGTACTCACTTTAATATGCTTGTGGAAGCAAATATTAATGGTTTCGTAAGTAAAACAGCTGCGAGTGAACAACTTGTTACTGCTATTCGTTGTGCACTTAGGGATGAAGTGGTTATTCCGCTCCACCTCTTTAAACAGTTAAGGCGTTCTGAGGCAAGTGTCAGCCAAACGAATGAATCGCAGGAAGGTTCAGGGCTTTCTTTAAATGAAAAGGAACAGTCGATTCTCAAGGAGGTAGCTTCAGGGTTTACCAACCGAGAAATTGCTCAAGCGCTTCATATGTCTCAAAGGAGCGTAGAATACACACTTACTGGTATTTTTAATAAACTTAATGTACGATCAAGAACAGAAGCTCTCTTCAAAGCCCAGGAACTCGGGCTTGTGTCTAAATCATAATAGGGTGACACAACGCAGCCTGTTAAGTCATACGATAAAATGACTAAATAATTCCCCTCGATCCTCATGCTCAAGGACAACAAGGAGGGGTACGCTTGTGAAGGAGGAGGGCTATCGGCCAACACAAATTCTAACCAAGCGGGAGCGAGAAGTTTTTGAGCTTCTGGTCCAAGACAAGACAACGAAGGAAATCGCAAAAGAGCTCTTTATTTCAGAGAAAACTGTGCGGAATCACATTTCAAACGCCATGCAAAAGCTAGGGGTGAAAGGACGCTCACAGGCAGTTGTAGAACTGCTACGTATGGGTGAACTGGAACTTTAAGTCTCCATAGAACAGCAAAGATATGGCTTGTTTGTAATGGGAGGACCTTTCAGGTATTGCTATAGATAGCAATACCTGAAAGGGTTTTTAATAAGGAAGAATTTTTATCTTGAATTTTTGTTTATAAACCACGAGAATGAGATATACAGAGAAATTCGTTAGGAGTGCTGAATGTGTCCAATCAATTACAAGCGTCCATTATAGCGGATGTGGAAAAAGAGCTCAGATACATATCTGGAATTATCAAACAAAGAGGACGAGTAATTCTAAACCACTATCCTATTACCGCTCCGCAATTTGTTGCTTTGCAGTGGCTACTTGAAAAGGGGGATATGACCATTGGTGAATTATCCGATTATATCCACCTTGCATGCAGTACCACTACTGATTTAGTGGACCGCATGGAAAAAAATAAACTGGTTGAAAGAGTTAGGGATTTAAAAGATCGCAGAGTTGTAAGGATTCATGTTCTTCAAAAAGGTGAACAAATTATCCATGAGGTAATTGAAAAGCGTCAAGATTATTTAAAAGAAGTGTTGAAGGATATTCCCACAGATGATGTGGAAACCTTAAATAATTTATTGCATGTCCTTCATGAAAAAATGCGTGACGCTGATCAGGAGCAATTTGATTAAGGATTAAAAGAGGGATGTTACGTGAAGCAGCAGTCAATTGGTGTAATTGATTCAGGTGTAGGTGGATTGACAGTAGCTCGTGAGCTAATGCGTCAATTGCCAAAAGAATCGTTCATTTATTTAGGAGATACGCGAAGATGCCCGTATGGACCTAGATCTGAAGAAGAAGTCCGGGCCTTTACATGGCAAATGGTCAATTATTTGCTGGCAAAAAATATAAAAATGCTTGTGGTAGCTTGCAACACGGCTACGGCTTATACACTCGCAGAACTGCAGGATGAACTTGAAATACCAGTGGTTGGTGTTATTGATCCGGGAGCAAGAGCAGCGATTAAATTTAGTAATAATAAACGTATTGGAGTTATTGGCACAGAAGGAACAATAAAAAGCAAGGCTTATCCTAAAGCGTTAATGTCCATTGATCAGTCTATCAGGGTCAATGATTTAGCTTGCCCATCATTTGTACCTATGGTTGAAGAAGGCATTCTTTCTGGACCTGAAGCAGAAGGAATTGTCGCTCGCACTTTGCAGCCTTTAAAAGCTATGAATCATATTGATACGTTAATCTTAGGCTGCACGCACTATCCTTTGATTAAAGATCTCGTTCAAAATGAAATGGGAGATCATATTCAAGTAATAAGTTCTGGAGAAGAGACAGCAAGAGAAGCGAGTTTCATGCTTGCCTATCATAAAATGCTGGAAAAAAGCAAAGAGCCGCCTGTCTATGAATTTTATACAACAGGGGATGTAGAAAAGTTCCGTATCATTGCAAACAGCTGGTTCGATGATCCGGTGGAAATCGTAAGACTTGTAGAATTAGAACACGTACAAAGCACTGCTTATTAAGGATAAGCGGTGTTTTTTTTCTGGACTTAAAAAAAGGAGCAGCAAAAAAATCTGTGGTCTATTCCTTTCTTGGGCTCGTATATATGGTAGTACAATCAATCTCGGGAGGGGAAACGATGAAGAAGTCTGGTTACAAACCCTATTTAATTGCGGTTTTGTTATTAATAAGCTCAGGACTTTTAAGCGGCTGCTTATTTGAGGGAGAGCAAACTTTAGAAAAAATGGATCCACCGGAGGAGACCGCCGTCACTGAACCAGAAATGGACAGTGAAGCTGCATCACCGGAAGGAGAGACGAAAGAAGAGGGAGAAACTACTGAAGAGGAGTCAGCTTCCGGTACGGTAGAGAGAGAGCTTTATCTATTGGATGCGAGCGGCATGGTCGTGCCTCAGACGCTAGAACTGCCTGCATCCGAAGAAGCAGCGACTCAGGTACTTGAATATTTAGTTAAGGATGGTCCAGTTACGAATTTATTGCCTAATGGATTTCAAGCTGTACTGCCGGCAGGTACTGAAATTTTAGGGCTTAATCCGGAAGCCGATGGCACGATGGTGGTAGATGTTTCAACTGAATTCAAAAATTATGAGGAGAAGGATGAACAGAAGATCCTTCAAGCCATGACCTACACTTTGACGCAATTTGACAACGTAAAACGAATAAAGCTTTGGATCAACGGTCATGAACAAGATGTTATGCCCGTCGGCGGAACCCCGATAACGGATGGGGTTTCCCGTTCCGACGGAATCAATGTTCATGTAGGAGACCAAACAGATGTAGTGGATAGTGAAGCGGTAACCGTCTATTTTCCAACTCAGAACGGCGATCAGGTTTATCAAGTTCCTGTTACCACACGAGTTAAAAAGAATGACGATAGCTACTCCTCTGTTGTCCAAGCCCTTCTAAACGGACCTGAACTTGGAACCTCCCTTCTTCACCCTTTTAATGAAGGGGCACAGGTGACAGGTACAGATCTGAAAAACGGAGTTTTGAAACTATCCTTCAACGAAGCCATTTTAAGCGGTGAAGAGCAGAAATCACTTTCTGATGAAGCCCTGGCCAGCCTTGTTATGAGCCTAACTGATCTACAAGAAGTTGAATCAGTAGAAGTGCAAGTGGAAGGCACAGAGCAGGTTATGAAAGAATCAGGGGACCCTTTGGTAGAGCCAGTCAGCCGTACTGATATTAATAAATCAAAAGAATAAAAATAAAAATGAAAAAGGGTGCCGGTGCTGGCACCTTTTTCTGTTTAGCTTCAGGGAAGAGCAGACTTACTACCGAGCAGCTATAAATTGTGTTAAGATGGGCTAGGATAATCGAGTAGAAGAAGGAGGCGGCTTTAATGAGAAACGACCAAAGAAAAGTAAATCAATTAAGAAAAGTGACGATAGAAACTGATTATGTTAAACATCCGGAAGGTTCGGTATTAATAAGTTTTGGAGATACAAAAGTAATTTGTAATGCTAGTATTGAGGACCGTGTCCCGCCTTTTTTACGAAACCAGGGAAAAGGCTGGATCACGGCTGAATATGCCATGCTCCCGAGAGCGACGGAGAATAGAAACATCCGGGAGTCTTCAAAAGGAAAAGTTTCAGGACGTACGATGGAAATCCAACGTTTAATCGGACGTGCGCTCAGGGCAGTAGTGGATCTAGATAAAATTGGCGAGCGCACACTATGGGTAGACTGTGATGTTATTCAAGCAGATGGAGGCACACGAACAGCTTCTATAACAGGGGCATTTGTTGCTGTGGTCCTTGCATTAGGTAAATTGGTGAATAACAAATCCATTAAAGAGCTGCCGATTAGTGATTATTTAACCGCTATATCTGTAGGTGTACTTCCAGAAGGAGAAGAAGTACTGGATTTATGTTATGAAGAAGATAGCAAAGCACAAGTAGATATGAACGTCGTCATGACTGGAAATGGAGAGTTTGTAGAACTTCAGGGTACGGGAGAAGAAGCGACGTTCTCTATGCCCCAGCTCCAGACAATGCTGTCATTGGCTCAAGAAGGAGTTACTGAGCTTGTGGAGCTTCAGCGGGAAGCAATTGGAGAATGGGCAGAGGTTATTTCTGCTAAACAAGCAGCACAAACGGGGGGTCAATCGTGAAAGAGGTTTTAATTGCAACAAAAAACGCCGGAAAAGTCGGCGAATTTCAGGAGCTTTTTGCTGCTTATGATATAGCGGTTAAGTCTTTACTTGATTTTGATGAAGAGATAACGGATATTGAAGAGACCGGTACCACCTTTTCTGAAAATGCAGCTATCAAAGCAGAGGCTGCAATGGATCACTATCAAATTCCAGTGATCGCAGATGATTCCGGTCTTGAAATTGATGCATTGGATGGAGCACCGGGTGTTTACTCGGCCCGGTATGCAGGGAAAGATAAAGATGACGATAAGAACATGGAAAAAGTGCTTGATGAGCTAATAGATACGCCATTAGAAAAGAGAACGGCCCGTTTTGTCTGCGCCATAGCCATAGCCCGACCGAATGAAGATACCTTCGTGAAAACCGGGGTATGTGAAGGCAGTATTGCTTTAATGTCCAGAGGAGCGAATGGTTTTGGATATGACCCGATTTTCATACCAAAAGGGTCTGATCGAACGATGGCTGAGCATACTTCAGAAGAAAAGAATTCCATCAGTCATCGACATTATGCTATCCTGCAAATAGAGGAATGGTTAAAAGATCAATCGTAAAGAGGTGGTCCAGATGCCAAAAGTATTAATCATTAGTGACAGCCACGGGCTGGAACAAGAGTTAATGGACGTGAAGAAACGTCATCAGCATGAAGTAGACGCCATGCTTCACTGTGGTGATTCTGAACTTAGTTATGATTCAAAGGAATTAGAAGGTTTCTATTATGCAAAAGGTAATTGTGATTTTGAACCAGAAATGGAAAATGATCAGGTGGTTACAGTTGGTGATATTACTTTTCTTCTGACTCATGGTCATCTTTACCAAATTAAATCTACACTGATGCCGCTTTCCTACAAAGCTGAAGAATCAGGGGCTCAAATAGCTTGTTTTGGTCATTCCCATATTGCAGGGGCTGAAAAAGTAAATGAAAAGCTGTTTATTAACCCAGGGAGCTGCCGTCTTCCAAGAGACCGGGAGGAGCCAACGTACGCCATCCTTGAATGGACGTCCCTTGATCAATTGAAGTTACAATTCTTTCATATCAATGGGGATGTTATGCCGGATTTATATCTGGAAACATCACTTGCAGCAAAGGAATAATTCTTTGCTGCAACCCTGTTGACAAATATAAGAGTTCTTATTATAATAGTTTTTGTCCGCTTAAACGATATAGAAAAATTCGAGTTAATAATTTTCATCAATGCGGGTGTAGTTTAGTGGTAAAACCTCAGCCTTCCAAGCTGATGATGAGGGTTCGATTCCCTTCACCCGCTCCATAACATAATTGATTTTTAGAATACTTAATCTTGTCCCAGTAGCTCAGCAGGATAGAGCAACAGCCTTCTAAGCTGTGGGTCGGGAGTTCGAATCTCTCCTGGGACACTAACTTTAAAACAGCTGATTCCTTTTTTATAACAAAGGAATCAGCTGTTTTTTTAGGTTATAACATCGGTTTAAATTATCCTATTATAAGATGCAACCATTTTTTAAGTATAAAAAAGTTAAAAGAATACCATTGGGTAGTATATGAAAGTCCGGTTTTGAAAAAAACTGTTGCACTTCCATTTAATGGAGAAGGTTATGGAGTTAAAATAGACCATAAATGCTCTTAGAGCATTTGTGGTCGTGGTAATTTATTCAAGACTACGGATTTTCTAGGATGACAATTTAAATAAATCTAAGCTGCTTTCGATCAGATCGAATTTCAAACAACTTTGGTCATAAAAGACTTCCAGGTATGGTTGTGTTTCGAGGGGATAATATCGGATGAAGAATAGGTGATGTCCCGTTAGGTTTCTTAAGTACGAATCAGTAAGTAATTCTTTTAATGATATCAATTCTTGATTGGGTATGTTGGCATTCCCTTCTACTGAGCTGAAACCATCGCTTTCAAGTCTATGCAACAAATTCAATAGTAAAACCCTCCTTTTATAAGATAAATAGATCTATACTACTATTATTTGCTTACTGAAGGTTTAACGCAATCAGAGTTTTTGTCGGATTAGACAGAATAAAGTCTCATAGGGGTGGCTGCTTGCTACATTTTGGAGGATTCAGAGAAGTGTAAATTAAGATGGGCTCAGAGCTATATTTACTTTAACCACTACTCTAATTGGATTCTCACTTTTTAATTGCATAAAAGCGCTGAAATCTTATGTAAGGTTTCAGCGCTTTAGTTATAAATTCGGAATAGATTGCCATCTGCTTCTAAAGGGGTCTGTCATCAAACTCATAATGAACTGGTCCGGGCGCAACCTGTGCGTTTTCAAGTGCTGGAGTATCTGGACGTGCAATTTGATAGACAGCAGCTCCAACAATTTCTGTGGTTTCTTTCAACTTATCTTTACTAATTTTATCCACTGTATCTTCAGGAGAATGATACCATGGCTCAAGGGGGGCATGAATGAATAAAGCAGACGGGATGCCGCGTTCAAAGAATGGGACGTGGTCACTGCGGCCAAGCTGCCCGTATTCCACGACTTCTGCTACCCTGGCTCCCGCAGCTGCTCCTAAATCGGTTACCAGATTCTTTTCTCCATCAGGTGTAAACATAATTAAATCTCCTGAATCACGACTTCCTATCATATCCATCTGAAAATGGGCGACTGTTCGATGAACTTCATCTTCACTTAAGGTGCCTGCATAGTAGTAAGAACCAATTAGCCCCTTTTCCTCAGCACCGAATGTCATAAATCGCAATTCAGTATCTGTTGGAGTATTGGCCATTATTTTGGCTAGTTCCAGCACTCCGGACACACCTGATGCATCATCGTTAGCACCTGGACCTCCTGCTACAGAATCATGGTGAGCACCAACCGTAATCATTTGGCCATTATCTTTGTTTTTATGAGGTTTCATTGTAGCAATGACATTGTATGAAGTTTTATCAATTACTCCCGCATCTTGAACGGATATTTCTGCATTTACTTCTTCTGATTTGAGTTGGTTCACAAGGGATAAACCTGTTTCACGGTCTATAGCTACAGCTGGTATATCCTGTCCCTCGTATGTATAACCAAAATCATTGCCTTCTGCTCCTTCTCGGTTAAACATGATCACTCCTATAGCGCCTTTATTTAAAACATTTTGGATTTTTTCATAAAAACTAATAGAGCCTCGTTCAATTAAGGCGATTTTACCTTTAACAGAGTCCGTTACTTCTTCTGAAGACGCTAAACCAACAAATTGAAGTTTGGATTTTACTGTCCCGTTTACTGACCCATTAAAGGTGCGAACGTCTTCGCGAAAAACCGTGTCATTAATAACGAGGGAAGAAATACCTCCGTACCAGTCTTGAAAAGTAAAAGGCTGTAATTCCGTATCATATCCATAGCTTTCAAACTTTTCTTTAATATACTGAACCGCGTGATACTCGCCTTCTGTTCCAGCTTCTCTTGGTTTTTCTGACAGGAAATCTACTCGTTCATAGAGGCGGTCAGCACTAATTTTTTTAATAACCTTGTTATCGAATGCATGATCACTATTGCTGTTAAGAACAGGGGGTGCAGCATCAACTGTGGCTGGAGCAGAGCTTAAAATTAATCCAGCAGCTAACATCATGTTTATTGCTTTTTTTAGCATTTACTTATTCCTCCTTAATGTAGCTCGTAGTACTCTAACTATATTCCATTTCATAAAAAATGGAAATAGAGCTTCTTATAAGATTAATAGAAGGTTATATTTTTGTGCCAACTTAGGACCTATACCAAGGATGGAAGTTTCTGAAGCAAGCTGTCGAATGTATGATTACAAGTGTCTGCTTTATTAATTATGGGTAATAGTAGAACAGGCGAATGATACGTAAGAATCAATTTCCTGAAAAATTTTCAGGAAGTGGTATTTTACCATGTATTAAATACCGTTCTGGCGTTTAGAGGAGGGAAAAATTACTTATGGAACAAATGAATTTGTTCAACGATGACCAGCTGGATATACCGGAAACGGTTCTTTCTCCAATTGAGTGTAATAAAAAATTAAATTCTCAGGACTTTGCAGCGAACCAGAAATTGTTTTCAGAATATGTAAAGTTGATCCAAAGGCAACATAAATGTTCATGGTTTGAAGCAAGGCAGCTTTTTTTTAAGATCAGGGATATATCCTAGACTGTCCTGAATAATAGCTTAACCAGAGAATGATCCATCTTCCGACATACAGTATGTAGCCCTATCAATTGGATAATCGCTTAATGGCTGGAATGAAGGGGGTTGAATTACAAGCAAATAAACGAATGTCAAATCATAGGATGCAAACTAGAAAATTTATTGTAAAGTGTGAGAGATCAATGACAATTTTATTAACTTGAGCTATTATTCTACATTTTTTGCTATAATACAGGCAGTTGGCACTAAAAAAAGAATGTACCTAATTAGATAGAATAATAGAAAAGGAGTGTACTTCTCAGTGAAAAACATAAACAGGTTGTTTAAAAAGGGATTGGCTTTATTGCCGCTCAGTCTGGTCTTGCTGTTAAGCGGCTGTGAGTTAGCTGTTTTCGATCCGAAGGGTCCTGTTGCACAGTTACAAAAAGATCTTATTTTATACTCCGTCTATTTTATGTTGTTCATTGTAGTCGTGGTGTTTGCAGCATTTACGTATATGGTCGTGAAATATAGAGAGAACAGACCTGGCCGTAAGGAGACTGATTATGACCCCGATATGCACGGAAACAACAAAATTGAAGTGATTTGGACGGTTATTCCATTTATTATCGTTATTGCCTTAAGTATTCCAACTGTGAATTCATTGTTTACATTGGAAAAACCACCAGAGGCAGAGGCAAACGAAGAAGAACAGGAACCACTAGTCATTCACGCAACGACAGCCGACTGGAAATGGTTCTTCAGTTATCCGGAAGAGAACATAGAGACGGTGAATTATTTGCATATTCCTACAGATCGGCCGATTGAGTTTAAATTGTCTTCTGCCGATGCTATGACAGCTCTTTGGATTCCAAGGCTCGGCGGTCAAAAGTACAATATGGCAGGAATGATGAACACTCACTATCTTGAAGCGGATGAAGAGGGTGTTTACAAAGGCAGGAACTCAAACTTCAATGGAGAAGGTTTTACAAAACAAACATTTGAAGTTTATGCAGAAAGTCCTGAAGCGTATGATCAATGGGTGAGCGAGACCCAAAATCAGGCGCCAAAACTAACTCAGGATAGGTATGATGAATTACTCGCGCCCGGTTTGACGGAAGAACATGAGTTTTCATCTACTCACTTAGCCTGGGTTAATCACGGAAACCCTGAGGGGATGGATTATGCCATTAATCGTCATTTTGAAAAATATGGTGAATTGATGCATTTAGAGAGTCATCAGGATGCTGGAGACTTTATGGATGAAGAAAATAATGACGATCACGAAAGCGACAGAGATCATTAGGAAGCAGGTGAGTAATTTTGCAACTAGACGAATTTTTTGTAACCGGTGAACCTCTCATTTACGCGGGAATGGTATCCATTGCCCTCGTGACGATCTCCCTTTTATTTTTCCTAACGTATTATAAAAAATGGGGATGGCTCTGGCGTGAATGGCTTACAACGGTTGACCATAAAAAAATAGGAATTATGTATATTTTAAGTGCTCTTGCGATGTTATTCCGCGGGGGCGTAGACGCTATGATGATGAGGACGCAGCTGGCGTTTCCGAATATGAACTTTTTAAACGCCCAGCATTATGACGAAATCTTTACCACGCACGGTACCGTTATGATTATCTTTATGGCCATGCCGTTTTTAATTGGGCTTATGAACTTTGTTGTTCCTTTGCAGATTGGAGCAAGGGACGTAGCCTTTCCTTATTTAAATGCTTTAAGCTTCTGGTCCTTTTTGTTCGGGGCTATGCTGTTTAACATATCGTTTGTTATTGGTGGCTCTCCAGATGCCGGATGGACAAGTTACACGCCTCTGGCGGGAGCTGCTATGAGTCCGGGACCAGGACAAAACTTTTACCTCCTGGGCTTACAGTTATCAGGTATTGGTACATTAGCAACTGGTATTAACTTTATGGTAACCATCTTAAAAATGAGAGCTCCAAAAATGAGAATGTTTCAGATGCCGATCTTTACCTGGTCCACTTTGATTACATCTTTCATTATTGTATTTGCTTTCCCTATTTTAACGGTTGCTTTAGCTCTAATGACGCTCGACCGTATATTCGGAGCTCAATTCTTTACCTTAACAGGTGAAGGTATGCCAATGATGTGGGCGAACTTGTTCTGGATGTGGGGACATCCTGAAGTTTATATTGTGATACTTCCTGCATTCGGTATATTTTCTGAGGTCATTTCAGCATTTGCCCGTAAGCAATTATTCGGTTACAAAGCTATGGTGTGGGCGATCATATTGATTGCTGGATTGAGTTTCCTTGTATGGGTCCACCACTTCTTTACCATGGGTGCTGGTGCTTTTGTAAACTCGGTCTTCTCTATTTCGACCATGCTTATTGCTGTGCCGACCGGGGTGAAAATATTCAACTGGCTGGGGACATTGTATAAGTCTAAGATTAATAACACAGTAGCTATGATGTGGGCCCTTGCTTTTATACCAAGTTTCGTCATCGGTGGTGTTACCGGAGTTATGCTTGGTATGGCCTCAGCTGACTATCAATTCCATAACACCTACTTCCTAGTCGCACACTTCCACTATGTATTAATTGCTGGTACGGTATTTGCCTGCTTCTCAGGTCTTGTATTCTGGTATCCGAAAATGTTCGGTCATAAGCTTAATGAAAGACTCGGAAGATGGAGTTTCTGGTTCTTTGTTATTGGATTCCATGTCTGTTTCTTCCCGCAATACTTTGTAGGTTTAGATGGAATGCCACGTCGTGTCTTTACCATCATTCCAGAGTGGATGCCACTGAACATTATTTCTACAGTAGGTGCATTTGGAATGGGTGTTGGCTTTGCCATTTTCGTATTCACCATTCTTTACAGCTACCGTTATAGTGAACGCGAGAAAACAGGAGATAGTTGGGATAATGGAAGAACGCTTGAATGGGCCACTTCTACTCCTGTACCTTTTTACAACTTTGCAACGCTTCCGCATATCGACAGTCAGGATGCTTACGTGAAGTTAAAACAAGAAGGTAAAACGACGTTTGAAGAAGATAAAGTAGAGCCTATTCATATGCCGAGTAACACGGGACAACCGTTTATTATGATGGCTTTCATGTTTGTATCTGGATTTGGACTTGTATTTGAATGGATGTGGATGGCTATTGGCGGCTTACTTGCCGTATTCGTCATGATGATCATTCGTTCCTTCGACTACGATGAAGGTTTCCATGTTGATGTAGATGAAATCAAGCGTACGGAACGCTCGGCAAGGAGGTTATAATATGAGTTCTCATGAACTGAAAACAGGACCACTTGAATATAGAAGCGAAGAAGGCCGACTGAGCATTCTTGGCTTCTGGATATTCTTAGGTGCAGAAATTGTATTGTTTGCTACACTCTTTGCCACTTATGCAGTTTTATTCGGAAGAACAGCTGATGCTCCATCTCCAGGGGAACTCTTTGGAGCAGAGATTGTATTGATCATGACGTTTATGCTTTTGACAAGTAGTTTCACTTGTGGAATAGCTATTCACGAAATGAGAAGAGGATCTGCGAAAGGTTTGAGAAACTGGATTATAGTGACCTTGCTTTTAGGGCTTGGATTCTTAGGTTTTGAGATCTATGAGTTTATTCATTATGTACATGAGGGGGCTACCCTTCAATCCAGTGCCTACTGGTCAGCTTTCTTTACACTAGCAGGAACCCACGGACTCCACGTAAGCCTGGGTATCGGCTGGATTATACTTCTTCTTATTCAATTAAGACAGAGAGGTTTAACACCTAAGACAAGTCGTAAATTCTTTATTATTGGTCTCTACTGGCACTTTTTAGATGTAGTATGGATTTTTATCTTTACAGGTGTTTACCTGATAGGGATGGTGGACTAAATGGCAAATGATAAGAAACGTATTCCTACTCAACACCTTGTCGGGTTTCTGGTTTCAATTACTTTAACTTTAGTTGCTGCTTGGACTGCTCTACAATCAGATTTATCAGCTGTTTGGATTATCACAGGAATAATGGCTTTGGCCATTATTCAGGCAGGTATCCAATTGTTCATGTTTATGCACATGACAGAACGTGAGAGTCAGGGAGGACACGTACCTTGGAATATGATGTTTCATGGAGGCGTTTTGGCTACCATTATCGTAGCCGGTTCATTGTTTACCATGTCCTTTGGCTTTTCTCATGACCATGATGGTGGAGATCATAACCAGCATGAGCAGCAGGAAAACCACAGTGAAAATGGAGAATCTACAGAGCATTCTGGCCATTAAGCCTAAAATGTAATTTAATAATCTGGTGGTGATGTATATGAAATTAAATGAAAAAGTCCATGAATTCGAAAATAATGAAGCCACGGAGATATTATCTCAAAAACATGTTATTGGTTTTATGCTCTGTATTTTACTGACGGCTATCTCTTTATGGGGAGCCTTATATACAGCTTACTCGCCTAAGTTTGTTCTCTACGCCGTTTCAGCACTAGCATTCACTCAAGCGATTTTCCAACTGTTCCATGTTCAGCTTCAAAAACAAAAAACGTATAAATAAAATAAACCCTCTACTTATTAGAGTGACCTAGAAAAATGAGACGTAATAAAACACCTTCAAAGTTGTAATACTACACTTGGAGGTGTTTTTCTTATGGGTAAAAAAGTTCACTATCCCGAAGAAGTAAAAAAGAAAGTAGTTCAATTAAAATTAGAAGGGAATCACACGAATCAAGAGTTGATGGACATGTTTGGAATTAAGAATAAGTCCCAGATTAAAACGTGGATGAAATGGTTTAGAAATGGGGAAAACCACCGGTTTGCTCAGCCTATAGGGAAACAATATTCTCACGGGAAAGGGCCGGAAGACGAGGATGAAATGACCCAACTGAAGAAAAAGATTGCCTGTTATGATATGAGAGAAGAACTGTTGGAAAAGTACCAGGAAATCGAAAGGAAGTGGTTCCAGAAGTATTCATCCAAATCGTAGAAACATTTAAGCACAAGTATCCTGTGAAAGACATTTGTGAATGCTTTGGTATAGCTAAAGCCACCTATTATCGCTGGCGGGGAAAGTCATGGGGGCCGTCGGTCCTGGAGAAGAAGATCATTGAGCTATGTGAAGTTCTAAAATTTAGAGTGGGACACCGTATGGTCCGTGACCTCTTACGTAAGGAATACCAAATCAAACTCAATCGAAATACCGTTCAAAAAATCATGCAGAAATACCATATTCAATGTCGCGTAAAACCAAAGAGACAGTGTTATATCGCAGGGGAAAGTAAGATTGTGGTACCGAATTATTTAGAGAGAAACTTTACGTCTACGAGACCTAATGAAAAATGGGTAACAGATATTACCTATCTTCCTTACGGAGAGAAGATGTTATATTTATCAACGATGAGGAAAGCTTGCGAAGGACGTGACGTCTATGAAGTGATCCTTCATAGCGATCAAGGTTCGCAGTACACGTCCTATGAATTTCAAGAAGAGGCCAAAAAAAGAGGCATTATCACAAGCATGTCCCGACGGGGGAACTGCTTTGATAATGCCTTCATCGAATCCTTCCACTCCACGATAGAATCGGAAGAATTCAGTCCTCTGGACCGAGGAAAAATAGATCATCATACCGTACGCTCAAAAATCGATACGTACATGTATTACTACAATTATTGTCGACCTTTTCAAAAACTAAACTGCCAAACTCCAATTGAATTCAGAGTAATGGCAGCCTAGGTGTTTTATTGAGTCTTATTTTACTGTGGCACTCCATATAAAAGTAGAGGGTTTATTTTATTGGAATTCTTTCTGATACTTACCATGGCTACTGACTACATAAACGATAAACATAATCCAGCCTACCTGTGACAACAGGAGACCAGCATAGAATATAATCCATAATGGAGAGAATGTGGCAGGCGCCACACTAAACGCAGCCTGGAAGTAGTAAACCCACATGCCGACCAGCATCAGAGACTGAATAACCGCGAGAGAAAACCTTCTTACTTTCAGAAATAGAAAAGGGGTTAGCGTTGATAGCAGTAAGAAAATCATGACAATATCCATTTAGAAACAACTCCTTTTAAGGAAGAATTTAATGTAAGCGCATTCTTATTGTTTCTTTTATTGTAACAAAAAATTCTTAAAAAAGACACATAATGTTCACAAGTTTTTTGAAATGAGTCAGGTTCACTAAAAAACCTGTGGTTGATACTTTATTTAAACCATTTCTCAAAGATAATCATATTCTAATAAAAAGGAGTGGTTCCGCATGTTCTTTTTATTTTATATTCTGCCCGGATTCATCCTTTGTATGATACAAAAGGAACCTGCGCATGAAACGAAAGAGGATCAATCATGTTTTATTTTCTATTTACTGTTTATTCTATTGTTATGGCCCGTTTTTTTTGCATTAAAAGTTTGGAAAATGTATGTTAAGAAATTTTTCACGCAAAAATAAGTATAGTTGGGAAAAGTTATCAAGGATACAGCATGACTTTTTTTCACACAATAGGACTGCCTATCCGGCTATTTGAGCTAAGGAGTGTGGGAGTCAGATGAAACGACAGAACGTACAATGGTTACCAGTAATTGCTTCCATAGGGGTAGGTGCAGCTACTTACAGTTTAATGACTGGCCAATCAGGACAATTGCAAAACGTACTTCCTGGGTTAGCGAAGGTTGCATCGCCTCCACAGAAAAATCAATCAACAAACCAACTTCCGTTCAGCTGATAATAAAACAGACTGGCTTCTTATACAAGAAGCCAGTCTGTTTTAAAGCATCTAAAAAACGCTACGGCAGTCACCTGTAACGTTTGATGTAATGAAAGATATGTGTTAGTTAGGTTGCGGAATTTCAATAGCTCTTTTATCAATTTCCTTGGTCAACAGATATACAAAATCATCATCTAACTGAAGTTTGACGGACTCCAGATAAGTTTCAAGTAGTGTTTGATCATCTAGAAGTGACAAAACCATGCAGCTCCTTAGAAATTTTTAATTGAATGAATTATGATTCACAACTACTTTATTTTAACAAAAAAGGAAACTTGCACATGAGACTAAAGACTCATTTTAGGTAGGGTTGCCATATAAAGACATAATTCGATTTTCTGGATCATAAAAGAAAGAATGATTCCTATCGAAAGACGAGAGAAAATTGCGAATCACGACGACACTTTCAGTATAGGAAGGAAAGCAATTCCATTGTGTTTCAGTAATAACTGCTTTAATATAGCCACATAAGTATAAGGTTTGGGAATCAAATAGAAAGGACTGGCAGTAGGTTTTATTTTTACTATTTTGGTCATAATAGAATATGCTAGAACTCCAATGCTATAGGAAGGGTGTCTTATGGAAAATAATAAAGGGAATATTGTGATGTTCCCCACATGGAAAACGAACTTGCAAAAGGAAGGTCTTCAAGCGCTTAAAGAAAAACGATATCAAGACGCTGTTCGATCTCTTCAGCCTCTTCTCGACTATGATGCTGCCAATCATGATGTTTATACGGGCTTATTAATGAGCTGGATTGAGTTGGGCGAGTTCGATGAAGCTGAGGAATTATGTAAGAAACAGATGAAAATAGAAATCGATCATTATTATCACTATTTACATATATACATAACGATTTTATTTCAAACAAACCGGTATCAGGATATCGTGGATCTACTTGACGAAGTGTTCGAAGCAGAAGATGTTCCTCACCAAAGTCGAACTCAATTATGGCAGATGTACGAAGTAAGCCGTAAGCTGCTAGAGGATTACCAGCGAGAACAGGGCGAAAAGCTGATTAATGATTTCCTGGCTGCAATGGACAAAAATGATATTCAAAAGCAATGGTCAATGGTAAACCATTTAAAGAAACAGCCGGCTTTACCGCATGTAGAGACATTCAGACCAATTCTCAAGGATAATTTAGTTCATCCAATTATCAAATCAGCAGTAATCGAATGGTTCAGAGATAGTCATATAGAAGATCAAATGCAGGTTCAAAAATTCGGTCAGATCATGGAAGTGGTACCTGGGAAACTAAATCAATTACAGTCTGATTACATTATAAAACAAATTCAGATGAGACTTGGGGGAATCGAACAGAATAATCCAAGTATGTATGTCATTCTGGACCGTCTTTTATATAGGTACTGTTATGTTCGCTTTCCATTGTTTCCTAATGAGAATGAAGTTGCAATTATTGTTGAAGCCCTCAAACAAATTGGACATCAGTATTTGCAGCTGCCTTACCATGAAAACACGAATAAAGAGGATGTTCAGAAATATATAGAAGAAATTGAATTGTGTGAACAACATTATGCTTTGATCATTGGAGAATAACAAACAAAGGTGAGATTATTCCACTTATATGTACATATCTTGAAAGCCCGTTTGTTTATGTTATAATATAATGGTTGCAAATGAGATTCGTATGTATAAAGAGTCATAGAATCAATGAACAATCGTCCATTGACGAAATTGAATGAATAGATGTTGGAGGGAATTTTTTATGTCAGCAAAATGGGAAAAGCAAGAAGGTAATCAAGGTACTTTAACAGTAGAAGTACCAGCAAGTGAGTTCGACCAAGCACTTGACCAAGCCTTCAAAAAAGTAGTCAAAGATGTACAAGTACCTGGATTTCGTAAGGGTAAAGTACCCAGAAAATTATTTGAGCAACGTTTCGGGGTGGAATCTCTTTATCAGGATGCTCTTGATATTGTGCTTCCTCAGGCGTACTCAAATGCTGTAGAAGAAACTGGGATCGAGCCGGTAGATCGTCCGGAAGTAGATGTTAAGCAGATTGAAAAAGGTGAAGACCTTGTATTTACAGCTGAAGTAACCGTTAAGCCTGAAGTTAATCTTGGAGAATACAAAGGCTTAGAAGTTGAAGAGCAAAGCACAGAAGTTACAGAAGAAGATGTGCAGAACGAACTGAAACAACTTCAGGAGAAACAAGCTGAACTTGTGGTTAAAGAAGATGGTCAAGTTGAAGACGGCGACACTGTAGTTATGGACTTTGAAGGCTTCGTTGATGGAGAGGCTTTTGAAGGTGGACAAGCTGAAAACTATTCTCTAGAAGTAGGATCAGGTTCATTTATTCCAGGTTTCGAAGAGCAGCTGGTAGGTAAGAAAGCAGGAGAAGAAACAGAAGTAACTGTAACTTTCCCTGAAGAATACCATGCAGAAGATCTTGCTGGAAAAGAAGCTACATTCAAAGTAACCATTCATGAAATTAAAGGAAAAGAATTCCCAGAGCTTGATGATGAATTTGCTAAAGATGTTGATGAAGAGGTTGAATCTCTTGATGAACTTACTAAGAAAACACGTGAACGTTTGGAAGAGCAAAAGAAAACGGATGCTGAAAACCAAAAACGTGACACACTTGTAACAAAAGCTTCTGAGAATGCAGAAGTAGAAATTCCAGAATCTATGGTTGATACTGAGCTTGATCGCATGGTTCAAGAGTTTGAACAGCGCCTTCAAATGCAGGGTATGACCAAAGATATGTACTTCCAGTTCACAGGGCAAGATGAAGACGCACTTCGTGAACAAATGAAGGAAGATGCAGGCAAGAGAGTTAAAACCAACTTGACTCTTGAAGCAATTGCTGAAGCTGAAGATGTAAATGTTGCAGATGAAGATGTAAATGCAGAGCTTGAGAACATGGCATCCATGTATCAAACAGATGTAGCTCAATTAACTCAAATGCTTGGCGGAAATACCGACATGATCAAAGAAGATCTTAAGGTACGTAAAGCAATTGACGTATTAGTTGAAAACAGCAAAACTAAATCTGAATAAGATGAGCTGGAGACAAGGGGCGGGATTGCTCCTTGTCTCCTCCTATATTTCCTCTTAGTAGAGTATAGGTTAAAGAATTAGTGGATAGTATGAATGATACTTCCTGTGTTTTACATACACTATAGAGGTATCCTTTTGTTTGACTTATCCATTACATATCTACATAATGAGGTTGGTGCAATAGAGATTCGCACACCTCTAATAGGTATTGCTTTTTTGTTAGGAGTTATTTTGGTATGATGAGCAAAAGAAACTGAATCGTTTAAGGTCATATCTTAAAACTTCAGTCGCAACTATTGCGTCATTTTATTAAGGGGTGAAATGTATGTTTAAATTCAATGAGGAAAAAGGACAGCTAAAGTGTTCTTTCTGCGGTAAAAGTCAAGAGCAGGTTCGCAAGCTCGTGGCAGGACCAGGGGTATATATATGTGATGAATGTATTGAACTTTGTACAGAAATTGTTGAAGAGGAACTTGGAAATGAAGAAGAAGTAGAATTCAAAGAGGTACCAAAACCACAAGAAATCCGTGAAATCCTCAACGATTATGTCATTGGTCAAGAACAGGCTAAGAAAAATTTATCCGTAGCTGTTTACAATCATTACAAGCGTATTAACGCAGGTACGAAAAACGATGATGTAGAGCTTGCCAAGAGTAACATTCTAATGCTTGGGCCTACAGGAAGCGGTAAAACACTTCTTGCTCAAACACTTGCCCGTATATTAAATGTTCCATTTGCCATTGCAGATGCTACTTCACTAACGGAAGCTGGTTATGTAGGAGAAGATGTGGAAAACATTCTTCTTAAATTAATACAAGCAGCTGACTATGATGTAGAAAAAGCTGAAAAAGGTATAATTTACATTGATGAAATTGATAAAGTGGCCCGTAAGTCTGAGAATCCTTCCATCACACGCGATGTATCAGGTGAAGGCGTACAGCAGGCTTTACTGAAGATTCTTGAGGGTACGCAGGCTAGTGTTCCTCCACAAGGAGGCCGCAAGCATCCTCATCAAGAATTTATTCAGATCGACACGACCAATGTGCTGTTCATCGTTGGAGGAGCGTTCGATGGAATTGACCAAATTATCAAGCGTCGCTTGGGACGTAAAGTCATAGGATTTGGCTCGGAACAAAATGTTGATGAGAATGAAAAGAAAGAGTTGCTTACAAAAGTACTTCCTGAAGACTTGCTTAGTTATGGGTTGATTCCGGAATTTATTGGCCGTTTGCCGGTAATTGGAAGCCTTGAGCAATTAGATGAAGATGCACTTGTAGAAATTCTTACTAAGCCTAAGAATGCACTTGTTAAGCAATATCAGAAATTGTTCCAAATAGACCATGTAGAGCTGGAAATTGAAGAAGAAGGTCTTCGTGAAATTTCACGCCTGGCCATTGAACGTAAAACAGGTGCCCGCGGCCTGCGTTCTATAATTGAAGGCATCATGCTTGATGTTATGTATGAATTACCTTCACGTGATGATATTGAAAAATGCATCATTACTAAAGAAACAGTTACAGCGGAAAATGGCCGTCCTAAGCTTATCCTGACTGATGGAACGGTCGAAGATGAGAATAAAGAATCTCCTAAAGAAAGTGCTTAAGTAAAACTTTGGAGAGGTATTTCTCTTTAACTTCAAGCCGCGCTACGCCTAGCTGTAGCGCGGCTTCATTTTATACTTTGCGAAAAGAGAAAGGTCGATCATTAGACACCGCATATTTCATTGGATACCTTGCAGCTATCCTGATTAGAAACTCTTGTGATAAACCTTGGTACATAAAGGATGAAAGAAGCACTTCTTGCTCATAATATGGGTATCATTTGAAGAGGCTGCCCCCTTCACGCGTCAATGTGAAGGGGGTTCGGCATTGGAAACTAATAGTTTTCCTGCGTTTACTTTCCAAAAAGATTTATATATGATTAGAATACGTATTGGCATTATACGGAGGTGCAAAGAATATGACAGACAAACAGAAAAATCAAATCCCCCTCCTTCCTCTTAGAGGATTGTTAGTGTACCCATCTATGGTGCTGCACCTGGATGTTGGAAGAGAAAAATCGGTTAATGCATTAGAGCAAGCCATGATGGAAGATAATGAAATCTTCCTTGTGTCACAAAAAGAAGTGAATATTGATGACCCATCTTCTGATGATATGTACTCTGTTGGTACAGTGGCACGAGTGAAGCAGATGGTGAAACTGCCTAATGGTACAAATCGTGTACTCGTAGAAGGACTTTATCGTGCAACAATTGATGAAGTAAGTGAAGGTGACGAGTTTTATCAAGCAAATATTCACAGACTTGAGGATGAACACGAGGATAAAAACGAAGAAGAAGCTTTGATGCGCACGTTAATGAGTCAATTTGAACAATACGTAAAAGTATCAAAAAAGGTAAGCCAGGAGACCTACAATACGGTATCAGACATAGATGAACCAAGTCATCTGGCAGATATCGTAACATCTCACTTGCCCGTAAAACTAAAAGATAAGCAGTCCATTTTAGAAACTGAGAATGTGAAAGCGCGTCTTCAGAAATTAATAGAACTTATAGGGAACGAACGTGATGTCCTGCAAATCGAACAAAAGATTGGGCAGCGTGTTAAGAAATCTATGGAAAAAACACAAAAAGAATACTACTTACGTGAACAGATGAAAGCGATACAGAATGAGCTGGGTGATAAAGACGGCAAGACGGGCGAAGTTGCTCAATTGAAAGAAAAGATTGAAGAAGCTGAGATGCCTGAACGAGTAGAGAAAATCGCCTATAAGGAACTAGGCCGATATGAAAAAGTTCCACAAAGCAGTGCGGAAAGTTCCGTTATCCGTAATTATATTGAGTGGCTTGTTTCTCTTCCGTGGACCGCTGAAACAGAAGATAATCTGGACGTTAAGCATGCAGAGAAGATTCTGGATGAAGACCACTATGGATTAGAAAAGGTAAAAGAGCGCGTGCTCGAATATCTAGCTGTGCAAAAACTTACTCAATCCATTAAAGGTCCAATTCTATGTCTAGTCGGTCCTCCAGGAGTAGGTAAAACATCACTTGCAAAATCCATAGCACGTGCGATAAATCGTAATTTTGTCCGAATCTCACTTGGTGGAGTGAGAGATGAAGCTGAAATAAGAGGACACCGGAGAACGTATATCGGGGCGATGCCTGGTAGAATTATTCAAGGAATGAAGAGGGCAGAAACCGTCAATCCTGTATTTCTTATGGATGAGATCGATAAAATGGCCAGTGATTTTAGGGGAGATCCTTCCTCTGCTATGCTGGAAGTACTTGATCCTGAACAGAACAGTACTTTTAGTGACCACTTTATTGAAGAACATTATGATTTATCCAAAGTTATGTTTGTAGCTACGGCCAATACTATGTCTTCTATACCTGGACCATTACAGGACCGTATGGAAGTGATTAACATAGCTGGTTATACAGAGGTAGAGAAACTTCATATCGCAAAAGAGCATTTGCTTTCTAAGCAAATAAAAGAAAATGGTTTAAGTAAAGGACAAATTCAAATCAGAGAAGATGCTTTACTTAAATTGATCAGAACTTATACACGTGAAGCTGGAGTACGCGGATTGGAACGCGAACTGGCAAGTATATGCAGAAAAGCTGCTAAAATTATTGTGTCGGGTGAAAAGCAGCGTGTTGTGGTTACAGAGAAGCAATTGGAAGAACTGCTGGGACGTCCTAAATTCAGATATGGCCAAGCTGAGCTTGAGGACCAAATTGGAACAGCTACAGGCCTCGCGTACACGGCTGCAGGAGGCGATACGCTCTCTATTGAAGTATCTATCTACCCAGGTAAAGGAAACCTTACTCTTACAGGTAAACTCGGGGATGTTATGAAGGAATCCGCACAAGCGGCTTTCAGCTACATTCGCTCCCGTGCACAAGAGCTAAATATCGATGCTGACTTTGTAGAAAAGAATGATATTCATATTCATGTTCCAGAAGGAGCAACTCCTAAAGATGGACCTTCTGCAGGGATCACAATTGCTACTGCTCTGGTCTCTGCGCTTACCGGACGTCCTGTTCGGAAAGAGGTGGGTATGACAGGAGAAATAACTCTGCGAGGACGAGTGCTGCCAATAGGTGGATTAAAGCAGAAATCATTAAGTGCCCACAGGGCTGGTCTTTCTAAAATTATTATTCCTTCTGAAAACGAAAAGGATTTAGAAGATATTCCGGAAAGTGTACGTGAAGGGTTAACGTTTATACCGGTTAAGCACTTAGATGAAGTCTTAAACCAAGCGCTGGTGGAGGAAGTCCATGAAGGTTAATTATGCAGATATTGTAATTAGCGCAGCGAGTAAAAAACAGTACCCTAAAGCTCCGATTCCGGAAATTGCCTTAGCCGGAAGATCAAATGTAGGGAAATCTTCGTTTATAAACAAGATGATTCAAAGGAAAAATCTTGCTCGCACCTCTTCTAAACCCGGAAAAACTCAGACATTAAATTTTTATATAATTAATGATCTGTTTCATTTCGTAGATGTTCCAGGGTATGGCTATGCCAAAGTATCTAAAAAAGAGCGTGCCAAATGGGGAGAAATGATGGAAGAGTACTTCTCAGAAAGAGAGCAGCTGCGCGCAACTGCTCTGATCATTGACTCCCGCCATAAACCTACGGAAGATGATGTTATCATGTATAACTATTTAAAACATTTTGGATTACCGGTCATGGTTATTGCGACAAAGCTGGACAAACTTAAGAAAAGTCAAAAACATAAACAGCTAAAAACGATTCAGCAGGTTTTGGAGATGGAAGAAGAGGATACTTTGATTCCTTTTTCCTCTGAAACCGGAGAAGGAAAAGAACTTGCGTGGAAAACTATGCTAGGACACTTGAATATGTAAGGAAAGCCACTTCTTTAATTAGGAGTGGCTTTTTTAACGTATAACGATTATGCCCTTTTGTAAGGTCATAGCTACCCTCATTTATGATTTTTTTCTTTAAGGTATTCTAGCAAGGATGTGGAGATCGTTTATAGATGGCTAATTCTGATGAAATTACAACTTTAAGAATGCAAGATAATTTCAAGCAATTTCATGCATTTATAAGGATTTAACTGTAATTACATAACCCAATCCATCATTTCCGATATTTTGGGGGGATATGCATTATTTTAAATTTTGGGAAAACTTTGAATGATAGATATAATTAACATTATTGCCAATATAACAATTAGATAACAATTTGATGAAGGGATGGATTGGGATAATATGAAAAAGTACTTATTTATGTTACCTCTTACTATTTTTATGGTCTTTGCTTTGGCTGCTTGCGGAAGCAGTGAAGAGGGCGGAGAAACTTCGGGTGATTCAGAAGAAGGCACGGAGGAATCGAGCGGATCTAATACAGATTACGGTATAGTCGAAGAAGGTAAGTTTACTTTCGCCTCGTCTGGAGAATTCCGTCCATTTAGCATGACAGATGCGAGCGGGGAGATGTCAGGCTTTGATATCGATGTGGCAAATGCAATAGCTGAGGAACTGGGCCTTGAACCAAATCCTCAAAAACAGAAATTTGCCTCCATTGTAGAAGGTGTTAAAACAGGCCGCTTTGATGCTGCTGTAGCAAGCCACACGATCACAGATGCTCGTGCAGAACAAGTAGCTTTCTCAACACCGTATTATTATTCTGGAGCTCAAATTTTCACACGCCCTGGAAGTGATATTGAAACCCTTGAAGATTTAGAAGGGAAAGAGATTGCCGTTTCCAAAGGTTCAACTTACAGTAAATTTGCTGAGGAAGCAACGGAAAATATTAAGACATATGATAGTGATGTTGTGGCCTTACAATCACTTGCAAAGGGCCGTCATGACGCAGTTATCACGGACTTCTTAACAGGTAAAGAAGCAATGCAGCAAGATCTTGAAATTGAGGCTAAAAAAATGATTGAACGCAGTGAACAGGCGGTAGCCGTAGCAAAAGATAACGATAAGCTATTAGAAGACATCAATGCAGCTCTCGAAAAACTTCGTGAAGATGGTACCCTTGCTGAAATTAGTAATGAATACTTTGGTGACGATATTACCACTAAACCTGAGTAATTGATGATTTTAGTTATACGGAAGTCTAAAGAGTGCGCGTGTGCGTACTCTTTTTTGACATTAAAGAGGAGTTGAGGTTATGTACTTACAGTTTATTTCTTTTTGGGGAGGGTTTTGGGAAGCTCTTGTAAACAGCCGGGAGTTATTTTTTGAAGCTTCTCAGCTTACCCTTGCATTAACAGCCGTTTCCATATTTATTGCAATATTTGTCGGTTTATTCTTTGCCTTATTAAAAATTTCTAATATTAAGCCTCTGGAATGGATCGCGAATGCTTATATTTACATTGTAAGGGGAACACCGCTTATTGTGCAGATTTTTGTATTCTACTATGGCTTGACCAACGTATGGATGATTAGTGGATTCTGGTCGGTTTCCTTGGGGCTCGCATTCCATAATGGTGCCTATATTGCTGAAATATTCCGGGGGTCTATACAATCCATAGGTAAAGGTCAAACAGAAGCCGGACGTTCTCTTGGGATGAGTCAGGCATTAACGATGAGAAGAATCATTCTCCCTCAGGCTTTCCGACGAGCGTTGCCCCCGCTCGGTAATCAGTTTATTATTGGGTTAAAAGATTCATCTCTAGCAGCGTTTATTGGAGTTTCAGAGATATTCGCTGTTGCTACAACACAAGGGGCAAATACTTTTGATTATATGACATGGCTGCTTGTAAGTGCTGTGTATTACTTAATTCTTGTCTTCCTTCTAACCCTTGTGGTTAGCTTGATTGAGAAGAAAATGGCTGTTAGTGGCGATGAGTAACTATAGAGGAGGGGTGCAGTTTGGCTAAGCAAATGATAGAAGTTAATAAATTAAATAAATATTTCGGGGATAACCATGTTCTGAAGGATATTGATTTTCATGTAGAAGAGAGTGAAGTTGTCGTTTTAATAGGTGCCAGCGGCTCGGGAAAGAGTACAATGCTTCGCTGCTTAAACTTTTTAGAAATGAAAAACAGTGGAGAGATCTTTATCAAAGGAAATGAAGTTAACCCGAAAAAAGACAATGTTAATGAAGTACGACAAAAGGTAGGTATGGTTTTCCAGCACTTTAATCTTTTCCCTCATAAGACTGTGCTTGGAAACGTTATGGAAGCTCCTACCCAAGTGAAGGGGCTCTCCAAATCTCAAGCTAAAAAAGAAGGAAAAGAATTGCTTGAAAAGGTAGGACTTGCTGAAAAAGCAAATGATTATCCTTCTCGTTTGTCCGGGGGACAGAAGCAGCGCGTAGCTATTGCGCGTGCCCTGGCTATGAAGCCAGAGATCATGTTATTTGACGAACCTACCTCAGCTCTTGATCCAGAGCTTGTAGGTGAAGTATTGCAAACGATGAAGGATCTGGCTAAAGAGGGGATGACAATGGTTGTAGTTACCCACGAGATGGGCTTTGCTCGCGAGGTAGCAGATCGTGTAGTTTATATGCACGAAGGTAAAATTGTTGAAACAGGCGCACCAAAAGAAATTTTTGAAAACCCGAAGGAAGAAAGAACACAAGCTTTTTTAAGCTCTATTCTATAATGAAAAGCCGCTGTGGCTTAAACCACAGCGGCTTTTTGTAACTATTTTTTTAATATATATATCCCGGAAATAATCAGGACCAGCGGCCAGTACCTAATAATAGTTTGAAAACCAGTATGAATCCATTGAAACCACGCAGGATTAACTGGCCATAATAAAGCAAAAAAACCGAACCCAAGGAATAATAACGCAGGTATCAGTCCTTTTCTTGCCCCAGCATACCTGATAAGAAAAGCCGTACCTATAACCAAGAAGTAAAAGGGCCAATCATCTGTCCAGAACTCTACATGTCGGATCGCGTGGAAATGAATGCCGAATCCCAGTAGTAATGCCCCGGTAAAAAGACTCGAATGATCTTTTATTATATAATAATGTAATAAAAAGGCAGTTCCAATAATAATGAGTAGAGTAGGCCATGAGTAAAACTCAGATAAGTAGGGGATATTTAGTTGGCTGACCAGGAAATATAATCCAAAACCAATGAGTAAAAAACCAACTAAAGAATTCTGTTTAGTCATCTAGCGATCCCATCCATTCCAATAATAGTAATTTTGTTTACTTGCGCAATGAGCCTGGGTTTGATATATTACAAACGGATTATAATTTAAATTTATTCTAAAGAAATAGTAAAAATATTCTTTAACAACGTATCTATATCCTATCACATCATTTTCGAATTCTGTTCATATTTTTGCGGGAAAATAGGTGCGGATTCATGTTATACTAGTTCATATGTGAAAGTCTGGAACGTTTAATGGGGGTAGATGAAATGCATATTTTAGCTGTTGGTCTCAACTATAAAACGGCCCCTGTGGAAATTAGGGAAAAACTCACTTTTTCGGATAAACACTTAACGGAGGCTATGCAGGAGCTAAACAACCGTAAAAGTGTACTGGAAAATGTGATTATTTCTACATGCAATCGTACGGAAATCTATGCAGTGGTAGATCAACTGCACACAGGACGCTATTATATTAAACAATTCTTAGCAGATTGGTTTAATGCTGATAAAGATGAATTCTCTCCATTCCTATCCTTTTATGAAACAGATGGGGCAATTGAACACTTGCTTCGAGTGACCTCTGGACTTGATTCAATGGTGCTGGGAGAAACCCAGATATTGGGTCAAATGAAACAAGCGTTCATAAATGGTCAGGAAGCAGGAACCACCGGGACGATTTTTAATCAATTGTTTAAGCAGGCAGTAACGATGGCTAAAAAAGCCCATAAAGATACTGAAATCAGTGAAAATGCTGTTTCGGTGAGCTACGCTGCGGTTGAACTTGCCCGAAAGATATTCGGGGATCTTGTTCATAAGCATATTGTGATTCTGGGTGCGGGTAAGATGGGAGAGCTTGCTGCTAAAAACCTGCACGGATCCGGGGTACGTAAAGTAACCGTTATTAACCGTACTCTTTCTAAGGCACAGGTAGTAGCTGACCAGTTTAATGGACAAGCACGGACCATGGAAGATCTGGACTCTGTTCTTACAGACGCTGACATCGTAATAAGTTCCACAGGAGCTACAGATTATGTAGTGACTAAAGAGAGAATGGAGCCTATTCACCGTAAGAGAAAAGGAAAACCTCTCTTCTTTGTAGACATTGCGGTGCCAAGAGATTTGGATCCAGCCATGGAAAATCTGGAGAGCGTATTCTTATATGATATTGATGATCTTCAAGGCATTGTTGACGCTAATTTGGCTATACGCAAGCAAGCAGCCGAAGAAATTGAAATCATGGTGGAAGCTGAAATTGTAGAATTTAAAGAATGGCTTCAGACTATTGGAGTCGTGCCTGTAATTTCCGCTTTGCGCTCTAAAGCCCTTGGCATTCAAGCAGAGACGATGAAAAGCATTGAACGAAAAATGCCTGAACTTACGGATCGTGAAAGAAAAGTCCTTAGTAAACATACGAAAAGCATTATTAACCAAATGTTGAAGGAGCCTATCCTGCAGGCTAAAGAATTAGCGGCTCAGCCTGATTCGGAAGAAACATTGCGCTTGTTTACTCAAATATTTGGGATTGAAGCTCAGGTTGAGGAAGAAATACAAGAGCAGACGAAAAAAAACCAATCAGCTGTGAAGCAAGAAGATGAGACAGGCCAATTTTTTCCTGTCGCCAACTCTATTGTTAATCCGTAAGGGTGGATGTCCATATGTTCGAGCTTAAATGGGTGTACGAACTCATCCTATTACTTTATGGACTTAGTTTAATTGGATATTTCATTGACTTTGTGCAGACGAACCGGAAGGCTAACCGTACAGCCTTCTGGTTACTTAGTATGGTTTGGGTTTTACAAACCTTTTTTTTATTGACACAAGTTTTGATAGACGAGAATTTACCCATAATGACCGTATATGATGGTTTATATTTTTATGCCTGGATTTTAGTAACGTTCTCCTTAATTATTAATCGACTGTTTAGAGTGGATTTTCTAGTATTCTTTACGAATGTGGTTGGGTTTCTTGTTGTACTCATCCATTTATCCACCAGAGCCCAGAATGATTTAAAGGACCAGGGAGTGGAGCTCGTAAATGAGATGCTTGTGGTTCATATCAGCTTAGCCATTATTTCTTATGGTTTTTTTACACTATCATTTATATTTTCAATTATGTACTTGCTGCAGTACCGTCTTTTAAAGAAAAAAAAGTGGAATGCTAAACTGTTTCGTTTAGGTGACTTAACAAAACTGGATCACTTTTCTTATATATCGGTTATACTGGGAGTTCCTCTGTTGCTAATTGCTATAATCTTAGGCGTTACCTGGGGATATATATCACCTGATACATTTTACTGGTATGACTCAAAAACATTAGGCTCGTTCCTTGTACTTTTCGTGTATATCGTTTACCTGGTTTTAAGGGTTGTAAAAGGTTATCAGGGACGTTCCATTTCTATATTCAACTCGGGCGCTTTTTTATTTCTATTAATTAATTTCTTTTTATTTGGTTCATTATCGAATTTTCATTTTTAAGGAGGTAGTCACATGAAGAAAATAGTGATCGGTTCAAGAAAAAGCAAGCTAGCTATCACTCAGACGGAGTGGGTAATCGAACAACTGAAAAATATAGATCCCAGTTATGAATTTGAAATTAAGAGAATTTCTACAAAAGGGGATAAAATTCTGGATGTGACATTATCTAAAGTTGGAGGGAAAGGGTTATTTATTAAAGAGATAGAACAAGCCATGTATGATGGTGAAATTGATATGGCTGTTCACTCGATGAAGGATATGCCCTCAGAGGTAGCTTCTGGTTTAACTGTTGCTTCTGTACCAATTAGAGAAGATCATAGGGACGCATTCGTATCGAATGGAAATGTTGCTCTTAAAGACTTGCATGAAGGGGCCATTGTAGGTACCAGCAGTTTGCGTCGAAGTGCTCAAATTAAAGCCGTGAGACCTGACGTAGAAGTGAAGTGGATTCGAGGCAATATCGATACACGTCTTCGTAAATTGAAAGAGGAAGACTTTGATGCCATCGTTTTAGCGGCTGCCGGATTAAAACGTATGGGCTGGGATGATAATCTAGTAACTGAATATTTAGAGCCTGATGTGTGTGTGCCTGCTGTTGGCCAAGGAGCGCTAGCGATACAGTGCCGGGAAAATGATTCTTCGTTACGGGATTTCCTTATGCAGATTAATCATGAATATACAGCTACAACCGTATCGGCTGAACGTAAGTTTCTCCATGATCTTAATGGCGGTTGTCAAGTTCCAATTGGAGGATATGCATATAGAAAAGGAAGCGAGATTGTATTGAGTGCGTTGGTAGGTACTCCTGATGGCAAAACCATTCTTCACGAAACTGTGAGTGGAGAAGACCCACTGGCTGTAGGAAAAGAAGCTGCTGATCGTCTCAAAGCTCAAGGAGCTCAGGAAATTGTAGATCAGGCTAAAGAGGAGTATGACCAGTAATGAAGCCTCTTGCGGGGAAAACGATTCTTGTCACAAGAGGCGCATCCCAGGCAAGGCCTTTTGTAGACCGGATAAATAAGGAGGGGGGAGAAGCTTTACAAACCCCTCTCCTTCATTTTCAATTAAATGACTCGAAGGAGAATCAAGAGATCCTCAAGAAACTTCACAACTATGTATGGGTTTTTATTACAAGCTCTAATGGTGTGAAGTTTTTTTTCGAGCTGGTAAATCAATACGGGATTTGTATTCCGGATACATTACGATTTGCTATTATTGGAGAAAAGACAGCGCGTACACTTAAGACTTATGGATACGATGCTGATTTTATGCCATCCAGCTTCCAGGCTGATACAATGGCTGAAGAGTTTTTTAGAGAAGAAAGTACTCCAGGCATGATCCTATACGTCAGGGGAAACCGCTCGAGGGATGTTCTCCCAGAAAAATTCGCAGAACAGCAGGTCTTTTTTCAAACAATCACGGTCTATGATACGCTACTATTGAAAGAGCATCAGAAACAGATTCGTCAATTGATCTGTAATCATGAGATTGACGCACTAACGTTTACAAGCCCATCCACCGTCCAGGCCTATTTTGCTATCATGAGAGACATGCCTGAAACAGGTCGGGACCTTCCTTGTTTTTGCATAGGACCAACGACCGCCAGTCAGGCTGAGCATTTCGGTTTTCAAAAAGTCTTTTTACCCGAGCATTATACAATGGAAGATATGGTTGAGAAGATGGTGCAATTTTTTTCATAAGAAGGGAATCGATACTATGGCAGAGTTAGATTTTAAACGCCATCGCCGTCTGCGGCGCACAGAGTCAATGAGAGCACTAGTTCGGGAAACGCATTTACGTAAGGACGATTTGATCTTCCCTATATTCGTAGTTGAAGGGGAAGGGGTTAAGAATGAAGTAGCTTCCATGCCTGGGGTTTATCAAGTGTCACTTGATTATTTAACAGAAGAGATGAATGAATTAACCCGAGTTGGTGTTCGTTCTGTTATTGTTTTTGGAGTGCCGAATGAGAAAGATGAAGTAGGCAGCCAGGCTTATCACGAAGAAGGAATCGTTCAAAGGTCCATTCGTCTGATTAAGGAAGAGGTTCCTTCATTAACTGTAATTGCAGATACGTGTTTATGTCAGTACACAGATCACGGGCATTGCGGTATCGTTCGTGAAGGCGATATTGACAATGATGAATCGCTTCAATATATTACTCGGACAGCAGTTACTCAAGCTGAAGCAGGGGCGGACATAATCGCACCTTCCAATATGATGGATGGTTTTGTCACCGCTATTCGAAAAGGACTGGATGAGGCCGGGTACAGCCAGATTCCGATCATGTCCTATGCAGTGAAATATGCTTCTTCATTTTATGGTCCTTTCCGGGATGCAGCTCATAGTTCTCCGCAATTCGGTGATCGAAGAGCCTATCAGATGGATCCATCGAACCGATTGGAAGCCATTCGGGAAGCAGAATCGGATGTAGAAGAAGGTGCAGACTTTCTTATCGTGAAGCCTGCTCTTGCTTATTTAGATATTATGAGAGAAGTTAAGGATCGCTTTAATCTCCCACTCGTTGCTTACAACGTGAGCGGAGAGTACTCTATGATTAAAGCTGCCGCTCGAAATGGCTGGGTGAATGAGCAGGAAATTGTTCTCGAAAAGCTTACCGCTATGAAACGGGCAGGTGCTGATCTCATTGTTACTTACTTTGCCAAAGATGCAGCTAAATGGTTGGACGAATAAACCACTGATTTTAGAAAGGATGAGTCACTATGAAACAATTTGACCGCTCTTCAGCTGCTTATAATAAAGCGGTGGATTTAATGCCGGGCGGAGTTAATTCTCCGGTGAGGGCATTTAATTCTGTAAACATGGATCCTATATTTATGGAAAAAGGAAAAGGGTCTAAACTGTATGACCTGGATGGTAACGAATTCATCGATTATGTACTTAGTTTTGGACCTTTAATCTTAGGGCATGCGGATGAAAAGGTAGTAGAGTCTTTGAAAAAAGTAACCGAGCAAGGTACGAGCTTCGGTACTCCTACCGAAATTGAAAACCATCTTGCAGAGTTAGTTATTGAACGTGTTCCATCCATTGAAATGTTAAGAATGGTCAATTCAGGTACAGAAGCCACAATGAGCGCCCTGCGTGTTGCCCGTGGGTACACTGGTCGTGACAAAATTCTAAAATTCGAAGGGAATTATCACGGGCATGGTGATTCTCTCCTTATCAAGGCAGGCTCCGGTGTTGCCACTTTAGGACTGCCTGATTCTCCTGGAGTTCCAGCATCCATTGCTCAAAATACGATCACGGTTCCTTATAATGATTTAGAAAGCGTGCGCTATGTTTTTGAAGAATACGGAGAGGACTTGGCGGCGGTCATTATTGAACCAGTATCGGGAAATATGGGTGTCGTCCCTCCTCAGGAGGGTTTCCTGCAGGAACTTCGCGAATTAACAGAGAATAATGGAACTGTACTGATTTTTGATGAAGTAATGACCGGATTTCGAGTTGGCTATCATAGTGCACAAGGTCATTTTGGTGTTACCCCGGATATGACCTGTCTTGGGAAAGTGATCGGCGGCGGCTTACCTGTCGGAGCATATGGAGGTAAGCGTCATATTATGGAACGAGTGGCCCCGGTTGGAGACATCTATCAAGCTGGTACTTTGTCAGGAAATCCATTAGCTATGACAGCTGGTTACGAAACGGTTTCGTCGATGACAGAAGAAGCTTATGAAGGAATTAATAAAAAAGTGGACCGACTGGTAGAAGGATATGAAAAAGCGGCCAAAGCAAATCATATTCCGTTAACGGTTAACCGGGCAGGATCTATGGTAGGATTCTTCTTTTCAAATGATCCTGTAATCGATTTTGAAACAGCGAATGCTTCTGATCTCGAAATGTTTACACGTTATTATCAAGGGATGATTGAAGAAGGAATCTATCTTCCCCCTTCCCAATTCGAGGGACTCTTTCTATCAACGAAGCATACAGAGGAAGATATAGAGAAAACAATCAGGGCAGTAGAAAAAGTATTTGCATCCCTGTAAATAAGAAATGTACTAGGCATGGCCGTATTCGGTCATGCCTTTTTCTGCACCCTCCATGTATATAAACTCAGTTACCGCATAAGTTGGTAATAGAGGCTTGGGTTTATTATATTCTGGGAGGGGCAAATCCATTGAAAAATAAACAAAACGTATTTTCTTTTTATTTAGACGAAGCGATATGGTTTAAGGAAGGACAGGGAGTCAGGGAACTAATTGGAATCTCACTGGAGCCTGAAATCGTAATTGAGGAAAATGGAGATGAAGTGCGTTTAAAAGGAACGGTTGATCTGGCGGGAGAATACGTACCCCACCAATCTGATCAAAAATATGAAGAGGCTGCCCCGCTGCAGTCGGTAAGGACAATGGATCGTGTGGAATCAGGCGAAGAAGGGGTCTATTATTTTTCCCATTCATTCCCTGTAGAAATTACAGTACCGCTCGAAAGGATTTCCAGTCTGGAAGATGTCCTCATTGATATAGAAAGTTTCGATTATGAACTTCCAGCGAATAATCAGCTAAGGCTGCATGCTCATTTAAATATAAACGGAGTCGAGCAAAAAGCAAATGCCGCGGATAACTCGGAGACGTTTGATGAGTCGGCGACCCTTGGCCCGGTCGATTACAAAGAAGAACGTAAGGAAAAAGAGAATCCTGTAGTTCCTGAAAGGGAAGCCCCTGTGGTTCAGCTGACGAATCGGAATGATCTGTCGGCTCAGGAGATAGAAGCAGATGAAGAAGGACGATGGCCTCATAAAAAATCACAGAATTTCGCAGAATTTTTTGGTCATGATAAAAAAGAAGAAACGCTTGAGGTCTCATCTGAAAGTACTAGTGTGTGGCATGAAAATATAGCGGAAGAAAATGTGAGCGCTTCTTCATCTTATATGGAATCCTCGACTAAAGGCTCTGAGGAAAAAGAGGAAGCTCCAGGTGGACTTGATGGAATCAAGCAGATATTTAAACACCTGTTTCCTAACCGGGAAGAGACTTACACTCAAATGAAAATGTATATCGCTCAAGAAGATGAAACGCTAGCTTCTATTGCTGAAAAATATGAAGTATCCATCCACCAGTTGGAAAAAGTAAATGAACATAGAGATGAAGTTTCCCCTGGTCAAATTGTGTATATTCCTAGTTAAATCCATTTATAGCGAAAAGCGAGAAAAACTCCGACAATAATTCCTAATAAGAAGACGTCAAATGTTGTAGGAAAAAAGATTGTCCGGATACATTGGAAAACCAGAATTGGCAATAAAGCTTTTTCGATAACAAATAAACAAGTACGGCACCATGGTGGAAGACGATAACGGTATAAGCGGCTCAACGACCATCAACCTCCTTTCATTGCATATTTACGTTTTTTTCACAAATAGTTGACTAACATAATCATTTCTATATACAATATGTAATAGAAGTATTATACGTGAAATGCCATGACAGGGAAGAGTACATGGACATATCCTTCAGAGAGGAAAACGGATGGTGAGAGTTTTCCAGGATCTATGTTGGTGGAAGGTCGCCCTTGGAGCAGCTTCTTTGAACGAAAAGTAGAAGGAGCCGGTTAGAAGCCGTTATTTTTTTAAGTGTACAGATATGCACAGCTTGTCTGTAAATTAAGGTGGTACCACGGAATTAGATCTCTTTCGTCCTTTTGAGGACGAAGGAGATTTTTTATTTTATTAAAATAGATGATAAAAGGAGGAAGATCCATATGAATCAAACAGATCTTTCAATGCCCACTAAGTATGATCCGGCAGCCGTTGAAAAGGATCGCTATCAGTACTGGGTGGACGGTAAGTTTTTCGAAGCGTCAGGAGATAAGAATAAGGAACCTTATACCATTGTTATTCCCCCTCCGAACGTTACAGGTAAATTACATTTAGGTCACGCATGGGATACGACTCTTCAGGATATTTTAAGTCGTGTGAAGCGGATGCAGGGATACGATGTCCTCTGGCTGCCTGGGATGGATCATGCCGGTATTGCCACACAAGCCAAAGTAGAAGCTAAACTGAGAGAATCCGGAACTTCCCGCCATGAATTAGGAAGAGAAAAATTCCTTGAGAAATCATGGGAATGGAAGAAAGAATATGCTCAATTTATCCGAACTCAATGGGAAAAGCTAGGTCTTGGTCTCGATTATTCACGCGAACGATTTACACTGGATGACGGGTTGTCCGAAGCGGTTAAAGAAGTGTTTGTTAAGCTTTATGAAAAAGGTTTAATTTATCGAGGCGAATATATTATTAACTGGGATCCAGCTACTCGTACCGCTCTTTCTGATATTGAAGTAGAGTATGAAGATGTCCAGGGAGCTTTTTATCATATGCGCTACCCGCTGAAGGATGAAGAAGGCGGAATTGAGATCGCAACAACACGGCCCGAAACGATGCTTGGAGACACGGCTATTGCTGTTCATCCCGAAGACGAACGCTACCAGCACTTAATTGGAAAGAAAGCTATATTGCCTATCGTGGGAAGAGAAATTGAGATTGTGGCAGATGATTATGTAGATATGGAATTTGGTTCAGGTGCTGTTAAAATCACTCCTGCTCATGATCCGAATGATTTTGAAATTGGAAATCGCCACAATCTGGAGCGTGTCCTCATTATGAATGAGGATGGCAGTATGAATAAGAATGCAGGAAAATATCAGGGAATGGATCGATTTGATTGCCGCAAGCAAATTGTTAAAGATCTTCAAGCAGAAGGCGTGCTTTTTGAAATTGAAGAACACCTTCATTCAGTTGGTCATTCCGAGCGCAGTGGGGCTGTTGTAGAACCTTATCTGTCTACTCAATGGTTTGTGGATATGAATCCCCTGGCTGAAGCTTCTGTAGATTTGCAGAAAGGGGAAGACAAAGTACAATTTGTGCCTGACCGCTTTGAAAAACCTTATTTACACTGGATGGAGAACACGCGTGACTGGTGTATTTCCCGTCAGCTTTGGTGGGGCCACCGAATTCCTGCCTGGTACCATAAAGAGTCAGGTGAGATATATGTAGGCAAAGAAGAACCGAAAGATCCGGAAAACTGGATACAGGATGAAGATGTTCTTGATACGTGGTTCTCCTCTGCTCTTTGGCCATTCTCCACTATGGGGTGGCCGGATGAAAAAAGTGAAGATTATAACCGCTACTTCCCGACTAATGTATTGGTTACCGGCTATGACATTATTGGCTTCTGGGTAAGCCGCATGATCTTCCAATCCATTGAATTTACAGGACGTCGTCCATTTGAAGATGTTCTTATCCACGGACTGGTTCGAGATGCGGATGGTCGTAAGATGAGTAAGTCCCTTGGGAACGGTGTAGATCCAATGGATGTAATCGACCAGTACGGTGCGGACTCGCTTCGATACTTCCTATCGACAGGATCTTCACCTGGTCAGGACTTGCGCTTCCACTGGGAAAAAGTAGAATCAACTTGGAATTTTGCTAATAAAATTTGGAATGCTTCCAGATTTGCCTTAATGAACATGGGTGATTTGAAGTACGAGGATATTGATTTATCTGGTGAAAAGTCTGTAGCTGATCAGTGGATTCTGACTCGCTTGAACCAAACCATTCAGCAAGTTACACAAAATATTGATAAATATGAGTTTGGTGAAGCCGGAAGACAGCTGTACAACTTCATTTGGGATGATTTTTGCGATTGGTATATTGAAATGGCTAAGCTTCCTTTATACGGGGAGGACACGGCAAGAATTCATACCACAAGGTCTATTTTAGCTTACACGCTTGATCAGATCATGCGTATGCTGCACCCGTTTATGCCATTCATTACCGAAGAAATCTGGCAGCATCTGCCTCATCAGGGGGAATCCATCACCCAGGCTTCATGGCCTGAAGTACGAGATGAATTCCATAACGAGCAAGCCGTTCAAGAAATGGATCGTCTCGTTTCCATTATCCGCTCGGTTCGTAACATCCGTGCAGAGGTAGACACTCCGATGTCTAAAGAAATTCAGTTAATGATTCAGGCGAAGGACGAAAATGTGGTTAGTGAACTTGAAAAGAACCGTGATTACCTCGAGAAGTTCTGTAATCCAAGTGAATTAACGATTGCAACTGATCTTCAGGCTCCTGAAAAGGCTATGTCATCTGTTATTACAGGCGCGGAGCTATACCTTCCTTTAGCAGGCTTAATCAATATTGAAGATGAAATCAAACGCCTGGAGAAAGAATGGAAAAAGTGGGATCAGGAAGTCAGCCGTGTTCAGAAGAAACTGGCTAATGAAGGATTTGTGAAAAAAGCACCGGAACATGTTGTAGAAGAGGAACGTGAAAAAGAGAACGACTATTTAGATAAGCGTACCAAAGTTGAAGCGCGTATCGAGGAACTAAAAGCATAAATGAAGCTGGAGGGTATTCTTAGGAGTACTCTCCTCTTTTTGAAAAGAGGGAATGACATGCCAAACTACCAGGAAGCCATCCAATGGATACATTCTAGAGAAAAATTTAAAGTCAAACCTGGATTAAAGCGGATGGAGTGGATGATGGAAGAACTGGATCACCCAGAGAAAAAGCTGAACGCTATTCACATCGCGGGCACAAATGGAAAAGGCTCGACAGTAACTTTTTTAAGTAATTTACTCCAAACGCAAGGTTACGATGTAGGAACATTCACATCCCCCTACATTAAAAGGTTTAATGAAAGAATCAGTGTTAATGGGGAAGCCATTCCTGATGCTGAACTTGCTGCTTTAACAGAAGCAATCAAACCTTTGGCAGAAAAATTGAAAGACACATCTCTTGGTGAACCAACAGAATTTGAAATTATTACGGCCATGGCTATGCTTTACTTTTCTCAGAAAAAGCTTGACTTTGTATTGTTTGAGACCGGTCTAGGTGGTCGGTATGATTCCACGAATATCATTCAGCCCCTTTTAACAGTAATTACAAATATCGGACTTGACCACATAAATATTTTAGGGAATACACGTGAACAGATTGCCTACGAAAAAGCAGGGATAATCAAAGCCAATACTCCATTGATTACTGGCGCTAAAGAAGAGTCTGTCTTAAGTGTTTTGAAAGAGCAGGCTTCGGTTAAGGAGGCTCCTGTGTCAATCTTAGGGAAAGATTTTCAAGTGGAACATATAAAAAGCTCACTTGAAGGGGAATCCTTTGAATTTATAAATTCATCCTTTCATTCCGGAGATCTGCTTAGTCCTATGAAAGGCCGCCATCAGGTAGATAACGCAGCTCTCGCCCTCCAGACGATGGAGCAACTAAAACAAATGGGGGCAGATATAAATCGTACTCGATACAGCAGAGGTTTGCTTAGAACTTACTGGCCGGCCCGTTTTGAAACCATTTGCACAAATCCTGTAACCATTATTGATGGCGCTCATAATGAAGAAGGGACACGGGCTCTTGTGGATACCATGAAACGGCATTTTAGTGGAAAACGTGTCCATCTTATTTATTCTGCTTTAGAAGACAAACCAGTGGAAACTATGCTTGAGATTCTAAAAGAGATAGTCGATGTCGCCTATATGACTACCTTTGAGTTCCCAAGAGCTATGACAGGCAGTGAGCTAACTGAGCTCTCCCCAATAGCTGATACTATAACTGTCTCTGATTATGTTCAGGCAATCAGGCAAGCTATGTCCACGATGAAAACAGGAGAAGTTTTACTCGTCACGGGATCCCTCTATTTTATATCAGAAATAAGGAAATATTTTGAATATTAACCCCTGGTATGGTACCATTTTAGTTACTTAATTTTTCCTATAATAGGAAAATATTGTCAAGGGTGGGGTGCAAGGATGGAAAGGGACAAAAGAATCAAGATATGGGTACTTTGGGCTTGTCTATGGCCTTCGAGCATCTACTTGCTGTATCGTTCGCTGGATCCACCCCTCCAAGTAAATATATGGGAAATTGGGGCTTTTGTCATACTTGCTTCCATCGTAGCCCTCTTTCCTCTGCGAATCGGGGATAACCCTGTATTCTTTACTCATGGAATTGCATTTGCGGCTTTTTTACAATATGGATTATTTGTAGAAATTATCATCTCCCAAGTATCTTTGCTCTTTTTACTTTTGAAGGTTCGCGTGGACCGCACTTCCTCTCATCGAATTCCTATCAATTTCCTGATGTTTCTTGCTATATCCGTCCTATCAGCTCAAGTATATTATGCTTTGGGCGGAGAGCATGCGGGAGAAGCCGTTTCCTCTATAACGGATGCCATCCCGATCATTACATATGCGTTATCACAAATTGTTCTCAATCAGCTTTCGTTGAAAATAATTACAAAGATAATCTATAAGCAGAAAATCGTTTGGTGGGACAGCGGTTTTGTCTGGGACATAGCCACTGCAGGTATTGTGCTCCCTGTTGGGTTTGTCCTTTATATTGTTTTCCTTGAATTTGGGATAAGTGCTATGTTCTTTGTTGGAATTCCTTTTATCTTTATTTCCGGAATGCTAATGCTCTTTCATAATAGCAATGAGATTAATTCCTACTTAAAGAGAACTAGTAAGATTGGACATGAACTTACGGGGAAACTTGGGGTTAAAGATGTTCTTGACTTATTTGTAGACCGCCTCAGCGAATTGCTGCCTCTTGATTATATTTATGTTTATGATGTATTATCTGAAAATCAATTAAAGCTAATCCGCTTCTTTGATCGTTCCGGGGTAATGAATTTTTCAGAGGTGCAGATGAACAGGGGGGAAGGCGTTAGCAGGGCAACATGGAAAAAATCCGGTAGCTTCCATTATAAAAAGAGAGCTGAGTGGAAGCATATGACGAATTCATCTACTCCTGAGAATGCGGAAAGTGTCCTTTCTGTACCTGTAGAAAGAAATAACGAGATTGTAGGCATTATAACTATTTACTCTAAAAAGAAGCGGGCATTTGTACAATTTCAGTTTATGATTCTTAGGATTCTTAGCAATTACCTGGGGGTTGCTATCGATAATGCGAGGCACTATGAGCAGCGCAAAGAAGAAAGTGAACGATGCCCTCTTACAGGCCTTTACAATTATCGTTACTTTGAAAATTATTTGCAGGATTTATTTTTGCAATGGGAAACTGATGATATAAAGAAGCCAATTGCTCTTATTCTTTTAGACATTGATCATTTTAAGCAAGTTAATGATACCTATGGGCATGAAAGTGGGAATGAAATTCTTTGTCTGCTTTCTGAAAGGCTTCGAATGGTTTTAAGTAATCGAGGAGTTCTTGCTCGTTATGGCGGAGAAGAATTTGTGATTCTTCTTCCCGGATATGCGGCTGGTCAATCCATTAATTTAGCGGAAGAAATTAAACATGCCATATCTTCAGAACCTTTCTATTCTCACGATCACATATTAAGGTGGGAGAAGGTACAGGAGATTAACGTTACGGCCAGTATAGGAGTCGCGGTTTATCCAGATGATTGTGAAGAGCCCTTAGAATTAATTCGCCATGCGGATCGAGCGATGTATGTAGGTGCGAAGCAGCAAGGAAGAAATAAGGTAGCAAATTATAGTCAAATGAACACAAACGTCCAATAATCGTTATTGGGCGTTTTTAATATAGTATTAAACACTGGCTGTGCTTTTTTATTAAGAATTTATTATACAATCGAGCCGGATAGTTGAAAACTCAGTTTCGAGATGTTGTGTGGAAAAGGGGCTCCAGGGAACGGCTCGCTTTCCGCGGGCATGTGCTGAGCTTCCTCAGGCTTAACAGCCCTGCGGGATCTCACCGATCATGTTCATCCCGCAGGAGTCTTCGCCGTTCCCTTCCGCCCCTTTGCGTTTATGGAGAGCTCGAAAACCTTTCCGTAATCGCCTTTCAATGAACGAGATCCACACTGGTTTTCACGTGTGTTTACGTGTAGGGGCCCTGTTATAGAAGCATTTGAGGCAGATGCAGCATGGCTCCTTTCTCCTATAGCAGGGTCCGCTCATCAGCTATCGTTCGGGCGGCGAAGGAAACGACGAGACTCCCGCGGGAGAAGGAGCTAGGCGAGACCCCACAAGGAGTGGTAACGACTGAGGAGGCTTATTGTTAAAGGAGGATCGACTAAAATCGCCACGTCCTGTGGCAACGTCGATCGACCCTACGTCTTGTAGGGCCGTAGGAAGCGAGTTGTTTCTGTAGCCGACCTCATCCTTTTTTGGCAACGGACCCGAGTTATCTCGAAACTAAGTCTTACACAACCGGGAGCTTGTCTGTAATAACTCACTATAAGTTTTAACAAAATTGGTATAATGAGAGAGGACAGACTGAGCTTCTTATTTTATAATTGAATGTAGTTAATGAGAAAGGAGGAAATAGTCAGTTAAAAAAGAATAAACCCACTCCTATGGATCCCCCACAGTACTCTACAACAAAGGCGATAAGCTAACTTAACAAAAACATCCTTCTAGTATTACCATCTCCCCCAAAAAATTATCGATCCGAAAGGAGAAATTGATGAACACTTTGCTCTCCCTCTATATATTTACAACTGGGCTGATTCTAGGCTCTTTTTACCATGTAGTCGGAATTCGACTGCCAGTAAGAACTCCCTTTCTTACTGGCCGCTCTCAATGTCCTCATTGTCAAACTAAGTTGCAGCCTATCGATCTGATCCCTCTTTTCTCTTATCTTCTCACCAAAGGTGCATGCAGGCATTGCTGTAATCACATATCCCTCTCTTATCCACTCGTAGAAGCCTTAACAGGAGTTTTGTTTTTATTTTCATACATCGTTTATGGATGGAACCCCACCTTTTTTGGTGCCTGTTTACTCATTAGTTTAAGTATCATGGTAACTGTCAGTGATCTTAGATACATGCTAATTCCAGACCGTCTCCTTATATGGTTTGCAGCTTTATTTATTATCTATAGATTCGTATATCCACTTCACCCCTGGTATTCCTCAGTTAGCGGAGCGTTTATTTCCCTTCTTTTGATTGCTTTTATTATTATTCTTAGCAAAGGAGGGATGGGTGCTGGAGATATGAAACTTTTAGGAGTGCTTGGAATTCTCCTTGGAACTCATCATGTACTGGTGACGTTTTTTATAGCTGTATTCATCGGTACGGTGACTAGTCTGCTCATGGTCAGTTTGAAACGCAGTGGTCGTAAAGACCCCGTGCCATTTGGTCCTTCTATTGTTTCTGCGGCAGTTATTGTGTATTTTTATGGAGAAAATTTAGTTGTTTTATACCTGTCATCCTTTTAGGCCTGGGTACCTCAAATCGTATATTTGTTAAGAAGCTTACTGGACGGAATAGGCAACAAGTGAAATTGTCGAAAAAAACCTGACAAATTTCAACGTTGTTTTTGTGGTTGCTGTGATAGGGTTGGGACAAACCTTGCAGGAGTGATTAAACGATGGATTCGAATAAAAAAATAACCATATCTTTCCGCAATGAAAATGAAAAAGTTCCTGAAAATGAAATAATCCAGGCGAAAGAGGAGGTTGCGGCTTCAGACCCACGACCAAATCAGATAGAAGAGATACCGGTATTAGAAATTCGAAAACCACACCAATCACCCACTAAGAAGAAGAGGTATGAGAAAAATTCAGTAAAGTATCTGGTCATTGCTGCTTCATCAGCACTCTTATTAAGCTTAGGACTTGGTTTTCTACTCCTGCGCATGTTTGTTAGCCTGACAGACGAAACTACAGCGGGTAAAGAAATGGTGCCTGCCTCAGTTCCTTCTGAAGAAGCCGTTACAGAGCAGGTTGCTGCTGTAAATCCCAACGCTGTTGAAGCCTACTTGGTTCAGGCAGGAGTGTTTACAACAGAAGAGAAAGCTGTCCAGTGGAAAAGTAAATTGACTGCTCTTTCTGTTTCTTCTATGGTTTGGGAAAGGGATCATCAGTTTTATTTATTTGCAGGAAGCGCGCAGACAGAGACTGAAGCTTCTCAAATAGCTGCGGAGTTATCTGCACGTAATATCGAAACCTACGTAAAACCCTGGTCTGTATTGAAGGGGGAAGGCTCCTTTAAAGGAGAAGAAGCCAAAACTTTTGAGTTTATGATCGATCACTTGGAGAATTTTTCAATTGATCAGCTTTCCGATGCAGATCGTCAGAAGCTGCTTAGTACCCTGGAGAAACAGGAACCCAATTCTCCGTTAATCTCCCCACTGCAAGAATGGGAGCAACGTGACGATTATCATTTGAATTGGCTGAAGGTAGCTTATTCTCTTGAAAAAATGATGGAATAGAAAATAAAGGTCTCTCAATGTAACGAATTTTTAAGAATTTCACTATTGGATTCTTCTTTTTTACTTGTTTTTGGTAACTGGAAATTTGGTTTATGTAAATCAAAGACTAACAGAGATTCCTGTAAAATAAGAATACCTCATGTAGAGTAAGGAGCTTAGTTAATGCCAACACTTATACTTGGATCGCAATCACCCAGAAGAAAAGAATTACTTAAAGAAGCCGGGTACGAGTTTTTACTGCGAGTCTCCGGAACAGACGAAGAATTAGAAATAGGTGTTCTGCCAGAACAAGCGGTCAGTTATTTATCAAAGCAAAAAAGCTTGGCTATCCCTATTGAGGAAAATGAAGTACTGCTTACAGCCGATACCCTCGTGTCCATAGATGGAGAAATCCTTGGAAAACCCGCTGAAGAGAGTGAAGCTATTCGTTTTCTTACGAATTTAAGCGGTCGCACACATCAAGTGCATACAGGAGTCACAGTGCGTTCTAAGGAACACATCCATACATTTGTTGTCAGAACAGATGTGACGTTCTTTTCCCTATCGGATAAGGAAATTCATAAGTATATGGAGTCAGGGGAAGCCTGGGATAAAGCAGGTGGTTATGGCATACAGGGGAAAGGAGCGCTTTTTGTAAAGTATATTCAAGGAGATTACTACAGTGTAGTAGGCTTACCTATAGCTAGAGTTGTAAGAGAGCTTGAAGCCTTTGGTGTGCTGCTGGACTAACGTTCTCTACATGAGGAATGAGTTGTAAGGGAGCGAAGAGGGTGACAAATGCAAGTATTATGATTAAGGATGTACCCAAGGAGGATCGTCCCAGAGAAAGACTTTTGGAAATAGGCGCATCTCATCTTTCCAACCAGGAACTACTTGCCATTCTTTTAGGAAGCGGCACTAAAAGAGAGTCAGTTATGGATTTGGCTCAGCGTCTTCTTATTCATTTTGAAGGGATTTTATTACTAAAAGATGCGACTCTTGAAGAATTGACTGCTATCAGGGGGATCGGCGTAGCAAAGGCCGTTTTGATCATGTCGGCTATTGAGATAGGGAAGCGGATGCAGCAAATGAAGCCGGTGGAAAGATATATGATTCGCAGCCCTGAAGACGGAGCCGATTTCGTTATGGAAGAAATGCGTGACTTAAAACAGGAGCACTTCATTTGTTTATTCCTGAATACTAAAAACCAGGTACTCCATCGCCAGACCATCTTCATCGGAAGCTTGAACGCTTCGATTGTTCATCCTCGTGAGGTTTTTAAAGAAGCCGTGAAACGCTCGGCTGCCTCCATTATATGTGCCCACAACCATCCTTCGGGAGATCCTACGCCTTCTCAAGAGGACATTCAGGTAACAAGACGATTGCAGGAATGCGGAAAGATGATCGGTATCGAACTACTGGATCATCTTGTTATAGGAGATCGAAAGTTTATATCTTTAAAAGAAAAAGGATACTTGTAACACTATCTATTTTATCTAATTTTTCGTATAATTGAATAGATGGAGATAAAAGGCGCCATTTATAGGAACTTCTTATAAATAGGCGCTTCTTCTAATCCACGAAAAGGCTTATGCCTGACCCCGCCTGAGCAATGCGGGCACTTAGAAAGGAAGATTGAATTGGGTCTATTTGGTTTTTCTCAAGACTTAGGGATTGATTTAGGTACTGCGAATACACTTGTTTATCTAAAAGATAAAGGGGTTATTGTAAGGGAACCTTCTGCTGTAGCCAAAAATAATCAAACAGGTGAAATTCTGGCCGTAGGGAATGAAGCTCGTAAAATGATCGGCCGTACTCCTGCGTACATAACTGTCATTCGTCCAATGAAGGACGGGGTCATAGCGGATTATGAAACCACAGCTCAAATGATGAAATACTACATTCAAAAAGCGCTGAAAACCAGATCTTCATTTGCAAGTAAGCCCAACATTATGGTCTGTGTTCCATCCGGTATTACTATGGTGGAAGAACGTGCAGTCATTGATGCTACTAAACAAGCAGGTGCTAAAGAAGCATTTCCAATAGCGGAACCTTTTGCAGCAGCGATCGGAGCTGGACTTCCTGTATGGGAGCCTACAGGGAGTATGATTGTAGACATTGGCGGAGGTACTACGGAAGTAGCAATCCTTTCCATGGGTGGAATCGTAACCAGTCAATCGATACGTGTAGCCGGCGACGAAATGGATGAATCTATCATTCAGCACGTCAGGAAAAAATATAACCTTATGATTGGGGAAAGAACGGCAGAAGAAGTAAAAATGGAACTCAGCGGTGCAGGTAGTATTCAGGGAAATGATGAAATGGATATTCGCGGCCGTGACCTGCTTACAGGTCTTCCTAAAACGATTACGGTTCACTCGGAAGAAATTATTAATGTCGTTAAGGATACAGTGGATACAATTATTGAAACGATTATTAATACGTTGGAAAAGACTCCTCCTGAACTTGCTTCAGACATTATGGAACGCGGCATTGTCTTAACAGGTGGTGGAGCATTACTTAAGAATTTGGATACTGTCATCAGTGAACGTACAGAGATGCCTGTCTTCATTGCAGAAGAACCACTGGATTGTGTAGTCATTGGAACTGGAAAGTCTCTCGAAAATATCCACCATTTCAGAGCCCAGCCTAATGTAGCAAGCCGAGCGAAAATGGAGTAGGCGGTCAAGATATGCCAAGCTTATTCCGAAGAAAAAGATTAATGGCAGTATTAATTGGCTTCATTGTATTGGTTGCTTTGATCGGATTTTCGATTCGGGATCGTGACTCTTTAACTACGCCTGAGAAATTCTTTAAAGACACGGTAGGATGGATGCAGAGTATTATCCATAAACCTGTTAGTCTAGTTGACAACTCCGTGGACAATATTCAAAATATGTTTGAAGTGTATGAACAGAATCAGGTTTTAAAAGCACGTCTTTCCGAGTACAAGGGCGTTATCAAAGATAATCAGCGGTTAAAGAATGACAATGCGGAGCTGCGAAAAACGATGGAGAAAACAAAATCTTTGAGTGATTATTCACCTATCCAGGCGACAGTTATAGCCAGAAGCTCGGACAGGTGGTTCGAGCAGATGACCATTAACCGAGGTGAAGAACATGGAGTCGCCAAGGATATGGCGGTGTTGACCAGTGAAGGAATGGTAGGGAAAATTAAATCCGCTGGAGCCTTTCATTCGACTGTTCAGCTATTGAGCGGGTTTGATCGTTCCAATAAGATTTCATCCTGGGTGGTAAGAAAAGATAAAAACGAGGCATTTGGTTTAATAGAAGGTTACGATGGAGAAAGTGGCAGGTTACTGTTGAAAGGGATTAAGCTGGACGAAGAATTGAAAAATGGGGATACAGTTATCTCTTCAGGTCTCGGCGGTGTTTTCCCTAGTAATCTGCGAATTGGTACAGTGGAAGAGGTTGTTAACGATCATTTCGGTTTAACGAAAACCGCATACGTAAAACCTTTTGCTGATCTATTTAATATCAACCATGTTATCGTGGTTGACCGCTCGATGCAGACCGTTGAAAATGAGGATCAGAAAGAGGATGGAGATTCATGAAAAGGTATTACATCGCTCTGATCTGTCTGCTTCTTCTAGTTATGCAGGGGATGGCTATGAGTTTATTACCCTCTAAGCTTGTATATTCAAATCTATTAATGACTCCTCACTGGGTACTTCTTTTCTTATTAATAGTGGCTATATTTTTTGACCGGGACAAAACTTATTTTGCGGTCTGGTACGGGATGGCATTTGGTCTATTGCTCGATATTGTATATACTGGCATACTTGGAGTTTACATGGTAACTTATGGGCTGGTCATCTACGTGATCCACGGTATTAATAAGACGATTCATTCGAATTTTATCGGAGCTTCACTATTAGTGATTCTGGGGATCATTTTATCCGATACATTACTATACGTAATCTATTCATTTGTACAAATCACTTCCATGCCATGGGGTACTTACCTTATCCTGCGACTGCTGCCTACTGTGGCAGCTAATATGATCTTTTTTATTATTTTATATCCTGTCGTGAAGGATCGGGTTAAACAGTGGTCAGAAGTAATAAATAACGCTTAGAATTTTTGTAAAATGTCTAAGGTCTGAGGTGACAGCCTGTGACGGCAAACGATCAGAAAGTATTAATTAAAGGAACTAGAGATGGATTGACGCTTAGTTTAGACGATCAGTGTGCTTACAAGGATATTCTTAAGGAATTACAAAGTAAGCTGTCTATGAAAGGCATTACTGATGAAGAACCTATGATTCACGTGACAATTCAATTAGGTAAACGTTTTGTGACGAACGAACAGAAAGAGGAACTTGTCGACCTTATTAAAGAAAAGCAAAAGCTTGTGGTCGATCGTATTGAATCTGATGTCATTACGAAAAAAGAAGCTCTTGAATGGAAAGAGAATACAGAAATTACTCCCATCGCCAAAACCATTCGTTCTGGACAATTGGTTGAGGTGCGCGGGGATTTGCTGTTAATTGGAGATGTTAATCCAGGTGGTAGTATATCGGCGACTGGCAATGTATATGTGCTTGGCAGCCTCAAAGGTGTGGCTCATGCCGGGGTTGAAGGTGACACAGAGACGGTGATTGCTGCCTCTTATATGCAGCCGAGCCAATTGCGAATTGCCGACCAGGTGAGCCGTGCTCCTGATTATGAAACGGAAGGTGTATATATGGAGTGCGGATTTATTGATGAAGAAGAAGGAAAGATTCGCATCGACCGCTTACAGGAAGTTGTGAAGAAGAAACCCGAGCTTGCGAGTTTTGAAAGGAGAATGAGGAATGGGTGAAGCGATAGTAATTACCTCCGGAAAGGGAGGGGTTGGAAAGACCACAACTACCGCCAATCTGGGGACCGCTTTGGCCTTACAGAACAAAAAAGTTTGTCTGGTGGATACTGATATTGGTCTCAGGAATTTAGATGTTGTGATGGGGCTTGAGAATCGTATTATCTACGATATTGTAGATGTAGTAAATGAGCGTTGTAAAACGAAACAAGCTCTTGTAACCGATAAACGTTTTGACTGTCTGCATCTATTGCCGGCAGCCCAGACTTCTGATAAATCCGAGGTATCTCCGGAAGGAATTAAAGAAATTGTAGAAGAGCTAAAGCAAGACTATGACTACATTATTATCGATTGCCCTGCCGGAATTGAGCAAGGGTATAAAAATGCTGTGGCCGGCGCTGATAAAGCTGTGGTGGTTACAACTCCTGAAAAATCAAGTGTTAGGGACGCAGATCGCATAATTGGACTTCTTGAACAGGAAGAAATAGAAGCTCCGAAACTTATTATAAATCGTATAAGAAATCACATGATGAAAAGCGGAGACATGCTGGATGTAGACGAAATCGTTTCGGTCCTATCCATCGATTTGCTTGGTATCGTGGTAGATGATGACTCAGTCATTACCGCATCTAATAGCGGAGAGCCAGTAGCAATGAAGCCAAATTCCAGAGCTTCGATAGCTTATCGGAACATCGCCCGGAGAATATTGGGTGAAGCAGTGCCGCTAATGAATTTAGATGAAGATAATGGAATGTTCTCAAAAGTAAAACGCTTCTTTGGAATGCGCACTTAAAGTTTGGAAAGAGCGGCCTGTTTTTGATAAAAAAGGCCGCTCTTTTCTTTGGGCAGCGGACAAGCTTTTACACATATATCCCTCTCTATCTCCATAGAATGTAAAAAAAGGTGGCGGAAAGAGAGGGATTATTTTGAGGAGAGACATTGAACATGTCCGTAAAAATATATCAGCTCGTAAGAAAAAAAAGGTTCAGGGCAGCTATGAGCTTCCTAAAAAGTCGTTTGTTCCACCTCAGGATGAAGAAATGCATGGCTATCCACCTTTGGTCACAAGTAGCGATTATGAAAAAAAACGATCTCTTCCTGAGATCCGAAAAGAGACAAGTCGTCTGGGGGTTCAGTTGTTTTTTTCTGTCCTATTATTTGCTGCTGTAGCATTAGGTAAACAGACAGACATTGCTTTCCTTGACGGACCTGAGGAATGGGTAACTTCTCAACTTCAGGAGGACTTTCCATTTGCTACAGTGACGGCCTGGTATAGTGACCGCTTTGGAGAGCCTTTACAGGTGGTTGCTCCTAAACAATCCTCCACGGAGGAAAATCTCGCCATGCCCGTGAATGGAACCGTCACCACATCTTTTCAGAATGATGGAAAGGGAATCGTGTTAACCACTGAAAATAATTCGGAGATTAAGGCTGTCAGAGAAGGAACCGTTATTTTTGCAGGAAATGATAAAGATACTCAAAAAACAGTGATTGTGCAGCACGAAGATGGCTCGAAAAGCATTTATGGATATTTATCCTCCATTGATGTTCATCTTTATGAACATGTACAAGCCCAAAGGAATGTAGGTTCTGTAAAATCGGAAGAAGGGAAATCAGCGGAGTTCTTTTTTGCCATTGAGAAAGATGAAAGATATTTAGATCCTGTAGAGGTAATAAAAGTGGATGAAAGTTCTTAATTTGCTTCCAAGCATTCATATTCATCCTCTCTTCTTTCTATTAGCTATTTCTGCATTCCTGACTGGGGCTATTTATGAATTTGTTATCCTGTTTTCTATTGTTATGATCCATGAACTGGGGCACTTTTTTACCGCTAAGCATTTTGGATGGAGAGTTACGAAAATAGAGTTCTGGCTGTTCGGAGGTGCTGTGGTCAGTGAAGAACATAATACACGTCCTTTTCGTGAGCAGGTAACCGTGATTATGGCAGGACCGCTGCAGCACATTTGGATATTTGCTGTACTTACGATCTTGCAAGTAACTATGGGACCTCATCCGCTCTTAAGTGTAGCTGGTTTTTATAATGGAGTTATACTCCTGTTCAACCTTCTGCCGATCTGGCCATTAGATGGTGGGAAAATAATATTTTATATGATGAATCAGGCAGCAAGTTTCAGAAGAAGCCTCATGCTTACTTTATTCTTTTCATTTCTTGCTATACTTCTGGTTGCCAGTTGGCTTACGCTGGACGAACGATGGACGTTTGCGGGTATTCTTCTGGCTGCTTTTTTAATTGTGGAAAATGTTCTGGAATGGAGAAGACGAACTTACACACAAATGAGGTATTTAATGCATTGTGCTCTTGAGGACCGCCGTCATTTAAGGCCTATATATATAAATGTCACCGAAGAAATGCTGGTACGAGATGCACTGAAAAATATTAGAAGCAACCGAAATCATCTTTATGTATTGAAAGAGTCCCCCCTTTTCTATATAGTAGATGAGCAAGAATGCCTGCAAGCGTATTTTGAAAAGAAAGATTTTGATTTACGCTTAAGGGATCTACCTAAAATTGCATTATGAAGAGGGATGACATGAGGGAAATCGTTTTCCATACACTAACTTCTGAGAAAACAGGAGTTGTCATAGAGAATAATCATATCAATGAATATGTGATAGACCGCCCCGGAGTAAAGGCACTTACTGGGGCTGTTTTTGTTGGCAGAGTGCAGAACATTGATCATGGACTTCAGGCGGCCTTTGTTGATATTGGAGAAGGGAAGCATGCTTTTCTCGGGATGCCTGCTATTCCATGGGCTAATGAATCGATTCATACCACTTTAAAAGAAGGAGAGTACTTATTTCTCCAGGTAATAAAGGAATCTAAGGGTAATAAAGGACCGCAGGTTAGTGCAGATATCACTCTTCCAGGCCTTTATACAATCTATCAGCCCTATGGTGGGAAAACTTCTATTTCGAAGAGACTAACGCCTGCTTCAACAACTCACCTTCAATCTGAACTTGAGGAAAAGCTGAGCCCTGTAGAAGGCTGTATTATCCGTACGGCTGCCGCTGATGTTAACCCTGCTCAAGTGCTCAAGGAGCTGGAAGTGTTAAAGGAGCAGTGGTCGCAAATAACAACGCAGCAGCTTAGAAAACCTCCGCGTCTCATATGGAAAGATGAGATTATTCCTAACCAGTTAATTAGAAAGTTCCCACTAAATTCCTTGGAAGCTATCATCGTAGATGGGGTCGAGGAAAGCGAACGATTAAAAAATACATATCCATCAATTAAGGATAAGATTAGCTGGAACCCTAAACGAACAAATGAAGTAGCGCGTAGGTTACAGGATATGCAAATGGAGCTTATCGACTCTCACTTGGAGATTGATGGCGGAATCGAGATTGTAATCGAAAGAACGGAAGCGATGACAGTTATTGATGTAAATAGTTACAAATATAAAGGAAAAGCTTTTTCCAACTCCCAAACTTTAGATGTGAACAGGCGGGCAGGGAAAGAAATTCTCAGGCAGCTTCGTTTAAGAAATATCTCTGGAATAATAATGGTTGATTTTATATCTATGAAGGATACTTCTGCTGCAGAACATCTCCTAAAAGAGATGAAGAATCTGGCGAAAAAAGATTTAGTACGAACGCAGATTTTAGGGATTACACGCTTAGGTATCATGGAAATTACTCGGAAAAACGAATGGATGAGTCCCCTCCAATTATTACAGGAAAATCCAGAACCTGTGCTTACGATCGAAACGGCCGTTTTCCGTCTTGAACGAGAGCTTCTTTTTGGGGTGGGAAAAAACCAGGAAGCTATTCTGTTATCTATAAATCCTCAGCTTAAAATCGTAAAAAAACAATTGCTTTCAGGCAGTATATCTAGTAAAATTCCACAGGAGCTGTTTGTTAGGGAGGATCCAAGCGTTTCTCACTATCAAATTGAGCTTGAAGGGTCCGAGGACATGATTCGTGAAATGATTCATAAGCGCGGTTATCATGTTGACAACGTGTTTTGAACTGTGGTAACATTGTTTTGTTATTCTAGTAGCACTCCGATGCTACAACCGCACAGAACAGGTTTAATAAAACCGTTTCCGGTACCTGAATGGCGAGTCTGAGTAAATCGAGGAGGTGCAAGTATGTACGCAATTATTGAAACTGGTGGTAAACAAGTTAAAGTTGAAAAAGGCCAGGAGATCTATGTAGAGAAAGTAAACGTAGAATCTGGTGACACTGTAACTTTTGACAAAGTTCTATTTGTAGGTGGAGAAGATTCTAAAATCGGTGCTCCTTATGTTGATGGGGCTTCTGTAACGGCTAAAGTTGAGAAACAAGGTCGTCAGAAAAAGCTTACCGTCTTCAAATATAAGCCTAAAAAGAACTATAAGCGCAAACAAGGTCACCGTCAGCCGTACACGAAGCTTATCGTTGAAGATATCAACGCGTAAGGGTCGGACGGTATGATTAACGTGTCGTTGTTTCGTTCACAGGGAGATATCACAGGTTTTGAGATTTCTGGACACGCTGAGAGCGGACCTTATGGTCACGATCTAGTATGTGCAGCAGTATCAGCTGTTTCCTTTGGAGCAGTCAATTCACTGGTGAGCCTTTGTGAATTTGAACCACATGTCGAGCAGGGCGGAGAAGGCGGTTTTCTTAAAATTATTCTTCCTGAAGGACTGAATAAAGAATCTTATGCTAAATCCCAATTGCTTCTTGAAGGCATGCTGGTTTCGCTTCAGACAATTGAACATGAATACAACCAATATATTACAATATCAAACCAATAAGGAGGTGGAGACCCATGCTACGTCTTGATTTGCAGTTTTTTGCCCAGAAAAAGGGTGTAGGTAGTACAAAAAACGGCCGTGACTCTGAGTCTAAGCGTCTTGGAGCTAAGCGTGCAGACGGACAAACGGTAACTGGTGGTTCTATCCTTTACCGTCAACGCGGTACAAAAGTTTACCCTGGAGCTAACGTTGGCCGCGGCGGCGATGACACATTGTTCGCTAAAGTGGACGGAGTTGTTAAATTCGAACGTTACGGACGCGACCGCAAAAAAGTCAGCGTTTATCCTGTTGCTCAGGAAGCGTAAACTGAATAGTGTACGGGTTCATACGTAAATTGAAGCCGCGCTGTGCCTTTTGCATAAGCGTGGCTTTTTTTGTTATATAAAAATTCGAAGATTATTTTAGTTTCCTGCCTATGTTTGCTATACTTTTTATTATTATGGATGACCGAAGGAGCTGACCCCCGTTGGATGACAAAGAGATCATTACGCTGCTCAGACATAAGCGTCATGACTGGATGAATCAAATTCAGCTGCTTCAGGGATACGCATCTCTGGGGAAGCAGGAGCGGTTATTAGATCAAATCGATGACATAAAAGAAGAAGCTGAAAATGAAAGAAGAATATTGAATAGTGATGCCGTTGTTTTTCCTATTTGGCTGATATCGTTCAATTGGAAGTACGACTATTACAGAATTAAATACTCTTTGAGTGATGAAGTTGATTTATCCCGTCATGATCAAAAGCTGACGGCTTATGGTGAGCGTATGATCGAATTGATGAATGACTACAGGGTGGATGATGAACTCTATGAGGGAACCGTCCAAATCTATAAGGGCATAGATGAGCATTCGCTAGGGTTAAGCTGGGAGTGGGAAGGCCGCTTCCGGCACACAGAAACCTTTATGAAAGAGTTGAATCAGGCAGGGTTTATAGCCACTATTTTAGAGGAAAGAGAACTATCTATCGAGATGATGATAGATTGAAGAGGTGAAGAGGATGTTTGTTGATCAGGTTAAAGTATTTGTTAAAGCTGGAGATGGAGGGAACGGTTTAGTTGCCTACCGTCGTGAGAAATATGTTCCAAAAGGCGGACCAGCCGGTGGAGACGGTGGAAATGGTGGGAACGTTATCTTTGAAGTAGATGAAGGGCTGAACACCCTAATGGATTTTCGGTACCAGCATCATTTCAAGGCGGCTCGTGGAGAAAATGGTATGAACCAGAAGCAGCATGGTAAAAATGCGGATCCTCTAGTGGTCAGCGTTCCTCCTGGAACAACCGTAAAGGACGCGGACACAGATAAGGTCATTGCTGACTTAACTGAACATAAACAGCGCGCCGTAATAGCAAAAGGCGGAAGAGGCGGCCGTGGCAATGCCAGGTTTGCTACAGCAAGAAATCCTGCACCAGAAATTGCTGAGAATGGTGAACCTGGAGAAGAACTTGATGTAGTTGTGGAATTAAAATTGTTGGCTGACGTAGGGTTGGTAGGATTTCCTAGTGTAGGGAAGTCAACATTTCTTTCTGTGGTAACTGCAGCAAAACCTAAAATTGCAGATTATCACTTTACAACTTTATCCCCAAATCTTGGGGTGGTGGAAAGTCAGGATCACCGCAGTTTTGTAATGGCGGACCTCCCTGGACTGATTGAAGGCGCCCATGAAGGCATCGGACTTGGTCATCAGTTTTTACGGCACGTTGAACGAACACGGTTGCTGATTCATGTCGTGGATATGTCAGGTCTGGAAGGACGCGATCCTTATGAAGATTATGTCACGATCAATAATGAGTTATCTTCTTATGACAAGAGACTTGAAAATCGACCTCAAATCATTGTTGCCAATAAGATGGATATGCCGGATTCGGAAGAGAACCTGAGGGCATTTAAAGAGCATCTAGATAAAGATGTTATGGTTTTTCCTATATCTACAATAACTCGTGAAGGTCTTGATGAGCTTCTTTATACAGTAGCTGACAAATTGGATCAAATACCGAAGCGGGAAGAATCTGTTGAAGAAGTCGATGAGCGAGTCGTTTATAAATTTGAAAAGGAAGAAGCTCCTTTCCAATTGACAAGAGCAGACGATGGAGCTTATGTATTATATGGTGAAAAAATTGAATCTTTATTCAGACGAACGGATTTCTCCAGAGATCAGTCCATTAACCGATTTGCCAGACAAATGCGCAGTATGGGTGTGGATGATGCTTTAAGAGAACGAGGAGCGAAAGATGGGGACACAGTCAGGGTACTTGATTATGAATTCGAATTTGTAGATTAATGAGGGGAGAGGATTGGATGACGGATTATAACGAAAAATTTTATTTAGTCCGTAGCGACATTCTCCCTGAAGCCATGAAAAAAACCATAGAGGCTAAAGCGTTGTTAGAACGTGGTAAAGCTGAATCTATATTTGAAGCTGTTCAGCATGTAGGACTGTCCAGGAGTGCCTTTTATAAATATAGAGATGCAGTATTTCCTTTTCAGGCAATGGTAAAAGAGCAGATGATTACTCTCTTCTTTCATTTAGAAGACCGGGCGGGTACGTTATCCAATTTATTGCGTACGGTGGCACAGTCCGGGTGCAATATTCTTACCATTCACCAGACGATTCCATTACAGGGAAAAGCGAATGTTACCTTGTCGCTGAACACGACTGGAATGGTTGGTACGATAGAACGGATGCTGCAGCAGCTTCATAAACTCGACTTTGTGGATCGAGTAGAAATTCTAAGTACGGGAGCTTAATTGGAGGGGAAGATATGGCCGAACAACGGATTGGGTATTTAGGACCTAAAGGAACATTTACAAAAATGGCTGTCGATGGCTTGTTCGATGGTGGTACTTATATTGGATATGAAAGCATACCAGCCTGCCTGGATGCAGTGGAAAACGGCGAGGTAGATACGGGAGTCGTTCCCCTTGAAAACGCTATAGAGGGCTCTGTCCACTTGACCATAGATTATTTGGTTCATCAGGTGAATCAGTCCATTATTGCTGAATTGACAGTACCGATCAAACAGCATTTGCTTGTGCATCCGGATCATCATGACCATGACCTTAAGAAAATTTACTCTCATAGTCATGCGATTGCTCAGTGTCATCAGTATTTGCACAAGAATTATCCGCAGGCAGATCTAGAATATACAGCTTCCACTGGAAGGGCTGCTGAAATTGTAGCGGATACAGGGACTGGAGCAGCAGCCATTGGAAATCATCTGGCTGCAGAAGAAAATGGGTTAAAGATTCTTGCTGAGAACATTCATGACTACGATAATAACCATACGCGTTTCGCAGTCGTCCAAAAGAATCCGATGACACTAAAGGTAAAAGACCAATTCGTAACAAAGCAGAAGACCACAGTAATGGTAACGCTGCCTAAAGACTATGTGGGGGCTCTTCACCAGGTCCTTGCAGCCTTCGCGTGGAGAAAGATGAACTTATCTAAAATTGAATCAAGACCAATGAAAACCGGGCTTGGCAACTACTTTTTCTTAATAGACGTTGATCAGCCGTACGACCAGATTCTCTTTCCTGGAGTGCAGGCTGAACTAGAAGCTTTAGGGTGTCAGTTAAAAATTCTCGGAACTTATCCAAGTTACCAATTAGATATTCCTTCTCCTATTCGGAGAGCTTAATTTATGCCTCGTCGAAACCTTGTTTATATCAAGGTTTTGGCGAGGTTCTTTTTATTATTCAAAAGAAATATAGGCTTTTTCATCAATCTTTTGGCTTGAACTGCATAGAGTGTTATGAAGCTATTATTGCCTTTTTAGTTTTTAGATTCACAGGAAGGGAGTTGCAATGGTGAGAATTCACATTGTGCAAAAAGGGGATACACTCTGGAAGATTGCCAAAAAGTATGGGGTAGATTTTGAAGAATTGAAATCAGTTAATACCCAGCTTTCTAATCCTGATATGATCATGCCGGGTATGAAGATTAAGGTTCCACAGGGCACGAAGCAAGTCAAGAAAGAAGCTCCTAAGCAGATGATGCCGAAGAAAGAAATGCCTTCCATGCCACCTTATAAAGACACATCACCTAAACCGATTCCTGTCATCAAAGAGGACGAGAAAAAGCCTGTCAAAAAAGGTGTTATGGATAAACCGATGATGCCTGTACAGCCTATTCAAATGAATATGCCGATTCAAATGCCAAGTATTGACCAGCAAATGCAAAATTATTACACGACTTTTCACTTACCTCAAATGCCAATGCCGCAAGCTCCTAAAGAAGAAGAAATGCCTTCAGAGGAGTCGCCAAAGGAGGAGGGGAAATCACAGTATAAGGAGCCTGTTCAGCAGCCTTACTTCCAGCCGATGCAGCAGCCGATGCAGCAACCGATGCAACAGCCGATGCAGCAGCCAATGCAGCAGCCAATGCAGCAGCCAATGCAGCAGCCAATGCAGCAGCCAATGCAGCCGCAACTGGTGCATACTGACTTTTATTGCTGTCCGCCTCATCCTGTAATGATGCCAGCTTATATGCCTATGCAGATGCCATCTCAGCATAACATGCCTATGTACCCTCACCAGCAAGGCTATATGGGAGAAGAATATGAGGAAAGTTCCTCACCTATGGTCCAAGGAGCTCAAGCAGGAGGGGACTGCGGATGCGGCGTGGATGGTGCTGGGGGGCCTCAGGACTGGTCTCCGGCAATGGGATATGGAGGTCAGCCTATGTATCCGGGTTATCACCATCATGGCTACCCGCAACATGGGTATCCTCAAGCCTATGGCCCTATGCAATACCCAATGGGCGGTTGGGGCCCGCATCAGGGCGGAGGCCCATATGGAATGGGTCCGTACAGCATGCCACAATCGATGGGGAGTGGTTACCCGCAGGCAGGGCCAATGGGGCCTTATCAGGGTCCTTGGCGGGACGATGATGTAGATGAAAGTTGAGCATAAAGAAGGCGATTCATATACGGATCGCCTTTTTCAATGGCTCTTGCAAGAAGAGAAATTACCAATTAGATTAGAGAAGGTAATTAAGCCTAAAGTTTATAAAGTTCTCTATAATGGTCAGCCTATGATATTAAAAGGATACAGGAGAGCGCAAACGTTAGAACAGCAGATCAGCTTCTTTCAGGATTGGAACTATGCCTCAATAGCAGCTGCTCGTCCTCTGCCTTTTCAAGATAATATCTACACAAAAAGTAAGCTTGGGTGCGCGTGGGGCCTTTTTGAATGGGTTCAAGGTAAACATGCAGATTTTGACAACCATTATGACAGAGAAAAGGCTGTGCAAGTGCTGCATCAATTTCATCGCACTACCAAAGGGATCGCTACTTTAGCTATCCCTCGAGATCCCCTCTATATTAAATGGGAAAGACGTTTGGAGCAATTTGAGGAAACTCAGGATATCTTTTCAGAGTACAGAAAAAGAAGTGTCTATCAAGAGCTTCGTTTAAACATGATCATCCAACTTGAACGCTTTTCGAATCATCCGTGGGGAGAAGTAGAAGAAAAGGCATGGGAAAATAACGAATGGCTGCACGGCGATGTCGCTCATCATAACTTTATAATTAATAATAAAAATGAAATTAAATTAATTGACTTTGATTTGTTGCACACCGGGCCTCACCTATATGACCATATTCAATTGGGGCAGAGGTTTCTTCCTTATCTGGAGAATCAGCGAGCTTTGCTTCTTCAGTATTTCAAGCACACTCCTGACCCTGAGATTTGGTTAAAAGGAGTATTGGTTCCTGCTGATATTCTCCGTGAATGGCTGTACGGTTATAGGCGATGTCTCAGGGGTGAAGTATCTCTTTCCAAGCATATAAAAAAATTAGAAAAAGCATGGGAGAGCCGGAAGAAGTTTGTCCGATATGCTGAACATATGCTAAGATAAAGTATCATATGTGTGAGAGGATGAACAATCCGGTGGAACATAAAGTTAATGAATTAGTTACATGGTTACGAGAACAAGTGGAACAGGCAAATGTAGAAGGCTTACTTGTAGGAGTGAGTGGGGGAATTGACTCTGCGGTAGTCGCAAACTTAATCAAGCGCGCTTTCCCGAATCAATCGCTTGGAGTTATTATGCCTTGTAAAAGTCAGGGGAGCGACCAAAAACACGCTGAATTAGTGACGAACGCATGTGGCTTATCCTCTATAAAAGTAGATTTGACTGAAACTCATGATGTTATGTTTCAAACAATCAAAAACCAACTGGAAGCAGATGGAACTTTTGACGAAGATCAGGAGAAACTGGCAGATGCAAATTTACGTGCAAGGCTGCGTATGAGCACACTATATACCATCGCGGCGAACCATAAATATTTAGTAGTAGGTACAGATAATGCTGCTGAATGGTACACCGGATATTTTACTAAATACGGGGATGGAGGAGTTGATCTCGTACCATTAGTTCACCTGCCTAAAGGTGAAGTGCGCGAGATGGCTGCTTATTTAAATGTTCCTGATGATATTATTAATAAACAACCAAGTGCAGGGCTTTGGGAAGGTCAGACGGACGAGAATGAAATGGGAACAAGTTATAATAAAATTGATGCCTTCCTACGCGGGGAAGAAATTCCTGAAAAAGATAGAAAGATTATAGAGGCCATGCATAAAAAATCGGTTCACAAACGGACTCTTCCGCCTTCACCGCCGCAATAAAGGGTTGGGTAAAATTAACTGTTTAAAACATTCTCCTTAAACCATAGTAATGGTAAAAGGAGAATGTTTTTTTATGTGGAAATACTTTATGGTTCTAATGTTTACGGTTTTACTAACAGCTGGGTGTGGTACGCAGCCTGAAGAAAAGGCTGGAGACGATACCACTTACTATGAACCCATCACCTACGGAGGGGACCCTGGCATTAAACGAAGAGGCCAGATTCCTACTGGAGAAGACAGCTGGTTCAAACGTACAGCAGAAGAAGAATTCCGTAACTCCAAATTTAAAGAGACCAACAGAGGGCATGATAATGCGTTTAACAACGAAGAATCAATGGTGATTATGGAGAAGGTCAATGAACTAGAAGAAGTCACGATGACTCAGGCGTTTACGGATGACAAGAAAGTGTATCTCGCGGTAATGATTAATCCATATGACCGCAGGGATCAGTCCATTCCTAAGAAGGTTGAGGCAAAAGTCAAAGAAATCACAGATAAACCAATCATCATCTATACCAATAATAATAATTGGGATCACATGAAGGATTTGAACGCCAGGTTAAAAGCTTCCCAGGCTCCAGCTCAACTAAAAAGTCAGATCAGAGATTTCTTTCAGCAAAACCAGACCGGTAAGTAAGTTGCTTTATTCTCACCGGGAAATTGTGGTATATTGATAAAGGAAAAGATTTGCTTTGGAGAGGAGAATGTCCATGGCTGGTCATTCAAAATGGAGTAATATAAAACGCCGAAAAGGTGCTCAAGACGCCAAACGGGGTAAGCTTTTTATGAAGCTGGCAAGAGAGATATTCATGGCTGCCCGGCAAGGCGGCGGGGATCCAGAGATGAATCCCAATCTCCGCTTAGCTGTAGATAAAGCTAAATCAAATAATATGCCAAATGAAAATATCGATCGTGCGATTAAGAAAGCAACAGGTGATCTTGAAGGAGTAAACTACGAAGAGTACACGTATGAAGGATATGGTCCTGGCGGAGTAGCCGTTATGGTTAAGGTGTTAACAGATAATAAAAACCGAACCGCAGCAGACGTGCGACATGCCTTTAATAAAAACGATGGAAATCTGGGTGAAAATGGCTGCGTCTCCTTTATGTTTGACCGCAAAGGCTACTTAGTGGTGGATCGCGGTGAAACAGAGGCGGACGAAGAAGAGTTGATGCTTGAGGCAATCGAAGCCGGAGCGGAAGAAATGGAAACAACAGAGGATCAATTCGAAATTTATGCTGAACCTGAATCCTTTTCTGATGTTAAGGCTGCGCTTGAAAAAAGCGGGTATTCATTTGTGACGAGTGAAGTTACGATGATTCCAGAAACATACACGCCTCTGGATGAAGAGGGCGTAGAAAAGATGCTTAAATTAATTGATATGCTTGAGGATAATGATGATGTGCAAGAGGTATATCATAACTTAGACGCAGATGAAGCCATCTTAGAGAAATTATCTTAATCGCTGTCTTTCTATCATAATAACTTCTGTTCCTGGACATACTAGGGGCAGAAGTTATTTTTTAGTTAGGGGGAACCTGCGATGAATCGATGGTTATGGATTATACCGGCCAGTTTAATTTTTGCAGGATGGCAATGGTTTGGTGCGGAAGAAGAAGTCTCTCTTAGAGCAGAGGATTTATCTTATCATAGAACGGTGATTAATAAAACAGAAGAAAATTCTGTGGAAACTCTAGTGAATCCGGAACCTTTAACGATAAAGGTAGTATTGAAACAGCATTATCTCGATGGTGTAACGGAGACCATTCATAAGGAAGAAACAATATGGTCTATGGTGGATTTCTGGTCGACTTATGAAGGATGGTCCATAGAATCACAGGAGCTGGATCAGATCGTTTTCAAAAGACAAGTAGAAGATATCTCACCACTGACTAAGCAGCAGGGGTATTTCGGACTTACGGAAGATGGAGAATTGGCCGTATTTGAGGGGACTCCTTCCCAGGGGAAGGTTATAGAATCCTTTAAACCTATCCCTATAGAACCATTAGAATCGAAGAGGAAGTCAGAATTGAAAGATGGCATTAAAATCAAAGATGCCTCTCATTTCGAGCAAGTCGTTAAGCAGTATGCTGGAGAAGAACAGCCGCTATGAATAGTCATAGACGGCTGTTTTATTTTGTGAGCTGGTAGCCGAGATTATTTGTGAAACAAGTCATTAAAGCTGCTGAACACGGCAGGAATCTACATTCTTCTTGCGGTTCTGTCATGGGCGAACATGTGCTTGTGTGTTACAATAGAGAGTGCTAAGCAATACAGGTTAGAGAGGAATTCCAACTATGATTACTTATGTAAAAGGACAATTAAGCTTAATTGAAGATGCGTCTATAACTCTTGAAACAGGTGGTATCGGTTATGAGATTCTATGTGCTACCCCTTACAACTTTCAAGATTATTTGAACCGCGAGATAAAAATTCATACATACCACTATATACGAGAAGATCAACAAATATTATTTGGCTTCAGAAAAAAAGAAGATAAACAGCTGTTCGCCCAGCTTTTAAATGTTTCAGGGATCGGTCCAAAGGGTGCTTTAGCTATACTTGGTACGGTTAGTGTCCCCGAATTTGTTTCAGCTATTGAACAGGAAGACGATAAGTACTTAACTAAATTCCCTGGTGTCGGAAAGAAGACCGCCAGGCAGATGATATTGGACTTAAAAGGCAAATTGATTGTATGGCTCCCTGATGAGCAGAATGAAGATACAATTTTCTATCAAGAGGAACTGACTTCAAAAGAGAAAAGAGAGCGTATAGAAGATGCACTTGAAGCATTAAAGGCTTTGGGTTATACAGAAAAAGAAATTAAATTGGCACGAACAGAACTTCAAAAAACCAACGAAGGCAGTGTTGATGATTATGTCAGACAAGGGTTACAGATACTGATGAAGTCATAATTGAAAGGGGGAACTAATGTGGAAGATCGAATGATTTCCGGCGAGTTGCAGGAGACAGATCAGGACATTGAACTTAGTTTGAGACCAGAAACGCTCAAACAGTATATTGGTCAGGATCAGACTAAACGAAATCTGCATATTTTTATTGAAGCAGCAAAGATGAGAGAGGAACCTCTGGACCACGCACTTCTCTACGGCCCTCCGGGGCTCGGGAAAACGACGCTTGCTTCTATTATTGCCAATGAAATGGGTGTGCAGTTCAGGACAACGGCTGGACCTGCCATTGAGAGGGCCGGAGATCTGGCCGCAATTTTATCTTCACTAGAGCCTGGGGATGTTCTTTTTATAGATGAAATTCATCGATTACCAAGATCAGTAGAAGAGGTGCTCTATCCTGCGATGGAAGATTTTTGTCTGGATATTGTTGTAGGCAGCGGACCCAGTGCGAGATCGATGCGCCTTGATCTCCCTCCCTTTACTCTGGTCGGAGCCACCACAAGGGCAGGATTATTATCGGCGCCGCTTCGTGATCGGTTCGGAGTCCACAGCAGATTGGAATATTACGAAACAGAGGCATTGTGCTCAATAGTAGAGAGGACAGCTGATATTTTTCATGTAGAAATTGATTTTAATGCTGCTGTGGAAATTGCCCGTCGTTCGAGGGGAACACCGCGGATTGCCAACCGCTTATTTAAACGGGTACGTGATATAGCTCAGGTCAAAGGTGAATCCGTGATCTCTCTCGAAACGACCCAAGAAGCGTTAGAAATGCTTCAAGTAGACGCTGAAGGCCTGGATTATATAGACCACAAGCTTTTAAAAGGCATTATGGATGGATTTCGAGGGGGACCAGTGGGGCTTGATACTATTTCGGCTACAATTGGAGAAGAGTCTCAGACGATTGAAGATGTGTACGAGCCGTTTCTTCTTCAAATTGGATTTATACAAAGAACTCCGCGTGGACGTGTCGTAACACCTAAAGCATACGCTCACTTCCATAGGGAGGTGCCCGGAACTTGACTGGGTTCGGAAAAATATTTATTGTTATAGGGATTGTGTTTATCGTGATAGGACTTTTATGGAGTTTTGTTGGCAGACTTCCAGGGGATTTGTCTTTTAAAAAAGGGAATACAACCTTTTATTTTCCAATTATGACGTCCATTGTTGCGAGTATTGTTCTATCACTTATATTTTATATTATTGGTAAAATACGCTAAGGAAGAATAGGGGATTTAAATGGATATTAAGCAGTATGATTTTGAACTGCCCGAAGAGCTTATTGCTCAGGTACCGCTTCAGGATCGTTCTTCTTCACGCCTCATGGTTTGCGACCGGAGTGCTGAAACAATAGAACATTACCATTTTTCAGATATTGAAAGGCTATTAAAGCCAGGCGACTGCCTCGTTTTAAATGATACACGCGTACTTCCGGCCAGGCTATTTGGTGCAAAAGAAGACACGGGAGGAAAAGTAGAAGTTCTTCTCCTCCATCAAGATACGAAAGACGAGTGGGATGTACTTATCAAACCTGCTAAAAAAGTAAAACCAGGTACTCGTATTGTGTTTGGAGACGGACAGTTAATAGCTGAATGCACGGAGATGCAGGAACATGGAGGAAGAAAAGTCAGGTTCTCTTATGAAGGGATTTTTATGGAAGTGCTGGAATCCCTTGGTGAGATGCCGCTTCCCCCTTATATTAAGGAGCAGCTGTCGGACAGGGAACGTTACCAGACTGTGTACGCGAAGGAAGAAGGGTCTGCAGCAGCACCTACTGCCGGTCTTCATTTTACGAACGAACTACTTGAAAACCTTCAAGCTTCCGGTGTAACGATAGCCTATCTCACCCTTCATGTCGGACTTGGAACCTTTCGTCCTGTTAGTGTCGATAAGGTGGAAGACCACGATATGCATGCTGAGTTCTACCAAGTATCTCAAGAAACGGCTGACCAATTGAATCAGGTGAAAAAACAGGGAGGTCGAATAATCTCTGTAGGTACTACCTCCACAAGGACTTTGGAAACAATCATCCGTGATTACGGAACTTTTCAGGAAGCTAGCGGCTGGACGGATATATTTATCTACCCACCCCAAAAGCTGAAAGCGATTGACGGACTGATTACGAATTTTCATCTGCCTAAATCCACGCTGATTATGCTGGTCAGTGCCTTTGCAGGTCGTGAATTTGTTCTGGAAGCATATGCTAGAGCTGTGGAGAATAAGTATCGATTCTTCAGCTTTGGAGATGCGATGTTAATTGTTTAGTTAGATTATTGCTTGAAGTGGAGAAAGGACAGAAATAATGGCAATCACATATGAATTAATTAAAACATGTAAACAAACGGGTGCACGTCTCGGAAAAGTTCATACACCTCACGGATCATTTGAAACTCCAATGTTCATGCCTGTAGGCACGCTTGCAACGGTAAAAACGATGAGTCCTGAGGAACTTGAGCAGATGGGGGCTCCAATTATACTTTCCAACACGTATCATCTTTGGCTGCGACCAGGGGAAGATATCGTTGAAGAAGCAGGAGGTCTTCATTCTTTCATGAATTGGAATGGATCCATCCTGACAGATTCAGGAGGATTTCAAGTATTCAGCTTAAGTGACTTGAGACAGATTGAAGAAGAGGGCGTTCACTTCCGTAACCATATTAGTGGAGAAAAACTATTTCTCTCACCTGAGAAAGCCATGCACATCCAAAATTCACTGGGTGCTGATATAATGATGGCTTTTGATGAGTGCCCTCCTTATCCTGCTGAGCATGACTATATGAAAAAGTCAGTGGAGCGGACTAGTCGCTGGGCTGAACGATGCCTGGAAGGCCATCAGAGACCTCATGATCAGGGGCTATTTGGGATTATCCAAGGAGGAGAATATGAAGATTTGCGCAGACAAAGCGCAAGAGATCTTACTTCAATGGATTTCCCGGGATATGCTATTGGAGGACTTTCCGTTGGTGAGCCAAAAGATGTTATGAACCGGGTGCTTGATTTTACTGCTCCTCTTCTTCCTGATGAAAAACCACGCTATTTAATGGGGGTAGGCTCACCCGATTCACTAATTGATGGCAGCATGCGGGGCATAGATATGTTTGATTGTGTTCTCCCTACTCGGATCGCACGGAACGGAACATGTATGACATCTAATGGACGTCTGGTTGTCCGCAACGCAAAATTTGCCCGTGATTTTCGTCCCATTGATGAAAATTGTGACTGTCATACATGCCGCAATTACAGCCGGGCATACATCAGACACCTGGTTAAGTCGAGTGAAACGTTTGGCTTTAGATTAACTACTTATCATAACCTTTATTTTCTGTTAAAATTAATGAGGCAAGTGCGTGAAGCCATTAAAGAAGATCGACTCGGAGACTTTAGAGAAGAATTCTTTGAACAATATGGTTTCAATAAACCAAATGCGAAGAACTTTTAGAAGGGGGGAAATTAAATGGATACATTAGTCGGTTTATTACCAATTATTCTAATGTTTGTCATTTTCTATTTCCTATTAATTCGTCCGCAGCAAAAGAAACAGAAAAAAGTACAACAAATGCAGGCGGACTTGCAAAAAGGCGATAGAATCATCACAATCGGAGGTCTCCATGGTACGGTCCATGCTATAGATGAAGGATCTCTAGTTGTTACGGTACAGGATGGAACGCAAATGAAATTCGATCGTTCATCTGTTCGTGAGAAACTAAATCAGGACTAATGATTACAATCCCGCTGTATTTGCAGCGGGATTTTTCATGTTCAATTACCTTTTTGCCGTTCGTCTTGGCAAATTGACCCCAATCATTCCTCCGAGCCAGGCTGCTAGAACCAACCCTCCGAAATAACTGAGCTGCGGCAGAGATATAAATTGATTCTCAAAAATGATTTGGAATAAAGCCATAGCCGCCACGAAAATAAGACCTGTCATAACCCCGGAAAGCCACCCTTTCTGCTCCCCTTTGTAAGCAGCCATCATTCCACCAAATGCTAAAATGCTCAAACCGGTGATCAGAGCTGCTTGATTGAGGGTTTGATATTCCATAGATGTAAAACGAAGGAAAAGAGCCAGTACAGCCGCGGAAATAATCATCAGCAGAAGGATAGAGCCAATTCCATATCCAAGGACGCCCTGCGTAAATTTTTTCATAATAAAAATCTCCCTTCTTAAGCTTGTCATTATCACTATATGCATGCTTAAGCCTTAGATAGAAGTAGATATTTTCACTCTTCCTTGAATACGTATAAAGTAAAGTCCTTATAAAAGGGGAAGGTGTATGGCAACTTTACTTGCATTACTCATATTCGTAGCGAGCTATGCGTTAATCATGACGGAGAAATTGAACAGGGCCCTGGTTGCACTCGCAGGCGGAGTCCTCTTATTAATGACGAATGTGTATGAATGGAAAGAGGCATTCGGTTTTATCGATTGGGAAACGGTGGCTTTATTATTTTCGATGATGCTGCTGGTTTCTATAACCCAGAAGACGGGAATTTTCACGTATATGGCCATTCGTCTAGCCCAAATGGTCAAAGGACGACCTATCCCCTTGATGGCTGTGACAGCTACTTTCACAGCTGTCGGATCAGCTTTTTTGAATAACGTGACCATCGTTCTTCTATTAGTCCCTGTATTGCTTACACTTGTCGAAAGGTTGAAGCTGCCAGCTTTTCCTTATTTATTGATTACCATATTTAGTTCAAACATAGGGGGCACAGCTACTCTTATAGGTGATCCTCCCAACATTATGATCGGACAGGCCGTCGAACACTTCACCTTTGCATCTTTTATTTATCATCTTGGACCAGTAGTGCTGTTGATTTTTGCTGTGGTGTTAATTATATTCATGCTTTTGTTTCGTAAACAGTTAACATATGATCGAGAGCTCGCTGGTGCGTTGATGCAAATGAACGCAAGGGAACATTTAAAGGTCTCGCCATTGTTATTTCAGTCCGTAAGTGTACTCGTACTGACGATAACTGGATTTATGCTGTATCCATTTGTGCATATGGATATTACGACGATTGCGGTAAGCGGAGCCTTATTGCTATTATTTTTGACGGATAAAGAACTTGATGTTGAACACGTCTTTCAGGAGGTTGAATGGGTCACCTTATTTTTCTTTATGGGATTATTCATGCTTGTAGGTGGTTTAGAAACCGTTGGAATTATCGATGAATTGGCACGTGGTATGGTATGGCTGTCCGGCGGAGATCTCCCAATTACTTCTATTGTTATGCTATGGAGCTCAGGCCTGCTTTCAGGGGTCGTGGACAATATTCCTTTTGTCGCTGCCATGATTCCTGTCGTGCATGAACTACAGGGGTATGGAATGATGAATGTCGATCCTGTTTGGTGGTCGCTTGCTTTAGGAGCCTGTCTAGGAGGAAATGGAACGCTGGTCGGTGCCTCCGCTAATGTCGTAGTTGCTGGTATAGCTGCGAGTCACCGTCAGCCTATATCATTTATTAAATTTTTGCTGTATGGAATACCAGTTCTAATATTATCTCTAGTGATCGCATCCATTTATGTCTACTTCCGATATTTACAGCCTTTCTATTCATAAAAAAAGTGAGAATGGGTCATCTTATAAGAGAGTAAGCCTGTTGAAAGGTCGTGGATTTTCATGGTGTATGTCTCTCTTATAGTAAGAACTCTTCTCACTTATTTAATTATACTTCTAGTTTTTCGTTTTATGGGTAAGAGGGAAATCGGTGAGTTAAGTGTTATGGATTTAGTTGTTTTTATTATGCTCGCAGAAATCGGAGTATTTGTTATTGAACAACCCGATTCTTCGATTTGGAAAGCAGTTGTTCCTATGGCTGTATTATTAGCTATACAATTGGGCAGTGCCTGGGTTTCCCTAAAGAATCAAAGGTTTAGAAGCTGGTTCGATGGAAAACCTTCCGTTATTATTAAACACGGTAAGGTAGACGAGTATGAGATGAAACGGCAGCGCTATAATTTCAATGATTTACTTATACAATTACGTGAGCATGGGATTCAACAAGTAAATGATGTAGCATATGCCATCCTGGAACCTTCTGGAAAACTATCGGTTTTTGAGAAAGATGATTCTGGTCATTCCTCATATGCTGTCGTCTTGATCGCGGACGGAGAAATCCAATATAGCGGTCTTAAGAATATACGTAAAAACAAGAACTGGCTGCTAAATGAACTTAAAAAGCAGGGGTATGAGTCTTTAGATCAAATTTCATTATGTACCATTAATGATGAAGGAGAGGTTTCTATTGACGAAAAAAATCAATACAAATAAAATAACCGCTTGCTTAAAAAGCGGTTATTTTTTATGAAGGATTTTTTTCCAAGGGATTAATCTCCACTCTTCTTTGCTTAATAGCTTAAACCAAAACAGGAGGATCAGGTAAATAAGCGTAAGTGTTATTCCCATCCATAATAACTGAGCGAGCGGCTTGCTTTCATGAAGCAGATGCTGCTTCATTGTAAAACCAACATAGCCGGTAATCCCAACAACCAGTGCGAAACGGATGAACATACCAAGCGGAAGAGTCATGACTTTGTATTTAATGAGTACTCCAAGATGTAGAAGAGTAACAACGACAACACCCACCACCATAGCTATGGCCACACCATGAATGCCGAACTCGGGCCGGGAGCTTAAACTTACTAATACAATGAATTTAATAATTGATCCAATTAAGGTGTTCCACATAGCAGGCTGGGCTAGATCTAATGCTTGTAATGTGGCCTGTAGAGGAGTCTGAATATAATGCAGCAAAAAGAATGGTGCCATAAACTGCAGCATAAAAGCTGCTTGGCTAGTGCCGTAAACCGTCATAAGTATAACAGCGGGGAAAATCATAAATACCACTGTAATGACGCCGCCAGAAGCTAAGGAGAGGCGGATGGACTGCATAATTCGGTACTGGATGGTTTCTTTTTTTCCTATCGCTGCTGCTTCACTAATAGAAGGTACAAGGGCTGTTGAGAGCGCATGAGTTAAAAAAGTAGGTAAGAAAAGTAAAGGAAGAACATATCCAGTAAGCTCCCCGTAAAGCTTAGTTGATTCTGCAGCAGCGAAACCAGCTATAGCAAGGCTTTGGGCAACAAGAATAGGTTCAAAGAAATAGGTTATGGAACCGATAAAGCGGCTGCCCGTAGTAGGAAGCGCAATAGCCATTAACTCTTGAAAAGTTTGTCTTCCTTTCCCCACGTGTTTTTTCCAAGTCTTGCGCAGTTTAAACGATTTTTGCAAATTGAACTGTCTTAACATATAAATCAATGAAACGAATTCACCTAAAACCACGGCCGCCATAGCTCCTGCTGCCGCATATTCGACACCATAAGGGTAAAGGAGTTTGGTTAAAACAAGCACTCCACCAATACGAACTATCTGCTCAATAACCTGAGAAAGAGCCTGGGGCTTCATATTCTGTCTTCCTTGGAAATAACCTCGAATCACCGATGCAACAGCAATAATCGGTATAATCGGTGTGACGACTAATAAAGGGAATAGAGCACGCGGGTCAGTTAGAAAATAGGAAGCGATAACAGGGGCGAGTATAAATAAGGCGCCTGTAAAGATAATACTTAAGGAACCGGTAATCGACAAAGAGACTATTAAGATACTTTTAATCTTCTTCTCATTGCCTGTGGCTTCGGCTTCCGATACGCGTTTTGATATAGCTACAGGGAGACCGAACTGTGTAATGGTAATCGCGAGAATTAGAGTAGGCAGGGCCATCATATAAAGCCCTACGCCTTCAGCTCCCATCACACGAGCAACCACAATCCGATTGATAAACCCAAGCAGACGAGTGACCAGCCCCGCAGCTACCAGGATGAGGGCACCGTGTAAAAAGGTTTGTTTAGACATAAAAACAATCCGCCTTCTCAAAGAATTAAAATTCCGCTACAATGAAGTATATGCTTAGCCTTGGACAAGGCATGACAAAGGTTTAGAATTATCGAGAAGAGAAGGCGGGAGGTCCAGCGAAATTAGTGGAAATCAATTATAATAGTTAGGTGTAATAGTAGCAGCCGAAAAATTGTGCGAAGTTGTTCAAAAACAGCTGGTCACTCTGTTGATACATAAATGATGAGCGGGAACACAGGCTCTATCAAGAGCTTGGTTAGAGGATCGGGTGTAGATGTAGCATGCAAAACAGGGTGGATAGATCCTCATGCGGTCTATAGAAAGGATTTTGCATGTTGTCAAATATAAAAATAATAGTAAAATTGGTACGGATGGATAAACAAAGGAAACCCTAATACTTAGGAGTGAGACACGTACTTACTGCGAGTACATAAGCTTTTCAATAATGAATAGGCACGGAAGATATAAAAGGAGGAAATGAACATTATGGTGAAACGGGGGCGTATCGTCGCCTTTTTTCTAGTGGTGCTTCTATTAGCAGCTACAATAGGGACGACTGTAACAGGTGTTACTAAAAATATAAACTTAGGACTGGATCTGCAGGGCGGATTTGAAATCCTGTATGATGTGGAGCCTTTGAATGAAGATCAGGAAGTTAACGAAAATGTCCTGGAAGCGACCGTTGAATCCCTGAACAGACGAGTGAATACACTGGGGATTAGTGAAACGAATATTTCCATTGAAGATGGCGGACGTATCCGCGTACAGCTTGCCGGTATTCAGGATCAGCAGGAGGCACGGGATCTACTAGCTACTACAGCTGAACTTTCTTTCCGCGGCGCGAATGGAGAAGAATATTTAGATGGATCAGACCTGGTTGAGGGAAGCGCCCAGCAAACTTATGACCAGAATAATGCTCCGGCCGTTTCTCTTGGCGTAAAAGATCCTGGTAAGTTTTATGACGTTTCTGAAGAGATTGTTAATACACCTGATGACCCAAGCACACCTTATCCAGAAAATGTTCTGGTCATCTGGCTCGACTACAATGAAGAGACGTCCTTTGCTGAGGAGTATGGGAAGGCCGATCCGGCTTATCTTTCAGCACCAAGATTTCCAGATGGACCAGTCAGAAGTTCCACCGTGCAGATTACTGGAGATTTTACAGTAGAGTCGGCGAAAGAGTTGGCAGATCTCTTAAACGCAGGTTCGCTTCCGGTAAATCTGGAAGAAACCTATTCTACCTCAGTAGGAGCACAATTCGGTGAGCAGGCAATGAATAAAACGATCGTTGCCGGGGCAATTGGTATAGCCACTATTTTCTTATTCATGATGGCGTATTACCGCTTTCCTGGAATTATAGCTGTTGTGACGTTGACCGCATATGTGTATTTAATATTAGTGGTCTTTGAAGCCATGAACGGGGTGTTGACCCTGCCAGGTATAGCTGCACTCATTCTCGGTGTAGGTATGGCGGTTGATGCCAATATTATTACCTATGAAAGAATTAAAGAGGAATTAAAAGCCGGCAAATCAGTGATGTCAGCATTCAAAGCTGGTAATAAACGTTCTCTCGCTACCATTCTCGATGCGAACATTACCACACTGATCGCAGCTACCGTTCTTTTCCTCTTTGGCACAAGTTCTGTAAAAGGCTTTGCTACGATGCTGATCGTAAGTATCTTAGTCAGTTTTATTACCGCTGTATATGGTACGCGTCTTCTTATGGGATTATGGGTGAAGAGCCGTTTCTTAAATAAACGTCCGAAATGGTTCGGTGTGAAGCCGGAAGATATCCATTCTCTAGAAGAAGGCGAAGAAGTTGAAGCTACTGTTATGAACCGTAAGTTCGACTTTGTTGGCTTGAGGAAAAGATTCTTTACAATTTCTATTATCTTGATTACAGCCGGCATTCTGGCTCTTGCTGTTTTCCGACTGAACCTCGGTATTGATTTTACAAGCGGCTCAAGGGTCTCCATTTTATCCGATGGCAATATCAATGCTTCACAAGTTGAGGAGACTATGGAAGAAGAGTTTAATGTTGCTCCTAAGAAAGTAGTAATCTCCGGAGACAATGATGAAATTGCTGTTGCTCGTTTTGACAGCGAGCTAAGTAAAGATAAAATTGGAGAAATTCAGAGCTACTATGAAGACGAATTTGGCAATACGCCAAACGTAAGCACAGTCTCCCCTGTAGTTGGTCAGGAGTTAGCTAAGAATGCGGCATTGGCTGTTTTGTATGCTTCTATCGGGATTATTATTTATGTAACGATTCGATTTGAGTTCTTCTTTGCGATGACCGCTATCATCGCCTTGCTTCACGATGCTTTCTTTATCATTGCGCTGTTCAGTCTTACGAGACTTGAGTTTGATATTACCATTATAGCTGCGATCTTAACGATTGTCGGTTATTCAGTTAACGATACCATTGTTACATTTGACCGGATTCGTGAAAACTTGAAGCTGAAGAAGAAGGTCAAGTCCTTTAAAGAACTCGCTAAAGTTGTGAACGACAGCTTGATGCAGACCCTAGCCAGAAGTATTAATACGGTTATCACTGTAATCTTTGCAGCGATTATGCTCCTCTTCTTCGGAGCTTCGTCGATTACAAACTTTGCATTTGCTCTTGTGGTAGGACTGCTTGCTGGAACGTATTCTTCCTTATTCATTGCCTCTCAGATATGGCTGATTTGGCGTGGGAAGAACATTAAAGATAATCCGATTCAGTTTGTTAAGAAGAAGAAAAACGATGGACCTCAAGTATAATTATATGAAGCAGCCTCATCTCTTAGTGAGGCTGCTTTTTTGATTGAAAATTAGAGAATTTGGGTATAGATATATGAATGGTATTAGTTGATCTAAGGAGTTGTATATTTGATTTTGGTTTTAAAGATCAAAGGCTAAACCGGTAATCTATGGTCTTTCATATGAAGATCAAAGTCGAATGGCTAAAGGAGGAAAAAACGTGAAAGGGCAATCTTATATTATTTTTGCATTTGTTTTTGCTTTAATTATAGCTATCTTTGCTGTGATCAATGTGGACCCTGTTCAAGTTAATTATATGTTCGGTACAGGTGAAGCACCCCTGATCCTGGTTATCTTAATATCTGTATTATTAGGCGGGCTTGCTACAGCGTCTGTAGGAGCTGTCCGTTACTTTAAGTTAAAGAGAGAAAATCGCTCTTTAAAGCAAAAAGTCGATCAATCTAACGAGCCGGTAACTTCCTCTGGTTTTGATGAAGCCCCGGATGAATCGGTAGAGGCTAAAGAGGAAAACGAGAATAGAAATGTAACGTAAAAGTCGTTTGCCACCCCTGGTCCCCTCTTGTATAATAGATGGGTCAGGGGTGAACTTATGATACAAAGTAAGATGAAATGGCAGTTTACATATAATGAGAATGTCGAAGGATTCGAGGTTCAGCAGGGACTAACTTCGCTAACCCAGCAAATGCTTGAGAAGCGCGGAATTGTTGAGCCAGACGCTGTGGAACAGTTTTTGAACCCCTCTATTGATTATTTACATGATCCATTTCTAATGGAAGGAATGGAGAAGGCAGTAGAGAGAGTTAAAACCGCAATTCATCGGGAAGAATCCATTCTTGTCTTTGGAGACTATGATGCGGACGGTGTAAGTTCAACAACTTTAATGATGGAAGCCTTAAGAGAAGCTGGAGCGTATTGTGACTTCTATATACCGAACCGCTTTACAGAGGGATATGGACCAAATGAAGAAGCGTTCTTATTCGCAAAGGATTCTGGATATTCCGTTATCATTACAGTAGATACCGGAATTGCAGCCATCCATGAAGCTGAAGTAGCTAAACAGCTAGGAATAGATCTGATTATAACTGATCACCATGAAGTTCAAGAAGTATTACCAGATGCCTATAGCATTATTCACCCAAAAACGTCCAGCCGGTACCCATTTCAAGAATTGGCGGGCGTAGGTGTTGCTTTTAAATTTGCGGAAGCTTTACTTGGAAGATTCCCTAAGGATTATCTGGATCTGGTCGTCATTGGAACCATTGCTGACCTGGTTCCGCTTCAGGGAGAGAACCGAGTACTTGCTTCAATGGGACTTGCAGCTATTTCGCGCTCAAAGCGCCCGGGGGTAATGGCTTTGCGTGAAGTTTGCGGCATCGAGGGTGAGATGAATGAAGAAACGATTGGATTTACCATCGGCCCTCGTATGAATGCTGTAGGACGCTTGCAAGATGCTACGCCGGCAGTAGAATTGCTTCTATCTAAAGACAGGGAGGAAGCTCAGCAGATTGCTTCATTTATTAATCAGATTAACCAGGAACGCCAGAAAATAGTGGCTGAGATTGCCAAAGAGGCTGAAGAACTGCTATCTTCAAGGTCTGAAAATCTTGAAAACGTAATTGTGGTTGCTAAGGAAGGTTGGAACCCGGGAGTCTTAGGGATTGTTGCATCTAAACTTGTACGTCAATTCGACCGACCTGCTATTGTTCTGGGAATTGACCCTGAAAAGGGAGAAGCAAAAGGGTCTGCTCGAAGTATCGATGCGTTTGATCTCTTTGCTAATTGTATGGAGGTCAGGGACCGTTTTCTTCATTTCGGAGGTCATGCCCAAGCGGCAGGAATGACTTTAGAAGTAGAGAAAATTGACGAACTAAGAACAGCATTGAACGATCTCGCAGAGCAAAAATTAACGGAGGATGACTACCAGCAAGTATTGGATATTGAAGCCACTCTTGAACTGGGGGACATCTCTATAAAACAAATTGAAGAAATCGATCAGCTCCGGCCTTTTGGGATGGGAAATCCTAAACCGCTATTTCATTTAATGAATACTCCTAAAGAGCTCAGGCTAATCGGAAGTAAAAAAAATCATTTGAAATTGCAATTTCAAAAAGAACAGTCACGAGTGGATGGTATTGCCTTCGGTATGGGAGATGTTTATCCGCACCTGACTCCTTCAGACCCTTTAGAGGTAGTCGGAGAATTGGGAATTAACGAATGGAATGGTCGAAAAAATCTTCAGATTATGGTGAAAGATTTACGTGTGAATGACTGGCAGTTATTTGATCTGAGGGGATCAAAGCATGTGGAGAAAAAACTTGTAGTACCTGCAAATGAGTATTATGCAGCGGTATCATTTCAGGGAGAATTGAATGCACCTCACAATATTCCTGTGTACACCCCGGAAGGGTTTACAGAGGGCGACATGGTTGATGGACTATTGTTATTAGATTTACCTGAGCGGATAAGTCAATTAGAGGAACTTCTCAGTCGTGTTTCTGTAAGTAAAGTTTTTGCCTGTTACCGTCTGGAAGAAAGCACCTTTTTAAAAACCTGGCCGACCCGTGATCATTTCAAATGGTTTTATGGTATGCTGTTGAAGCGTAAGGAATTCAATCTTAGACAGGAAGGTGAACAGCTGGCTAAGAGAAAAGGCTGGGATCACTCTATGGTTGAATTTATTTCGAAGGTGTTTTTTGAACTTGAATTTGTTAGAATAAAAGATGGAATTGTAACGATAAATTCAAAACCTTCGCAGAAAGATTTAAAAGAATCTACCTTATATAAAGAGCGTGAAGAGCGTATATACATGGAACAAACCTTGTATTATTCCACTTACAAGGAGTTAAAAGAATGGTTCAATAATTATTTGAACCAGAGTTCCAAGCATTCCAAGGAGGAAGTAGTTAATGGATTATAAAGAACATATCGCTATTGTAGAAAACTGGCCTAAAGAAGGCATTCAATTCAAGGATATTACTCCTTTGATGGACAACGGTCCAGCATTTAAATCGGCGGTGGACGATATCGTTGATTATGCAAAAGATAAAGAAATAGACATCGTAGTTGGACCTGAGGCACGCGGCTTTATTGTCGGCTGTCCTGTTTCCTATGCTTTAGAAATTGGTTTTGCTCCTGTCCGTAAAGAAGGGAAGCTTCCAAGAGAGACGATCAAAGTAGATTATGGCCTTGAATATGGCAGTGATATCCTTACGATTCATAAAGACGCTATTAAACCAGGTCAGCGTGTCATGATTGTGGATGATCTCCTTGCCACGGGGGGCACAATTGAAGCGACGATTAATCTTGTAGAACAGCTGGGCGGAGTGGTTGCCGGCTGTGCTTTCCTGATAGAACTTACGTATTTAGATGGACGCAGTAAGCTTGATGGGTACGATGTATTAACATTAATGCAATACTAACTTAGAAAGAGTGCCCTCAAATAGGGCGCTCTTTGTTTTACAGGTGAGGGGACAGCATCTATCTCTTTACATTTCACCTGCTTTTTTTGATAATATAAATCAAATATCTTTTTAAAGAAAGTCTACAGAAACCAGGGTGATTGAATGGCGAAAGATACAGTTCTAACAGCTGAAGAAGTAATAGAACAAGCAAGCACATACTTGAATGAGGATGACCTTGCCTTTATTCGCCGTGCCTATCAGTTTGCTGAAGAGGCACACAGCGACCAGTTCCGTAAATCCGGGGAGCCTTATATAATCCACCCTATTCAGGTGGCAGGTATTCTAGTGAACCTGGAAATGGATCCGGAAACGATAGCAGGAGGGTTTCTTCATGATGTAGTTGAAGATACAGAAGTGAGTATTGAAGAAATAGAGAAAGCCTTCAATACGGAAGTATCTATGCTAGTCGATGGGGTTACGAAGTTAGGTAAAATTAAATACAAATCTAAAGAAGCTCAGCAAGCGGAGAATCACCGGAAAATGTTTGTGGCAATGGCCAAAGACATCCGTGTTATTCTTATCAAGCTGGCTGACCGCCTTCACAATATGAGGACGTTGAAGCACCTTCCTGCTGAAAAGCAAAGAAGAATTTCCAATGAGACTTTGGAGATTTTTGCTCCTTTGGCTCATCGTCTTGGTATATCTACAATCAAATGGGAGCTCGAAGATACAGCGCTGCGTTATTTAAATCCACAGCAATATTACCGGATTGTACACCTAATGAAACAAAAGCGTAACGAGCGGGAACATTACATTGAAGAAGTTATTGATGAGATCCGCAGTCAGTTGAAGGACGTTAATATTGATGCAGATCTTAATGGAAGGCCTAAGCACTTATACAGTATTTATAGAAAAATGGTTTTGCAGAATAAACAATTTAATGAAATTTATGACCTGCTTGCTGTTAGGATTACGGTAAACAGTATAAAGGACTGTTATGCTGTTCTTGGGATCATTCACACTTGCTGGAAGCCGATGCCTGGTCGCTTCAAAGATTATATTGCTATGCCAAAACCTAACCTTTATCAATCTCTGCACACGACTGTAATTGGTCCAAAAGGCGATCCTTTGGAAGTTCAAATCCGCACCCATGATATGCATGAGATTGCTGAGTATGGCATTGCTGCCCATTGGGCTTATAAAGAAGGGCGTCAAAGTACGGCGGAGCAATCGTTTGAAGAAAAACTGACCTGGTTTAGAGAGATTTTGGAGTGGCAAAGTGAAACTCATGATGCCGAAGAGTTTATGGAATCTTTGAAAGTCGATTTATTTTCAGATATGGTCTATGTGTTCACACCAAAAGGGGATGTAATTGAGCTGCCTTCTGGTTCTGTCCCTATTGATTTTGCTTATCGTATACACACCGAAGTTGGAAATCAAACGATCGGGGCAAAAGTAAACGGTAAAATGGAACCCTTAGATTATGTTCTTAATACCGGGGACATTTTGGAAATCATGACTTCCAAACACTCCTATGGACCATCCAAAGACTGGATTAAACTGGCTCAGACTTCTCAGGCAAAAAATAAAATTAAGCAGTTTTTCAAAAAACAGAGAAAAGATGAAAATATCGGGAAAGGAAAAGAGTTGGTTGAGAAGGAAATTCGGAATTTCGGAATTCAGCCTAAAGATGTACTTACTCCTGATAATTTAATTCGTGTTTCTGAGAAGTTCAATTTCAGCAGTGAAGATGATATGTTTGCTGCTGTAGGTTATCAAGGAATTACAGCTGCCCAAATCGCAACCAGGATTACAGAAAGATGGAGAAAACAGAAACAAAAACAGCAGAACCTGGAACAAACATTGGCGGATGTAAGTACTACTGAAATTAAAACGCCCGCTAAGAGCGGTAAGAAAGATTCAGGAGTGCGTGTGGAAGGAGTAGACAACTTGCTCGTTCGGTTGTCTAAATGCTGTAACCCTGTACCTGGTGATGATATCGTGGGATACATTACGAAAGGGAGAGGTGTTTCTGTTCACCGAACGGATTGTCCTAATGTGAAAACGGAAGAAGCACAAACCCGGCTTCTTCCTGTTCAATGGGAAACGTCGGTCACGGATTCAAAACAGTACCATGTTGACCTTGAAATATGGGGATATGACCGCAGAGGACTTCTGAACGAAGTTCTGCAGGCAGTTAATGAGACGAAAACTAATATTACCGCGGTTTCTGGTAAATCCGACAGAAACAAGATGGCCACCATTCATATTACAATTCTGATCCAAAACACAAGTCATCTACGGAGAATTGTGGAGCGTATCAAGCAGATTCAAGAGGTTTATACGGTCCGACGAGTTATGCAGTAATCGGACGCAAAAGGGGTGGCATTGAAATGAAAGCAGTGGTACAGCGTGCTTCAAGAGCGAGCGTAGAAGTCAATAACGAGGATGTTGGTTCAATTCAAAAAGGACTAGTCGTTCTTCTTGGAGTGACTCATGAAGATACAGAAGAAGATGCAAGGTATTTAGCTAAGAAAATTCCTTACCTGAGAATTTTCGAAGATGATGATGAAAAAATGAACCATTCACTTGTAGACTTAGGTGGGAAGCTTTTGTCTATTTCTCAATTCACTTTGTTTGGAGATTGCCGTAAAGGCCGTCGCCCAAATTTCATGCAGGCAGCAAAACCTGATCAGGCCAAAGAACTCTATGAAACGTTTAATCATATGGTCGAAAATGAAGGTGTTGGAGTCGAAACAGGAGAATTTGGCTCTATGATGAATGTTGCCTTGACTAACTCTGGTCCAGTAACGTTGATATTGGACAGTAAAGAAAGATAAGAAGATAAAGCCCTGGAAGTCGTTATAAACTTCCAGGGCTTTATGTTTCGTTTTGGATATTTTGATAATTTAATTTGAGAAGTACCGAACTAACCCTCTTGTTATTCCCTGGCCGACAGTTGTGTGATAAGAAGGCGAGGTCACTACACCTTCCTCAGACTTATTGGAAATGAAGCCAAGTTCTAAGAGTACAGCGGGTTTGTTGTTTTCGCGTAACACATGAAAATTTCCAAGTCTTACCCCTCTGTCTGTCAAACTAGTTTCATGAACCATTTCCTGCTGAATCAATGACGCAAGATGTTTATCTTTAAAGTGATAATAGTAGCTGCTGATTCCATTTGCAGAAATATTTACAGGGGAACTATTAAAATGGAGGCTGATGAAAGCGTCAGCGTGTGATTTTAGAGAATGATAATTGCGAACTGCAAGCGCTAAATATTCATCTTTCTTTCGCGTTAATATAACATTTGCTCCCTGACTTTCCAGCTGTTGTTTCAAAGCATTAGCGGTTTGTAACGTTAAGTCTTTCTCCAAGATTCCTGTGAAACCAATAGCTCCGGGGTCACGCCCGCCATGGCCGGCATCAATTATGATGGTTTTACCATTCAGAGTAGGTTCAGGATCGGAAGCAGTTTCATAATTTACTGCCTGCTTCTGCTGGGTTTTTACAATCCAGTCTGCCACAAAAGCCTTCTGATTCTGAAAACGGATCTCATACCATGAACCTTCTTTTCCGATAATTTTAAATTCCTCGTTCTTATGTCCGCGCCCCAGAATAGAGGCTTCTGTTGAAGGACCGCTTCTAATATTAGTGCCATTGTAATTCAACGATAAATGTGAGTTTTCCTTATTATCAATAGTTTGATTGTTTTTCTGAACCAGCCATCCGGCTACCCAGCCCTGACGATCATTACTGAGTTGAATTTGAACCCATTGCCCCTGTTCATTTATGTATTCATAAACTTCATCTTTATGAACCTGGGTAAATTGTTCATGGTTTGTCCCTGGACCGCTTCTAACATTGACCACATCCTCTTTGACGATCATCTGATCGGCATAGACAATGAAATCATTTGAACTAAGAATTCCGAAAATTAGAACAAGTAACATAAAACATGTTTTCTTCATATTAATTTCACCCCCTTATTTTTTGGCCACGTGTATTATTCGACAGGCATGATAAACGTACCTGCCCAAGGAATTAAAATATAGTAATAAATATTTTAGAGAATGGCTTGACATCCTAATGAAAAAGCCTATATGATAGTAATCAATTCTATAATGATACGACTAAAACCATTGAGGGAAAAAGTAGCCCATTCCCACGTAACCAGAGATGGAATGCCAGATAGGCTGGAAGCATTCCTTTATGATGGATGGATGAAAGACATTTCTTAGGTTCTGCATCGAAATAAAGTAGGTGTAGACGTACCGCAGGCGTTAACTGTCTTTGAGTGGAAGCTGAATGCTTCAATCAGGGTGGCAACGCGGGTAAATCCCCGTCCCTTTTCCTATTGGCAGGAAAAGGGGCGGGGGTTTTTTTATGGTATTTTATGGTGGAAAGTATAAAGGAGGAGTATTAATGAGTATAAATGCCCCAAGAGGTACACAGGACATTCTTCCTGGCGCCTCAGAAAAATGGCAGTATGTAGAGAAAAAATTGGTGGACTTGTGCCGCCGCTATCACTATAAAGAAATTAGGACTCCTATCTTTGAACATACAGAGTTATTTCAACGTGGAGTGGGAGATAGTACAGATATTGTCCAGAAAGAAATGTACACATTTGAGGATCGTGGGGGGCGAAGTGTTACACTGCGCCCTGAAGGAACGGCTTCGGTAGTGAGATCTTTCGTTCAAAACAAAGTGCATGGGTCACCTAATCAGCCGACAAAATATTTTTATATAGGTCCTATGTTTCGATATGAGCGACCTCAGCAAGGAAGACAGCGACAATTTGTCCAATTTGGAATTGAAGCTCTCGGAAGCGATGATCCAGCGATAGATGCTGAAGTTCTGGCGCTGGCTCTTGATTCTTATCGCGAAATGGGATTAAGTTCCTTACGTCTTGTGTTAAACAGTCTTGGAGACCTTGAGAGCAGAGAAGCTCACAGAAACGCACTGATTCGGCATTTTGATCCACATCGCGATGAATTATGTGCAGATTGCCAAGTCCGTCTTGATCAAAACCCGCTTCGGGTTTTAGATTGCAAGAAGGACAGAGATCATCCGGCTATGGCAACGGCACCATCTATCCTGGATTATTTAAATACGTATTCAAAAGAATACTTTGATAAGGTGAAAGAGTATCTAGATGTGATGGGTATCGAGTATGAAATCGATCCTAATTTGGTCCGCGGGCTGGATTATTATAATCACACCGCTTTTGAAATTATGAGCGACGCTGAAGGGTTTGGAGCGATTACAACCCTGAGCGGCGGCGGACGCTACACTGGTCTCGTGGAAGAAGTTGGAGGTCCAGCTACTTCCGGCATTGGTTTTGCCATGAGTCTGGAACGATTATTAATGGCTCTGGAGGCTGAAGGTGTTGAGCTTCCGATCGATGAAGAGCTGGATTGCTATCTGGTAGCTTTAGGCGAAGAAGCAGAGAAGGTTTCGGTCCGTGTGGCTTATCAATTGAGAAAAGCGGGCATTCAGGTAGATAAAGATTACCTGGGCAAAAAAATGAAAGCCCAGTTTAAAACCGCCGACCGCCTTGGTGCAAAATTTGTACTTATTCTGGGTGATCGTGAAGTTGAAGAAAATGTGATAAATGTGAAAGATATGGTAAGTGGAGAGCAAAAAGAAATCCCACTGGATGATATTGAAAACCATATGAAGAAACAGTTGTTAGGAGGCGAATAAATATGGAACGTGTGCAGAGCGGATCTTTACGTAAAGACCATTTAGGTCAAGAAGTCACTTTGAAAGGCTGGGTGCAAAAGCGCAGGGACCTGGGAGGTTTGATTTTTATCGACCTGCGCGACAGGTCCGGACTTGTTCAGGTAGTATTTAATCCGGAAACATCTGAGGAAGCATTAAATACTGCTGAAAATGTTCGCAGTGAATACGTACTGGAAATAATAGGAGAAGTAGTCGCCAGGGATGAAAAGACGATTAATCCGAGTATCGGCACAGGAGAAATCGAGTTGGCAGCTCAATCTGTTACGATTCTAAACAAAGCGAAAACACCGCCATTTATGATTGAAGAACAGTCCGAAGTTTCTGAGGACCTTCGTTTGAAATATCGCTATCTTGATCTTAGAAGAAAGGAAATGCAGGAAACCTTTAAGCTTCGTCATCAAGCCACCCAATCCATCCGTAACTTTTTAAATGAAGAGGAATTCCTGGAAATGGAAACTCCTATGCTTACAAAGAGCACGCCGGAAGGAGCAAGAGACTATCTTGTACCAAGCCGTGTACATGAAGGACAGTTTTATGCATTACCTCAATCACCGCAGTTATTTAAACAAATGCTGATGATGTCTGGTTTCGAAAAGTATTATCAGATTGCCCGTTGTTTCCGCGATGAGGATTTACGCGCGGACCGACAGCCAGAGTTTACGCAAGTGGATATTGAAACATCGTTCATGTCTAAAGATGAAATTATGACTATGACCGAACGCATGATGACAAGAGTAATGAAAGAAGTTAAAGGAATCGAGATTTCTACTCCATTTCCAAGGATGTCCTACGAAGAGGCTATGGAGCGTTATGGGTCAGATAAACCCGATACACGATTTGGTTTAGAACTTGTAAACTTGTCGGAAGAGGTTAAGAATTCTGGATTCAAAGTATTCAGCGGGGCTGTTTCTTCAGGTGGTCAGGTTAGTGCCATTAACGTTGAAGGTAAGGCTGATGAGTTCTCTCGTAAAGATATTGATAAAATGACGGAAGATGTTAAAGTTTACGGAGCAAAAGGACTAGCATGGCTTAAAGTAAAAGATGGGGAATTGAACGGACCTATCGCTAAATTCTTTACAGAAGAAGAAGCGTCTCTAATTAAAGCGAAGACAGGAGCAGCAGACGGAGATCTTCTACTATTTGTAGCCGATAAAACATCAGTTGTATATGATAGTCTTGGAGCACTGAGACAGAAGTTAGCCCGTCGTCTTGATTTAATCGAAGAAGATCGCTTTAATTTCTTGTGGGTTACCGACTGGCCGCTGCTGGAGTACGATGAAGAGGAAGAGCGATACTTTGCAGCTCATCATCCATTTACGAAACCAGTGGAAGAGGATATGGACCAGCTGCACAAAAATCCTCAGAATGTACATGCAGAAGCCTACGATATTGTATTAAATGGTTATGAACTGGGCGGAGGTTCGCTGCGTATCCATCAAAGAGAGGTACAGAATCAAATGTTTGAAGTACTTGGATTCAGTCAGGAAGAAGCGGAGGAACAGTTCGGTTTCTTACTTGAAGCTTTAGAATATGGAGCACCGCCTCATGGAGGTATTGCCCTTGGATTTGATCGATTTGTTATGCTTCTTGCCGGTCGTACGAATCTTCGTGATACCATTTTATTTCCAAAGACAGCTTCAGCAACAGATCCAATGACCAATGCACCAGGAAGTGTAAGCAAGGCTCAATTAGACGAGCTTCACCTGCAATTAAAGCCTGAAGAATAAAACGAAATTCTGTTTTAAATCTAGCTTGTTATTGTTGATAAGGATATATATATATGCTATGATTGTTTTACAAATTAAACGGATCAATCCTGATGTGTACGTTGTTCGAATGTACGTTTTGACCGAACATTTTTGAAACGGGAGCCCGGTGTTTCCATACGGAATGCATGCCTCTTAACCATCACTGATGGGAGGACGCAGGAAGTGTGGAACAGGGCACCCACCTGCCTGGAGCGGGTTCAAAACTCATGATACAACGGCACAATTGGGATTGGTCTTTTAATTTACTTACATAAGAACAAAAAAAAGAAGCCCGAGAGGGCTTCTTTTTTTATCTTGCCACATTTTCCAGATTACCGTTTTTCTCCATACGGAACTGAGGTTTATAAGCATAGTCCTGTTCTTCAAACATGACCATTTTTCTTGCTCGATCCATAATTTGGATTAATGCCTGGTAATCTTCTGTCATAGTTTCTAATTGTCTATTTAACTGCTGGTTCTGATCTATCAGTTGCTTATTTTGTTCTTGAAGCTCGAGCAATTGTTTTTTAGCTGAATCACTGCCCGAGGTTTCTTTTTGAAGGTTTTTCAAGAATCGAATGACATCAGAGAGCTGGATCTCGGGTTCTGGCTGATAGTGCATCGCTGGCTGCTCACTCACAATCTTACTTTCTTCGAATATAACAGGTTCTTCTGCAGGTTCTGACTCATAAGTCATACGTGCAGGTATTTCTTTGTAAACGGGCTTTTGGTGGGCTTCGTTACGTTTCTTCTCTTTTCTTTGCTTTTTAGCCAGTTCTACGGCTTGCTCATATTTTTGACGAACTTCGGCATTCCATCTGAATCCGCAAGCAGCGGATGTACGGTTTAAGGAATCTCCTACTTCGTCAAACGCTTTTAATTGGGTGCTTCCTTCACGAATATGACGAAGAACCGTTTCTGCTAGTAATAAATCATCTTCATGAGACCATGCATCTTGTCTTACTTTAGGCATATTTTCCACTCCTGTATGTTTTTCCAGGTTTGTATGATAAAGCTCTTTTTTAAGTTGGAATGCTTTGCTTTGTCCACACCTAGAAAAGTAGTTTTTCAGATTTAGTTGTAGTGTAGCCAACAGAAAGTGGAAATATACTTAAGTAGATTTACGATTTTTTATTTTTGTCCATACCTGCTGAAGAGCTTGTTCAAATTTTCCGGTGGCTTTTGGTTCGTAATACGTGCGGTTCTTAATGGTGTCAGGTAAGTATTGTTGATCCACCCAGCCGTTTTCAAAATTGTGCGGATACTGATATTCTAGTCCTCTGCCTAATTGTGAGGCTCCCTTATAATGAGAGTCTTTCAAATGGGCAGGAACTTCTCCACTTTTACCGTTTCGAATGTCTGATAGGGCTGCATCGAGTGCTTTATAGGCACTGTTTGACTTAGGGGACAAGGCAAGTTCCGTAACGATAACTGACAAAGGAATACGGGCTTCGGGAAAACCAATTCTTTCTGCTGCCTGTATAGCGGAAAGTGCTCTTGGGCCAGCTTGGGGGTTGGCAAGCCCGATGTCCTCATAGGCAATGACCACAAGCCTGCGCCCAATACTATCGAGATCTCCGGCTTCTATCAAACGTCCAAGGTAGTGAAGAGATGCGTCTACATCGCTCCCTCGAATTGATTTCTGAAAAGCGGAAAGTACATCATAGTGGGCATCTCCATCCTTATCATGAGAAAAGCTTTTCTTTTGCATACACTCCTCAGCAATTTCCAAGTCAATAGGGATACGTTTGTCTTCCATAGGGGTGGAGAAAGCGGCAAGCTCTAGTCCATTCAAGGCGGCTCTAAGGTCTCCGTTCGCCGCATGGGCAAAATGATCGACAGCCTCGGAGGTAAGTTCAAGTTCTAAATCTCCAATCCCCTGTTCTTTATCTTCTATGGCGCGTTGAATCGCTTGTTTAATTTCATCAGGAGTGAGTTTGTAAAGTTCGAATAGATGGCAGCGGCTCCTGATCGCTGGATTAATGGAATGATATGGATTACTTGTCGTACAGCCGATTAGAGTTAATCGATTACTCTCAAGATGAGGAAGCAGAAAATCCTGCTTTGCTTTATCCAGGCGATGGACTTCATCAAGGATGAGGACGAGCTGCCCATGCATCTTGGCTTCTTCAACAGCAATTTCCATATCTTTCTTTTTGTCCGTTACTGCATTTAAATTTTTGAAGGGGATTTTTAGACTTTTAGCTAGTGCGGTAGCCATCGATGTCTTACCCGTCCCGGGAGGACCGAATAGGATCATGGAAGCCAGGCGATTCGCTGTTATCATCCGGTGGATCGTTTTACCTTCGTCCACCAGGTGGGACTGTCCAATGATTTCGTTTAAATTGGAAGGACGCATGCGGAATGCGAGTGGTTGCTGGCTCATACATCAAGCTCCTTTTTAAGTATGTTTATGCTAAAGTTAATTGCTGATTTTTATAAGATGATATTCTGTTATACGTTACGTAGAAAGGGAATGCGTACTTCTTCGCGCTTCTTGGCTCGACATGAGTGTGGAAAGATGATGTTCGATGAAGAGCGTTCCATTTGTTGAACCGTCGAACTTGTTCATAAAGAAGCGATCTATTTTGCTTCCTATACAATACCCCTTCAAATCGAGCAAAGGGTTTATGCATAGGAAAGGAACTTATATTACGAATAAAGCCAACATTGAACTATAACAGATTTAGTTATAAGTGTAAGGTTAGATGGATTACTGAGAAAATGCAAGAGACTTGCCATTCATGCTATAATAACGTTTGGTATAATAGAGAGAGGAGGGATTAGGTTGAGTTTAAACCACCCTCAGGTGCGTGAAAATTTTGTTAGGTGGACTTTTTTTATAGTAGGAGTGATTATCCTTGGTCTTGGTATATCCATGACCATGCAAGTAAAGGATTTCGGAATCGGACCCTGGGATGTTTTCCATTACGGACTGTTCCTTCAGTTTGGTTTAACAGTAGGAACCTGGTCCATTATCGCCGGGCTTGTCATCGTCACTTTACATGCTTTCTATAAGAAGAGACTCCCGCAGATTGGTACCATATTAAACATGATTTTTATTGGTATATTTATTGATTTTTTTAATTGGCTGCTTCCAAGTCCTGATATCTTGACCGTTCAAATTATCGTATTTATTCTAGGTACTATTGTTATTGCCTTAGGAATTGGTATATATGTATCTTCCGGCATAGGAGCGGGGCCGAGAGACAGTTTAATGTTAATGATCTCTGAAGCAATGGGTTGGAAAGTTTCAACCGTAAGAAACGGCATTGAGATCACAGTGGCTGTGCTTGGTTTCGCTCTTGGCGGTCCGGTAGGAATTGGAACTGTATTTATTGCGTTATTTTTAGGAACTTTTGTAGGGTATACGCTACCAGCGTCCCAACGATTGTTACAGTTTTTAATAATGAAAGGTGACTTATATGAAGATATCTACCAAAGGCCGTTACGGTCTAACCATAATGATTGAATTAGCCAGGAAATATGGAGATGGTCCAATATCTCTAAAGCAAATTGCAAGAGACAATGGACTTTCTGAGCATTACTTGGAACAATTAATTGCTCCTTTACGAAATGCAAGTTTAGTTAAAAGCGTAAGGGGGGCTTACGGCGGCTATATGCTGACAAAAGCACCTCACGAAATTACTGCAGGAGATGTTATTCGTATCCTGGAAGGACCGATTACCCCTGTGGAAGGCATTGAAGATGAGGAACCCGCTAAACAAGCTCTATGGAAAAGAGTGCGTGATGCCGTTAAGGATGTACTGGATACGACAACTCTTGAAGATTTGAAAGATCATGTAGACGATCAGACTCAGGATGCGTACATGTTTTATATTTAATAGTGGAGGTGAGAATGAATGAAGGGAATTTATCTGGATCATGCTGCTACTTCTCCCGTTCACCCAAAGGTTGTTGAGTCTATGATTCCTGTTTTGGAAGAGACCTATGGCAACCCCTCCAGTGTTCACCAATTTGGAAGGCAGGCAAGAAAAATTCTTGACGAAGCAAGAAAGGTAATCGCGGGGAGTATTCATGCAAACGAAAAAGAAATAGTTTTTACAAGTGGCGGTACAGAAGCTGATAACTTAGCAATAATCGGTACAGCCAGAGCCCGCGAACAGGAAGGTAAGCATATCATTACCACTCCAATTGAACATCATGCTACATTACATGCAGTCGAATATCTTGAAGAAGAAGGTTTTGAAGTTACGTATTTACCTGTTGATGATCATGGTGCGGTACGTGCGGAAGATGTAAAGAAATCATTAAGAGATGATACGATTCTAGTTTCCATCATGATGGTAAATAATGAAACAGGGGTTATGCAGCCTGTAAGAGAAGTTGCTGAACTCCTGAGAGAACATTCCACTTCTTTTCATTCTGATATTGTTCAGGCATATGGTCTTATGGAAATTGATGTAACAGAGCTGGCGGTGGACTTGATGGCGGTTTCAGGTCATAAAATAAATGGTCCAAAAGGGATTGGTTTTCTTTATGTCAGGGAAGGGACTAAGCTTGAGTCCCTGCAGTATGGTGGAGAGCAGGAAAGAAAAAGGCGTGCAGGGACTGAGAATCTTCCGGCTGTGAAAGGACTCCAAACAGCAGTGGAACTGATTGAAGGAGAGCGCAGCCAAAAAAGGAAGCAGTACAAAGAATTAAAAGAAACATTTCTGCATGCTTTAAACGAAGAAGGCGTGAATTACTCAATTAATGGTGCGGAAGAATACAGTATTGAATCCATTATAAACGTTAGTTTTCCAGAAATGAACGTGGAAACAATGCTCACAAACTTTGACTTATCAGGAATTGCTGCTTCAAGCGGCAGTGCTTGTACAGCTGGGTCCGTAGAACCTTCACATGTACTTTCGGCTATGTATGGTACTGGCGACCCTCGAATCACTAATTCAATTCGATTCAGCTTTGGCCAGAGTAATAGCAAAGAGGACCTCATACAAGCAGCGCAGAAAATCAGTCAAATTGTACAAAGACTGAGCATAACAGGAAGGTGAAAAATATGAAAGAACCGAAAGACACTCGTGTTGTGGTCGGAATGAGCGGAGGAGTCGATTCCTCTGTAGCTGCTCTTCTATTAAAAGAGCAGGGCTATGATGTAGTCGGAATCTTCATGAAAAACTGGGATGATACTGACGAAAATGGAGTCTGTACGGCAACAGAAGATTATGAAGATGTAATTAGAGTGTGTAATCAACTCGATATTCCTTATTACGCCGTTAACTTTGAAAAACAATACTGGGATAAAGTATTCACTTATTTTCTTGAGGAATACAAAGCAGGCCGCACGCCCAATCCTGACGTTATGTGTAATAAGGAGATTAAGTTTAAGGCATTTTTAGACCATGCCTTATCTCTTGGAGCAGATTATCTAGCTACTGGACATTATGCACAGGTGCAGGAGAATAATGGAGTTCATGAAATGCTCCGAGGGATTGACAGGAATAAAGATCAAACGTATTTCCTGAACCAGTTGACTCAGGAAATGCTTGAAAAAGTGATGTTTCCTCTCGGCCATTTAGAAAAGAAACAGGTGAGAGAAATAGCAGAGCAGCATGATCTGGCTACGGCTAAAAAGAAAGATTCAACAGGAATCTGCTTTATAGGTGAGCGGAATTTCAAAGAATTCCTGAGTGAATACCTTCCGGCCCAGCCTGGTAACATGGAAACGCTGGATGGTGAAGTGAAGGGACAACACGAGGGGCTTATGTATTATACTCTCGGTCAGCGACAGGGTCTTGGAATTGGAGGCGCTGGAGATCCGTGGTTTGTAGTAGGTAAAAATGTGGAGGAAAATATATTATACGTTGGACAAGGTTTTCATCACGATGCTTTATATTCTGATGGTTTAATTGCTTCTGAAGCAAACTGGACAACTGGACATGGTCCTGAAGAAGCCATGGAGTGTACAGCAAAATTCCGTTATCGACAAGAGGACAGCCATGTGACAGTACAACCTATGACAGATGGACGCTGGAAAGTAATCTTTCACGAACCGGAAAGAGCCATTACTCCTGGACAAGCTGTCGTGTTCTACGATGGAGAAGTTTGCCTGGGCGGTGCCACGATTGACACGGTTTTAAAAGAAGATGCTGCTGTCACATATGTCGGCTGAGCAAATGGTCATGTCCGTTATTCAGGACATGACTTTTTTACATATATTAAAAAAGGAGCGAGAACATGGATAAATTAAAGCAAGGTATTGAAGAGATGCAAAATCATAATTATGAGGAGGCGGCCCGTCTTTTCACTGAATCCATTGACGAAAATCCTAAACAGCCGGTGGGTTATATTAACTTTGGAAACCTGCTTACGCACATGAATGATTATGAACGTGCAGCCCGTTTTTTTAATAGAGCTATTGAGCTTGACGGAGAAGCCGCTACAGCTTATTACGGACTCGGAAATGTTTATTATGAACAGGAAAAGTTCACCAAAGCTCAAGAGCAGTTTATTCAAGCCATTCAAAATGGTTTAGATGAAGCCGATGTCCACTTTATGCTGGGGATGACTTTTGTGCATCAGGAATATACGAAGCTTGCTCTTCCTTATTTACTTCGAGCGGCTGAGCTGGCTCCCGAAGATGTAGATATCCAATTTCAATATGGTCTCTGTTTAGCCCAGAACGGTCAGATTGAAGGTGCTGAACAGGCTATGAAACGTGTGCTACAATTGGAGGAAGAACATAGTGACGCTTACTACAATCTAGGAGTGGTCGCTCTTCATAAAGAAGATGCGAAATCAGCACTCTTCCATTTTAATCGAGCACTTGAAATTCAGCCTGAGCACATGCTGGCTTCTCATGCAAAGGCCCAAGTGGAACAAGCGTTAAACGAGTAATTATTGAAGGAGAAAGATGGCATGACACAACAAACGCTTTTTTCTGAATCGAATGAAGACCGTCCTTATGTTAAAGGTGAACTCAATCGAATGATCTTTCATAATGAGGCTGAGCATTTTTCCATCGCGGCGATCACTGTAAGTGAAACAAATGAAGATACAGATGTGGACTCACTGGTGATTAAAGGACACTTTTCTCCTCTGGAAGAAGGAGAAACCTATATCTTTTATGGTCAATTTCGTAACCACCCGAAATTTGGACTGCAATACGAGGTAGAGATGTATAATCGTGTCTTGCCTGAAACAAAAGATGGGCTGATTCACTATTTATCGAGTGATTTATTTCACGGCATAGGTAAAAGGACGGCTGAGCGTATCGTTGATCAATTAGGAGAACAAGCGATATCGTTTATATTAGAAGACAGAGCTGCTTTAGATAAAGTACCTAAGCTTACTAAGGAAAAAGCGGATCAATTATACAATTCTCTAAAGGAACATCAAGGTTTTGAACACGTGATGATTCATCTTTCCCAATACGGGTTTGGGTTGAAGTTATCTCAGAAAATTTATGAAGTCTTTAAAGATCAAACCCTTGCCATTATTGAAGAAGATCCTTACCAGCTTGTATTTAAAGTCGAAGGTTTCGGTTTTCACCGGGCAGATGAAATGGCGAGGATGCAGAATCTTTCTCATGATCACCCTACCAGACTCCGGGCAGCATGTTTGTACATGATGCAAAAAAGCATGTCTGCTGGTCACACTTACCTTCCTACTGAAGAATGTCTTGTCCAGGTTGATCAGTTACTAAACACAGGACTTGAAGCTTCTATCTCATTCGATCAGCTATCCGAGCAAATCATCCATCTGGGGCAGGAAAAGTATGTATATATAGAAGAAGAGCGTATCTACTTACCTACGCTATATTTCGCAGAAAACGGCTTTTGCCGTAATATCGAACGTATTCTAGAAGGAGAGTTGGAAACCCAGCATACGCAGGCAGATCTCATGAAGATTATTGGAAGCATTGAAGAAGAGGAAGCAATGAGTTATGGAGAAGACCAATTTAATGCAATTGAGAAAACGTTACAGTCCAAGCTTATGATTCTGACTGGAGGCCCCGGAACTGGAAAAACAACGGTTATCAAGGGAATTATCCAGTCTTATGCAGAGTTAAATGACGTCTCGATTGATCCGGAAGACTATGATTCGGATCAGCCTTTGCCTTTTGTCTTGGCTGCACCAACAGGACGGGCTGCTAAACGTATGACGGAGTCAACTGGCATGCCTGCAAGCACGATCCACCGATTGCTCGGATGGGATGGTCATGAACAATTTGAGCGCAACCAGAATAATCCTTTAGAAGGGAAGGTTCTCATCATTGATGAATTTTCGATGGTGGATATTTGGCTTGCCAACCAATTGTTCCGTGCTGTTCCTTCAGGTATGCAGGTACTCCTCGTAGGTGATGAAGATCAACTTCCTTCTGTAGGTCCCGGTCAAGTACTTGCCGATCTCCTTGCTTCCGAACAACTCCCATCATCCAAACTGACGGAAGTGTACCGTCAAAAAGAAGGTTCAAAAATCATTCAGCTTGCGCATGAGATTAAAAATAATCAGTGTACTGCGGTATCACTGGCTAAAGAGCATGATTTCAATTTCATACCTGCACGTGAGAATCAGCTTGCTGATATCGTTACCCATATTGTAAAAAAAGCGATCGATAAGGGTATTAACCTTAGAGAATTGCAAGTCCTTGTTCCGATGTACCGCACAGAAGTTGGTATTCATAAGCTGAATTCGGAGATTCAGCGAGTGGTAAATCCCAAAAGCAAGCAGAAGCGGGATATCCAATTTAATGACCAAACATATCGAAAAGGTGATAAAGTCATTCAGTTGGTTAATCAGCCCGAAGACGGAGTTTATAATGGAGATATAGGCGAAATTGTTGCGATATTTCGCGAGGAAGAAAATGTAGATGGTGTAGAACAGGTCGTCGTGGATTTTGACGGAAAAGAAATCGTTTATCCAAAAAAAGATTTGAACAATGTAATGCTCGCATATTGTACATCGATCCATAAATCGCAAGGAAGTGAGTTTTCAATTGTCATTCTTCCGGTAGTACGAAGCTATAAAAGGATGCTTAGGAAAAATTTGCTCTACACAGCTATCACCCGTTCTAAGCAATCGCTAATCATCTGTGGAGATCGCAATGCATTTCTCGAAGGTGTAAAGTCTATGGATACAAACCTTCGTTATACAAGGCTAAAAGAAAAACTTCAGGAGAAGGTGGTCCCGGAAGCGCCGGAAAATGAGGAAGAAGAATTGTCCCCTTACGATTTTATGTGAAGTTAAGGAGGAGATAAACTATGGAATCCACACTGGGGATGTCCGGCAGTACTATTTTAAGTGACCCTGGTCAGTTTGATCAGTTATTTAAATCAGGAATTGACCATATTGAAATCGGAGAATTTCCAGATGAAGCTTCTTTTTATCGCTTTCTTAAAATGGCGAGACGGAATCAAGTCTCTTTTGGAATTCATTCGCCCCTTATTAGAGGGAACAGCAAGTACGATCTAATTGAACATGTATATGTGGATCCTCTGGAGGCTCGAATAAATTTTGAAAAAGAAGTCGCTTTGGCAGCAAGAGTCGGGGCGGAATACATTCTAGTTCACTTTCCATACGTTAAAGGGCCTGTTAGTTCAAACCCTCAGCCTATGATTGAAGAAGGACTTTGTTACCTCTCTGAGCTGCAGAAAAAATACAAACTCTCTATTGTCTGCGAACCTAAACTTGGTCATAACCGCTCTCCTGCAGGGATTCACTACCTTCAGCAATTCCCTGAAGAGGTGTGGGACACCTATCAATTATCTATCTGTATTGACATGGGAGATTATCGAATGGCAGCGGGTGATAAATGGAAAGAGTACATCGTTCCTTTGCTTCCGTACACAACTGTTGTCCACGTACATAATGTAAGTTTTTTAGATGATAAATACTACTGGGTACCGATTCATCCAGAACTAAATACAATAGATGGTCACTTTGATATGAAGCCAATGATTGAAATACTGGCTGAAAAAAAAGGGAAATATTTTATCTTGGAGCATACTCCTCACTCCAGGCCAACTGAGGCATATGTGGCGGAAGGAATGGAGTGGCTTCATAATCTTATAGAATAATGTATGAAATTATTTCGGACGGACATACTGTTTTGTAAAAAAGGAGTATGTCTCCCCATGAAATGTCCGAATTGTAAGAGCAAAAACCTTGGAAAAATAGGGAACGAGCAATATTATTGTTGGAATTGTTGTCTGGAGTTAGCTATTGAAAACGGTAAAATGAACATAAACCAAATTGAAGAAGATGGCAGTCTAAGCTCTCTTAATGACATATTCTATCAACAAGATCTTAAGCAAGGATGAGTGATCAAACAGCCAAGTGGGTACGTCGGTTCGTCATCTTCTTCATTATACTTCTCAGTCTATTACTACTAGCCTGGCTGTTTCCCTATTATGATCATATTATGATCATGATTGGAAGAATCCTTCTGCCCTTTATCTTGGCTCTTGTTCTTTCCTTATTGCTGCATCCTCTTGTGAATCTGCTGGAAGAGACGGGGATCTCAAGATCTCTTGCTATCTTGTTTATATTCCTCGCTTTTTTTTCTTTAGTAAGTTTAGGAATCTATAAAGGCTATCCCCGTCTGTTAACACAGGTAAGACTGTTGAGTGAGCAGATTCCTGCTTTAACGGAATCTTATCAAGTATGGACAAAGCAGTTATACGCTCAAACTGAAAGGTTTCCAGATGGTATTCACAAAAAATTGGATGGCAGTTTTTCAGATTTCGAAGAATGGATTAGCACTAAATTAATGAACTTGCTTACAGGTTTAAGCGGTATTTTTGATATGGTCTTTTTATTTGCTGTCATTCCCGTAATGACATTCTATTTTTTAAAGGACTACAAGATGATCGGCAGCTCTTTGGTGACTTTATTACCTGTGTCCTGGCATGATGAAGCCCGGAGACTGACCAGGGAACTTAGTCATTCTTTGGGAGGATATATTCGCGGGCAGCTTCTAATCAGTCTTTTTGTAGGCGCCCTTGCCTCGTTCGGATTTTGGCTGGTGGACCTCCCGTATCCTCTTATTCTTGGAATTATAGCAGGAATAACGAATATTATACCGTATTTTGGTCCTTTGCTTGGGGCTGTACCGGTCTTAGTTGTAGCTGCTACTATTTCAGTGAAAATGCTTATTTTTAGTCTGCTGGTGGTCCTTGTGATTCAAGTACTTGAAGGCAATTTGCTCTCCCCATATATTATGGGGAGAAGTATTCACATCCACCCATTGGTCATTATCTTTGCTTTGCTTGCAGGTGGTGAACTTGCAGGAATTCCTGGATTAATTTTAGCTGTACCTGTTCTTACATGTCTAAAAGTAATTGTTAGTGAAGTTCATAAAGGACGCATTCATATTGACAGATAGGGAACAGTTATCTATAATAGCGCATATCGACACTATACGAACGAAAAACAGTGAAGGAAATAAGTAAGCAATTACCCATAATTAGAGAGGCATACTCCAGGCTGAGAAGTATGCTATGGACAGGGTTGCTGAAAGCTATTCCTGAGTGCGGTTAATCCCCGCCGGAGTCGCGCCTCGTTATTGGCGTCTGAGGTGATAGACAGTTTAATGTCTATAATCAGGGTGGTACCGCGGATTTAAACTCCCGTCCCTGCCGATGGCAGGGACGGGAGTTTTTTGTTCGTACAGATAAAATAGAGTGTTTATAAAAGAGCATGAAGCTTGTTGTATTTATTAATAAGGAGGTAACGACATGAAATCATGGACATCTGCTGAAGTCCGCCAAATGTTTCTGGACTTTTTTAAAGAAAAAAATCACAGTGTGGAACCAAGTGCTTCTCTTGTTCCTCATGAGGATCCTACACTCCTTTGGATAAACAGTGGAGTGGCTACGCTGAAAAAATACTTTGACGGGCGGGTTATTCCTGAGAATCCTAGGATTGTGAACGTGCAAAAATCCATTCGGACCAACGATATAGAAAATGTAGGGTTTACAGCCCGCCACCATACTTTTTTTGAAATGTTGGGTAACTTTTCTATTGGGGATTATTTTAAAGAGGAAGCGATGAAGTGGGGTTGGGAATTCCTGACCAGTGAAGATTGGATTGGATTTGACGAAAGCAGGTTATCTGTTACCGTTCATCCAGAAGATGATGAAGCCTATACGATATGGCGCGACATTGTCGGGATAGATGAAGAGCGAATTATCCGTATTGAGGAAAACTTCTGGGATATTGGTGAAGGCCCGAGTGGTCCAAATACTGAAATCTTTTACGATCGCGGTGAAAAATACGGGAACGATCCTCAAGATCCTGAACTTTACCCGGGTGGAGAGAATGAACGCTATTTAGAAATCTGGAATTTAGTATTCTCCCAGTTCAACCATAATCCTGATGATACTTACACACCCTTACCTAAGAAAAACATTGATACAGGCATGGGCCTTGAGAGAATTGTCTGCGTTATTCAAGATACCCCTACCAATTTCGAAACAGATTTATTCAAACCTTTAATTGAAGCTACAGAGTCTATTTCGGGAAGAAAGTATGGAGAAAGTGAGGAAGGAGATTCTTCCTTTAAAGTTATAGCTGATCATATGCGTACGGTATCTTTTGCGGTCAGTGACGGAGCTCTGCCGTCCAATGAGGGAAGAGGATACGTTCTGCGCCGTTTGCTGCGCCGGGCTGTAAGGTTTGCTAAACAAATTGGTATAGATCAGCCTTTCATGTACAAATTAGTACCGGAAGTAGCTGAAATTATGGTCAACTTCTATCCTGAAGTAAAAGAGAAGCAGTCCTTTATTCAAAACGTAATTAAAACTGAAGAGGAACGTTTCCACGAAACATTAAATGATGGACTTGCCATCTTATCGACAATTATGAAGCAGGAATCAGAAAAAGGGAGTAATGTATTCCCTGGGACAGAAGTATTTCGTCTCTACGATACGTATGGTTTTCCTAAGGAGCTCACGGAAGAATATGTAGCTGACGCTGGTTTTACCATTGATGAAGATGGGTTTATGCTTGAAATGGAGAAGCAGCGTGAGCGTGCCAGGAACGCTCGTCAGAAAACTGGTTCCATGCAGATTCAAGAAGGTGTACTTGGGGACGTTCGTGTAGCCAGTGAATTCACCGGTTATGATCAACTTCGTACGGAAGCAGAAATTGTCGAAATGATTAAAGGTAAAGAGTTTAGTGAACAAGCAGAAGAAGGCGATACAGTCTACGTATTTTTGGATAAAACACCTTTCTACGCAGAAAGCGGCGGTCAGATTGCTGATAAAGGCCGTATAGAAAATGATAACGTCCTATTGGAAGTAACAAATGTTCAAAAAGCACCAAATGGTCAGCATATGCATGAAGCCGTGATCCAAAAAGGTACGCTTCATAAAGGAGACAGGGTTCATGCAGAAATAGATGAAAAATCCCGCTCCTTTATAGTTAAGAATCACACAGCTACCCATTTGCTCCATCAAGCATTGAAAGACGTATTAGGCGATCATGTAAATCAGGCGGGTTCTCTTGTAGCTCCGGATCGTCTACGGTTTGATTTCTCGCATTTTGGCTCTGTTTCCAATGAGGAGATAGAGAAGATTGAATCTATCGTAAACGAAAAAGTATGGCAGTCTATTCCTGTAAGAGTAGAATATAGTTCTATCGAGGAAGCAAAAGAAAAAGGTGCTATGGCATTATTTGGAGAGAAATACGGAGACACTGTTCGTGTGGTGCAAGTAGGTGATTACAGCCTGGAACTCTGCGGAGGGTGCCATGTTATAAATACTGCTGAAATTGGTTTATTCAAAATTGTATCAGAGACAGGTATTGGGGCTGGAACCAGACGTATGGAAGCTGTGACAGCTAAAGATGCTTACCTTTATATGAATGGTAAGGAATCGTTGTTAAAGCAAGCTGGTGAACGCTTAAAGACAAAGCCGGAGCAGGTACCTGAACGAATTGATGTCCTTCATAAAGAGATAAAGGATCTGCAGAGGGAAAATGAATCCCTAAGTGCTAAAATCTCTAATATGGAAGCTTCATCGATTCTTGACGAAGTTGAAGAGATTAACGGCGTCAAGGTGCTGGCAAAACAAGTGGATGTGAAGGATATGAATGCTTTGCGTTCCATGATTGATGATTTAAAACAAAAAATTGAATCTGGTATTATACTGCTTGCTGCACCAAATGGAAATAAAGTTCAGCTAATTGCAGGAGTATCAAAAGACTTAGTAGAAGAAGGTTACCATGCAGGACATTTAATTAAAGAAGCAGCTTCCAGATGCGGTGGGGGCGGCGGAGGCCGTCCAGACATGGCTCAGGCTGGAGGCAAGGATGCTTCTAAGATTCCTGAGGCCTTAGAATTTGCAAAAGAGTATGCAAATCAAGGTTCTTAGTTTTCCATTAAGTAAACTTAGGTATATAATGGAGTAAAGACTAACAAGTGCGAGGTGACATGAATGAGCTCAATGGATAAAACAATGAGATTTAACTTCTCAGAGGAACCGTTTGACCAGGATGTGCGCTCTGTACTGCTTTCTGTACACAGTGCTCTTCAAGAAAAGGGCTACAACCCTATCAACCAGATAGTCGGTTATTTACTCTCCGGAGATCCAGCGTACATCCCGCGTCACCAGGATGCCAGAAACTTGATTCGCAAAATTGAACGTGATGAACTAATCGAAGAGTTAGTTAAGTTTTATATTAGAGAGAATAAAGAGGGCAATGAATGAAAAAAATAGGTCTAGACGTAGGCGAAAAAACGGTAGGAGTGGCTATTTCCGATGCCTTGGGCTGGACAGCTCAAGGCCTGACCACTATTCATTGGGATGAAACGGACTTTAATACGGTTCGCGGACCGCTTCAAAAGATCATTGAAGAGCATGAAATCACTGAAGCTGTGGTAGGCTTCCCTAAGAACATGAACGGGACAGTAGGACCTAGAGGAGAAGCCAGCCAGCGTTTCGCCGCGTGGATAAAAAAAGAATATAAAATACCATCCCATCTTTGGGATGAGCGTTTAACGACAATGGCAGCAGAACGGGTATTGCTGGATGCAGACGTTAGTCGAAAGAAGCGTAAGAAAGTCATTGATAAAATGGCCGCTGTTATCATTCTGCAAAGTTATCTAGATTCCAAACAATAAGGAGGACGTTTTATCATGGCACTAGAAAAAGAAGAACGTATTGTAATTCCAGATGAAAATGGAGAGGAACATTTATTTGAAGTATTGTTCACATTCGATGTAGAGCAGACGGAACAGTCCTACATTGCCGTCATTCCTGCTGAACAGAAAGAGGGAGACGAGGTAGAAGTTTTTGCGTTTCGATATGAAGAAAAAGGAAACGAAGAAGATGATCTTGCTCTCTACCAGATCGAATCAGATGAGGAATGGGAAATGGTTGAAGAAATGCTGAATACTTTAACAGATGAAGATTTAACCTAAATAAAAAGTAAAGAAAGAAAAAGCCTGCGAACAGCAGGCTTTTTCTTATGTGAAGCTTCTGGACCATAGAAATTATACCACTGGTGTGGAAAGGCTCTCGCATTTTGTAGTATAATGTACCGGATGGAAGGAGGAAGTCTGTTGTCCGAAAGAAATTTTAAAAAAAGTTATAAAGCTCGACTAAAAAAACGTACAGAGGAAGCAAGCACAGTGCGAAAAATTGTAGCTTCCATTCTTACAATATTTGTACTTCTTCTACTAATCGGGGGTTTGAGTGGTTATTTTTATATTAAATCCGCCCTGGAACCTGTGGATCCGAGCGATGAAAGCCAAAAAAGTGTGGAGATACCATTAGGATCATCCACGTCTCAAATCGCAGGGATCCTAGAAAAGAATGGAATTATTAAAAATGATTTAATTTTTAGGTTTTATACAAAATTTAATAATGAATCAGGATTCCAAGCTGGGGAATATCAGCTTACTTCGTCTATGAAACTGAATGAGATTATTGATTCACTGCAGTCAGGTAAATTAATTAAAGAGCCGGCATTTAAGGTAACCATTCCTGAAGGGCGGACGCTCGATCAAATTGCGGGTACTTTAGCAAATAAACTTCCATTTACTAAAGACGAATTTTTAACAAAAGTGAACGATAAAGAATATGTAAAAGAACTTATGGAACAGTACCCTGAGCTTTTAACAGAAGAGGTATTAAATGAAGAGATTAAATATCCTCTCGAGGGATACTTATTTGCTTCTACTTATCCAATTTATGTAGAAGATCCTACAATAGATCAGATTGTTCATAAAATGTTAGATCAGACGAAAGAGGTCGTACTGCCTTACAAAGAACAACTGAACCAACTGGATTTACTTGATGAGGACATGACTGTACATGACTTAATGACAATGGCCTCGTTATTAGAGAATGAAGCTAGAACCTCTGAGAATCGAAAGAAAATCGCTAGTGTATTTTATAATCGTTTAGAAGAGGAAATGCCATTACAAACAGACCCTACTGTATTATATGCTCTGGGAGAGCATAAGGATAGAGTCTTATATGAGGATCTTGAAGTCGATTCTCCTTACAATACGTACGAAGAAGAGGGATTGACCCCAGGGCCAATCTCCAATTTTAATGAAAATGCTTTAAAAGCTGTTGTGGAGCCTGCAGATACAGACTTCTTATACTTCCTTGCAGATGACGAAGGAAATATTTATTATTCAAAAACGTTGGAGAAGCACAATGAAAAGAAAAATAAATATATTAACAACAATTGATTATGGAAGAGGAATGCGAGATTACTCGCATTCCTCCATTTTTGTATGTTAAAATAGTGGGGTTGTAAAATGGATGTAAACTAAATATGAAGGGATGTTAACATCATGGAGCAAGACGCATATCTGCAATCATTGCTGCCGTCTTCCACTGGACCATTCGCGCACATGGAGGCATACGCTGAGGAAAAAAATATACCGATTATGGAGCCAGCAGGTATACATTTTCTAATGCAGCTGATTCGTATGCATAGACCTGAACGCATTTTGGAAATTGGAACAGCAATAGGATATTCGGCCCTTCGTATGTTGGAGGCTTCACCTGAAAGTAAAGTTGTATCAATAGAAAGAGACGAGAATCGTTATAGAGATGCCCAGCATTTTATTAATAAGCAAGGAGCTGAAGACAGAGTTCACCTCCTGTTTGGGGATGCTCTTGAGCTGAAGGAAGAAGTTCGGAAGGAAGGTTCTTTTGACTTCCTCTTTATTGATGCTGCTAAAGGTAAGTATGAAGAATTCTTTCATCTATACGAACCGTTATTATCTGAAGGTGCAGTAATTGTCTCGGATAATGTTCTATTTAAGGGGTATGTTGCGGACGATTCACATGCAGACAAACGTATGGCCAAAATCGCTCGAAAAATACGTAATTTCAATAATTGGCTTGTTCAAAACCCCGATTATCATACGACAATTGTACCAATTGGCGATGGTGTAGCTATTACAATAAAAAAATAACTGAACCGTGTAATGTTCAGAGATTATGTTTGGGATGAAAGGAGAAACCAGAAACATGAAAGATAAACCTGTAGTTATTGGAGTAGCCGGAGGTACAGGGTCAGGGAAAACAAGTGTCACCCGGTCCATCATCCAGCGATTTGCTGATAAAACAATTCTAATGGTGGAGCAAGATTATTATTATAAGGATCAGAGTCACCTTCCGTATGAAGAAAGACTTCAGACGAACTATGATCACCCTCTTGCTTTTGATAATGATCTGCTGATTGAACACCTTAAACAATTAATTGATCAGAAATCCGTAGAGAAACCTACCTATGATTATAAGATTCATACTCGGTCTGAGGAAACGATACATGTGGAGCCTAAAGAGGTTATTATTGTTGAAGGTATTCTTGTGTTGGAAGATGAGCGCTTACGCGATTTAATGGATATAAAGGTTTTCGTAGATACGGATGCCGATGTGAGGATCATTCGCAGAATGATGAGAGATATTAATGAACGGGGACGCACACTGGATTCTGTCATTGAGCAATATATTAATGTGGTCCGTCCAATGCACCTGCAATTCGTGGAACCTACCAAGCGATATGCAGATCTTATTATTCCAGAAGGTGGCCAAAACCACGTAGCTATAGACTTAATGGCTACAAAAATTCAAACGGTCCTTAATGAAACACAGGATCATTTCAATTGAGAAAATAGTTGAAAACCTTCCAGAAATCTGGCATAGTTTTCAATAGTAGTTCTAGAATAAAGAGTCCTCGTGTAAAGTATAGTAATTCATTAATGAGCATACGCTGGTATCGCTCATTTCATATATGGGGGAACATCAATTTTTTGATGGATTAAAGGAGTGTTCAAAGAAGATGGCAGAAGAAAAAAACTTTTACATGACAGAAGAAGGAAAACAAAAGCTCGAAGACGAACTGCATCACTTAAAAACAGAGCGTCGTAAAGAAGTAGTAGAGCGCATTAAAATTGCACGCGGCTTTGGAGATCTTTCTGAGAACTCTGAGTATGATGCGGCTAAAGATGAACAAGCATTTGTGGAAGCCCGCATTACTCAAGTCGAAAATATGATTAGAAATGCCGTTATTATTGAAAATGATAATGACAATACGGATACAGTAAGCTTAGGTAAATCTGTTACCTTTCAAGAACTTCCCGATGGAGAAGAAGAGACTTATACAATTGTAGGAAGTGCGGAAGCTGACCCATTTGAAGGGAAAATCTCTAATGATTCACCTATGGCTCAAAGTCTCATTGGACATGTAGTAGGGGACAAAGTCTCTGTAGCTACTCCAGGTGGAGATATTGATGTTAAAATCGTAACTGTAGAATAGTATTTATAAATAAAAGGCAGGGGCTTCCCTGTCTTTTTTTATTATAGGTTTTTTTAATAATACGCCTGTTGATTATTGTTGATTTTTAAAGAGGCTTATAACGCAATAGGGCCGGATTGTGTAAGACTCAGTTTCGAGATATTGGTTTGCAGAGAAGGTCCTGCGGGGGACGATTCGGCCAGCTGCATCGCCCCGAAAGACACGACCAGCATAAGCCGACCATCAAAAGGATTGCGGTTTTTCCATCCGTTGATGAGCGGCTTATGTTTCGAGTGTCTGGGTGATGAAACAAGACGAGTTATTTCCCCACCAGCCCTCTTCCGCATAGAGTAACGGACCCATTTATCTCGAAACTGAGTCTTCAACACACGGGAGCTTTTCGGTAAGATTATCATTGAGATTTAGCAAAGCCTGTAATCTAAGACATTCCCCGGGAAATGGAAAAAAAGATGAAAGTGTTGGTCACCGCGACCTATTGTTGTATAATTAACAACGAATTCAAAGGAGGAGACTTTAATGGCTGATAAACATACCGAAGGATCTAGGGCTCATCGTTTTGAAAAGAAACGAAAGAGTACTATCCTTATGAATTGGTTAGTAGGTACTGGCAGTGCATTATTGATTGTTTTCATAGCTATGATGGCTTTTGGGGGAGATGATCAACCAAGTAATGCCAAAGGTTCTGATGAGGAAAAAGCAGTTTTAAATAGTGAATCGGATCAGGAAGAGAACTCAGAAGAGGATAAAAACAATAATGGTTCGACAAATGATCAGACAAATAAACAAGATTCAGAGCAGGATGAATCAAATGGATCTGATACGAAAAGCAGTTCAAATTCTGATGATGAAGACAATCCTAGTAATGAAGAGAGTTCTGAAGATGAATCTTCTGATGAGGAACAGGACAAGGATGCTTCTGAAGAGGAAAACGATGTAGTGATTGAAGAAAGTGATAAAGAAAATGTAGCGAAAATTGTTAAGAAAGATTGGCAGCCTGTTCCTACAGAAATGAGTACAAGCGGGAATCATACTATTTCTTACGATAAAAACTCACAGGATTGGAACGAACTTATTAAGGCTGTCAGTAAGGCTACAGGTCTTTCAAAAGATAATATGATCACCTGGTGGATTGGGAATGGAGGTAGTCCCCAAAAAGCTGAAGCAACGGTTTCGAACAAAGAAAAGACCGAGCATTACCGTGTATTTATTCAATGGGTAGATGGAGAAGGATATAAGCCTGTTAAATTAGAAGTGTTGGAAGAAAAAGAAGTGAATCGCTAAGGAAAAGGGAGAGAGAAAAATGGCAATTGGTATTATCGGAGCAATGGATGAAGAAATCGAAAAGCTTCAAACAGAGATGCAGAACACAAACAGAGAAGTAGTTGCGGGAAGTCTTTTTATTCATGGTATTCTCCGTGGAAAAGAAGTGGTCCTCTTAAAATCAGGAATAGGAAAAGTGAATGCAGCAGTTGCAACTAGCATTCTGCACGAGCGTTACGATGTTGAAGCTGTGATTAATACGGGCTCGGCAGGAGGTTTTGCTGAGCATTTAGAAGTAGGGGATATTGTGATATCTGAAGCGGTTACTTATCATGATGTGGACGTCACGGCCTTCTCTTATGAGTATGGACAAGTTCCGGATATGCCTGCTCGCTACCAGGCGGATGAAAAGCTTGTAAAACAAGCGTTGGAAGCGGTGGAGCAAACAGATGCGGTCTCGGCAAAGGGACTGATTGCTACGGGAGATACTTTCATGCAAGAAGAAAGTAAAGTCCAGTTCGTACGCAATAAGTTTCCGCAGATGGTGGCTGCAGAAATGGAGGCCGCAGCAATTGGGCAGGTTTGCTACAGATACGGGACGCCATTTGTTGTAATCCGTGCCTTGTCAGATATAGCAGGCAAGGAATCCTCCGTTTCTTTCGAACAATTCTTACCAAAAGCTGCCGAAAATGCGGCAGCTATGATAATGGCTATGGTTACTCATTATGAATAGATAATATTACCATCTCCACTGCAGGGTCAATATGTTACAATAATAGCCGTGCAGGAGGTGATCTATCCATGAAGTCAAAGGAATGGATGGAAAAGAAAATCTCAGATTACAAACGCTTTATTATGACTCTATTAATATTAATCAGTTATTTATATATAGGCACCTTAATTAGTATTTTCGAATATCACACTACAATTCACTATTTTCTATACCCGGTTATCGGGGCCGGATTGATTTACGCTTTCCTATTAATTAAAAAAATTAAAAAGCTGCAGCATATTTTAACAAGTGAATAGCTTTACTAAAGCCACTGACCATTAATTGTTCAGTGGCTTCTTTTACGCCTTCTTTCCTTGCTTGCTTTGCTTGTAGAATTCGTGGAAGATCTTCATCAATGCTCTTTTTTCAATCCGTGATACATAACTTCTGGAAATTCCCAGTTCCTTCGCTATTTCTCTTTGTGTCTTTTCTTCGGTTTGATTCAGTCCATACCGAAAGATGATGACCTCTTTCTCGCGTTCATCTAGTATAGTAATAAAGTCTTTTATTTTCTCAAGTTCCATGTGAAGCTGAATTTCTTCCACTATATCTTTAACGTCTGCTTGTAATATATCCAATAGGTTTAGTTCATTTCCTTCTTTATCATGACCAATTGGATCTTGAAGGGAGACATCTTTATTCATTTTTTTAGTGGATCTTAGGTGCATTAATATTTCATTTTCAATACATCGTGCTGCATAGGTGGCTAGTTTTGTACCTTTACCCGTAGAATAACTTTCAATCCCCTTAATTAGACCGATCGTTCCAATGGATATTAAGTCTTCAAAGTCTTCTTTTGTATTCTCAAACTTTTTCACAATATGGGCTACCAGCCTCAAATTATGTTCGATAAGTATATTTCTCGCCTCGTGACTTCCTTCTTGCATTAATTTAAGCTGCTTAGCTTCTTCTTCAGAGGAAAGGGGGTTTGGGAAGGCCTGATTCTTGACATAAGACATAAAGAATAAAGATTCTTTAAAAAAGTAAAGGATGGAAGCGATAATGCTGCTCATACGACGCGCACCTCCTCGATATTTAGGCAATTGCCTACAACATATCTATGTGTGAAAAAGGCAGGATGTGCTTGTACAGCAACAAAAAGGCCTGACCTTGTTTTCCCATAAAAAAAACAAGGGTCCTGTAGGAACAGAACCCTCGTTTATTATGGGGGGTTATTTATCTTCTTGTTCAGCCTGTAAGACTTCATCATAATCATCTTTGACACTATCTTTCCATAAAGGAACACCACTTCGATGAGCTGCTCTTGATATTACATGTCCTGATACAGGAGCTGTGAGGAGCACAAATAGGATTCCTAAGAGAAGCTTTCCGCTCACAATGTCATGCTCGATGAATAGAAATAAAAAGGCTCCTATCATTATTCCGGAGACGCCCAGGGTAGAACTCTTAGTGGCAGCATGGAGTCTCGTATAAACATCAGGTAAGCGTAGAATTCCGATTGAACCTGAAATGATAAAAAAGGTACCCGAGAGTAAGAAAAAGCATATGAGGATGTCAAAAATTAAATTAATCCATGTCCCGCTCAATAATAACACCCTTTTCTAAGAATTTCGCTAAGGCAACCGTTCCGATAAATAGTAAAATACCGATCAGTAGAATAACATCATTAAATTTAGTGGTTACTAGTAAGACCGCGATGATCCCAGCCAAAGCCATTAAGTTGATGCCTATGATATCAAGGGCCACTGCCCGATCTGGATTGGTGGGACCTTTAATAGCACGGTATAATAAAATCATAACGGAAATAGAAACGCCCAAGACCGCGATGGTTGCTGAATACTCGATCAGTTGCTGGGTAACATCTAAAATGTTGTCCATTAGCGAGTCACCTCCATAATAGCTTTTTCAAAGGTTTCCTTAATTTCGTTAATGGACTTTTCGACGTCTGGGAGGTCCATAGCGTGTACATAAATTTTGGTGTGGTCGTCACTGACAGCTATGGATAGAGTACCAGGTGTCAATGTAATTAAATTGGCCAATAAAGTTATTTCAAAATTACTTTTTAAGTCTATAGGAAGGGCGAATATTCCTGGTTCTATATCCAGTTTTGGTTTGTAGACAACTTTTACGATATCGATGTTTGAAAGGACAAGCTCTCTTATGAATAAAAGCATTAATTTAACAAACTTCCATACCCGGTGCATATAGAACGAGTCCGGAATGAATCTCCTGAGAATAAATAAGAGACCGATCCCGAGGATATACCCAACAAGGAAGGTGGAAAATTGATAGCTTTCACTGAGAAACATCCACATGATCGCAATAATAATGTTTAAGACGATTTGAAAAGGCATCAGCTACTACTCCTTTAATACAGAATCAATGTAGAGTTGCGGATCCATTAAGTAGTTGGAAATGGATTCAATGGATGGATAGAACCACTCAGCACCTACCCCAAGTAATATGGAAAAGGTTAAAAGCAATCCTATCGGCCAGGCCATCATTTTGCCTTTATGCTCTCTTTCAGGCAGTGGAATTTTAGTTTTCTCTCCCCAGAATCCGCGAATGAATATACGAATCATAGAGAATAGAATAAGAAGGCTCGTTAAAAGCCCGACTATGACAATCAAGATTTCTTCCTCTGCCAGTCCGCCTTTAAGCAGAAGTAGTTTACCGATAAAACCGCTGAACGGAGGAATACCAGCCAGTACCAGGGAAGCAATAAAGAACAACCAACCTAGAACCGGATAATGGTGAATGAGTCCTCCCATTTTTCTTAAATCGGAAGTTCCCGCTACATAAGCTACAGCTCCCACCAGCAGGAAGAGGGCACCTTTGATAATCATATCATGGACCAGATAGTAGATGGTGCCGCTAATGGATACTTCGGTAAAGATTCCTATACCCATTAGCATAAAGCCAACAGCCGGAATGATATTGTAAGCCACGACTAGTTTGATATTGTTTGTAGATAAAGCTCCAACCACTCCAAAAATCATGGTTAGTGCTGCCAGGTAAATGAAAAGAGTGTGCGTTAGCTGCACGTCCTGGTTGAAGATTAGGGTGAAAATCCTCAAGATCGAATAAATTCCCACCTTAGTTAACAAAGCACCAAATAACGCTGATACGACGGGATTAGGTGAAATGTAAGGTCTTGGAAGCCAATAATACAATGGAAAAACAGCTGCTTTTGTTGCAAATACGAAAAAGAACATGATGGCGATAGTCGTAAGAATACCTTGTTGCTCCACCTCTTGCACTCGTTCAGCAACCTGTGCCATATTCACCGTTCCTACTACTGAATATAAAAAGGCAATAGTCGTGACAAAGAGCATCGAAGAAAATAGGTTAATTAAAACATATTTAATGGATTCTCTAAGTTGAGCTTTGCCATTTCCTAAAACGATCAAGCCGTATGATGCCATTAACAGTACCTCAAAGAACACGAACAGGTTGAATAAGTCACCTGTCAGGAACGCACCGCTTACACCGGCAATCAGCATAAAGAAGAAGCTGTAAAAGTAAAAGGCTTCCTGCTCCTTAGAAAGTGACTTTGGAGCATAGAATACACAAGCAGTTGCTACAAGGTTAGAGGTCAAAACCAGTGTCATGGAAAGTAGATCACCAACCAGAATGATGCCATAAGGAGCGGCCCAGTCCCCTGTTTCCAGAATGATTGTTCCGTTCTGCAGGACGTAAAGGAAAACCCCTCCAACCACTAGCAAGTTGACCACAGTGAAGACTTGAGAAAGTTTTCTTACTATAGTAGTTTTTTTGTGAATGAATGCCATTATAATTCCAGCGATTAGCGGTAATATAATGGGCAATGCTGTTAAATTACTCATAATCCGTACCTCTCATTTGTTCCATATTATCCGTGCCATTAATTTTAGAAGTTCTGTAAGCCAGCACGAGCAGTAAGCTTGTTACACCAAAACTGATAACAATAGACGTTAAAATTAAGGCTTGAGGAAGGGGGTCTGTATATTTTTCCACTCCCTCAGAAAGAATTGGAGGAGCTCCCGTCTTTAATTCGCCCATCGTTAAGATAAACAAGTGAGCACCATGGGAGATAAGCCCCGTACCAATGACAATCCGTAACAATTGCTTTTGAAGGAGGTTATAAATACCTGTGGTAAATAAAATACCCGCGAGTATCGCCATGATAATTTCCATTTATTATTCCTCCTCCTCTTCCTTACCTCTTAAACGAACCAGACCGTAAATCGCCATAGCAGCAATTCCAAGAACGACGATTTCAAACAATGTATCTAATCCACGAAAGTCTACAAGGATTACGTTTACTACATTATCGCCCCCGCCCAGGGTATGGGACTTTTCAAGGAAATAACTTGCGATTGATTCAAAGTATTTAGAACTATGGGCCGAAATAGCGACCATGGTCATTAACGCTCCAAAGCCAATAGAAATGATCAGATTCAACGTTCGTGTACTTGCTGATTCCTTTTTCTTCCTCATTTTTGGAAGGTGGTAGAAAGCAAGTAAGAACAAGGCTACCGTAACAGTTTCTATAATTAATTGAGTTAAGGCTAAATCAGGAGCTCTGTATAATACAAATAACATAGATAGACCGTAACCTACCACTCCTAATATGAGAATCGCAGCTATGCGGTTATTTGTAATAATCGTCCCTACGGCTGCACATATCATAAGTACAGCCACAAATATTTCAGGCAAAGTAATCTCTGCTAAATTGCTTGTATCAACCGTAAATCCACCAGTAATCGCCATAAAAGCAAAAGTTACGACAAGAATGGCGGCAAGTACCAGACGTACATAACGACTTAGAGAGCCATTCATATACCCTTTAGTAACTATGGATGAATACGACTCAAGGCGGTCGACCATTCCATCGTAAGCCTTATTGAAACTCATGCGGCCGGGCAAGAAGTTATAAACAGGCTGCCAGACTTTACGCGAAAGTACCAATGCGGTACCTAGAAAAACAACAGCTAGTGACATAATAAGTGGAGCTTTAATGCCATGCCAGAACTTAATAGGATGTTCATGAATTTCCATCCCTCTTACAGAGCTTGCCGCATGTTCAATAAAAGATTGGTTGAACAGGTTAGGAAACAGTCCAATGACGATCACCGCAGCGACTAAGATAAAAGGTGAAACCAGCATACCCCAGGGAGCTTCGTGAGGTTTCTTAGGCAATTGATCCAAATTGGATTTTCCCCTGAACGTGCTGAAAAAGAAATACATGGAATATACAAATGTGAAAATACTTCCAAAGACGGCTAAGTACGGAAGAGCTGCTTGCAGAACACCAGTGATACCTGCAGATGAAGCTTCCAGATGCAGGGAAGCATCAAAGAAGAGTTCCTTACTGTAAAAGCCGTTCAGGAACGGTAAAGGTACGCCAGCCATAGAAAACGAAGCTAGCAAAGCAAGTGTGGCCGTAATAGGTAGAAACGTCATTAAACCGCCTAATTTTCGAATGTCACGGGTACCAGCCTCATGATCGACTATTCCAGCTACCATGAACAAGCTTCCTTTAAAGGTAGCATGGTTTAAGATATGGAAGACGGCTGCAAATACGGCTATTTCCGTACCAAAACCAAGCATCGCCATGATCATACCCAGCTGACTAATGGTAGAAAATGCAAGAATAGCTTTCAAATCAGTTTGTCTGACGGCCATATAAGAGCCCCAGCAAAGGGTTACAATTCCTACCGTTGAGACAATAATGAAAAACCATTCACTCGCAGACAGCAGAGGCGAGTAACGTGCAACTAAATAGATACCTGCTTTGACCATAGTTGCAGAGTGTAGATAAGCACTTACTGGAGTTGGTGCTTCCATTGCATCTGGTAACCAGATGTGAAATGGAAACTGAGCTGATTTTGTAAATGCTCCTAGCAGAATAAGTCCCAAAATTAACGGGAAGAATTCACTATTCAAGATAAGCTCTTGCTGGTCAATCATCCCTTGAATACTTGTGGTTTTAGTCAGTACACTCATAAAAATAAGCCCGCCAAGCAAACTTAGCCCGCCAAATACAGTAATGAGCATCGACTTTAAAGCACCGTACCGGGATTCTTGCTTAAAGTTCCAGAATCCAATCAGTAAAAAGGACGACAATGAAGTAAACTCCCAAAAACTGTATAGAACGAACACATTATCGGAAAGGACTACTCCAAGCATAGAACCCATAAATATTAAAAAGTACACATAAAAATGTCCCAGTTGCTCTGATTTATGTAGATAGTAAATCGAGTAAAAGGCAACTAGGGCACCAATCCCGCTTATTAACAACACAAACAATAAACTAAGACCATCTAGATAAAATACTACATTTATATCTAATGAAGGTATCCAAGAGTACTCTCTTGTTAATGGTTCAAACCCCGTCCCAATAAAACGTACAAAATAAATGAAAATGATTGCGGGAATGACGGTGACGAAAATCCCCGGATGAAATTTATCTTTCCATTTACTTAAAAATGGAATAGCAATCGCAAAGATAAAAGGCAATAATACTACCAGCAACATCTGGCTGTTCCTCCCTCAACAAAATTTCTTTAGTAACAAAAATCTTTCTTAATGGTACTGTTGATTTCAATTGTAATCAAAAGCAGGGGCATTATTCAACTGTAGCATCCTAACGAGCGCGTATTTGATGCACCTTTTAGTATTCCCTATTAAATAAGAAGAGACACTTCAAATTGAAGAGATAATTTTTTTATAAAAAAACTCGCTGATTTATGGTCAGCGAGTTTTTCAGGGGAAGAAAAATTCTATAGAATGGAAATTGTGAAATATTAACCGACCTGGATAGCTAAATTATCCATATTGATCGATCTGGCTATGAGTTCTTCTCTCATTTGAAGAATGAAGTCTTCCGAGAGATTCAGTTCAATTGCTTTGTGGTAAGATTGTATTAACAGGGAATCAGATAATTGTTTTATACCTCTGTCACTCATGTGACAGCCACCTCCTGATTGTTCAAAATGAACGTTTCGAGTAATGTATTCTAACCTTACCATGAGCTTAAATTCCCTACAATATGGCAGTTATCTACAAGTAAATGTAGATAACTTTCTCATTTTTAATGAACGAATTAGAGATGCCATAGGAAGTCGAGTGTGGAAAATGTGTATAAACTTATCCACAGGGCAGAACTGTCGGGAATTGTCGAACGATTTACGTTCTAGTACAAGCATTTAAATTCGTTTTTGAAACATGAAGCATTTTTGTATATGATGTATAAGGAGATTTTGCCTGTGTTTATGAGATGGAGTGAAAGAAATGTTAAATAAGTTTTTACCAAACGAGCACGTACCTAGCATATTTGATGTAGACCCTAGTGAACTGAAAAATAAAGGAATCAAAGGGGTTATTACTGACCTTGATAATACCCTGGTTGCTTGGAATGTGGAAGATGCAACAGAAGACATCAAGGACTGGTTTCAAAAAATGAATGATCATGGGATCCAGGTTACGATTGTCTCTAATAATAAAGAAGCACGAGTTAAGTTATTCTCTCAGCCGTTAGATGCAACATTTATTTACAGTGCCAGAAAACCTTTAGCTAAGGCATTTAAAAAAGCAAGGAAGCAAATGAAGCTTAGAAAAGGTGAAGTTGTAGTAGTCGGAGATCAACTGCTTACGGACGTACTGGGCGGGAATATGGCTGGTTACCATACTATCCTCGTTGTTCCGATCGTAGAAACAGATGGCCTGCTGACGAAATTTAATCGACAAATCGAGCGGCGAATACTAAATTGGATGAGAAGAAAAGGGAAAATTACTTGGGACAGGAGTGATCGTTAATGAGCGAAATATTTTGTCAGGGATGCGGAGCGGAGATTCAGACAACGCATCCAGAGCAGCCTGGGTACGCCCCGCCTTCAGCTTTAGAACGGGAAGATGTAATTTGTAAACGCTGCTTTCGATTGAAGCATTATAATGAGGTGCAGGATGTTCCTTATAATGCTGATGATTTTTTAGAGATGCTTCATCAGATTAGTGATACTAAAGGGTTAATTATCCAACTGGTAGATATTTTTGATTTCAATGGAAGTTTTATTTCAGGCTTAAAACGTTTGACAGGTAATAATCCTGTCATCCTTGTAGGAAATAAAATGGATGTCCTTCCTAAGTCTGTAAACCATGAAAAGGTTAAGCACTGGCTGAAACGCTCAGCAAAGGAGCAAGGGCTGATTGTGGAAGATGTATTTCTCATCTCCGCTGAAAAAAATCAAGGAATCACAGAACTTTCAAAGGCTATGGATCACTACCGAAAAGGTGGAGACGTTTACGTAGTAGGAACAACAAACGTTGGGAAATCCACTTTTATTAATACGTTAATTTCAAATACTTCGGGAGAGAAGGATGCGATTACTACATCTTACTTCCCGGGTACCACTCTTGGTTTTATAGATATTCCATTAGATGAAAATAGTTCTCTATTTGATACTCCAGGAGTTATTCAGCGCCATCAAATGGCTCATTATGTATCAGAACAAGATTTAAAAGTTATTACTCCCAGAAGAGAAGTAAAGCCGAAAATTTATCAGCTGAATGAAGCTCAAACGTTATATTTTGGTGGACTTGCCAGGCTGGATTTTGAAAGTGGCTCTCGTACCTCGTTTGTATGTTATTTTTCAAATGAGATCAACATTCACCGAACGAAATTAGAGAAAGCTGATGATCTATATCAGAATCATCTAGGAGAACTACTAGTTCCCCCAGACAGCCGTACGATGGAAAAACTACCGCCGCTTAAAAAACAAACGTTCAGAATTAAAGAAGATAAAACAGACATTGTGTTTTCCGGTCTGGGCTGGATTACAGTTCCGGAAGGACATATAAATGTAACCGTCCACGTCCCTGAAGGCGTTAAAGTGTCTTTACGTGAATCGTTAATATAGGAGGGGAACTATTGCTTAGACTTGGTTTAATTGGTCATCCAGTTGGTCATTCATTATCTCCGTGGATCCACGAACGGCTTATGGAGCATGAAGGATTGGAAGGTACCTATGAGTTATTTGATATTGATCCGGATACATTCGATCATCAAATCCATGAACTAAAAGATAAAGGCTTAGATGGTTTTAATATCACCGTTCCTTATAAAGAAAAGATTATTCCTTACCTTGATGAAGTCGATAGCAGTGCTCGTGAACTAGGGGCTGTGAACACAGTTAAAAACACGGCGCGCGGATGGGTAGGCTACAATACAGACGGCATAGGATTCGCTGTTTCTGTCAGGAATAGGTATCCAGAGTTATTTTATAATGAACAGCGTGTTCTTATTATTGGAAGCGGGGGAGCTTCTAGGGGCATTTATCACGCCCTTTTAGAAGCAGGACTGTCTAAAATTGATATTGCGAATCGCACAATTGAGAAGGCGGAAGAGGTTATAAAAAGTGCTTCCACAAACAGTGAATCAAAAGCATTGTCTTTAGATAAGGCAGTGGAACAATTAAACGACTATGGTTTGATTGTACAAACAACCGTGGTCGGTATGAGTCCAAATGATCATACCGCCATCATTCCTCTTTATAATTTGAAAGAGGGGACAGTAGTCAGTGATATTGTATATCGCCCGCTTGAAACCCGTTTTCTGCAAGAGGCTAAAAATAGGGGAGCTAAGCTGCATTTTGGACATGAAATGCTTCTGCAGCAAGCGGTATATGCTTTTCATATATGGACGGACACCAACCCGGACGCTTCCTTATTATTGGAAGGTTTCGAAAAAAAACTGAAAGGGGTATAGAATGTTAACAAGTAAACAAAAAAAGCATTTGCGTGCTGAATCACACCATGTACAACCCATTTTTCAAGTAGGAAAAGCAGGGGTAAATGAAAATATGACTACTCAAATGGAAGAAGCCCTTGAAAAAAGAGAGCTGATTAAGGTGAGTATCCTGCAAAATTGTTTTGAAGATAACAAAGAGGTGGCTGATCAAATAGCCAAGTCTACAGGGGCGCAAATTGTTCAGGTTATCGGTAACACCATTATTCTTTATAAAGAATCGAAAGAAAACAAACAAATTGAGCTGCCGTAAAGGAGTTCTAATATGAAACGAATCGGTATTTTAGGAGGAACCTTTGATCCTCCTCATCAAGGACACTTGATTATGGCAGAATTTACACGGAGCGAAATGGAACTGGATGAGGTATGGTTTTTGCCTTCCCATATTCCACCGCATAAACAAAAAGCTGCTGTTTCAGCTGAAGACCGGCTGGCTATGGTGGAAAAGGCTGTTGAAGATAATCCACATTTCAAAATATGTAATGCAGAGTTGACTAGAAAAGGGACGTCTTATACGGTAGATACGATGAAGTATTTAATGGGACAATTCAAAGAGCATACTTTTTTCTTTATTATCGGAGGAGATATGGTAGAGCATCTGCCTAAATGGGACAGGATCGATGAATTAAACGCTATGGTTGAATTTGTAGGAATAAAGCGACCTGGTTACGACTGGCATCCTCCACTACCTGTTCACCAGGTGGAAATTCCATTAATTGATATTTCTTCTTCTCGTATTAGAAACAGGCTAAGCTCTTCAAAAAGTGTAAGATATCTCGTTCCTGAATCTGTAAACCTTTATATAAAGGAGCATCAATTATATGCAGCTGACTCGAAATGAAGCATTAGATTATGTAAGACCTGCTTTAAAGAAATCCAGATATGAACATACTATACGTGTAACGGATGAAGCCGTTACACTGGCTGAACGTTTTGGAGCAGATGTGAAGAAAGCTGAATTGGCTGCAGCGTTGCATGATTATGCGAAGTATAAACCTTTGGATGAGATGAAGCGATGGATTGAGCAAGAGCGCAGACTTCCTAAAGATTTACTTGACTACCATCACGAATTATGGCATGGCCCTGTAGGAGCCTACATGCTTGAAAAGGAAATAGGGCTTGAAGATCCAGAAGTTATTTCAGCTATTGCTTGCCACACCACTGGTAAAAAGCACATGAGTGTGTTAGATAAAGTGGTATTTTTAGCGGATTATATTGAACCTGGAAGAGATTTTCCCGGCGTGGAAGAAGTAAGGGATAAATCCCTTACAAGCTTAGATCAGGCTTGTCTGCTTGCATTAAAAAATACAGCAGTTTTTTTAATAAATAAGGAAAGAACCGTTTATCCGGACACGTTTCATGCATATAATGATTTAATATAGAGTTTTGTAAAAGAGACAAAGATGAACTAGGGAGGAACAGAATGGAAAGTAAAGAATTAGTAACTATAGCCGCACAGGCATGCGATGAGAAAAGAGCCACAGATATTGTGGTGTTAGATATGTCGGATGTATCCTTAATTGCCGACTATTTCCTGATATGTGAAGGCTCTAACGAGCGTCAGGTGCAGGCGATAGCTAGAGAATTAAAGAACCAAGCCGAAGAAAATGGCATTGATGTAAAAAGGATGGAAGGATTTGAACAGGCTCGATGGATTCTTGTAGATCTAAACGACGTGATCTGTCATATCTTCCATAAAGATGAACGTCACTATTATAATCTCGAACGACTTTGGGGAGATGCTTCTACAGTAGCTCTTGAGGGGCTAGAAGGCTGAAGGCATGAGCTATCAACAAATGGCTCAAGTATATGATCGGCTGATGAAGGATGCACCTTACGATCATTGGGTTGACTTTACGAACAAAATGATTGAGCGTTTTCTTCCGAATGCTCAGTCTATAGTAGATGCTGGCTGTGGCACTGGGGAAGTAACACATCGGCTAAATGAAGAAGGTTATCTCCTTACAGGTGTTGATTTGTCTGAGGATATGCTGGCAGTCGCTCATCAGAAGAATTCATCCGCTAAAATTCAATGGCTTCAACAGGACATAACTGATTTAGCCGGTCTAAAAGATGTGGAATGTATCATTAGCTACTGTGATGTTATGAATTATTTATCAGATCAGCAAGATGTAATTCGAGCTTTTCGCAGTATATATGAAGCACTTTCTCCTTCAGGTTTATTTATTTTCGATGTGCATTCTATTGATCATATTCAAAATAATATGATTGGTGCAACCTTTGCTGAGGTTTATGATGATTTATCTTATATTTGGTTTTGTGACCCGGATGAAATTGAAAATCGAATGGTACATGACCTAACATTTTTCGTGCAAAATGGTCCTAATTACGAAAGATTTGACGAACAGCATGTTCAGCAAGGTTACTCACCTGAACAATTAAGTGAATGGCTGGTGCAGACGGGCTTCAAAATCCAGTTAATCAGCTCAGATTTTCAATTGGAAATCATGGACAGCGGAGAACGGATATTTTTTGTCTGTCAAAAAACTAATGTATGAAAAGGAGTGCGTAAAATACGTACTCCTTTTTTGTTTTTTTTAGAGGATTTACGATTTTTATGTCGTATTATACTATTTAGGTTATGATTAAAGATCAATCCCAATCTTATCTTCCTTGTGCTTGTTTTGTGTTGCCTTAAACATCTCTTGAAAAAGAGAGCCAATGTGTGCTTCAAGTGCTTTCAAACCTTCCCCCGTCACTCCGCCTTTAACGGTTACTTTCTCCATTAACTCATCGAGAGTGAAGATCTCCTTTGATAATAAACTTCCCAATCCAATCATCATATTTTCCGTAAGTTCTGTAGCTTTCTTCTCAGAGATCCCCGTTACCTCACCGGCAGCCTCAATCCATTCTTTTAATAAGAAACTGATGAAAGCTGGTCCACAGGAGACCATATCCGAAGCTGCCCGTATGTGGTCTTCTTCAATGGTTGACGGCTTTGAAATATACTCGAATGTGTTCCACAAATTTTGTTTTACAGAGCCTGTAACTCTTGATCCGAATGTAAATAAACTTACGCCAGCGTGAGCATGGTTCGTAATAGAAGGGACAATTCTTGCTACCTGACAAGAAACTTTGTTTTCCAGATCTTCTACAGAAACCGGACTTGTAATGGACACAAGACATTGATTCAGAGTTAGTTCATTTTTTATCTCATTCAAGACTTGGCTGTAGTGATGCGGCTTAACACATAAGAATAGAATATCACTTTTTTTCGCAACTTCCTTTAAATTCTCAGCAACGGTAAGTTCAGCTTCGTCCTTTTGTAAATCTAAAGCTTTCTGTGCTGTGCGGTTGTATATAATAAGATCACTTGCGCTTACTGCTCCGCTCTTCACCAAGGAAGTTGTGAGCATACTCCCCATATTACCAGTACCGATGATTCCCCATTTCACTGGAATCCCCTCCTTAGGTAGTTACCTAATTATTTTTATTCTAATGAATTCTAATTATGAAAGGACGGTTTGATTACATGAGGTTTTTGCGGCGTTATATCTGGATAATAATGGTGGTGGTAGCGGCCACACTATTGATGTTATTTAATAACCCTGCTAAAGAAAAGAATTCAGTGACAGTAGAAAAGTCCGATCACGTAGTGGAGGAGGAGTTGGAGAGTACTTCTTCAGAAGTTGTAGTCGATGTAAAAGGAGAAGTCGTCAACCCGGGGGTTTATTCGGTAGAAGCAGGACTAAGAGTAGATGGTGTGATTAAAATGGCCGGGGGTTTAACTGCTGACGCCGATCCTTCCAGTGTTAACCTCGCTCAAAAATTACAGGATGAGATGGTTATTTCTGTGCTGGCTTTACCTTCTGTCTCAAATGAAGAAGCCGGAGAACATAATGAATTACTTGCAATCAATCAGGCTACTCTGGAAGAAATTGAAAGCCTTAATGGAATTGGACCCTCTAAAGCAGCAGCTATCCTTCAATATCGAGAGGAAAATGGTCCATTTAAAACCTCTAAAGATTTATTAAATGTATCTGGTATTGGTGAGAAAACCCTTGAAAGCCTGGAGGAATTTATTCGAATACCGTAAAGGAGTGGCTCTGTTTGACGAAAAAAAAAGTGGAGGGTACACTGATAAAAAATCTACAGGGGGCTACATAGTGGAAAGAATTTCGTGGAATCAGTATTTTATGGCTCAAAGCCATCTTTTGAAATCAAGAAGTACGTGTGAGCGGCTAGCCGTTGGAGCTATCATTGTAAGAGATAAACGGATGATTGCCGGCGGATATAATGGAAGCGTCTCTGGAGGTGTTCATTGCATAGATGAAGGATGTTATGTGATTGATGGACATTGTGTGCGTACGATTCATGCAGAAATGAATGCACTGCTTCAGTGTGCGAAATTCGGTGTAGCAGCTGAAGGATCAGAAATTTATGTTACTCACTTTCCCTGTCTGCATTGTACAAAAGCTATTATCCAGGCTGGGATACAAGCCGTATATTACAGTGAAGATTACAAAAATCACCCATATGCGATTGAATTATTAGAGCAGGCAGGTGTCACAGCCGAGAAAGTCCCTCTTGAGACGGATCCTGTGCATTACGAACAACAAAAGCTTGTGGAGGAATTGATTGATAAACTTGAAGATCATAATGATCCTGATGTGGAGAGCGTCAAAAAGAAAGCTGGGAATTTATTTCAGCTGATGGAAAAAAAATGATCGGAAAAGGAAGTTGGCATATCCCCGTCACTGCTTTTGTTTTGGGCGGGGTACTTGTCCGTTTATCAGGAACGCCGTTCTGGTTACTGCTCAGTATAGTGATCGGCTGGATTTTCTTCATAAGGCAATCCTGGCCGTATGTTGCTGTCCTTCTATGTTTTTGTCTGTTTGGCTACTATTATTTGTCCCCTTTGACACCTACCTCCATTAAACCAGGTCCAACAGGACTGCTATCAGCAACGATCTCCTCAGATGTGAAAGAGACCCCTCAAACGATTCAAATGGAAGTTACACTGCAGGATTCAAAAGAGAAAGCAATGGTGATTCTTTTCAATAATCAAATGGAACCAGAGGATCGTCCGCAAACCTGGCACCATGGAGCGGTCTGCAGTCTGGAAGGCAATAGAGAAGAGATAGACAAGGCAACGAACCCGGGGCAGTTTAATTACCAGGCGTTTTTAGCTAATCAAGAAATATACTCTCAAATCGAAATCGAAGGTACTGATGGATTATCATGCAAGGATCGATCTCTCCTTAGTTATCTCTATGAATGGCGCAATAACCTCATGGTGCACGTGGAAAACGTAGTGGATGCTCAGGCTTACCCCTGGATGGCGGCACTGATTTTTGGAGAGTCTAAGCACCTTAAGGAATCGACCATAGAATGGTTTAGAGCTTTTAATCTGTCCCATATCCTCGCCATATCAGGTCTTCATGTTGGATTAACTATTGGAGGCTTATACATTCTTATATATCGTACGGGTCTTGGAACTATTGAGCAGGCCAGATTACTTGTAATTCTCATGCTTCCGGGCTATTGTTTTTTAGCTGGAGCAGCTCCTTCTGTGGTGCGGGCTTCACTAATGGCTTTCCTTATCCTGATTTTCAGGAAGATAAAAATAAAAATTCCAATAACAGATCTTTTATCCCTGGTAGCTATAAGCTTATTGTTATTGTCACCGGGTTACTTCACAAATGTTGGATTTCAGTTTTCTTTTTTAGTTACCATGAGTTTAATTTATTCTCTCCCCATTATTGAAAGGTCTCCATTTGTATTTGTACAGTCAGCTTACATTAGCTTAATTAGTCAATTGTCTATACTTCCTATTCAACTTTCCTATTTCTACGAATTTAATCCCCTTTCACTATTTGCCAATCTGTTTATAGTTCCTTACTTCTCATTTATTGTCATCCCACTGCTCTTAATTTTATTCTGCGTTTGTCTGACCACTCCCGAACTTGCATATTGGTTCTCTAAATTAATTATTTACCCCCACGAAAAAATTCTTCACACTCTTCAGACTATAAGTACTCCCTTTAATATTCAATGGATTGTAGGAGAGCTGGAACCCTTGTATATCGTTATGTATCTATTCTGCTTCGGATTCATGATGAAGGAGTGGGTAAGGGAACGTTTGTTCAGAGGTTTTACAGCCGGGATAATTGCTGTATGCGTACTTCTATTCTTTAGTGTACTACCTTATATTTCGCCCGGTGGCAAAGTGACAATGCTGGACATTGGACAGGGAGATTGCTTTGTAGTGGAACTTCCTTATCGGAGAGGGATAATCATAGTGGATGCGGGTGGGCCGCCTGTTTTTAGTAAGGATAAAAATAAAACAGTTGAACAGATTATTACCCCTTACTTAAAATCACGTGGGATACGATCCATTGATGGTATATTTGTTTCACATAAGGATATAGATCACAGCGGAAGTGTCCAGGCAATGGTTGAAACATTTCGTGTGAGTGAATTATTTGTCAGTGATTATTATGAAGCAGATGAAGAGGGGGTAGAAATTGTCCGTGTAAGACCTGAAGATCGAATTATTATTGCGGACCATTCTTTTCGGGTGCTTTACCCCAAAGATGATTCCGGTAACCCTAATGATAACTCTCTGGTTTTATGGAGTGAAATCGGAGGGTTAACCTGGTTATTTACTGGTGATATATCAACTGAGAACGAAGAGGAGCTAATGGAGTCTTATCCAGGCATCCAGGCTGATGTATTAAAAGTGGCCCACCATGGAAGCGATACTTCAAGTTCTGAAGAGTGGGTGGAATGGCTTAAGCCGCGGATTAATCTCATATCAGCTGGTAGAGATAATCGTTATGGACATCCTCATGGAGAAGTAACTCAAAGACTTGAAAAATATGGAAGTTTGTATGTGACTAAAGATCATGGAGCTGTGCAGTACACTTTCTCTGGTTCATCAGGAACGTTTTCCACCTATCTGCCGTATAATGCGAGCAGAGAATAAAAAAAGACTGCAAATGCAGCCTTTTTGAATTTTGTATTCATTATTGTCCTATAACAGAGAATACAATGCCGATTGCGAAAATAACAAAGAAGAAAACAAATGAGAATACAAACCCTAATCCAGAGTCGATAACGTCATTAGTTTTGGACTGAATATCCTTCTTGAATTCGTTCATTGTGACCCCTCCTATTTCAATTATTAAGTATAAGTCATTATTAAGCAAAAATCTACATTCAACTTTGAGTGATTATAAAAAATTCCCTTTTAGCTTCATTCATTGCCTCAGCTAGCAAGACTTGTCACAGATAATTCTCGATTAGAGGGTCAAACTATATTCAAGAGAGGAACAGCATCGTCCTCTTCAAAAGCTTCCGGGGTTTTTGAAATGACGTTTATATAGATGATTCATACGGCGGCCCTGTGTCTCTATTTTGACAGATATGTAAAACAACCATAAAATAGTGACACTGACCCTCCATTAAGAAGGGGGGGCCGCCGTATTTTTTTAAAAGGAAGGACCTAACTAATGGGGAAAATTAAGCAGTCACAGGTATATTTATTGTATGGAGAAGAATCCTATTTAATTCAAGAGAATAAGAATAAAATCATTCAGCAGACATTAAAAAAAGAAGATCAGGAATTTAATATCTCCCAATTTGATTTGGAGGAAACGCCAATTGAAGAATTGGTAACGGATGCGGAAACTTTTCCTTTTTTAGGTGAAAGAAAAATCGTGATTGGAGAACAGCCTGTATTTTTAAAAGCAAAGCCGGACAAGTTGTCATTTGAGCATGATGTTGATGCGCTTCTACATTATCTCCAGTCTCCCGCTGAATACACCACTTTAATTCTTGTGGCACCTTATGAAAAAGTAGATGAAAGAAAAAAAATATTTAAAGCTCTAAAGAAGCACGGAGAAATCATTTCATGTCAGCCTGTAAAAGAATGGGATGTTTCTAAGTGGGTGGATACAATTGCTAATGATTTACATATTTCAGTGCCGGAAAATTTACACGAACTATTTGCTCAGGAAGTGGGAACCAACTTGTTAGCGCTGAGGTCTGAAATGGAAAAGCTTGCATTAAATGTAGGTGAAGGCGGTGTGGTAACAAGAGAACTTGCGGAGCAACTGCTTTCTCACAGTGCGGAAGCTTCTGGATTAAAATTAGTGGACGCTGTCATGGAAAGAGATTTAGGAAGGGCCATTCGTTTATTTAAGGATTTAGAAAAACTGAACGAGGAACCTATTGCTCTTACAGCCCTTCTGGCTTCTCAATTCCGCATTATTAGCCAGGCTAAGGTCTTAAAACAAAAAGGCTATGCGCAAAATCAAATGAGAAATTATATAAAAGCCCATCCATTTGTTATAAAAATGGCACTCAAAAGAGAGAGATACTTTACTCTAGAAGAGCTGAACGATATTATGACGGAACTTGCTCAGACAGATCACGCCTTAAAACAAGGGAAGATGGAAAAATCTCTGGCATTTGAAATGATGCTTTATAAGCTGATCCATATCAAACAAAATCAGATGCAATCCCTATCTTAAAAAGAGCCTTCCGAAAAACGGAAGGCTCTTTTTCATGAAAAAACGACCCATACACTGGAAGGATCGTTTGTTGGTCATAATTAACGAAAAAAGTATTATAATGCGTTTACTTTTTTAGATAGGCGAGATTTTGTACGGTTCCCGTTATTTTTATGAAGGGCACCTCGTTGAACAGCTTTGTCAATTTTCTTAACAGCTGTACTAAGAGCATCTTTCGCACTATCTTTTTCATTACTAGAGACAAGTTTCTCTACACGTTTAACAGCTGTACGCATATCTGATTTAAAAGCTGCATTTAGGTAACGGGCTTCATCGTTTATGCGTACGCGTTTTTTCGCTGATTTAATATTAGGCATGGTTTCACCTCCTAGGTAAAAACAAAAGACTCATTCATATCGAACAAGAGACATTTTACCAAAGCGGAGGCTTGTTTTCAATAGATTTATCCATCTCCATGAAGATTTGCATAGTTTTTATGAGTATGGGAGAAGATGGGCATAAGGAGGCGGGTGTTTCATGGAAAATGAAAAAGAATACGTCATACGCACAGATTTGGCTCTTGAAGCTCAGGAAATGAATGTAAAGGATGACCCTGATTCGTCTGATCATGACGGGGTTAAGGTAGAAGAAAATGAAAAAGATGACATAAAAATTACGTACGTTACTGTAGATGATGAAGGAGCAGCCCGTATTGGAAAAAAAGCAGGTCACTACATTACGCTCGAATCACAAGCTATTAGAAAACAAGATACAGACCTTCAAGTGAATTTAGCCAAAACACTCTCAGGACAGCTTCGCAAATTGCTACAGGACAGTGGTGTACAGGAAATGGATCGCTGCTTACTTGTAGGGCTGGGGAATCACCAGGTAACACCGGATGCTCTAGGACCGCTGGTTACAGAAAAAGTATTGGTGACCAGTCATTTATTTGAACTTCACCCTGAGACTGTAGCAGAAGGATACCGCCCAGTTTCGGCTGTGACGCCTGGCGTTATGGGAGTCACAGGAATTGAAACAAGTGATATGGTGAATGGGATAATTGAAGAGACGAAACCTGATTTTGTCATCGTCATCGATGCTCTAGCTTCTCGCTCTATAAGCCGCATTAATTCTACCATCCAGTTGTCAGACACAGGTATTCATCCTGGGTCTGGAGTAGGAAATAAACGGAAGGAAATCAGCAGAGAAACTTACGGAATTCCTGTTATTTCAATCGGTGTTCCAACCGTTGTAGATGCGGTAACGATAACAAGTGATACGATTGATTTTTTACTAAAACATTTTGGTAGAGAATGGAACGAAAAGGATCGTCCATCTAATGCATTATCTCCAGCTCTAAATCCTTTTGAAAGAAAAACATTAACGGAAGAAGACTACCCAAACGAAGAGCAGAGTAAAGCTGTACTTGGAATGTTTGGTCAGCTTGGAGAAGCAGAAAAAAAACAGCTGATCAAAGAAGTGCTTACTCCCCTTGGACATAATTTAATGGTAACCCCAAAGGAAGTAGACGGTTTTATCAAGGACATGGCCCATGTGATCGCTTCAGGTATAAACGGTGCTCTTCATCCAGGTGTAGAGGATGGGGAAGCTCAGTCTTATTCCCGTTAATAAGGGTTTAAATTAAATATAGAAGAGGGTTCTATTAAAATCCTCTCTCTCATACCATTTACTAGATAGAGTTTGGATGAGGAGAGGATTTTTCTTATGCCTAAGTACAAAAAATGGAAAAGGAAACGTCCCCATATCATAAGGTTATGGTCCAAATGGCTGGTCGCAGGGACGGCTGTATTGATTTTGTTGTTTATAGGCATAGGTTTGTTAACGGGTGCTAAAACAACTTACCGTCTGTATTCGGATACAATACAAGAATGGACAACACAACTAAAAGGGAGTTCGTTTATTTACTTGTTTGAAATGGAAAATCGAACATTTTCAGGAGCTCATCCTGATGAAAACCGTATTCCGGGCTTATCAACTTTAGCATTCAAACTTTTGACAAGCTTAACGCCTAATGACCCAAGGAGTCTGCTTGGGCGCGAAATTCCTGGTCTATCATTTTATAACAGTCAGATCATTATAGCTGGGGAAGGTACAAACTTTGCAACCCTTCCTATAGAGTCAGAACCCCCGCTGGACGTAGATCATAAGGGGGAGGAAGGAGATGTGGAGGAGAAGCAGCAGGATTCACCTGAAGGTAATCAAACGATTAAAGAAGATCGTGTATTCATTTCCCATACTCATAACACGGAATCCTTTTACCCTCATTTGCCTGATCGTTCAACTGCTTATGATGGGAAAGTAAACATTACGCTTGTAGGTAAGCGGCTGGCAGAGAGCTTAGAAAACGAGGGGATAGGTGCAATGGTCGATCTTACTGATGTGGCTTCTATCTTAAAACAAAAAGGAATGAAGCACTATCAGTCCTATGATGCGATGAGACCTGTAATCAAGGAAGCTATGAGCCAGAATGAGTCGCTTCAATATTACTTTGATCTTCATCGGGACAGCCTTCCTAGAGAGAATACTACCGTCAACATCGATGGAAAAGAATATGCGCGCTTTATCTTTGTTATTGGAGCTGAACATAGTCAGTATGAACAAAATTTAAAATTCGCGTCTGATATGCATAAGCTTTTGGAAAGTAAATATCCAGGAATTAGCCGTGGAGTTATTACGAAGAAAGGTTCTGGAGTGGATGGAGTATATAATCAGGATCTCGATCCTAATCTAATCGTGGTAGAGTTCGGAGGAGTAGAAAATAACCTGGATGAATTGTATCGATCTGCAGATGTAATGGCAGAGGTGTTCAGTGAATATTATTTTAACGCCGAGAAAGTATCGAACGATTCTTAAGAATAGTTATGGGGGGGAGATGGATGATGAAGTGGCTGTTAGCTATTCTGTTAAGCGGAACGTTGTTTGTGGCAGGGTCTTTATATGGAATAGACAAGAGTCAGGAAAAAGAGATAGAACCGGCCTCAATTGTTCAAGAAAAAGTACCGGAGAAATCGTCCGCCGTCCATCCATGCTCTCCCCCTGAAACTATAGAGGATATTCCGTTTATTGTGAAAGTTGCTGCAGGGATAGGGGAAGGAGTGGCCGCAAGCTTCAATGGAATTATTCTGGTACTGGCTGAGTTTATACACTCCAATCCGGGTTCACCATAGAATCGATTCAGCTTAGACATTGAATAATCAAGCTCCTATTGCTATAATCAGGCTAGTTGTGTGTGCCGAATTAAGTAGGAGTGATGTAAGTTGACTAGTCAATATAATCAGGATAGAGTCCGCAACTTTTCGATTATTGCCCATATTGATCATGGGAAATCAACGCTTGCTGACAGAATCCTTGAAAAAACAAAAGCATTAACGCAAAGAGAAATGAAGGAACAGTTTCTTGATGCGATGGATTTAGAAAGAGAAAGAGGCATTACGATCAAGTTGAATGCTGTTCAGCTTAACTATGCAGCTAATGATGGAGAGGATTATACTTTTCATTTAATTGATACACCAGGCCATGTCGATTTTACATATGAGGTGTCCCGTAGCTTAGCTGCTTGTGAAGGTGCTATTCTAGTGGTTGACGCCGCTCAGGGTATTGAAGCCCAGACCCTGGCGAATGTTTATCTGGCCTTAGAGAATGAGCTGGAAATTATTCCAGTTATTAATAAGATTGATCTTCCAGGAGCTGACCCTGATCGGATTAAGCAGGAGATAGAAGATGTGATTGGCATCGATGCGTCTAATGCTATATTAGCTTCAGCGAAAGAAGGAGTAGGGATCGATGAAATTTTAGAACGTATCGTTTCCGACATCCCTGCACCTGCAGGAGAAGCTAAAGCTCCAACCAAGGGACTGATATTTGATTCTCTTTATGATTCCTATAGAGGAGTTATTGCCTACACGTGTGTACGCGAGGGATCTATTAAAGTCGGCGACAAGATCAAAATGATGGCAACAGGAAAAGAATTTGAAGTAAATGAGGTTGGCGTGTTCCGACCGACACCAACCCCTTTAAAACAATTACAGGTAGGTGATGTCGGTTATTTAACCGCTTCTATAAAAAATATTGGAGACTCGCGAGTAGGGGATACCATAACCTTAGCTAATAATCCTGCCAAAGAACCGCTTCCAGGTTACAAAAAAATGAATCCAATGGTTTTCTGCGGAATGTATCCGGTAGATGCTAGTAAATACAATGATTTAAGAGATGCTCTTGAACGTCTTGAACTAAATGATTCCTCTTTACAATATGAAGCCGAGACTTCTCAGGCTTTAGGATTTGGTTTCCGCTGTGGTTTTCTGGGAATGCTCCATATGGAAATTATTCAGGAGCGGATTGAGCGCGAATATAAAATCGATTTGATTACAACGGCACCGAGTGTAATTTATAAAGTTAAACTTACCGATGGGGAAGAGAAGGAAGTGGATAACCCATCCATGATGCCGGAGAACCAAACCCTTGAAGAAGTACAAGAGCCTTTCGTAAAAGCAACCATAATGGTTCCTAATGATTATGTTGGGCCTGTCATGGAAATTTGTCAGCGGAAACGCGGGAATTTCATGGATATGCAATATCTGGATGATAATCGCGTTAATATTGTATATGAAATTCCACTCTCAGAAATCGTTTATGATTTCTTTGATTCCTTGAAGTCTCAGACTAAAGGGTATGCTTCTTTCGATTACGAACTGATTGGATACCGTTCTTCTAATTTAGTTAAGATGGATATCCTGTTGAACGGAGATACGATTGATGCTTTATCGTTCATCGTTCACCGTGATTTTGCTTATGAACGTGGAAAACTGATTGCTGAAAAACTGAAGAACCTCATTCCCAGGCAGCAGTTTGAAGTCCCTGTTCAAGCAGCAATTGGAACTAAAATTGTTGCCCGTACAACGATTAAAGCGATGCGTAAAAACGTACTCTCCAAATGTTACGGAGGCGACATTTCCCGTAAGCGTAAACTTCTTGAGAAACAAAAAGAAGGTAAAAAACGCATGAAAATGGTTGGTTCGGTAGAAGTTCCTCAAGAGGCCTTCATGTCCGTGCTGGATCTGAGTGAAGATTAATCAAATGAAGATAATGAATAAAGCCGCAGGAGTGAATCTCTTGCGGTTTTCCTTATGAAAGGTGGAACAACATCTATGAATATACCTTCCGCTTATATTCACATCCCTTTTTGCCAGCAGATTTGTCATTACTGTGACTTTACAAAGTTTTTTTATAACGAGAAACTCGCTGATGAATATTTGGAAGCGTTAGAAAAGGAAATACACACTTACGTACCTGGAGAAAAAGCTGTAGTACAAACTATTTTTGTCGGCGGTGGCACACCTACTGTTGTGACCCACAAACAGTTGAGGAAGCTCCTTGATATGATTCATAATCATTTTGATATAGCTTCTTGCGAAGAATATACGTTTGAAGCAAATCCAGGAGATCTGGATCTGGAGAAAGTACAAATGCTGAAAGATTATGGAGTGAACCGAATTTCCTTAGGTGTTCAGGTTTTCGATGATGACATGCTTGAAAAAATTGGTCGTGTCCATCGAGTGAAAGACGTGTACACCAATATTGATCGTCTCCTGCAGGTAGGGTTATCTAACGTGAGCATTGATCTCATGTATGCTCTTCCCGGGCAAAGTGTTAAAGATTTTGAAAAGACGATTGATGAGGCTCTTCAATTCGGTTTACCCCACTACTCCTCTTACTCGCTGCAAATTGAACCTAAGACGGTGTTTTATCAGCGTTATAATAAGGGTACTCTAGTGAAGCCCCCTGAAGAAGATGAAGCCCAAATGTATGAAATGCTTCAGGAGAAGCTCGCGGCAAACGGTGTCCAGCAGTATGAGATCAGTAATTTCGCAAAACCCGGGTTTGAAAGCAAGCATAACCTGACATACTGGAATAATGAATATTATTACGGAATCGGAGCTGGATCACATGGATACCTTCCAGGCAAAAGAACGATTAATATACGTCCGCTTCCCGCGTATGTAAAACAAGCAATGGAAAACGGGAAACCAGTTCTTCATGAGGAACCCATAGGTGTGAAAGAGCAAATGGAAGAGGAAATGTTTCTGGGCCTCAGAAAAACGTCCGGGGTTTCATTAACAAGATTTCGTGAAAAGTACAATCGTGACGCAGAAGAAGTGTTTGGAGAGGCTTTTCCATCTTTGAAAAAAAGAGGATTAATTGAGCAGCAAAGTGACAAAATTCATTTAACTCCACGTGGACGGATACTGGGAAATGAAGTATTTCAAGAATTTCTTATTGATGACTAAAAATTAAATGTTATCCGTTGACATCCTCAACCCCTTTTGATAATTTATTATTAGATTTAGCACTCACTTTATTCGAGTGCTAACAGAGGTGATCATCGATGTTAACTGAAAGACAATTGCTCATTTTGCAAGTGATTATTGATGATTTCATTCTGACTGCACAACCTGTGGGGTCGCGGTCAATTGCTAAAAAAGATGCTGTAACGTTTAGTTCAGCTACAATTAGAAATGAAATGGCAGACCTTGAGGAGATGGGATATATTGAAAAGACCCATTCTTCTTCTGGACGAGTTCCATCTGAGAAGGGCTACCGTTTTTATGTGGATCACCTTCTTGCTCCTTTACGTCTGTCGAACAAAGAAATAGTGACTATTAGGGAAGCCTTCGACGACAAGATGCTTGAATTTGAGAGAGTCGTGCAGAAATCTGCCGGTATTCTGTCAGATTTAACAAATTATACGTCCATTATTCTTGGTCCTGAAGTGTTTGAAACCAAATTAAAACAGCTCCAGATCGTTCCTTTGAATGATCAATCGGCGATTGCTATTCTGGTTACCAATACAGGTCACGTGGAACATAGAGCGTTCAACGTTCCTGTGGAAATAAATCCTTCAAACCTTGAAAAAATGGTTAACATTTTAAACAGTCGTCTTCAAGGTGTGCCCTTAGTGAAGCTGCATGAAAAGCTGCATACTGAAATTAGTGATTTGCTCAAGACCCATACGGACCAGCATGAACAGGCATTCTCTTACTTACAGGCTGCTCTTCTGGATGATCATAGCACTAAGCTTTACATTGGTGGTAAAACGAACATTCTGATGCAGCCCGAATTTAGGGACCTCGATAAAGTACGTTCTCTCTACGCTACGATCGAGCAGGAGAATGATATCGCAGATTTACTGCGTTCAGGTGAGGAAGGGATTAATGTACGAATAGGTCAGGAAAATCCTTTTGATGCGATGCAGAACTGCAGCCTGATCACAGCTAGTTATAAACTAAGCAATAACCAAATAGGTACTATTGCTTTGTTAGGTCCCACACGTATGGAGTACAACCGGATGTTTTCATTAATGAATGTTTTATCTAAACACATGACGGAAACGTTCAAAGGGTGGTACTAACCTTTTATCATAAAGAGCGGTTTTTTATCCCATCGCTTCTTTATTGTATATTGCTTTTTCAGCATATCAATTCATGTTATAGTCATTAACGGTGAATTGGAATTTAGGAGGTGGAAGTCGTGGAAGAAAGTAAGCAGCAGAATCAAGAAATTATTGATGAAACGAATGAAGAAAATCAAACAGCTGATGAAGAAGCAGAAGTAGTAGAGGAAAGCTCTGAATTGGAACAGCTGCGTGAGGAAAAAGAAGAAGCGCAGAACCGTTTGCTTCGTCTTCAAGCTGATTATGATAATTTCCGACGCCGTACTCAGAAAGAAAGAGAAGCGGATCGGAAATATAGATCCCAAAGCTTAGTTGAAGAGTTAATTCCTGTAATGGATAACTTCGAAAGAGCTTTGCAGGTTGAAGTAGATGGAGATGCATCTCAGAAATTTGTAGAAGGTATCAAAATGGTATATCAACAGTTCCACAGTGCTCTTGAGAAAGAGGGAGTGGAAGAGATTGCATCTCAAGGAGAAGAGTTTGATCCTCATCTCCACCAGGCCGTGATGCAAGTCGAAGATGAAAACTTTGGCTCCAATATTGTAGTAGAAGAACTGCAAAAAGGGTATCGGCTAAATGATCGGGTTATCCGCCCGGCTATGGTAAAAGTAAATCAGTAAATTAAAATTAGATGTAGTAAGGTAAAGGAGGACACAAAACCATGGGTAAAATTATTGGAATTGATTTAGGTACAACAAACTCTTGTGTAGCTGTAATGGAAGGTGGAGAATCAAAAGTTATCCCTAATCCAGAGGGTAACCGTACGACTCCATCAGCCGTTGCTTTTAAAAATGGGGAGCGTCAAGTAGGGGAAGTAGCTAAGCGTCAAGCAATCACAAACCCTAACACAATTCTTTCCATCAAACGTTACATGGGTACAGATCACAAAGTAGAAGTAGAAGGAAAAGAGTACACTCCACAGGAAGTTTCTGCTATCATCCTTCAATACATCAAGAATTATGCAGAAGATTACCTGGGAGACACAGTAGATAAAGCGGTTATTACTGTACCTGCTTATTTCAATGATGCTGAACGTCAAGCTACGAAAGATGCTGGTAAAATTGCAGGTCTTGAGGTTGAGCGTATTATTAACGAACCTACAGCAGCAGCACTTGCTTATGGTATTGATAAAGAAGATCAAGACCAGACAATCCTTGTCTATGACCTTGGTGGCGGTACGTTCGACGTATCTATCCTGGACATTGGCGAAGGTACATTTGAAGTTGTAGCTACTGCCGGTGACAACCGTCTTGGTGGTGACGATTTTGACCAGGTTATCATCGATCACATGGTAGCTGAATTCAGAAAAGAAAATGGTATTGATCTATCTCAAGATAAAATGGCTAAGCAGCGCTTGAAAGATGCCGCTGAAAAAGCGAAAAAAGATCTATCTGGTGTAGCTCAAACTCAGATTTCTCTTCCATTTATCACAGCTGGAGAGGCTGGACCGCTTCACCTTGAAATGAATCTGACACGCGCTAAATTCGAAGAACTTGCATCTGATCTAATTGAGCGTTCTATGAAGCCGACTCGTCAAGCTATGAAAGATGCTGGCATGAGTGCTAGTGACATTCATAAAGTACTTCTTGTTGGTGGTTCTACACGTATTCCTGCCGTTCAGGAAGCGATCAAGAAAGAAGTAGGTAAAGATCCGTCTAAAGGTGTAAACCCTGATGAAGTGGTAGCACTTGGTGCTTCTATTCAAGGTGGAGTTCTTCAAGGCGATGTGAAAGATGTTGTCCTTCTAGACGTGACACCACTTTCTCTTGGTATTGAAACTATGGGTGGAGTTACGACTAAACTGATCGAACGTAATACAACGATCCCAACTAGCCATTCACAAGTGTTCTCCACAGCTGCTGATAACCAAACAGCGGTTGACATCCATGTCCTTCAAGGTGAACGTGAAATGGCCCAGGACAACAAAACACTAGGACGTTTCCAACTAACCGATATTCCACCGGCTCCACGCGGTGTGCCTCAAATCGAAGTTAGCTTTGATCTTGATGCAAACGGAATTGTAAATGTTCGTGCGAAAGATATGGGTACGAATAAAGAACAGTCCATTACTATTAAATCCTCTTCAGGTCTTTCTGACGAAGAAGTAGAAGATATGGTTCGCCAGGCTGAAGAAAATGCTGAAGAAGACAAGAAAAAACGTGAAGCGATCGAGCTTCGCAATGAAGCTGACCAACTTATCTTCACAACTGATAAGACGATCAAAGATCTTGGTGAGCAAGTAAGCGAAGAAGAAAAACAAAAAGCTGAAACAGCTAAAGAAGAACTTCAGACTGCCCTCGAAGGTGAAGACCAAGAGGCGATTAAAGAGAAGAAAGATGCTCTTCAAGAACAAGTTCAAGCTCTATCTGTGAAGCTTTACGAGCAGGCTCAGCAGCAAGCGGAAGCACAGCAAGGCCAGGAAGGCGAAGCTGATGAAGATGTTGTGGATGCTGATTATGAAGAAGTTAACGATGACGAGAACAAAAAATAATAATATGTAAAAAAAGAAAAGTCAAAGTCAGGATCTTCTTGGCTTTGACTTTTTTTCACGTAGGGATGAACTCCATCATGTTTGCTTCAACAAACCAGTCAATGTTAATATAAACGTTATGTAATAGTGTCCGGGAGAGTGATCGACAAGTGAGTAAACGCGATTATTATGAGGTGCTGGGTGTATCCCAGGATGCCTCTAAAGACGAAATTAAAAAGGCTTACCGAAAACTAGCACGAAAGTATCATCCTGATGTTAGTGAAGAGGAGAATGCTTCCGAGAAATTTAAGGAAGCGAAAGAAGCGTACGAAACATTAAGTGACCAGCAAAAACGTGCTCAGTACGATCAGTTTGGTCATCAGGATCCTAACCAAGGATTTGGTGGTTTCGGAGGCGGTCAAGACTTTGGCGGCTTTGGAGATATTTTCGATATGTTCTTTGGCGGTGGTGGCCGTCAGCGTGACCCAAACGCTCCACGTAAGGGTGCTGACTTACAATACACCATGACTTTACAATTCGAAGAAGCCATATTTGGTAAAAGTACTGATGTAGAAATTCCAGTGGAAGAAGCCTGCGATACTTGTGATGGTTCTGGTGCTAAACCAGGTACTACGCCAGACACGTGTCCACACTGTGAAGGCAGTGGGCAAATCAACCAGGAGCAGAACACACCGTTTGGCCGCGTAGTTAACCGCAGAGTATGTCATTACTGTCAGGGAAGCGGTAAAATTATTAAAGATAAATGTCAAACTTGCGGCGGTGATGGCCGGGTGACAAAACGTAATAAAATTCATATTGATATCCCGGCAGGTATCGATGAAGGTCATCAAATCCGTGTCCAAGGAAAAGGTGAGGCAGGAGTAAATGGGGGACCTGCAGGCGATCTGTTTGTAGTGATCCGCGTTCAGCCTCATGAGTTCTTCCAGCGCGAGGGCGACCACATCTTTTGTGAAATCCCGTTGACTTTTGCACAAGCAGCCCTTGGTGATGAGATTGAAGTCCCAACCGTTCACGGAAAAGTTATGCTTAAGATTCCAGCAGGTACTCAAACTGGTAAAACATTCCGTTTGAAAGAAAAAGGTGCTCCAAATGTTCATGGTCGCGGTCAAGGAGATCAGCACGTGAAAATGAAAATTATCACACCGAAAAATCTTACAGAACGGCAAAAAGAACTGCTGCGTGAGTTTAATGATATTAGCGGAAACGATGCTACAGAAGAGCAGCACGGTAACTTTTTTGAACGCATGAAGCGCGCCTTTAAAGGTGACTGATAGAATAAAAAGGAGAGTGTCTGGAACGAAAAACGGTTCACAGGGTTTTTAAATCTGTAAGGTCCCGTAAATCGCTCAGACACTCTTTTTTATATGAGATATAATTCTATTTGCTGTTATCAATTCTGGGGAATAACGTAGCCGAAGGCAAAAAAATAGCCTGCAGGTATTCGCATACTGGCAATAAAAAACTATAAAGTGAGTGGAGTCCAATGAAATGGTCTGAATTTTGTATTCATACAACTAATGAAGCGATCGAACCAATATCCAATATTTTACACGAATCAGGAGCCAGCGGAGTCGTAATTGAAGACCCGCAGGATATGATGAAAGGCCAGACTGATTTGGGAGAAATTTATGAATTGAACCCTGAAGATTATCCTGAAGAAGGAGTCTATGTTAAAGCTTATTTACCTATGAACAGCTTTTTGGGGGAGACGATTGAGGGAATTAAGCAATCTATAAATAACCTCCATGAGTTTGGGATAGATGTGGGAAGAAATGTAGTAACCCTTAGCGAGGTTCAGGAAGAGGACTGGGCGACAGCCTGGAAAAAGTATTACAAGCCGGTTAAGATCTCTGAAAGGATTACCATTATGCCGACATGGGAAGATTATACTCCTGTTTCCAGTGATGAAATAATCATCGAAATGGATCCCGGTATGGCTTTCGGGACAGGTACTCATCCAACAACTGTTCTTAGTATCCAGGCTTTGGAACAGTATTTACAAAAAGACGATTTAGTATTGGATGTAGGGACAGGTTCTGGAATATTAAGTGTCGCCTCTGTTTTATTAGGGGCAAGCCACGTTCATGCTTTTGATCTGGATGATATTGCAGTAAAAAGTACCATGATTAATGCCGAGTTGAATGGGGTTGAAAATCAAGTTTCCGCTAAGCTTAATAATCTTCTTGAAGGAGTCGAACAGGAAGCGGATCTGATTGTTTCTAATATACTGGCTGAAATTATCGTTCGGTTTACGGATGATGCTTTTAAAGTCGTTAAACCTGGAGGATATTTTATTACGTGCGGAATTATATCTGGTAAAAAGGAAATGGTGCTGGAACGTCTGAAAAGTTCCGGTTTTGATATTGTGGAAACGAATAAAATGGAAGACTGGATCAGTATTATTGCCAGAAAGCCAGAATCAAGGTGATGTTGGATGCAGCGTTATTTTGTAAAAGGATCTAGTTGGGAAAACGAGCGCCTGTGGATTACAGGAGAAGATGTGCATCATATTTCTCGAGTCATGCGCATGGATAAAGGAGACAAGCTGATCGGAATTCACCCGGAACTTGGACCGGCTATATGCGAAATTTCAGAAGTAACGTCCAATCATGTAGAATGCTGGGTAGAGGAATGGTTAGAGGAAAATCGTGAACTTCCCGTTCAGGTAAGTATCGTGCAAAGCCTTGGTAAAGGGGACAAGTTAGAGCAAGTCGTTCAAAAAGGAACGGAACTTGGAGCCTTCACATTTATTCCTTATCAGGCTGAGCGATCAGTGGCTAAATGGGATGAAAAAAAGGCAGAAAAGAAAATTCAACGGCTGCAAAAGATTGCTAAAGAAGCTAGTGAGCAATCGGAAAGAATTCGTATTCCCGAGATTCATTCTCTATTGTCCTTTCAAGAGCTCATTCATTTAACTAAAGAATATGACTGGTGTATCCTGGCACATGCAGATGAAGCACGTCGCAAATCATATAGACCGCTCGCCTCTATATTAGAAATGATAAAGCCGGACGATAGGGTTCTGGTCGTTTTTGGACCAGAGGGGGGTTTTTCTGAAAAAGAGGTTAGTGATTTAGTGAGTGCAGGCTTTTTGACGGTGCGCCTTGGTCCGAGAATTCTTCGTATGGAAACGGCGCCTTTATATTTCCTATCCACTCTTTCTTATCATTTTGAGGAAAGAGGAAAGAATAGCTGAAGAAGCTTGGATTCCTTAATGTGCCTAGGTATGTTAAAATTAGTTGTACGAACAACTCCAAAATCAGAAGGGAAGATTAAATACATGGGACAAAATCTTGCAAAGATGATTGACCATACACAATTAAAACCAGACACAACCAAGGAAAAGATCACTCAAATATGCGAAGAAGCTGCAGAGTACGACTTTGCCTCCGTTTGTGTAAATCCTTACTGGGTAGACTATTGCTATGAAAAGTTAAAGGACACGGACGTAAAAGTATGTACGGTTATAGGCTTTCCATTAGGAGCTTCCACTAAAGAAACAAAAGCTTTTGAAACCCGTCAGGCGATTGAAAAAGGTGCTGAAGAAGTGGATATGGTTATTAACATCGGAGAGCTTAAGTCAGGAAATGCTGAAGCTGTACAATCAGACATAGAAGCTGTTGTACGTGAAGCAGCAGGAAAAGCAATCGTAAAAGTCATTATCGAAACGTCTCTATTAACTGAAGAAGAAAAAGAAAAAGCTTCTCACCTTGCTAAAGAGGCAGGAGCAGATTATGTGAAAACATCAACTGGATTTTCTGGCGGTGGAGCAACTGTGGCTGATATCAGTCTTATGCGCAAAACGGTTGGTCCAGAGATGGGAGTAAAAGCTTCAGGCGGCGTTCGTGATTATGAAGGTGCGAACGAAATGATTGAAGCAGGTGCTACACGCATAGGCGCCAGCGCAGGAATTTCTATTCTTAAGGGCGAACAAGGAACATCAGATTATTAATATTGTGAGAGAGCCGTCCTGCTGAAAAGCTAGCGGCTTTCTTTTTTTTCCATATCTGTTATAATTAGATATAATCAAAGGTTGAAGAAGCAAATGGAAAATCAGGACCACTGAAATTGAATTGTTATCCAGGCATGGTTAACTGTAGTTGGAGTACTTATCGAGAGTGATGCTAATTTTCTAGCGGAATGTTGCATGCTTATTTATCAATCTCACGTCTATGTTTGAATAGTGATGAGCTGAGAATGTTTACATGGAATGTAACATTGATTCATTCATTCCTATGGGTGATCGTGAATGGACCATCACTCGAATAGAAGGTTGCCATTATCAAGATAAAATTTTCTGGAAGAGGGACCCGGATTTGAAAAATCAGGAAACCCCTATCTATATAACCAAATCTACATATTTAAAACTGAATTATCATGTAAAAAACAGGTGATTTATCTAAAAGTAATGAATAAAAAAGTTGACCGTTTTTAAACCATATAATATAATTGTCAAAGGTATGGGAGGTTCCTATACAAAGAATCAGGTTTTTGCTTCGGAGGGAGGGAAATTGCATGTCAAACACAACTCGCGTTCGTAAAAACGAGTCTCTTGAAGATGCTCTTCGTCGCTTTAAGAAGGATGTATCAAAAAGTGGTACATTAGCTGAATATCGTAAGCGTGAATATTACGATAAGCCTAGCGTACGCCGTAAGAAAAAGTCTGAGGCGGCTAGAAAGCGTAAGTAGTAACTAATAGAGGGTGCGGAACGATGACTATAACTGAAAATCTGACCCAGGATATGAAAACCGCTATGAAAGCTCGTGACAAAGAAAAATTGTCTACGATCCGGATGGCTAGAGCTTCTTTGCAAAATGAGGCTATTAAATTGGGGAAAGATTCATTAACTGAAGAAGAAGAATTAACTGTATTAACCCGTGAGGTTAAGCAGAGAAAAGATTCCCTCCACGAATTCAAAGAAGCTGGACGCGAAGATCTTGTAGAAGGACTCAAGCGTGAAATTGAGATTTTACAAGTATATATGCCGGAACAGCTCTCAGATGAAGAACTTAAACAAGTTGTTCAAGAAACAATTCAAGAGGTAGGAGCTACATCGAAAAGTGACATGGGTAAAGTCATGAGTGCCGTAATGCCTAAAGTTAAAGGTAAAGCCGATGGCTCCAAAGTCAATAAGCTTGTACTTCAGCAATTATCTTAAATATAAAGACCTCTCTTTTTAGAGAGGTCTTTTTATATTTTTTTGAAACCTGGAGGATGTTCTTTTCGTATATGTAGTATTCCTTGGGAAAGCTAAGAGCATAAGGAGGTGATCGTTTAATGAAAAGGACTTTTCGTTTATCCATAATCTTTTGCATGGTAGTGTTAGCCGCTGCTTTATCCATCTTTCACCTTTATTCTTCTGTGCACGCTCAGGGAGAAGGGGAGCAGGTGTATATTATTCCTGTGCAAGATACAGTGGAACGGGGGATGGCTGCTTTTCTAAAGAGGACCACGGAAGAAGCTGCTGAAAATGGTGTCGATCATATTATATTCGAAATAGATACACCTGGGGGCAGGGTAGATGCTGCTGGAGATATAGGTGAGATTTTTCAGGACCTTGATATCCCGAATACGGCTTTTGTCACCAGCCGGGCATATTCAGCAGGTTCCTATATAGCTCTTAATGCGGACAATATTTATATGAAACCGCAAGCAACTATGGGGGCTTCAGGAGTAATTAACTCAGATGGTACAGCTGCCGATAAAAAAGCCCAGTCTGCCTGGATATCCTCGATGGTAGCTGCTGCTGAATCCAATGGACGAGATCCTATTTACGCCCGTGCAATGGCTGATAGTAGTGTAGACCTTCCCGAATATAATGCCGCTGAAGGAGAATTTTTAACACTTGGACCTAGTGAAGCCGAAGAAGTAGGGTATGCAGAAGGTATTGTAGAAGATCGTGTTGAATTACTTAATGAGTTAGGATTGTCTGAAGCGAAAGTAACTGAAAATAATCCTACAATGGCAGAGAATTTAGCCAGATTTTTAACCGATCCGGTCGTCATTCCTATTTTGCTTTCCGTCGCAAGTCTCGGGCTGATCGTAGAGTTGTATTCCCCGGGGTTTGGAATACCGGGAATAATGGGTCTGCTTTCACTCGTTTTATTCTTTTATGGACACATTGTGGCAGGACTTGCTGGATATGAAGCTATTATTTTGCTAATACTTGGAATAGGCCTTGTTATAGCGGAAATCTTTCTACCAGGAGGTATTGCTGGAATTGCGGGAGTCGTTTCCATTGTAGCCTCTCTTATGCTTTCATCTGCGGATATGGGGCACATGGCCATGAGTATTGGAATAGCCTTGATTGCGACTATTATTGTCTCCATTGTACTGTTTAAAACCATGGGGCTTGAGCGAGGTTTTTTCCGTCATATTATCCTTCAGGATTCCACCTCTGCAGAGAAAGGATATTTATCCTCTACCAGCCGCTTAGAGTTGATTGGAATGGTTGGTGAAACCATGACCCCTTTAAGACCTGCAGGTACTGCGGTTTTCGATGGTGAACGCCTGGATGTAGTAACTGAGGGAGGATTTGTGGGCACTGGACAATCGGTTAAAGTGTTAAAAACAGAAGGTTCCCGTATAGTAGTACGTGAGCTTTCATCAAAAGAGAAAGAGGAGGAGAAAGAATGACGCTACAAGAACTTATGCCAATTATTGTCATTGGTGTCATTATCATTGTATTAGCTGTATTATTTACTTTTATCCCGGTGATGCTTTGGATCAGCGCTCTGGCAGCTGGAGTCAAGATCAGTATTTTCACTCTAGTTGGAATGCGGTTACGAAGAGTTGTACCTTCCAGAGTTATTAATCCATTGATTAAAGCTCATAAGGCCGGTGTAAATGTAGATGCCAACCAATTGGAAAGTCACTATTTAGCCGGCGGTAATGTTGACCGGGTGGTTAACGCGCTAATTGCTGCTCAGCGTGCAAATATTGAATTGAGTTTCGAGCGCTGCGCTGCGATTGACCTGGCAGGTCGTGATGTTTTAGAAGCTGTCCAAATGAGCGTAAATCCAAAAGTTATTGAAACCCCGTTTATTGCGGGTGTTGCTATGGATGGCATAGAAGTGAAAGCTAAAGCACGAATTACCGTACGTGCTAATATCGACCGCTTAGTCGGTGGTGCGGGTGAAGACACAGTTATAGCCCGTGTAGGAGAAGGAATTGTATCGACCATTGGTTCAAGTAAAAGCCATAATAAAGTGTTGGAAAATCCTGATATGATCTCACAAAATGTATTAGGAAAAGGGCTAGATGCCGGAACGGCCTTTGAAATCTTATCCATAGATATTGCGGATATTGATATCGGGAAGAACATTGGTGCTATCTTACAGACAGACCAGGCAGAAGCTGATAAAAATATTGCGCAGGCTAAAGCCGAAGAACGCCGGGCTATGGCAATTGCTCAAGAACAAGAAATGCGCGCCCGCGTACAGGAAATGCAGGCTAAAGTGGTGGAAGCTGAAGCTGAAGTTCCACAGGCTCTTGCAGAAGCTCTTCGTTCAGGAAAAATGGGCGTCATGGATTATATGAATTACCAAAATATTAATGCTGACACCGATATGAGAAATACACTTGGCAAGATGTCTGAGGGCGAGCAGGGCGAAGGTGAAGAAAGTTAATCCCCTTGATTAGCGAAAAGGAGAATTATTATGGGAGAACTTTTTGAACTATTATTCAGTAACTTTCTCATTGTAGCTGCTGTTATAGGCGGTATTATTAGCTTTTTCAGCCGAATGGGAAATGATCAGGAAGATGAACGTAAACAAAATCAGCCTGGACCCTCCAGGTATCCAAGCGCACCTTCTGAGGAAGCGGAGGAGCGAGGTCCTTTAAGAACGGAAGCGGGTCAGAAAAGTCTGCAAGAATACTATGAAGAACAACAGGAAAAGATCAAAGGGTATTCAAAAGATAAAGTTTCTAAAGACCCTCAGAGAACGTTTACGTACGAAACACCGAATAAGGATATTCATACCACTGGTAAGATCCAGGAAGGGCAAATGGAGCGTTATGTGCCCGAGGAAGACCCTGTACCTAATCTTCCTAAACTTAAAAAATTGAATAAGTGGGATAAGAAACGATTAGCTGAAGGAGTTCTTGCAGCAGAGATACTCGGGCAGCCCCGAGCGTATAAGCCTCATCAATCTCATCCAAGAAAAAGATAAACGAAACGCACGAATTGTAGTGATACAATTCGTGCGTTTTTCGTATAAATAAAAAGAGGGGGGAGTCGAATGACTAAATGGCAAAAGCAAATCCGTACATGGATCGGACGTTATTTCGATTTACCTTCTGATGTAATGCTTGATTTACCCAGAATTACGACAATTGGGTCGATTCATGTGTACATAGAAAATCACACGGGGCTTCTGCATTTTTCCGATAATGAAGTAAGGATTCAATATAAGCAGGGCCAAGTGAAGATAATTGGAAAAGATCTTGGAGTAAAGATGATGCTGAAAGAAGAACTATTGCTAGAGGGAGAAATAAAATCGGTGGAATTCCTGCCTGAAGCTTAAGGGGGAGTAAATGACTATGAAGATGCAGCATGACTTCTTTCAAGGCAGCATGAAAATTAAAGTGCAAGGAAAAATGATTGAACCGTTCCTCCAGGCGTGCGTCCGAAGGGGATGTGTAATTTCAAATATTAAGCGAGTCAATGAACATGAAGTAATAATGAGCATTAGACTTAGTGAATGGAAAACTTTCAGGCAGTTACGGAAAAAGTATCGTTGTAAACTTTCGATCTTGGGAGGAAGAGGCCTTCCGTTCTATTACAGGAAAATCACACAGCGAAAAGCTTTAATGGCCGCTTTCATGCTTTCCGTTGTAGTCGTTTTTTTATTAGCTAATACACTTTGGTCTATTAAAGTGGAAGGCTTGACTCCCGAACTGGAAGCTAATGTAGAAAAAAAATTAAAAACCTATGGCGTTTCCCCGGGCAAGTTGACAATTGGTATGGACGATCCTAATGATATACAAAGAAAGCTGCTTGATGATATTCCTGATCTTTTATGGATAGGAGTTAATAAGAAGGGTACAAGTTATCAGCTGTACGGTGTAGAAAAGACCAGGCATGATACAAATAAGAACCTTCGTCCCTCTGACTTGGTGGCAGAAAAAAAGGGCATGATAGTAAAAACGTTTATTGAAAAAGGAAGACCACTTGTTACCGTAAATGATGTAGTTAAAAAAGGCCAAAAACTGGCTACGGGTCAATTGGTTGAAGATAAAGATATACTTGTCCATGCGGAGGGTGAGGTCATCGCCGAAACCTGGTATAAAGTCGACCAAAATCTTCCGATGACACAAGTGCTTCAGTTAACTGATGGACTGGAAGTAAGAGAGTACCAATTGAAAATTGGATCTTTAACTCTTCCTATATGGGGATGGTGGAAGGGAAAGGGCTCACAATTCAGAAGTGAGAACGAAGAGACCAATTGGGAATGGTTTGGATGGAGGTCACCAATTGACCTAAAAGCCATTCATTATTATGAAATAGACTCAAAAAAATACGAACAATCCAAAGATAAAATCCAAAAAATGGGAATTATAACAGCAAGAGAAAGCCTGAACCAATACCTTGGAAAAGAGGCTAAAGTCATGAAAGAAAAAGTTTTGCACCTTCGTGAGGAGAATGGTAAAGTAAAATTAATCCTATTATTCAAAGTTCATGAAAACATAGCAGTGACCAAGTATATAAGTCAAGGAGATTGAGTATGCCGGAAGATTTAAAAACAATGGACATTCAATTAGATAATACAACCGAAGCGCTGGCCCTTTTTGGGACAGAAGATAGAAATTTAAAGCAGATCGAAGAACAATTAAAAGTAACCATTATTTCAAGAGGGGAAACGGTTCGAGTTTCCGGACAAGCCGAGCAGGTTCAATTAGTGGAGGATATTCTTCATTCTGTGCTTGCTATTATTCGTAAAGGATTAACCATTACGGAAAGAGATATTGTTTATGCCGTAGAACTAGCCAAAAAAGGTAAAATCAATCAATTCGAAGCTTTATTTGAAGATGAAATCACAAGGAACAGTAAAGGTAAATCGATACGTGTAAAAACACTTGGGCAAAGAAACTATATCTCTGCTATTAAAAACAATGATTTAGTTTTCGGTATTGGTCCAGCAGGGACCGGTAAAACTTATTTGGCTGTCGTTATGGCAGTAAATGCTTTGAAAAAAGGTGATGTGAAACGAATCATTTTAACTCGACCAGCAGTTGAAGCTGGCGAAAGCCTAGGGTTTTTACCCGGAGATCTTAAGGAAAAGGTGGATCCCTATCTCCGACCGCTTTACGATTCCCTTCATGATGTATTTGGAACGGAACATACCGCACGTCTCATTGACCGAGGTACGATTGAAATAGCCCCTCTTGCTTATATGCGAGGACGTACCCTGGATGATGCCTTTGCGATCTTAGACGAAGCTCAAAATACGACTCCTGAACAGATGAAGATGTTTCTGACTCGTCTTGGATTTGGTTCCAAAATGATTATTACAGGTGATATTACTCAAGTTGATCTACCAAAAGGGGTTAAGTCAGGCTTGAAGGTTGCAGAAGAAAAGCTCGGTAAAGTAAAAGGGTCTGCCTTCATTCATTTAGATCAATCTGATGTAGTAAGACACCCTCTAGTACAGCGGATCATCGACGCTTATGAGAAAGACAATTCCTAAGGCCCTTTATACGGGCCTTGTTTTATTTCATGAAGAAAGATTAGATTTTTACATAGGTAAGGCTTGGGTTACGTTAAACTTTTTTTGCGAGGTGGATTTGTTTTCCTTCGCTCTTGAAGGTATCATGGTCTATAACAACTTATATTAATAAAGAAACCAAAAATGTCTGCGTTGTTTAGGAAAGTTAGGACGTGGGTAATAAATCCAACAGTCGTTAGCTATCTTTGATGAAAATAACGGAAGAAGCTATATTCAATCATTGTATAAATTACATTCCTGAATACAGCATGTTAGTGAAAATTGCAGCTTGAGGAGGAAATAATATGATTCAAATCGATTTTCAAGATGAAACTAATTCAGTAGATGAAGCTTATGTGGATTTAATCCAACGTATCATTCGTTTTGCAGGTGATAAAGAGGGTGTACAACCGGACGCTGAAGTTTCCATAAGTTTTGTTGATAACAACGAGATTCAAGAAATTAATCGAAATTATCGTCAGAAAGACCAACCTACTGACGTAATTTCTTTTGCTATGCAGGAAGAAGGAGAAGGCGAAACAAAAATTCTCAGCGAAGACCTCCCTCTCATGCTTGGCGATATCGTGATTTCTCTAGATAAGGCGAAGGAACAGGCTGAAGATTACGGTCATTCGCTGGAAAGAGAATTAGGTTTCTTAGCCCTTCACGGCTTTTTGCATTTATTAGGATATGATCATGAAAATGAAGAAGAGGAAAAATCGATGTTTAATAGACAAGAGGAAATCCTTCATGAATTCGGACTTGAAAGGTCATAAAAAAAAGAAGTCCATCGGCTTTCGTTTTGCATGGAAGGGAATAAAGGAAGTTTGGAGTTCAGAAAGAAACTTTCGTATTCATCTGATTGCCGGAACTCTGTGTATTGCAGCGGGTGCGGCTTTAAGAGTATCTACTGTAGAATGGGCACTTCTTATCATTATGATTGCCATTGTCATTACGCTGGAGATGATTAATTCAAGTATCGAGCGAGTGATGGATTACCTGGCGCCTCAATATCACCCACTGGCAGGCCTTGTTAAAGATATTGCGGCCGGAGCTGTACTAATAGCTAGTATAGCCTCGTTAATTGTAGGGGGATTTATCTTTGTCCCGCATTTGATCACCTTATTTTAATAGATGAGTAAACACATAGAACTTGATCGTAAGTTCAGTAATAACGAAGTGAAGGAAGAAACATTGGAGGCACAACTATGAATGATAATTTCAAGTCCGGTTTCGTCACAATTGTGGGCAGGCCAAATGTAGGCAAATCCACTTTTATGAACCGCGTAATTGGAGAAAAAATCGCGATTATGAGTGACAAACCACAGACAACCAGGAATAAAATCCAGGGAGTTATGACAGATAAAGAGTCTCAAATTGTCTTTATCGATACTCCAGGTATTCATAAACCTAAACATAAGCTCGGAGATTATATGGTTAATGTAGCAGAAAATACATTAAATGAGGTAGATGCCATATTATTTATGATCAATGCCGAAGAAGGATACGGCCGTGGTGATCAATTTATAATTGATCGATTGCAGCGTGTAAATCAGCCAGTTTATTTAATTATTAATAAAATTGATCGAGTACATCCCGACCAGCTGCTTCCTCTTATTGAACAGTATAAGGAAAAGCTGGACTTTGAAGAAATCATCCCTATCTCTGCTTTAGAAGGAAATAACGTAAACCATTTGCTCGATGTATTAAAAGGACATTTACCAGAAGGACCGCAATTTTATCCTGAAGACCAGATTACGGATCATCCTGAACGATTCGTTATTAGTGAATTCATTCGTGAAAAGGTTTTGCACTTGACTCATGAAGAAATCCCACACTCTATAGCTGTAGTAATTGAAGGGATTGAGCCAAGAGAAAATAAAAATGCTGTTTATATTCAGGCTGCCATAATAGTAGAGAGAAAATCTCAAAAAGGAATTATTATTGGTAAGCAGGGAAGTATGCTTAAAGAGATAGGCAAGCGTGCCAGACACGATATTGAATCTTTATTGGGCAGCAAAGTCTTTTTAGAACTTTGGGTAAAAGTCCAGAAAGACTGGAGAAACCGTCAAGTTCAGCTAAGTGATTTTGGGTATAACGAAGAAGATTATTAAGAGTTGGAAAAAATTAAGTCTTATGATTTCACCTTTAAGAAGCATGCTAATGATGTAATTCCGATGCTCAGTGAATATAAGAAAGGCGGTGTTTCTTTTGCTCGAAAACCTTCCATGGAATGTGTTTAGACAAACAGGAAACATTGAAACTTATTTATTGATGAAGGAAATGAAGGAACAAAGTCAGCAATCTCCTGAACATCAAGCTTCCTCTATCGAACAGGAATCTCAAGAGGATTTAAATTTGTAAGACTAGAAGCGGGTGAGTGCTTTGTTAGAAAAGGTCGAAGGCATTGTTATCCGAACGAGAGATTACGGAGAAACCCATAAGATTATAACGCTTTTTTCACGTGAAAAGGGGAAAATAGGGGTGATGGCACGAGGTGCTAAAAAACCTAAAAGCCGGACCTCTTCGGTAACCCAGCCCTTTATTCACGGGATGTATTTAATTCAAATAGGATCGGGACTGGGGTCATTGAGTCAGGGGGAAATGATTTCCTCCCTGCGCTCAATACGCGAAGATATTGTGAAAACCGCTTACGCCTCTTATCTGGCAGAACTTGTGGATAAGCTGATAGATGAAAAACAGCCGGATCCATTTATGTACGAACAATTTCTACAAACCCTGCTATGGATGAATGAGGGGAAAGATGCAGCTGTTTTGTCTATGATTTATGAACTTAAATTATTTAAAAAAGCCGGTTTTTCTCCAGTGGTGGATCATTGCATAAACTGTGGCAGCCAGGAAGGACCCTATTCCTTCTCCATTCTTGAGGGTGGACTCCTTTGTTATCGCTGCAAACACAAAGATCCAAACGCCTATGGCCTTCCAGATCCTCTGCCTAGATTATTACGTATCTTTGTACATATGGATGTCAAACGGCTGGGCCAGATTTCTATGAAAGAAAAGAATAAAAAGATATTGCGTTTAATTATGGATGAATATTATGATCAGTACGGTGGGTATTTAATTAAATCGAAGAAGTTTTTAAAACAATTAGATCTGTTTACATGATCTCGATTGACAATCGTTTATTTATTCAGTATGATTCAACTACTTAATAATACGTTGTGAAGAAGGAAAGTAGTAGCTGAGATCCAGACAATAAAGCGAGCTTGTGGTGGTGGAAGACAAGCGTCTTGGGTTCAGTGAAGGCAGTCCTGAGCAATTTACTTTAAAGTGGCTTTCCATGTGGAAAAGCAAGTAGGGTGGAACCGCGGGAATCCCGTCCCTATGTCTGATGAAGACATAGGGACGGGATTTTTATTTTTTCTTGAAAGGCTGCGACTTCGATTCACAAGAGGAGGAAGAAAATGAATATACAAGACATGATTCTTACATTGCAAAACCATTGGTCCGAGCAGGGGTGTTTATTGATGCAAGCCTATGATACGGAAAAAGGTGCGGGTACGATGTCTCCAATGACTCTGCTGAGAAGCCTTGGTCCAGAACCGTGGAACGTTGCTTACGTAGAGCCTTCTAGACGACCTGCAGACGGACGTTATGGACAAAATCCGAATCGTTTATATCAGCACCATCAATTCCAGGTCATTATGAAACCATCTCCTGATAACATTCAGGAACTTTACCTTGATTCCCTTCGTGCGTTAGGTATAGATCCGCTTAAGCACGATATTCGTTTTGTAGAAGACAACTGGGAGAACCCTACGCTTGGAGCGGCAGGTTTAGGTTGGGAAGTTTGGCTGGATGGTATGGAAATTACTCAGTTTACTTATTTCCAGCAAATTGGTGGACTTGAAGCACGTCCTGTATCTGCAGAGATTACTTATGGGCTTGAACGACTGGCTTCTTATATTCAAGATAAAGAAAACGTATTTGATTTAGAATGGACAAATGGAGTCACGGTAGGAGATATCTTTAGGCAGCCGGAATTTGAACATTCTACTTATACGTTTGAAGAATCAGATGAAGATATGCTTTTTACGTTATTTTCCACCTACGAGAAAGAGGCAGAAAGAATTATGGAAAAAGGCTTAGTATTCCCGGCCTATGACTATGTGCTGAAGTGCTCACATACTTTTAATCTTTTAGATGCCAAAGGAGTCATTAGCGTTACGGAACGTACAGGATACATTTCCCGAGTCCGAAACCTGGCAAGAAAAATTGCCAAAGCCTATGTGGAAGAAAGAGAACGACTAGGATTCCCGATGCTACCTAAGGAGGTTGAAGACCATGAGTAAAACGGTTTTATTTGAGCTTGGAGTAGAAGAACTCCCGGCTAGATTTATAGATGATGCCTTAGAACAATTAAAAGTAAAGACAGAAACGTGGTTCCGTGAGCAGCGGATTCCTTTTGGAGAAGTGAAAGGATTCGCTACTCCAAGGAGATTAGCAGTCCAAATAAGCAATGTAGCTGATAAGCAGCCTGATATCGAAGAAGAAGCCAAAGGCCCTGCTAAAAAAATTGCATTGGACGAAAATGGAGAATGGACAAAAGCAGCCATTGGTTTTTCCAAAGGACAAGGAAAAGATGTAGAAGATATATACTTCAAAGAAGTAAAGGGCACTGAATATGTACACGTAACGAAGTTTATTCAAGGAGAGGCAACGAAAGAATTACTTCAAGATTTTCGCTCTGTGTTTCTAAGTATTACCTTTTCCAAGAATATGCGCTGGGGAAGCTACGATCTAAGGTACGCCCGGCCTATTCGGTGGATGGTCGCCCTGTTCGGTGAAGAAATTATTCCTTTCACTATTGAAAACGTAACGACGGACCGGATCACATACGGCCATCGTTTCCTGGGTGATAAAGCCTCTCTTCGTTCAGCTGAGATCTATGAAGAAGTTTTAAACGACGAATATGTCATCAGTAATGTTACGAAGAGAAAAAATGCCATACGGGAGCAATTATTGAAGCTTGAAGAAGATAAAGGCTGGAAACTTATTATTGATGAGGATTTATTAATGGAAGTTACTCATCTGGTCGAATATCCAACGGTCTTTTTTGGAGTTTATAATGAAGAATTCCTGGACATACCAGAAGAAGCTTTAATTACATCAATGAAAGAACATCAGCGTTATTTCCCTGTTCGTTCTCAAGAAGGTTCTCTTCTTCCTTATTTTGTAGGAGTTCGAAATGGTGACGACAAACATTTAGATACGGTCTCCCGTGGAAATGAAAAAGTTTTAAAAGCGCGCTTAAAAGATGCCCAGTTCTTTTATGAAGAAGATCAAAAAGGTACGATTGATCAAAAAATGGAAAAGCTGTCACGAATGGTATATCAAGTTGAGCTTGGGACCCTTGCGGATAAAGTAAAGCGTATTAGAGCAATAGCAGGTAAAATCAGTGAGTGGCTTAACTTGAATGACTTAGAAAAGCAGCAAGCTGAACGAGCTGCTGAGATATGCAAATTTGATCTTGTTACCCAAATGGTTGATGAGTTTACGGAGCTCCAGGGAGTGATGGGAGAAAAGTATGCTCGTTTATTTGGAGAAGAGGAAGCTGTAGCGCGAGCTATTAATGAACATTATATGCCGAGGCAGGCTAACGGCGCTGTTCCTTCTTCAACAATCGGTTCGATTGTAAGTATAGCGGATAAGCTTGACACGATTGTAGGAAGCATCTCAATTGGTATCATTCCAACCGGTTCTCAGGACCCTTATGGGTTAAGGAGACAGGCACTTGGGGTTTTACAGACGTTACAGAGTCAGCAATGGAATATTCCTGTAGAGAAATTAATAGACCTTGTGCATCAATTCTATCGTGAATTAAATCTTCCAACACGTACAGAAGAAGAAGTGCATCAGGATTTACATGAATTCTTTAAACTTAGAGCTGCTTATCTATTAAGAGAGAAAGGCATTGATCCTGATGTCGTTGAAGCAACGCTTACGAATGGCGTGCAAAATTTCGCAGCAACCATTGAAAAAGCCAGGCTGCTTGTAGATAAACGTCAGGATCCTACTTTTAAATATATACATGAAGCATTAGGACGTGTGCTTAATCTCGCGAAAAAATCAGATGTCATGGAAGCAAAGCCGAAGTATTTTGAGAATGATTCAGAAGTTCGTTTATATGAAGCCTTTAAACTGGTCCACCCAGAGTATGTGCAAGCCATGCAGGAAGACCGTCCCGCTCAGGCATTAGAGAAGCTTTCTGAATTGGCTTCACCTATCCATGACTTCTTTGAAGGAACGATGGTTATGGCAGAAGATGAGAAGATTCGGAACAATCGATTAGGTTTATTAAGCCAAATTGCTACAGACATTAAAGAGTTTGCAGACTTAAATGCAATTGAATGGAAGCAGCAGTTCTAAGTCCCCTTCTTTTACCCGGTTATTAATATGGTCTATAATAATTAAATAGAATAGTATGTCACAGTGAGCAGGGTGGTGAAAGATTGGAACTCTCTAACCGACAAGAACAAATCATTCAAATAGTAAAAGACAATGGGCCAATAACGGGAGAAAATATAGCAGACCATTTGAGCCTTACAAGGGCTACTCTGCGTCCTGACCTTGCCATTCTAACAATGGCAGGTTTTTTGGACGCGAGACCCCGTGTTGGATATTTCTTTACTGGAAAAACGGGTTCTGAATTGTTAACGGAAAAGTTGAAAAAGTTTAAAGTCAAAGAGTATCAATCTATACCAATCGTGGTAGAAGAAGATGTATCGGCTTATGATGCCATCTGCACTATGTTTTTGGAGGATGTTGGTACATTATTTGTAACGAATGAGCTTGGACATTTGGTAGGTGTGCTTTCCAGAAAAGATCTTTTACGAGCAAGTATTGGTAATCAGGACTTGTCCTCGATTCCTGTTCATATTATTATGACACGGATGCCGAATATCACCATTTGTAAACCAGAGGATTTATTATTGGATGCCGCTCAAAAGCTTATAGAAAAGCAAATTGATGGTCTTCCAGTGGTTGAACCTGCTGAGAATGGATTAGAAGTAATTGGCAGGCTTACAAAAACCAACATAACAAAAGCCCTGGTTGAATTAGGATTAGATCAGCACCTATAAAGGAACAGACAGGAGGGAGAAAATGGGGAAACCATTGATTTACGTATTATCAGATTCTGTTGGGGAAACCGCAGAGCTTGTCGTGAAAGCAGCTCTTAGTCAGTTCGATGATGGTCCTTTTGATCTTCAGAGAATTCCGTATGTGGAGGATAAAGGTACAATTAATGAGGCTCTGGTTCAGGCGAAAGAACAGGGAGCCATGGTAGGGTTTACATTTGTCATCCCAGAATTCCGGACATATTTACTTGAGGAAGCAAAAAAGTATGATATTGAATGTGTGGATATAATGGGACCGATGATGGAATCTATGGAAAGGCACTTCAATTTAGAACCTCGCCTTGAACCCGGACTTGTTCATAAATTGGATGAAGATTACTTCAAGAGAGTAGAAGCAATTGAATTTGCAGTACGCTACGACGATGGAAGAGACCCTCGAGGAATCGCTAAAGCGGATATTGTGTTGATAGGTGTATCGAGAACTTCTAAAACTCCCCTCTCCCAATATTTAGCTCACAAACGATTAAAGGTAGCTAATGTTCCCATTGTACCCGAGGTTGAGCCACCAGCGGAACTGTATCGAGTGGACCCTGATAAATGTATCGGATTAAAGATTAGCGCAGAGAAATTAAATGATATCAGAAAAGAGCGCTTAAAATCCCTGGGGCTTGGAGCGCAAGCCAGTTATGCAAATATGAATAGAATTCATCAGGAAATTGAACATTTTAATCGTGTAGTAGATCGGATCGGCTGCCATGTTATTGATGTATCCAATAAAGCTGTTGAAGAGACGGCGAATGTGATTACGAATAAATTAAGGCAAGATTCCCAAGAATAGTACCAATACTTAAGGTCGCGCTATGATTAAGCGCGACTTTTGTTGGGAAGGATGAAAATAGGTAAAATAGTATATAGCGTAAATCTGTAGAATGTATTATAATGTTTATTTGCGGTAAAAATGATCCTATACATGTAAACAGCAGGTAATTAGATTTTACTAAAAGAGTTAAGTGAGCACTTTTCAGAAAAATAAAACATTCTAAAATTAGAAGGATTCTATGTATTATTGTAGAAGTACAGTAACTATGTCAAATTCAAATCAAAATCTGAAAATATGGGTAGACGCAGACAGTTGTCCGGTTCAACAGGAAATTTATAATGTGTGCAGGAAACATGGAGTTAAACCCATTTTTATAGCTACTGTTAATCATTATAGCCCTGAGAAGGCAGAAGAAGGGTGGATTTTTTTAGATCATGGGTCTCAAGCAGTAGATCTTTACATTCTCAACCACGTTGCTGCATCTGATTATGTAATAACTCAGGATCTGTCTTTAGCTGTACTATTGACAACAAGAGGGGTTTATGTTCTAACTCCTAGAGGTAAACTAATCAAAGATGCTGATGCAGATGAAATAATGAATAATAAGTACTTGAGGCAGCAGTCCATGAAGAAAAATAAAAAGTGGAAAGGTCCTTCCGCTTTTAAAAAAGAAGATCGTGAGTATTTTCAGCATGTATTTGAAAATTTGTTAGCTGCTCAGGAAGGTATTCAATAGTCTATCTCGAATAATTGTTTAGTATGGTGATGCGTATGGCTGGGCATATTCCAGAGGAAAAAGTAGATGAAATCCGCCAATCCACAGACATCGTGGATATTATTGGTGACTATGTAGAATTAAAAAAACAGGGTAGAAATTATTTTGGTTTGTGTCCTTTTCATGGAGAAAGCACTCCTTCTTTTTCCGTTTCTGCTGATAAGCAAATTTTCCATTGCTTTGGATGTGGAAAGGGAGGGAATGTATATACCTTCCTTATGGAAATGGAAGGCTTCAACTTCATACAGGCTATTAAACAACTGGCGGGCCAGGCACAAATAGATTTGCCTGAGGAAGCTTCCCAAGAGGGTTCTTCACAAATAAGCACTGAATCTCAAAGTATATTAGAAGCTCATCAATGGCTTGCAAAGTTGTACCATCATATGCTTCTGAATTCAAAAGAAGGTCAGGATGCTTATCAGTATTTAATCGACCGGGGATTTAGTGAGGAAACGATTAAAAAATATCAAATTGGATATTCACCGAATTCCAAAGAATTTGTGGTCACTTTCCTTGAGAAAAAAGGTTTTCATCCACAAACGATGGTGAAAGCAGGGTTATTAAATGTAAATGATCAGGGAGAATATGCCGATCGTTTTAGAGGTAGATTAATTTTTCCACTGCGCAACCACTTAGGTAAAACGGTGGCATTTGCCGGTCGTTCACTGGGTCATCAAGAACCTAAGTATTTGAATAGTCCGGAAACGGAACTCTTTCAAAAAAACAGGCTGCTTTACAACTTTGACCTGGCAAGAGCGGCAATTCGTAAACAGAAGTCCGTGATCTTATTTGAAGGATATGTTGATGTAATTTCTGCTGACCAGGCGGGCGTTCACAATGTAGTAGGCACGATGGGAACTTCTATCTCTAGCTCCCAGGCTAATCTTCTCAAACGTTATGTGGATCAGGTTATCATATGCTATGACGGAGATCAGCCAGGCGTAGAAGCTGCGATGAAGGCTGGCCGACTGCTGAAAAACACTGGGTGTCAAACATTCGTAGCCAGAGTTCCGGATGGTTTAGACCCAGATGATTTTATTCAAAAGCATGGTGGAGAGCGCTTTAAGAGAGAAGTTTTGGATACGAGTGACACGTTCATAGCTTTTATCATGAGCTATCTGCGGAGAGATTATAATCTCCAGTTGGAAGGAGATCGAATCGCTTATATCGAAAAGGTACTACAGGAGGTCGCTCTCCTCGACCGGGCAGTAGAGAGGGAGCATTATTTAAATGAACTGGCCTCAGAGTTTCAGATGTCTGTGGATACTCTTAAAGAAGAAGTCCACCACATCAGAGGTAAAAACACATTTAAACAGGATAACAAAGAACAAAACCGATATACTAACCGTACAAGTCAGTATTCCATTCAGAATAAACTCCTGCCGGCTTTTCATAATGCGGAAAGAAAGTTAATCGCCTATATGCTAAGAGATCCTTTCATAGCTGAGAAAGTTCAAGAGGAACTAGGTGGAGCATTTAATATTTCAGACCATCAGGTTATAGTCACCTATCTGTATGCTTACTATGAAGATGGTAATCAGTCAGATGTGAGTCAGTTTGTGGAAAAACTTGATGATCCTGCTCTGAAAAATCTAGTAATTGAATTGGCTATGGCACCGGTTAGTGAAGAGGTGTCTGATCAGGAAATCCATGATTACATTTTTAGGATTAAAGCTGAACATAGTGACCGTACGGATATAAAAACCTTAGAAGATGATTTAAAACGGGCAGAGCAGCAAAATGAACCAATTAAAGCTGCTGAAATTGCTATGAAGATCATTGAGAAGAAAAAAGAATTAAAAAACACCTAGGTATAGTTGGTATAGATACGTTGGAAGGAGGGGGACTTATGGCGGATAATAAGCAACAACAGCCATCACGTTCTAAAGAAAAGGAAAGTAATAGTAACAATACGAATGAAATGACACTTGAACAAGCAAAAGATCAGGTGTTGGAAATAGGGAAAAAGCGAGGAGTACTTGCTTACGAGGAAGTAGCAGAAAAGTTATCAAGCTTTGAGTTAGACTCTGATCAAATGGACGAATTTTATGAGCATTTGAATGAACAGGGTGTTGAAGTAATTGGTGACTCCGAAACTGACCCTAGTATGAAACAATTAGATAAAGAAGAAGAGTTTGACCTTAACGACTTAAGCGTACCTCCAGGTGTCAAAATCAATGATCCCGTTCGAATGTATCTAAAAGAAATCGGACGTGTAAACCTCTTATCTGCTAAAGATGAAATCACTCTTGCTCAGAGAATTGAAAATGGTAATGAAGAAGCTAAGAGAGATCTAGCTGAAGCTAACTTGCGTCTAGTTGTAAGTATCGCTAAAAGATATGTAGGCCGAGGCATGCTTTTTCTTGATTTAATTCAAGAAGGGAATATGGGTCTCATCAAAGCCGTAGAGAAGTTTGATTATCGTAAAGGTTATAAATTCAGTACGTATGCTACCTGGTGGATCAGACAGGCCATTACGCGCGCAATTGCAGACCAGGCTCGTACCATTCGTATTCCTGTCCACATGGTTGAGACTATTAATAAACTTATTAGAGTACAGCGTCAGCTTTTACAAGACCTTGGACGCGAGCCTACTCCAGAGGAAATCGCTCAGGATATGGAACTCACACCGGACAAAGTACGGGAAATCCTTAAAATTGCTCAGGAACCAGTATCGCTTGAAACGCCTATTGGGGAAGAAGATGACTCCCATCTTGGTGATTTTATTGAAGATCAGGAAGCCACATCCCCTTCCGACCATGCGGCCTATGAACTCTTGAAAGAGCAATTGGAAGACGTTCTAGATACACTTACGGATCGAGAAGAAAATGTATTACGTTTAAGATTTGGATTAGACGATGGACGAACGCGTACGCTTGAAGAAGTAGGGAAAGTGTTTGGGGTAACGCGAGAGAGAATCCGTCAAATTGAAGCAAAAGCGCTTCGCAAGTTGAGACATCCAAGCCGTAGTAAACGTCTGAAAGACTTTATGGAATAAAAAGATGTTATGACTCAGGTATCCATCGGCTGCATAGTGCTTAGATGGTGCCTGAGTTTTTTAATTCTCTAACTGGCGGGGGATACTGTGTATGAAAGAAAATCGTATAGAAACCATTGTTAATGAAATCCATTATTGGAAAGAACATCGACTACTTCCAGGCGAATATTGCGATTTTCTGTTAGCTCTTTACACGCAGGGGCAAAAAGACAGCAGCGACAGAGAGATAGAGTTCAATAACTCTAAAAGAAATGTACTCACGCTGATGTTTTCACTTTTAACCCTTATTTTGTTACCCCTTTCATTTCTTGTCATTTATTTTACTGAAATGAACCTCATATTGCAAACAGGGCTTTTGTCGACTTTTGTTTTCACTGCTTTTCTAGCTCTCCGGCATGTAATAGGTACCTACCCTGTACTTTACCATTTTCCATTAATTACAGGTTTGCTTGTATGCTTACTGCTTTTCTTAAACTTGGTTTCCACCCTCTCAATCAACTCTCAATGGATATATGGAATGGCGAGCATTCATTGTATCCTATGGATGGGGATCGGTGTACGATGGAGAATTCATTATCTAATGATATCGAGTGTTATAGGGATCCTTTTCCTTTTTATAGCTGTTGTTTTGTAACTTTTCACAAGTTATCTCTTTAATAAGTGGAACTTTTCAAGTAAAATAAATATAGCCGAATGGATTTGCCCATACTAACTTAAGGAATACATAAGGAGGATGCAACTAATGAGAAGAAACCCTGTGATTCCATTTGCTATTATCGCTGTCTTAGGTATAGTAGCTATGATCATCGTTTCTGCTGCAGGGATTAACCAGCGTGAAGCGATTCAGAATGAAGAAGAAAACGGTGGAGAACAACAACAGGAAGAAACAACGAATGCCAATCCGGAAGAAATGTTTCAGTCACAATGTGCCAGCTGTCACGGTGGAAACTTAGAAGGCGGGACAGGGCCAAACCTAACAGAAGTAGGCAGTCGTTATTCTGCTGAAGAAATTCAGGATATTATCGTGAATGGTAAAGGTTCTGCGATGCCAGCGGGTCTTTACACAGGTGAAAAGGCTGCAGCACTGGCGAAATGGTTAGCAGAAAAGAAATAGTTACTTATACTTGGAAAGCTTTCTGTGACAATCAGAAAGCTTTTCTTTATTATGAGAGGGAAGAGAGAATATGAATGTTAATCAGTTATCCAAACGGCTCACCCATGTAGCCGAAAATTTACCTAAGGGTGCTTTTTTTGCCGATATCGGCTCGGACCATGCTTATCTTCCGTGCTATGTTTGTTTGAATGATCCCTCCGCTCAGGCAATAGCAGGGGAAGTCAATCAAGGGCCTTACACTAGTGCGTTGAAAGAAGTGAAAGATCGTGGTTTGGAAGATCGGATAGATGTTCGCCTGGGGGATGGTTTACAGGTTTTAAAGGAGAATGAAGTCCACCAGATCGTTATCGCGGGAATGGGAGGCCCCCTAATAAGGGATATATTAGAAAGAGGTAAGGAGAAGCTTTCCGAAACCGAGCGAATTATAGCTCAGCCTAATATAGATGCTCCTTCAGTAAGGCGTTGGTTTTTTCAAAATGGTTATGACTTAGTGGATGAATTAATATTGGAAGAAAACGGTCACATATATGAAATTCTAGTAGGTGACAGAGGGGAGCCCGCTGCCTCTTATGATTCTTCACATGTGGAGAAACAATTGTGGCTTGGTCCTCATCTTCTGAAAAAAGCTGAAAGGGCATTTAACACAAAGTGTAAATCGGAACTTGAGAAAAAAGAGTATGTTCTGTCTCAAGTTAAGCAGGCTACAGTGGTAAATGAAGATAAAATTACCCAGTTACAAAAAGAGATTAGTTGGTTAAAGGAGGTACTTGAATAATGACGAATCGAACGATCTCAGCAAGTGAAATTATCCAGTCGTTTGAAAATTGGTCTCCAAAGCACCTGGCTTTTGATTGGGATAATGTCGGACTTCAGGTCGGTACACTGAATAAACCAGTAAAGAAAGTAATGGTAACTCTTGACGTACTTGAGAATGTTGTAGACGAGGCTATTGGAAAGCAAGTTGATTTGATTATTGCTCATCACCCTTTGTTATTTGTAAAGTTGCATCAAATTAATTTTGACACCCCTAAAGGAAGAGTCATTCAAAAACTTATCAAACATGACATTACAGTGTACGCAGCGCATACTAATCTTGATGTAGCAGCAGGCGGAGTAAACGATGTGATGGCAGAAGCTATTGGTCTTGAGGATACCTCTCCATTAGTGACAACGGGGCAAGATGAACTGGTTAAACTGACCGTTTTTGTACCTGAAGACCATGCGGAAGAAGTAAGGAATTCTATCAGCGAGGCAGGGGCTGGTCATATAGGACAGTACAGCCATTGTACGTATCAGTTATCGGGTCAAGGTACCTTTAAGCCTCAAGAAGGCTCAAATCCCTACATCGGCCACGTCGACGATCTTGAGATTGTGGAGGAGAAACGAATAGAAACCATTGTACCTAAATCAAAATTAAATGGTGTTCTGGCTGCAATGGAGAAAGCTCATCCTTATGAGGAAGTCGCTTATGATCTTTATCCTCTTTTAAATCAAGGAGAAGATAAAGGTGTGGGACGTATTGGCCACTTAAAGGAACCGATGGAGTTGAAGGAGTTGTGTGAAAAAGTAAAAGAAAAATACAATGTCCCTGCTGTACGGATGACGGGGGAAGGTTCAAAAATGATCAAAAAAGCTGCTCTTCTCGGGGGCAGTGGAGAAAAATATATCCATGCAGCAAAAGCGAACGGAGCGGATGTTTATATTACAGGGGATATGACTTTTCATGCAGCTCAAGATGCTATGGAAATGGGACTTTCATTGATCGATCCGGGCCACCATGTAGAAAAGATAGTCTGTGCTGAGATCAAGAAATACTTAGAAGATAAATGGCAGCAGCGTATATCCGTTATTCTTTCTGAATCCAATACTGAACCTTTTACTTTTGTGTAGAGAGGTCAGGGTGCGTTCGTTCAATGAATAGTTTAAGAATACGCCACAATGATAATTTTAAAAAACAAGCACCTGATTGATCAAAAATCAGTTTCGAACCATTGGTAGGAAGTAAAGTTTAAAGCTAAAGATATAAAAATGTGCGGACATTATATGTCCGCACAGCTTGTCAGATCGTTTATTCTTTTACTTGGCTTTTCTTTTTAGTTTTCACACGCGGCAGAATCTTTTTCTGTTCCACTTTGGATTCGCGAATCCAAGTGTCCACGTCATTTAAGTCATATTGTTCAATGAATTTTATAACTTCTTTAGTTATTGGCGTGGGGGTGGAAGCACCTGCTGTAACGGCTACTTTCTGAACGCCTTCCAGCCAATCCAGGTCGATTTCGGTCACATCACTTATCCGATATGCCTGGGTACCTGCTTTTTCCATGGATACTTGAGCTAAGCGGTTTGAATTATTACTTTTAGGATCTCCAACTACTAATGTAAGATCAGCTTCCTTGGCTTGTTCAGAAACAGCTTCCTGACGAACCTGAGTAGCCATACAAATTTCCTGATGTTTTTCCAGCTGAGGATACTTTTCTTTCGCTTTTTCCATCACATCATAAACATCCCATTGACTCATGGTTGTCTGGTTAGTAACCATTAATTTATCGTGATCGATGTTAAGATTGTCTACATCTTCTTCCGTTTGGACAAGATGGACTTTACCTGGAGCAACACCCATGGCCCCTTCAGGTTCAGGGTGGCCTTTTTTACCGACATAAATAATTTCGTAGCCTTCAGCTACCTTGTCCCGGATTAAATTATGCGTGTTTGTCACGTCGGGACAAGTTGCATCAAGAGCAGTAAGACCTTTCTCTTTAGCACGCTCTTTAACTTCAGGTGATACTCCGTGAGCTGTGAAAATAACTGTACCCTCGTTAATTCCGTCCAGAAGATCCATGCGGTTATTACCGTCAACGGTAATAATGCCTTCGTCTTCAAAAGCTTGAGTAACATGGGAGTTGTGTACAATCATTCCTAAGATATATATAGGGCGGGGCAGGTTCGGGTCTTTTGCTGCATTCTGTGCAATGACCATGGCATCCACCACACCGTAACAATAACCGCGAGGGGCGATTTTAATGACTTCCATTATTTAAAGTCCTCCTCTTTATCCAATCCAATTGAATACTTTTACTTTACCATCCTTTATTATAAAGGCTAAGTGGAAAGAAGACAAAGAATCTTGTCGCAGGTTGTCCTGTTATCGTGCATTTCTTCCCTGGCTCTATTATAATGGGATGAGAACATTTTACACTAAAGGAGTACAAAACATAATGAGTACACATAAATTTGAAGAATTTGCTATTACCCCTGTAATCAGCCAGATTATTGGGGAACTTGGTTTTCATGAACCTACACCCATACAGCGCGAAGTCATGCCTGCTGCTTTACGAGGTGAGAGCCTGATTGGACAATCACATACTGGCTCTGGAAAAACGCACGCTTATCTATTATCATTGCTCAACAAAATTGATGAGAATTCTTCCAACGTTCAATTTGTTATTACAGCTCCCACAAGGGAACTGGCTATTCAAATCCATGAAGAAGTAAAGAAAGCTATTCAATTCGGTGGAAAAGAGAAGATTTGGCGCTCTAAGCTGCTAATTGGAGGTACGGACAAGCAAAAGATGGTGGATAAACTATCTTCTCTCCCTCCTCATATTATTGTGGGAACGCCGGGAAGAATTCTGGATATGGTGAAAGAAGAAGCTGTAGATTTGCATCAAGCCAAAGGGTTTGTGCTGGATGAGGCTGATTTGATGCTTGATTTAGGTTTTATTGAAGACGTAGATCAGATTTTAATTCGTATGGATCCTGATGTTCAAATGTTAGTCTTCTCGGCTACAATCCCTGAGCGCTTGCAGCCGTTCCTCAAAAAATATCTAACTAACCCCTCCCTTATTCAGATCGAAGATGATAAACCATCACCTGAGTCTATGGAGCACCGATTAGTTCCTTTACGTCACAAGAATCCGGCCGATATCATTATGGATATATCCGAAGCTATTCAGCCTTATCTTGCTATTATCTTTACAAATGGCAAAGGCCATGCCGATGAATTAGCGGATGCTTTGCTCAGTCGCGGCCTGGAAGTGGGTATTCTTCATGGAGGCTTATCACCAAGAGAGCGGAAAAGGATGCTTAAAGAACTTCAAAATTTACGATACCAGTATATCGTAGCGACTGACTTAGCTTCTCGTGGAATCGATATTCAGGGAGTCAGTCATGTCATCAATGCTCAGATGCCTAAAGAAGAAGAATTTTATATCCACCGTGTAGGTAGAACTGCTCGTGCCGGCTTGCAGGGAACTGCCATTAATCTATATAAGGAAGGAGATCTTCCCTTAATCCAGAAACTTGAAAGCAGAGGGCTCACTTTTAATTTCTATGAAGTGAAAAATGGAGAATGGAAAGAAGTTAATTCCTATAATGAACGCCAGACAAGAGAGAGAAAAGAAACAGATCTTGAGAAGAAAGCAAGACAAATGGTTCGTAAACCGAAAAAAGTGAAACCAGGCTACAAGAAGAAAATGAAGAAAAAGGCTGATAAAAATTTGAAAGGCCTTAAAAGAAATCAATATCGCAAAAAATAGGCATCAGGAAAGGAGTTTTAATTTGAAACTGGGGTCGCATGTTTCAATGAAAGGGAAAAAGATGCTCCTTGGAGCAAGTGAAGAGGCTGCATCTTATGGTTCTGGTACATTTATGATTTATACGGGAGCGCCTCAAAACACAAGGAGACGTCCTATAGAAGAATTAAATATTGAAGCTGGGCAGGAGCATATGAAATCACATAATATCTCAGATATTGTTGTTCATGCTCCGTATATCATTAATATCGGTAATACAACTAAGCCTGAAACTTTCCAATTAGGTGTAGACTTCCTTCGAAATGAAATCGAACGTACAGAGGCTATAGGAGCAAAGCAAATTGTACTGCATCCTGGCTCTCACGTAGGACAGGGGCTGGAGAAAGGGCTTCCTAAGATTATCGAGGGTTTGAATGAAGTGCTTCATAAAAACCAGGATGCCCAAATAGCGCTCGAGACAATGGCTGGCAAAGGATCTGAAATCGGTCGGAATTTTGAAGAGATAGCCAAGATTATAGATGGTGTCACATTGAATGAGAAATTATCCGTATGTATGGATACTTGTCACATTCATGATGCTGGTTATAACGTCGTTGAAGATTTCGATGGAGTACTGAATGAGTTCGATAAAGTTGTAGGTCTGGACCGGTTAAAAGTCGTACATGTGAATGACAGTAAAAATGTAAAAGGTGCTCAAAAAGACCGCCACGAGAACATTGGTTTTGGACATATTGGTTTTAAAGCCTTACACCAGGTAGTCCATCATCCTTCCTTAAAGGATTTGCCTAAGATCCTTGAAACACCTTATGTAGGGGAAGATAAGAAAAATAAAAAGCCTCCCTATGGATTTGAAATTGAAATGTTTAAAGAAGGAAATTTTGATGAAGAATTAAAGGATAAAATAATGAAGCAATAAAAAAAGGTGCATGTGCACCTTTTTTTATTTTAGGTATCATTTTTTGCGGCCATGTATTCTGCAGCGGGCTTCAAATGACTACTTTTAAACCAAGAAATAATCATGCGGGCAATTAGGGTCACAGGAGTTAATTCAATGATCAGGTTATCTTGTCATTACTTTAACCAATGAGCCACACCGTGCTCTTTAGCCAGTTCCATTAGAAGGCGATTCACAGAGCGAGCTGTGTCTTTGGAAGTAATGGCAGCAAGTTTAGTTAACATTCGTTTGCGTCCATTGGGCTCAAAAGGGTTTTCCTTATTTTTTCTAAGAGCTTTAACGATTAATTCAGCTTCAGACTTTGATATAGGGATTGTGTATTGCTTACTGTAAGACATTAAGTCATGAACTGTCAGCTGTTTTAACTTTTGCATAACAAATTGTTGAGCTACTTGTTTCATTATTTATACTCCCTTTCGCAGCAATGGTTTACTACACCATATGAATTAAAAGGGGAGAATGTGTTAAGTAAGGATATTAGATATGTCAGAAAATCCCTCGTTAACAAAAGCGATTATGGAACATACTAAACGTGATTCTCCAAACAGAAAGTGAGGGTATCCGTATGTATGATCCGAAAAATCCTGTTGAGAATCAGGAAACAGAGAAAGCTCCAGAGCATGGTGATGAATTGGAGCAAGTGCATGAGAATGACCAGCAACCAGTTAATGATCATGGACGCGGTCCTTATCAGCCAGTATATGGGGAAAGTTATGAAGAAGAATATGCCCAGGAAGCGGCAGTAGCGCCTATAGATGAACCTTTTCAAACTGAAGAAAAAGAGACGACCATGGAAAGTGATGTAAAAGTAGGTATGGGTTGGTTGGGGCTGAGTGCCGCCATTCTTTCCTTTTTCTTTGCTCCCCTCATATTAGGTGCCGCTGGCATTGTATTAGGGATTATAGGAAAACGGCGTGGAGCTGATACGCTAGGGAACATGGCGATTATTATCAGTATTGTATCCATTGCGTTTTCCATATTCTTTGCTCCCATCTATAATCTGATCTAATTTCAGATAAAAAAAAGGTGGACCGCTATGGTCCACCTTTTTTTATGCTTTTTGCTCTAATTTTTCTTTTTCGATACGCTGTTTCTCATAATGCTCTTCGGCGAGTTTATCGACTTCTTTTTTGAGTTCTTCCACCATAATATCTTCAGGAACCTTCCTGATAATCTCTCCATGGCGGAACAGAAGACCTTCTCCTCGTGCACCCGCGATACCTATATCTGCTTCTCGTGCTTCACCAGGGCCATTCACAGCACAGCCTAATACGGCAACTTTAATAGGGGCTTTGATAGTTTGGATATATTCTTCAACTTCGTTTGCAATAGAGATTAAATCGATTTCGATACGTCCGCAAGTTGGACAGGAAATTAAGGTAGCCGCATTTGCAGCAAGCCCGAATGATTTAAGCAGTTCTTTAGCAGCTTTTACCTCTTCGACCGGGTCAGCACTAAGGCTGATGCGTAGCGTGCTTCCAATTCCTTTACTCAAAATAGCGCCTAGACCTGCCGCACTCTTTATTGTACCTGCATATAGAGTGCCTGATTCAGTTATACCCAAGTGAATCGGGTACGAGAATGCTTGAGCAGCTTTTTCATAAGCTTCAATGGCTAAGTGTACATCTGAAGCTTTCAATGAAACGACGATGTCATGAAAATCTAGATCCTCTAGAATTTTAATGTGGTGCAGGGCACTTTCAACCATACCGTCTGCAGTTGGGTATCCATACTTTTCAAGGATATGTCTTTCTAAGGAACCGGCATTAACTCCAATGCGAATAGGGATTCCTTTCTCTTTAGCAGCATTTACCACCGCTTCAACTTTTTCTCGTTTACCAATGTTTCCAGGGTTGATACGGATTTTATCTGCACCGCCCTCAATTGCTTTCAGGGCTTTTCTATAATCAAAGTGAATATCGACAACCAGCGGTATGTTGATACGCTTTTTAATTTCAGGTATAGCGTCTGCTGCACGGTCATCAGGACATGCAACACGTACGACTTGGCAGCCCGCTTCTTCTAAACGTTTAATTTCGGCTACAGTAGCTTCAACATCGTGCGTTTTGGTAGTAGTCATGGATTGAATAACGACTTCATCAGCTCCGCCGATGGTCACGTCACCTACTTTTACAGGGCGTGTATCTTTTCTGTGGGTAATTGCCATTTTCAAATCGCTCCTTTATATACTTACAAAAAAGGTGTGCTTCTTAACATTCCAACCTTTATTATAAGGGCTTTTAACTTAAATGAGAAGTCAAGTCACTTAAATACAGCCACTCCACATGTAAAACTATTGTAAATGCTTCTATTTTACATATCCAAGTTTAACAAATTATATTATGGAGGAAGCAAATAGTAAACTCAAGTAATATTTAATGAAACGAAAGTAGAACCTTAATCGTACATATAGTATTCAAAAGATATACGGGAGGATGTGTTCATCGTGCTTGCATTTGATTGGATTGCTTTGTTTATTACCTTTTTAGGCACCATGTTTTTAATCGGTGAACTGCTGGTTAACATGAAAGGGATCTTTGCAATTATTGGTTTTGGGTTTATTACCGTTTATTTTTCAAGTTACTTAGCAACAGATATGTTTATCGTTATGATGCTTGTCTATTTTCTTGGCATCATTCTTATGGTTATTGACGGGAAACTCATAAATGATGGCACACTTGCTACGATCGGAGCTGCCATTATGGTTATAGCCGTAGGATTTAGTGCACCTAATTGGGTAGCTGGCCTTTACAGTGTTATTGGAGTCATTCTCGGAGGTGCCGCTTCCCTGCTATTCCTGAAAGTATTTAAACATAGGAAGATGTGGACAAAAATCACCCTCAGGGACCAATTGTCATCAGAAATGGGATACAATTCCATGAAAGAAAGTTATCAGTTCCTTATTGATAAAAGGGGAAAGGCTCTGACTGACATGAGGCCGGTAGGGACAATAAAGATCGAAGAAGAAGATTACAGTGCTGTCTCAAATGGACAGTGGATTTCAAAAGATGATGACATTAAAGTGGTTTCTGTAGATGGAACTAGAATATTAGTGAAAAAGATCTGAATAGCTGAAAATAAATTAAACAATAAGTGCTCGTTAAAACTCTCTATCCCCTTTGATTGGGTAATACAACTCAAAGGGGATAGAGAGTTTATTATTTGAAAAACTAATCAGTGTGTTATTTGCTCTTTAGTTACGGAATTAATGGTTACTTTGCTTGGTTAGATTCTAATGGAGGTCCATTCAATTTAGTTAAGAAGAGGCAGCGCAGTTAGTTAGAAGATGGTTATACTGTACATTTAAACCTGCCTGAAATGCATAATTATCAAGAACCCAATTAACGGGTCTCACGAAAATAGAATTTTGGAAGGAAGACATCAAGAAAGAGGGTTTTAAATAAAGCTTTCTACAGCAGGGAGTTCTTTGCTATATGTACTTAGTTATAAGCTCCTTTTAACAAATGGTTATTACCTCTATATAATCTTAATGTAAATTTAATGTTAAGATTCTCGGATATCCTTTACAAATAAAATATCTTTAGTTAATAATGAGAAAGGTGTTTTAAAAAAAGAGAGAAAATGTAGAAACTTGGATGAAGAAAGGGTGGGGACTAAATGGAGATAGACGTTCAAAAAATGATATTTGAATTTATTGGCGGTCTTGGTATCTTCCTATTTGGTATAAAGTATATGGGAGACGGACTGCAGAAGGTAGCTGGCGATCGCTTACGTGAAATGCTGGATCGCTTTACAAGCAACCCTCTTATGGGCGTGATTGCAGGTGCTGTAGTAACCATTCTGGTTCAAAGCAGCTCGACGACTACGGTTTTAACGGTAGGACTAGTAAACGCTGGGTTTATGACGTTCCGGCAGGCTATTGGAGTCATTATGGGAGCTAATATCGGGACTACCTTTACAGCATTCATTATAGGTATTGATATAAAAGCATATGGTCTTCCAATACTAGCAGTCGGTTCCTTAATGATCTTCTTCTTTAAAAATAAAAAAGTAACCAACCTTGGACAGACGGTCTTTGGATTGGGTGCCCTGTTTTTCGGGCTCGAAACTATGAGTGGTGGTATGAAACCACTTAGATCTTTAGAAGCTTTTAGAGAGCTTACATTAAGTATGAGTGAAAATCCGGTATTAGGAGTAGTAATTGGAACATTGTTCACGGTTATTGTGCAAAGTTCAAGTGCTACCATAGGGATATTGCAAGGATTGTTTGGGGAAGGACTGGTAGATATTCAAGCAGCTCTTCCTGTCCTTTTTGGTGATAACATTGGAACAACTATTACCGCGGTTATAGCGGCTATCGGCGCAAGTGTAGGTGCCAAAAGAGCCGCTTTTGTCCACGTTATCTTTAACGTGCTGGGGGCAACTGTGTTTCTCCTGTTACTCAAACCATTTACAAGTTATGTAGAATGGTTACAAGGATATCTGAACTTAGGGCCGGAAATGACCATTGCCTTTGCACATGGATCTTTTAACATTGCGAATACAGTAGTGCAGTTTCCTTTCGTAGCTGTACTAGCCTGGATAGTTATAAAATTAGTTCCTGGTGAAGATTCCTTAATTGAATTTAAGCCGCAGCATCTAGACCCGATTTTTATTGAGCAATCTCCTTCACTTGCTCTCGATCAGGCAAAAGAAGAAGTAGTTCGAATGGGGCAGTATGCATATAAGGGACTAGAAGAGACAAGTCTATATTTAAATAATAAACAGCAAAAGCATTCGGAAATTGCGATGCAAATTGAGGATGCTCTAAATAATCTGGATCGAAAGATAACCGACTATTTAATTGACTTATCTCAAGCTTCCTTAACTGACGAAGAAAGTCTCAAGCATTCAGCTTTGATGGATTCGGTTAGGGATCTTGAACGGATTGGTGATCACTTTGAAAACATCATTGAACTTATCGATTACAAAAACTCGAATAAAGTTTACTTGACCCCTCAGGCTATTGATGACTTGAATACAATGTTTGATCTTACTTTAATGACTGTGAAACAAGCCACAAAAGCGCTTGAAACCATGAATCGAGAAGAAGCATTAGCGGTCGTTCAAAAAGAAAATGAACTCGATCGAATGGAACGCAGTTACCGTAAAAAACACATCATTCGTTTAAATGAAGGTGTTTGCAATGGACAAGCTGGTATCGTATTCGTTGATATGGTCAGCAATTTAGAACGTATTGGTGACCACGCTGTTAATATTGCTGAAGAAGTCCTGGGAGAAAAAGAAAGTTTATAATCTTATTAAAAGAACAGCTGAGCTAATGCTTCAGCTGTTCTTTTAATAAATTCTGATAGATCTCCATGTTGATATATACAAATACGCTCCCGATTTTGTAAGATTCAGTTTCGAGATGCTTGAGGGAGAAGAGCCCGATAAGAACGAACATGAAAGGAAGAGCTCGTCTTAGTATCACAATTGGACTTAAGACCTCAAGAGGCAGGGCACCAAAACTAGCCTGAAACTGGCAGAGATAAAGAAACACGGAGACCGCTTCTCTATCGAGTTTGGGTGCTGCAGCTGAATAGCTCATCCCCGGAGTTTAGGCTTTTATTTTGCCGCTAGAAATAGTGGAGAATAAGCGCGGAAGAAGGGGAGAGGGATAATATTCAAACGTAGAATTGTTCCGATAGCCAAAACCATCATAAGCTGAACTCAAAAGGGTTGCGCTATGACTTATTAATAGAGTTTCTCGGTGTTGGTACAGGAGTGGTTATTCTCCCACGAACACCTATTCTTCTATGGCATCGTACCCAACGCATATCTCGAAATAAGACGTTTTAAAGAAATTGCCAACAAAGTTTAACAGAACCTTTTAAAAAAGTCTTGCAAGCTTAAAGAGACCATGCTATATTATTCCTGTCGCTAATTTCAGCGCAAAAAAAGTTGTTGACAAAACATTTATTACATGATAAATTATTAAATGTCGCTTCAAACAAGATTTACTCATTTTTACTTAATGGCGGTGTAGCTCAGCTGGCTAGAGCGTACGGTTCATACCCGTGAGGTCGTGGGTTCGATTCCCTCCACCGCCACCATTTTATTACATAATTAAAACTTTTATTACGGCGGTTGTGGCGAAGTGGTTAACGCACCGGATTGTGGTTCCGGCATTCGTGGGTTCGATTCCCATCAGCCGCCCCAAGTGGACCCTTAGCTCAGCTGGTTAGAGCTATCGGCTCATAACCGATCGGTCGCAGGTTCGAGTCCTGCAGGGTCCACCATTATTTTCATACGGAGGAGTACCCAAGTTTGGCTGAAGGGAGCGGTCTTGAAAACCGCCAGGAGCTTTACGGCTCGCGGGGGTTCGAATCCCTCCTCCTCCGCCATGATACATATAATGTAAAATGGTTCATCACAAGATGTTTTTGGAACCAATCAGTGAGTTCTTAAATTTTCAGCTTATCATGGCTCGGTAGCTCAGTCGGTAGAGCAACGGACTGAAAATCCGTGTGTCGGCGGTTCGATTCCGTCCCGAGCCACTTATAAAAGTAATGAAAAACCAAGCCGATCGGCTTGGTTTTTTTATGTTTTAATTTATTCAATACGGGAAACCTTAATAGCGGAAGTCAAAAGTATTCCAAACGGAAAGCTGCATATTATTTGCAAGTACATTTCCGGTTTGATAATGTAAAGTTAAGAAGTTATGCAAAAGCATACTCTTGGTTTTACATATTAATTAAAGGAGGAGTTATACTATGGCCAAATTTGAACTACCAGAACTACCTTATGCTTACGATGCACTAGAACCTACCATCGATAAGGAAACGATGAACATCCACCATACGAAGCACCATAACACTTACGTGACTAAGCTTAACAATGCGTTGGAAGGTCATGCAGATCTTCAGGACAAATCACTGGAAGAATTGTTAGCCAACAATCTTGCAGCTGTACCGGAGGATATTCGTACGCCTGTACGCCGTAATGGAGGCGGACATGCAAACCACAGTCTTTTCTGGACGATTATGTCTCCGAATGGCGGTGGCGAACCAACAGGTGATTTAGCGACTGCGATCAATGATACCTTTGGAAGCTTAGATCAATTTAAAGAAAAATTCGAAACAACCGCTAAAGGTCGTTTCGGTTCAGGCTGGGCCTGGTTAGTCGTAAACAACGGCAGCCTTGAAGTAATCGACACGTTAAATCAGGATTCACCGATTATGGAAGGTAAGACTCCGATCCTTGGACTCGACGTTTGGGAACATGCTTACTATCTGAATTACCAAAATCGTCGCCCTGACTACGCTGCAGCATTCTGGAATGTAGTAAATTGGGATGAAGTAGCAAAACGTTACGATGCAGCTAAATAATAAATTTTAGAGAAAAGACCTGGATTTCCGTCCAGGTCTTTTCTTTTTGTATATCTCTTTTTGTTCTGCCAACACTAAAGTAGAACACAAAGGAGACATGGATATGGTGAGTAGGCTGCGAGCGTGGTTGAGCCACGAAAACGTTTCGAAAGATTTATTGTTGTTGCTTTTAATTGGAGGTTTATACTCCCTCGGGATTTTTTTATCCAGTACATTTGTGAATATTTATTTGTGGAAACAATCAAATAGTTATACGGACATAGCTCTATATAATTTAAGTATTTATGTATTACAGCCCTTAACCTTTATATTTGCTGGTAAATGTGCGAAACATATCGACAGAGTGATCGTTCTTCGTACAGGGGTAATCGTTCTTTCTTTATTTTTCTTAACCGTACTTATTGTAGGGGAGAATGCAGCCAAGTTTAATATCATGCTCGGTGCATTACTTGGCGTGGGGTATGGCTTTTACTGGCTGGCCTACAATGTATTAACTTTTGAGATAACTGAACCTGACACGCGAGACTTTTTTAATGGATTTTTAGGAGTTCTGCAATCTTTAGGCGGGATGACGGGCCCTCTGCTGGCAGGTTTTATTATTTCTCGTTTAAACAACTTCACAGGGTACACGGTTATTTTTGCTGTGTCGTTTGGCCTTTTTATAGTGGCGGTTCTCGTCAGCTTTGGATTATCTAGAAGAAAAGCAAAAGGGAATTTCTCTTTTCGGAGAATCATTAACGAAAGGAAAAATAATCTCAATTGGAAACGTATATTAAATGCACACGTATCCCAGGGGTTTCGAGAAGGGACTTTTTTATTTGCGGTGTCCATATGGATCTTCTTAATGACACGTAACGAATTGTCCTTAGGTTTTTTTAATCTTGTGTATTCTGGATTCTCCTTTCTGTTTTATTTTCTAGTCACCCGTCTTGTTAAACCCAGACGGAGAAAAAAGGCTATTTTTATAGCAGGTCTTTCCCTTTACCTTAGCGTTTTAATTTTGCTGGTAAGTAAAAGCATGGCTTTGTTATTACTCTACGGGGCGATTGCAGGAATCTTCTTTCCTTTATTGTACGTGCCCTATATATCTTTAACTTATGATGTCATCGGCAAGTCATGGAACGCCGGAGAGATGAGAATCGAATACATTGTAGTCAGGGAGCTATTTTTAAACTTGGGGCGAGTTCTCTCCATTATTGTATTCCTGCTCGCAATTGTATTCATTGCTCCTGAGACGGGAATTCCGTATATATTACTACTGGTAGGTGGAGGCCACTTTTTAATTTACTTCTTTATAAAAGATATAGATACTAAAGTAGTTCCGTCTTCTCACAATTGAAACTATCTTCCCACATCGAACGGCTATTATGTAGCAGTAAAATGATGCTATAATATAGGAAGAATTTTGTGGAAATGGGGGACAACATAAATGGTCGGCGATATGAAAAGAGGAAAGAAAAAAACCCATCTTCCTTTTCGTTTAAATATGGTTTTTTTTATTGTATTTCTATTATTTGGGGCGATCATCCTTCAGCTTGGGGTAGTACAAATTCTTAATGGAGAAGAAGCCCAGGATGAAATTGATCGTACAGAAAACACAACTACAAATATACCCGTGCCCAGAGGAGAAATGTACGATCGCTACGGAAGGGTAGTAGTAAACAATGAGCCTCTTTATTCGATAACGTATACTCCGCCTAAGGGAGTAAAACAACTAGATCGTCTAGAACTGGCCGAAAGGTTGGCACAGTATATCAATATGGAGTTTGAAGACAAGCTTAGTACCCGTGACTTAAAAGAATACTTCTTCTTAAAGAATAGAGAAGAAGTGGTTGAGCGTATAAAAGATGAAGATACAAAGGATATGGATAATGGCGAGGTTTACCAGCTTCAGCTCGACAGCATTAAGGAAACTGAAGTGACTTCTTATGACAATCAGACTAAGGAAGTTATCGCCATTAAAAAAGAATTGGACAAAGCATACGCACTTTCCCCTCACATCATAAAGAATTCAAACATTTCCTATGAAGAATATTCTTCCGTGGCGGAGCACTTGGGGAGTCTGCCTGGAATAAACGTTACGTCTGATTGGGAAAGAGAATATCCATATGGTAATACGTTCAGAAATTATGCAGGGAACATAACTTCAAGAGAACAAGGGATTCCACGTGATAATTTAGATTACTTTATGTCATTGGACTACAGTAGAAACGACCGGGTAGGAACGAGCGGTCTTGAACAGCAGTATGAGCAGGTGTTAAAGGGAACTAAAGAAAAAGTTCAGTATGAGATTGATAAAAATAACGATGTTGTTAATTCAAATGTGATACGTGAAGGGGAGAGGGGAAAAGATTTAGTTCTCACCCTCGATGTAGAACTTCAAGAAAAAGTAGACCAAATACTGCGTGAAGAACTTGAGAGTGCTATTCAGGAGGCACCTAATGAAAATAAGCATCTCGAGAATTCAGTAGCGGTTGTGTCTAATCCCAAAACAGGTGAGATTTTAGCCATTTCCGGGCAAAAGTATAATCGAAACTTGGAAGAAGGAGAAGAGCGTTTCTCGGACACCTCTCATCAGGCTGTTTATAACGCGTATATGTCCGGTTCTACGGTCAAAGGAGCAACGATTTTAACAGGTCTGCACGAAGGGGCTATTGATCCTGGACAGACGGTAAATGACCGTGCCATAAAAATCTCTTCGGATCGGGAGAAGTCATCCTATACTTCAAATATTGGAGTGGTAGATGATATAGCGGCTATTCAACAGTCCTCCAACGTTTATATGTATTTCCTTGCCATGTATCTAGGGAAAGAATTTGATTATCAGTACGGACGGCCTATTAGTTTACAAAATGATACGTTTCAAACCTTTTTATATAACTTTAATCAATTTGGTTTAGGAGTGGAAACAGGACTGGATTTTCCATATGAAGAAACCGGTTTTGAGGGGGATAACCCGGCCGATGGTAACATTTTAGACTTCGCTATTGGTCAATACAGCACTTACACGGCCATGCAATTAAATCAGTATGTCTCTACCATAGCTAATGGCGGGAGCAGGCTTAAAATGAAGCTGGTAAAGGAAATTCACGATCCTTCAACTTCTTCTGAAGGATTAGGACCGATCTATAAAGATTATTCACCCGAAATCATTAACCAGCTGGAAATGGATGCCGACTATATTGATCGTGTACAAGAAGGGTTCCGGCAGGTATTCCAGACTAATGAAGGTACAGCAAGCAGTGTGTTTTCGGATCCCCCTTATGCTAAATACAATATGGCGGGAAAAACAGGAACAGCAGAAGCGTCTAAGTCGATACCTGTAAATGGTGGGGAAACCTATCGAAGTAACTTATTGAATAAAACTTTGATCGGCTATGCTCCGCACGATGATCCTGAAATCGCTTTTTCTGTCGTTACTCCATACTTGGGAAATGATACACCTACAACTGGTATAAGTAATAAGATTGGTGCCCGAATAGGAAAAGCATATTTTGATTTAAAGGAAGAAAGAGAAAAAGAAGGTGTGGGGACACAATCACCTCAAGAAAACGCTGAAGAAACACAGGAAGAATAAAGAGCAACCTCATTATAAGACTAGTCGAGTCGTCTCGGCAGTCTTTTTTTTTTGGCCTGAAAAATTAAAAATCGATAAAAATCGACGCATTTACAAAACCTTTACGTTTGATTTATATGTCCTTAAAACTCTTTCTTTAATATATAAAATGTGAGTTGGTCAAGCCGGCATCACATAATACATGTTTAGAAATAGGGGGATAATGAAATGAAAAACTTTAAAAGTTTAGCACTAATGTTTGCATTTATTTTAGTGCTTGGAGTACTTGCTGCATGCGGCGGTTCTGGCGACGATGCCAGCGGTGACGAAGGAAATTCTGAAAGCTCAGGTAGTGAGGGAAGTTCTACTGAAGAATCAGGAGAGGAAGTCGCTGGTCCAATTGCAATTGATGGTTCTTCTACGGTTTACCCAATCATGGAAAACCTTACGTACAGCTATCGTGAAGAGGCTCCAGAAGTTGAGACATCTCTAAACAGCTCAGGTTCCGGCGGTGGTTTCAAGAAATCCACTAAAGGTGAAATTGACCTAAGTAATGCTTCTCGTGAAATTAAAGAAGAAGAGAAGAAAATCGCTGAAGAAAATGGCGTACAGCTTGAGCCCCTAGAACTAGCTTACGATGGTCTTTCTGTAACAGTAAGTTCTAAAAACGATTTTGTTGAAAATCTAACCATCGAACAGCTTAGACAGATTTTCCTTGAATCTTCTGACGCTCAAATGTGGTCTGACATCAATCCGGACTGGCCTGAAGAGCAAATTGAAATTTTCGCTCCAGGACATGACTCAGGTACTTTTGATTACTTCAATGAAGTAGTTCTTGAAGAGAACCCTATGAAAGAAGGAGAAAATACTACTCTTTCTGAAGATGATAACACTCTAGTACGCGGAATTGAAAATAACCCGAACGCAATTGGATTCTTCGGCTATGCTTACTATGCAGCGAATAAGGACTCTCTTAAAGTCCTAGGGATTGCCGAAGGGGATGCTGAACCTGTAAAACCTTCTGGTGAAACAATCCAGGATGGTTCTTATACACCGCTATCCCGTCCACTATTCACTTATGTGAATGTTGAAGCTTATAAGAACAAGCCACAAGTTCGTGACTTTGTTGAGTACACATTAAACAATGCAGGAAAAGCTGCTGAAGAAGTTGGATACGTTGCTCTTCCTGAAGAAAGATATCAAGAACAGCTTGACAAGGCAAAAAGCTGGGCTGAGTAATTGAATTTAAAAATCTAAAAGGGTAGGTGGGACCAGGTACTGGTCTCACCTTGCCTTATGGATGAGAGGAGTTTGACAATGGACAAAGGTTTACAATCAGAGGGAAATAAATTCAATGTCCAGGAATTAATTGAAAGAAATAAACAAAAGACCACGTTTGGACAGCGTATAGAGAAGGTTATCCCGTGGTTTTTACTGTTGTGCGCTATTATCAGTGTCTTGACAACAGTCGGTATATTATTTACTTTATTGCGTGAGTCGATCGGTTTCTTTTCTAATGTATCAATAATTGATTTCTATACAGGGACAAGCTGGTCACCATGGTCAGGAGAGTACGGGGTTGCACCCCTAATTGGGGGAACCTTACTCATTACGCTGATAGCAACAGTTGTCGCTGTGCCGTTAGGTCTTATGTCTGCCATATTTTTGAGTGAGTACGCTAACGACAAGGTGAGACGTGTGATTAAACCCATCTTAGAGGTTTTAGCAGGAATCCCTACTGTCGTTTATGGTTACTTTGCTTTAACGTTCGTCACACCAATGTTCCAGAATATTATTCCAGATCTCGGCATTTTCAACGCTTTGAGTGGTGGATTTGTTGTTGGAATTATGATTATTCCAATGGTAGCATCTTTATCGGAAGATGCCATGAACTCTGTACCAAACGCACTTCGTGAAGGAGCTTACGGCCTTGGAGCGACAAAGCTCGAGGTTGTATATAAGGTAGTACTTCCAGCAGCGCTCTCAGGAATTGTTGCATCGATTGTACTGGCAATTTCACGAGCAATCGGTGAAACGATGATTGTAACGATTGCGGCTGGAGCTACGCCGAACTTAACGTTTGATCCTACGGAGTCTATTCAGACGATGACAGCTTTTATTGTACAGGCTGCTACGGGGGATACAACGTTTGGCTCAACGATCTATTATAGTTTATATGCAGTTGGGATGACGTTATTCGTCTTCACTCTGGGTATGAACTTGTTAGCACAGTATATTTCACGTAAGTTCAGGGAGGAATATTAATGCTTGGGCAAAATGAAGAAGGCATCAAGAAACGGATGGAAGGCAGAGTATTAAAAAATAAGATTATGATGGGGTTATTTTTCTTGGCCACCTCAGTTGGTCTTATTTTTCTAGTACTGCTTTTTTACCGCGTATTGACTCAAGGAATTGGTTATTTAAGCTGGGACTATCTAACAAGTGGTCCCGCTCCTTACCCAGAAGAGGCAGGAATCTGGATAGGGATGATAGGTTCAATTATGTTAATGGCTATAGTTGCGATCTTCTCTGTTATCATCGGGGTAGCGTCAGCTATTTATTTAGAGGAATACGCCTCACAAAACAAATTTACTGAATTTATTAGAGTGAACATCTCAAACTTGGCGGGGGTTCCTTCCATTGTCTTTGGTTTGCTAGGTCTTACATTCTTTGTTTACATTTTTAACTTTGGATATACGCTAATTGCCGGAGGTTTAACGATGGCGTTACTGATTCTTCCGGTTATTGTAGTGGCTTCTCAGGAAGCCTTAAGGTCTGTACCTATTGACCTCCATCAAGCTTCATTAGGAATGGGGGCATCTAAATGGCAGACAATTGCTCGTGTGATTCTGCCCGCAGCGCTACCAGGTATCTTAACGGGGACGATTATTGCCCTTTCAAGAGCTATTGGCGAAACAGCGCCATTAATTATTGTAGGAGCTGCTACAGCTATTTATTCGCTTCCGGATTCTTTGCTTGCCAAATATACGGCTATGCCTATTCAGATTTATAATTGGACAGCAAGACCGCAAGAGGAATGGCAGTTTGTTGCCGGAGCTGGAATTATCATACTCCTGGCAGTTCTCCTACTAATGAACTCGATTGCCGTATTGATTCGTAACAAATTTCAACAGCGTCTTTAATTAAGGATGAGGAGGGTTTCACAATGACTAAAATCAGTGAAGAAACACAGGAAACAAGGACAGGAGGCTTAACTTCAAAGCCTGTCGTTGAGAGAAAAGAGAAACAGAAAAAGGCAGAGGTTAATAATGTTATGCAAGTCGATGACTTGAATTTATGGTACGGAAGCAATCAAGCCCTTTATGAAATCAATATGGACATTCCAGAGAAGCGGGTTACAGCCATTATTGGCCCTTCAGGGTGTGGGAAGTCCACCTTTATAAAAACGTTAAACCGTATGGTAGAGATGGTGCCGATTGTTAAAACTTCCGGTTCTATTAAATATCGTGACCAAAATATTTTTAATGGAGATTTTAAACAGGAATATCTAAGAACTAAAGTAGGGATGGTTTTCCAATCCCCAAACCCATTTCCTAAGTCTGTATATGATAACGTAGCTTATGGTCCAAGGGTACACGGAATTAAGAAGAAAGAAGTTCTTGATGAAATTGTTGAGAAAAGCTTAAAGGATGCGGCCATTTGGGATGAATTGAAAGATCGTTTGGATGCAAATGCTTATGGTCTTTCCGGCGGTCAGCAGCAGCGTGTATGTATTGCTCGTGCACTGGCCGTTGAGCCTGACGTAATTCTGATGGATGAGCCAACTTCTTCACTGGACCCAATTTCTACATCAAAAGTAGAAGAGCTTGTCCAGGAGCTTAAGAAAAAATATAGTATTATTATTGTGACGCACAACATGCAGCAGGCTGCCCGTATTTCTGATAAAACAGCTTTCTTCCTAAACGGAGAATTAGTTGAGTTCGCGGAAACAGATGATTTATTCCAAAACCCTCAAGATAAGCGGACGGAAGATTATATTACAGGACGGTTTGGTTAAGTAAGAGTTTGAGGGGGAAACTAATGGTCTCTATACGCCAACATTTTGAAGATGAATTAAATGATTTGAAAGAAAAGATAAAAGAACTGGCTCTTGATTCTAAATATTCACTTGATACTGCGATTCATGTTTTTTATCAGGGAGATGTTAGTAAAGCTACAAAAATTATTGAAGATGATGCCATTATTGATGCTAAAGAAGATAAAATAAACGAAGATGCGATTTTGCTAATTGCTAAACAGCAGCCAGTCGCTCGTGATCTGAGACGTTTAATAACAGCCATCAAAATATCATCTGATTTGGAACGGATGGCTGACCACGGCACGAATATTGCCAAGGCAACTATTCACCTCGGTGAGGATCATGGAATTGAGATTAATCCGGAACTAAGAGAAATGGCTGTACTAGCCATGGATATGGTTGACTTAGCAGTTAAAGCTTTTGAGTATGAAGATATATCCTTAGCAAGTAAATTAGCAGAAATGGATGATGTGGTAGATAGAAAATATGGGGAAATTGTAAGGGAAACATTAGAATTAACTGCTATAAATCCCCAGCAAATCCAACACATTATGCAAATTTCCTATGTAGCAAGATATATTGAACGCTTTGCTGATCACATCACGAATATAGGGGAGAATATATTCTATCTTGTAAAAGGTCAATCTTATGATTTAAATAAATAAGAAGCAAAAAGCTGTTCATTTGGAACAGCTTTTTGCTTCTTAACGGAGAAAAATAAAGCTAAGTTCGTGAACATCCAGTGTGTTCTTATTTTTAAATGTATGTATGACCACTGCAAAATCATACTTGAAAGGAACAAGGTAATTTGTTAATATTAATAGAGTCTGATGAAATAGATAATATAGTGAAAAGATTGAATTTGGAGGGATAGACAATGCGTGTAAACATTACACTTGCTTGTACTGAAACAGGTGACCGTAATTATATTACTACAAAAAACAAACGTAAAAACCCTGAGCGTTTGGAACTAAGTAAATATAGTCCTCGTCTAGGTAAACACACCTTGCACCGTGAGACTAAATAAAACAGTAGGATTATTTCCTACTGTTTTTTTTATATTATTTCTTCTCAGTCAAGTTCCTGGTACTGTAAGGATCCGTTTCAAGACTATTGGGAACGTTGCGTTAAATGGAAAGGGCTCTTTCTCCCACGGGAGGCTCCTCATTTCCCGACCAGCCTAACTATAATTTTGCGATCGGACCCTTCTGTAGGGGGGGTAGCCTGCTGAATCAGCTTCAAATACTTCTATAGCGCGGTTATTCGCTCTGAAGTGCTAAAAATTATGCTGATCTTACGAGTCCTACCTCTTTGGATAGGATTTTTTTATAGGAGATTTCGAGAACTCTAACGATCTCAAAGGGGCGGAAGGGAACGGCGAAGACTACTGCAAGCTCAAAAGGGATGCGGTTCATTCGTTCCGCCTGAATTTCCTGCTTGTGACGCGAGTGTCTGGGCGAAGAGCTGGCCGAGCCGTCCCCTGGAGCCCCTTTCTCCACACAATATATCGAACTCGAGTCAAAAAAATCCCGCCCGATTGTTTAATAAATCTATTGTAAAAATTGGCTAGAGCCTTATATTTAAGACTTTTCAACGTCAACTGTTTATTTTATTTTTAAGATAGACAATTCTAAAAGGAGATTGGGGTTATGGATAAAAAAGAGTGTAGAAGAATAGGTAAGCAAACATTGAATAACCTTTCCAGGGATAATAAAAATTCGATTCAAAAGGCCCTATATCAGCACTTGTTCAAAAGTGATCTATGGAAAAATGCGAAAATGATAGGAATGACTATATCTCAGGAACATGAATGGTCTACATATCCTATTATTGATCAAGGGTGGAAGGAGCATAAGCAGGTAGTTGTGCCAAAATGTATTCCTAAGACTAGAGAGATGGATTTTTATAAACTGGAAGATTATGGTCAGTTAGAAACCGTTTATTTTGGATTGAAAGAACCAGATCCTGCTGCTGCAGTGAAGGTAAAAAAGGAAGAGATTCATTTACTTTTAGTCCCTGGACTGCTTTTTGATAACTATGGCTACAGAATAGGTTATGGTGGTGGGTATTATGATAGGTTTTTAGAGGAATTTGATGGAGAGACGATCATGATCGCTTCAGAGGCACAGAAGGTCTCTTCTCTGCCAATAGAGAAGTTTGACCAGAGAGTGGATCATATCCTTACGGAAAGCGGGTTATTTAATACCAGACAGCCTTAACAAAACGTTCATAAAGAATGAGAGTGCGCGTCGCATAATTTCTATAGTATGATTTACAATGAGAGTAACAAAAATTCAAGGGGGAGTTGATGGCATGGAGCGAGTAAACCGAGTTGCCTTGATAGGTACAGGTGCCGTAGGGTCTAGTTATGCATTCGCCTTATTGAATCAAGGTGTTGCAGACGAATTAGTACTTATTGATTTAAATAAGGAGAAGTCTGAAGGAGATGCCATGGATTTAAATCATGGATTAGCTTTTGCGCCTTCCAATAAGAAAATCTGGTTTGGTAATTATGAGGACTGCAGTTCTGCTGATATCGTGGTCATTACGGCCGGAGCTAATCAAAAGCCTGGTGAAACTCGTTTAGATCTTGTCGAAAAAAACACATCCATCTTTAAATCCATTGTTGAATCCGTCATGACCAGCGGGTTTGATGGTATTTTCTTAGTTGCTACAAATCCAGTGGACATTCTAACTTATATGACTTGGCAGTTTTCAGGTCTCCCAGTCCATCGAGTGATCGGTTCAGGAACAATATTGGATACCGCTAGACTGAGATTTCAATTAAGCGAGTACTTTGAAGTGGACTCGAAAAATATTCATGCTTACATTATGGGAGAGCACGGAGATTCTGAACTACCCGTTTGGAGCCATGCTAATGTAGCGGGGCGCTCTATATTTGATCGCATACATGACCATCCTGAAAAATATGATGTAGAGGATCTCGACTCCATCTTTGCACAAGTAAGAGATGCTGCCTATCATATTATTGAGCGTAAAGGGGCTACTCACTACGGGATAGCTATGGGACTCGTTCGCCTCACTCGTGCCATACTGCACAATGAGAATGCTGTATTAACGATTTCAGGTTATCTACAAGGAGAGTATGGAGAAGAGGATTTGTATATAGGTGTACCGGCTATTATTAATAGGAAAGGCATAAAGGAAATAATTCAGTTAAACCTTGATCCTGAAGAGAAGCAAAAATTCAGCCGTTCCGCATCTATCTTGAAGGAATCAATGGAACCTGTCCTAAATAAATATAAGGATGCATAACGATTGTAGATCTGGTGAAAATAGACTCATCAACTAAAGTTTAAAATGAGGTGGATGAGTTGCACCCAATTCTGAAAGGGACTTTGTTAGTGAGCTCCATACTTTACGGAGCTTTTAAGTTTCGTTATCGTTTACTAGATATTGTTACAAAAATACCTCTACTTAGAAGAGGCTTGGTTAAAACTTCTATGAGTGTTCCGTGGGTAAGAAGGAAGTTGCTTGCCCAGATGTTTCAAAGACCTGACTCTAAGCTGCCTTAAAGGCAGCTTTTTTTGTCAATCGTACTTATGGCGAGGGTTGATTTCATCATGATATGATAAAGAGTATCAAGGAGGTGAGTCTTTGTTTATTGAACAGGATTTTTATTTCTGGAAGGTAACTCATGATCTTGTGCTGAATCAAGGGTGTGAAGTTCTTCATATTAATACAGAACATAAAGAAGCTTGGCTTGAGTACTCAGGTAAGTGGAAGAACCACGTGATTCGAATCAAATATAAGCAAATTAATTGGAGAAATGAACTAAAAAGAGATCTTCAAGTTACATATCAGCAGTTAAAGCAAAATCGGCAAATTTATCGCGGCGGAAATGTTATCCTGCATACAATTTATGTATCTGAATTTCCTCCTGTTGAGGAATGGGAAAATGTAGTTTCAGAAATGAATGAAGATAAGAAGTTAAACGTTCACTTATATTATTTTTCAGACGAGAATAAAGATAAAGAACGGAAGCGGTTTTATGAAGCTTTAAGACTCGATGAACCTGTGCTGGAACAAAGAATATCGCATAATGAAATGGAAGCCATGATTCCTTATTTAAAGCAGCAAATTGTATCAAGTCATCGAAAAAAGCAGCAGGAAGTACAGTCGCTATTTCAATTCGGCAAACCTCAGATGACTTACATTTTACTGGCTGTAAATATTCTTCTATTCATGTTTGTGGAATCTCAGGGTAGTACGACATCCGTTTCTACATTGATTGAATTTGGCGCAAAATATAATCCGGCCATCATGGAAGGTGAATGGTGGCGCATAGGATCCTCAATGTTTCTACACATAGGTTTGCTTCACCTCTTGATGAATATGCTCGCTTTGTATTATATCGGCATCGCGGTTGAACGCATTTATGGAACCTGGCGCTTTTCCGTGATTTATCTTTTGGCCGGTATTTTTGGAGGAGTTGCAAGTTTTATGTTAAATCCTCACGTAGCGGCCGGTGCTTCCGGTGCTATTTTTGGATTATTTGGTGCTTTGCTTTATTTTGGAGTTCGTCATAGACAATTGTTTTTTAAAACGATGGGTTGGAATTTAATCTTCGTTATTGCATTAAATATTGCTTTTGGAATTATGGTTCCTCAAGTCGATAATGGCGCTCATATGGGAGGCTTAATTGGAGGCTTTATCGCTTCCGCTGGATTTAACCTGCCTAAGCGAAACGACAAGTGGCTCCAGGGCATTGCTCTTACTGGCTATATCGTAATTCTGGGCACCATGGCCTTTATAGGAAGTGAAGGGCTGTTTAACGATGGCGAGAGAATGGGGCAAGTACAGCAAACACAAGATTTGAACGAGAGTGGAGATTACACCCAGGTGGTTTCGATAACCTCTGAAGCTTTAGCTGATCCTGGTAGATATGAAGCAGAATTGAGGTTTAATCGATCCTACGCTTATAATCAATTAAGTAAACCTGAAAAAGCGATTGAGGATTTAAAAAAAGTCGTTGAGCTCTCCCCTGATATGGGGGAGGCTCATTATAACTTAGCTCTGCTTTATCAGCAAAAGGGAGAAAAAAATAAGGCTATAGAGCATGCCCGAACAGCAGCAGATTTAAGACCTGAGAATCAGGATTTCCAGGAATTAACCGAGGATCTTCAATAGTATTGAATTAATTGATGTTTTTTTCCTTTATCATCTTCAAACAGAACCATTAAATGTTTTCCATTATTATCAAAAAGAATTAAAGGAATATAACTTTGAATAGGATGAGACGATTCCGCATTGGAAATCCCCAAAATATAATTTTTGTACAGCCCTTCCCATAGCTGACCTTTTATACGTTCGTAGTTTTCTTCTGTGGTCCCTGGGAAGGGTTTTCCTTTAAACTCGCCGAGGTGCGTTAAAGGTACAAGAGTATATTGATTTTTAGGAATTTGATAATACCGAAGCAGTTCGTGCCACTGGGCTTCGAGTTGCTGTGTGATGCTATGGTCCAGTGTCTCTTTCCACTCTTTTTCTTCAGGAGTGGAAGGTACATGAAAGGAAGACCGTTTGGTTAGCGGTGAATCAATTACATAAAGAGTGGCGTTTGAAGTAGCCTGGATACTTTGAATTGGTTTTTCTCCTTCATGAATTTCCCCATGGTGAAAGCTAATCGCCTCATACCTCTTACTATCCTCTCCATGAAGGCTGGTTTTTTTTTCTATTACAGAAGCATTTTCCTTCCACTTATTCATGATGCCTTTTAACCTTCCATTAACATATAATAACGATACGTCTTGTCTTAAATACATAGATTGATTGCTATCCGAAAACATCTCCCATTTTATTTCGTACTCATCTTCATCCTGTGGAGATTCAAATTCCAATTTAGTGTCATAAGAACTGAAGGTGCTTGATTGAGCCAGCGGGAAGTATTTGATAACAGCATCATCTCTGAAATAACTTGAATAAAGAGCTAGTACAATCACGAATACTAATGGACCCAATACCCAGTACAGCCATACTTTTTTCATAAGGTCACCTCCTTCGTCACCTATTCAGTATTTAAGCAGTATATAGATAGTTATGAAGAAAAAGAGGAGGACATGCGTCAAAAGTTAAGTATGCTTGAACCCAATTTGTTTATATAAGTATGTTTTCTTGAATTTAACAAAAGCTAACTTCTATGAGGAATGGAAGAAGGTGCGACATGGAAGAGAAACAACTTTTATTTGATAATTATGAAAAGAATGTGGCCTACCTCCGCGATCGTCTAGGGGTTGAAGAAAGCTTTGATATGATTCATCTAGACCTTGTTTATGCAGGCAGAGGTATGTCTCTATTTATGGTCGATGGTTTTGTTAAAGACGATATTCTTCACTATTTAATGAAGCTTCTTTCAAAACTGGACCCTGACCAATTAGATCCTGACCCTTTAACTAAGCTCCTGGAGACACACCTTCCTTATATTGAATTAGATAAGGAAAAAGATCTTAATAAAGCAGCGGACACAGTTTTAGCGGGACCTACGGTGTTAGTGGTAGAGGGTATGGAAGAAATCATAATAATTGATGCCCGGACCTACCCTGTTCGCGGTCCTCAAGAACCTGATTTAGAAAGAGTAGTCAGGGGTTCAAGAGATGGGTTTGTAGAAACCATTGTTTTTAATACGGCTCTTACGAGAAGGCGGATCAGAGATCGATCATTGCGTATGGAATATACTCAAATCGGTCGTAGATCACAAACAGACGTCTGTTTATGTTACTTAAAGGATATTGCAGATCCTGAACGTATTGAGCATTTGCAGAGAGTCCTTCAAGAAATAGATACTGATGCTCTGCCAATGGCTGAAAAAACAATTGAAGAGTTTATAAGCGGCCAGCATTGGAATCCTTATCCAGTCATTCGCTATACAGAGAGGCCAGATACAGCAGCAGCACATCTTTATGAAGGACATATCCTAATCATTATAGATGGTTCTCCTAGTGTTATGATTACGCCGGCAACCTTCTGGCACCATCTCCAGCACGCAGAAGAATATCGTCAGAAACCACTTGTAGGAGCCTACCTGCGCTGGATTCGATTCATTGCGTTTATTTCTTCCATTTTTATTCTGCCTCTTTACTTCTTGTTTTCCATGCAGCCTGACCTTCTGCCGGAAAACTTATCATTCATTGGACCAACCGACTCTGGGGTAGTGCCTCTACTTTTACAATTTTTAATTGCTGAAGTAGGCATTGACATGTTAAGGATGGCCGCTATTCATACACCATCTTCCTTAGCTACAGCACTCGGACTTGTGGCGGCTATTTTAATTGGGCAAGTGGCTGTAGATGTAGGACTTTTCTCGAGTGAAGTAGTATTGTATTTATCTTTGGCAGCAATAGGTACTTTTGCGACTCCAAGTTATGAAATTGGACTTGCTGATCGATTATCAAGACTTGCACTATTACTCATTACAGGTTTTTTCGGAGTGAAAGGATATGTCATAGGAGTTACACTCTGGTTAATTTACCTGTCACGTATGCAGACCTTTAAAACCCCTTATTTATGGCCTTTTCTTCCTTTTGCCTGGAAACCGTTCCGAGATGTGCTCTTCCGTTCTCCGATTCCCTTGAAAAATAGACGACCGGCTTTCTTGCATCCTAAAGACCCTGACCGATGAATAGGTCAGGGTTTTACGTTTTCATTCCACGCTGCTATTGGTATAATGGATTCGGTGATGAAATTATGAAAACGATTTACGATATTCAGCAGCACTTAAAAAAGTTTGGTACTTATATCTACGTAGGTGATCGACTGGCTGATTTAGAGTTGATGGAAGATGAAGTAAAAGAGCTTTATCGCTCACAGTGTATGGAGAAAGAAGATTTTCAAATGGCTCTTTTATTATTAAGAGGAGAAATAGCGAGGGAAAAAGATCGTCAGCAAGGGGAGGAACGTTAAATGGAAAAAAATATTTTTCTTGCCGCTGATATCGGCGGTACTACGGTGAAACTCGCAGTGATTAAAGACAGTGGGGAAATTGTTAAAAAATGGGAAATTAATACAGATAGAGAAAATGGTGGAGAGAGGATCCCTGAAGATATTCATCATGCCTTTGAGGATTCTTTAGAAGAGTTACATATTGATAAGAATCAAGTCGCCGGTATTGGTGCCGGAGCACCAGGTTTTGTTGATCCAAATAGCGGTTTTATCCACGAAGCAGTAAATATCGGTTGGAAAAATTATGATTTTGGGGCCATATTGAGTGAATGGACCGGTTTTCCTGTATGGGTGGATAACGATGCCAATCTTGCAGCTTTAGGAGAAAAGTGGCTGGGAGCTGGTGAAGGAGCCCGTGAACTAATTGCTGTAACCTTAGGCACTGGTGTTGGGGGAGGTATTATAGCTAATGGCGAGATTTTAAACGGAGTTAATGGTACCGCAGGTGAAATTGGACATATTACAGTAGTACCTGAAGGCGGAGCTCCTTGTAATTGCGGTAAAACTGGCTGCCTGGAAACGTTAGCTTCAGCCACAGGAATTGTTAGATTAGCGAAAGAGAGTATCGAAACTATTCCTGCAAGCATCTTACGAAACATCCCGTCTGATCAGCTGACAGCAAAAGATGTATTTGAAGCTGCACAGCAGGGAGATGAAGCAGCAGGTGCAGTGATTGAAAAAGTTACGGACCTGCTGGGAATGACAATTGCCAATCTTGCTATTGCGATTAATCCTGAAAAAATTGTAATAGGCGGGGGAGTTTCGCAGGCTGGAAGTCAATTGTTAGATCCCTTGAAAGTAGCTTATAAAAAATATGCTTTACGAAGAACATTTGCAGCAACAAGCTTCGATTTGGCAAAGTTAGGTAATGATGCCGGAGTAATCGGAGCGGCATTTCTAGTTAAAACGAATCAATAAGAGGTGGAGCTGCCTAAGCTCCACCTTTCTTTTCATATAATAGCAGTTCTCATACATATAGTGGATAATGTCGGGTGCATTACTTACGCTTAACAATCATCTAACAAATTTCTTAAAACCTACTTTTTTTGAAACTTTTGTGATAGAATTTTCGTCATACACAATGAAACTGTTTAATAAAACATTATAAGTGGAAATTGTAAAGGAAGTTAGAAGATCTGGTTAAATAAAAGTAAAAAGAATTAACCAGAGGGGTGTACTTTTGAGGAGGAACCAACATGCAAATGAATAAGTTTCGCATGCCTTTATTTATAATAGCTACGATTTTATTTGGAATAAAGACATATCTAGTGTACCGGCTTATGTTCGACTTATCCATTGAAAATCCATTACAGGAATTTATTCTGCTGATAAATCCAATCGCGAGTGCCTACCTCATTTTTGCTATAAGTGTTTGGCTCAATCCTGCACGACAGATGAAATACTTGAGATGGACCTCTCTTATTGGATCACTTATCCTGTTTATTAATTTAATATTCTACCGAAATTTTACAGATTTTATTACTATCCCGGTTCTTTTTCAAGGAAATAATGCAGCAGATCTCACCGGAAGCTTTTTAACGCTTCTGCATATGCAGGATGTTCTTCTGTTTTTGGATGTTGCAATTATTTGGTATTTAAGTAAAAAGAAATTTAATTTATCCATTAATTTACCTCAAACTGGTAAAATTGCAGCTACAGCCGTTACTTTCCTCCTGCTAGCTGGAAATGTAGTACTCGCTGAAATGGAACGACCTATGCTTTTTGTGCGCGCTTTTGATAGAGAATATCTTGTGAAGAATATTGGCGTGTACAATTACCATTTATACGATGCTTCTATGCAAACTAAAACAAAAGCTCAGCGTGTACTTGCGGACGGAAGTGAAATCAGTGAAATTGAGTCGTATTTAGACAGGAACTCTCCGGATGGTAATAACAAGGATGTGCCTTTATACGGAATTGCAGAAGATAAAAATGTGATTTTTGTCAGTGTTGAATCTTTCCAAAACTTCTTATTTGACTCTGAAATTAATGGCACAGAAGCAACCCCTTTTCTTAACGACTTAAAAGAAAGCAAAGACACCATATGGTTTAAGAACTTTTATCATCAGACAGCACAGGGGAAAACATCCGATTCCGAGTTTATCATTGAGAATTCTTTGTATCCACTCGGAAGGGGAGCCGTCTATTTCACACATGCGCAGAATGAATATCATTCCCTACCGGAAATTTTAAATAATGAAAGCTATGAAACATCTGTATTCCATGCAAATAACAAAAGTTTTTGGAACAGAGAGGTCATGTACGACAATCTTGGTTACGATCAATTTTATGGTGAACAATCCTTTGAAGTCACGTCGGAGAATTCGTTTGGCTGGGGACTTGAAGATAAAGCCTTCTTTGATCAATCCATTAAGTACTTGAAAGAACAGGAGCAGCCTTTCTACAGCAAGTTTATAACGTTAACGCACCACTTCCCTTTTGAACTACCGGAAGAAAAAGCGAATATTGATCAGTATGATTCTGGCTCTAAGACTCTGAATCATTATTTTCAAACAGCACGCTATACGGATGAAGCATTGCAGTCATTCATCCAGGAGCTGAAGGATTCTGGTATTTATGAAGATTCAATCATTGTTTTAATGGGGGATCACTACGGAATTAGTGAATTTCATAATAAAGCAATTGGAGAATTTCTTGGAAAAGAAATTAACGCCTATGAGCACACTCAACTTCAACGAGTACCCTTCATGATTCATATTCCAGGATATGAAAATGGAGAAATACGTGAAGAGGTGGTAGGGCAAATTGATGTTAAACCAACTCTGTTACATTTATTAGGGATTAACAATGAAGAGGACCTCACCTTTGGAGACAACATGTTTGCAGAAAAAGGCAAGGATTTCATTGCTATGAGAGATGGAAGCTTTGTGAGTGAAGAATATATTTTCGCCGATGGAACTTGCTTTGACCGTGAGAGCGGAGCCCCTTTAGAAGAAGAGGAAGCAAATCAATGTACTCCTATTAAAGAGAAGGTCGATCAGGAACTACAGTATTCAGACAACATTATTTACGGTGATTTGTTCCGGTTTTATGATTTCGGACAGAGTGAAGATCAATAATTGTAAATTTAAGAGCCGTCATGACATTTCTCATGACGGCTCTTTATATTTACTCACATATTTTTTGCGCTCTCAGGGTAAGGATACATACATAATCATTATTTAAAGAGAGGGAATGTCATGTTTCGTTTTGAGAAAGTCAGTCAAGATCCATTAACTAACCTTACATTTACGATCGAAAAGAAAGAAAAAGTAATCTTGTTTGGCCCTTCAGGCGCAGGGAAAAGTACTTTGTTATATTTATTTAATCGTTTAAGTGAGCCTGATAGCGGCGCCATCTACTTTAATGGAAAATCAATTAAAGATTATTCGGTAACTGAATTAAGGAGAAATGTTGGGTTGGTACTTCAGGCTCCTCACCTTTTTCCAGGCACGGTATTAGATAATCTAAAATATGGACCCTCGTTATTCGGGGAGTGGGAACAAGGAAATGCTGAGACCTTACTTGAATATGTACAGCTTCCATCCTCCTATCTACATAAAGATGTAAGCCATTTGTCTGGTGGTGAAGAGCAGCGTGTATCATTAGCTCGTACACTTGCAAATTCACCCGAGGTTCTGTTACTTGATGAGCCGACGAGCGCACTTGATTATCAAACCGCTGAAGAAATTGAAGAAGTGCTCGAAGGATTAATTAAGGAACATGAAATGACCATGGTGATGGTCACTCATAATTTGAATCAGGCTCGAAGACTGGGTGACAGAGGTCTCTTTATTATGGATGGAAATCTTCAGGAAGATGGAACGATTCCCGATATGCTAGACCACCCAAAAAACGAAAAACTGCTTAAATTTATTGAAGGATAGAGGATGTGAACGCTTTGACGCCAGAAGTCTCAAATCAGTCTTTGTTTTTTCTTATCATTTTTGTTATTATCCCTTTGACCCTCTCGTATTTTTATCAATTAGGACTGGGTAAAAATGTGTTATGGTCTGCTTTAAGGGGCACTGTTCAGTTATTTGCAATCGGATACATATTGACTTATTTATTTGATCTGCCTGCCAGTGTGGGGATCCCTTTAATGGTTGGAATAATGATTATTATTGCTACCTTTCATGCCAGACAAAAAGGAAAAGAGCTTCCCCATATATTACCTGTCATTTTTATAAGTCTTTTATTTGTAGAGGGAAGCGTCCTCACGATGTGGCTGGTCTTTGACATGGTACAATTCCGTCCGTCAGAAGTTATTCCTATGAGCGGTATGGTGATTGGGAACAGTATGGTAGCCATGGGACTAGCATTAGAAAGAATGAAAAGTGAATTTCGAGATAACAATGGACGGCTGCTCGCTGCGCTTTCACTAGGAGCTGAGCCCAAACAAGCCTCTCATTTAATTGTACAAAGAACGCTGCATGCTGCTCTAATTCCAAACGTGGACCGTTTAAAAACCATTGGACTGGTCCAACTGCCCGGGATGATGACTGGTTTAATACTGGGAGGGGTTGAACCAGTAATGGCTATTAAATATCAGCTGGTTATATCCTTAAGTATTTTTTCCTCAGTATCCATCAGTGCCATGTTTGTAACTCTCGCTATGTACAGATATTTCTTTAATAAAAACAAACAGCTTATTGAACCTGTAGAGTAATTTAAATATGCTTATACAGATTGTACAAGTGTTGTGAAACATAAAAAAAGTGTGATACTTAAAATAAGTATCACACTTTTTTAGTTCATTAACTGAAAAGATTGGAATAAATTGTCATTACTGAGAACCAACCAAACATCAATGCTGATGCACCAGCAAATAAGACGGCGAAGAAGTTTTTAGTTTTCAGTTCACGGAACACCGCAATTACACATAGAATTGCAACGAGTAAAAGAAGAATAGCTGTGACCAAGATCAGCACCCCCTAAATCCCTTTTCTTTATTATCATCCCCATAACAAGGATGTTATAATGTATGTAGCTTAGTTCAATCCTTATTCATTTTATAATATAAAAATGAAAATGTCGAGTTATCTATCCGTATTTTATTAAATTAAATGAGAGGTGTCTACCCATTGTTAAATATTTCTCGATTGCCATTGGGACCAATGGCTACAAACGCTTACATTGTCTATCAAAATAAAGAAGCGCTAGTTGTGGATCCAGGGGGCGATTTCCGAAAATTAGAAGCTTTTTTGAAAGAAAAAGAGTTAAAGGTAATAGGTGTATTATTAACTCATGCTCACTTTGATCACATAGGTGCTGTAGATGCAGTAAGAGAAGCTTACAACGTTCCTGTTTACTTGAATGAGGCAGAAAGTGACTGGCTGAGTGATCCAACAAAAAACGGTTCTGGATTTTTCCAAATGGGGCAGATTACAGCTCGTCCAGCAGATTATACACTTGAAAGCGGTCAGATGGAAATAGGGCCTTTTTCATTTGAAGTACGTCATACTCCTGGGCATTCTCCAGGAAGCGTATCTCTCGTCTTTAGAAACCAGCGTTTTACAATAGCGGGAGATACTTTATTTCAAAGAGGTATGGGAAGAACGGACTTACCAGGAGGAGATCGAGAACAATTACTGGATAGTATTCAAAGTCAATTATTCAGTCTTAGAAATGATATGCGCATTTACCCAGGGCATGGCATGCCTACGACAATCGAGGAAGAGCGTAAAGAAAACCCGTTTTTCACTTAAAAAAGAAATAAAAATCCTGTTATCCATTGGATAACAGGATTTTTTTAGTGTCCTCCAAAGCTCGGCACTAAAATAAATGAAGAATAATAAGTAAAACCGATCATGAAAACTGTCAAGTATGAGAAAAATATGTAAACATACATACGTTCAGACAGTTTAAGGTAACCCACAGTAAGGAAAAAAGCCGTTTGGGCAAGGGATAATAAGGAAGCCTCCATCATATCGCCTGTATAAAACATGACAGCAAAAATACCTGTCCAAAAGGCTAGCACTCTAAACATACGATCCATGCTTTTCCCCCTCCTTTTCCTTCGATAAACTATCATTAATATTATAAACGACCAAATCTCAATTGTAAATAAATCACTTAGCATTCTTTTTACATTATACACACAAGCAGACACCTTATACATTACCCTTAAACGCAGTAAGGAAAAACTTTCAATTGAAAATTACGAAAAAGATGTTTAAAATATTGTACAAAGGTTATACAATAACTGTACAACTTAATACATCAAATATTTAAGAGGAGCGGTGTTAATGGAAGAATTAAGATTTTACACTTACCCTAGTTGCACATCTTGTCGTCGTACAAAGTCCTGGTTGAAGAGTGAGGGAATTGATTTTAATGAACAGCATTTGTTCAGGGAGACTCCAACAGTGGAAGACCTTAGAAAAATATTATCTTTGACCACTTATGGAATTGACGAAATTCTTGCTAAGCGCAGCAAAGAGTTTAAATCCTTGGATATGGATGTAGAGGATCTTTCCCTTAACGAGTTTATTGATTTAGTAATTGAAAAACCAAAACTCTTAAGACGCCCTATTCTAACTGATGGAGAAAAATTAGTGGTTGGATATGATTTGGAAGGGTTACGTGGAATTACAAATCAGAAACTTGAATACGCGGCAAGTATTTCTTAAATTACGTTATGAAAGAGGAACCCGATATGGCCAACTTCGTTTAATTAATCATCGCAAACCATGATCTGTGGGAATGCGATGATTTTTTATTAGTTCTTGGTTTGCTGTAATTTGTAGTAAGTGTCTAACGATTTCATATTTCCAGAGTAGTCTGTTATCTCCCATTTACAATGAATACTCTCATTACTTTCTCTATTACAGGTGGACTGAGCTTGTCCATTAGGCGTTGTTAAGCTGTAATAAGGATCTTCTTCAGGAGAGATCTCATTCCACCGTATAAGCAAATTTTGCTGAGCGGTTTCTAATAAATTCTGTCTGACGATAGATAGAATATAGGTATCGTTGAACAAAACTTGGTTCTGATAGCGTTGTACAGAACTTATAGTAAGAAAAATAATCACCAATCCTATACCTGCTACCCAGGGAAAGATAACTCCCTGCTGATTAAGGAGCGGATCTATGAATGTTTTTTTGATAAACACCACCACCTTCCATTTGTAACTTAATCATTATATAGTGAGTATGATTGGTTAAGTGAATTGCTTCTACATTCTGTAGTAAAACCTCATGACCAGAAAGGTTTACTCTTCTCCTAATAAGATTCTGATATTGTTCAATAGTAATCTTGCGGTTTACAGCATCTGTGATAAAGATGCTGTTAGAAATCACCTCCACCTCACGACCTCTGTTTACTTCTTCCTGTAAGAACGAAAACATTTGCCGGACAGATAATTCCTCATAGTAATCAACGTCATGAATCATTCGAAACAAAGGAAAAGAGAGAATGAGGATTAATGAAATAATGATGAGGCTCATTAGAGTTTCCATTAAAGTAAACCCCTGGCTATGAATCTTTGGCATATAGACACACTTTCTTTATTTTCCTCAAATGCGTTTTCCACGTAATACAGCCTTCCACAAAGTTACTCTTCTCTACGAATTGAATTTGGAATGGTGATTCTTCATAACCTAAGTGTACATTCTGCAAATGTGGTTTCGTATAGGAGAGGCTGTGCAGTTCCTCATGAAGATAGGAAATGGCTATTCTTTCATTGGCCAAATCCTTTTGTAATAAACGAATGTGGCTGAGGGAGGGGAGTAGAAAGATAATAAGGCAAAGAAGAAGACTGACTGATGTGATCGTTTCAACTAAGGTAAATCCACTAGAGTTCTTCAATGGCTAACCTGCTCGCTCCAAAAGGGAATACGATTTTAAAGATGGTATGGGGCGTATGAATTTTCATAGTCCCTGGCTTTGTTACAACTCCATTTTCGTTAAACCGGACAGTGGCTTCAAGAGTAAGAAGTTGCATTCTCCAATTGTCGGGGAATGATCTTTGGAATATTGTAGTTTTATTTTTTTGATCATATAAGATATATTCATTTGTATTTGGTCGAAACAACAACATATAGTAAATATGGTCTTGCATAGTCAGCTGCTGGGTCAAAAGTACATCATCTTTCAGTTGTGACATGAATTGCGAAGATTGGATGTGCTGAAATGTGCGATGATGGAGAGGAACAATACTTAGAAGGAGAATGGACCAGAAGATAAGAACAATTAGAACTTCACTAATTGTATAGGCCTTAGACGATTTTGAACCATCAAGGAGCAGAGACTTCACCGGAATCTGAATCATATCCAAGTACGCCTCCATCAGGGCAGGTGGTTTGCTTTAAATATTGACCGTCAACTAGATCAGATAAATTGGAAGGATAAGCCCCGTTCTCGATAGAATAAGCTTCTGCTTGAGCCTGGGCTGTAATCACAAGTGCCTCGCAGCCTTTATCTCTAATCGTTCCGTTGTTTTTGGTTAAATTAGGTATAGTAATAATCATTAGTACAGAGATAACGAGCAGGACAATCAGCATTTCAATTAATGTAAAACCTTTTTCGTTTTTCATAAGTATCACTCCTGAATTTATATTTGATCCATCCACTGGTAGAGCGGAAGCATGATGGAAGCATAGATACAGACCACAATTACTGCAATTATAATAAAGAACAATGGTTGGATCATTAGCATCCATTTAAGCATTTTCTCTTGTACATATTCTATGAAAAATTCGGATAGCATCTCCAGTTCATGACTTAGAGCTTCTATGTCGTTTGTTTGATGGAACAAATTGGTTAGCTCGCTTTTTAAAAGAGAGCAGCTTTGCACCGATTGCCCGAGAGTTCTCCCTTCGGCTAGATGAGATATAATTTTTTCGCTGTAGAAAGACAATAATTCGTATCGATTGTGGCTGCTCATAATCTCAAGGGATTGTTTTAAAGGGAGTCCGGCTTTAAAAAGGGAATTAAGATGAGTAGTAAATAGAAAAGAAGTCATAAAGGAATGATAAATCTTTAGAAGGGGAACTTTTTCGTACAAATTAATACGTCTGCTTAGTGAAAGTCTTGGAAAAGTTAACTTCATAACTATCAGCCCAATGAACAAAGTAATCGATAAAACACCAAGTCCATTGATGAAATAATCTAATGCCATCATAAACCAGAGAGAAGAAGAATCCTCTCCTTGAAAAAGGACTAGGAAATTGGGGAGAATAGTATGTTTTAGAATACTAAAAGCAGCAATTAAAAACATTAAAAGAAACAGAGGGTATCGTAAAACTTGAAATAATTTATGAAAGTAATCTTTTTTCATTTTTAATAGCTCTTCACATTGTTTAAACATAGCTGGCAGGTCCTGGTGCACTCTGCCAAAATAGAGAAAGTTCGTTACCAGTGGTGAAAAGTGAACATGAAGGAAAGCGTTATCGATGGTTTCTCCCTTAGATAAGTGGATGTTAATTTCCTCTGACAGCGGTCTCAGGGAAGGATCCCATCCTGTCATCTTTAAGGCTTCCAATAATGGATACCCTTTATGGAGAATGTGGCTTAACCGATGGAAAAAGAGTATTTGAATAGCAACGGGGAGTTTCGTGTTTCTCCGGGTGAAGTTTACGAATAATTTATGAATCCGAGGGCATAAGCCTTCCTCCTTAAATGATCGAAAGACTGAAAATTATTCTGGGTATTGGGTGGGATATCCCGAATAGATGAGCTTAGAAGTCTGCCATCCAGCAATTCTAAGATAGCTGCGCGTCTAGGAAGCATTCCTTCTCCATGGATAGGCACAAGTTGCTGTGCAGCTATTGCGATCAAGGTTTGTTCCATGTCTGCCTGAGGAATATTCATTTCTCTTAACCGTCGAAGCGTTCCATAGGCATCCTTAGCATGAATAGTACTAATAACTAGATGTCCGCTCAAAGCAGCTCGAAATGCAAAGTGTGCAGTGTCGCGGTCTCTGATTTCCCCTACCATAAGTAGATCTGGATCATGACGAAGAGCTGCTTTTAAACCAGTATCATAAGTAATGCCGGCCTTTTCGTTTACTTGAACTTGTATAATGTTGTTTAAATTCTTTTCAATTGGATCTTCAAGTGTAATGGCTTGAAATGAACTGCGGTTCATTAAGGCCTGTAAAAGAGCATAAAGGGTGGTGGTTTTACCACTTCCTGTAGGTCCTGTGAACAGAATCATACCACTGGAATGGCTTAACCATTGTTCAATTCGTTTAAGTTGAGAGGGGAAAAGAAAAAGTTGTTCTAAGGGAGTATGATCCATAGGTGTTAGAATGCGGATAGCTAGGCTTTCTGTTCCTGTGATAGGAAGAGTGGAGAGGCGGAGATCGAAGATTGACTGGTCGCTTCGGTGTTGAAGAGTGCCATTCTGAGGACGCTTGATTTCTCCAATATCCATTCCTGACGTGAATTTAAAATAAGCGAGAAGTTTTTGGTAAAGTGGCAGGGGAAGGGAAGAGTGGGAAATTCTTTTACCATGAATACGGAAATAAATGCTAGCGTTTTCTGCAAACGGAGTGAAATGAATATCTGAAGCCGTTTGCTGTATCGCTGAGACTAGTAAATCGCGAGCGTAATTTGCTATGGACTGCAAAGGAGCTATCACCTCTTTTCATTAATTTTTTCACAAAGGATTATATTCGACATAATTCGGCTGATTCCTTCTTTTATTTTTGAACTTTTTATATCCCCCCAAGAGATGTATAATCAAGGAAACGTCCGTTTGGATATTCTTATTTAATTCGACACTCTGTTTTTGAGGGCAGGAGGAGCATTCACGTACACACGTATTATAGACGTCCTGGATAACCAGTTTTTTCACCCCGTTTCCTCTTACGCCATTAAAGATGGAAATTTGGATAGCCAGAGGCTTTGCCTGCTGAATACGTTAGTTGCTATTTTAATAAGATTTAATGATGACTATATTTTCAAGATAGGCTCTGTTAAAGTTTTTTGTTGATTTTCCATAAGAGGCTTATTATGCCACGTGTCTGGATGATGGAACAAGACGAGTTATTTCCCCACCAGACCTCTTCCACATAGAGTAACGGACCCCAACTATCTCGAAACTGCGTCTTACAGTAACGGGAGTTTAACCTTAAAATCAACACTTAAGTTTAACAAAGCCTAAAGATAAAATAAGAATGGAGGTTAATATGATTTACTTAATTGGTTTTATGGGCAGTGGAAAGTCAACTATAGCTGGAAAACTAAGCGATGAACTTAACTTGCCTTACATAGAAATGGATAAAGCAATAGAAGAGAAAGAGAAAATGCCTATTTCAGATATGTTTGCTCAATTTGGTGAAACGTACTTCCGTAAATGCGAAACTCATCTTCTCAAAAGTATTAACGAGGAAAGTGTTGTATCCACTGGCGGAGGAGTGATTTTAAAAGAAGAAAATCAGGACTATCTATCCACTGGAACGGTAGTGTTTTTGAGGGCCTCTTGGAACACGATTGTATCCAGATTGCAGAATGATCAGGATCGTCCTTTATGGAAAGGGGACTTAACTGAAAAGCAGGCTATATTCGCTGTGCGCCAGCCTATATACGAATCATTGGCTCATCAGATTATTGATGTAGATAATAAAAGCCCTGAAGAAATTGTTAATGAAATAATGGCTCGTCTAAAAAAGTAGAGATTCGGCCATACTATTCCTAAAGACACAAGTAAAGAGGGGATATTATGGACCGGAATGATTATGTAAAGTTTCTCACGGAAGAAATGGTTAAATATATGCAAATGAGTAAACAGGAAAAGAAGCAGAGAAAGGCAGCAAAGCCATCAAAGAAAAGCGCTTTTTATTGGTTTGGTATCATCCCTCTTGCTCTTAGGATGATTAAAAAAAAGCATAAAACGACGGAATATTGAAAGTGTCATTTCCGATAATTTAGCCGCTGACTTTTAGTCAGCGGCTAAATTTTTGATCACATAGGAGTTTGACTTTTGAGAAATATAAAATAAGCCTCCATTCAGGGCCTCCATTAAAATTCTCGGGCTGTACCTTGTATCAATTTGCTCCTGTTCTTTGGTGAATTGTTCTAGCCCAATATCTTCTGATGAATAAAAGGATTCTAAAAGATCTTTTTCTTCTTGCAAGTGCTTTAATGATCGTGTAGCCCAATCGTGGCTGATCGAAGACACATACCCTTCCACATATCGTTCAATACGTTTATAAGCGTTCTCCAAATTAATTAGAGGAGTCATAGGGAAGGTATAGTCTGATACAGTTGGTTCAAATTCCATCTTCCACAGTCTCTCCATCATATTAGGCAGAAGAGTTCCATGTACTAAATTAAGACCCAGGGACAAAGTTTCATCTTTACTTTGCTTGCCTCTGTAATGGAGGTGGATATTTACGACAAGCCACGGACAAAGAGCACGATTTTGGAGCGGTTGCTCTACAGCTTCATAAAGGCGAGCGGTTTTTCCTTTTTTGATGGCTGCTCCATAAATTGTATGAAGTTTCGGAGTACCTGCATGCAGGTAAATTCCGCCTTCTTTGGAGTGGCTTGTGTTTGTGAAGAGTAACTGCATAGGGTCTCCTGGTCGATTCATTTTTGTCATGTAATGCCAATAGAAAGGACGATTCATTATTTCTTCATCCATGCTGCTCGTTAATTGAACTCTCAAATGAGATTCACTTTTTTCCAGGATAGCGCAGCCGTAAGAGGTGAAAAACTGATGGACGAAATCAAAATAAGGGTTCAAAGTCAACTTGTTTCTCTCCTCTCGCTAATCGAATGTTCAACATAACTGACTAAATTGTTCAGTTTAATATCGATCTCGCCTTTGCTTTCAGATTGATCAAGTATTGTCTGAATTTGTTTATCGAATGAACCTCCGGGGATGTGTTCTAAGATATGGTCAAGGTCGCCTACCGCATTTTTAAACATCTCGATCTTTTCATAAAGCATCTTCATAATGTGGTCTTCAATGGTATTTTCAATTGCGAAATTATAAATTTTCACATCATGTTCCTGACCAAAACGGTGGATCCTGCCTATTCGCTGCTCCAGCCTCATAGGATTCCAGGGAAGGTCATAATTAATCATGTGATGACAGAATTGAAGGTTAATTCCTTCTCCGCCAGCTTCCGTCGCGATCAGGACTTGAGCTTGATTTTTAAACAATTGCTTCATCCAATCACGTTTACTCTTATTAAACTTTCCGCTGAAAGGTACTGAAGAGATTCCATGTTTTTGGAGGTACCATTGCAAATAAAATTGAGTGGCCCTATATTCGGTAAATACAATAAATTTTTCGTTTGTCTCACTGATCAGTTCTATCATTCTCTTCGCTTTAACGTGGTGTGGAAGTTGCTGAAGCTGCTCAATAAATTTTGAATAAACAGTCATTTCCTTCTCATTTGACTGCTGTCTCATCTGATTTAGCGACATATAACACGCTTCTCTTGAGGAGCACAATTCTTTAGCTAACGTCAGCCAAGTAAATGAAGGATGATCTGATTTTAAAAGTTCTAATTCCTGGTACATATTTTGTTCTTCCTCGGTAAATTTCAGCCGCTCATTTACTACTATACGTTTAGAGTCATCAAGTCCTGTATCTTTTCGACGGTTTCTGATCATCATTTTTCCAACAAGTGAATGAATGTGTTCAATATTCCCTTGTTTATTTGCTTCATAGCGGTATTTTTTCTTAAAATCTGTCAAATTTCCAAGGTATCCAGGCTTTAAAATCGAGACAAGATTAAATAAATCACTGAGCTTGTTTTGTATAGGTGTTGCTGTAAGCAGAAGACAGTACGTTTTTTTAAGTTCTTGTACAAACTGATAGTTTTTGGTTTGATGGTTTTTTAATTTATGTGCTTCATCGATGATAATGAAATCATATGGAATAGACAAAATTTCCTGACGGTGAGCTTCTCTTTTAGCCATATCAATAGAGGTGACTGTCACGTCCCAGTCTGACCAGGCTGCTTGCTTTTTTCTAGGGGAAGCAGCTTGAATGTAGAATTTTTCGTTAAGTTCTTGAACCCACTGATTCACCAGTGAAGCGGGTGTAAGGATTAAGATCTTACGAGCAATGCCTCGAATCATGTATTCTTTTAAAATCAAACCAGCTTCCAGCGTCTTTCCCAGTCCTACTTCATCAGCCAGAATGGCTCTTCCATTCATTTGATGAATGACTCTTTCAGCTGCCTCAACCTGGTGATCCAGAAATTGCACATGTGGTAGGTGTTCCAAAGCAAGGAGTCCATCGAAATTAGGAACTGTATTAATCTTTGCAGCCTGGTAAGCAAGTTTGAATCCTTCCCAGGTGGAGAGATGATTTGGATTGTTCAAGTTATCACGTAAAGTAGGAATAAATGTATGATCAGGATGAATTTCAGCCATAGTTGTGAGCCTCCATCTATTCTAAAAAGATTATTAAAAATTAAGAATGATTCTACAAATTCAATGTCAAATTGTGATGACGCTGTGATATAATGATGTCGAATGAATAAGTGAAGCCTTACGTTTTTAAATAGTATGTCCAATAGAATCTAAGAAAATACGAATATGAAGCGAATGACTGCAGGGGGAGAGTCTACTTACGTAGCGCCGAAGGAGCAAGCATGCTGTGAATCTCTCAGGCAAACAGACCTCTGTAGGACGCAGCTCTGGAGAGCGTTTACTAACAGTAAACCACCCAAGAAGCAAATGGTTCTTCTTTAAATAGAAGAAGAATTATCAAACTTTCTGGTGAATGGACAGAGACTCCTAATCGAAAAACGGTGGAGTCTCTTTTTTATGGATGAAATTAGAAGGTAAAGGAGCGGTTGTATGGCTGAGTTAAAACGAACACCTTTGTATGCCGAGTATAAGAAACTGGGAGCAAAAACAGTTGATTTTGGGGGATGGGATCTGCCTGTACAGTTTTCAAGTATAAAAGGGGAACATGAGGCAACAAGAACCAAAGCAGGGTTATTCGACGTTTCCCATATGGGTGAAGTGCTGGTAGAAGGGGATGGAAGTCTCTCTTTTTTACAAAAAATGCTCACAAATGATGTTTCTAAACTTGAACCCGGGAAGGCTCAGTACACAATAATGTGCTATGAAAATGGCGGTACTGTAGACGATCTTATTGTTTACCAATTAGAAACAGATAAATACCTGCTAGTTATTAATGCTGCTAACCGCGAGAAAGATGTGGAGTGGCTCGAAAAACACCAGGAAAATGGTGTTTCCATCAAAGATCTATCTGATGAATACGTTCAATTAGCACTCCAAGGTCCAAAAGCTGTAGAAATCTTACAATCCATAACAAAAACCGATGTTTCAGAAATAAAGTTTTTCCGTTTTATAGCAGATGTTTCTATCGATAATGTGAAAGATGGTGCTATTGTCTCCCGAACAGGTTATACGGGAGAAGATGGTTTTGAGATCTATCTACCTGCTGCTTCCGGACCAGATCTATGGCAGGTTCTGCTTGAAGCAGGTGATAAGCATGGAATTCGCCCTGTAGGACTCGGAGCAAGAGATACACTCAGATTTGAAGCTAACTTAGCCCTTTACGGTCAGGAGCTTAGTGCTGAGATCAGCCCAATTGAAGCTGGACTGGGTTTTGCTGTCAAAACAAAGAAGGAAGATGAGTTTATTGGTAAACAGGTTCTGAAGAAGCAAAAAGAAGAAGGTCCTTCCCGCAAGCTCGTTGGTATAGAGATGATCGATAAAGGAATTCCTCGTACCCACTATGAAGTTTTTGATGGAGAAAAGCCAATTGGATTTGTTACGACCGGAACGCAGTCTCCCACGCTTGGTAAAAATGTAGGGCTCGCACTACTAGATTGTAATTACACGGAGATGGGCACAGAAGTAACCGTTCAGGTAAGAAAAAAACGTCTTCAGGCAAAAGTGGTTCCTACACCATTTTACAAAAGATAAAGTTTTGAGGGGGAAGTACGTATGGAATTTCGATATCTGCCAATGACTGAACAAGATAAGCAAGATATGCTTAACCGAATTGGTGTTCAGAAATCTGAAGAACTATTCTCAGATATTCCAGAAAATATCAGATTTAAAGGGAACTTGGATCTAAAGGAACCAAAAAATGAATTTCAATTAATGAATGAACTTACGAAGATGGCCCAGGAAAATGTAACTTTGAAGTCGCACACTTCATTTCTGGGAGCAGGCGTTTACGATCATTACATTCCTTCGATCGTAGATCATGTAATATCCCGCTCTGAATTTTACACAGCCTATACACCATACCAGCCGGAAATTTCCCAGGGCGAATTACAGGCCATCTTTGAGTTTCAGACTATGATCTGTGAATTGACAGGAATGGATGTGGCTAACTCCTCTATGTATGATGGAGGCACGGCGCTTGCGGAAGCCGTAAATCTTTCAGCCGGTCAGACAAAACGAAAGAAAGTCCTCGTTTCTAAGGCCGTCCATCCTGAATCACTTGCTGTTATTCATTCTTATGTAAAGGGTCCAGGGGTTGAAGTTGTAGAAATCGATCATAAGCACGGAAAGACAGACTTGATCCAATTAGAATCCGAATTAGACGATAATACGGCGAGTGTAGTCCTTCAATATCCAAATTTCTTTGGTCAGATCGAACCTCTTGATGAAGTTAGAAAAATAGTAGATACTCAGAAAAAAACGATGATGATTACTTCAAGTAACCCACTGGCCTTAGGTTATTTAACACCGCCTGGTGAATTTGGAGCGGATATTGTAACTGGCGATGCTCAAGTATTTGGAATTCCTGCCCAGTATGGCGGTCCACATTGTGGGTATTTTGCTACCACCAAGAAATTAATGAGGAAAGTGCCGGGTCGGCTAGTGGGGCAAACAGTAGACGAGGACGGGCGTCGTGGGTTTGTACTTACTCTTCAAGCTCGTGAGCAGCATATACGCCGTGATAAAGCGACTTCCAATATTTGTTCCAATCAAGCGCTTAATGCGTTAGCATCTTCCGTTGCCATGTCCTCTCTAGGGAAACAAGGTCTTAGGAAAATGTCATGGATGAATATCCAGAAAGCCGCTTATATGAAAAAACAATTACAATCAAACAACATCGATGTCGTATTTGATGGAGCTTTCTTTAATGAACTTGTGGTAAAACTGGATCGTGATATTAAGGAAGTTAACCAGATTCTGCTTCAAAAAGGAATAATCGGCGGTTATGATCTTTCCCAGATGGATAACAGTTTACAAAATCATATGCTGGTAGCCGTAACTGAAATAAGGACGAAAGAAGAGATTGATCAATTTGTAAAAGAAGTGGGGGATATTCATGGCTGATCAGGACTTTCCTTTAATTTTTGAATTGAGCCAAGAGAGCAGAACAGGTTTTAGTCTTCCAGACCTTGATGTGCCTGAAATGGATGCAGAAGACATGATCGGCTCCTCTTTTGTAAGAAATAAGGCAGCTGACCTTCCGGAAGTAAGTGAGCTTCAAATTATGCGGCACTACACGGCCCTTTCCAAGAGAAATCATGGAGTTGACTCCGGTTTTTATCCACTTGGATCCTGCACGATGAAATATAATCCTAAAATGAACGAAGATGTAGCTCGTTTAACTGGATTCAGTCACATCCATCCGTATCAGGCATCAGAAACTGTCCAGGGTGCGCTTCATTTGTTGTACGACTTGCAGCAATCACTTGTATCCATAACGGGTATGGATACGGTTACGCTTCAGCCTGCTGCAGGGGCGCATGGTGAATGGACGGGGTTAATGATGATTCGCGCTTATCATGAAGCAAATGGAGACTACGGTCGAACGAAAGTTATCGTACCAGACTCTGCTCATGGTACAAATCCTGCTTCGGCGACAGTGGCCGGCTTTGAAGCTGTGACTGTCAAGTCCGACGAGCGAGGATTGGTAGACCTCGAAGATCTCCGGAGAGTCGTAGATGAACAAACAGCAGCGCTCATGCTGACGAACCCAAATACATTAGGGCTTTTTGAGGAAGATATTGAAGAAATGGCAGCTGTGGTTCATGAGGCTGGTGGAAAGTTGTATTATGACGGAGCAAACCTAAACGCTATTTTAGGTTATGCACGTCCAGGGGATATGGGATTTGATGTGGTTCACCTGAATCTTCATAAAACATTTACCGGTCCTCATGGAGGAGGCGGGCCTGGATCTGGCCCCGTTGGAGTGTCAGCAGAACTGGAACCATATCTTCCAAAGCCTATATTGACAAAAGTAAATAATCAGTATCAATTCGATTATGATCGTCCTAAATCGATTGGTCGAGTGAAACCTTATTATGGTAATTTCGGAATTAACGTACGTGCTTACACGTATATACGAACGATGGGACCTGAAGGTCTGAAAAAAGTAAGTGAATATGCTGTAATCAATGCAAATTATATGATGAGACGATTGCAAGAGCAATATGAGCTTCCATTTGATCGACATTGCAAGCATGAGTTTATCTTATCTGGGAAACGCCAGAAGAAAATGGGCGTACGTACGCTGGATATAGCTAAGCGTCTGCTGGACTTTGGCTACCATCCGCCAACTATTTACTTCCCAATAAATGTAGAAGAAGCATTAATGATAGAACCCACAGAAACTGAGTCGAAAGAAACGCTGGATGCTTTCGTAGAGGCTATGATCCAAATCTCCAATGAAGCGAAAGACAATCCTGAAATTGTACAGGAAGCTCCTCATAGTACTATAGTCAGTCGTATGGATGAAACACAGGCGGCTCGTAAACCAGTCTTAAGTTATAAGAAGGGCGAAACTGAGTAACAAATGCCGGAGTCATTTGAATAGATGAATTTAACTATTTAGACATACCAATAAATTGGGTAATGGTATAGCAGAAGCCCGTGACTCTGCATCGTTCAGGGACGCAGAAAAGTAATATTTCCCCGGGTTCTCCTATACCAATTGATCCTTAATTTTCCATACACGTATTCCGAACGAGAGAGTTTCACTCTAAGTTAATAAAGTGATTGAATAAAGCTCAAAAAAATAAGACCTGAAAGCCGGGTTGTAACCCTGGCTTTCAGGTCTTATTTTTATTTTGACTTTTTAGTTTTAATTTTTCCTCCCCATTTTTTAAAACCGCCTTGCAGAACATTAAGATCTTTATAATCTTTTTTGTTCAGCAGCATGGCAGCCCGGGTTGATCTAGCTCCACTCTGGCAATACAAATAGACAGGTTTGTCTTTCCGAATTTCGATAAGGCGGTTTTTCATTTGCGACAATGGGATATTTCGTGCTCCCAGTATATGACCGCCTTCAAATTCTTTTGGTTCACGAACATCAATAAGCTGAGCTTTACGGTAGCCTTGTCTGAACTCTTCTTCTGTTAACGTACTCATTATTTTTTTGGATTTGAAGTATCTATATAAGCCAAATGCTATAAGAGCAATGACAGCTCCGATCAAGATCCAAAGTTCCATAGTATGTCCCCCCATTTCTCTTTTCCTCTATCTATTATAGGAGGGAATCGTTAGCTTTTCAAAAAAAGTTTATTGTATGTTAGAATTTCAAAGTTGGTATAATCGTTTTTTTTATGGTGTACCTATGCAAATAATGAATTAAGTGAAAAATCCCTAAAAAACAGCTTCTTACTTTTGAAATCTAGCTTACACTGCTTTCTGCGTACGATTAGTAGATTGACAAAATTCAACACATTCGTTCAATAACACTATATATTGAAAAAATTCAATTTAGGAACACAATATATTGATTAAGTTTTTGTAAATGTGGTATGTTACATATACATACAAAATGAAAAAACTTATTTTATCATTCAAGGGAGAGATTCATAATGCAAACCACCACCTCCAATGATACCTATGCCAAGGTTAATGTAGATCGGTTAAATGCAGATATTCGACAGTTTTCTCAAGTACATGAAATAACAGCAGATATGAAGATTACTCACAAGGGCGTTTCAAGACTGGTTATGCTTGATAGGTATGCATTTAAAGATACCGAAAAACTTACGTTAGCAGAGAACGATTTTGTGGTGCTTACGGTGAAAGATGATCCGAAATTTCCTGCTCGAGGCTTTGGTTTCATTCAGTCAATTGATTGGGAAAAACACGAGGCAGTAGTGAAAGTAGAGGATGAATTCGTAAGCGTTCTTGATCATGAAAATGAAAGAGAGACAGGCTTAATAACCCGAAACCTGGATACCATTGATAAGCCGCTGGAAGTGTATTATGAGCAAATTGCTCTTCGCAATGCTACAGGATTGTCGGAGGTAGAAACGGATCCCGTTCAAAAGCAAAAAAGCTTTGATAACTTTTATAACGAACTCTCAAATTTGAACTTCATCCCAGCAGGCCGTGTATTATATGGAGCAGGTTCTAATACTGATGTAACCTATTTCAATTGCTACGTTATGCCTTATATTCAAGATTCCAGAGAAGGTATATCCGATCATCGTAAACAAGTGATGGAAATTATGTCACGCGGTGGCGGAGTAGGGACAAATGGTTCTACTCTAAGGCCAAGAAATACACTAGCTCGTGGAGTTAATGGGAAATCCTCTGGTTCTGTATCATGGCTTGATGATATTGCTAAGCTGACTCACCTGGTGGAGCAGGGTGGCTCAAGGCGGGGAGCACAAATGATTATGCTTGCCGACTGGCATCCGGACATCATTGAGTTCATTATTTCTAAAATGCAAAATCCTAGAATATTACGTTTCCTTATTCAAAATACGGAAGATGAACAAATTAAACAACTGGCTAAAGACAAACTCAAGTTCACACCTTTAACGGAAACAGAGAAAGACCTTTTTCAAAGTGTTGTAAATTACAAGCATATGCCTGGTTCAGGTGGATTTACGGAAAAGGCTATTCAGGAAGCCGAGGAGAAACTTTATATTGGCGGTACGTATACAGTACACAACCCAGAATTCCTCACTGGAGCCAATATTTCAGTATGTATAACTAAGGAATTTATGGATGCTGTAGAAGAGGATACTGAATACCATTTGCGTTTTCCTGATGTAGAAAACTACACCAAAGAGGAAATGAAAATCTATAATGAAGAATGGCAAAGCAGCGGAGATGTAAGAGAGTGGGAAGAAAGAGGTTTCGGTATAAGGAATTACCGCACCGTTAAAGCTTCAGAGCTCTGGAATTTAATTAATATATGTGCAACTTATTCAGCAGAACCTGGAATTTTCTTTATTGATAACGCCAATGAAAAAACAAATGCTTCTGCTTACGGACAAAAAGTTGTAGCTACAAACCCATGTGGTGAATAGTTTGCCTCATGTAAAACATTGCGGGATAAAGCGGGAAGGCTGAAATGCTGATCCGAACCGAAGGCTGGAATTAAATACTCCAGTCAGGGGCAACGCATAGGTGGTGAACCTCATTGTGAGAATATAATCCACCCACGAGACCGCAACATTACACGAGTTGTGTGATGAAAATGTATGCTGAACTTGCAGGAAAGAAAAACTGTAAGAACTTCTGGATAAAAAGCCGGAAGGATAACAACCTTGGAACAGCCACTAGCTCCATTCTCTGTATGTAACCTGGCAGCGGTTAATTTGGCCTCTGTTGCTGATAAAACAGAGAAGAAAGTAAACTATGAGCAACTTAAACAAACCGTTCAAACCGGCGTTCGGATGCAGGACAATGTTATTGATGCCACTCCTTATTTCTTGGAAGAAAATAAAGTACAAGCCCTTGGAGAGCGTCGGGTAGGACTTGGTGTTATGGGGCTCCACGATTTACTAATTTATTGTGAAACCGAATATGGCTCCGAAGAAGGAAACAAATTAGTAGATGAAATTTTTGGAGTAATTGCGACCACTGCCTATCGCACCTCAATTGAATTGGCCAAAGAAAAAGGCAGCTTTCCTTTCCTTCAAGGAACGAGTGAAGAGGAAACCAATAAATTGCGAGAAGCTTTTATTAACACTGGTTACATGAAAGATATGCCTGAAGATATTCGCGAAGGGGTAATGAAGTACGGAATTCGAAATTCTCACTTATTGACAGTAGCACCTACCGGAAGTACGGGTACAATGGTGGGCGTTAGTACGGGACTTGAACCTTACTTCTCTTTCTCTTATTATCGCAGTGGACGTTTGGGTAAATTTATTGAAGTAAAAGCAGATATTGTGAATGAGTATCTAGAGCAGCACCCTGACCAGGACCCTGATCATTTGCCTGAATGGTTTGTAACGGCTATGACAATGTCTCCTGAAGCGCATGCAGACACCCAATGTATTATCCAGCGCTGGGTTGACAGTTCTATTTCCAAGACCGTTAATGCTCCGAGAGGCTATTCGGTTGATCAGGTGGAAAAGGTTTATCAACGATTGTACCGTGGAGGAGCGAAAGGCGGTACCGTATATGTTGATGGAAGCCGTGATAGTCAAGTCCTAACCTTAAAAGCAGAGGAAAATGAATTCGACGGGGAACAGACCGAGTTTGAATTTGAAGAAGAAAGAAAACCTCGTGTTGTTCTAATGGATACCGTACATGAGTTAGATAAGACGAATGTGACCATAGGATCTGAAGTAGGCGATACTTGTCCAGTCTGCCGAAAAGGAACTGTTGAAGATATTGGCGGCTGTAATACTTGTACGAATTGTAATGCACAATTGAAATGTGGTTTGTAGAATCTAATTAGTAAAAAGATTATATACCGGACTCACATTGAGTCCGGTATTACTTTTTTAGGAATTATGCTCGCTTGTCACAACAGGCAAACTAGTGTATCATTTTCATGAAACACCTACATAAAGACAGCCTGTATTGGGGGTTTATCATGCCAACACCAAGCATGGAAGATTATATTGAACAAATTTATATGCTTATAGAAGATAAAGGATATGCACGAGTATCTGATATTGCTGAAAATCTCCAGGTACATCCATCTTCTGTGACCAAAATGGTTCAAAAGTTGGACCGGGACCAATATTTGAATTACGAAAAATACCGTGGTCTCATTTTAACTCCTAAAGGAAAAAAAGTCGGGAAACGACTGGTTTACCGTCATGAGTTGTTAGAACAGTTTCTGGAAATAATAGGAGTAGATAAAGAAAACATTTATGAAGATGTAGAGGGAATTGAACATCATCTAAGTTGGAATTCTATTGATCGAATAGGAGATCTTGTCCAGTACTTTGATGAGAAACCCGCACGAGTAGACTCTCTTAGAGAAGTGCAGCAGAAGAACGAAGAGCAAAATCAAGAATAACCTTACCAAGGCGCAGATTTCTGCGTCTTTTTGTTATTCATCTTCTAAACAGCTCATAAGATTTCATAAGGGGTAAAAGCGGGGTGAAATTTTATGAAGGTTGATGGAGTATTCTCAGGTGGAGGTATGAAAGCATTAGCGTTTATAGGTGCTCTTGAGGAACTTGAAGAACAAGGTTATCATTTTAGCAGGCTTGCCGGCACTTCAGCAGGTTCAATTCTTGCAAGTATGACAGCAGCTGGCTATACCTCTGAGGAATTGAAAGAAAAATTGAAGAGTCTTTCCTTTGAATCTCTTGTTGATCTCCCCACTGCGGAGCGTTTATTTCCTTATTCCAAATGGTTACTACTATACTTTCGCATGGGTTTGTATAAGGGGAATCGCCTTGAGTGTACGATTGAAAAATGGCTCGAAGAAAAAGGGGTGCGAACGTTTGCGGATCTCCCCTCAGGATCATTAAAAATAGTATGTTCAGATCTAAGTATAGGTCGTATTATTGTGATACCTGATGACTTGAAAAGAGTCTATGGAATTGATCCCGCAACTTTTTCAGTAGCCAAGGCTGTGCGGATGAGTTCAGGACTCCCTTATTTTTTTATACCCATAAAGATTCATGGAAAGAACGGTAAATCCTTAATTGTAGACGGTGGAGTTTTAAGTAATTTTCCTATATGGATTTGGGAGGGGAAAGAAGGACGGCGGAAACGTCCGATAATAGGCTTGAAATTAAGCGACCCGCCTAGCCAGCTCCCAGCACAGAAAATCCGCAATGCTATTCAAATGTTTCATGCGCTTTTTAAAACGATGCAGCAGGCTCATGATGCCCGTTACATCTCTCATTCTAAAAGTAAGGATATTATTTTTATATCAGTCCAGGGATATGATACAACGGATTTTCATCTGAGTAACCAGGAAAAAGAAGATTTGATGAAGATTGGAAGGGTCCACGCTGCAGAGTTTTTGAAGAGGTGGACAAAATAAAAATCGAGCCAATTAAAAAGAGGCTCGATTTTTATCTTTGTTTTTATTACCTTCAATTACTCTAAGTTGCGGGCCGCTTCCTCGCCGTTTACTTTTTTTATGAATGGTTGTAGGTTTAGCTGATCTAACAGCCTGGCTTTTTTTCACTACAGGAGCGGCTTGCTTATATTTTTGTTTAGATTGTTTAACAGCTTGCTTATATTTCTTCATTTCATTGCTGCTTTTTCCTACGCTGATTCCACGGTTGCGCAGGAAGAAAAAGTAAATAGCCCCATAGACGATTGCTGCAATAACGATCATCATGCCAATTGAGCTAAGAAAGCTGCTAGTGTCAGTCAATAATTGATAGCCTACAAAGAAAACGGCTAAAGCCACCAAGGTGTATATGATAGGAGTCATCCAGTTGCGCATGATTGTTATTCCCCCCTTCTCAAAATGATCGACTAAAGATCTTTTAACATTATATATACCACTTATAAAAATATATATATCCCAAAATCATATATTGGACCAACATTATAGGTTTCCAACTATGATGGGATAGTAAAGTGTAAATAGTTCTATTAAAGATTATTTCCTGTTCAGCTGGAATTATTCAAGACTATGGTTCGTTTGTGTAGAAGTTATTTTAGTAGAAATGTGAAGTTAAGATTCAATGGTGGGTTTTTTTAAAAGTGCTTATGCTGTTCCCAGAGTTAATGGCTGAATAAACACCTGATTTATATTCTTTCTTACTTATATTTTACCTTATTTTTCTTCGCATCTCTAGCCTTTATTATGTCGAAAGAGCATGAAAAATTCGCAGATGGTTAAAGATAATGGATAGAGGTGATGACAATGTCAGATAAACCAAAAGAACAAAATCAACAGGAGCCCCAGCAAAGTGTTCTTACCAAAACTTTAATCATTGGTTTCGCTTCAGGGGTATTATGGAGTGGTTTAGCAGCGCTTGCTTATTATTTTCACTTTAGTGAAGTTTCTGCTGCTTCCTTCCTATTTCGCTCCTATTGGCAGACGGAATGGACAGGAACTTGGCTTGCTGAAGTACTGGCTGTTATTATAGTTGGAGTATTGTCTCTTATAAGCGCTCTGCTCTATTATATGTTTTTAAAAAAGAAAAATGGCATCTGGCCAGGACTGATTTTTGGTTTGGTTTTGTGGGCCGTTATTTTTGTTATCCTTACCCCTTTATTTCCAGCCATACCTGCGTTTATGGAATTATCCAGTGATACATGGGTTACAACAGGCTGTTTATTTCTTCTTTATGGATTATTCATAGGTTTCTCTATTTCCTTTGAATATAAGGAGTTTAACGAGTCAGCAAATTAATACTCAAAAGAAGGAGTAGTATGATAAACTAAAAAAGTATGACAATTTCGTAAATGGTGGGATGGAATGATGGCAGTAAAACGCCTATTCTTAATTAATGGGCCAAATTTAAATATGCTTGGCAAAAGAGAGCCGGGCACTTATGGTAACGCTTCTTTGGCTGATGTTGTAAAACTCGTTAAAGATACTGCCTGGGAGTATGGATATGAAGTAGAGGAATTCCAATCGAACCATGAAGGGGATCTTGTAGACCAACTGCATAAGGCTGACGTACAGGCAGCGGGTGTTATTATGAACCCAGCTGCTTATACTCATACCAGTATTGCATTAAGAGATGCGGTTAGCGCTATCTCCCTGCCAGTTGTAGAAGTACACATTTCTAATATTCATGCGCGAGAATCCTTCCGTCATCAATCCATGCTTGCTCCCGTGTCCCAGGGCCAGATTGTAGGCTTTGGTATAGATGGTTACCGGCTGGCTGCATTAGCTATAATTAAACAGATAGAATCAGAAGGGAGACATGAAAGATGAGTAAATTAGAAAATCTGCGAAAATCCGTTATGAGTGATGAACTGGATGGTATACTGATTATGAGCCCAAAAAACAGACGATATGTATCAGGGTTTACCGGTTCCTCAGGGGTGCTGCTTGTCACAAGTGGGGAAGCCTTACTTATTACCGACTTTCGATATATCGCACAAGCTAACGAACAAGCATCTGATTTCGAGGTCGTAGAACATAAGAATCCTATGGTGAAAGAAGTCGCCAATCAAGTGGAACGTTTAGGGCTTGAGCGGATTGGCTTTGAGAAAGACCACGTTACATATAGTGTCTATGAACAGTATCGCAAAGAATTAAAAGCAAACCTTGTTCCACCTCAGGTATCGTCGAAAAGTTACGCTTAATAAAGACAGATGATGAGATTAGTATTTTACAAGCTGCTGCTAAAATTGCTGATGATGCCTTTGAACATATACAAAACTATATTAAACCAGGTGTCAGGGAAATTGATATTTCAAATGAATTGGAATTCTTTATGAGAAAGCAGGGAGCTACCTCTTCCAGTTTTGATATTATTGTTGCTTCAGGCTACCGTTCTGCTTTACCGCACGGTGTAGCATCTGAAAAAGAAATTCAGTCTGGAGAGCTGGTTACTTTGGATTTTGGAGCTTTATATAAAGGATATTGTTCTGATATTACCCGTACGGTAGCTGTTGGTGAAATTAGTGAGGAACTGCGTGAAATCTATGATGTTGTTCTGCAGGCACAGTTGAAAGGCATGGAGGGGCTTAAGTCCGGGATAACAGGTAAGGAAGCAGATGCCCTAACGCGTGATTATATTAAAGAAAAAGGCTACGGAGAATACTTTGGCCATTCAACTGGACATGGAATTGGTTTAGATGTCCATGAAGGACCTGGTCTTTCGTTCCGTTCCGACATGGTGCTTGAAGAGGGAATGGTCGTAACCGTTGAGCCTGGAATATACGTACCCAATGTCGGGGGCTGCCGGATCGAAGATGATACGGTCATTACAAGCGCCGGTAACAACCGTTTGAGCACATCTACTAAAGAACTTATTTCATTGTAGAGGATATAGAAGGAGGAAAAAATATGATTTCAGTTAATGATTTTAGAACAGGTCTCACCATAGAAGTGGACGGAGATATCTGGTCAGTAATGGATTTTCAGCATGTGAAGCCAGGAAAAGGGGCTGCATTTGTACGAACAAAGTTACGTAATTTGAGAAACGGAAATATTCAGGAAAAAACGTTCCGTGGCGGCGAAAAGGTGGAACGTGCTCATATTGAAAATCGTAAAATGCAATATCTATATGCCAATGGAGATATGCATGCATTTATGGATATGGAAACGTTTGAACAAGTAGAAATTCCGTCATCCGTGCTTGAAAACCAGTTGAACTATCTGAAAGAAAATATGGAGGTGCAAATCCAGTCTTATCAGGCAGAGACCATTGGTGTAGAGCTTCCTAAAAACGTTGAATTAAAAGTAGTGGAAACGGAACCAGGAATTAAAGGGGATACCGCAAGCGGCGGTACCAAATCTGCAACCCTGGAGACAGGTTTGACCGTGCAGGTACCTTTCTTTATTAATGAAGGTGAGAATCTGTTGATCAGTACAACAGATGGAAAATACGTTTCACGTGCATAACAAATAGAGAGGCTCTTTTATAGCTCATCCCTTCATTGGGATGAGCTTTTTTTAATAGAGAAAATCTATTTTATATCTCTTAAACTGTCATAAGAGATGAGATAGAACATACATATGAAGTAAACCAATTAAAGGAGCAGAACAGGATGGAGGAGATTATCAGGTTGTTTCCCGATCACTTCCAAATCCTCTTAAAAAGGAAAGTGAATTGGAAGACAATTCAAGAAATTCGCTTACGAATCAATCAGAAAATTGAGGTTCTTGATGCTAGGAAAAATGAAGTGGTAGAAGGGCCACTTGTTACGTCGATTGATTTATCCTACGTATTAAATCAGATCAGTCAGTTTTCCCTCTACCGATTTAAAGATGAATTAAAAGAGGGCTTTATAACGATTCAAGGAGGTCACCGTGTAGGGCTAGCTGGAAAGGCTAATACGGTAAACCATCAGGTTGAGACACTAAAACATATTGCTTTTATGAATATTCGTGTGGCCAAGAATACTACAGGCCAGATTAATCAGCTCATCCCTTATTTATATCAGAATGGCAGATGGACAAGTACTTTGATTATAGGCCCCCCACATTCAGGTAAGACCACTTTATTAAGGGAGTTGGCTCAGAGAATCGGTTCAGGTCACCAGGATCATCGAGCAAGTAAAGTGGCCATTGTGGACGAGCGGTCTGAAATAGCCGCAAGTCTTCGTGGGGTCCCCCAACTAGATGTAGGAGAACGTACAGATGTTATGGACGCCTGTCCTAAAGCAGAAGGTATGATGATGATGATACGTTCCATGTCTCCAGAAGTATTGATCGTCGATGAAATTGGCGGGGTAGCTGATGCGAATGCGATTAGGGAAGCGACTTTTACTGGAGTGGAAGTAATATGCAGCATTCATGGAACGAGTATAACAAACGTTCAGAAAAGGCCCTCAGCTAGAGAATTAATAGAAGAAGGAGTGTTTGAGCGATATCTTGTTCTGGAACGGTTAAGCCCCAATAATGCTGGGTCTATCACCGTTTTAGACGAGTGTGGACTGCCCATAGCTCATTGGAAGGGAAGGGAATTGCATGGAGTGGATTGGGGCCGTACTCATCCTAACTGTAACAACACTAGCCGGCTTTGATATCGCAGCCCGGTTTAAGCAAAGACCGGGACATATCCGGCAGTGGAAAAATGCTTTGCAAATGATTGAAGCAGAAATGGTTTACGGACAGTCCTCCTTATGGGAAGTATGTGAGAATTTAGCCAGGCACTTACCGCCGCCAACCTCTCAGTTTTTTGAAAAGATTAACCAGGATCAAGAACCTTGTTCGGATTTTGCTTCTTTATGGGAATCCCGTTTGAAAAAGCATTGGTCTTCGAATGCGATGGGGAAAAGTGAATGGGAGATTTTACTTCAGTTTGGGCGTACCTTAGGCCAGCATGATCTGGAACAGCAGCAGAAACAAATCCAATTGGCACTCCATCACTTAGATCGAGAATTACAGGAAGCATTGGATGGAGTCGATCAGTACCAGAGGATGGCTCGTGGAATGGGTGTTCTAAGTGGCCTGCTTGTCATTATATTAATTATTTAAAGGGGGAAGAGCCATTGTGCTTCAAGATGCCACGATACTTTTTCAAATTGCCGGTGTAGGGATTATTGTTGCGATGATACACAGTATTCTAAAGCAAATGGGAAAAGAGGAGATTGCGCAGGCGGTCACGCTCACAGGATTCATCATAGTCCTGTTCATCGTTTTGTACCGGCTCGCTGATTTATTTCAAGAAATTAAATCAGTTTTTCTTTACCAAGGGTAGGAAATTATGGATATTATACAAATTGTATCTTTAGGACTAGTAGCGGCCTTATTAATTATCTTATTAAAAGAGCATAAATCCTCGGCCGCTTTTCTACTCCTTTTGTTTACCGTCATCATTATCTTTTTATCCATTCTGGATCAGGTCAAACATATATTTGCGCTTCTATCCTATATGGCTGAACAAGCTCAGGTTGAACCCTTTTACTTCAAAACCATCTTAAAAATTATAGGAATCGCTTATATTGCAGAATTTGGGGCTCAATTAATCCGGGATGCTGGGTTAAATTCATTAGCTTCTAAAGTTGAACTGGCAGGGAAATTATTCATATTAATGCTTGCGATTCCTATCGTCACTGCAGTAATAGAGACCATCCTAAACTTTATTCCTGGATACTTAGGATAAGATAGCGAGGTAGGAAATGAAACGTTTATCTTTCATAGTCTGTTTACTCCTAGGCATCGTTTGTTTTCCCTTGATCTCTTCAGCTTCCCAAAATCCCGATACACCTCCTGCCATGTTAGATTATATTTCTACAGAAGAGCTTGAGAAAAGCTGGGAGGAGCTCGACCAGGATTATGGAGATTACATGCCCTCCTTCAATATGAAAAACTTCCGTGAATATATACAAAACGAGGGATCGCTGAAGACATCGGACTGGTTCACAGGGATCCTTCAATTCTTCTTTCAGGAGTTGATGCTGAATGGTAAATTGCTGGCCTCTTTATTGTTTTTAACTCTATTCAGTACTTTACTCCAATCGGTTCAGAATTCATTTGAAAATCCAGTAATTAGTAAAATCGCTTATCTAGTTGTTTATCTCGTTTTGCTTACACTGGCTCTGGAAAGTTTTAGGCAGGTGATTGATTACACGCTAGAGGCAATCGACAGAATGAGCAGCTTTATGATCGGACTACTTCCACTTTTGCTGGGGATTATGGCATCATTTAGTCATTTAATGTCCATTTCTTTTTTTCATCCCATTATAGTGGCTCTCGTTCAGTCCAGTGGTCTTCTAGTTAAATTCCTTTTAATTCCTTTATTCACATCTTCTGCTTTGCTTTTGATTGTTGGGTCGCTCAATGAGACTTATAAAGTTGATCAGCTTGCAGAGCTGCTAAGGAAAACAGGCTTAGCAGTCATGGGGATATTTTTAACTATTTTTCTAGGAGTTATATCCGTTCAAGGGACGGTCACAGCTGTTCAAGATGGCGTGACGATGAAAACGGCAAGATTTGTAACAGGAAATTTTGTGCCGGTCGTGGGCCGTTTGTTTACGGATGCCACGGACACCATATTAGGTGCCTCTCTCGTTTTGAAGAATACTCTGGGGATTGCAGGAGTAGTCATTCTGCTCGGCATTGCCGTGTTCCCCGCACTTAAAGTATTTGCTATTGCCATCATTTATAAAATGGCTGCCGCTTTATTGCAGCCGCTAGGAGATGGCCCTATCATACGAGCTATGGATGTAGTGAGCAGACATATCATGTATGTATTTGCTGCATTGTTAATGGTTTCCATGATGTTTTTTCTAGTTATCGTCATTATGGTGGCAGCCAGTAACATAACCATGATGGTTAGATGAGGGTGTGAAGGATGAACCTTTTTATAGAGTGGATTACTAGAATTGTTTTATTTCTGCTTTTAGCTATAGTTGCCGATGCGCTTCTTCCATCGGGATTGATGAAGAAATACGCTCGTCTGGTTCTATCGGTGCTTCTCCTATTAATTTTTCTAGGGCCTTTATTACAACTATTGAAAATAAACCCTGATCAGCTATTGAAAAAAGCGGAGTACACGATGAATGAAGAGATGGAAGTTGATTCACTGGACGATAGTATTGAAGAAAAGAAAAAAGAAATACTTCAAGGACAAGATGCATATAAATTAGAACAAGTTACCCAATCATTGTCAACTGAGCTTAAAGATCCGCTCAAAGAGCAGAAATTGCAGCTGGTGGATCTGGAAATGAGCTTTCTTCAAGAACCGTATCAAATGGATACACTGGACAAGCTGGTCCTAACACTTACCCCTCTTGAAGAAAGTAAGACTGTTGAGAATGTTTCTATATCCATCATGGAGAAACAGGCCCCTAAAGAGGAGAAGCAGGTTGACAGTATTCAAGCCTGGGTCTCCCAATACTTGGAATTAGACAAAGCACAAATAGAAATCCGCTGGGAGGAAGAGGATGAATAAATGGTGGAGTAAATTATTAGAACCTTTGTCTTCTAAAGAAGGAAAAAAGATTAATAAGCCTAAATATTTTATAGGTCTTGGATTAATTGGAGTTCTGATCATTCTCTCTAGCAACTGGTTCCAGAGCAACGAACCCGCTCCGCCTTCACAAGGTGAAACAGCAGAAAAATCCGCAGTATCCTCTGAGGCAAGCGATGCACCTGAATTAACGGACTCGATAAACCAATTGGAAAAGGGATATGAGAAACAATTAAAACCACTGCTGGAGAACATCGAAGGAGTAAGCTCAGTCGATATTATGATTAATTTATCAGCCACTCATGAAAAAGTGTATGACAAAAATTTAATTATAGGAAAGCAGACCACTAAGGAAACAGATAAGAATGGAGGGGAAAGAGAGATTGAAGATTATTCAAAGGAACAGCAGTTAGTCCTGGTCCGCCAGGGAGACCGTGAAGTTCCTTTACTAACAAAAACGACCAAACCAGAGGTCAGTGGTGTATTCGTCACCGCTAAGGGGGTCGATCAAATTCAAGTTAAAGGGTGGGTGGTCGAAGCTGTATCCAGAGTCTTAGACGTACCCAGTCATCGGATTTCTGTCTTGCCTAAACAATAAGGAGGGGTTATCTTGGTTAAAAAACAAACCGTTTGGTTACTTACGATGTTAAGTCTGTTAATTGTATTGAGTGTCTATTACATGACGTCCCCTGATAATGGAGAGATGGCCTTTATTCAAGAAGATGGTTGGACAGAAGTGAATGAGGATGGAAACAATGCAGAAAATGCGGAAGGGGTGGAAACTTCTGCTGACGGATCCGTTATTTCACAGGTTTCAACAGAGGAGCTATTCGCCGCTATCCGCTTAGAAAAACAAAACGAGAGAGACCAGCTTCAGGAACAGCTTTCAGAAATCGTAGCTTCGAGTAATTTTACTACACAGGAAAAAAATGAAGCTTTGGAAAGAATGGAAACGATTAAAGAAAATCAATCTAAAGAGTCTATATTAGAAAACACTATTCAGGCAAGTGCTCCATATGAAGATGTTTTAGTTCGAGCAGAAGAAGAGGTCGTCCATGTCACATTAAAAGCTGATGAATTATCAAAGTCAGAAACCAATCAAATTATCCAGATGGTTTCAGATGAGTTTGGAGAAAAACGCGTGCAAGTTCAATTCCAACCGACTAAATAACCGGAAGCCCCTAACCTTAATGGTAAGGGGTTTTTTTGATGTTTTATTAAATTGGACAGGGGACTAATGCCCTGTTTTTACCTTCATACACAGGTTTAGAATAAACCGCTTCCAAACCGGAAGTTGCAGTCAAGTGGTATTCTGTCGTAAAATGTTAAGAGGAATTATTAATATCAGTTATAAAAAAAGTTATGTACATAAAGGAGTGCCAACTATGTTAAAGGTGCAGGAAATACGTGAACTAATTAAACTTATCGATCAATCAAACATTGATGAATTCTGCTATGAATCCAATGGAACCAAAGTTTCTATGAAAAAGGAACAAGGTCAGGCTGTTTCGGAGCCTGTAAAAGTACAGGAGACTGTTCAAGCACCAGCCCCATCGCAAGATCAGAAAAGTGAGCCGGTTAAGCAGGAAGTACAGGAGCAAGCGGAACCGGAAGAAGCAGGTAAGAAGGAGCAGCAGGAAGCTAATTATGATGCTGAAGTTACTTCCCCTATGGTCGGAACCTTTTATAAATCGCCTTCTCCAGATCAGGAAGCTTATGTTCAGGTCGGCGATCAGGTGAAAGAGGATAGCGTGGTTTGTATTGTAGAAGCGATGAAGTTATTCAATGAAATAGAAGCGGAAGTCAGCGGGGAAATCGTCGAGATTCTTGCAGAAGACGGTGAACTTGTAGAATACGGACAACCATTATTCCGCGTAAAGTCTAAGTAACGGGGGATGAGATTTTGATTAAAAAAGTTTTAATAGCCAATAGAGGAGAAATAGCTGTTCGAATTATTCGTGCTTGCAAAGAGATGGGAATTGAGACTGTAGCAGTTTATTCGGAGGCAGATAAAGAAGCTCTTCATGTTCAGCTGTCTGATGAAGCTTACTGTGTAGGGCCAAAATTAAGTAAGGATAGTTATTTGAATTATACAAATATCATGAGTGTAGCCACTCTTTCGGAAACAGATGCCATCCACCCTGGGTATGGTTTTCTATCCGAGAATGCTGAGTTCGCGGAAATGTGTGAAGAATGCAATATTACGTTCATTGGTCCCTCTTCCTACGCCATTCAGAAAATGGGAACAAAGGATGTCGCACGTGAAACGATGAGAGAAGCGGGTGTTCCCATTGTGCCCGGTTCAGAAGGTATCATTAAGGATGAAGCGGAAGGCTTAAAAATTGCTGAAGAAATTGGTTACCCTGTCATTATTAAAGCCACAGCAGGTGGAGGTGGTAAGGGAATACGAGTGGCCCGTGACGAAGATGATCTTAAAACGGGTATTCGAATGACTCAACAGGAGGCTGAAACTGCCTTCGGTAATCCAGGGGTGTATATTGAAAAATACATTGAGAATTTCCGTCACGTAGAAATTCAGGTATTAGCTGATAATCATGGCAACGCCGTCCATTTGGGAGAACGTGACTGTACCATCCAAAGAAGGCTGCAGAAACTCATTGAAGAAACACCTTCTCCGGCAGTTACACCAGACATCCGGGAACAAATGGGAGATGCTGCAGTGAAAGCAGCGCTAGCCGTTAATTATTCAGGAGCGGGGACTGTCGAGTTCATTTTTGATAAAGAAGAACAAGAATTCTATTTCATGGAGATGAACACTCGGATACAAGTCGAGCATCCTGTAACAGAGATGGTAACAGGAGTGGACTTAATCAAAGAGATGCTTCAAATCGCCAACAATGAAAAGCTTTCCTTTACCCAGGAAGAAATCACGTTTGAGGGATGGGCGATTGAATGCCGCATTAACGCTGAAGATCCATTCAAGAATTTCATGCCTTCAGCAGGACGTATTGAGATGTATCTTCCTCCAGGTGGGTTTGGCGTACGTGTTGATTCTGCAGCTTACCCAGGGTATATGATCCCTCCTTATTATGATTCAATGGTAGCTAAGCTCATTTCTTACGGGCGAGATCGCGACGAGGCGATCCAAAGAATGAAACGTGCGCTTGATGAATTTATTATAGAAGGGGTACACACTACAATTCCATTCCATCAACGTATGATGGAGCATGAAATTTTTGTGGGCGGAGACTTTAACACAATGTTTCTTGAGAAATATACTATAATGAAGGATGAAGAATAAAAGGGGTGGTCATTATGAGTGAGAAGCAATTGTTGAATGTGACGGACGGATCGACACTTGGTAACATTGAGATTGCTCCTGAAGTCATAGAAGTAATTGCCGGTATAGCTGTTTCTGAAGTGGCCGGCGTAGCTTCCATGCGTGGTAATTTCGCTTCTGGTGTCGTTGAGCGTTTAGGGAAAAAAGATCATGGCAAAGGTGTTAAAGTTGAACTTACGGAAGATGGGATTCTAATAGATGCCTTTGTTGTGATGGACTATGGAATTTCAATTCCTGATACGGCTCAAAAAATACAGGACAATACTCGTCAAGCACTCAAAAATATGACAGCACTTGAGATTAATGAAATAAATGTCCATATTGTAGGAGTACAAATTGAAGCAAAAGAAGACGAACTCGTCAGTGAAGAATTTTAGCAGGAGGCCGGAAAAGGGGAACTGTTTCCCTTTCCGGCCTTTTCATCTTCTGTATTGAGCTTGTTTAATCCTCACATTGGAATAGCTTTTATTGTACTAAAATGTTATTATGCAAACGGATATTACCTAAAAGGAGAATGAACATGAAACGACGCGCAGCACGAGAAAAGGCTTTTCAGGCGCTTTTTCAAGTCAACAATAGTGAGATCGATATCGAGGAAGCTATTCAGCATGTTATCGAAGAGCCTGTGGTCGATGCTTTTATGCATGATTTGGTACACGGTGTGGCAAATCATCAGTCGGAGATTGACCAATGGATCTCGGACAACCTGGTAAATTGGACCTTTTCTCGCCTTCCGAAGGTAGAAAAGACGGTCTTAAGAATGGCAGCCTACGAAATTAAGTATAATGAAGATGTTCCATCACAAGTAGCGATCAATGAAGCCGTTGAATTAGCAAAAATTTTCGGGGAAGAAGAGTCCGGAAAGTTTGTGAACGGTGTACTTTCTAAAATGATATGAATGTAGACAAGGGGGATGCGAGATGTCAGCTGAAGTAATTTATGGAAAACAATTAGCAGAAGAACTTCGTGAAGAAATGAAAGAAGAAGTTAAAGGATTAAAAGAACACGGAATTTATCCAAAATTAGTAGTAGTTATTATTGGCGAGGACCCGGCATCTAAGTCTTATGTAAGAGGAAAACAGAGGGCCTCTGAAAAAGTGGGACTGGACTCTGAACTAATTGAACTGCCTGAAACGACATCTGAACAAGAATTGCTAGAACTTATTGAACGTCTTAACCAGGATGAAACGGTTCATGGAATACTCGTTCAACTGCCTCTTCCTAACCAGATTGCCGATCAGAAAGTTATTGAAGCCATTGACCCTTCTAAAGATGTAGATGGCTTCCATCCTAGTAATGTTGGGAAGATGATGACAGGACAAGAGACCTTTTATCCTTGTACTCCCTACGGTATCTTAGTAATGCTTAAGCGTGCAGAAATCAGCTTGGAAGGTAAGAACGTCGTGATTATTGGCAGAAGTAATTTAGTTGGCAAGCCGGTAGGACAACTTCTGCTGAACGAGAATGCTACTGTAACTCATTGCCATTCCCGAACAAAAAATTTACAGGAGCATACAAGAAAAGCGGATATATTAATTGTGGCTGCCGGAAAACCAGGTTTGATTTCAGCCGAAGATATTAGCGAGGGTGTAGTCGTAATTGATGTGGGGGTAAACCGTGTAGAGGGGAAATTGACGGGGGATGTTCAGTTTGAATCTGCTCGCCAGAAAGCCTCTTACATTACTCCTGTCCCTAAAGGTGTAGGACCTATGACCATTACGATGCTCCTGCACAACACGATTAAAGCTGCAAAACGAATTCACAATAATCAGTAAGGGGATTTTCGTGTGAATGACCAATATCTTACGGTTACGGCACTTACTAAATACATTAAGCGTAAACTTTCGGGAGATCCACATTTAAAGACCGTATGGCTCAGGGGGGAAATTTCAAATTTCAAACACCATAGCCGGGGTCATATGTACTTATCATTAAAAGACAACGCTGCAAGAATTCAAGCGGTTATGTTTGCAGGGAACAATCGTGATCTTAAATTTAACCCTGAGAACGGAATGAACGTTCTCATAAAGGGTGAAATTAACGTTTATGAACCTATGGGTCAGTACCAACTTTATATCAAAGAAATGCAGCCTGATGGAATTGGAGCGCTGTACTTAGCGTTTGAGCAATTAAAGGAGAAGCTTGAGAAGGAAGGTCTCTTTGTAATTGAACGCAAAAAAAGTATCCCTGCCTACCCAAACCATATCGGGGTTATTACCTCGCCTACAGGCGCAGCTGTTAGAGATATATTATCGACCATTAAACGCAGGTATCCTGTGGTCCCCGTTTCCATCCTACCAGTCCTCGTTCAAGGAGAAAGAGCGGCCTCTTCAGTAGCTAATGCTATTCAATACGCCAATCATAACCTTGATTGCGATGTTTTAATTGTTGGACGTGGAGGCGGATCGATTGAAGATTTATGGGGTTTCAATGAGGAAATTGTCGCGAGAGCTATCGCTGATTCTTCTATTCCTGTTATCTCCGCTGTAGGACATGAAACGGATACAACGATCAGTGATTTTGCAGCGGATCTCAGAGCGGCTACACCAACTGGGGCAGCGGAGCTTGCGGTCCCTTCCATAGTAGAATTGCAGGAGCATATTCGTTCATTGAAGCACCGCCTCATGCGTTTCATGGAATCCAGATCAGTGGAAGACAGACAAAAACTGAATCGTTTACAAAAGTCTTATGCTTTTAAATATCCGGAACAACTACTCCGTCAAAAAGAACAAGACCTGGACCGAATGATGGAAAGACATGCCATGCAGATGAAGCTCATCCACTCACAGCAAACTGAAAAGTGGAAAAATATTCGTAATCGATTAAAGCAGCAGGGTCCAGGTACTCAAATTAACGAAACTAAAGACAGGTTGAATAAAGAGACCAGGCAATTACAGCTTCGTTTTCAAGAAACCTTAAATTCAAAAAAAGATCAGTTTCATAATCATCTTGATAAATTAACTTTGCTTAACCCGCTTGAGATCATGAAACGAGGATACGCTATCCCTTTTAAAGAAGATGGAAATGTAGTTAAAGAAATCGGTCATGTAAAAGAAGGATCAAAGTTAGCTTTAAAAGTTCATGATGGCACCGTTAATTGTGAAGTGTTGGACGTAGAGGAGGATGAAGAATGACCCAAAAAGAAGATCAGTTGAGCTTTGAGGAAGCAATGAAACAGCTTGAAGATCTGGTGGAAAAATTGGAAACGGGAGAAGTGCCGCTAGAAAAAGCCATCCAGTATTACCAAGAAGGAATGAAGCTTTCTAAAATCTGCAGTGAAAAATTAGGAAATGTAGAAAAACAGATGCAGCAGATCCTGAACGAACACGGCGAATTTGAATCATTCTCTATTCAGGAAGAAGAATGACTGTGATTTTATCCGATTATCTGTTAGAGAAACGTCAGCTGATCAATGAGCAATTAATACATTATGTAAGGGATTATACCGTACCTGGCCGTCTTCAGGACGCTATGCTTTACTCCATTGAAGCGGGGGGTAAAAGATTACGGCCTATACTATTAATAGCTACAGCGGAGGCGTTTGGTGCAAAAGTCGATAAAACCATGGCGGTAGCCTGTGGACTCGAAATGATCCACACCTATTCTCTGATTCATGACGATCTCCCTGCGATGGACAATGATGATTTCCGGAGAGGTCTGCCAACAAGCCACCGTCGTTTTGATGAGGCAACAGCTATACTTGCTGGAGATGCACTCCTCACCTTAAGCTCAGAAATTATTGTGAATGATCAAGAGCTTAATGATCGGGAAAGGGTTTTTTTAATACAGGAATTATCCAGAGCGAGCGGTGCATCGGGCATGGTTGAAGGACAAATGCAGGACATGCTGAGCGAAGATAAGCAAATACCACTCGAAGAGCTTGAGAACATACACAAGAAAAAGACTGGTAAATTGCTTAATTTTGCTATTATTGCCGGGGCTTTTCTTGGAAATGCATCAGATGAGAAATTTGATGAAATGAAGAAGATGGGGGAAGCCCTTGGGCTTATTTTTCAAATCCAGGACGATATTTTAGACGTGACTGGAGATGCTGAGAAAATTGGTAAACCTGTAGGAAGTGATGAGGGCAATAGGAAGAGTACTTACCCTCAACTGCTAGGTTTGGATGGAGCACGTACACAAATGGAATCGTACGTGGATGAGGCGCAAAGTGCACTTAAAAATGCAGGCGTAAATCATACGCTTCTTTCAGAACTTATCCACTATTTAAGCAGCCGTGATCATTAAAAACGTTTAGATTGAGCAAGGATTTAGAATATGATATATTATGGTTAGTGAGGAATGGTGCAGTATTCTAGTCGGCCCTCCGTTCCTGAAGGCGGGCCTAAAAATCCGCCAAAGGGCATATCGATGAAGTTCCTTGTGTTGGCTTGAGGCGCCCAGCCTTGGGTCGATGCTGGGAGTTAAGGTTGCAGGGCGATCCACAAAGGCATGTGGGCGTTGACCCTGCTTCCGCGGAGGCCCATCTCTGTAAGGATCCCTGAGCCAGGGATCCTTATGGAATGGGGTATGAACCTGCAGTATATGGAGTAACATCTATATGCGCAGCGTAGCCTGCCTTGAGTGGTTCTGAGGGGATTATAGTTAATGAATATCATGGTTCTTCGGATGGCCAGCGAAGACATGATGTGGAAGCTTTATGAAATCAGAACTGCAAAAGAGGCTAAGGATCGGTTAAAGGCTGTCGGGGAAATCCCCTAGGCTGTTCTATTTAGTACATGTAACAGGAATTATAGTGCGGACTAAGTGGCAATCTAGTCCAGCTTTCGGAAACGGAGCTGAGTTGAGCTTAAAGGGGAACCGCCAGAGTGGTGACACTCGGTGCTTGATTGGGAAAACCTACTAGACCTAAGCCGCAATTTTTACCTGTTACGTGACCATTCCTTTCGCTACATATGAAGTCAATTAAAGGATATAGAGGTTGAGAATGGACAATAAATTAAAAAAATCCTTAAAATTCAGTTTAAGTATTGCCGTTATCACATTCGTGTTAGCGGCTATTTTTTCAGTTATATCATCCTCCGTTTTAAGCGGAGTTATGTGGATTATTGGACTTGTTATCGTTTTCATTATTGTGTTCACAGGTGTTATATTTGATATGTTAGGAATTGCAGCAACAGCTGCTCATGAGAAGCCCTTCCATGCGATGGCTTCAGAAAAAGTATCAGGTGCTAAAGAAGCCATTATTATCGTTAGGAATGCTGACAGGTTTGCTAGCTTTTGTAACGATGTTATTGGAGATATTTCTGGTATAGTAAGTGGGACGGCATCAGCAATTGTAGTCCTGCAAGTGGTAAACGTATTAGGATACAGCGATGGTTCGACGGTACAAATTACAATTTCTGTAATTTTAACGAGTATAGTAGCAGCGCTTACCGTTGGCGGAAAAGCATTAGGTAAATTCTTTGCCATTAATTCCTCAACTAAAATCATCTTTTTTGCCGCACGAGTTATTGCATGGCTGGAGTCAACCACAAAAATCAGGATTTTATCGAACGCATCGTCAACCAATAAAAAAACAAGATAATTACAAGGGGGTCCATTAATGGATCTGAGTAAAATTGATAATCCTTCACTCCTGAAGGAAATGAATACAAAACAACTAGAAGAACTGGCAGAGGATATGAGGCAGTTTTTAATTGGCAATCTTGCTGCTACCGGTGGGCATTTAGGTGCTAATTTGGGTGTGGTAGAGCTCACTCTTGCTCTGCATAAAGTATATACCAGCCCGCAGGATCGTTTGCTGTGGGATGTAGGCCATCAGTCTTATATTCATAAAATCCTTACAGGACGTGGAAACCAATTCAGTACATTACGAAAGTACAGAGGTTTATGTGGTTTTCCAAAAAGAATTGAAAGTGAACATGACATTTGGGAAACAGGGCACAGTTCTACCTCTTTATCCGCTGCAATGGGTATGGCGATCGCACGTGATCTAAAGAATGAAAATCACTCCATTCTTCCGGTAATTGGAGATGGTGCATTAACAGGAGGTATGGCACTTGAAGCTCTGAACCATATTGGTCATGAGAAAAAGAGTGTAACCGTTATCCTAAATGACAATGAAATGTCCATAGCTAAGAATGTTGGAGCTCTCCATGGTGCTCTTGGGCGTATGAGAAGTGCTGGTAAGTATAACCGTGCAAAAGATGATTTAGAGTGGCTGCTTAAGAAGATTCCTGCAGTAGGGGGAAGGATTGCTCAAGCCGCTGAGCGTCTAAAAGATAGTATGAAATATTTCGTGGTTCCGGGGATGTTCTTTGAGGAGCTTGGCTTTACTTACTACGGGCCAGTAGATGGACATGATTTCGAAGATTTGTTGGAAAACTTAAACTACGCGAAAAAAACCGAGGGTCCAGTTATTGTTCATGTTATGACTCAAAAAGGGAAGGGATACCACCCTGCTGAAAGTGATGTGAAAGATAAATGGCACGGAGTAGGACCTTATAAGATCGAGTCTGGAGAAAAGATTAAACCATCTTCTGCTCCTCCGGCATGGAGTTCTGTAATCAGCGAAACGTTGCGCAGGGAAGCGCGTACCGATGACCGCGTTGTTGCTGTGACCCCTGCTATGATTCTTGGATCTAAACTTGAAAAATTCGGTGAAGAATTTCCAGATCGCTTATATGATGTAGGTATTGCAGAACAGCATGCTACTACGTTATCGGCAGGTTTGGCCACTCAGGGCATGAAACCCTTCCTGGCTATTTATTCAACCTTCCTGCAAAGGGGCTATGATCAAGTTATTCACGATGTTGCCAGACAAAACCTTAATGTGATTTTTGGTATTGATCGTGCTGGACTTGTCGGAGCTGATGGAGAAACTCATCAGGGTGTGTTTGATATATCTTTCCTTCGCTCTGTACCCAATATGGTTATTTCCATGCCTAAAGACGAAAATGAAGCTCAGCACCTTGTGCATACGGCTGTAAAATATGATGATGGTCCTATTGCTATACGTTATCCTCGAGGCAATGCAGAAGGGGTGGATACCGATGAAGAACTCCACACCATTCCGATTGGAAGCTGGGAAATTCTTAAAGATGGAAAAGACGGAGTTATTCTTACGTTTGGAACCACCATTAAAATGGCTTTAGAAGCAAGTAAAAAGCTCGAAGAAGAAGGAATATCCATTTGTGTGGTGAATGCAAGGTTTATGAAACCCCTGGATGATTCCATGCTTCATGATCTTATGAAAAAGGACATCCCTGTACTAACTGTTGAAGAAGCGGTTCTTCAAGGAGGCTTTGGATCCAGTGTCCTGGAATTTGCAGCAGAAGAAGGTTACAGGTCTCAATGGATAAAACGCATGGGAGTCCCGGACCGCTTTATAGAACATGGAAGTGTACCGGAGTTGTGGGAAGAGATTGGCTTAACAGAGGAAAAAATTATTGAAAATTTAAAAGAAATGATTCCAACTAAACAGCAGAGGGCTTAATTAATGGGAAGAAAAATTCGTTTAGATGTTTTATTAGTAGAAAAAGGATATATTGAAACCAGAGAAAAAGCTAAGCGCACAATAATGGCTGGGCTGGTTTTTTCTGAACAAGAACGGTTGGATAAACCCGGAGTAAAAGTTGACGAGAACCTTCCCATCACGGTTAAAGGAAAAGCTATTCCTTATGTGAGCAGAGGCGGGCTTAAACTTGAAAAGGCTCTAAAAGAATTTGATATTCAGGTAAAGGATAAAATAATGATCGACATTGGATCATCTACGGGTGGTTTTACTGACTGCGGTCTAAAAAACGGGGTCAAGATGAGTTATGCCGTAGATGTTGGGTATAACCAGCTGGACTGGGGGTTGAGAAATGACCCTCAAGTCGTTGTGATGGAACGGACAAACTTTCGTTATGTAACGCTGGAAGACTTAGCTTATGGTCCACCTGAATTCGCGTCTATCGATGTATCGTTTATTTCTCTGCGTATTATCCTTCCTGTGCTTGCCAAGCTTTTAACTCGTGGGGGAGATGTAGCCGCACTCATAAAACCCCAATTTGAAGCAGGTCGGGGACAGGTAGGTAAAAAAGGGATTGTAAGAGATGCGAAGATTCATACGGATGTCATTCATGGCATTCTTGAATTCGCTAAACAGCATGGGTTTTCTTCGAAAGGATTAACCTTTTCTCCTATAACAGGAGGGGATGGAAATATAGAATTTTTAGTACACCTTTGTCTGGATGGGGCCAAAATGGAACTAAACCAGACTGAGGTGGATGATGTGGTTAAAAGAGCACATGAAGCGCACAATGGATAAACAGGTTGGAAGGGCTTTTAACAGCCCTTTTACTTTGGATGGTTTTTGAAACGGAGGATTACCATGAACAAGGGACAGCGTCACATAAAGATACGAGAGTTGATTACCAATGATGATATTGAAACACAAGATGAACTGGTGGATCGTTTAAAGGGTATGGGATATAACGTAACACAGGCGACAGTTTCCCGAGATATTAAGGAACTCCACCTTGTGAAAGTACCTATGATGGATGGCCGTTATAAATACAGCCTCCCGGCGGATCAACGTTTTAATCCGTTTGAAAAGCTCAAGCGATTAATGATGGATGCTTTTGTTAGTATCGATCGAGCTGGCCACTTTATCATTTTAAAAACCCTTCCTGGTAATGCTAATGCTGTAGGAGCACTTGTAGATAATTTAGAGTGGGAAGAGATAATGGGTACAATTTGCGGGGATGATACTTGTTTAATCATCTGCCGAAGTGAGCACCAGACTGAAACTATAAGTGAACAATTGCTAAATATGCTATAACTGAGGTGGAGCGTTTCATGCTAACTGAATTATCAATTCGTGACTTTGCAATCATCGATCATATTTCAATCACTTTTAAGGAAGGTTTGACAGTATTAACAGGTGAAACAGGAGCTGGTAAGTCAATTATCATTGATGCCATACAATTATTATCCGGTGGAAGAGGCTCAGTGGAGTTTGTACGGCATGGAGCAAAAAAAGCCGAAATTGAAGGTTTATTTACCGTGGAAGCGGATCATCCTATTCATAGCAAGACGGAACAATTCGGTGTAGATATTAGTGAAGATGGAATGGTCGTTCTTAATCGGGCAATTACTCATCAAGGGAAAAGTATTTGCCGGGTTAACGGTAAATTAGTAACTCTTGGGATACTAAAAGAATTTGGCCGGGCTCTGATTGATATCCATAGTCAACATGAGACGCAATCGCTAATGGATCCGGAGAGACACATTGAACTTCTGGATTTATTTGCTTCCTCAGAAATGAAGTCTTCTATGCAGGAGTACCGCCGTGTTTATGAAAAATATCGTACGTTGGTGAATCGATATAAAGAACTAAGTGAAAATGAACAAGAAATGGCTCAGCGACTTGATCTTTTAGAGTTTCAGCTTCATGAACTTCAAGAAGCGGAACTTCAACCGAAAGAAGATGAGGAATTAAGTGAAGAACGAACTAAATTAAATAATTATGAAAAGATTTATCAAGGTATCCATGATGCTTACTATTCTTTATATGGAGAGCAAAAAGGTCTGGATTGGTTAAGTCACGCGATGACTTCTTTGGAAAGCACAGGTGATTTTGATGACAGTCTGGCTAAAATGTCAGAAGAGCTTTCCAATTCGTATTACTTAATCGAGGAATTGACCTTTCAATTAAGTTCACAAATGGAGAACCTGGAGTTTGATCCTGAACGGTTAAATCAAATTGAATCCAGATTGAATGAATTGAATCGATTAAAGAAGAAGTATGGTGCAGACGTCGAGGAGATGCTGGAATATGCATCCAGAATAGAGGAAGAGATAGACGAGATTAAAAATAAAGATTCACGACTTGCCAATATGGAAAGTCAAATTGATGAACTGGGGCAGGACGCGGTATTAGAGGCGAAGGATCTGCATGATATTCGGAAGCATGTTTCAGAATTATTAGCTGGTTATATTCATGATGAGCTAAAGGATTTATATTTGGAAAAAGCTGCTTTCGATGTTGATATTTCTATAAAAGAAGGAAAACAGTCTGATCCTGTCCTGGATGGTAAACCAGTCCGTTTGCAATCGAATGGTTTTGACCATGTTAAATTTTTAATTACGACTAATCCAGGGGAACCTCTAAGAGAAATACATAAAGTAGCTTCCGGAGGGGAAATGTCTAGAATTATGCTTGCTCTCAAACGCATTTTCTCACGACATCAAGGAGTAACAAGCGTCATTTTTGATGAAGTGGATACAGGAGTAAGCGGCCGCGTGGCTCAAGCTATAGCTGAAAAAATTTATGGAATATCAGAAGGTTCTCAGGTTCTTTGTATTTCTCATTTACCTCAAGTGGCTGCGATGGCAGATACTCATGTAAGAATTGAAAAACGAGTAGATAATGATCGTACTTACACCGGGGTTTCGGAATTGTCTCATCAGGAAAAAGCTGATGAGTTATCTCGCATGATTACAGGAGCTGAATTGACGGAGACAACTCTTGAGCATGCAAGAGAATTGTTAGAGATGGCACATAAACATAAATTAAATAAATGATATGAACGTATATTGGGGAAATTAAAACGTATGGATCAATCCATACGTTTTTTTAATGGTCCCAAAAATAGGATTAGCCTAATGCTTTAATATATACCATGGTGAATGTTTCATGCCAAGGGAATCGGTACTATATTTACTCAGTTTATACTGGTTTAAAAAGTGGCCTTGAAGACCACATTATAAGTAAGCCAAGAAAGTTGGTACTGGAGTAATAAGGAGTGTTGAACCCTTGAATCATAAGTTGACAAGTAAACATATATGTGGTTCTGTTCTCCTGCTGTTGATGCTTATATTACCTTTATTCAGCCCCCTTCAGAAATATCTTGCTATTCCAACAGAAGTGAAAGTAACTACTTCTGCTGAAATAGAGGCAGCACCGGTTTCAAGTCATCCTAATGAAGCCTGGACAGCATTTTCATCTACAAATGACAACCAGGTATTTCATGAATTTGCCGGCGTTCCTTTGAAGAAAACGGACATAAAAAAAATGAAGGATATCCGATTAATCCCTGGAGGACAATCGGTAGGCGTAGAATTACACACAAAAGGAGTCCTGGTTGTGGGACACCATCTTGTAACGGGAGAAGCGGATGAGAAAACATCTCCAGGGGAAGACGCCCGTGTTCAAGTCGGGGATATTTTGTTAAAAGGAAATGGTGAGGAACTCAATAGTATGGAGGATCTATCCTCCCTTGTAAAAGATGCAGGGAAAGATGGAAAAGCCATAAAATTCACGTTAAAAAGAAATAAAGAGATCATGACAACGACATTAAATCCATCGTTTAACAAACAGGAAAAGGAATATCAGATCGGGTTATATATCCGTGATTCTGCAGCTGGAATTGGAACGATGACGTTCTACCATCCAGATAGTAAAAAATATGGAGCTTTAGGCCATGTCATTTCAGATATGGATACGAAAAAGCCTATTGAAATTCATGAAGGAACCATTGTACGCTCTCACGTTACGTCCATTGAAAAAGGAAGTCAGGGCGTTCCTGGTGAAAAACGGGCTGAATTTTCCTTAAAGGATGACCGTTTAGGTACGATCACAAAGAATACACCTTTCGGCATCTTTGGAGAATTAGATGGCTCGATGGATAATAAATCCTATCCAAATGGTCTGCCTGTAGGCTATGCTGAGCAGGTAGAAGAAGGACCTGCAAAGATTCTTACGGTGTTGGATGGAGACAAAATGCAGACGTTTGATGTAGAAATTGTCAGCAATATGCCTAAGAAAAGCCCTGTAACAAAAGGTATGATTGTAAAAATTACCGACCCTAAACTGTTGGATAAAACGGGGGGAATTGTACAGGGAATGAGTGGAAGTCCTATTATTCAAAATGGAAAAATTATTGGTGCAGTTACTCATGTGTTCGTTAATGATCCTACTAGCGGATATGGAGTCCATATTGAGTGGATGCTTCAAGAAGCCGGTATCGAAATATATGAAAAACAACAAAAAGCAAGTTAAAAAAGGAGCTCCTCGTGAGCCCTTTTTTATTCGACAAAAAACGACATTAAAACTTCGGATATGTCGAATAACTGCGATTTTATAAGTATTTTTAAGCATTTTGAAGATATCATCCTATTTTGAATATTATTTGTTATAATGAAAAGGGATAGATTTCCTCTATGTCGAATATAAGTATTCAAGCAAAAAGAGGGATAATTTTGTAAGGAGGAAGGTAAATGGAAAAAATAAAAGTATGTTTAGCGGATGATAATAGGGAGTTAGTCAAACTTCTTCAGGAATATTTTGAAGACACCAATGATATCGATGTAATCGATGCCAGCTACAATGGTAAAGATTGTCTGCAAATGGTAGAAGAAAAGAAGCCTGACGTGTTAATCCTGGATATTATTATGCCTCACTTAGATGGACTGGCTGTACTTGGAAAGCTGAAAGAATTTGATAAACAGCCAGAAGTCATTATGCTAACGGCATTTGGGCAGGAAGAAGTGACTAAAAAAGCTGTAGAACTAGGTGCTGCCTATTTTATGATGAAGCCTTTTGACCTGGATCATCTTGCGGAACAGGTTAGACAAATCAAGCATGCTGGTGATCCAATTAACCGTGCACTTGGCAGCAGTTACACCTCAACCAAATCTAAAAAGCCGGATCTTGACACAAGTATTACTCACATTATTCATGAAGTTGGCGTCCCAGCTCATATCAAAGGCTATCAATATTTAAGGGAAGCCATTACGATGGTTTATCGTGATCTTGAACTCCTTGGATCCATTACAAAAGTCCTCTATCCCGACATTGCTACTAAATACAATACTACAGCCTCAAGAGTCGAACGTGCCATTCGTCATGCGATCGAAGTGGCGTGGAATCGTGGAAATATCGATGCTATATCTTCTTTATTCGGCTACACCATCTCGCATACAAAGGCCAAGCCGACAAACAGTGAATTCATTGCGATGGTTGCTGATCGTCTACGTTTAGAGCATAAGGCTTCGTAACAATAAAACATATAAAGTAAAGTCTGAAACTGAATAATGCCTTCTTGAACCTTCTATTATCGGGTGAATTTCGCCCATCCGATAATAGAAGGTTTTTATTTAATTTTAATCCGTTACATATAGGTAGGTTTTAGTGATAGATCGAAATTTATTTTATTCAGGACATAAGCTTATGTATATCATGAGCAAGGATAGGGTTATCGTATATCCCTTGATCTATGGCATTTAGATAGGGGATCAGGGAGAGATGAGCTTTATCATCCAGCAGATGAATCCCGTGTCTTTTTATTAGTCGATAACTGAAGGGCAGTTCTAAATATTGAAGTATTACATAGCGGTGCCCCGTTTCAACAAATGTACATAATATTTCAATTTCACCGTCTTCAGGATAAAATCTTGATCCACCAAAACCATCCCTTCTATATACCATCAAATTCTGACCTCCTTCTCCAAAAAGTAACAAATATATAAACCTGCACTTATTATACATCATTTTCTATGGGATTTGCTTCCATTTTAAAAAATATAAAATGGTAACTTATGTTTTTAAATCATTTCGGTTCATTTTCCCGACTAATTTGTGATACAATTCTTAATTATTAGTAACTTTGTGGATTGATGGGGTGTTTACATATGAAAGTAGTAAAATTTGGTGGAAGTTCTGTATCTAATGCGGAACAAATAAAAAAAATTACTGACATTATAGAAGCAGATAATGAAAGAAGTGTTATTGTGGTCTCTGCTCCAGGTAAACGATTTTCTGGAGACGAGAAAGTAACTGATCTTCTCATTAAACTTGGGGATTCTATACATGGCTCTTCTTTTGACAGAAACGTTTATGATCAAGTGTTAAATCGGTTTCGAAGTAATGTTAACGAACTCGGACTGCGTGAAGAAGTTTTTACGGCGGTCCAAACTAAGATTGATGAAGCCATGATCTTAATCAAAGAAGGTGTACCCTATGGGATGGACGCTTTGAAATCATGCGGAGAAGATGGCTCAGCGTTAGTAATAAGTGCCTATTTAACGTTCAGGAACCAAAAAGCATCTTATGTTAATCCGAGGGATGCAGGTATAATCGTTCGAAATCAATTAGGAGGCGCTTTAGTACATGAAGAGAGTTTTGAGAGACTTTATCAATTAAGAGAACGTGATGGAATCTTGGTTATTCCAGGCTTTTTTGGTTTTACACCTAACGGTCAGCTTGTTACCTTTTCCCGCGGAGGTTCAGATATAACGGGTGCCATAGTAGCTGCCGGGGTAAAAGCTGATCTTTATGAGAATTTTACAGATGTTGACTCTGTTTATTGTGTGAACCCAAACATTGTAGACAATCCTAAACAGTTGACCTCCCTTACCTATAGGGAAATGCGTGAATTGTCTTATGCTGGGTTCTCTGTATTTCATGATGAAGCACTTATTCCTGCATTCAGAGAAAAGATACCAGTTTGCATAAAGAATACAAACAATCCTGAAGCTCCAGGTACTATGATTGTATCTGAACAGCCGGATCGGGAAGGTCATGTAGTTGGGATAGCAAGTGATCATGGCTTCCTGAATATCTATGTAAGTAAATTTCTTATGAATAGAGAGATCGGTTTTGGACGCCGCTTGCTCCAGATATTAGAAGATGAAGAGGTTTCATTCGAGCATGCTCCTTCCGGTATAGACGATATGTCTGTGATCCTTAGGGATTACCAGCTTCCTAAAGAGAAGGAAGAAGTGGTGGTTAAGCGGATCAAAGACGAATTGGATGTTGATATGGTTCTTATTGAGAGAGATATGGCCATGATTATGATAGTTGGGGAGGGCATGAACCAGGCCGTAGGATTAGCCAGTCAGGCTGCCACAGCTTTTAAGGATGCCGGGGTTAATATAGAGATGATTAACCAGGGTTCCTCCGAAGTTTCCATGATGTTTGGTGTGAAATCTGAATCGCTTACAGCCGCTGTGCAAGCTCTCTATAAGAATTTTTTTGAATGATTAATAAAACGAAGCTGCTTTTGAAGCAGCTTCGTTTTATTTTTTGTACAATTGGTTTTGTAAATCTTCGGCTGTATTTATTCCCTCATTCATGGTTAAGCGCATAAGGTGACAGAATAATTCAGAAGTCATAATAGCATCGTTTAAGGCATGATGACGCTCACGCTTTTCGATTCCGAGGTGTTTGAGCAGCGGATCGAGCTGATGTTTGATGTCAGGGAATAACCATTGCGCCATTAAATGGGAATCAAGAACCTGCGGATGATAAGCTGGCAGCTTCCATCTTTTTAACATGGCCTGCAGGAACCTCATATCAAATTTCGCAGGGTGAGCGACCAAAATAGATCCTTCACTAAAATCCAGGAAATTTTGGAAGCCTTCTATAAAAGGACTTGAATTTTTAAGGCGTTCTTTCGTGAGTCCCGTTAACCTTAAAGTCTGCTTATTTACAGGTCTGATGGGACGGATGACCTGGTGAAGCTTCTTTCGGTAACACGAATCAAGACCATGAATCCTTACAGCGCCAATAGAAATGATTTCGTGACCGATCTCTGGAAGAAAACCAGTGGTCTCGAGATCGAAAATAGTATAATCTACTTCATTAAGATTCTTTTTAGCAATTTCGAAATCGGGTTCGTACGTTTGCAGCTGACGTTGAAGGTTTCCATAACTTTTCCACTTTAAATAAGGTTTAATTTTATAATGGTAAATGGGTTTTTCAAAAAATATATATTTAAGAATCTGTAGGTCCACGGGCAGCATTACATCACCCTATTCCGGTTGTAACTCAATTCAAGTACTTGCTGAAGCCGTTTAGCAATAATCAATGCTTCTCGCAAAGAGCGACGCTCCTCTTTGTTCATTTGCGTAAGTTTTAGATCATTGGACAAAACTTCTTTATTTTCCAGCTGCTTCAGATTTTCCTTTAGACGAAACAGCATTAAACGATGCAGAGCTGTTTTAGCATTTTCGACATCTCTAGGGTGGAAGCGTTCATGTTCAGCTAATGCGTTCAGACGGCTCACGGTATTAATGTTTTCAATGCCGTATTTCATGCTATAGATTCTTACAGCATTAACAATCTGCATAATAGCTGACTTTTTCAAATTAAGAGTCCGCTTTTTTCCTACACCTGAGATACGTCCAAACGGCTGGACAGGGACCCGGAATCTTAGCGTGTCTTTCATTAAAAGCTGATGAAGGCTTAGTGATTTCTGAACTCTCTTAGTCACATACTTTTTTAATTCGTAAGCGAGTGAATAATCCCCAAATATAGGCCGGAAATCCATGAAAATGGTAAAGTCACGAATTTCTTCTGCATCCATTTTTTCTATCCAAGTGTCTACACTTGTATGCCATTCTGTCATTTGTTTGCGCCATTTTTCTTCTTTTGCCATGATTCCACCATTACAATAAGGGAATCCACATTCATTTAACATATAATTAATTTTCGTAGTAAATTGCTCAAAGTAAGCTTTAATTCTTGTTTTATGCTTCGAATGATTGTAATCAGCTAAAATCAATCCGTTGTCCTGATCAGTAGAAAAAGCCTGCTCCTTCCGTCCTTCACTTCCCATGACCAAAAAGCAATAGTTGATGGGAGGGGCACCATGACCTTCCGCAATCATTTCATCTTCAGCAATTTGTACAACCTGTTTATGGATACGATCATTATAGTTGGTCATAAGTTCAGCGATATCATAGGCAAACATATTATCATCAATTAAGCTGGCGATGAATTTTTGGAATCTTTGGTTATAGGTTGGAGAAAGTTCAATGATTTCCTGGATCGTTGACGCATTCGAAATTCGATAAGTAAGATCAAAATACACCGAGTTCTTGATCGTAAAGAAAGATGATTGACGAAGGATACCTACAATCTTATCTTTATGAAGAACTGGAATGATTTCAGTTGGGTGGTGTTTCAGGTAACTAAGCGCATCATAAATGAATTCTTGTTCATTGATTTCGTATGCTTCCTGAGACATATAGGCCTTCACCGGATTATTGTGATCGTTTTCGAAATAAGCGCGAAGGATCTCACCGTACCCTATCATCCCTAGCATCGTTTTTTGATCCTCACTTACAATTAAAGCTTCTATTTTCTGTTGTTGTAACATACGCGCAGCCTTTTCAATGGAAGATTCAGGGTGTATAAATGTTGGTGGTTCCATATAGGCGTCGGCACGCTTTTTATAGAGATCGCGGTCATCCTGATCATCAGTTGTGGAACTCTTGTATTTAACTTCATCATACAGACTCTTCATTAAATTGCTGATTCCATCCATGACGACTTTTGAAAACTGTGTATTATTAGACATCACTTTCAAAAAGGATTCTCGCTCAAAACAGATGGTTTTCACAGGTTCTAAAGCCTGGACAGAAAATCTCATTTCACCGCTGGTTAAGAGAATCATGACCCCTATTAAATCCCCGGGGTAATAAAAGCGGACAGATAACTGCTTTCCATTGGAACGATGCATAATATTATTCGCGAGACCGGAGGTGAGAAAATGGATGTCAATTGAATTATCTGATTGGTCTTCATGAATAATAAATTCATTCGTGCTGTACTCTTTCACTACAGCTTTTCCGAATACGTCTTCAAATTCCTCTTCTGCTAACAAATCAAAAGGGTATTGATTCTTAAATAACTCAAACTCTGTCACAGAGCAAAACTCCTTCATTTCGAACTACGATTTTGGTCAAAGCGTCCTTTTGTGAGGTTTCTTTTCCTGTCACGGTGAAGAATGAATCCACCAATAAAGGCAAGTCCTCCTAAGAAAAAAAGCAAGCCGGCAGCTCCTTGTAAAGCTATGTGAAAAAATATAGGGTGAAATTCACCGAATAATGCATCCCGCATTAATTTTATGCCATAAACCGCAATGATTCCGGGAGTTGCTAATAACAGTAAAGCAATTATGCGCATAGTTAGTATCTCCTTTTTTAACAATCATTATCTAGTATACCAAATGCAGAATGATGTGGGAATACAATCCCACTTGCTAAAAAGTGCATAATAAGGTAGGATAAAGATGCGCAAATTATTGCAGGGTGTGATAATAATGAAACGTGTATTGATTGTCGGAGCAGGCAAAGGTGGAACAGCCCTGTTAAAACTGCTGAATGAAACAGATCGAATGAAAATTGTAGCAGTGACAGATATTAACAAGGATGCTGTAGGACTTGGGTTAGCAGAGGCCATAAACATCCCAACAGGTGCTCACTGGCAGGAGTATATACATAAAGATATAGATATAGTAATTGAAGCTACAGGAAATGACGGGGTTTTTGAAGAGATTAGAGCCCGTAGAAATCAGAAAACGGTTGTTATTCCAGGATCCGTAGCTTATATTACATCAGAGCTTCTCGAAGAAAAAGAAGCACTCGTTCAGGAATTGAAACGCCAGACTGAGAACCAGCATCTTATATTAAACAGCATTCACGATGGTATGATCGTAATTGCACCTGATGCCAAAGTCTCTTTTGTAAACCGAAGTGCGGAACAGATTTTAGGTATGGATAAAAAGTCTATTATTGGAAGATCCATCCAGGGGGTAATTCCGGCTTCAAGATTACCTCAGCTATTGAAATCGCGGGAAAAAGAAGTAAACCAGAAATTGATCCTTGAAAATGGGAAAAAAGTTATAACGACAAGGATTCCTATGATTGGTGCTGGCGGGAAAGTTATTGGGGCGTATGCCGTTTTTCAGGACATTACAGAAGTAGTAGATCTGGCAGAAGAAATTACCGATTTAAAAGAAGTAAAAACGATGCTTGAAGCGATCATTCAATCTTCTGATGAAGCTATATCGGTTGTGGATGAAAATGGAAGCGGTTTAATGGTTAATCCTGCTTATTCCAGAATTACAGGGTTATCAGAAAATGAAATTGTAGGTAAGCCTGCCACAGTGGACATATATGAAGGGGAAAGTATGCATATGAAGGTCCTCAAAACCCGACGTCCAGTTCGGGGAGTGAGGATGAAGGTGGGCCCTCACAAAAAGGATGTATTAGTAAATGTAGCACCAGTCATTGTAGATGGAAAATTAAAAGGCAGTGTCGGAGTTCTACATGATGTGACAGAAATTCAGTCTTTAACCAGCGAACTCAGAAGAGCGCGTCAGATTATTAGGAGTCTTGAAGCAAAGTACACGTTTGATGACATTATCGGTAATTCTTCAGAAATGACGCTTGCTTTGGAACAAGCAAAAGTAGGAGCAAGGACTCCGGCTACCGTTTTACTGCGAGGGGAATCTGGGACTGGTAAAGAACTTTTTGCTCATGCCATTCATAATGAGAGTGAGCGGCGCCATAATAAGTTTATCCGTGTAAATTGTGCTTCTATAGCTGAAAGCTTATTAGAGAGTGAACTGTTTGGCTATGAAGATGGAGCTTTTTCCGGTGCTAAGCGTGGGGGGAAGAAAGGGCTGTTTGAAGAAGCCAACTCTGGGAGCATTTTCTTAGATGAAATTGGAGAATTAACCCTGCCCATGCAGGCAAAGCTGCTTCGGGTTTTACAAGAGAAAGAAATTTTAAGAGTGGGGGGCACTAAGCCGGTACACATTGATGTACGTGTAATTGCTGCTACCAATATGAATTTGGAAAAAGCGATTATGAATAAATCTTTTCGTGAAGATCTTTATTACCGCTTAAACCGTCTTCCGATTTACATCCCTCCTTTAAGAGAGAGGATAGAAGATTTAAAACTCTTGGCTGAGCACCTGATTCAAAAACTGAATGAAGATTATGGCCGGCATGTAACTTCTATAGATAAGCAGGCTTTCCAGCAATTAACTGCCTACCATTGGCCCGGGAATGTAAGGGAGCTCGAAAATATTATTGGACGTGCCATGATTTATATGGATCATTTAGAAGATGTAATACTTCCTAAACATATCCCGAACCTTACGAAAGAAACTTCAACAGCTTCCGGTGCGAATACATCAGGAAATCAGTGGCTAGGGGAGACACTTCAGCAAGCCGTGGATGAATATGAAAAAAGACTCTTAGCGGACGCTTTCCGGGCCCATGATTTTAATAAGACACAGACCGCTAAAGCCCTTGGCATATCCATTCGAAACTTCTATTATAAATTGGATAAATACAATTTAGATAAACATAGCATGCAAAAATAAGCATAAAATGCAAAATTTTGCACGGTTGTGAGTTTCGAAACAGGCAGATGTGGGGTGCATTGAGTTGGCACGAATCTTGCATTAGTTATAAGAAGAGGTGACAGAATGAAAACCTTAGATCAAATGGTGGCCCAGGTTAATCGTGCAGAATTGAAAACCGTTGCAGTAGCTCAGGCCGAAGATGAAGAAGTCTTGAGAGCGGTTAAAAAAACACGAGAACTGGGAATTGGCAGGTTTCTTCTTACAGGAGATAAACTAGCTATTACAGAACTTGCAGAAAAGATGAATATAGATTTGAAAGATGAAGGGATAACCTTTCTGGATTGCACACGTGAAAAGGCTGCTCATGAAGCCGTAAAGGCCGTTCATAATCAAGAAGCTCATGTGGTAATGAAAGGAAATATTGATACTAAAACACTGCTTAAAGCGGTATTAGATAAACAATATGGCCTTAGAGCTGGCGGGGTCTTATCCCATGTTGCCCTCTTTGAAGTACCGGGGCAGGACAAATTAATATTTTTAACTGATGCGGCTATGAACATTGCCCCAACCCTGGGGGAGAAGGTTCAGATCATAAATAATGCCGTAGAAGTAGCGAGCCTAGCAGGTTGGAACTTACCGAAGGTTGCTGTGCTTGCTGCTGTGGAAGTAGTTAATCCGGCTATGCCGGCTACTGAGGATGCTGCCATATTAACTCAAATGAACCGGCGGGGACAGATTAGTGATTGTCTCGTGGATGGACCGCTTGCTTTTGATAATGCGGTTGATAAACGAGCGGCTGAACATAAAGGGGTGCAGTCAGAAGTGGCAGGACAAGCGGATATTCTAATGGTGCCAACTATAGAAGTGGCCAACGCCTTATACAAGTCGTTTATGTATTTTGCTGGTGCCAAAGTCGCTGCTGTAATAAGTGGAGCCAAAGCACCCATTGTATTGACTTCAAGAGCTGATTCAGCAGAAAGTAAGGTTTATTCGCTAGCACTGGCATTACAGTCCAGCAAACAATAGGAGGAATTGAAAATGCAAATTTTTAACTACATGAAAGAATACGATTATGAACAACTATTATTTTGTCAAGATGAACAATCGGGTTTGAAAGCTATTATTGCCATCCATGATACTACTCTAGGGCCGGCACTTGGTGGAACACGTATGTGGACCTACGCCTCTGAAGAAGATGCAATTGAGGATGCTCTCCGTTTAGCTAAAGGGATGACTTATAAAAATGCAGCTGCTGGATTGAACCTTGGTGGAGGAAAAACGGTAATCATAGGAGACCCTAAGACAGAAAAGAACGAAGAAATGTTCCGGGCATTCGGCCGCTTTATTCAAGGTTTGAATGGGCGATACATTACGGCTGAAGACGTAGGAACAACCGTTCAGGATATGGATTTAATTCATGAAGAAACGGATTACGTAACTGGTATATCTCCAGCATTTGGCTCCTCAGGAAACCCTTCTCCAGTGACAGCTTATGGTGTTTACAGAGGAATGAAAGCAGCCGCAAAAGAAGGTTTCGGCAGCGATTCATTAGAAGGCAAAACGGTTGCCGTACAAGGCGTAGGAAATGTTGCTTTCACCCTTTGCCGTCACTTGCATGAAGAGGGAGCCCACTTAATCGTCACGGATATTAATAAGGAAGCTGTTCAGCGGGCTGTGGATGAATTCGGTGCTGAAGCGGTCGAGACTGACGATATATATGGTGTGGACTGTGATATCTATGCTCCTTGTGCTCTGGGTGCAACCATTAATGACGAAACCATTCCGCAGTTAAAGGCGAAAGTCATTGCGGGAGCGGCCAATAATCAGTTGAAAGATACTTCCCATGGCGATCTTCTCCACGAAAAAGGCGTGGTTTATACACCAGATTACGTCATCAATGCAGGTGGAGTGATCAATGTAGCTGATGAACTTCACGGGTATAATAAAGAGCGAGCTATGAAGCGTGTAGAAACTATTTATGACAATGTCTCCCGCGTATTTGAAATTTCCCGTCGTGATAATATACCTACTTATAGAGCAGCGGACCGCATGGCAGAAGAACGCATTGAACGTCTGCGTCGCTCTCGGAGCCAGTTTCTTCAAAACGGCCACCACATTTTAAGCAGGAAATAAGTACGGGTATGGAGGTCGAAGACATTGCAAAATCATCGCATACTAGTCATTAATCCTGGCTCTACATCAACAAAGATCGGCGTCTTTGACGATGAAGATGCTATTTTTGAAAAGACAATCAGGCATCAGCCGGAAGAAATCAATCAATTTAATAAAATTATTGACCAGTACGAATTCAGGAAGCAGGTCATTCTCAATGAACTGGATCAAGAAGGAATTAATATCAGTAAGTTGAGTGCTGTTTGTGGAAGAGGCGGTCTGCTTCGGCCTATTGAAGGAGGCACATACGAAGTCAATGAAGCTATGCTTGAGGATTTGAAAAACGGCTACAATGGTGAACATGCTTCCAATCTGGGCGGAATCATAGCTAATGAAATAGCAAAGGGGCTAAATATTGGAGCTTATATTGTTGATCCAGTTGTAGTGGATGAGCTTCAGGATATAGCCAGAGTTTCCGGGGTTCCTGAAATTCCTCGTAAAAGCATTTTTCACGCTTTGAACCAGAAGGCAGTGGCCAGGCGTGCTGCAAGAGACTTGGAAACCCCCTATAAAGACACCCGCTTAATCGTTACTCATATGGGGGGCGGCATTACTGTTGGCGCCCATGCCAACGGACGTGTTATTGATGTTAATAATGGTCTGCATGGCGATGGCCCTTTTTCACCGGAGAGGGCAGGAACGGTTCCTGCGGGAGATCTTGTATCTCTTTGTTTTTCAGGGCAATACTACAGAGATGAAGTCATGAAAAAGTTGGTAGGACAAGGTGGGTTAATGGCCTACTTAGATACAAATGATGCTAGAGAAGTAGAAAAAATGGTTCAGCATGGTGACCGGAAAGCTAAACTGGTTTATGAAGCGATGGCATACCAGATCGCTAAAGAAATAGGAAGTATGAGTGCGGCGTTGGAAGGAAGAGTAGATGCGATCGCCCTCACTGGCGGTCTTGCTTACGGGAAAACGTTCGTGGAAGAAATATCAAAGCGAATCCACTGGATTGCTGATGTACTTGTCTATCCAGGTGAGAATGAATTAGAGGCTTTAAACGAAGGCACTTTACGAATACTGAATCATGAAGAAGTTCCAAAGCAGTATCCTAATTTTATAGAATAGGAAGGAGAGTCCACATGGCTGAAGAATATGATTTAGTCGTTCTCGGGGGCGGAACAGGCGGATACGTCGCAGCTATCCGTGCTTCGAAGCTTGGACTTAAAGTAGCAATTGTTGAGAAACGTGAACTTGGAGGGACTTGCCTTCACCGGGGGTGCATTCCATCGAAAGCCTTACTCAGAAGTGCAGAGGTTTTCCGTCAGACAAAGGAAGCGGAAGATTTTGGTGTGACAGTGCAAGAGCCAACACTTAATTTCACTAAGGTTCAAGAGCGTAAACAATCAATTGTAGACACCCTACATAATGGTGTGCAAGGTTTAATGAAGAAAGGAAAAATTGATATTTTTGAAGGACTTGGAAGAATTCTTGGCCCTTCCATTTTCTCTCCGACAGCGGGAACAATATCTGTGGAAATGAATAATGGGGAAGAAAATGAAATGTTAATTCCTAAAAATGTTTTAATAGCAACCGGTTCAAGTCCTAAGTCTCTACCAGGGCTGGAAGTGGACGGAAAGCAGGTAATGACTTCAGATGAAGCACTTTATATGGAAGAATTACCATCTTCGATTGTAATTGTAGGCGGGGGAGTCATAGGAATCGAATGGGCCTCCATGCTTTCAGATTTTGGAGTCAAAGTCACTGTACTTGAGTATATGTCTCAGATCTTACCCACAGAGGACCAGGATGTCGTCAAAGAAATGCAAAAACAAATGAAGAAAAAAGGAATTAATATTGTAACAAGTGCCAAAGTAATGCCGGATACACTTAATAAAGAGGAAGGCATTTCCATCCAGGCAGAAGTAGACGGTGAAGCAATTACTTATGAAGCTGATCGAATGCTTGTCTCGGTGGGACGATCGGCCAACGTTAAAAATATTGGTCTGGAAAATACAGATATTGTAGTTGAAAATGGTGTGATTCAGACCAATTCCTATTACCAGACGAAAGAAAGTCATATTTATGCGATTGGCGATGTAATCGGGGGTATGCAACTGGCTCATGTTGCTTCTCATGAAGGGATTACAGCAGTTGAACATATGGCTAACCAAAACCCTCACTCAATGAACTATAATCATGTGCCTACTTGCATTTATTCAAATCCTGAAGTAGCGAGTGTAGGTTTGACGGAACAGCAGGCTAAAGATGAGAATTATAATATAAAGACTGGGAAATTTCCATTTCAGGCTATTGGTAAAGCACTTGTTTTTGGAGAAACCGATGGTTTCGTAAAAATCATCGCTGATAAAGATACAGACGATCTTTTAGGAGTTCATATGGTAGGTCCGCATGTAACGGATATGATTTCTGAAGCAGGTCTTGCGAAAGTACTGGATGCCACTCCATGGGAAATTGCTGAGAGTATTCACCCGCATCCGACGCTCGCGGAAGCAATTGGAGAAGCAGCTATGGCTGTAGATGGTAATCAAATCCACGGATAAAAAAAGGAGGGGGAAATATGGCTGAAAACCGCCATAAATCATTAGGACTTAGTGACGAAGAAGTTTTAGATTTGTTTCGAACCATGCTTATGGCAAGAAAGATTGACGAAAGAATGTGGCTATTGAACCGTGCAGGTAAAATTCCATTTGTTATTTCATGTCAAGGTCAGGAGGCTGCCCAAGTAGGTGCTTCCTATGCTCTTGACCGAACCAAAGACTATGCTTTGCCTTACTACCGGGACATGGGAGTTGTCCTTTCCTTTGGAATGACACCTCAGGATTTGATGCTTTCTGGTTTTGCTAAAGCGGAGGACCCGAATTCAGGTGGACGTCAAATGCCAGGTCACTTCGGACAGAAGAAAAACAGAATTGTAACAGGTTCATCTCCAGTAACGACTCAAGTACCCCATGCAGTAGGTATAGCCCTGGCTGGAAAGATGGAAAAGAAAGATTTTGTATCACTTGTGACTTTCGGAGAAGGTTCCTCCAATCAGGGTGATTTCCATGAAGGAGCAAACTTTGCAGGCGTTCATAAACTCCCAGTTATCTTTATGGTAGAAAATAATAAATATGCCATCTCTGTACCTGTCTCGAAACAGCTTGCCTGTGAAAAGGTTTCTGACCGTGCCATCGGATATGGTATGCCTGGTTTTACTGTGGATGGGAATGACCCTCTAGCCGTTTATGAGGCAGTTAAAGCTGCGGCAGTCCGTGGCAGAAACGGCGAAGGCCCTACCCTGATTGAAACAGTATCCTATCGTCTGACCCCTCACTCAAGTGATGACGATGATCGCACATACAGGGAGCGGGAAGAAGTAGATGAAGCTAAAAAGAAAGATTCTATAGTTACTTTTGCGAATTACTTACGCGAACAAAACATACTTACGGAAGAGATAGAAACCGAAATGAATGAAGAGATTAATCAAATTGTCAATGATGCAACTGATTATGCTGAAAATGCCTCATATGCTGAAGCGGAATCGGCAATGAAGTACGTCTATGAAGAGAATGAAGAGTAAGGAGGGGGAATAAAAATGGCAGTTATATCTTATATTCAGGCAGTAACGCAGGCTTTAAGAGAAGAAATGAAGCGGGACGATAAAGTTTTCGTGCTTGGAGAGGACGTCGGTAAGCGAGGCGGGGTCTTCCGTGCTACAGACGGACTCTATGATGAGTTTGGAGAAGATCGTGTTCTTGATACACCCCTCGCTGAATCTGCAATCGCGGGTGTTGGAATTGGGGCTGCTATGTATGGAATGAGACCGGTAGCAGAAATGCAGTTCGCTGACTTTATCATGCCTGCCGTGAACCAGATTATTTCCGAAGCTGCTAAAACGCGGTATCGTTCTAATAACGATTGGAGTGTGCCAATGACGATTCGTGCTCCTTACGGTGGTGGTGTGCACGGGGCTCTCTATCATTCGCAATCTGTGGAAGCTGTTTTCGCAAACCAGCCAGGGTTAAAGATTGTAATGCCTTCAACTCCATACGATGTGAAAGGGCTGTTGAAAGCTTCCATCCGTGATAATGACCCTGTTCTATTCTTTGAACACAAGCGAGCGTACCGTTTGATTAAAGGAGAAGTTCCTGAAGAGGATTATACACTACCTATTGGAAAAGCGGATGTGAAAAGAGAAGGTTCAGATATTACCGTTATTACGTACGGTCTGTGTGTGCACTTTGCGCTGCAGGCCGCTGAAAAGTTAGCGGAAGAAGGAATTGACGCTCATATCCTTGATTTAAGAACCGTCTATCCATTGGATCAGCAAGGTATTATGGAAGCTGCTTCCAAAACAGGAAAGGTGCTTTTAGTTACAGAGGATAACAAAGAAGGCGGAATTATATCCGAAGTATCAGCGATCATCAGTGAGAATTGCTTATTTGATCTCGATGCACCTGTGCAGCGTCTTGCGGGTCCTGACATTCCGTCCATGCCTTATGCACCGACAATGGAAAAGTTTTTCATGATGAATCCAGATAAAGTCGAGAAAGCAATGCGGGATCTCGCTGAATTTTAATTAAGGAGGAGTTCGTGTGGGCGTAGAAAAGATCAATATGCCTCAGCTTGGAGAAAGTGTCACAGAAGGTACGATCAGTACATGGCTGGTTGAGCCTGGTGATCAAGTAAATAAATATGATCCAATAGCTGAAGTTATGACTGATAAAGTGAACGCAGAAGTACCATCTTCCTTCACAGGGGTAATAAAAGAACTTGTAGCGGAAGAAGGGGAGACCCTGGCCGTTGGTGATTTAATGTGTCACATAGAGGTCGAAGGCTCAACTTCTGGAGAAAAGCCGGAGGAATCTAAAGTAGAAGAAGCGCCGGTCAAGCAAGAAAAGAAACAAGAAGAGAAGAAGACAACTACTTCCCAAAAATCCGAGCAGCCTAAACAGGATAAAGGAAATAAAAAGCGCTACTCTCCTGCTGTCATGACTCTTGCTCAAGATCATGACATTGATTTAAATCAAGTTGAAGGATCAGGCCGCGGGGGCCGGATCACGCGTAAAGACATTGAGAAAATTATTGAAAGTGGAGAAATTCCACAAGCCGAGAAAAACACAGAGGAAAATGTACAGCCTTCTGTTCAACCTGACGCTGCTTCTTCTGAAAAACAAGCACCAGCTGCTGCCGCTTCCAATGTACAAGCAGCAGAGGGGGATATTGAAATCCCTGTCAACGGTGTTCGTAAAGCGATTGCAGCAAACATGGTAAAATCTAAAACTGAAATTCCACATGCGTGGATGATGGTAGAAGTAGATGTTACTAATCTGGTGGAACTTCGGAATGCAAAGAAAAAACAATTTAAAGAAAAAGAAGGGTTCAGCTTAACCTACTTTGCTTTCTTTGTAAAAGCTGTAGCGCAAGCTTTGAAAGAATACCCACAGTTAAACAGCACTTGGGGCGGAGACAAGATCATCCAGCGAAAAGCCATTAACTTAAATATTGCTGTGGCTAAAGAAGATCAACTATTTGTACCCGTTATCCGTGATGCTGATGAAAAGAGCATTAAAGGAATTGCCAAAGATATTACGGATTTAGCTGCTAAAGCAAGAGATGGTAAGTTGACTTCTAAAGATATGGAAGGCGGCACATTTACCGTCAATAACACGGGGTCTTTTGGTTCTGTACAATCTATGGGGGTCATTAACCATCCGCAGGCAGCTATTCTTCAGGTGGAATCCATTGTGAAAAGACCTGTATATCAGAATGGCATGTTCGGGGCTCGTGACATGGTAAATCTCTGTCTCTCCTTAGACCACAGGGTATTGGACGGACTGGTTGCAGGTAATTTCCTGGCACGTGTTAAGGAAATTCTAGAAAAAATGTCTGAAGATAATACTTCAGTCTATTAATAATAAGAAAGCTGTTCCTAAGTGTTTATATGGGAGCAGCTTTTATCGTATATCCGAACAACCTTTGATCGGGTTAACTCAATTGGATTGAAAGACGATGAATATCTTGGTAAAATGACTCTAGTACTTAATAAAGGAGCCATGCTACATGGATTTTAATATTTTCATGAACGATGTTGTAACGAAAGCGCGCGATGAGATCAGACAAGCTGGTTACAGCGAATTAACAACACCCGAAGAAGTTGATGAAGCTTTAAATAAAGAAGGCACAACACTAGTTATGATTAATTCTGTTTGTGGTTGTGCTGGAGGTATCGCTCGTCCGGCAGCAGCTCATGCCATTCACTATGATAAAAGGCCGGACCAGCTGGTTACTGTATTTGCAGGTCAGGACCGGGAAGCTACCAACCGTGCAAGAGAATATTTTGAAGGTTACCCTCCATCCTCACCTTCATTTGCACTATTAAAAGATGGAAAAATCCAGACAATGGTCGAACGTCATGATATCGAAGGTTTTGAACCAATGGAAGTCATCGGTAAGCTTCAACGCAGCTTTGATGAGTATTGTGAAGAAGTATAATCATACGTTTAAGGGATCTTTGTACTTACAAAGGTCCCTTTTTTGATATAAATTACAAGTATCGAGGTGAAAAAAGATTTGAAAATCGGCTATCGTACGATAAAAACAGCGCTTGGCACGCCAATCGCCATTTGGATTGCACAGCTGCTTCAGTTGGATAACTTTGTTTCAGCCGGAATATTAACCATTCTCTGTATCCAAATCACCCGAAAGCGCTCTTTTCTAACTTCCTGGTACCGCTTTTCTGCCTGCTTGATAGCTATGGGATTTTCCTACATATTCTTTGAATTGCTCATTGGCTATAATCCAATTGCTATTGGTTTGATGCTTTTTGCATTTATTCCGGTGACTGTAAGGTTAAAGTTAACACAGGGGATCGTCACCAGTTCGGTTATTATTCTCCATTTGTATATCTCCGGTGATATTGGATGGAGTATTATTTGGAACGAAATCATTTTAATTATTGTAGGTATTGGTACGGCCCTCCTATTAAATTTATATATGCCGAGTTTAGAAAATAAATTAGAGGATTATCAGAAAAGAGTGGAAGAAAATTTCAGGGTAATTCTTAAAGAGATTGCGACCTACTTAAGAGAAGGCAGGGATTCCTGGACAGGAAAAGAAATGGCTGATACGGAAGAGATCCTGGAGAAAGCTACATCACTCGCTTTTCGAGATGTAGAAAATCATCTTTTACGGATTCATAATCGCCATTATCATTATTTTCACATGAGGACAAAACAATTTGATTTGTTACAGCGAATGCTACCCCTGGTAAATCGTATTACGCCTCCGTCCAAACACGGTGGTAGAATTGCCGATTTCTTTGACGAACTAGCCGAGGCTGTCCATCCTGGAAATACGGCTGTACTATTTCTGCAGCAGTTAAACGATATGAAAGAGGAATTCCGTGAGGACGAGCTTCCCGAAACGAGAGAAGAATTTGAAGCACGTGCCAGTCTCTTTCATTTATTGCATGAAATTGAACAGTATTTAATTTTTAAAAGCTCTTTTTAGCATTTATCGGCAGAAGCCTCCCTCTTCAAGCACTGTGTCGAAGACCGGTGGTAAGTGGGAGATGAATGCCTTCGCCTTCAGGCGAAGGTTTTCGTTTTCTATTCTTAAGGCTATATGCTATACTAAAACGAGAACGTAAGTTCCTGTGTGGAGGTGGAAATGGTGACGCACAAAGCTTATAAATTTCGCATTTATCCTAGTAAAGAACAAACAACGTTAATTGCTAAATCCATCGGATGTTCACGTTTTGTGTTTAATCATTTCCTCTCCGAGTGGAACAATGCTTACAAACGTTCTGGTAAAGGTTTGTCTTATGCAAAATGCAATAAACAACTTACACAAATCAAACAAGATTTCCAATGGTTAAAAGAAGTCGATAGTACAGCTCTGCAAAATTCGTTGAGGAATCTTGCAGATTCTTTCGATCGTTTTTTTAAGAAACTTAACAATAGACCGAAGTTCAAGTCTAAAAAGAATAGAAAGCAATCTTATACCGCTCAATACAACAAAGGCAATATCAGAATAGTCGGTAATAAAGTGAAGCTACCAAAGGTAGGCTGGGTGCTGTTTGCTAAGAGTCGTGAAGTAGAAGGGCGTATTTTAAGCGCAACTGTTAGGCGGAATCCTTCAGGTAAACATTTTGTTTCTATTCTTGTTGATACAAAAGTCGAGAGACTTCCTAAAACCAACTCCTCTGTGGGTATTGATCTCGGATTGAAAGACTTCGCTGTTCTCTCGAATGGCACCACCTATGAAAACCCACGATACCTACGTAAGACCGAAAAGAAACTAGCAAAAGCTCAACGTATCATTTCCCGAAGGGAAAAGGGATCTTCGAATTGGCATAAGCAACGGATTAAAGTAGCCAGACTCCATGAAAAGATTACGAACTCTCGCAAAGATTATCTGCATAAGATTTCTACCGAAATCATCAAAAACCACGATGTGATTGGGGTAGAAAATCTCCAAATTTCCAATTTGCTCAAAAACCGAAAACTATCCAAATCGATTAGTGATGCGAGCTGGTCGATGTTCACTACTATGCTCGAATACAAAGCAGAATGGTACGGAAAACAATTGATACCCGTATCGAAAATTTTTGCGAGTTCGCAACTGTGTTCCTATTGTGGATACCAAAACGGTGAGGTGAAGAATCTCGCTGTTCGAACGTGGGATTGCCCGAATTGTGGCAGCCACCACAACCGCGATCTAAATGCGAGCTTCAATATATTGAAGGAGATTCAAAGGATCCTTCCAACCGTCTGTGCGACGGGGCTAGCCTAATCATTTGAACGAACCGTTAGGTTTGTGCTCTTAGGAATCCCCCTACTTCAAGGAGCGTCAGCGAGTAAGTGGGGGTAGTTCAATATATGTATAACCCTCATAAACAGGGGAAAACTTGAACTAAAAGAGGATGAGACTTATGCATTTGACTATGTTAGTCATGATGATGTTCCTCCCATTACTCCCGCCGCAAGTCAATGAAGAACCGGTGATCATAGTTAACAAAGCAACACATGAACTTTCTGTCTTTGAAGAAGGACATGAGGTGTTTAACGCCTCGGCCGCCATAGGCAAAACGTCCGAATTAACCCCGGAAGGTCAGTTTCATGTCAAGGTTAAAGCTAAAGACCCTTACTATCGGAAAAAGAATATTCCCGGTGGAGCGCAAGAAAACCCCCTCGGGACTCGTTGGATTGGATTTGATGCCCGGGGTACCGATGGAAGAATATATGGGATACATGGCACGAACCGGCCTGAATCAATTGGTAAGTCAGTGTCGGCTGGCTGTATCCGACTTCAAAACAAAGATGTAGAAAAACTGTTTGATATTGTCTCATTAGAATCCGAAGTGGTTATTGTAAAAAGCAATAACGAAATGAAAAGCATTTATGACTCGTGGATAAGAGATGGATTGAACAGAATGCTTAACCCTGCCACATAAAAAAACGGCTGGAAGCCTAATTAGGCTTCCAGCCGTTTTTTTATATTTTCCTGTAAACGTTATAAGAAAAATGAAGCACCAGCTAAGAGAGTCGACAGAACCATAGAAAGGATCATCAAATAGATTACGGCTTTCGTACGCTTTTCTCGCTTAGATTTCTTCTTTTTCGTTGGTTGATGCTGCTTGTTGTTTGCTGCCAAGGTTTTTAACCTCCTTCTTGCTCCATCCTACCCAACATTCTATCGAAAAACATTCATTTGGACAAGGGCCGGAAATCAATTACAATATAAATGAGAATTTTACTAATTTTTAGGTAGGTAAGCGCTTCATTTCTGGTATGCTAGAGAGGGACTTACTGATAAGAGGAGGCATTTTAATATGACCCGTTCATCTAAATATAATCATTCCAAAGAAGCGTGGGAAAAAGATGTCGAGAAAACAACGGCACGATTCCCAGAACGTAAACCATCATTTATAACAAGTTCTGAATTAGAGATCGACCGTTTATATGAACCGGCTCAGAGTGAGGAAGAATACATAGAGGACATTGGCTTTCCTGGCCAGTACCCTTATACAAGGGGAATTCAGCCTACGATGTACCGAAGCCGATACTGGACCATGCGTCAATATGCAGGGTTTGGTTCATCCGAAGAAACAAATGAACGTTTTCGATACTTACTCAAGCAGGGGCAGACAGGTTTGTCAGTAGCTTTTGATCTTCCTACTCAAATAGGCTATGACTCGGATGACCCAATGGCAGAGGGAGAAGTAGGCAAAGTAGGTGTAGCCATTGATTCTCTTCACGATATGGAGCAACTCTTCCATGAGATTCCATTGGATCAAGTCAGCACATCGATGACGATTAATGCACCGGCTTCAATTTTGCTTGCCATGTACATTGCTGTTGGGGAAAAACAAGGGGTAAAACCTGAAAAGCTTACGGGTACTATTCAAAATGACATTCTAAAAGAATATATCGCAAGAGGAACATATATCTATCCGCCCAAACCTTCTATGAGATTAATCACTGACATTTTTGCTTATTGTCAAACTCATTTGCCCAAGTTTAATACCATCAGTATTTCTGGATATCACATACGGGAAGCGGGTTCTACAGCAGTCCAGGAGGTTGCCTTTACACTTGCTAATGGAATCGCTTATGTAGATGCAGCCATTGAAGCAGGCCTGGAAGTGGATCAGTTTGCACCGAGGCTGGCATTCTTCTTCAATGCTCATAATCAATTTTTTGAAGAAGCAGCTAAATTCAGAGCAGCACGAAGAATGTGGGCCAAAATTATGAAAGAGCATTACGGAGCGGAGAACCCTAAAAGCTGGAAACTGCGGTTCCATACGCAGACAGGCGGAAGTACTCTGACTGCCCAGCAGCCGGACAATAATATTGTTCGTGTTACTTTGCAAGCGCTTGCTGCTGTTATGGGAGGTACTCAGAGTCTGCACACGAATTCAAGAGATGAAGCTCTGGCGCTTCCAACAGAGGATTCAGCAAGAATTGCACTAAGAACCCAGCAGATTATAGCAAATGAGAGCGGGGTTGCGGATACGATCGATCCTCTTGGGGGCTCTTACTACGTCGAAGCACTTACCGATCAGATTGAAAAGGAAGCTAACGAATACATTGATCGAATTAAAAAACTCGGCGGAGCTGTCCAGGCTGTTGAGGAAGGTTATATGCAGCGTGAAATTCATAAAGCTGCTTATGATGCTCAGAAACGACTGGAGGCCAATGAAGATATTGTAGTAGGGCTCAATGAATATCAATTAGATGAAGAAATTCACCAGGATTTATTGAGAGTCGATGAAGCTCTTGAAAAAGCCCAAATCGATAAAACTCAGCATGTTAGAAATACGCGAGATGAAACCTATGTGGAGACCTGCTTGGCAGAGTTACGCAAAGCAGCCCGCTCAAATGACAATGTCATGCCTTTTATTGTCGAAGCGGTTAAAGCTTATGCGACGGTTGGGGAAATCGCAAACGTAATGCGTGATGAATTTGGTGAATACACGGGAATGTAGGAAAGGATGATGGTGATGAAGCCTATACGAGTTTTAATAGCAAAACCTGGTCTTGATGGCCATGACCGGGGTGCATTAATTATTGCCCAGGCGTTAAGAGATCACGGTATGGAAGTTATTTATACAGGTCTGCGGCAGTCTGCAGTACAAATTGCAAGAGCTGCTATACAAGAAGATGTGGACGTTATTGGTCTATCTTCCCTGTCAGGAGCTCATAAGTCGTTATTTCCTAAGGTGGTTGAGGCATTAAAAGAGCAAGAAGCAGCTGACATCCCTGTCATAGGAGGCGGGGTCATTCCTGCTGAGGATATTCCGTATCTGGAATCTAAAGGGGTGACCAAGATATTTACCAGCGGCTCCCCTACCGATGCCATTGCCGTATATATTAAGCAATTGATTCATAAAGAAACCGTACAGACACCTAAGAAGATTGCTCATATCGGCATAGCTGTAGAAAGCATTGATATGACGCTTCCATTTTATCAGCATACTCTCGGTCTTGAGCTTGAATCTGTTGAAGAAGTAGATTCTGAGCAAGTAAGGGTAGCCTTTTTAAATATTGGTGAAACAAGAATTGAACTTCTTGAGCCGCTGAGTGACCAATCGGCAATTCAATCGTTTTTGAATAAAAGAGGTGAAGGAATACACCACATTGCCCTCGAAGTCAATGATATTCATACTCGTCTGGAACAATATAAGCAGCAGGGGGTACCTTTGATTCATGAAGAACCAAAATTAGGAGCTCATGAAAGCCAAATTGCTTTTCTACATCCAAAAGCCGCCAGCGGCGTGCTTTATGAGCTATGTCAACCAAAGTCGGAGGAGTGATCAGCTGTGGATATTTTTGATAAAATTAATGAACTTTACGATAAACGCCGTCAGGTCCAGATGGGGGGCGGGGATGAAAGAATAGATAAGCAGCATGACAAAGGAAAATGGACAGCGAGAGAGCGGATTGATTACCTCGTTGATGAAGATTCATTTATTGAATTGAATCCATTTATCGAACACCGCCATGATGCTTTTGGAATGGATGGAAAAACTGCTCCAGGCGAAGGAGTAGTTACGGGATTTGGAAAGATAGACGGACGGGATATTTATTTATTTGCTCAGGATTTCACCGTATATGGTGGGGCACTCGGTGAGATGCACGCAAAAAAAATAGCAGCCGTAATGGATTTAGCCGTGAAAAATGGGACTCCCTTTATTGGCTTAAATGATTCGGGCGGAGCAAGAATTCAAGAAGGAGTCTCCTCTCTGGATGGGTATGGTCAGGTTTTTTACCGCAACTCTATTTATTCAGGAGTTATTCCTCAAATATCCGTAATTATGGGACCGTGTGCGGGTGGAGCGGTTTACTCACCTGCCATTACCGATTTTGTCATTATGGTGGAAAAAACCTCTCAAATGTTCATAACCGGTCCAAAAGTAATTGAAACGGTTACAGGTGAACAAATATCCTCTGAGGATCTTGGCGGGGCTAAGGTTCATAATACATTGAGCGGAAATGCTCATTTAAAGACGGAAGATGAAGCTGCTGCTCTAGATGCAGTTAAAGATTTAGTCAGTTATCTTCCTCAGAATAACAAAGAAAAACCTCCAGAAGCAGAAGTAAGGGAAGAAGATGATTATCTACCTGACCTAACGGATAAGATTCCTTTTGATCCGCTGCGTCCTTATGACGTAAGGATCATAATCGATGAAGTAGTGGATAAAGGGTCATTCTTTGAAATCCATAAAGATTTTGCGAAAAATATAGTGGTAGGCTTTGCTCGCTTAAATGGAAAAACAGTAGGACTCGTATGTAACCAGCCTAAATACATGGCCGGCGGTCTTGATATTGATTCCAGCGATAAAGCGTCCCGTTTTATTCGTTTTTGTGATGCTTTTAATATTCCATTGATTACTTTCGAAGATGTAACCGGCTTTTTCCCTGGCATCAAACAGGAACACGGTGGCATTATAAGACATGGAGCGAAGATCTTGTATGCTTATTCCGAAGCCACCGTTCCAAAACTTACAGTGATTACCCGTAAAGCCTATGGAGGAGCTTATGTGGCATTAAATAGTAAGTCTATTGGTGCGGATCTTGTTTATGCATGGCCGAATGCCGAAATAGCGGTTATGGGACCTGAAGGCGCAGCAAATATTATTTTTGCAAAGGATATAAAGGAAAGTGAAAACCCTGAAGAAACACGGAAGAGCAAGATCGATGAATACCGGGAAAGGTTTGCTAATCCTTATGTAGCAGCCGGACTCGGCATGGTTGACGATGTGATTGATCCGAGGGAAACGAGGATTACATTAATTAAGGCGCTAGATATGTTAAAAAATAAACATGAAGACCGTCCTTATAAAAAACATGGGAACATCCCTCTTTAATTGACACCACCTCTTAGTTCAGCTAACGTACTAAGAGGATATGGTTTACATACGAAGGAGGACAATGAAATGGTTACGATTAATAAAGAACGTGTACTTGAAGAATTCTTAGAATTAGTCCAGGTGGACTCTGAAACGGGAGCTGAAGCTGAGATTTCTGAAGTTCTCAAGAAAAAATTTCAGGACCTTGGACTTGAGGTCTTGGAAGATGATGCCAAGTCTATTACCGGTCACGGAGCAAACAATTTAATCTGCAACTTAAAAGGTTCTAAAAAAGAAGCAGATCCTATATATTTTACTTCTCACATGGATACTGTGGTTCCTGGAAACGGAGTAAATCCTTCCGTAAAGGATGGTTATGTTGTAAGTGATGGAACAACCATACTTGGAGCGGATGATAAAGCCGGAGTAGCAGCAATTCTAGAAGCGATCCGTTCCCTACAAGAACAGAGTGTAGAACACGGAGACTTACAATTTATTATCACGGTTGGAGAAGAAAGTGGACTTGTAGGAGCGAAGGCACTGGACAGTTCACTTTTAAAAGCTAAATATGGTTATGCCATCGATAGTGATGGGGCAGTCGGAAATATCATCGTAGCCGCTCCTACACAGGCGAAAATTAATGCCGTGGTGAAAGGGAAGACGGCCCATGCAGGCGTCGCTCCTGAAAAAGGAGTTTCTGCAATTACTCTCGCCTCGAAAGCAATTGCCAGGATGCCTCTTGGTCGTATTGATGAGGAAACTACAGCCAATATTGGTCGTTTCGAAGGCGGCCAGAAGACGAATATTGTATGCGACCACGTAGAAATATTAGCGGAAGCCCGCTCTTTAGTTCCTGAAAAGATGCAGGAACAAGTGGAGAAAATGAAGCGAGCCTTTCATGAAACAGCAGAAGAAATGGGAGGAGAAGTCGATTTGGATGTTGAAATCATGTATCCAGGCTTCAAACAGAAGGAAGGCGACCAGGTAGTAGAAATCGCCCGCTCAGCTGCTTCTAAAATTGGTCGGGAAAGCCAGCTTCTGACAAGTGGAGGCGGCAGTGACGCCAACATTATTGCTGGCTACGGCGTACCAACTGTCAATTTATCGGTAGGCTATGAAGAAATTCATACCAAAAATGAACGCATTCCGGTTGCTGAACTGGAAAAAATAGCTGAATTTGTAACAGCAATCATTCAAGAGGCAGCAGAACAATGATAGAATATAAAAAATCCCGGAGATAAGTTCCGGGATTTTTTATGTTAACTTGATTGTACTCAGACTTTCTTTTCAAATATGTTACAATAGAAGAACAAGAGTTCGAAAAAAGGAAGGATTTATGTGTCTAAATGGTATCCTAAAAATGGACGGGTCATATTTCATGTGGATATGAACAGTTTTTATGCTTCGGTCGAAATGGCATTCGATCCCAAATTAAAAGGAAAGCCACTTGCGATCGCTGGAAACCCAGAAGAACGGCGAGGAATTGTGGTTACAAGCAGTTATGAGGCAAGAAAATTTGGGGTTAAAACGACAATGCCTGTTGGAGAGGCTAGACGTTTATGCCCTGAATTAATGGTCATGAGACCTAATTTCGAAAGGTATCGTACCGCTTCAAAAGAGATGTTTAAGATACTGGCAGATGTAACCTCACTCGTTCAGCCTGTTTCCATTGATGAAGGATACATGGACATTACGAATTGTTCTTCGCAGGGTTCCCCGCCTGAAATCGCTGAGCGGATTCAGCAGCGAATTGCAGATGAACTCGATCTTCCATGCAGTATAGGAATAGCACCGAATAAGTTCTTGGCAAAAATGGCTTCCGATATGAAAAAACCGATGGGAATTACGATACTGAGAAAAAGAGATCTTCAGAATAAGCTATGGCCATTACCTATTGAAGAAATGTATGGAGTGGGCGACAAAACTGCAGAAAAGCTGAGAAGAATTAAAGTAGAAACAATTGGAGATCTAGCCGTACATCCTGTCCTTGAATTAAAGCGCCTGCTCGGTATTAATGGGGAGCGTCTGCAAAATCGTGCCAATGGCTATGATCAGCGCCCTGTTGATCCTGATGCGGTTCATGAATTTAAAAGTATCGGTACTTCTACTACTTTACCCGAAGATACTACAGATGATCAGGAAGTGCGCAGTGTGCTGCGAAAGTTAACACATAAAGTGGAAGCACGCATGAAAAATAAAAAAGTGCTCGCACAGAATGTACAGCTTATGATTCGTTATCATGACAGAAAAACCGTTACAAGAAGCCGGCAATTAAAGGAGTTCATACAATCAGCCGAAGATTTGTTCCAAGTTTCTTTACAGCTCTTTGATGAACATTGGAATCAGGAACCAATACGCCTTCTTGGAATAACTGCTCAAGATCTAGCTGAAAAATCCGAAATTACCCAGCAGCTCGATTTATTTAATTATGAACAATATGCAAGTAAAGAGAAGTTATATAAGGCCATAGATGATCTAACTGAAAAGTATGGAAGCAACCCATTTCAACCGTTGTCAGCTCCTCAGAATAACACGGTTACCACCAGCTTTCAAAAGGACTTTCTGGATGATTTTAAAAAATAAAACTCACAAAAATTACAAAGAGACAGGAGAGTATGACTCCTGTCTCTTTTCTCATACTAAGAGTGAAGGGAGGATATTTATATGGGTAAAGATCGACAAGAGAAGAAATTAAAAAAATCAAGAAAAGTTGAATCTGACCGAGATCAGCCATTAAGCTATCCGGGGGCTACTTCTATGGAAGGTCCAGAAGAAGCTAGAAAGCGAAAATAACTTTAATTTGATCAGGAGGTAAAGTGATGTCACCAAGAAAAAAAGGACCTAAACAGCAAACCAAACCTAATTTACCTACAGGACCCGACCAGCCTTATGGCACTCCTATAGAGGGGTCCCATAAAGTTAAAAACCAAAACCATTCTCGTCAAAATCAGAAAACCTCCCATGATATGTAATAAAAAAGGCAGCTCAGCTGCCTTTTTTACTGGTTTCAATAAACATTCATGCAGGTATTTCATAAGAACATTATTAAATTAAAGGGCCGTATAGTTGAAGACTCAGTTTCGAGATATCTTAGGTCCGTTGCTGATATAGAGAGGGGCTGGCTACGGAAACAACTCGTCTTGTTCCATCACCCAGACACTCGAGACATAAGCCGCTCATCAACGGATTGAAAAACCGCAACCCTTTTGATGGTCGGCTTATGCTGGTCGTGTCTTTCAGGGTGATTCCACATTTGAACACTTTCCTACGGGGGGACTGGCAAGCCTCCTCAGTCGTTAACACTCCTTGTGGGGTCTCGCCTAGCTCCTTCTCCCGCGGGAGTCTCGTCGTTTCCTCCGCCATCCTATGTTTGAGGAGATGAACGGACCCTTCTATAAGAGAGGTAATCGTTCTGGATCAGCCTTAACCCCTTATATATCAGGGGTTGTACACTTAAATAAGCTAGATACTCTTTTGCTCTCCAGTTAATTTTAGTAGACATTTTTGGTGGATTTCGAGTTTCTTATTCGGCCAGGTCCGGAGGGGGACGATGAAGAATCCTGCGGGATGAACATGAGCGGTGAGATCCCGCAGGGCTGTTAAGCCTGAGGAAGCTCAGCACAGAAGAGGTTCGACTAAGAACGCCACGTCGTGTGGCAACGTCGAACGACCCTGCGTCGTGCAGGGCCGGAAAGCGGAATCGTCCCCCGCAGGACCTTCCCTCTATTCAAATATCTCGAAACTGAGTCTTGCGCACGGGAGCTTATCTTAAATAAGTTATCACTGGCCTTAACAGGATTACTTCGTCAGTTATCTCTCGTATGAGAACAGTAGTATGACATATACTATTTTCAAATTGCAACGTAAATGTGATTTCGCGATTTGACTTTATTGGAAGGGATTAACCCCGAATGGACAAACAGGAGACAACTGATAATAAAAAGATTCAGTGGTGGCAGCTCTCTTTAATTGGAGTAGGATGCACAATTGGTACGGGTTTTTTCCTTGGTTCTGCTCTGGCAATAACACGAGGGGGGCCAGCCGTACTTCTCATCTTTTTGCTTGCTGCTATCGGAACATATATAGTATTTGATGCCTTATCAGCTATGACAGCCGAGGATCCTCAGAAAGGTTCCTTTCGGGCTTATGCTAAAAAAGCTTATGGGAGATGGGCAGGCTTTAGCAACGGATGGGTGTACTGGTCTTCTGAACTGCTTATAATGGGGAGCCAGTTGACAGCTTTAGCCATCTTTGCTCAATTTTGGTTCCCTGATGTCCCGCTTTGGGTTTCCTCAAGTGTATTCGGGGTCTTGGGAATCGGGGTTATTATTACCGGTGTGTCGGGGTTTGAACGATTTGAAAATATATTTGGCGTTATGAAAATAGCGGCAATTTTAATGTTTATCATTATTGCTTTTCTAGCTGTAGGGGGATTTTTAAAAGGCGGCCAGCCTGACCCCTCATTCACATGGGATAATAAAGGATTACTTCCACTCGGTATAACCGGGCTATGGGCTGCGTCTATTTACGTCTTCTACAGTTTTGGCGGAATTGAAGTTATGGGTATTATGGCGAATGAACTAAAAAATCCGAAAGATGCTCCTAAGTCGGGAACATTTATGCTTTCATTACTCACAACTATTTATGTAGTATCCATAGGTCTCGCCTTATGGCTTGTGCCTTATACTAAATATAATGGGGATGAAAGTCCATTCATTACCGCTCTAAGTAAGTATGATCTATCTTTTGTGCCTCATGCATTTAACGGAGCTTTAATTATTGGAGGTTTTTCCACTATGGTAGCCTCACTGTACGGAATCACAACCATATTAACCTCGTTGTCAGAGGATGGAGATGCTCCTAAATTCTTTTCTAGGACAGGTCCTAGAAAAGTTCCTTATTATGCCGTACTGCTGACTATCGGTGGCTTAATTGCTTCAATAATAGTTGCTTTACTGCTCCCGGAGAAGATATATGAATACTTAACCACAGCAGCAGGCCTCATGCTTTTATACATCTGGCTGTTTATCCTGTTCTCATATAATAAAATTATGGAGTTAACTTCATTTAAACGTGTAAAACGACTAATAGGACTAGTTTTGATTTTGCTTGCAGTTTCGGGAACATTATTAAATAAAACAAGTCGAATTGGTTTTTTTGTAAGCTTAGGTTTTTTACTGGTTATAGGTATGGTAACTATGTTTATGAAAAATAAATGGAAGCATTTAGAAGTGGAAGAGTAATTTGAATGCTTGAAAACCAAAGTAAGCAGCAAATCCTAATAAACTTAAACCTGATAGAGTTGAGATTACTCGAAGCAGGCTGGGTGTTAATACTTTTCTAAAGCCGCTTGACACAGAAGCCATGAATACATCCCAGATCATTAAACCTAGAAGGACAGCACCTCCATAAAGCAGAACCTGGGCCAAGTTATAACGATGAATGGTGTCAGCAAGAATGCTCCCATAAATACCCAGCCAGAAAAGAATGGATAACGGATTCGTAATGGCCAGCAGGAAGCCATTTGTGAACGTTTTCTTTAAAGATTCTTTGCTTCTTAGCTCCCCAATCCCAATTTCTTTTGTACCTTTAAAACTTTCGAAAGCCGTATAAAACAATACAAACGCTCCGAATAACCACAGAAATGTTTTCATCAAAGGAATTTCTAAAAAATGGACCACTCCAAAAAATACACAAAGGATAAACAATAAATCTGCAACAATAGATCCTAACCCAATTGCCCAGGAATGCAGGAAACCGTTCTTGATCCCCTGGTCGATTTGTGCAGCGTTAATAGGACCGATTGGCGCGGCAAGCGATAATCCTAGCAAAATGTAACTAACAAAAACCCCCATTACGACACTCCCTCTTAAATTGCTTGTCCTAAATATATTCAGTGACATAAAAGGTTATGTAACGTAGATAAGGAAAGTTATGTAAATAAACCACTGTTCTCCAACACAGTGGTTTATACGTTCAGTTAGAAGCCTGATAGGTTTCCACGATTAGACGAAGCAAATCGCTAGCCCGCTGAATTTCTTTCTGGTCAGTTTTAGAATTTAAGTCAGGGTCATGTATGAGTTCATTGAGAGCCTCTTCAGCTATCTTCACATGCTGCTGTGCTTCTGCAAAACCGGTTTGATTCTCCTGCATACGTTCAACGGCTTGTTTAGCCTGGGCCAACTGTTCTGTTACGTGTTCAAAATGATTGAGGGGCATGGCTTTTTCCTCCTATCTTTAACGTTAATTTAACTATAATTTCATTATTTATACCCTTAAATCGTTTAATCATTATAATTCATTAGAATGGATACATACTAAAAAAAAGGAGGTATTGACATGGCGGAACAAATCATCGCAGTCAGGAAAAATGGAGAGGGAAGTATTGTAGAAATGAAGTTATCATCAGGCAGAATAGTGGACTATCACGAGGCTCATCAAATGGCCAGAGATGGAGAACTGGAGCATGTGAATCTGATCCGGGGTAAAGATGGAGAAGATCATCTTCGCAGTCAGCCTGATGGGGAGATTGACAATAATTTAGATAATCTTCCATTTTTCTAATTTAAGGTATAATTGAACTAACCCCACTTACTCGCTGACACTCCTTGAAGTTGGGGGATTCCTAAGAGCACGAACCTAACGGTTCGTTCAAATGATTAGGCTAGCCCCGTCGCACCGACGGTTGAAAGGGTTCTTTGAATCTCCTTCAATATATTGAAGCTCGCATTTAGGTCGCGGTCGTGGTGGCAGCCGCAATCTGGGCAATCCCACGTTCGAACAGCGAGATTCTTTACCTCACTGTTTTGGTATCCGCACTTGGAACACAGCTGTGAACTCGCAAAAACTTTCGATACGGTTACCAACTGCTTCCCGTACCACTTTGCTTTGTATTCGAGCATAGACGTGAACATCGACCAGCTCACATCACTAATCGATTTGGATCGTTTTCGGTTTTTGAGCATATTGGAAATTTGGAGATTTTCTACACCGATCACATCGTGGTTTTTGATGATTTCGGTAGAAATCTTGTGCAGATAATCTTTGCGGGAGTTCGCTATCTTCTCGTGAAGTCTAGCTACTTTAATACGTTGCTTATGCCAATTCGAAGATCCCTTTTCCCTTCGGGAAAGGATACGTTGAGCTTTTGCTAGTTTCTTTTCGGTCTTACGTAGATATCGTGGGTTTTGATAGGTGGTGCCATTCGAGAGAGTAGCGAAGTCTTTCAATCCGAGATCAATGCCAACATAAGTGTTGGATTTAGGAAGTTCCTGAATATCTGTTTGAACAAGAATGGATACAGAATATTTTCCGCTCGGATTGCGGCGAACCGTCGCACTCAAGATGCGACCTTTCACTTCACGGCTCTTGGCTAATCTCACAAGCCCCAGCTTAGGCAGCTTGATTTTGTGATCCTGGATGGCAATATTTCCGTTTGTGCATTTTGTGGTGTAGGACTGGACTCTGTTCTTCTTTGATTTGAACCGTGGAGCTTGGTTTTGCTTTTTGAAAAACCGTTCATAAGCGTCAGAAAGATGTTTGACCGACGTTTGGATGGCCGTGCTATCCACTTCTTTTAACCAAAGGAATTCTCTTTTAAGGTTGGGTAGTTGTTTGGAACAAGTAGCGTAACTCAAACCTTTTCCGGTTTCCTTGTAGGCACTGCTCCATTCGGAGAGGAAATGATTGAAGACAAAACGAGCGCAACCGATTGTCTTAGCGATGAGCGATTCTTGGGTTTTATTTGGATAGATACGAAAGTTATACGCTTTATGCTTCAACCTTTCCACCTCCTAACCAGGAACATACGTTCTTAATTTAGGATATCACGGAGGGGAGAATATTCAAAGGCATTCGCCTTACGGCGACGGCATTCATCTCCCCCTTGCCACCGGTCTTCGACACGGCGCTTGAAGAGGGAGTCTTCTGCCGATGAATGATTAAAAAAAGATCAAGAGCGTGACCTTTAATCATTACGCTCTTGATCTTTCTATGCTTAACCGAGAACCTTTTTAATGAGAGTTAATCCAAAAGAGGAGCCTGGATACCTGAATTTCTGATCGAACTTTGTCGTTTGTTTCGTGATACTCTTTAAATGGGTAAAGGTGTCAAAACTTGCTTGTCCGTGATAACTTCCCATTCCACTCTCTCCCACTCCTCCAAAAGGAAGGTGGGGGTTTAAGATATGGTATAGGGTATCATTAATACAGCCACCCCCAAATGGAATGGAGGTCATAATTTCTTCCTGATCTGTTTCGCTTTCTCCAAAGTAATAGAGAGCTAATGGCTTTGGACGATTATTCACTTGGGTGATCACTTCTGATAAATGATCAAACGTCAGAACCGGAAGAATGGGACCGAATATTTCATCCTGCATGACAGGGTCAGACCAATTCACCTGATCCAGAATAGTAGGTTCAATCATTTGACGCTTTTCATCTAAAGAACCACCGGAAACCACCGTTCCTGCATTTAGATAGGAAGAAATTCGCTCGAAGTGCTGGTCGTTCACGATTTTCACATAATCTGGATTCTCCAGAGGCCGATCCCCATAAAATTTATGGATATATTTTTTCATGGCCTTAATCAGTGGTGCCTTTACTTCATGATGGACAAGCAAGTAATCAGGAGCAATACACGTTTGTCCAGCATTAGTAAATTTCCCCCACACAATCCGTTTGGCAGCAAGGTCAATAGCTGCGTCTTTATTGATAATCGCCGGACTTTTACCACCCAGTTCTAACGTTACGGGGATCAGCTGGTGACTGGCTTTCTCCATAATCTTTCTCCCAACAGGTACACTCCCTGTAAAAAAGATGTAATCAAGCGGCTGTTCCATTAGTTCCTGAGTCACTTTTTTATCCCCTTCGACTACTGCAATGTAGTTAGGCGAGAAGTACTGTTCTACCATTTTTTTAATGACCCATGAAACCGTCGGAGTAAGTTCAGAAGGTTTAATGATAACGGTATTACCCGCCGCAATAGCTCCAAGCACTGGAGCAAGGGCCAGTTGGAACGGGTAGTTCCAGGGGGCAATAACCAGAACTGTTCCGTAAGGTTCTTTATAAATCATATTTTTAGAACCTTTATGGGTTAAGGGTGCTTTGACCTTTTGAGGATTCATCCATTGTTTCAGGTGTTTCACATGATGGTCTATTTCACTTTTTAAAAAAGCAATTTCAGAAACATACGCTTCAAATTCAGACTTGTTTAAATCAAATTTTAGTGCTTCGATGATTGGTTTTTCAAACGTTCCAATCATTTTCTTCATGCGTAGGAGCTGATCTTTCCGGAATTGATAACTTTTTGTGTGACCTTCTTCGTACCACCGCTTTTGCTGTTGAACAATGGTTTGCATCAAAATTTCCTCCTTCACGTGTTACGTGTAATAGGGTACTGAAAAAAATCATACGCGACTTGTGTATGTGAAAATATAGTTCTTGCTTCCGTTTCAAGCTGCTTCAGTGAGCTTCCCTGATATCGGGAGGAGATATGATTGAGAATAAGCTCTCTTACATTAGCTTCTTTTGCAAGAGTAGCGGCCTGTTGTACCGTGGAGTGAAAGTAATCATAGGCCATCTGATTTTCATCGCTTGCGAAAGTAGCTTCATGAACAAGTACATCCGAATCCTTAACTTTATATTTTAAATCAGGGATGTATCGTGTATCTCCTAGAATTGATATTTTTCTACCTTTTTTTGGAGGCCCTAAAACATCTTTTCTATAAATGATCTTCCCATTATCCAGCCGTGTTTGAGATTGACTCTTAATTAACTGGTAGATAGGTCCGGGTTCAAGACCCAGCTCTTTAAGTTTAGATGGCTTAAGTTCTCCGATTTTGTCTTTTTCCGTTAGAATATACCCATAGCTTTCCAGACCATGCTGCAAAGAAACCGCTTCGACTACAAACTGGTCGTCTTCAAATAGAATGCCTTCTTCGACTTCCTCAACATAAAGAGGATAGCGCAAATGTGTACCGCTAATCTGCAGAGTAATGTCAATGTACTCTTTTAACCCCCTCGGGCCGTAAACGGTTACAGGAGTCTCGCCCCCCTGGAAAGAACGGCTGCTCAGCAGGCCGGGTAGTCCGTAAATATGATCACCGTGAAGGTGAGTAATAAATATAACCTCGATCCTTCTTGGTCTTAGATTTGTATGTAAGATCTGTTGCTGCGTTCCTTCTCCGCAATCAAATATCCAAGTAGTTCCCCGTTCTTCCAACATGCGGAGGGCAAGGGAAGAAACATTTCTTTCCTTTGACGGAACCCCGGATCCTGTACCTAAAAAAAATAGTTCCATTAGAACTCCCTCCTACTAATCACATCATATCACCTGAAGCCATTTAACACACTTACTATAATAGAAATGTTACTTATGAATGTTCATTAATATAGAAAGAAGCCAATTTAACCCTGGTTGTTCATTTTCCATAGGATAGTTATCCCGCGAATTGGAGTTATTGAGTAAAGTAGCTCTTTCAAGCCACTGCATGACTCAGGGTCACGCAAAGCCAGTAGTTTGCAGATATCAAGCGATTTACCATGCTCTGGTATATTGTCTTGGTCCTTCAAGTTTGTACCCAAGTTCATCTGCTGCTTGTTTTGGCCAGTAAGGGTTTTTTAACAATGCCCGTGCTAAAAAGATAAGATCCGCGCGTTCATTCCGTAAGATTTCTTCTGCCTGGTTACCGCTTGTAATCAGTCCAACCGCTCCGGTATCAATTCCTGCTTCAGCTTTTATTTTCTCGGCATATTTAACTTGATACCCCGGATATGGATCGATAGGTGCGGGCACTACTCCTCCCGAGCTCACATCAATCAAGTCAACACCTTGCGCTTTCATTTTTTCAGCAAAGTAGATAAAATCCTCCATTTTATTTCCATTTTCATGATATTCTGCTCCGGAAATTCTAACGAACAATGGTCCTGTCCATGATTCTCGGACAGCATCAATAATTTCGGACAAGAATCTATAACGTTTCTCACGTGAACCACCATATTTATCCGTGCGGAAATTGGTGAGAGGAGATAAAAACTGGTTAATTAAATATCCATGCGCCCCGTGGAGCTCAATAATATCAAATCGTGACTCTTTTGCACGTTCCGCACCTTCTTTAAAAGATTGAACCGTATAACTTATTTGCTGTTCATTCATTTCCACCGGTGTTTTTAGGGATTCACTAAAGGATGAAGCACTTGGAGCATATATGTCACTATCCAAATTAGCTTTTCGGCCTGCATGAGCAAGCTGGATGCCGGCTTTTGCTCCATGCCGGTGAATAGCTTCAGTCAAAGTAGATAGACCTTCTGTATGATCATCAGACCAGATTCCAAGGTCTTCATGTGAGATTCGTCCTTCAGGAGTCACCGATGTGGCTTCAGTCATAACAAGACCAACTTGGCCGGCAGCCCGGCTTTCATAATGGGCTAAGTGAAAAGGCTGAGTATGGCCATCCTGATTATGTGAAGAATACATACACATAGGTGACATGACTATTCTATTTTTCAGGGTCACACTTTTTATTGTATAGGGTGAAAATAATAAGTGTTTCAAAACTATTCCTCCTCAGAGTTGCGATAATATTTCTTAAGCTCCTTTAATGAATAGTGACTGCCACGCCACTCAATACCTCCCCTAAGAAAGGTTAGAAGCAGTGCTCTTGAGAGCATATAAATAAATAAAACAGCGAATATGGGCAGCCCGAAGACAATCCAATTGGAATATGTAGTAAGGTGCCGCAGGGTTAACGCATATAAATAAAATAACAAAACGATGGTAAAAGCACTAATCATTTGAAGTGGAAGACGGCTGCTCCAAATGGTGATAAACGGAAGGATTTGAGAAGTAAATACACCGGCGATGGCTAGTAGAGCAAACAAAACGGAATAATTTAAGCCGGCAAACGCGTTTTTTTCGAAACCTTTGAAAGCAGATGGAAGATCAGGATACCACTCCACAGATAAGCTACGTAGTGCGGTCACCAGGTTCTGTCTGTAGCCCAATTTCTTAATGCGCAGACCCATGGCAAGGTCGTCATCCGGTCGGAAACGAATCGCATGGTGGCCCCCGATTCCCTCATAGCATGCATTAGTCAGGAGTTGAAAGGCACCGACTCCCATGCCCCCTTTTTTGGAGGGGTGATTAGCGGTCCAGGGCCGCTTTAAATATCCAAATCCAAAAAGAAAGAAGGAAATTAACCCTTTTAGAAAAAAAGAACCGGCCCTTAGATTGGGGGCCGCAGTTAAATGATCCAGGTTTTCGTTTTTTAAAAAGGTGATGGCTCGGGACACGACATTCTCATGAAAGTAGATGTCCGCATCTGTAAATAATAAGTAGGTTCCCTTAGCCTGTTGCGCTCCTATATGGAGGGCATGGTTCTTACCTAGCCACCCAGATGGTAAGGTCTCAATCGTGATAGAATGGACATTTGCATGATGAGCAGCGAGATTGTCAATAATGGAGCCAGTCGAGTCAGTAGATCGATCATTGACGGCTAGGATTTCAAGATTTACGTGTTTTTGAT